>CALOAJ010000017.1:0-159192 GCA_942491255.1 uncultured Flavobacteriaceae bacterium | reverse complement strand
TACTTTAGATCTAATAGCTGCATGTGGACAAATTGCTACACATTTATTGCATTGAGTACAAATATCAGTGTCTTCCCAAATTGGCATGAAGTCGGCAATTCCTCTTTTTTCATATTGTGACGTTCCTGTTGGGAATGTTCCATCTACAGAAAAAGCACTAACCGGAAGTTCGTCTCCCTGACCTGCAAATATTTTTTCTAATACTTCTGTAACAAAACCACTAGAGGATTTCGCAATGCTGAATTTAGATGTATTTGACCCGAAATTATTTTTGGATAGTCAACTTGATATAGATTTTCTAACGATTTGTCTACCGCATTAAAATTCATTTGGACTATTTTTTGTCCTTTGCGAGAATAGGTTTTAACAATGCTATCTTTTATTTTTTGTATGGCTTCATCTTGGGGTAAAATTCCAGAAATTCGAGAAGAAACAGGTTTGTAAAATGGTATTTATTTTTTGCCTAAATTTTCGCCTAAAGCCACTTTATTAGCATCTATTATATAAAATTTAATTTCTTTTTCAAGTATTGTTTTTTGAACTTGGACAGCTAACTCATCCCAAATTTCATCTTTAGTAAATGGCGAATTCAATAGAAATGTGCCACCATGTTTTAGTTTAGAAATCAAATTTGATTTTTCAATAAAACTAAATTTATGACAAGCAATAAAATCTGCGTTATCAATTAAATAATTTGAATGAATGACATCTGGACCGAAACGCAAGTGAGATACCGTTTTTTGTTCCAGCTTTATTAGAATCATAAACAAAATAACCTTGAACATAGTTATTGGTTGTTTCTCCAATAATTTTAATCGCATTTTTGTTAGCACTAACCGTACCATCAGAACCTAATCCGTAGAATAAACCGGTAAACGTAGAAGATTTAATTCTAAAATCAGATTTGTAATCCAAGCTTGTAAAAGTTACATCGTCATGAATGCCTATAGTGAAGTGATTTTTTGGATTTTCTTTTAACAATTCGTCATAAATTCCTTTAACCATGGTAGGAGTAAACTCTTTGGAAGACAATCCGTAGCGACCAGCAACTACCTGTGGCATTTGAATTCCACTTTCAACTAAAGCTGCAACAACATCTAAATATAATGGATCGCCAATACTACCTGGTTCTTTTGTTCTGTCTAAAACAGCTATTTTTTTAACTGATTTTGGTAAAACCTCTACAAAAGCTGAAATAGAAAAAGGTTTAAATAATCGAATAAATATCGCTCCAACTTTTTCGTTTTGTTCCAATAGAAAATCAATTGTTTCTCTAACGGTACCTTCAGCTGAACCCATTATAAGAATTACTCTATCCGCTTCTGGATGTCCAACATAATCAAAGAGATTGTATTTACGACCTGTATGTTGGTAAAACTCATCCATTACATCTTGAACAATACTTGGCACTTTTTCAAAATATAAGTTAGCTGCTTCTCTAGATTGAAAAAATATATCTGGATTTTGTGATGAACCTCTTAAAACGGGATGATCTGGATCTAAAGATCTTTTTCTATGTTCCATGATTTTATCTTCGGGCATCATGGCCTTAAGAATAGAATCTGGAATGGCATCAATTTTAGAAATTTGATGCGACGTTCTAAAACCATCAAAAATATTTAAAAATGGAACCCTACTTTTTAGGGTTGCCACTTGAGCAATTAAAGCAAAATCTTGAGCTTCTTGAACAGAACTACTAAATAACATTGAAAATCCGGTTTGTCGACAAGCCATGACATCAGAGTGATCTGCAAAAATAGAAAGGGCATGTGTTGCAATAGTTCTGGCTGCTACATGTATTACACATGGCAATAACTCCCCTGCAATTTTATACATGTTGGGAATCATCAACAACAAACCTTGTGAGGCAGTAAAGGTTGTGGTGAGTGCTCCGCCTTGTAAGGATCCGTGAACAGTTCCTGCTGCTCCTCCTTCACTTTGCAATTCAACAATTCTTGGAATGGTATTCCAAATATTTTTTTGCCCTTTTGCACTATAAACATCTGCATGCTCTCCCATAGGCGAAGCAGGTGTTATTGGATAAATAGCGCAAACTTCGTTGGTTTTATGAGCAATTATAGCAACGGCTTCATTGGCATCACAAATTAATTTTGGAAAAATTTTATTTTTCATAATATCAAGTTTTTATACCATTTGAAATGGTCTTGCATAAATCAATTGAAAAAGCCTGAATTATCTATAAATTACACTTTAGCCTTAAGTAGTTTATTTACTCATTATGTAACCAAGCTTTTTTCTTTAATAGTTGTTCTTCGGTTTCAATATGATTTACATCTGGAATACAACAATGTGCCGGACATACTTCAGCACATTTTGGTTTATCAAAAAAGCCTTTGCAACCCGTACATTTATCGTAGGCTATATAATAAATACTCTCTGAAATAGGTTCCTGTTTCTCCTCTGCAATTATGTCTCTTCCATCCAGTGTTTTTACGTCACCTTTTAAACTAGTCCCATCAGCAAAAGACCATTTAAAATCAGGTTCATAAATAGCATTATTTGGACATTCACTTATACAGGCATCACAATTGACACATTCTTTTGTTATAATTAAAGCCATATTTATAATTTTAAAATTAGATTTAAATCAAATTATTATTAAGTCTAAATCAGAATTGATGAAACTCCATCTATTTTCAAAACAAACTCAAGTAACTTATTGAGACCAGGAACATACCCACCTTTTAGTTTCAGCCTGCCATCCTGTAATAGCAATTTTCTTGGTATCATCAAAAAAAACCACCACCGGGAAGTGCTTTTAATTCTTCTTCTGTTTCAATAGATTAAAACTTTTCAAAGGCATTAGGCCAGTTAAAAACTATTTCACGTTGAAACTGGCCGTTATTAATTATGTCACCTTTCCAACAGCCACCAAAACAGTCTAGCCAATTATAGCTTTTTCTGATTAATTCAGCTGCGCCATTTGCATGGGTACCGCCTAGGCCCTTCTTTAATTGCTTTTACCTCGCAAACTTTGATGCAAGCACTATCACCAAAACATTCTTTCACATCAACAATCGCAATGTATTATGTTTCTTTTGAAGTGCGCATTACTGCTCTTTTAATTTTCACCAAATAATTATTTATTTTATCTTCCTAATTCAATTTTTATATTGTTTCTTAACTATTTTGGTGGTTGCATTATTATATATTATAAGTTCTTCACTTTGGCCAAAAGTTCTTCTGTTGCATCTACTTTTTCCCAGGCAAAATTGTCACGACCAAAATGTCCGTAAGCCGCTGTTGGGAGATAGATAGGGCGTCTTAAATTTAAGTGATTAATAATGCCGAGAGGTGATAAGGAAAAGACTTTTCTTACAAGCTTGTTTAATGTTTCATCTGAATATTTTCCTGTTCCATAGGAATTTACCATGACCGAAACGGGATCGACTACTCCTATACAATACCCGATTTGCAGCAAGCATTCGTCCGCAAGTCCTGCAGCAACAAGGTTCTTGGCAATATATCTTGCCATATATCCAGCCGAACGGTCAACTTTTGTTGGATCTTTACCGCTGAATGCACCACCTCCATGAACTGACCATCCACCATAGGTGTCAACAATAATTTTGCGACCTGTCAATCCTGTGTCTGCCTGTGGCCCGCTAACCAAAAACTTACCCGTTCCGTTAATTACTATTTTAGTATCGTCATCCATTAAATCGCCAACGATTGGGCCTACCACCTTATCGATGATTTCTTGCTTTACCGCTTCGCTTGTAAATTTTCCATCTGAAGTTACATAGGCAGCCGTATGAGAAGCCGCGATTACCACATAATCCACTCGGAGCGGTTTTCCATCCCGATACTCCACGGTTACTTGGGTCTTTCCATCCGGACCAAGAAATGGCATTACTTTAGATTTGCGCACTTCTGCCAACTTCATGGCCAGTTTGTGAGCTAATGTTATTGGTAAAGGCATTAACTCATCTGTTTGATTACAGGCATATCCAAACATTAATCCCTGATCGCCTGCACCAATTTCTTTTTCTCCTTTAGATACGCCCATATGAATGTCCGGCGATTGTGCGTGTATGGTTCTAAAGATAGCGGCCGTATTGATGTCAAAACCATATTCATGGGAATTATAGCCAATTTCATTGCCAACATCACGGGCAATTTTGGCTACATCAAATACTGCATTAGTGGTAATTTCACCACCTACAATCAAAGCGCCCATGGTTACATACGTTTCGCATGCCACACGAGACATAGGGTCATGTCTTAAGCATTCATCAAGAATCGCATCAGAAATCTGATCGCAAAACTTATCGGGATGTCCTTCAGTTACCGACTCGGAAGTGAAAAACATATTCTTAGGATAAATTGACATTTTGGGTTGGATTTATGTTTTTCAAATACTTAAGAAAAGACCGAGCCTCCTCGACTGGTTACTGGAACCATCTCCAAGGCATTGTTAGGGCAAGCTGAAATACAATCTCCGCATCCTGTACATTTGGCCAGATCAATTTCAGGCTTGCCAGGCAACAGGTCATCGCTCAGGCAGGCCATTGGGGGAAAGCGGTCGGCACCTTTCGTTATGGCCTGCTCAGGACAAGCAGCAATGCAATCGTAGCTGCTTTTGCAATGATAAAATTTCAATTTTGCCTTAAAACCAGGCCCGGTAAATTGACTCTTTTTTGTGTTTTCTGTTTCCATGATTCAATTTTTTTATATAGGTTGTTTTCCATGTTTTCTTCCGCCTCTTTTTGCTAGAGGAAAAGACATGGCCACTTGTATAACTATACCCAGACCTATTAACACAAATGTTTCACTTGCCAGATCCGGAATACTAACGGCTATGGCAACTGCTGGGCCGCTGTTGCGAGACAGAATACCCAGTGTAAGTACACTTCGTTGTTCGAAAGGAAATTTATAGGAGGAGTACCAGGTAGCTGCTGTTACCAATATGTAAAATAAAAGAAGCGATGCCAGGGCAAAACTGCCTGCTGAAAGTACAATACCACTTCCGAAACTTGCAATAGTGGTGGCCAAAGCGCCAAACAATGCAACAGACGCCAGTTTTTTAACAAGCGGTCTCCAGCGATTAGCGGAATCCAACCAGTTTTTTCGTGTAAAAATGCCAATGAGCAGCGGTAAAAGCACCAGCATAAGCAATGGCTTTGCAATATCCCATGATGTAACAGAAACGTCTGAAATCATAAGTGGAAGTGCCAATGGTATAAAAAAGACCATGGCAAACGAGGTAAGCAAAACAAAACTTGCCGAATAACGGACATCGCCTTTGGCCCGCTCTGTCAACATCGCCAGATAGGCGGCACCCGGAACGAAACTCATGATAAGAAGTCCGTTTGCATAGTGTGTTGATAAGGGAAGCACTAAAGTTAGCAGATAGGCAATAGCCGGACCGAGTATGAAGCCCCAAAACAAGGTGAATAAAGTAAACCTTGGGTTGCGGATGCCTACAATGGTTTCTTTCATTTCCAGTTGCAGTCCGATATCCAGTAAGCTTAAAAAAGTAGCTGCAGCAGCAAATATTTTCAATGCCAGAAACAGTATTTCACCTAATTCCACTTTTTTATTCTATTTAAGTTTCTTCTCTCTCTTTCGTTCAGTCCTGGAAATAATTCTTACCCTTCATAATGACTTTCATTCCATAGACTTTTTCAAGAATCAAATACTTTACAAATCTTAATTCACCTGCCTGTTCATAAGCCATGCCCTGTCAATAAACATGAACAAGGCATGGACTATCACATATGGGTTATGCTATGGCTTCCGCCTTCCGGCCAAAAGCTTCATCAATAATACCCTGTAGATGAGCTAACAATTCAGGCGAAGGTGTTTCGTAATCTTGCAATTCGTAAACCTTGCCGAGATAAGCGTATTTACCTAATCCAAATCGGTGGTAAGGAAGCAGTTCATAGTCAACTACATTTTTGTAGGGCTTAATAAAATCAATTACAGCACGAATATGTCCTTCATCGGCATTAATACCCGGTATCAGTGGTGTACGCGTAATAAATTCTATATTTGGAAAAGTTTCGTATGCTTTTTAAAGTTTTCCAGTAACCGTTTATTGTTACTCCTGTCCATTTTTTATGACGTTCGGGATTCATTAATTTATTATCGTGCAACATTAAATCTACATGTTTTAGTACTTTTTCCATGAATTCCCAAGGCACATTACCTGCCGTTTCAATAGCAGTATGTATACCACTTTCTTGAGCACCACGTAAAATAGGCTGCTGTAAAATCAGGTTGCAGCAAACATTCTCCACCACTAATGGTGACGCCACCACCAGTATTGCGGTACATACTTTCGTCTTTTAAAACCTCATCAAGCACTTCGGCCGCTGTCATTTCTTTACCAAACATTCCAATAGATCCAGTAGGACACAATTGTGCAAGTTCTTCGGTACAAGAGTTGGCTAAATCCCAGTTAGCATGTACTTTGTCATCGTCTCCATCCTGACGTAAAAAGCTCCTTGAGGGAATGGATCTTTTAAACAAATACCACATTCAGCTGCTCCTTTGCAGGTTTTTCTGTTAAAATCCAATTCAGGTTTTGGTTTTATACTTTCCGGATTGCTGCACCATTTGCAACGTAGTGAGCAACCTTTCAAGAACACGGTTGTTCGGGTTCCCGGACCGTCTTCGCCACAGTATCTCTGTATATTCAATACTCGGCCTTTTATATCTAAATAATTTTGATTTTCCATGATAGTTGAATTAAGCTCCTGTGTAAATTCCTAATGCATGGGCTACTTTCATAAATTCATTGTCACTTTTCACCGTTCGTATTTTATTCAGCGCATCTATGAGTGGTACAAATTCAATATGCGGTGGTACAAATGCTGCCATGGTGGCAAACTTGTTTTGCTCCAGTGCTTTAACTGACGCAGCACCATAGGCCAAACCTAATTGACGATCAACGGCCGTCGCATCGCCTCCGCGTGTCCAGGGACCTAATACCAATGGATAAACTTCGTCTGCAAGCAGCTGTTGCAATGCATGCGATAGCGTTTTGGCAGCTTTCCCGCTTTTATTGATGACAAATCCACTATTGTCTTCTGTTGCCAATGGCGACAATGCTTTTGTCAAATCGCTTATGGTATCATTTGTAACTCTGAGGAAGATTTGTGAATCAACTTCCTTCTGCTACTACCACCAATGCATGTGGATGGTCAGGAGTAATTTTAGATTTCAGGTGTTGCGCCAGAGCTTTTACATCGCATGGGAATTCCGGTAATATAACAGCATCGGCCAAAACGGCGATGCCGCTTTGCAATGCCAACCAACCGGCCTGAGATCCAAGAACTTCCACAACTCCAATTTTTTTGGCTGAAATGGCACCTTGTTTGGCTCTGTCCAGCATGTCAATACTAAAACTAAGCGCAGTATTGAAGCCAAAAGCAACAGAAGTGGCTGCCATATCATTTTCTACCGTTCTTGGTATACATACTGATTGCAATCCTTTTGATTGAGTTTATGGAGAATGCTTAAGACCTCTGCCCATCATGATGGCTATAACAGCATCAATATTTTCTTTCTTGATGTTTTCCAGAAGTGTATCAGACATATCCACTTCTTCAACCATTTCCAGTTCGTTAATTGTCCGTACGTTGAAGGGATCAACTGTCGCTGCCGTTCCCATGGCATCGCTGCTCATCGGATTCAGTTTACCGATTACCTCTGGCCCCAAGTCAATCAATCCATTGTTCGGATATTTTTCAGGAAAGAGCAATCCTTCAAAACCATCGCGAATGCCTACTACTTCCCAACCTGCTTTGTGGGCTGAAATAGCAGCTCCCATAATTATGGAATTGATGCCGGGAGTATACCCTGCCCCAATGGCGATAGCTATTTTCTTTTTGGTTTTCATATTTACCTTTCTTTAAGTATTAGTTAAAGATACAGTCGTCATGGGATAACCCGGGACTGTATCTTTTGATTCTATTTGAATGTTTGAAGCGTACGCTCAATAACCTCGTTTTGAACACCCACATCAAGTTTGGTAAAGAAGGCACTGAAACCAGCTACACGAACCACCAAATCACGGTAGTTTTCCGGATGTTTCTGTGCATCTCGAAGCATTTCAGTATCCAGACAGTTGAACTGAATGTGGTAGCCGCCATTGTCGAATAAGGTTTTTACCAGACCCAAAATTTGATCTCTACCTTTTCGTGATTTCAGCTGGTCCGGCTGCACTTTCATGTTCATGTGTGTTGCCGTCCATCTTACAGGATCGCCACCCATGGCAGCCGACATCACCAAAGCAGTTGGTCCATTCACATCCGTACCCGGCATGGCAGATAAGCTACCATCGGTAAGGGCCTGTCCGGCTTTTTTACCGGTAGGCAATGCACCAGTCACCTTACCCATCAGGTTGTGGATACTCTTGGTGTATTGGTCGAGTGATGTTCTGTACATGTCGTCCTTACCCATGTAATTACCTCCGCCATCTACACTGTTGAAGGCATCCAGGATACTATTGTTCACTCTTCTCACCATCATATCCGCTTCTTGGATATTATTTCCATACTTAGGCGCATCTACGTAGCACATCTTGTGAACCTTCTCATACTCTCCTTCGAAGTTGGCAGCGAGTGCTTTCTTCAATTCAGCCATAGTCAATTTTTTCTTGTCAAATACAAGATCCTTAACGGCCATCAGTCCATTTGCCGCATCCACCTGTCCTACCGAGATTTGGGCGATGGTATAGTAGTTGGCCCCACCATTCCACACATCCAAACCGGATTCAAGGCAACCAATAGTCAGGCAAGAACGCCAGGTGGCCGGCAGGTATTCTGCCGCCAGCATACTGGCTATCCAGGCGCCTCTTCTAAGCACTTCTTCGCAGTACAAAAGTTGTTTTTCGAAAGCAGCATAGAGTTCTTCGAAATTTTTAAAATCTTCCGGATTACCTGATTTGGGTCCTACCTGCTTTTTAGTGCGCGGGTCAAAACCATCGTTCAGGGTAAGTTCGAGTATCTTACCAAGATTGGGCTGACCTTCCACGGGGTGGCCTGTTTCATAAGGAATGTAACTTCCCACACAGGCGCCTATACAGGTACGTCTTGCTTTTTCAAGCGATAATTTACCGGCTTTAGATTCGGGCCAGTTGTACAATGCCCTTTTCACCATGGCCTCACCGCTCACGAGCTGAGGCATTCCTATTCCTGTACCGATTACATCCAACACTTTCTCCAGCAACTTGCCGGGAGTTTTTGGCGTATGGCACAGCGTCAATGGCGGCTGCGGCAAGTGCAGATAATTGCTGGCATCCAGAATCACAAAGTCCATTTCGGCATGGGAATGCTCGCCATTTATATCATAGCCTCCCAGGGTAATACTTTGTCCAAGGTCGGCCGAATTTTGCAATGCAACCTTCTCTCCAAAGTAATAGCCGATCTCATTGAGTTTAAGAATTAGGTTCTTAAACATGAACTGGGCATCGTCATAGGTAATTAGCCCGGCTTCTAAATCGCGCTGATAGAAGGGCTCCAGGTTTTGGCCCAAGTACGCTTCAGAATATCCACAACCCACCTGTTCCATTTCTGCTACAATGTGGCAGAAGAAGTGTGCCTGCATGGCTTCACGCAGGTTTCGGGCCGGATGTTCGGGCACACGCTCGCAGGTTTCGGCAAGCGATATCAATTCAGCTTTACGCTGTGCATTTTTTTCTTTGGCTGCCATTTCGCGCGCTTTTGCCGCATAGCGGTTAGCATAGCGCACAATGGCCTTCATGGTGATTAATGAGGCTTCGTAGAAATAAAATTTCTCCTTGTTTGGCAAACGCATATCCAACTCATACATGCGTTCTTCCACATATTTAATCATACTGCCGAGGCCTTCATTATATACCTTGGGGTAATTGAGGTTACCGCCACCGGCCGGCCAGTCAAAGAAGCTCACTACATAGCCTGAATCATAAATCGGTTTCGGATCAACGCCATAACGTTTTTCGTAAATTTCCAGAACCCGTGGTACCTGCGAACGTTCTGTCCAGTAGTCGAGCACCCATTGGTTGGCTTCCCGTTCTTCGGGTGTTTTTGAGTTTTCGATGGTGTTCTCTTCAATCATCCAGCCTACCTGCCATTCGGGGTAGGTGTAGATGGCATTGAGTGAGCCCCCCATGGCGCCAACCAGCAAGTTGTCGTCAATGTAAATCTTTTTGGTTTCGAGCAATTCTGCATTGAACTTGGCCCTGCGAATAATGTTGGGATAACCCTCAGTTTCCTGATACACCTTTTTCATGACAATCACCCGCTCGAAATCAATGGGAGGAGGTGTACTTCTCATCAATTCTTTGAGTACATCAATACGTTCATCGCTCGCATTCACTTTGGCTGTGCCTGCGTAAGGCTTGCCTTCTAATTTGCGTCCCGGTATTGTATAATATGGGATACCTGTTTCTGAATTTATATATTATTAAAAATTTAGTTTTATTTTTACTTATCCAAAGCACGAACTGTCAGCCAGCACACAGATCTCACTCCATTCTTTCCTTTTTTTTTCTTTTTCGCTCCGGTTTTTTTCAGGTTTCTTTACCCCTTCTCTATTCAGTATTCTTATCCATTTACCCTTCTCTATTTTCAGAATATTTCCTTTCACCAATCCATATGTCGGGTTTTTACTCTTTTTTTTGATTTGCCATATTTTTTTTCTTTTTTTTTTTTGTGGAATAATATTTACTATGTTACTTACGTTTTATTCCTTTGACCTTTTCTGATTTTTCAACCATACTTCATAAAGGTCCTCTTTACCGCACACGCAAGGAGGGCTATTATTTTCACTAACCAACCCAAAACTATATCCAACGGGATTTATTAATTCGAATCTGAGTCCTGAGCCCTGCCATAAATGCATTTTTAAACAATTCTCTAAACGGATTAATGTACTGTAAATCTGCTCCAAGATAAAGCCATGGGGTAAGGGAATAATTATAGTATAATTCGAGACCGGACTCATTTTCAATAGATATCATAGGGTTAAAAGAATTCTCAAGGACATCACTTAAGTTGTAGTAAAAGTAGCCTAGCCCAAAACTGTCTTGATGGCGACCAAAAAACAGGGCCTTTCCTCCCAGGCCTGCCACCATAGACGCTCTTACGTAGTTAGGATTACCATCAGAAATTGCCGCCTTAAAAGAAAGTCCCCAGGCAGCATTTGCAAATTCACTGCTTTCCTGAAGGTTATGCTTAAATTGCACATTAATATTGAAGGCTCCTTTTTTAGTAGATGTATTGACAACACCATTTCCAATAGTCGAAAAATCTGTTCCTTCAGCCGTGGAATATATGCCGGTAATACCATAAGTAGTCTTACGTCCAAATTTTAGTGACTTTAGACGCATTAATTGCCAAGTTTACTCCTGTTCTAAAAAGATCTCCGGGAAAATAATCATTAGTGCGGTCCTTTGGATCAAATACAAAAACAGAGAGGTTAAGAGGCTTCAAATTAAAAGAGGCAATTGCTCCCATAAAAACTACAGGAACCAAGCCACTCGGTGGGGCAACGAGGACTATATTCATAAACCGATCCACCCCCCAACCCCCATAGAAAGGATCCGACGCATATATGTCAATGGGATTAAATTTACCTATGGAAATTCGGTGTCCATTTCCTATCCTCTGGGTATAGTTGATGGATGTAGCTACCAGCTGCTTAGGGGAATCAGAAGGCAAGAAAAGTGCCGTATTTACAGAAAAAAGCGTACCGCCCAGGTTGGTTTGCGCTGCACCATGTCTGTATTCTAAATGAAAATTAAAATTTCCACCCTTCCACAGTCCCATCTTATCCGTTTCTAATGCTATCAGTGCATTCACTTTTCCACCGTAACCAAAATTACTATTACCGGTTCCTGTTAGCATTCCCTGATAGGTTGAGCTATACCTTAAGTCAAAATTTACACCCCTGTCTTCAAGGAAGGAGCGTGTTCCCCACCAATTACCGGTCAGATATTCTTGATTAAAAAAACCTACACTTCCTGCGGTCCTGGATGTATCAACTTGTATTGCTGAAGATTTAGTTGCACCGCTCTGGACGGAACCGAGCTGTCCAAATATCAGCGTTGGGTTCAGCAGCCCGCATAGAACTGTAGTGCAGAATAATATCGTCCTTAGAATAGCGTTCCTTATTTGTTTCATTTTAAAGGATTTACAAATAAAGAGTTATACTACACATCGTTGCTTTTACTGAATTCTAAGGTGTTGTAAATCGATCTCATAAAAAACTACTTCTCCTTGTATTTTTTACTAATAGTAAAGATTTTAACTCATTCATTGTGAACTTTCATAAGTGATTTTAATTCTTGTGCTGTTCTTACATGAAAGATTCCCAAAAATCAATCCCCGGAAGCGGTGGCATTACAGAGACTGCTCCAGGAGAAAGCACCAATTTATCATATTTTTCTATAGTTAATTTACTAGTTTTAATGTCTTTTAAGGTTATCATTTTTTCTGGAGTGGAAATTTCTACAGCCTCACAATTGGTGCGCTCATCTATATTGAACTGTGTCCTGAAAAGTTGCTCGGTAGCCACCAATAAGGTTATTTTTCTTTGGGTAAGCCCATAGGTATTAATTTTGTTTAAAGGCTTGTTTTTTTTAATGTCTAAAAAGATTAAGCTCATCTGATCAGCATTAATCATTTTAATTTTTCTTGACAAAAGGCATCAGTTCCGGATCTATTTTGTACGTAAAAGGCAAGCCAGAATTTTTCCAGCCATTAACCATTCTTTGACCTGCAAAGACACTAGTTTCATCCTCTACGATACCCCCTTCAAAACCATCAGTAATGTTGTAAGCTTGCTTATATCCAATCTTTGCCAGCTCGTTGACAGCCAATGCGCTCCGGTCACCAGAGCGGCAAGTAATTAAAAGTATGTCGTCAGCTTGAAATTTATCCTTGATTATTCCAACAAAGTCAGGATTTGGTTTCATGGGGAATTGTTGCTTTTCCGAATCCCATTCATAAGATTGGTCAAATGCCGGAATATTCCATGCCATAGCTGCATGACCGATGAATAAATATTCTTCGGGTGTACGTATATCCAGTATTGTCACTTTCTCAGGATTTGCTTTCCACTTTCATAGGCTTCTGCTGAAGTGACATATAGCCCAAGTGTAGTTTGTTTGCGCTCAGGAAGATCCGTTTTGGCGTCTTGGGCACAATGCTGTAAACATTGTTAGAGGCCCAATAAATTACGTTAACAGCAAGACTGTTATTAAGTTTCCGGTGGTTCTTTTTGTACATATTCATGATTTCTGTGCCTTTTTTTTGTAATTGTTTCTGTTTTCAAAACGCCAACCTGCAGCTTTGTGTATCCCCCCCCGCAGTTGGCGTTATATTTTTCTAAACAAGTATGTGCTTTCTTTAGCCTAACCTGATGCCTTCTGCCTCAAGTCCACCACCTTTTTCAAGTTTGCTCCAGCTTCTTTTTTCCCATTCTTCTTTGAGTACTTGGGTAGCTGCTTGCTCCAAAAATTCTGGTCGAGCCCACTTTTCTACATCAAAATCATTTTTGATATAGCCATGTTTAAACATAAAATCCTTACCGATTTTTATGCATTGCATGTTTTTTGCATTTAAGCTTGGCACCATATCCACATGCTTAATACCCTCGTAAGTATCTTCAGGGTCTCTGTAAAAAGTTTGTCTATCAAGAATATAAGCTGCAGCTTTTTTGTTATCATTGGCCCAACGTCCTACTTTTATCATCGCCCTCATATAGGCAAGAACCAGTTCAGGATGATTATCAGCCATTTCTTTGGTACAGGTAATAACCGCTGGTGTATTGGCAACCTGTATTCTCCAGTCGGGGTAGGTCGACAGATCTTCAATCATCGCTAGCTTACCAGTATCCTCCTGTAGGTGTTGAAAAGGTTTGCTCTGTGTGTAAATCGCATCCACTTTTCCTTCCAGTAATGCTGTTTCCAAGGGTCTAAAAGCCAAATCATGTTTATGATCGCGTTTAAGCCAAAGCTCAGATGGGTTATTAATTGGTGATAGCATTTCTGGCTTGTTGTACCAATCATCCGGATAAGGAAATTCCACAATTTCCACATCATCCATGGTCATATCGTTTAGCATCAGCATATTTAAGATACCCATGTGTTCCTGTATGCGCCACCAGTCATTCTTAAGTGTATTCAGACTCTTTGAGAGGCCTATTTTTTTACCTTTCAGGTCTTTCATTCTGAAAATTTGGTCTTCAGCTCGAACAACCATACAGCCCCCTTCATAGACATTTGTTGCACCTAACAAAACGGTTTCGCGTACATCGGCATTAACCGCAATGGGTGGATAAAGACCTCCAAAACGAATCATGTTATCGAGGTTGTGAATGTAGTGAGGGTACCAATCGTTTTCAGGAGCATGACGCAAATAGTCATACTCAACGCCAATTTTTTTAAACTCCTCGCGACACCAACCCAATTCCTGATCAATGTTATTAGCCGAAACCATGGGGCAGTTGGTATACCATACTTCTTTCCAGTTCAGTGGTACTCTGCTTGTTTTTATACCATTAACAGTTGTAATCACAGCTTTACTCTTTGAGGCTGCTTTTTTTACCGGAGCTTTTTTTGCTGGAGTTTTTTTCCCTTCTTGTTCTTCACCCGCAGCTGCGATAGCGGATACTGCTTGTTCCATTGTAACACCATGCTCATCGAGTTTACCCATTACTAATTTTGCCAAATCCCCAAGTCCTGCTTCAATGTTCTTGTCAGTGTCCGGTTTTGTAGTGTTTTTTTTCTCTCTGATTAAATATTTTTTGATTTTGGATTTCCCCCTTTTTATACGCTCAATACGAGGAAATTAACTAAAATTACAAAGTCTTTTCTACTTTTGAAATACCTATAAATAGGTATTTTTAACATCCAACTACAGAAATTAATTCGGTTTTTACTCAGCGATAGTATAAGAATAGTAGCTCTGATTTCCCCTAGAATATAAGTTTCAATTTGGTAAAATTGAGTGGCAACAATTCCATCAGAAATTTTTAATACTTTACTGTAATAGGACGAAATAAGTTTATCGGTTTTTTGCTGCAAAGCAATAACTTTTTTTGTCTAGGCGGCAGCTTCTTCACTGCCCATGGTTTCGTAATCGTCAATGTATTTACTTAACAGAACTATTCTTTCCTGTCCTAAAGACTTCCGCTTGGACTCATACTCGTAATAAAGCTGCAAAAGCTTCTTCCTGGGAGATGAAACTACTACGAACCCGGCTCTGCGCTTCTCTTATCCATACTGAAGACGCTTTGTATAAGATTGCTTAGCATCCTGGTATGATTGTGCCTAAGTTAAGGTAGCTGCAAAGACCAGGGCAATAAATGGATGTACTTTTTTATGCTTTTTTTTTTGTTCTCCTGTTATTTGTTGGTTTTATTGCTGTGACGCCGCGTCGGTTTTTGTTGCAGCTCTTCCTTGTTTGTCTCTTGGTCCTGCGGTTGTCCCTTCGCGCTTTTGTTTTCTTATTCCGGCCCACCGTCCTTCGCTGTGTTGCTCCTGCACTCCTTGTCATCCTTGGTGTTCGCGGTGGTTACCTCTTCTTCTGCTTCTGTGGTATGTTAGTGGTCTTAGTCTTGGCGGGTCGTTTTCCCTCCGTGCTCTTTGTTTCCCCGCGTCTCCCTCGCCCGCTCCCGTTCCCCTTTCCCACGGTCTTGTATCGATTCGGGGGGCGTTTCAGTTGTGGTATTGTACCGGTCGGCCCGGTTCCAACCCTTCAGTTTAGTCAGGATAAACCTGGCTTCCCATGTATGCCATTTGTATCATCATTCATCCCTGAATGAAAGCTCTATCCCTTTGCTTTGGGAGAAGTATATGTTGGGCGGTTTCTACCAGGTTGTTGTGTTTCCGGTGGTCGTAACTACAACAGCTCTCATATGATCTTTTCTTGTTTGTTTACTCTTTTTATTAATGTGCTTACAGTGGTTTTCATTGTTAGGCCCCACAAAATGGTACGCTCAGGTTTTTGATCGGACGTTCACCTTCAATATGGTGAACTATCATAAGTGATTTTAATTCTTCTGAAGTTCTAATGCGTTTGCATCTATTTCAACGAGGCCTTTTTAAAACTGCTTATGGTATATTTAAAATGATCTTGATCTAATCATTTCACATTAGAATAATATGTCTGTACAGTCATCACTTTGTTGTTTCACTTTCATTGCAAAAACCATACAGAACACTTATTACTTTATCAACATTTTCCTGAGGATGTCCATTGTAATTCTCCATAACCACCAAACTCATTAAACCAAGTTCTACACCATCTCTTAACATCTTCTGCACCATCCTGCAACACACCTTGTTTGTGTTGTCATAAAGCTCATTACCTGAGGGTGTCACTATAACCTTCTTCGGTACCAATGGCTGAAAATTTTCCAAACGCATTGGGCCAGTTAAAATGTATTTCACGTAGAAATTCACCATTCTTGACTATTTTTCGCCTTCCAGCTTCCGCCAAAGTAATTACGAAATAAGTCTGCTTGGTTAATTATGCCATTGATTATTGATTAATAAGTTCTAGTAAAGTTAAGTTGCTATAATGTAGAGCACGATATTAAAATAAACCTATTAATGATATTTTTATATATTTGAACGTGTTTTAAATTTTAAGCAAGAAAATGTTAAACAACCCTTACAATTATAGTATTTATCATGATTTTATTGAATCATATTTGCCTTCCGGCTTTCACAATATTAATTCAACTGATCCTATAATAAGAAAATTGGAAAGTTTTATGGAGGAGACAGATCAAATGCTTATTGTAATGGATCTTACTCAATTAAAGATTATTTATACCTCCAAGCGAAGTATGGATATGCTTGGCATTGAACCAGAAACCAATGACCCTCTAAAAATGATGAGTAAGGTACATCCTGAAGACCTTCACCGGTTTGGTTTGGTAAGATCAAAATTTTAATGGATTTAGATAAGGAGCTTTTTATAGCGCACAAAGGAAGCGGCATTATTATCTACTGATAACACAATGCTAAAACCAGATGGGGAATATGCAAAGCATCTTTTTCAATGCTATATGTTTTTTAGTCCGATTCCACATGAATCTGTTTATTATATTCAGATAAATGCAAATATTGATAGGGGAGTTTAGTATGCAAAAGGATGCTTCTCATTATTATGTTGGAAGGACGATATTTGCATTGTTTGGATTTCCTGATGATGAATTGTTAAATATGGGGCATCATCTAACAACTAGAGAATTTGAAATTATTAAAATGATAGATGCGGGATTATGTAGTAAAGAAATTGCAGATAAATTATGCATAAGTCTACATACTGTTAATACACATCGCAGAAATACTCTAAAGAAATCAAATAATGATCATATATCCGATTATATCTACGAACTTCATAGGCAAGGGTTGTTATGAAGTTAATTTACTTTTTAAATTCAAGTGCGCTAAGTTTGTAAAGCGTACAAATTTCGTAGAGGATAAGGTGAAACTCTAAGGCTAATTGATTTAATTCCTAATCAGGCACCCTTCCATATTGAAGAAATCTTTTAAATTCTAAAGACGTGTTTTTATGTTCATTTAAGGTTTAAATTAATCATTTTTTATATTCAGGTTTGTACATTTTGCTTTTCAAAAAAGCTTTTATGTCATTTGGTCTTTCAACACTTGCTAAATTATTATCAAAAATATACGTTGCTATTTTAACAGCTACATTAATAGATACTTTTAAAATGTCGTTTACTTTTGGGTAAATTAATCCATTATCAAAATCTTTTTTAGTTACTTGTTCAGCAACGCCTTCAGCTGCAGTTATTAACATATCATCCGTTACTCTTTTAGCTTCAGTAGCAAAAATTGCCAAGCCTAAAGCAGGAAATATAAATACATTATTACCTTGTCCAGGTGTAAAGGTTTTCCCTTTGTAAGTTACCGGATCAAATGGACTACCACTTGCAAATATTGCTTTTCCTTTACTCCAGGTATAGGCTTGCTCTGCGGTACATTCTGAATGTGAAGTAGGGTTGGAATACGGGAAAATAATTGGTCTTTCATTCACTCTACTCATATTTTCAATAACTTGCTGTGTAAAAGCACCTCCAACAGTACTTACACCAATAATAGCAGTTGGTTTAATCTTAAGTATTGCATTGGCAAAATCAGTTGAAGGTTCACAATCGTGGGCAAATGGCAATTGATATTCAGCAAGGTCTTTTCTGGATTTTACTAATAAACCATTTACGTCAAACATATAAATACGTTCTAAAGCTTCTTTTTTACTTAAACCATCTCTTTTAAATTTTTGAATCAACATCTCTGCAATTCCAAATGCTGCGGCTCCTGCTCCCAAAAATAAAAATTTATAATCTGTAAATGGTTTTTCTAATAATCGGCTGATAGAAATAAAACCAGCGGTTGCAACTCCAGCAGTGCCTTGAATATCGTCGTTAAACGTACAAACTTGGTTGCGATATTTATTTAAAATTTTAATGGCTATTTCACCTTTAAAATCTTCCCATTGAATGCATATTTTAGGAAAAACTTCGGTTATTGCAGCAACAAATTCTTCAATAAACTCGTCATATTCTTTACCAACAACCCTTTTTTGTCGTAATCCTAAATAAAGAGGATCTTTTAAATAGGTTTCATTATTTGTTCCTACATCTAAAACAATAGGTAGCATATATTCTGGTGGTACACCCGCACAACCGGTATATAAGGCTAATTTTCCAACAGGTATGCCAATTCCAAATAAACCAAGATCACCCAATCCTAAAATACGTCCACCATCAGTTACAACGGTAAATCGAATGTCTTTTACAGGCCAGTTATCTTAAAATCCTTTTAATACGACCTTTTTGGTTAATAGAAATGAATAATCCTTTTGAACTTCGAGCAATATGACCAAATTTTTCACAAGCTTCACCAACAGTTGGTGTATAAACCAATGGTAAATATTTTGCAGGATCGCTCATAATTGTTTTGAAATAGAGTGTTTCATTTATATCTTGAAGTTGTGATAGATATATATATTTACTTATGGGTGTGTCAAATTGTTCTAATTGTTCATTTACACGAAGAATTTGGGTTTCCATGGTTTCTATATTAATAGGTAATAAGCCTTCTAAACCTAATTTTTCACGTTCTTCTTTACTAAAGGCTGTTCCTTTTGTATGACGAGGATCTCTCATTATTAAATGACCTGATGTATTTTCCATTATCTTAATTTTTAAGTGATTAATGAAGTTCTCTTTGCTTAAAACCTAAGCAACAAAAAGAACCCAAACAATTGCCAATAAAGGACAAAGAATTCCCATTACTAAGCCCATAGGCTTAAAATCTTTTTGATCTAATAATCCCGTACTATAAGCAATTGCATTAGCTGGTGATGCGACTGGTAAAAATAAAGCTGCAGATGCAGATAATGCCATTATTATGGCAACTTCAACTTTAAAATTTAAAAGAATAACAATACCCATAGGAATCAGTACTGAACTTGCAGCAGTGCCACTCATTACATTAGAAACGAGCATAGTGAAATAAGCGAAAATACATATAAGCACAATGTTATTTACGTCCATATTTATAAGTATTTGTGCATAATGGTTTAACAAACCCGTTTCTCCAAGTGCTAATCCAAGAGATAATCCTCCTGCAATTAATAGCAAAGTGTCCCATGGTAATGCTCTAATATCTTTTCCATCTAGTACACGTGTAAGTGTTAATAATACTAGTGGAACTGCACAGACTCCAGCTACAGAAACACCATGTAACGAGGTGGTTAGCCACAATGCAACTGTTACAATCACAACTACTATAACTACCCCACGTTGTCTTTTAAACTCTCTTGTGCCAGCTTTTGTTACCTCTTTAAGAAATGTAAGTGATACCTTTGTATCTTTTTTTACGTATAGCTTTGCCAAAACAACCCAGCACATTGCAGTTAGAATTAAAGTAAGCGGTAATCCAAAGATAATCCAGTCTACAAAACTTACATGTATTCCAACATTTTCTAATATACCTACAGCAATGGCATTGGTTGGTGTTCCTATAATAGTGGCCAAACCTCCTGTAGTTGCGGCAGTTGGAATTCCTATCAATAATGCTTTAGAATACGAATTTTTTTCAAGTGATTTTAACAAAGGTGTTACAGCTGCAATCATCATAGCTGTAATTGATGCATTAGACATTAATGTTGAAGCCAGCATTGTGGTGAACATGAGTGCAAATAATAACTTTTTTGGATTGTTTCCCGATAGATTTATTGTAAACCTAAAGATTGCTTCATCTAATTTTGTTTTAGTCATAGCTGCGGCGAGAAAAAAGCCTCCCAGCATTAGCCAAATAACACTACTTGAGAAAGTATTGCATATTTATCTATATTTTCTGGAGCAGAATTTAAATGTTCATTTCCAAGTGCAAATACCAAAAAACTAATGATTATAAGACTTACTGCGAATGCAGGCATAATCTCTGTAACCCATAAACCCACTGCAAAAAAAAGCAAGAATAGCACATACACCTGTGAATCTGTAAATGATGGTTCTTTAATTAAATAAGTTAATATCCCAGCAATTATTATACAGCCTATGAAAATAGCCAACCTTCTAACTCGATCTTTCATGAATTCGTCCATTCTTGCTTATTATATAAATTATTAGGTATTAAAAAATATGTAAGAGTGATACAAAGCCAATAACAAATCTTCCTGTTGAATAATCTTCAACACCAAATCGCTTTTTTGCATAATCCGAATAGTTATAAACTCTACCTACATAATTTGCAAAAAACCGTCAAGTTCAAATCTTTCCATGGATAATATTCTATGGTAGGAATATATCCATAAGCAGTTCTAATATGTTCTGATGTTTTTTGAGGATCCAAATGTGTCATCATTCCAATCAGCAATATCTACCATTCCGAAAAACGAGAAAAATTAATTTTATCATTTAAGCGATAATGAAGATGCAACCAATGACTTTTATATAGTGTTTTTGCTAAAGCATAAGGGTATAAGTCATCTGGAACAGTTTCACTTATAATACCAGTTCTATCAATTTGTTCATTACTCCATTTATAATCATAGGCTAATACAAATTTTCCAAGCGTTACTTCAGTTCCTAAAGCAATATAATTCATAAAAGTATTCTGTGCTTCGGTAAATAATGAATACGACCAAATGGTCTTAACTTTCCCATCAAAAAGGCTACCTCTCCAATTTCCTACAAATGCTAAGGGCGCTTTTGATTCGGTAAAATCGGGTTGAGGTCCGTACAATTCATCAAAAGTTTCAGTTCTTGAATTTAATACCTGAACCGTAAATGTATTGTTTGTCTTCGCATTGTAACTAAAACCTACACCAGTTAAGAAATTATCAGCCCATTCAATTATGTCAGAATACTCATAGATATCAATCGGGTTATAATCAAATTCGAATCCGCCCCAATCCGCACACATTTTGCCCAACGAAATACTAAATCTGTCGGTTGCATCTACACGTATATATGCTAAATCTAATGAACGACTTATGTTATCAACAGATTCAGAAGTAGAAGCTCTTGTGTAACGATCTCTAAAACGGAAATACACTTTTTCGTGCACCATCCCTCTAATTTCTAGTCTAAATTGGTCATTTCTAAATCTTGACCCCGTGTATTCGCCATCATAAAATTCATTTCTGAAGCCAAAATTCATGTTTGCAATCATGCTCACATTTTTAAGTAGTCCTTGTTTTTCTTCAGGAATTTGCATTTCATTTGTATCTTCTAATGGCTGCTTTGCATCCGTCTGAGCTTCTTGTTTCTGTGCCCCATATAAGTGCAGGGAACAGCAATAACAAAGAGGAATAGAGCCACTTTTTATTATTTAAAATATTTGCATAATTGTTTTGGTCATAGATTAGTAATTAATAAAAAGCTTCTTGTAATTCTTCTCTGCTTCTTGTCTTTTTGTCTGCCAATGCCATCATTAACAAAATTCTAGCTTTTTGAGGGTTTAATTCATCAGAGGAGATGGTTCCATAATCAGTATCAACAACTTCCCCATTCATTAAAACTGCACCAATTGGCACACGTGTGGCTCTTACAACGGGAATTCCTTTTGCAGTAGCTCTTTTGGCTGCTTCTAAAGTTCCGGCAGTCAAATTTCCATCGCCAACACCCGCAACTACGATACCTTGAGCTCCGGCACCAATCATTAAATCGATTAAATCTGGAGAGACATCTGCGCAGGTATAAACAATATCAACACGAGGTAGTTCTGTTAAACCTTCAACCGAAAATTCACTATTTGTTGTATGGCGACCGTGAGGTTTATGAAACCATAAAATTTGACCAAAAATAACAGTTCCTATCATGCCTTCTTGCGGAGATTCAAATGTTTGCACAGGGGTAGAAATCATTTTCTTTACATCGTGAGCTGAATGAATTTCATCATTCATAACTACCATAACACCATACCCTTTGGCTTTCGGATCGGCAGCAACAGCAACAGCATTGTACATATTTAAAGGTCCGTCAGCACTTAAAGCTGTTGAAGGTCTCATAGAACCTGTTAAAACAACAGGCTTGTCGCTTTTTACGACAAGGTTAAGGAAATAAGCAGTTTCTTCTTGAGTATCAGTTCCGTGTGTAATTACAATACCATCAACGTCATCAGTAGATAATAATTCATTGATACGGTTTGCTAAATCTAGCCAAACTTTTACACTCATATCTTGTGAGCCTACATTTGCAATTTGCTCACCAGTTAAATTTGCCAGTTTTCGAATGTGTGGAACAGCATCGATCATGGCTTCAATAGTTACCTTTCCTGATGTGTAAGCGGCTTCTGTTGAGCTTGCTCCGGCACCAGCAATTGTTCCTCCTGTAGCTAATATAACTACGTTTGGAAGTTCTTTGTCTTGAGAATAACCCGTTGGAATAATCGTTAAAATTAAAGTAAGGATTAATAGTTTTTTTACTAATTGATGTGATTTCATAATTTTAGACTTTTTATTGTTAATTGTAGTTTTATTTGTATTTAGATTTATCAAGTCCTGTCATATTTTCAGGAGCTAATAATTCTTTAATTTGTTCTTCAGTCAATAATTTCTTTTCACGTACCAACTCTAAAATACCCTTACCGGTTTTCATAGATTCTTTTGCCAATTCATCTCCAACATGGTGACCCAAGATTGGGTTTAAAGCCGTAACTATACCAATAGTTACTTCAAGGTTGTGCGCATCAACAGCTTCATTTGCCGTAATGCCATCTATACATTGAACGAAAAGTTTTCATTCCATTCGTTAATAATTTTTGAGATTCAAAAATGGTTAAACCAACAACTGGTTCGTAGGCATTTAATTGTAGATCACCATCAGAAGCTCCAATATTCACGGTTACGTCGTTACCAATTACGCGGTAGCTAATCAATGCCATTAATTCAGGAATTACAGGATTTACTTTTCCTGGCATTATTGAAGAACCTGGTTGACGTGCTGGTAAATTAATTTCGAACAATCCATTTCTTGGCCCTGACGATAGGATTATTAAATCATTAGAAATTTTTGACAAGGTAGTCGCCAATGTTTTTAAAGCTGAAGAGTATACAACAAACGAATGTAAACTTGAAGTCGCAGCAATCATATCATCAGCATTTTCAAAGGCATAACCCGAAATTTCATTTAAATGTTTTATGACCTGAACATCATAACCTTCAGTTGCATTTAATCCAGTGCCAATGGCTGTTCCTCCCATATTTAAGACCAACAAACCGGTGTTGGCATGTTTTAAATTATCGATATTCCATTCTAACATAGAAGCGTATGAATGAAATTCTTGACCAACGGTCATTGGTACCGCATCTTGCATTTCAGTACGTCCCATTTTTACAACATCAATATATTTATTACCTAGATTTCTAAATGATTGAGCAAGTAGTTTTAATTGTGATTGTAAATCATCGTTATGCATAATCATTCCCAATTTTAATGATGTAGGGTAGGTGTCGTTGGTAGATTGTGCCATATTTAAATCATCATTTGGCGAAATTTTATCGTATTGTGCTTTTTCCATACCCGCCATTTCCAACGCAACATTTGTCAATACTTCATTGGCATTCATATTGGTTGATGTACCTGCACCTCCTTGATATAAATCAACTTTAAATTGATCTAGGTATTTACCATCGATTAACGCCATACAAGCAGGTTCAATTAATTTCAATTTTCCTTTATCCATTTCACCAACATCTGTATTGGCACGGGCTGCCGCCAATTTAATCATCCCCCAAGCTTTTATGTACTCAGGATAATCATTGATATACTGACCTGAAATTTGAAAATTTTCCATTCCTCTTGCTGCTTGTGCCCCATAATAAGCATCTATAGGAATTTTTACATCTCCTAATAAATCATATTCTGTTCGTGTTTCTTGGCCAAAACTTCCAAAAACGAATAGAAGCATGAGTATCAAGATTGATTTTCGAATAAAATTTCTCATAATTTTTGAATTTATAGATTTATATTCCAGCAATAAAGTAGGTTCTTATTGAACCTAAAACTGTTAGTATACTAGGATTGTATCGTAGTATTTTTCGGCAATATGTACTAAATAACCCATTCCTACTGCTGCTTGCAATGCCCCGGCAGCTATCGCAGCACTTAAAGCTATCAACATAACATCAATAGATGAGTCTGAAGGCTTTAATCCAAATCCAAATAGAAGTGTTAATAACCCTATCATACCTATGATTCTCAATCCAATTCCAGACAGGTAGGTACCAATAAAAATGTAGATTATTAAAATTGCAAGTTGTAAAAAACCCATATTCACTGAATTTAAAGGTGAGTTCAATGGTATTAAAACGTTACCTACAAACTAAACAGCTAATAGGTTTGATAAATTCTTAAATAGTAACTATGCAAATAATCTTTTCAATTGTTATAGAAATTTACAACAACTAGGTTTATTTTAAAATACTTATAAATAGGTATATTTTGAGTTCTATGTTTTAATTAGAAGTAGTTCAGCTTAAATTTTTTTCTTATACTTTTGGCCTATAAATATTTTACATTTTGTGGATGTGTTAAGGTGAAATTGTCACTGGAATTTCTAGTGATCTTAAATCAATAATTATCTAATGTCGTTTTCTGTCTGATTAGTTAACCTTTATAATTTCACCCTAAAGACTGCGATAAAGAATGTTTCATGATTTCTGGTTTCACCTTGAATATGGCATCAATCACGTATTGGGAATCAATTCCTAAAATCATATACTTTATTTAATTGTTCTAGTGGTTTTTTGCATTTTTAGAATTTGATATATCAATTTTTTAGTGTCTATATTTATTTTAGGCATACCATAGGAAGATTTAATAAAAAGAACAAAATTTTTATTTTGGAAGCTGAGACAAATATTGAAGGAATTATACTTTTAAAGATGGCAGAAGTTTGAAAAAATATCTCAAAACAAGTTACGGTAGCACTACATTGGTTCCAATTCTGATAAAACAGTTTTTTTTATCTTTGAATATATTTATCCTTTTTACCATCAATTAGATGTTAACTAAAACTTATGATTATAGTATTTATCATGATTTTATAGAATCCTATCTGCCCTGTGGGTTTTTAAATATTAATGATGAGGATCCCATTATGCAGAAATTAGAGATGCTGATGACAGAAAATGATCAAATGCTAATAGTCATGGATCTTACTCAATTAACGACTATTTATACCTCCAAGCGAAGTATGGATATGCTTGGGATTGAACCCGAAACCAATGACCCTCTAAAAATGATGAGCAAGGTACATCCTGAAGATCTTCATCGGTTTGGCTTGGGGAGGTCAAAATTATTGGATTTGGATAAGAATCTTTATATCGCCCATAAGGGAGCGGCTTTATTGTCTACCGATATCAGAATGCTAAAACCCAATGGGGAATATGCAAAGCATCTTTTCCAATGTTATATGTTTTATAGTCCGATTCCACATGAATCTGTTTATTATATTCAGGTAAATACAAATATTGAGGAGTATGATATGCATAATGATGCTTTCCATTATTATGTCGGGGACGATATTAGCTTGTTTCGGTTTCCTGATGATGAATTGTTAAACATGGGACATCATTTAACACACCGTGAGATTGAGATAATAAAAATGATATCTCATGGTTATTCCAGCAAAGAAATCGCTGAAAAACTATTTATTAGTATACATACTGTGAATACCCATCGCAGAAATATTCTTTGTAAAACTCATAAAGTGCATTTGTCTGATGTAATTTTTGACCTTATGGAACAAGGGCTCTTATGAAGGATTCCTGAGGGAGGTTCAAAAACGACAGTTGTTTAGTAATCCCCTTATCAATTTTACAAAACCCTAATATCCTAACAAGATTATTGGGGGTGGGCACAATACAGACTGATTCTACTAAATTAAAGCGAAAAGAAAAAAGGCTTTTAAAAAAGATGTTTTTTCTAAGTGTGATTTGCCTTTATTCTTTTTGAAGAAGTTTTTTTGCGCACATAGCCTTCTTGCACAATATAATTGTGCTCCCTTTCTTTTAGATTATTTCAATTCATATGTAAACTCCAGAGCATAAAAAAACCGCTCTTTAATTAAAGAGCGGTTTTTAGTATTTAAAGAATCTAAATTACATCATGCCTGGCATACCTCCGCCACCCATTGGTGGTCCTGCCGGTGCATTATCTTCTTTAATATCCGTCAAGGCACATTCTGTGGTAAGAATCATTCCGGCAACAGAAGCTGCATTTTCTAATGCAATCCTTGTTACTTTTTTAGGATCAATAATTCCGGCAGAAAGCATTTGCACATATTTTTCAGATTTAGCATCGTAACCAAAATCTCCCTTACCATCATATACTTTAGCAACAACAACAGATCCTTCACCTCCTGCATTTTCTACAATAGTTCTTAAAGGAGCTTCTATAGCTCTGGCTACAATTTGCAAGCCGGTTTCTTCATCACTATTAATGGCATTGACTTTAGAAAGAACAGATTTTGCACGGATAAAGGCTACTCCACCCCCGGCAACAATTCCTTCTTCCACGGCAGCTCTTGTAGCATGTAAGGCATCATCAACTCTATCTTTTTTCTCCTTCATTTCAACCTCTGATGCAGCACCCACATATAGAACAGCCACCCCACCTGCTAGTTTAGCTAAGCGTTCCTGAAGCTTTTCTTTGTCGTAATCTGAAGTAGTTGTCTCTATTTGAGATTTAATCTGGTTTACTCTGGTTTTGATATCTTTTGCAACTCCCGCACCATTAACAATGGTAGTATTGTCCTTGTCGATAGTTACTTTTTCGCAGGTTCCTAACATATCTAAAGTGGTGTTTTCTAAAGAAAAACCTCTTTCTTCTGAAATAACGGTACCTCCTGTTAGAATGGCAATATCTTCCAGCATAGCCTTTCTTCTATCCCCAAAACCGGGTGCTTTAACAGCAGCGATTTTTAAAGAACCACGAAGCTTATTTACAACTAAGGTAGCAAGAGCTTCTCCATCCACATCCTCAGAGATTATTAATAACGGTTTTCCTGATTGTGCTACCGGTTCTAAAACAGGTAACAAATCTTTCATAGTAGATATTTTCTTGTCAAATAAAAGAATGTAAGGACTTTCCAGATTAGCGATCATTTTATCCGAGTCTGTAACAAAATAAGGGGATAAATAACCTCTGTCAAATTGCATTCCTTCTACAACATCTACATAAGTGTCGGTACCTTTGGCTTCTTCAACTGTAATTACACCTTCTTTTCCTACTTTGCCAAAAGCCTGAGCAATAAGATCCCCAATTGTTTCGTCATTATTAGAAGAAATAGTGGCGACTTGCTTTATTTTTTCAGAAGAATCTCCTACTTTTTTTGACTGCTTGGCCAAGTTTTCAACAATGGCTTCTACCGCTTTGTCAATTCCCCTTTTTAAGTCCATTGGATTAGCGCCCGCAGCAACATTCTTTAAACCTTCTTTTACGATAGCTTGTGCAAGAACTGTAGCGGTAGTAGTTCCATCTCCGGCCAGGTCATTGGTCTTTGAAGCAACTTCTTTTACCATTTGGGCTCCCATATCTTCAAGAGCATCAACTAATTCTATTTCCTTAGCAACAGTAACACCGTCTTTTGTAACTACAGGTGCTCCAAAGGATTTACTGATTATTACGTTTCTTCCTTTAGGACCTAAGGTCACTTTTACAGCATTTGCCAATGCATCTACACCTCTGCGAAGACCATCACGTGCTTCTATATCAAATTTTATATCTTTTGCCATTTTAGATTAATTTTGTTGTTATATAATCGCTAATATGTCGCTCTCACGCATCATTAAATAATCCGAACCTTCAAGTTTCAATTCGGTACCAGCATATTTTCCATAAAGAACGGTGTCCCCAACCTTTACAGTAACTTTGTCATCTTTGGTCCCCGGACCCACTGCTACCACTTTTCCTTTCTGGGGTTTTTCCTTAGCTGTATCCGGAATATATAATCCAGAGGCAGTCTTTGTCTCAGCTGCCATAGGCTCTATAAGAACCCTATCTGCTAATGGTTTAATGTTTACTTTAGCCATATTAATTAGATTTTAGTTTATAAATTTCTCCTTTTGATTGACAGAAATTATGCCAATAATTTAAAACTGCCAAATTGGTAAAATAAAAATGCCAGCTTGTCATTGTGCTGGCATTTTAAACATTTCTATCATTATATAGATTACTGAATAGTATCTATTGGATTGCTAGTATCTTCTGCCGGGGGTAGTTGTTCCGGAACTTCTTCAGGAACTGTTTCAGGAACTATATTTTCAAAATCATCTCCTTGTAGTAATTTGGATTCAGCATCTCCAAAATTACCTTTTAAGGCAACATTTGATAGTAAAATTAAGGCAATTAAAAGAGTGGCCAAAGTCCAGGTACTCTTATCTAGGAAATCTCCCGTTTTCTTTACACCACCTGCTACCTGGGTGCCGCCTCCTCCAAAAGATGAAGATAATCCTCCTCCTTTGGGGTTTTGTACCATGATCACCAAAATTAATAGTAAACAAACTACTATAATAAGGACTAAGAATATTGTAAATGTGCTCATTTAATCTTTATTTTCTTGCTGCAGTTTTTTCACTGCTTTTATTCGGCTTGCAAAGAAACTACTTTTTTCCGGATATTTCAAACTTAAAATCTTGTAAGCTTGCAGGGCTTTTTTGAATTTTTTTTGTTCCAAATATACCTTGGCCAAAGTCTCGGTCATTAACTCTTCATTCCTAAGTTTATTAGAATCCTCCAGGTTAACTTCAGCAACTACTTTTTCTTTTGGAACAATCTTGGGTTTATTCTCGATAAACTTATCAATTAAATCGAACTTTTTCTTTTTAAGAATGGCTTCCTCTTTAATTTTTTCATCTTTAAAGCTGACTGGTGATTTAGCTTCCTTTGGAAGTCTTTCAATTGGTTTAAAAGAGGTTATTTGTAACCACTCTGCAAAAGAATGCTTTTCTTTTTTAGTAAATGGAAGTGGTTTGCCTATTTCCAGTTCTTGCTCAACATTTTTAATTAATTGTTTTTCTGACTTCTCTTCTTGTTTACCTTTTGTTGTAAATAAAGTTGGGTCCAAGATGTCATCAGCGTCTTTAACACTTTGGGGCAAAGGGTGATCAAGAGAGTCTTCTATTAACTGTATATCTGCATCAGGATTCGGAATGACGTCTTCAGCATAAATCTCCTTTTCCAGAAGGGTAGTTTCCTTCCCTAAAATGGAGTCAGCAATGGAATTCTGTAAAAAATGCTCCGAGGTGATAAAATCAAATAAAATTTCTCTATCCGTGGTATGGGCTGCAGTAATTTTTAAGGCATTATTATATTTGAAACTATTTTGATTTTTTAAACCTTTTAAATGTAAAGCCCGAGCTGCTTGAAAAAAAGGATAGCTTTCTAAAACGTTTTCCAATTCCTTGGTTTGATTGACATCAATACCCTTATCCGGATATTGAAGCAAATAAGTAAAATCAGAAACATTCATAAGTATGGCTTAAAAAACTACCAATCGGCTAAAGATGCGTTAAATATATCTTGTGTAATTCTTTCAAAAATGGCTTCATGTGCTTCATCTCTAACTGAGGAAAGTTGTGAATTTGCATCATAATCATAAAAGAACGAAAAGCGTTGCTCAAAATCCACATCCTCTTTTGTACGATTAAAAAAGCGGACATTTACAGCCATGGTAAGTCGGTTTTGCGCCGCTCTTTGTTCAGCTGTAGCTGTCATTGGAGAAACCCTGTATTCTACAATTTCTCCTTCATATAATAAGTCGCCATCAGAATTTGTAAGATCAAGACTTGTTTGGTTAAGTATTAAGTCCTGCAGGGCCAAAGTAAAATCTCTGTCTAATCCGGGGTCGAAGGTAGATCCAGGACTTTGAGAAGCATAATTCTGGAAATAGTTTACTTGGAAAGATGTAGCCGCACCAACATCTCCACCGGTAAAATTGTAAGCGCCACAGCCAAGATTTAACAATACACCCAATAGAAGTGTGCTACGGATACTTATTGTTTTCAGGAATAGGTTCTTTAAATTCTTCATTCTATTATAGATCGTATTGCTTTATTTTGCGGTATAAGGTACGCTCTGAAATACCCAATTCTGAAGCTGCGGCCTTTCTTTTTCCCTTATTTCTGTCCAATGATTTTTTAATTAATTCTACTTCTTTCTCCTGTAACGAAAGTGTTTCTTCTTCCTCAATTTCTTCTGCAAAATGATATTTGTCTTCATGGGGCACTTCTTTTCTGGGCTCTACCTGTGCTTCAGCAATTGGCAATGCCTTTAAGGCACTCCTCTCCTCATGCAAGCTCTCTTCGAGCGTCTCATCTTCTTCTCCATAAATCTTTCTGATCAGATGTTCGTTTTCTTCTTGCACTTTAGAAGCATCGTCATTTTGAAGTAATTTTAAGGTGAGTTTTTTAAGATCATTTAAATCTCCTTTCATGTCGAAGAGTACCTTATAAAGTATCTCTCTTTCATTACTAAAATCCCCCTCACTTTTATTCTTTTGAATTACAGCCGGTAGATTGCTGTTTTGTGAATTGGGCAAGTAGCTATTTAAAACACTTCCCGAAATAGTTCGATCACTTTCCAGAACCGATATTTGTTCGGCTACATTTCGCAACTGTCGAATATTACCGGGCCATCGATATTTTATCAATAAGCGAATGGCATCATCTTCTAACCGAATAGTGGGCATTTTATATTTTTGACCAAAATCTGCGGCGAATTTTCGAAACAACAAATGAATATCTTCCTGACGATCCCGCAACGGAGGCAGATGAATTTCTACCGTGCTTAACCTGTAATAAAGATCCTCTCTAAATTTCCCTTCCTTTATGGCCTTAATCATTTCCATATTAGTGGCAGCCACAATTCTAACATCCGTTTTTTGTACCTGTGAAGACCCTACTTTTAAAAATTCTCCATTTTCTAATACCCTTAAAAGTCTTACTTGGGTAGTTAAGGGAAGTTCCCCAACTTCATCTAAAAATATGGTGCCTCCATCAGCCACTTCAAAATAACCTTTTCTGGTTTGAGTAGCTCCTGTAAAAGCTCCTTTTTCGTGCCCAAATAACTCACTATCTATAGTGCCTTCCGGAATAGCTCCGCAGTTTACCGCTATGTACTTTGAATGCTTTCTATGTGATAAGGAATGGATTATTTTTGGAATAGACTCTTTACCAACGCCACTTTCGCCCGTTACAAGCACTGATATATCAGTAGGAGCCACTTGAACGGCCTTTTCTAAGGCACGATTTAGTTTAATATCGTTGCCTATAATCTCAAATCGTTGTTTTATGGCCTGAACGCTTTCCATATTTAGTTATTTTCAGAATAGTCTAATGCAGTTCCAATTAAAGTAGCTGATGTACATGAATCTATTTGAACCATCACAAAATCGCCTACTTTGTAATTTTCTTTGGGAAAAACAACAACGGTATTTTGTGAATTACGCCCCCTCCATTGGGTGTCCGATTTTTTCGATACCCCTTCTATTAAAACCTCTTCAATTTTTCCGATATGTAGTTGCGTTCTATATAAACTATGTGCTAATTGTTTCTCAATGATTTCGCTTAACCTTCTTTTTTTAATCTCGTGGGGAATATCATCTTCAAATTTTCTCGCAGCCATGGTTCCCGGTCTCTCCGAATAAGCAAACATAAAACCAAAGTCATACTTTACATAATCCATTAAAGACAAGGTGTCTTGATGATCCTGCTCTGTTTCAGTAGGGAAACCCGTAATAATATCCTGACTAATAGCACAATCTGGAATTATCTTTCTGATATTATCAATAAGCTTAAAATACTCATCCCTGGTATGCAAGCGATTCATTGCTTTTAAAATTCTATCGCTTCCGCTTTGCACCGGGAGATGAATATAATTACATATATTATTATAATGCGCCATTGTTTCAATGACATCCATAGTCATGTCCTGAGGGTTGGATGTAGAAAAGCGAATACGCAATTTGGGTTGTGCTTCCGCTACCATGGCTAAGAGCTGAGAAAAATTTACAGCAGTCGCTTTTTGAATTTCAGTGGAATCTTTAAAATCTTTTTTAAGTCCACCACCATACCAAAGATAGCTATCAACATTTTGTCCTAAAAGGGTGATTTCCTTAAAACCTCGATTCCAAAGATCATTGACTTCTTCAACAATAGATTGAGGGTCCCTGCTTCTTTCTCGGCCCCTTGTAAAGGGTACCACACAAAAAGTACACATATTATCGCACCCACGGGTAATAGATACAAATGCCGTTACCCCATTAGAGTTTAGTCTTACGGGGGCTATATCGCCGTAAGTCTCTTCCTTTGATAAAATCACATTAACAGCATTTCTGCCATCATCTACTTCTTTTACCAGATTTGGTAGATCTTTATAGGCGTCCGGGCCAACCACCATATCTACTATTTTTTCTTCCTCTAATAACTGACTCTTGAGACGTTCTGCCATACATCCCAACACCCCCACTTTCATATGTGGTCTTGTCTTTTTTACAGCATTGAACTTTTCAAGTCTTTTTCTAACCGTTAGTTCTGCCTTTTCCCTAATGGAACATGTATTAACCAAGACTAGGTCTGCATCTTCTAAAGAAGAGGTGGTATTAAAACCTTCTTTTGAAAGGATAGAAGCTACAATTTCACTGTCAGAAAAATTCATTTGACACCCATAACTTTCAATATACAGCTTACGGGTATTTCCCGACTTCTGGTTAGGTTTTATTGTGGTGCCTTGCTTTTTCTCTTCAATAATTTTTTCCATTGATTGTCCTCTTGTGCAGAATCATATTTGGGTCAGCAAAGATAGTACTTTATAAGTATTAGTGACAAATTGACAGTTAATAATTTATCAAAATTTAGCCATAGACAAATAAGAATAGAGCTGTATTTCGATTATTTCACAGAAATCATTTTAATCTGATTCTCGGAAGCAAGCCTGTTGATTTTACCTACGTAGTTGCTAAATAATTCATTTAGACTAGTGATCTGCTGGTCTAATTCTTTTTTTACTTCCACAAAAAATGCCCTGGCCTGATCTGTCGGAGGATAATCTCCTCTCTGAGAATCGGACATCAGAAATGCGAGTCTGTTATTGATTCTAATCCCATAATTCAATGGATCTTGCCTACTTTGATTTTTGGTCATATGAATATTATTTTCTACAACATCCAATTTGGATTCAAATTCGGCAACCATATTTTTTAGATCCTGATCTGAGGTAGCCTTTTCTTTGACATAGTCTAAATCCTTTTTAACTGATCGGATATCAATTATGGCCTGATTTGCCCTGCTGACTTGGTCTCTTACTTCGATTAGAAAATCAAATTGATTTATGAAATCTTCCTCTGTATTTGTGAGTCTGGGATCTTTAACTACCGTAAATTCTTTTTCAGAAATATTGCCATTATAATTAAGTCTAACTTTATAAGTTCCGGGCACGGCCTTCGGACCTCTGTTAGGTGAAGAGTATAAAACCATTCCTTCAAAACTTTTAAATCCCGGATAGCTCAAGTCCCAAATAAATCGGTTTCCGCCGGATACTGCTTTTAAGGGTTTTGTAGCAGAGGGATCTAGTTTATCTCCTTTTGAATAAGAATTATACTTTTGAATTATTTTACCCTGTGAATCTAAAATCTCCAGGCTAAGGGTATCGGTATCTTTCTTTTCCTTGATATAATAGTTTATAATTACACCATTGGGATGATTTTCACCTTCTAACTTCATATTGGCTTTATTCCATCCGCTAGATTGCTGTGTTCTATAAGTTAGATCTGGTTTGTACAGAATAAAGTCACTTTTGGCTAGGTCATCAGAGAGCTGATGTAAGGGGGTTAAATCATCAATCATCCAAAAACTTCTTCCATGAGTTGCTGCAATAAGATCATTATCTCTGACCGCCAAATCTCTAATAGAAGTCATAGGAAGATTTAATTGGAATGTCGACCAGCTCTGTCCGTCGTCAAAGGAGATATACATTCCCCATTCTGTTCCCGCATATAACAAGCCTTCTCTTACTTTATCAGATCGTATGGCTCTTGTATAGTGATTCTCTTTAATACCATTAGTTATAAGTGTCCAGCTCTCTCCATAATTCGTTGTCTTATATAAATAAGGAGTGTAGTCACCAAATTTATAAGAAGTAGCGGCTAAATAAGCCACTCCTTTAGTAAAAGGACTAGGTTCTATACAATTAATCATATTTAATTTAGGCGATAATCCATTGGCCGGGGTAATATTGGTCCAATTGGCTCCATCATCTTTACTTATATGTACCAGACCATCATCACTTCCTACATATATAACCCCCTTTTCTAAAGGAGATTCAGCAATGGCAAAAATATTTGAATAGAATTCGGCACCCGTATTATCTTGTGTGATAGGACCTCCTGAAGATTTTATGGTTTCTGGGAGACCTCTTGTGAGATCAGGGGAAATAACTTCCCAAGACTGCCCCTCATTGGTTGAAATATGTAAAAAATTGGACCCGGCATATAAGCGATTTTTATCGTGGATACTAAACATTACCGGATAATTCCAGTTAAATCTATATTTCATTATTTCAACACCGGATCCGGCAGGATTGTCTGGCCATACATTTGTAGACCTTGTTTGATTTATGGAGTGATCATAACGCATCATATAACCTTTATAGGTGCCTCCATAGACAATGTCATTGTTTTTTGGATCAGGGGCTAAATGCGCACTTTCTCCTCCTGCAGTTATTTGCCAGTCTTTTTCTCCAATGCTGCCTCCGGAACTTCTATGCGCTATCCGAACGGTAGAATTATCTTGTTGAGCTCCATATATTCTATAAGGAAAACTATTATCTGTAGTAACGCGGTAGAATTGTGCCGTGGGTTGATTATGATAGGTTGTCCAATTAGTTCCTCCGTCATTTGATACCTGAGCCCCTCCATCATCGGCAATAACCATACGCTGATTGTTGTTGGGATCAATCCACAAATCATGATGATCTCCATGGGGAGCATTTTTCAAAGTAAAAGTCCGGCCTCCATCTGTGGATATGCCATAACTAACATTCATTACATAAATCTTATTTTTATCTTGAGTATCGGCATAAATTCTACTGTAATACCAAGCTCTTTGTCTTAAAGCCCTGTTTTCATTGATTTTTTCCCATGTTTTTCCAGCGTCATCAGACCTAAAAAGGCCTCCGTTCTCGGCTTCGATTATCGCCCAGACTCTATTGGAATCTACAGGGGATACTGTAATGCCGACAATTCCCCAAGGTCCTGTAGGAAGTCCTTTATATGCTGAGATATCTACCCAGGTAGTACCACTATCGGTACTTTTATATAATCTGCTGTCTGGCCCACCACTATCCATTCTATAACCATTTCTCTTCATTTCCCATGTTGAGGCATAAAGAATTCTAGGATTATTTGGGTCCAGAATTAGATCGCCGGCTCCGGCCTTATCGCTGATGTAAAGAATTTTTTCCCATGATGCTCCTCCATCTATACTTTTATATACTCCTCTTGTTTTATTTGGAATCCATAGATTCCCAATAACTGCGGCATAAACAATATCCGGATTGCTGGGATGAATACGAATTCTGGCTATATGTTCGGAGCCCTCTAGACCCAAGAATTTCCATGTATTACCGGCATCTTCACTTTTCCAGAGTCCATTTCCGGAAGAAACATTTCCGCGGAGGGTTTGTTCTCCTTCACCAACATAAATAACATTGGGGTCCGATTCTGAAACTGCAACGGCTCCTATAGATCCACCGAAATAACCATCTGAAATACACTCCCAACTACTCCCCGCATCCTCTGTTTTCCAGACACCTCCACCTGCTGTACCCATATAATATAAGAGGTCATTGTTTTTAACCCCGGTGACCGTCCCTGACCTTCCACCTCTGAAGGGACCAACCAAACGCCATTCTACGGAACTATAAAGAGATTCATCGTAAGTGTTAATGTTGCTATCTTTCTTTTTTCGTTGAGCGATAGAATTAGTTGGTAGTAATAAGAAAATAAATAAAGCAGTAGATAAAATCTTTTGAAGCATAATATATGGATTAGTGATTTCATAAAAATAAGCTATTTTTTATATCTTCTAAATCTTTCATTAAAATTCATTTTCGAACTATTATAGCAGGGAAATTCCCAAATTATGGGCGTTTATATCTGCCGTATTTTGTTAAGTAAGAACAGAAATAAAAAATTTGACATACTTTTGTTTTTTCAAAAAATAATGAATGGCTAAGAATTTAGTAATCGTGGAGTCGCCTGCAAAGGCAAAAACAATTGAAAAATTTCTTGGGAAAGATTTTAAGGTAGAATCCTCTTTTGGACATATTGCAGATCTTCCTTCCAAGGAGCTTGGGGTAGATGTAGAGCATGACTTTAAACCGAAGTACATAGTAGATCAGGATAAAAAGGCGCTAGTCAAAAAGCTTAAAGATCTCGCGAAAAAAGCAGATATGATATGGCTGGCAAGTGATGAGGATAGAGAAGGAGAGGCAATATCATGGCATTTGGCAGAAACCTTAAACTTGGACAAAGAAAAAACTAAAAGAATTGTTTTTAATTCTATTACCAAGTCGGCTATTCAAAAGGCGATAGAGAACCCAAGGGAGATAAATTATAATTTGGTAAATGCTCAACAAGCTCGTAGAGTACTTGATAGACTAGTTGGTTATGAACTGTCTCCGGTGCTTTGGAAAAAAATAAAACCAGGATTATCTGCAGGAAGAGTTCAGTCCGTTGCAGTTCGACTGATTGTAGAAAGGGAAAGGGATATTGAAGTTTTTACTCCACAGGCTGCATATAAAGTTGTGGCAGAGTTTAAAACCGAAAGTGGGAGTATTTTTTCAGCCAAATTGCCAAAAAGTTTTGAGGCGAAAAGTGAGGCAGAGGCTTTTTTGAAATCTAATATTAAGGCTAAATATGCTGTTGCAAGCCTTGACAAAAAGCAAGCTAAGAAATCTCCGGCGGCACCTTTTACTACTTCAACTTTGCAACAAGAGGCGTCAAGAAAAATAGGTTTTTCGGTTTCTCGTACCATGCAAGTTGCTCAGCGATTATACGAGGCAGGGCTTATTACCTATATGAGAACAGATAGTGTAAATCTCTCAGGGGAAGCCATTAATGCAGCAAAAGAGACCATTATTGAGATGTATGGGCAGAATTATACCCAAGTAAGAAATTATAAAGGCAAATCCAAGGGAGCTCAGGAAGCACACGAGGCCATTAGGCCTACAGATATGAATAGACAGTCACCTTCATTGGAGCGCGACCAGTCTAAACTATATGAACTTATCTGGAAAAGAACTTTAGCTTCCCAGATGAGCGATGCGCAATTGGAGAGAACTAATGTAAAAATAGAGTCCGATAGCTTTTCAGAGCAATTTACGGCCAATGGAGAGATTATAAAGTTTGATGGATTTTTAAAGGTTTATTTGGAAGGCAAGGATGAGGAAGATTCTATAGATGAGCAAGAGGGAATTTTGCCGGCGATGGAAGAAGGTGATACTCTATATTATAACTATTTAACGGCGACAGAAAGATTTACAAGACCACCTTATCGCTATACAGAGGCCACTTTGGTAAAAAAATTGGAGGAGTTAGGTATTGGAAGGCCATCTACTTATGCCCCAACCATATCAACTATACAAAATAGAGGCTATGTTGAAAAAGGCAGTGTGGAAGGGATAGAACGGGCATATACCCAATTTACTTTAGAGGAAGGTAACTTGCAAGAGAAGTCCTTAACCGAAATGATTGGTTCTGATAAAGGTAAATTAGTGCCAACAGATATTGGAATGATTGTAAATGACTTTCTTGTAGACCATTTTTCACATATTCTTGACTATAACTTTACGGCCAAGGTGGAGAAGGATTTTGATGAGATTGCTTCAGGAGATGAGGATTGGCAGAAGGTTATGAGACAATTTTACGACGAATTCCATCCTAATGTTATTGATGTAGAGGAGAATGCAGATAGAGCAAGTGGTGAAAGAGTTTTGGGAACAGATCCAGACACTGGAAGGCAGGTTGCTGTTCGTTTGGGACGTTTTGGTCCGATGGTACAAATTGGGACTGTGGAAGAAGAAGAAAAACCCTTATTTGCTAGTTTATTACCAGAACAATCACTTAATACCATTACCTATGAAGAGGCCATGGAGCTATTTCAACTTCCCAGAAAGTTGGGTGTTTTTGAAGGAGAAGAGGTAGAGGATAATGTTGGTCGTTATGGTCCCTACGTACGTTTCGGCAAAAAATTCGTTTCCCTGGATAAAGGTGAAAGTGCTTTTGATGTTGATTTAGAGAGAGCTATTGAACTGATAAAGGAGAAACAAAAGGCTGATGCCCCGATTGCTTTTTATGAGGAGAAAGATGTTATAAAAGGAAAAGGAAGGTTTGGCCCTTTTATTAAGTGGGATGGAATGTTTATTAATATCAATAAGAAATACGATTTTGATAATTTGTCTCAGGAGGATATTGAGGAATTAATTGAGGCTAAAAAGAAAAAAGAGGCCGAAAAGGTAGTAAAAGAATGGTCCGATGAAGGCGTGAGAATTGAAAAGGCACGTTGGGGAAGACACAATATCATAAAGGGCAAATCAAAAGTAGAGTTGGCTAAAACAGTAGACGTTAACAAAGTATCTTTAGAAGAAGCCATGTCTTTATTGGATAAGAAAAAACCTAAATCTAAAAGGAAATAAGACTATTTTTCAAATATGGCATTTGATTTTTTAATCCCGGTACAGGAAAGGGTTCTTGCCCATTGTGAACTATTACCACCACAGTCCTTGGGGCGCCATATATATAAACACACCAAGAAAGAAGGTTTGCCAGTTCTTGCGAACGCCTCATTTGCCATTTTGGGTGTTTTAGAATCAAGAAATGCCTTTGAAAAGAAAACCTTTGTTTTAGATACAACTGAAATACGAATTAGGCTTTACAGATTGCTTTTGGGAAATTGGAATTCTACCCTGATAGACCTCGGAGATATTGAGGAAGGTGAGACAGTAGAGGACACCTATTTTGTAGTTAAAGAAATTGTTGCTGAATTATTAGAAGAGAATATAATACCTATTATTTTAGGGGCCACTCAAGATATAACCTATCCCACTTATAGGGCTTTTGACCGGATAAGGGATATGATTAATTTGGTATCTATTGATAGTAGATTCGATTTTGGGGCGGATGAAGAATTAATTTCCTCCAACTCTTATATGAGTAAGATTATTACAGAAAAGCCCAATAACTTGTTTAATTTCTCTAATATAGGTTATCAGAGCTACTTCAATGCTCAGGAGGAAATAGATCTTATGGAACGCCTTTTTTTTGACGCTTACCGTTTAGGAGAAATGATAACTGATATCACTTTAACGGAACCAATTTTGAGAAATGCCGATATTGTAAGCCTTGATACCAGGGCCATAAAGGCAAGTGAAATGAATGCTTCCGGGAATTTTTCCCCCAATGGTTTTGACGGAAGAGAGATTTGTGCTATCGCCCGTTATGCCGGACTAAGCGATAAAGTAGCTGCCTTTGGTATTTTTGAAAGCGAAAATACAGAACACTCCTTTCAATTAATTTCTCAGATTATTTGGTATTTCATCGAAGGTTATAATTTTAGAATAAAAGAGTTTCCCAGTGGGAAAAATAAGGACTTTACCAAGTTTAATGTTCCCACAGATACTGAAGACCTCATTTTTTATAAAAGTTTACTTTCCGAAAGATGGTGGGTAGAGGTTCCATCAATTTTAACTTCACATAATAAAATAAATACACCAGCGTTATTACCATGCACCGAACAAGACTATTTAGATGCTTGTAATCAAAATATTCCTGAAAGGTGGTTCAAGGCCTATAAGAAAGGTTTTAATTAACGTAAAATTATTTTAAACGAGAGACCGGTTTATACAATAATTTATTCAAAATGCAGTTTTAGAGAATAATAATTGTGAATACTGATTATAGTCTTAATCCAAATTTAACCTAAAGTATGAAGAAGCTATTGTTGTTATCTATAGCATTTGTTTTTTTGCTATCAAGTTGTGGCTCAAAAACAAAAGGAGAACTAGTCGGAGTTCAGGGCAAGAAATGGTATCCTGAAAAACCCTATGGAATGGAATTGATCCCAAGGGGGTCTTATATCATGGGAAAAAGTGAAGAAGACGTGGCAAAAGTTCTCAATGCACCTACGAAAACCGTTACTGTAAGATCATTTTATATGGATGATACAGAAATAACAAACAGTGAATATCGTCAGTTTGTTGAATGGGTAAAGGATTCAATTGTGAGAACCAAATTGGCCGTACTAGCTGATGAATTAGGCATGGGTCCTGAAGATGGTGGAATTGGAGAATATGCTTTTAAAGATGCCGATACTACGAATATGTCTGTATACGATAAGTATATGTTAGATAATTATATTGGTATGGGCGATGATTATAATGAGGGCAGAGCCTTAAATATTGATCAGGAATTAATATGGGACACTTCGGAATATCCTGATGAATACTATACAGAAATAATGGATTCAATATATATTCCTGAAGAGGAATCTTATAATGGTCAACGCACTGTAGATGTAACTAAAATAAAATACGGTTATAACTGGATGGACATTGAGGCAGCTGCTCGTTCAAGAGATGCCAGAAGAAAAGATTTTATTAGACATGAGGAATTGGAGATCTATCCGGATACGACAGTTTGGATAAGAGACTTTCAATACTCCTATAATGAACCAATGCACAACGATTACTTTTGGCATGATGCCTATAGTGATTATCCAGTTGTTGGAGTGTCTTGGCAACAAGCACAGGCTTTTTGTAACTGGAGGACAAAGTTTAAAAACGATGACCAGAAGAGCAGAGGCAGACAATTTGTTAATGGATTCAGATTGCCTACAGAAGCTGAATGGGAATATGCAGCCAGAGGAGGCATTGAAAGTGGAACTTATCCCTGGGGTGGTCCTTATGTCATTAGTGATACCGGGTGCTTTATGGCCAACTTTAAACCACAGCGAGGTGATTATGCAGCCGATGCAGCCCTTTATACTGTAGAGGCCAAATCCTACGAACCAAATGATTTTAACTTATATAATATGGCTGGTAATGTTTCAGAATGGACTAACTCCAGCTATGACCCAAATTCATACGAATATGAATCTACTATGAATCCCAATGCAGGTGATTATGGTAACAAAAGAAAAGTTATTCGTGGAGGATCTTGGAAAGATGTTGCTTATTTCCTACAGGTAAGTACCAGAGATTATGAGTATAGAGATTCAGCCAGAAGTTATATCGGTTTTAGAACCGTTCAAGATTATATGGGTGAAGAAGACTCAACTCAATAAAATTACGTATATAAAAAATCAAACAAAGAAACCAAATACTTATTTTTAACATTAAACTTAAATTAAATTTAGAATTATGGCACAGTCAAAATCAACAAAAAAACTATTTAACATGGCCTATGGTCTTGGAGCATCGGTGGTTATCATTGGTGCACTATTTAAGATTCTTCACTGGGAATTTGGCCCCTTAACAGGTGGACTTCTCCTTGCGGTTGGTCTTATTACGGAAGCTCTTATTTTTGCAATAAGTGCATTTGAACCAGTAGATGACGAATACGATTGGTCTTTAGTATATCCTGAATTAGCAGGAGGTATGAATGGAAATAGATCAAATGAAGTTGCTGAAGCGAAAGAAGCAGAAGGACTTTTATCTAGAAAATTAGATGAACTTTTAAAAGAAGCTAATATAGATGCAAATCTAATGGAAAGCTTAGGTGATAGTATCAGAAATTTTGAAGGTGCTGCCAAAGGTATTGCTCCTACAGTTGATGCTATGGAATCTACTAAAAAATATTCCGATGAAATGGTAGAAGCTGCTTCTCAGATGGAATCTTTGAATAGTCTTTACAAAGTACAGTTAGAAAGTGCTAGTAAACAAGCTAGTGTTAATGAAGAAGTTGTTCAAAATGCAAGTGCTCTTAAAGATCAAATGGAATCCCTTGCCTCTAACCTTTCCTCTTTAAACGGAGTATACGGAGGTATGTTAACTGCAATGAATAGAAACTAATTAGTTTTCACAGAAAACCCAAATCAAAAATTAATCAAAACTAATTAGAAAACATGGCAGGAGGTAAATTAACACCACGTCAGAAGATGATCAACCTAATGTACTTGATCTTCATCGCAATGCTGGCGCTAAACATGAGTAAAGAAGTTCTTGCAGCTTTCGGTCTAATGAACGAAAAGCTAGAAGCTTCTAATATAAAAACGGAAGAAAACAACCTTGCTTTTTTAGGTGGGTTGGAAACCAAAGCATCAGAAAATGCGGAAAAATTTGGCCCGCTCCTAGAAGATGCTAAGAAAATTAAGTCGATTTCTCAGTCTTATTATGACTACTTGGAAGAGCTTAAAGTTAAAATGTTATCCGAAATTGAAGATCCAAAAGATTATCAAGTAATGGATAAGTCTGATTACCTGGATCAAAAATTCTTTCAAGGAGACAATTTAGCTCCGGAGGGAAAAGAGTTCTTAAAGAGAATTACCGATTATCGTACCCAAATTACAGCAGTATTACCTGAAGGGATGAATGATGTTGAAGCTGCTGTTCAGACGCGTTTTGAAACGGGTGATGAGAATGGTAAAGTTCTTAAAAGAGACGGTACCAAACAAGATTGGATAAACTATCACTTTGAAGGATTTCCCGTGGTAGCTTCTATGACTAAGATCACTGCTATTCAGGCGGATGTAAAAGCCACCGAACAGGATGCTTTGCAAGCTATGCTTGGTGAGCAATTGACCAGTGAAGTATCAATGACAAACTATACCACTTTGCTTGAGCAAGAAAAGTCAGCTTTTTATGCTGGTGAAAAATTCTCAGGAGCTGTTGTATTAGGACGTAAAGATGCTACTACCAGACCAAATGAAGTTAATCTAACCCTAGACGGAAGAAAACTTAGCGAAGGGAAAGATTATGAGATCAAAGATGGACAGGTAAAATTATTAGTTAGTGCAGGTGCCCCTGGAGATCATAAGATTGCAGGTAACCTTGTATTTATTCAAGACGGAGAACGTACTGAAGTACCAGTCTCTTCTACTTTTGCGACTATTACAAAGCCAAATGCAGCCTTAATTGCAGCGGATAAGATGAATGTAGTTTATAGAGGGGTTTCAAACCCAATGTCTATTTCTATCCCAGGTATCCCCAATAATAAAGTAACTGCTTCGGCTCCTGGTCTTAAAAAGAGAGATGGAAGTCAGTATATCATGAATCCTGGTACAGGAAGAAATGTTATTATTACAGCTTCCGGAGTATTGCCTGATGGACAAACAGTATCTTCTAAGTCTGAATTTAGAATTAAAGATATCCCTAGACCTTCCGGATCTATCCGAGGTGAATCAGGAAGTGCTAAAATGCCTAGAAAAAACCTTGAAATTGCTACAGTTGGAGCTCTATTAGAAGATTTTGACTTCGATTTAAATCTTGCTATCAGCGGGTTTAAATTTAAAGTGCCCGGACAACCAACCGTTAGTGTGAATGGTAATAAACTAGATTCCAGAGCTAAATCGGCCCTGAAAAGAGCTAAAAGAGGTGATGCTGTACAGATATTTGATATCCAGGCCTACATCACAAATAACAAAAGCTATAAATTGAAGAAAGTATCTCCAGTTCTTGTGGAGATTACAAACTAAGAATAGTTAAAATATATTTTATGAATTGGAAGAATGTATTAATTGTTGGAGCTGTAACTTTACTACCTATTTCTATGATGGCCCAGGCAAATATTTTAAATGCCAAAAAGCCAGAAGAGATCGGTAAGAAAACAGAACAGCAAATTGCAGCCGATAATGACGCTCCCTTGGAGTATGGCTATGTTGATGATAGGGATATCCTTTGGTCTAAGACTGTCTGGGAAATCATTGACCTTGATCAACGTGTGAATTTTCCGCTGTATTATCCTTTGGATACAATTGACATTGGGAAAGACAGAAGATCGTTATACGATGTTTTATTAAAAAACATTAAGAATGGCGAACTAACCGATGTCTACGTGGATTCCTATTTCACTGAAAAGAGAAAGTTTAGTGATCTTGCGGCTACCCTAAAGAAGAAGGATACAACCGATATGGGATACGAACAATTGAATGCCGGAGAAGCATTGTCTCCTGAGTATATTAACGAAAGAGAGATTAGTGCGGCAGATATTGAAGAGTATCGAATTAAGGGAATATGGTATTTTGACAAGCGTCAAGGTGAATTAAAATACCGTCTCTTAGGAATTGCACCTGTCGCTCCTGATGTAAACTTTATAGACGATGAGTCTATGGATGCTCAGGATAATAAGGTACCCTTATTTTGGGTATGGTATCCTAGTGCCAGAGAAATACTGCACAAAGCTAAGGTCTTTAACCAGCAGAATTCTGCACAGCCTATTTCTTTTGATATGCTTTTAAATGCCAGACGTTTTAATGGCACCATATACAAAGAAGATAATGTCCAAGGAGATCGTGTTATTAATGAGTATATAGCTGATAACGCACTGTTTCAACTTCTTGAATCGGATAGAATAAAAGAGTCTATTCGAGACAGAGAACAGGATATGTGGGCCTATTAAAGATTCCTGATTCCAATTCAGAAAATTAATATACTAAAAACGCTGTGTCTTTTGATACAGCGTTTTTTATTTTTACCAAATGATGGATTATTTAGTTATAGGTCTTGGTCTGGCAGGAATTTCTTTTTGCGAGAAATTAAGTAAAGAAGAAAAATCTTTTATAGTTATAGACGATAATTCTCAAAGAGCAAGTATTGTTGCCGGGGGCTTATACAATCCGGTGATTTTGAAAAGATTTAGTCTTGCCTGGAGGGCCGATAAACAATTAGAAGAGGCTATTCCATTTTATCAAAGACTGGAAGAGAAATTAGAAGTTAAACTAGATTACAAAGTTCCGGTCTTAAGAATTTTTGCTTCTATTGAAGAGCAAAATCTTTGGTTTGAGGCTGCAGATCGACTTGAATTGCAGGAATTTTTATCTACTGATTTGGTGACAAATCAAAATCCAAACCTAAGAGCTCCTTATGGTTTTGGAAAAGTTCTCTCAACAGGAAGAGTCCATACTAGTCGCCTTGTCGAATCATATGCTGCTCATTTAAAAAAACGGCAATCCTTTCGGCAAGAGACTTTTTCATTTAAGGATTTGGAAATCCATAAAGATTTTTTTCGTTATAAAGATATTAAGGCCAAGAATCTTGTCTATACTTTGGGTTTTGGTTTAAAGGAGAATCCGTTCTTCAATTACCTTCCGCTAAACGGTACGAAAGGAGAATTATTGACCATTAAAGCTCCCGAACTACAAGAGGCTAGTGTTATAAAATCTTCTGTTTTTATCATTCCTATTGGAAATGACCAATATAGAATTGGAGCTACCTATAAATGGAAGGATAAGGTAAATATGCCTACTCCTGAAGCAAAACAAGAATTATTGGAAAAACTGGATACTTTTTTGGATTGCCCTTATGAGGTAGAAAAACACGTGGCCGGGATAAGACCAACCGTAGCAGATAGAAGACCATTGGTTGGCAGGCATCCGGAATACAGGAATATGTATGTCTTAAATGGTTTGGGCTCCAGAGGGGTCCTTATTGCTCCATATGCCGCGCATAGACTTTTCGATTTCATCGAGAAACAGCAGCCTTTTGATAAGGAGATGGACATATCGCGATTTGCGAAAAGATATCAAAAAGCCTAATCGGTTTGGATTGATTTTCCCTTGTATTTAATAAATATGTTGATCCAGATATTTCTAGAGAGCCTAATTATTACCGGCATAAAAAAAACCAAGGTTCCAACAATCACTAAAAAAGTATTGAAAAGACTTAGTTCGAGAATTAGAAAGGCTATGACAAAGGCCGCTACTGCAAATGCTATCCCTACGCCATAACTAACATACATAGCTCCATAAAAAAAGGAAGGTTCTAGCTTATATTTAGTCTGGCAATGAGAACATCGTTCCTCCATTTTGAATAATGAACCCAAATGATAAGGGTTTTTGTCAACATACATGCTTTCTTCATGACATTTGGGACAACTTCCTGTTAAAATACTGTAGAGTTTGGTACCTTTTTTTAACATTTGCAAAACTTTTGTCTAAAATTACGACTTTGGACAAATTATAACCCTTATAACCCATAGAATAATGTTAAATGTCCATAATCTTTCTGTTGCCTTTGGAGGAGAATACCTCTTTAAGGAAATTGCCTTTCGTTTAAATGGCGGTGACAGGGTGGGGCTTATAGGCAAAAACGGAGCCGGAAAATCGACTCTATTAAAATTGCTATCAAAAGAGACTACGCCCGATTCAGGGACTCTGGCAATGGAGAAAGATGTGCGTATTGGCTTTTTAAAACAAGACCTTGAATTTGAACACGGAAGATCTGTTTTGGAAGAAGCTTATGAGGCTTTTGAGGAGATAAAGGATATAGAAAGAAAGTTAGAAAGTATAAATACACAGCTGGCAGAGAGGACAGATTATGAGAGTGATGCTTATCATCAATTGATGGTAGATTTAAATGATCTCACCCACTCATATGAAGTTCATGGTGGGTATAATTATCAAGGGCAAACAGAACGAATTTTGCTCGGTTTAGGATTTAAAAGGGAAGATTTTGAAAAGGCAACCGATACTTTTTCAGGAGGCTGGCGGATGCGTATAGAATTGGCCAAATTGTTGCTCCAAAATAACGATGTTCTCCTTTTGGATGAACCAACCAACCACTTAGATATTGATTCAATTCTTTGGTTAGAACAGTTTTTGCTTGGTTATAGTGGTGCCTTGGTAATTGTATCTCATGATAAAATGTTCCTGGATCAGGTAACTAATAGAACTATTGAAATATCACTAGGGAGAATATACGACTACAATAAGCCTTATTCAAAGTACCTTTTATTACGCGATGAAATTAAAGCACAGCAGTTAAGCGCTCAGAAGAATCAGGAACGTGAAATACAGCAAACGGAGAAGCTTATTGACAAGTTTCGTGCAAAGGCCTCAAAAGCTACCATGGCGCAATCTCTTATTAAGAAATTGGATAGAATGGAGCGAATTGAAGTGGACGAAGATGATCTTTCTGCCATGAAATTGAAATTTCCTGTTTCTGTAGTTCCTGGAAAGGTAGTTTTTGAGATGGAAGGTTTGTCAAAAAATTATGGAGATAAAGAGGTGCTGGATTCCGTTGACATACTATTAGAAAGAGATACTAAAACAGCCTTTGTAGGTCAAAATGGTCAAGGTAAAACCACCTTAGCTAAAATCCTGGTAGGAGAATTAGAATATCAGGGGAAACTCAAGTTAGGGCACAATGTTCAAATCGGATACTTTGCTCAAAACCAAATGGATTATTTGGAAGGGAATAAGACCATCTTAGATACAATGCTGGATGCGGCAAATGAATCAAATAGAAGCAAAGTTAGAGATATGCTTGGTTCATTTTTATTTAGGGGAGACGACGTAGATAAATATGTCAAGGTCTTATCCGGTGGTGAAAGGAATCGTTTGGCTTTAGCCAAGATGCTTCTGCAGCCTTTTAATGTGCTGGTAATGGATGAACCTACGAACCATCTCGATATAAAATCTAAACAAGTTTTAAAAGAAGCTTTGACAAAATTTGAGGGAACCTTAATAGTGGTTTCTCATGACCGGGATTTTCTTCAAGATTTAACCAATAAGGTTTACGAGTTTAAGGACAAAAGAATCAAAGAATACTTAGGCGATATTAACTATTTCCTTGAGCAAAGAAAGGTTGAAAATTTCAGAGAGATAGAGAAGAAGACTGTTAATTCTACAAAGACTAAGAAGGAGAATACCATTGTTAAAGATTATACGGCACAAAAAAAGCTAAAGTCTTTAAAGAATAAGTTGAGTAACTTGGAATCTAAAATTGCCCAGTTGGAAAAGGATATTAGTGCCATAGATCACGATCTTCTTATGGATTATGACGCCACTATCGCTAAAGCAGGTTTCTTTGATGCCTATCAAAAGAAAAAGCGTGACTTAGAAAGTCTGATGCAAGATTGGGAGAATACAACTTTGGACCTAGAAACCTTGCAGCCCTCCTAAGATACAATTGTCTTAAAGGCTAAGAGTGTTTTTAAAGGTGTTGTTCTGAAATTCTTTTTGTTTTACTTATAAATATAAAAAGATTAAACATTAATTAAGATTTATTTAACTATAGTTGCATATGCAACTATAGTTAAATACGTTAGATTTGCGCGATGAGTTCCGTAGATTATATTATAGATATTGATAAATTGGTTGCCGCTTGGATTGGAAAAACTTCGAAGATGGTGGATTATTATTTGCATGAATCTTTTGTCAGCAATGATTTGGATCTAAGCAAAGAGCAAATGATTGTTTTAAAAAAATTACATGAACAGAATGGACTCATGCAAAATGAATTAGCCATTTTAACTCTTAGAGATAAGTCCACCCTGGCCCGCTTGCTGGCCAAGATGGAGAAGAAGAATTATATTTTTAGAGAACAAAATGATTTGGACAAGCGAATAAATCAGGTTTATTTAACAGAAACGGGAAGAACTATATTTAAAAAAACACGCCCAATTGTCAAGGACCTAAAAGAGATTATGGAAAAAGGGATCTCAAAAACTGAAAAAGAAAATTTAATTACGACCCTAAAGAAAATTCAGATAAATTTCAATCAAACCTTAGATACTTATTAAAATAACATAAATGAGAAAAATAATATTATCCCTACTGGGAATCGCTATTATAATTGCATCTTTCTTTGTAGCCAAAGCGATTGTGAGTAGTAAGACAAGACCGAAGGCCAAAGTAGATAAGGTCATAAAGACTGTTTTTGCGGAGCAAGTAAAAAATGGTACTATTCCTATCATAGTTCCGGCCAATGGCAATCTAGTAGCCAAAAGAAGAGTAGAGCTTTATGCCGAGGTGCAAGGTGTATTTCAAAAAGGTAATAAGTACTTTAAGGCAGGGGAAACCTATCGTAAGGGCGAAACTATTATAAACATTGATGCAGCAGAGTACTACGCTAGTGTACAATCTTCGAAGAGTAACTTATACAATCTTATTACTTCCATAATGCCAGACCTTCGATTAGATTATCCCGAAGTGTATCCAAAATGGCAGACATATTTAAGTGAGTTTGACCTGGATAAAACTACTCCACCATTGCCTGAAATGAGTTCTGAAAAGGAGAAATATTTTATTTCCGGACGTGGGATATTGACCAGCTATTACAATGTTAAAAATCAGGAACAACGCCTTCGGAAATACCGAATTACAGCACCATTTTCCGGGGTTTTAACAGAAGTCTTGGTAACTGAAGGATCTTTAGTGAGATCTGGTCAAAAGCTTGGGGAATTTATCAATACAGATATATACGAGTTAGAAGTATCAATAAGTAAGACCTATAGTGACCTTCTAAAGGTAAATGAAGAGGTTCAATTGGTGAATTTGGATAGAACCAAAACGTACACCGGAAAAGTTGCCAGAATTAATGGAAGTATCGATCAAGCCTCGCAAACCATTAAAGCCTTTATCGATGTTAGTGATGAAGATTTAAAGGAAGGGATGTATTTGGAAGCCAATTTAAATGCAAAACAAGAAACAGACGCCATTGAAATTGATAGAAGTTTGCTTTTGGAAAATAATCAAATCTTCGTAGTCAGAGATTCTCTTCTGGACGTTATTGACGTTAAACCTGTTTACTTTTCGGACAGACAAGTGGTATTAAAAGAGATTCCCGAAGGTACTACCATCATTACAAGACCGGTAGTTGGAGCCTATGCGGGGATGCTTGTGAAAATTTACCAAGATGACTCTACTAAAAAAGCGGAATTATGAGAAATATAATTGCTTATTTTATAAAATATCATGTAGCGGTTAATGTTATTATAATTGCTATTTTAATTTTTGGAATTGTTGGAGCTTCACAACTAAAGTCTTCCTTTTTCCCTCTTGCTGATTCTAAAAATGTTACCATCACCATAAACTACCCTGGTGCTTCCCCTCAGGAAATTGAAGAAGGTATTGTATTAAAAATTGAAGATAATTTAAAAGGTCTTGAAGGAGTTGAACGAGTAACCTCTACCGCAAGGGAAAATAGCGGAAATATAAATGTTGAAATTGAAAAGGGAAGGAACATTGATTTTATGCTGCTGGAGGTTAAGAATTCAGTAGATAGAGTCCCTTCATTTCCTACCGGTATGGAACCTCTGGTGGTTTCTAAACTAGATGCGGTGAGACCTACCATCAGTTTTGCTATTAGTGGCGAAAACATTCCTCTTGCCACCTTGAAACAAATAGCAAGGCAGATTGAAATGGATCTTAGGGCCATTGATGGAATTTCACAAATCTCCATTTCAGGATACCCTCAGGAGGAAATAGAAATTGCGGTGAATGAGAATAGCTTGTTAGCATATGGAATGTCATTTACAGAAGTTTCACAAGCGGTGGCGAATGCCAATATATTGGTAACCGGAGGAAATATTAAAACCAATTCAGAAGAATACCTGATAAGAGCCAATAACAGATCCTATTATGGAGATGAACTTTCTAATCTTATTATAAGAGCAGAACCGGGTGGGCAAACAGTGCGGCTAAAAGATGTGGCGATCGTGCGAGACCGTTTTGCTGAAACACCCAATGCAGCCTACTTTGATGGAAATTTATCCGTTACCACTACTGTAACTAGCACAAACACCGAGGATCTTATCTCCTCTGCAGAAAAAGTAAAAGCTTATATAGACGATTTTAATGGTAAGTATAACAATGTAAAGCTCGACATAGTAAGAGACCTTTCCATTACATTAAACCAAAGGACAGAATTGCTTACCAAAAATGCCATTATGGGGATGATTTTGGTGCTGTTGTTCCTTTCGGTATTTTTAAATACCAGACTTGCCTTTTGGGTTGCCTTTGGATTACCCATTGCATTTTTAGCGATGTTTGTATTTGCCGGGTTCTTTAATGTGACCATCAATATTCTTTCTCTTTTTGGGATGATCATAGTGATTGGTATTTTGGTAGATGACGGTATTGTTATTGCAGAAAATATTTACCAACATTATGAAAAAGGAAAATCTCCTATTCAAGCGGCTATAGATGGAACCATGGAGGTAATCCCGCCGATTGTAACCGCTATTATCACGACTATTTTGGCCTTTTCTATCTTTCTCTTTTTAGATGGAAGAATCGGAGAGTTTTTTGGTGAAGTTTCCGTAATTGTGATTATTACATTAGCCGTTTCTCTCTTGGAGGCTTTAATAATCTTACCTGCCCATTTAGCTCATTCTAAGGCACTCAGACCACATAACCCTAATCCAACTACTTTTTTTGGAAAAGTATTCGCAAAACTTAGGGTAGTGAATAAATGGGGAGACGATTTAATGTCATGGTCTAGGGATAAGATGTATACGCCTACTTTGGAATTTGCAATGAAGTATAAATTGTTGACTTTTTCATTTTTTGTTTTTGCTCTTATTATCACTTTTGGATCAATAGGAGGAGGGATTATTAGAATGACTTTCTTCCCCAATATAGCCAGTGATCGGGTTCAGGTGGAACTAAATATGCCAAATGGAACCAATGAAAGGGTAACCGACTCTATAATTTCTATGATAGAAGAAAAGGCAGAAATTGTAAATGAAGAGTTTACCGAGAAGTATTTGAAGGGCACAGGTAAAACCCTTTACGAAAATGTTATTAAAAACGTAGGCCCTGGATCTTCATCTGCAACTTTATCAATAAACATGCTGCCAGGAGAGGAAAGACCTGATGTTATTGTTTCTAGTATGGTGTCCAATAGATTAAGAGAGTTGGTAGGACCTGTTATTGGTGTTGAGACTTTGGTATATGGTTCTGGTGGTAATTTTGGAGGTGACCCAGTGTCTGTTTCTCTATTGGGATATAATATCAGCGAATTAAAAGGTGCCAAAAATGAGCTAAAGCAGGCAATGTTAGATAATCCTGCTTTAAAAGATATCACCGATAATGATCCAGCAGGGATTAAAGAAATTAGGATAGAGCTAAAAGAAAATGCTTATCTCTTGGGGCTTAATTTAAGAACTGTGATGAATCAGGTAAGGGCCGGTTTTTTTGGAACCCAGGCACAACGTTTTCAGAGGGGACAAGATGAAATTAGAGTTTGGGTCCGTTACGATAGAGCAAACAGATCTTCTATTACGGATTTGGATGAAATGAGAATAGTAACCCCGAACGGAAGTAGGATTCCCCTGAAGGAAATAGCGTCTTACACAATTGAAAGAGGAGATGTAGCCATAAATCACCTGGATGGTCAAAGAGAAATTCAATTATCTTCCGATTTAACAGATGCTAAAAAAGTAAGTGCCACGGACGTAATGACGGAGATTAGGACAGAAATAATGCCAGAAATTTTGGCTAAATATCCTACAGTTACCCCTTCTTATGAAGGGCAGAATAGAGAGGCGGGTAAACTATTAAGATCTCTAAAATTTGTCGGTCTAACTGTATTGTTACTAATGTATCTTACTATTGCTTTTACTTTTAGAAGTTTTAGTCAGCCTTTGATGCTTCTTTTACTTGTGCCCTTCAGTCTTACGGCTGTAGCTTGGGGACATTGGATTCATGATTTTCCGATTAATATTATTTCTATGCTTGGTATAATTGCTCTTATAGGGATAATGGTAAATGATGGTCTGGTACTAATTGGAAAATTTAATAATAATCTCCGCAATGGGATGCTCTTTGATGATGCCTTAATTGAAGCGGGTAAGTCGCGTTTTAGAGCGATTTTCTTAACTTCTTTGACAACCGTAGCTGGTCTTGCACCCTTAATGTTGGAGCAGAGCAGACAAGCTCGATTCCTTATTCCAATGGCTATTTCTATTGCCTACGGAATTGCTTTTGCAACGATATTAACGCTCATTATGTTACCAATTTTCTTATCATTTAGTAATAAGATGAAAGTTTCAACTAAATGGCTAACCACTGGGAATAAAGTCGCAAAGGAAGGGGTAGAAAGGGCTATAAAAGAACAACACGAAGAACTTAATTTAAATAGTCAGATGCTCTCTAAACTGGTAGAAGATTCCACCAATGGATCTTCCCATTCTTCTGAAAAGAGCCAACCGATTGAAGAATTAGAAGGGAAAGAACAATGAGAAAAATTAATAATGATATTTATGTTTTTGGGGGTTTTATTCTCTTCCAAAGCACAGGAAAATTTATTGTCAAAAGAAGAGGCAATCTCACTTGCCCTCGAAAAGAATTTTGGAATATTAGTGGCAAAGAATGATGTATCCATCGCCGATAATAACCAAAATGTCATGAATTCAGGTTTTCTGCCGTCTCTTCAAGGAGTTGCCGGAGCCAATTATAACCGAGATGATTCGAATATTGAATTTCCCGGACAGGTGGATGAAAATGGCGTTCCAAGACCTGATCTTGAATTAATTCAGGCTGAATCACAAAGGTATAACGCAGGATTGAATCTCAATTACACTTTGTTTGATGGCCTTGGTCGACTTTATAATTACAAAATACTTAAGGAGCAATATCAAATCTCAGAATTACAAGCCAAAGAGACTATTCAGAACACTATACTTGAATTATTGAGTATATATTACGAAGTAGCCCGCCTGGAAGAAAATCAGAATGTGCAGCAACAAACCTTAGAAGCCTCCAAAGATAGAACTAGAAGGGCGGAATACTCTTTGATTACGGACAAAGTACAATGCTAGATGTCTTAAATGCAGAGGTGGATGCAAATACGGATAGTATTACTCTTTTAAACACACAACAGTTACTAAAAAACACCAAGCGAGACTTAAATGTTGTCTTAAATCAAAATGTTGACAGCACTTTCGAAGTAGATACACTGGTGACTTTTATTCCTCAAGAGGAATTATTAGCCATGATTGACGAAGCCGATATAAATAACCTGGCAATTCTGCAAACCGAACGAAACCTTGCTATTAATGAGTATGATATTAAAGTTAGCAGATCTGGTTATCTTCCCGCTGTGGGCCTAACAGGTTCTTACGGATGGAATCTCAATCAAACCGCCGATGGAGCATTTTTTCCCGGGGTCAACAATACCAATTTAAATTTAGCTTTGGGAGCTAGCTTAAGTTGGAACTTATTTGATGGTGGTGCAACTATAATAAGAGTTAGGAATTCTAAAATTGCCTTCGAGAATCAGGAATTAATTAAGAAACAAATTGCTTTGGAAGTCAACAGAGATATCCAAAACGCCTGGGAAACATATCAGAATAGACTGGCTATTTATGAAATTCAGGAAAAGGCAGTTATAACAAATAGAAATAACTTCGAGCGTTCAGAGGAACAATACCGAATTGGAAGAATAACTAATATCGTATTCCGGCAAGCCCAAATTAATTTATTAAACGCGCAGACAATTAAGAACTTAGCTAAATATGACGCTAAATTAGCAGAGCTACAATTGTTACAGTTAACGGGACAACTCCTCAATGTAAATTTTTAAGTCCCCTTATATTTATTAAAATTTTCTATTTAGAGACAATAATCATGCAGGAACATTTCTTTCAATGTCCTTATTGCTGGGAGGAAATATCCATGTTATTAGATCCTTCTATTCCAAAACAACAATATGTGGAGGACTGCGAAATATGTTGTAACCCAATAGATATAAACCTTCAATTCGAAGAAGAAATTCTAGTGTCTTTTCAAGCTATTAATTTAGAACAATAGTATTTGAAAACTGAGAATGCTAATTACCTTAAGTTGTCTTCCTATTCTTAAGCCTATAAGCGTATTAAATTTTCACCCTTTTACATCTAAGTCCGAAATTTTAACTGATTTTACTATCTTACCTTCTTTTAACTAAAATTCATCAAGTTATAGTCCGGAAAATTTTGGTATAGAAATCAATTTAACTTTAGATAATGAAGGGATTAGACAGTTTAGACTGGGTAGTTATTGCGGCCTATTTTTTAGTACTCTTAGGAGTTGCCTGGTGGGTAATAAGACAAAAACAACAAAATACCGAAGACTATTTTTTGGCTGGTAGAAATATTGGATGGTTTGTTGTTGGGGCCTCTATTTTTGCCTCAAACATTGGTTCAGAACATGTAGTGGGTTTAGCAGGGAATGGGGCCGGAGATAAAATGCCCCTACTGATTTACGAATTGCACGCATGGATTGTACTAATGTTAGGTTGGGTATTTCTGCCTTTTTATGCAAGAAGTGGGGTGTTTACTATGCCCGAGTTTTTAGAGAAAAGGTTCGATTCGCGATCCAGATGGGTTTTGTCTGTAGTATCTCTTATTGCCTATATCCTTACCAAAGTTTCTGTAACTATTTATGCCGGAGGAGTCGTAGTCTCTGCTCTTTTAGGAATACCTTTTTGGATTGGTGCGGTCGCTACTGTTGTTCTTACCGGTATTTATACAGTATTGGGTGGTATGCGCGCTGTAGTCTATACAGAAACCATACAAGCCATAGTTTTGGTTCTTGGCGCTGGAATCTTAACCTTTTTAGGTCTAGATGCCGTTGGGGGTTGGGGCGATTTAAAAGATACCGTTGGGCCGGAATATTTTAATATGTGGCGCGCAAATTCGGATCCGGACTATCCCTGGCTTCCTCTATTTATTACCAGTACAGTGGTGGGTATATGGTATTGGTGTACGGATCAGGTTATTGTACAAAGAGTGCTTACGGCCAAGAACATTAAAGAGGGACGCAGAGGAAGCATCTTTGGAGCGCTACTAAAACTAATGCCGGTTTTTTTGTTTTTAATACCCGGAGTTATTGCCTTAGCCTTAAAAATGCAGGGGAAGTTAGAATGGGATAATCCCGATGAAGCTTTTCCGGTTTTGATGAGTAATTTGATGCCATCGGGTCTAAGGGGTCTGGTGGCAGCCGGATTATTGGCGGCTCTTATGAGTTCTTTAGCTTCTGTTTTTAATTCTTGCTCTACTTTATTTACACTGGATATTTATAAAAAATTAAAGCCAGAAAAGCCAGAAAAAGAGTTGGTCAAAACAGGCCGTATTGCTACCTTCTTTGTTGTGGGTCTGGGTTTATTATGGATCCCTGTCATTACGACACTGTCGGACGGACTTTATGAGTATTTACAAAATGTACAGGCGTATATAAGCCCGCCTATAGCTGCTGTATTCCTCTTAGGAATTTTCTATAAAAGATTAAATGCTAATGGTGCTCTGGCCACTCTGGTGGGTGGATTTCTCATTGGGTTTTTAAAACTTACCTTAGAAATTCTCAAATCTAACTTTACAGAAGGAAGTATGATGTATGCCATTGCAGATATTAATTGGCTGGTTTTTGGTGCTTATTTCTTTGCCCTTTGTATTGCGATAGCTGTTTCTGTTAGCATGCTTTATCCTGCACCATCGGCTACCCAACTAAAAGGTTTAACTTTTGGAACCATAGACGCGGCCCAAAAGGCAGAAAATAAAGCGAGTTATAACTGGATTGATATTATAACTTCCGTTCTTATTGTGGCTATAGTAGCTTATATTATGATTTCCTTTAGTGCTTTAAGTCTATAAGTTCCTGATGAGATTTTAAATTCATATTCGGTCGGGGCCGACTTAAATAAATTGTATTGTTGAATTTTACCCTTTACAATTTGTAATCTGTTAAGGATATTTTTTTCTGAAGACCTTTAGCGATAAGATGATTAGAATCTAATTTCACCGCTTTGTCTATATACTTTCTGGCAAGTTTTATACTATCCATTTCAAAATACACTTCCGCAGATGACGCGTAGAACTGTGGTTTTAAAGAATCATTTAAGACTTTTCTTTGTTTATCCAGTAATCGAAGTGCCTCCTCAAAATTAGAGAGTTCAGCCTGCATTGCAGCCGCATATCCAAGGTAGAAAGGTAATTCTAACTGATTGCTTGCAGCTATTGTATTCATAGAATCTAGCGCTAATTCAGCACCGTGATTAGCGTGAAGAATTTCAATATATTCTGCTTTCACATAATCTTCGTTTGGATATTTATGAACAAACTTTCTCGTGTTCTTCTCTGATAGTTTATAGTGATCGGAGATAGTTGATTTATCTAATTTTATTCCGGCTTCTCTTTTATTCATTAATTGGAGTGAGGATTTGTACACTTCTATCAATAACTTTTGATCCTGACTTGCTTTTTCCTCAGTTGCTATAATTTCACCAAGTAGCTTTTCCCTTTCTTCCAGATCTTGACTAATTCTTCCTTTTAAACATTTCGCCAGAATAAAATCAGGATCGCTTTCTGAAGCCTTTCTAAAAGATTCTTCAGCCAAAGTCCATTCCCCATTATCCATAATTTGTTGCCATCCTCGCTGATAATAAAACAAAGCGGTGTCATTTTCAGTTCCATAATCAAATGTTGAAGGAGAAATATTTTTTTTACAACTGCAAAAGCAAATTAAGAAAGTCGTTAAAAGCGATGTTTTAACCTTTAGATATGTGAACATAACTCTATTGTTGTTTTACATATTTACCAAACCAATTTAAATAGCGCTCATACCTGTCTTTTATAAACGAAGGTTTTTTAATGCCATGATGTTCATCGGGGTATACTACTAATTTAGTTTCCATACCAAGGCGTTTCATAGCCTGATACATTTGTTCAGAATTAATTATGGGAACATTCCAATCATCACTGCCCCCAATCCATAGAGTGGGGGTAACAATATCAGCTACCTTATTAAATGGGGATATCTTTTCCCAGGCTTCCGGGTTTTCCCAAGGTAAACCCAATTCTAATTCCCAGTAAAGTTGGTAGTGGTCATGACCATAATTGCTGCGGTATAAGGCCTCACTTGCTCCGGAAATAGCACCCTTAAATCGGTCACTTTGGGTAATTACATAATTCGTTAAAATCCCGCCGTAGGACCAACCTCCAACTCCTAGTTTCTCTGGATCTGTTATCCCAATTTCAATGGCATAATCTACACCTGCTATGACATCTTCAAAATCTTTATTACCCCAGTCGGCAAACAGGATTTCTGAAAATTCTTGTCCATAACCTGAAGAGCCCCTCGGGTTTATCAAAAGAACGGCATAGCCATTGGCCGACAATAACTGTGCTACACTATGGAAGTCATATTCAAATTGACTTACCGGACCACCATGATTCCATAGGATTGTAGGATATTTTTCATTTGGATTAGAATTAATTGGTTTGACCAGGAATCCTTCAATAAGAGTTCCATCCTTACTTTTAAAACTAATTTTATTTACCTGAGGTTTTTGAATATCCTTTAAGAGGTCTTCGTTAACATTTGTAAGAGGAATAAGGGTTTTGTTATGAAAATGAAATAATTCTGCAGGCTGATAACTCATCCCTAATAGACTGATTATCATATCTTCACCTAAACTATAATCGGATATACTAATCTCCCCTTTTACAATTCTTTCTAATTTCTTTGAAGAGAGATTTATCTTAGCAATAATACTACTGGCCTGTTCCTCTAAAATAAAATAAACAGATTTTCCGTCTGAAGAAAACATAGGTTTACTTACATTTCTATCTAATTTTTCAGTGAGAATTATAGGGGAACCTTCAGATACTTTTATAACTGCTAACATCTTAGTAGCATACCAAATAGCTTTTTTATCAAGAATTGTCGTATAAGTGATATGTTCCCCATCCGAGCTCCAATGAGGAGAACTGTCTTCATTTTCATTAGTAGTAAGTTTTCTTAGTTGTTGATCTTTGGAGCTTGCATCAACGGAAACTATCCAAATGTCATCATTGGAATTAGCATCAGGATTATCAGTTCTATTACTTACAAAGGCAATCCTTTTGCCATCCGGACTCCAAACAGGACTCTTGTCTTCATAATCTCCAAAAGTAATTTGCCTGGGGATCGAATCTCCAGGTGTTAAGGTATATAGATGCGTTCTATAGCGATCTAGGTATCCTTCGTAATCTCTTTTAAATTGTAGTCTATCAATAACGATAGGCTTTTTCTTTTTATCGTCTTCTTTGTCTTTTGTTAATTCTTCAGGCTTTGGATCCTGTAACAGTAGTAATAATTTCTTCCCATCCGGAGACCATTCATAGTCACTAACTCCTTGAGGAATATTCGTTATTTTTTCTGCTTCTCCTCCTTGGCGATTTAACACCCATAATTGTGTTTTTTCTTCTTTTTTTCCTGCTAAAAAAGAAAGGAATTTATTGTCCCCACTCCATTTAGGACTACTGGCGGAATATCCTTTGCCTGTCATGGCAATAGCTTCCCCACCATCTGCAGGCATCATCCAAATCCGAGTTTCCGATTTGTCTTCTTTTAAATCAAGCTCTGTCACAGTGTAGGCTACCCACTTACCATCCGGACTTATTATTGGATTTTTTAGCTCTTTAATATGAAGTAAATCATCAATACTCAAAGGTTTTTTAGTGTTTTGAGCATTTGAATTCTCAAGACCCATAAATAATAGAGTTAGCATAGCGATGAGAAAGTATTTATTATTCATAGATTTTTGATGTTTTTAGGTGATTAGTTGAATAGCAAGGGAAATCTTAGTGTATCCCTCGATGTTTTTCAATGTGAATATATTTTAGAAGTTATAACATGTTTAATAAAACAATTTATGATAGCATATTGGAAGTCTTATAATGAAATGGAATAAAGCATTAAGTCTGCGGGATCATTGGGAATTTTGGTCATTTTTCTAAAAGTAAATCCAAGTTTTTCTAAAAGTCTTTGAGAACCCACATTTTCTTTAAGTGAGATACCGTGAAGTTCTTTTATACCAAACAAAGTCCCGGCCTGGTTTTTTAGTTCATTGGCGGCTTCATAGGCATATCCCTTTTGCTCATAATCGGGTAAAAGGGCAAAGCCAATATCAATCCCTTCTAATCCTTCCCTATCAAAAAGACCGCAGGTACCGACCCTTTTGTGGTCCGATTTTCTTATGACGGTATAGTTGGAAAACCCCAGTCTTTGTAGTTGAGGAAGCATTTTAATGGTTATATAGTCTTTGGCTTCTGATAGTGTTCTCACCTTTCTATCCCCAATGAATTTTAACCATTTTGGGGTGTTCAATAAAGTCAAAATAAAAGCAGCGTCTTCAATGGAAGTTGGCTGAAGGACAAGTCTGTCGGTTTCAAAGCTTTTGTATGATTTCATAAGACTAATCTCATATTAATAATTAAAACTATTTGTTTTTGAACTTAATTGGAACCCATAATTCTTCCTCCGATTCGGGATGATCATTTTGATATTTCTCTCCCATGATAGCAAAGTGGGGCCTATTATCTAAAAGATAAGCCGAGTTTGGTATCCATTGGGTCATTATATATTGATAAGCATTGCCGGCCTCAGATGATTTTCCTTTGTAATTAAAAACTGCATAGTCGCCTTCCGGGATAATCAACATTTTCATGTCTTGTGGAATTTGTTCCTTTCCTTCCACTTTTATGGCAGCCCATTTTTCAAATTGTTTATTAGGGTCGAACTTTTTAAAAAAGTCAGGATCATTATAAATCTCAATAGAATAGTAGTCTTCTCCTACTTTGTTTTTTATGCTATTGCGAAAGGGCATAAAACTTTTCCATAATTCAGCAGTTCTATTTTGGGAGTAAGTCATTTTTAGACTCTTACCAATTAGAATTATTTCGGAAATATTTTCAATTCTATTTTTCATAATATCATTCTGTGAACCCCCTGATCAATGGAAACCTTATGGGGAGTAAGAGATAAGCCGAAAGCAGTTTTATAAGCTTCACTAATATCCTTAATATATTTATCTACTTTATTTCCATGTACAAGATTGATTGTGCACCCTCCAAATCCTCCTCCCATCATACGGGCTCCGATGACACCTTCATAGGAAGCAGCATATTGAACAAGGAAATCCAACTCCGCGCAACTCACTTCATACTTTTTACTTAGGCCCTTATGTGATTCAAACAACAGTTTTCCAAAAGAGTTCAGATCATTCTTTTCAAGGACCTCTCCCGCCGCTATGGTCCGTAAGTTTTCTTCAACTACGTAAGTAAGTCTTTTGTAGAGATTTTCCGGAAATTGGGATTTTAATTCCTCCAAAACCTTTAGAGGAACATGGGCAAGAAACCGATATTCCGGATACTTTTCATTAATAATTCTTAAGCCTTTTTCACATGCCTGGCGCCGTAAATTGTATTCGCTGCTAGCCAAATTATGCGCCACATTGGTATTAAGAAGTAGAATTGTATAAGGGCTAAAGTCTGCTGGAACATATTTATAACTTAGATCTGCGCAATTCAGTTGGATAAGAAAATTCTTTTTACCTCTCACTACTGCAAATTGATCCATAATTCCACATTTTGTACCAACAAAGTCATGTTCTGCATCACGGGAGAGTGTAATTATTTCTGAATCTTTTAGACCTATGTCAAAAAGTAGATCTAAACCTTTGGCTATGCCACATTCAAGGGCTGCGGAAGAACTCACACCGGCTCCAAAGGGTAAATTACTTTCAACAATACAATTAAAACCTTTAATAGAATTGGGGGTAATTTTTAATATAAAATGAATTACTCCAAGAAAAAAATTATGCCATTCTGTTTTACTATTTTCAAGGGTATTTAAGGCTATTTCAAAACTTTGATCTAGGTCTTTTGAATAAATTTTGGCTACGTCTGAATCTGTTCTTTCAAAAAACAACCGTATTTTAAGGTTTATGGCGGCAGGCAAAACCTGTCCACCATTGTAATCTATATGTTCCCCAATAAGGTTAATTCTACCAGGAGATTCTATAATCAAGTCCGGATGCGAAATTTGAAAAGGGCTCACTTTAATATAGGAGTAATTAAATTGTTTGAATGAAGATAGTTATTTTAATTCCAAGGCTTTTGTTTGATCATATTCACTTCCTCGAATAGCCTTAAATTCGGCTAGTAATTCTGTAAGTTTTTCAGGATATTGATCTGACAAATTGTTTAATTGGCCAAGGTCATCTTCTAAATTGTACAATTGATTAGTAGGATTATTTCCTAATTCGATATTGACCTTTTCCGCTACTGCCGGACCTTTATATGGAGGAATCAAGACCCAATTTCCTTTTCGGAAGGCAGTTCGTGAGGTGGCTTCTAAAATTAAGTTGGTTCTGCCATCTTGTGACTTTCCTAAAAATACTTCTGTTAATTCCTGACTGTCCTCAGTTCTTATGTCACTTCCAATAAGTTGGCCTAATGAAGACAGCAAGTCAATTTGAGAAACTAAAGCATCTGTCTGTGAAGGAACAATTTTTCCTTTCCAATAAGCAAAGAAAGGGACGCGCGTGCCCGCTTCAAACAAACTGTATTTCCCTCCTCTCAGAGGACCCCAAGGAGTATGTTCTCCATTTTTTTCTACAGCCTCATCATAGTACCCGTCATTTAGTACAGGACCATTGTCACTTGTAAAAATGATAAGTGTATTATCCAAGAGGCCTTCATTCTCTAACGTCTTTATAAATTCTCCTACAGACCAGTCCGCTTCGGCAATAGCATCACCTCTAGGGCCTAATCCTGTGACCCCTTTAAATCTCTGATTTGGCGTTCTAGGCACATGAGGTTGCTGCATGGCATAATACAAAAAGAAAGGTTCTTTTTTATGTTTGATCACATATTTCTGAGCTTTTTCTAAAAAAACATCAGCCATATTTTCGTCCTTCCAGAGGGCCGACTTACCGCCTTTCATAAAACCAATTCTAGGAATGCCATTTACAATACTATTATTATGTCCGTGATGCCATTTTAAGCTCAATAATTCCGGATTATCTAAGCCGGTTGGCTCTCCCGGGAAGTTTTTTTCATAGCTGATTTCAATAGGATCGTCTTTGTCTAAACCAACGACCTCTCCATCTTCTATGTATACCGTAGGAACTCTATCTTGTGTCGCGGCCATAATATAGGAATAATCAAAGCCAACCTGATTAGGCCCCGGATCGATGGGCATATTCCAATTTACGTTTCCTTCGCCCAGACCCAAATGCCATTTACCTACAATACCTGTGTGATATCCTTTTGTTTTTAACATTTTAGGAAGAGTCATTTGAGCAGTGTCGATAAGAAGAGGAGCAGTGCCCGGTAAGATTTTTGCATTTTTCTCACGCCAAGGATAAGTACCTGTTAAAAGGGCATACCTACTTGGAGTACAAGTAGAAGAGGCTGCATACCCATTACTAAAACGGACTCCTGCTAAGGCAAGTTTGTCAATGTTAGGGGTCTTTAAAGTTCCGGAGTTATTATAACTGACATCCCCGTAACCGAGGTCGTCCATATAAATAATTACAATATTGGGGGGTTGCTCTATTTTATCAGGATTGCTATTTTGAGCTTTCTTACATGAAACTGTAATTATCAAAAGAATTAGGATGAGAAAGGTGTATTTTATTTTGTTCATTCGTTTAGATTATAGCGAAGTTAAGATAGCACATAATAATCTTTTACAGATTGTTGTTAGAAACTGTTTTATCAAAAAACAAGAAGCTATCTTCAATATGTCTTTGCCAATAAGGCCATTCATGCCCCCCTTTGAATTCCAAATAAGTATGAGGGATATTATGATTGTTGAGTTCTTGATGCAGGGTTCTGTTCGCTTCTAGTAAGGGATCCTCGGTGCCACAATCGAATCGTAAAGGAGGTAAGTGTCTTTTATTTTTTATACAAAGATCAAGTACATCATTTTGTTTAGTTTTAAGATTGTATAAACTCAGGGGTTCTTCTACAAAATTGGCCATTCCTTTAAAGTTTGTAATGGCACTATGAGCTGAAATAGCGGCTACCTTTGAAGGATTGTCCACCCCAAGATGTAAAGCCCCATAGCCTCCCATTGACAAGCCCGAAAGGCAAAGTGGAGAGGAATTATCGGTAAAAGAAAAAACTTCATGTATTAGCTGAGGCACATCTGAAATTATCCATTGGGAAAAATCTCTTTGATTATGTGCGAGGTAAGCAGAACCATCGCCCCAAAGTCCATCAGAAGGCATGACTATGATTGCGGGTTTTATACTTCCATCTATCATTAATCTTTTTGCTGTAATATGAGCTCCACCTTTTAACGCCCAGGACCATGCACTTCCATAAACACCGTGTAGTAATATGTAAATAGGGAGGGAGGAATACGCTGCGGCATTATCTGGGACAAAAACACAGATATCTCCTCTTCCTTTTAGGTTTTTGGATTTTACCGTTAGGAATTTTAGACCGTCATTTTCGAAGGAGCTATCGGATATTTCTATGGTTCTAAAACGACTCATATTTATTTTATTAAATATTATTTAATGGAAATTACTAGTATCTAATAGCTCTAAACTCATTCAAAAGTCACCACACCTTTTGCATTTTTACCCTCTAACATATCATCAAAAGCCTGCTGTAGATTATCCAGAGGATATTTTTGGGTAATCATCTCATCCAGTTTAAGCGCTCCTTTTTTATAGAGTTCAAAAAGTTTAGGAAAGTCAACTTGAGGATTGCATTTTCCATAAAGGGGATTAATATAAATTTTATCCCATTCAAATAAACGCATATCAATAGTAATTTCTTCTTCAATGCCACTTACCTGTACTGCGGTTCCGGCGTTGCGGACCATAGCTAGTGGGGCAGCACCCAAGGCGGGTATGGCAGTACATTCAAAAGCGTAGTCTGCCCCTCGTCCATCACACAATAGTTTTACCTTATCGGCAGCTTTTAGAAGTTCTTTGTCTTCTTTCTTTGCTAAGATGGTATGCGTGGCCCCAAACTGTGTGGCCCAGCTTAGTTTCTCTTTTTTTATATCTATCGCAATAATTTTTGTAGCACCAGCTATTTTTGCTCCTTGAATAACGTTCAAACCGACTCCGCCACAACCTATTACAACTACGGAGCTCTTTGACTTTACTTTGGCTGCATTCACTACGGAGCCATATCCCGTCATCACTCCACAACTGAGGATACTTGCTGAAGCAAAAGGAATGGGCCTGCCGGTCACTTTTACCACAGCCGATTCTTTTACAAGGGCATATTCACTTAAGGTGCCAAGATTAAAAGAACGCTCAATAGGTTTATTTTGCCATAAGCTTCCATTGAGATGTGCATGCCCGGGGGTATAGCCATTTTCTCCGGCCACGACAGGGGAATTATTCTCGCAAAGATGTTGGTTCCCATTTTGGCATTGAAAACATTTAAGACAAGGAGTGGCCCAATTCAGAACTACCTGATCTCCTTTCTGTAAGTCTCTTACTTTAGACCCCACTTTATGGACAATACCGGCCCCTTCATGGCCCATGACAATAGGTTTTCCCCAGGATAACGAATCGTAATCCGTATGGCATAATCCTGCCGCTCTCATTTTAACAAGTACCTCATCTTCCAAAGGGTCAGCTAAAACAACATAATCGATTTTAAAGTCGCCATTTCCTGTTGCAATGGCACTTTTAGATTCAATTGGCATTCGGTAATTATTAGTTGGTTCGATTAAATATATAATATGACTTAGTCTGAACCAACAAATTCTCTTCTTTATTTGGAAAAAAGGACCCAACTCATGTTGTTGCTAATCGTAGTTTTTGGATTTTTACTGTCAGCCATACAAACCCTATTCCAAGAGGAGGGTTTATTTACTATTGTGAGAAATCCAATTGTTGTAATAATTCATGACTTCCATGGGTGTTTTCACTTCCTTATTTTTAAGTTTCGATTGAAGTTCCGGACAATCACTAAAATATGCGATAAGTTTTTTTCTTTTAAGGCCAAAAACACCTTGCGTTACTCTAACCAGTTTGTTGCTGTTCTGTTTCTTAAAAAAGTCCTCAAATTCAATGGTGTCATTGTCTTCATCAATATATTCCATATGGTAATATGAAAGATACCCATTCCTGACACGCCTCACAAAGCGGTTCTTTTTTTGGCTATTGTTTATAGTATAGGTTGTTTTAAAAAAGACCGATTCCGCTTCTACGTTCAGACTGACATAATTTCGATTACTAACAGTGTAGCCATTTATCATATTCGGACTATATTTCTTATGACGTCTTTTGCCTTTCTTTTTAAATTTGATTTTAGGATAAATCTTGCTATTGAAATTACTGATAACCCTATCCCTTATAGATCCAAAAAGGGTGTCATTTTGGTTAGTGATAATAAAACCAGGTTCATAACCCTTTTGGGAATAAGTTTTATTATTTGTTAATGCCAAGAGAAATAAACAAAGAATAATTTTTATCGAAAGTATCCTTTTCATAGTTGGGGCTATTAGTGATAGTTAGCAATAATTTTTTTGAATTAATTCAAAGGGTTAGAGGCCATAAGCATCTTTAGCACTTTTTATTTGTGCTTGTTCAGTAGTATCGGGGAACAAAATATACCTTGGAGCAATAATAGGTTTAACTTTTTTAATGTTGACCTTAGTAAGTGTGCTAAACGGAAAAATCCCTCCACTTATTTTTGATAGGATATCGTGCATCTCCTTAAAGTTTGGATCTTTAAGTTCAATAATTATGCCATCTCCTTTTAGTTGAAACCCCTTTTGGACCAGAATATCAATAAAACTGAGGCACACCTTAGGATTCTTTCTTATGTTTTGTACCGATTGAGGAGAAGCGATATTGGCTATTATGATGCTATTAGTTCCATAATAGCTAAATACTTCTTTGGGTGAAACATTGGGTTCATTTTCAAGGGATGCTGTAGCCAGCCAACACAATATACTCTTATCTACGGCATTTTTAATTTCTGTACTAAGGTTCATATTTTTCACTTCCGTTTCAATAATCTTTGGATAAATCCTTTCTGAAAGGTTCTTTTAAGATTGTTTTTATTACCTTAAGATACCATAAAAATAGAAAGATGAAAAAGGTTTATATAAGTTTACTATTGGTATTATTCCTTGGAATAGTACGCTCCCAGAATACTGCAGCAGATCTAGGAGTTGCAGCTATTGGGTTAGTTGTATCGGATATTGAAAAATCGGAAAAATTTTATACCCAAATCATAGGTATGAGTGCTGCTGGTGCTTTTTCCCTAGATGAAGAGTGGAGTAAGGAGGCCGGAGCTTCAGGGAATCGCCCTTTTTCGGTAAAAATGTTTAAAATAAAAGAAGTGGCTTCTTCCACCATTTTAAAGCTGGCTTATTTTGATATGGTAGCCCCAAGACCACCACAGACTGGGATCGATGTAAATGCGGGTGTTAATTACCTAACCTTTCACCTCTCAATGGATGATTTCAAAAGTACTGTAGATAGAATTAAAAAGGCCAAAATAGATATTATTGGATGGGTAAAAAGGGATGCTTACCAATTGTTGTTTATTAAAGATCCGGATGGTATGTTCGTAGAATTGGTAGGTCCTCCAGTGAAATAAGATGGTATAGATTATTCACTTTTGCAGTGCAATTAAGAGCTGTTTCAGAAGTTTTTCCTCGGTAACAACCATATCTCATTTGCAATGTCGAATTATCAACTTTACATAAAATGAAAAGACCTCACAGAATTTTCTATAAAAGTTTAATGGGGTAATAACAGTTTGCATTGTTTCCCAAAAATCCCGGCAATACCGGCTGCAATACCCCCAATAACTCCTGTCACTAATATTAATAAATAGGGATTACCCCCCAAGGGAAGTAAAACAGCTATCTTTTTGGCCAGCGTAAAGTCATTTGTATTTGATAGTATAAAGGAATATAGGGTCCAAAACAGAAAAATGCTTAGAAAGGGAATATAGAAAACGGCAAAGCCTTTTAATTCAAATAAAAGTGCTGCAATAATGGCTGCAGTCATTACCGACCACCAAGGCAAGAAAAAGGAAAATACCAACGCCAGGATAAAAGTGATTATGAAGTTGACAGATTTTGCATTCATATTATTGTGGAATTAAAGTTTGGGTGGCCATAATACCTTCTTTGTTGGTTTTAGCTTGCATAAACAATAAATTGAGATAATTCCCTCTTGCCCAGCTCTCGATAAAATTATCATAGTATTTGCTTCCCGGATTCCCGGATTGCCCACCGGGATATATACCATAGGCTGTTGGAGGAGAAGTCATTTCAACAATCATACGCCAGGAAGGTCCATGGTTTTTAGTTGCTGCATTAACAGTACTTCCATCACCCCCAATTGGAAGATCAAAATGTGAAAACGCCGGTAACCCTTGTAACAGATGCCCAACATAAGTGCCTTTATAAGTCTGCCAATTGTACTCTCCATTTTCTTCTTCCCAAACAGATAAGCTTCTGACGGCATTTTTAAAGCTTATTAAAAATAAATCTTTCGCCACTTCTTTTTCCGGGGTTTTTACGATATCCATAAAGGGGTCGTCTCCTTTTGTTTTTAAAAGATGGATGGTTTGATATGAAGTGGGTTTTGTTAAAGCTACTCCTTCTTTATTAAATTCATCCCAGGTAAGATCGTATAATTCTTCCCACCAGCTTGTCCAAATACTGGGGCCTATTTTAGAGATGTCGTTATAAAAATCCCACTTTTTAATTTTTTCATAAATTACCAGTTCATCCCCGCTAAGAGAAGTACTATCCATTGTCTCAAATATAAAGGGTAAAAGTTCGTAGGCTTTAAGGTTGTAATTATTGTTCTGGAGATTCTTAAAATCTTGGATGTCAAAAGTTTCTTTGGAAGTAAAAAAATCATTAATGATTCTGTTTCTATAAGCCTCATAAAAATCATTAAAAACGAAATAAGGATAGGATGGATCTACCGGATGTTGATTGGCCGAACTTACAAAACCCCTTTCAGGATTAAGCGTATGAGCGTTAAACTCTTGTGGGATAAATCCTTGCCACTCGTGTTCCGGATTACTACCATCCATCAAAAATTTCCCCTGTCCTTTCCATTTATTTGGAAATTTCCCCTGAATCCATAAGGCAATATCCCCATCTACTGATGCAAAGGCAAAGTTCTGGGCAGGAGCAATATGATTTTTAAGAGCCTCTTTATAGTCCGAATAGTTTTTACTCTTGTTAAGTTTAATAAATGTTGACTGTGTATTGCCTCCTTCATGACCCATCCATTTCATGGCATAACCCGAATATCCACTTTCACTCCTAAAGTTAGGATCAAAGACTACGGGTCCATGGCGGGTATAGTAAACGGAATCAATATACGATGGCTGTCCTTTTATTTTAATTTCTTCTACTCTTAAAGTACTTTTTTCCCATTTTCCATCATAGCGGTATTCCTCCATTCCTGCATCTCTAAACTCAATTTTATACCAATCCATAACGTCCCTTGTAGCATTGGTTTCGCCCCATGAGATATAATTATTAAAACCTGAAATAACTCCTAAGGCTCCGGGAAGTGTGGCACCGAATGAATTATACTCTGGCGTACTTAACTGCATGATATACCATATAGATGGTAGATTTAATTTCAGATGGGGATCATTAGCCAGAATAGCGTTGCCGGAATAAGTTCTTTTACCGGAAACTGCCCAATTGTTACTTCCAATACCCGGAGGAGGATTGGGTAGGGTCTGCGCAATGGTGTCTAAGGGTATTTCCCCCTGAGGAACAGGCGTTATGGGTGTTGTTATGAAGCTCCAGTCGGTTTCCATGGGAATCACCGGATCTATGGTGTCAAAGAAATCCGGAAAAAGCAGATCAAATCTTTCTTTCCCAAAAATTCTCAGGGCATTCGTGTATTCCAAATCATTATCACCCCCGGCTAAGTCCTTTGTCATATACATTAAAAACAAAGCTGATTTTAAAGGAGTCCAAAACTCTGGTTGGTAGTCCAAAAGTTTATATTCAACAGGAAGGTTTGCTCCATCTAATTCATTTACAAAGTCATTTACACCTGCTGCATAAGCCTCTAAGGCTGAATACAGTTCCGGATTTTCTTGCATTTTTTTTAAGGCCCTTTCAGCTCCATACACATTTCCCCTGCGTCTTTGATGCCTATCGTAATCTAAAGCAACTTCTCCTATTATTTCGGAGATTCTGCCTGCGGCACCATATGTTTGAAATTCCATTTGCCAAAGTCGGTGCTTAGCCGTAATATAACCCTGTACTCGGTATAAATCCAAGTCGTTTTGCGCAAAAACATGGGGAATCAAGTGCTCGTCGTAGTGAACGGTCACCTCTTCTTTTAATCCCGCTAAGGCCATGGTTCCGTCTATTTTAGTTTCTCTCTCATTCTGCCAGATTCCGGTATAGGGATTGAGAAATTTACCGATAGGAGGGATGGAGCCAAATTTGTTATTTAAGCCATAAAACACAAGGGCTGTAAGTAGTAGTGAAACGACAAACTTTAAATATTTCATGTATTCATCTCTATAATTACTGGAAATTAAGATATAATATTATTAGTGATACCTCTTTTTAAATTTATATAAATAGCTTTAAATAATGGCGATTTAAAACTGTGTATGGTGTTTTACTTCAAATTGTCCTGGGATTTGATCTACTGATTCCCCTAAATTTTCCCGCAGGTCAATTTCGATGCCTCTTGCAATAGTAGAAATAGGAACATCATTGGCCGTTCCTTCAAACGGATTTTCACCGGTCCTACCTATCCTTTCCATCGTATGAAAAATCCATGCTACAATTACATAAAAGGGTACCGACAACCATATAAAAAAGCGCCCTATGGTTGGGTTTAGTTCTGAGATTTCAGTTCCTATCTCAGCAAATTGAGGTACAAGGGCCAGAGGGAGCAGTAAAACAAAAATCCACATAAAGAAATGGTTCAGCGTTGCAAAATGTCTTGGATAGGGGAAATTTTTGATTCGTTCACTCCGTCCTTGTTGGGTGAATAATTCTTCGAGAATACCCTCTAGTTCTAAAAATGAGAATTCCCATATGACTCCCTCCTCTTTTAATTTTTTCAAGTGATGTGATTGCAGATAAAGAAGTGCTGTTTGCTTGTTTCCTTTACTCATTGCATAGTTAAAATCTTTTTCCGAAAGATAGGGCTTAAGGTCTTCTTCTAAGGTAGTGTCTAATTCGGGAGGTCTCATATCCCACTCCTGATTTGTTTTATGATTTACCGTGGTTTCCCATGACTTAGGCATCCGCATGGCATGCCGCAAAGCATTCATCCAGGCTATATGACGATAAGTAAGTGTTTGAATTTCCTTTTCTAGTTCTTCTTTTGTCTTTTTCTTTAGGGCATGTTCATTAGTTACCATATCCTGTACGAACATTCCGAAGGTCCTGGAAGTATTTACGATACCACCCCAAATTTTTCTAGCTTCCCATATTCTTCCATAGGCTGCATTATTTTGAAAACCGATAACAAAGGCCACTGCAGTACCAATTAAAGCCAAAGGGGTCCAGGGAATTTTTAACCATACCAAATCAAGAAAATAATAAACAGCAACACATATCAAAATTATCGCCAAAAATAAAAAACTCTCGTATCTGGTCCACCACGCCATCTGCATGGTAGAATAGGTCCTTTTAGTAAACATAATTAAGCGATTAAAGATTAATTCTCACGAATTTAAGGCTTTGTTTTTAATTAGGAATCAAATGTTATTTTTTGGATTACTGTATTGGAAGCGTATACTGCTCCTTCCATATAACCTCCAAAATGAGGAGAGCTTTCCGTTCCTGAAAATAGTAATCTACCCTTCAGATAGGTCTCTTGAAACAGGCTATTTCCATTATTTTGATGAGGGAATAAGGGTGGATTGGAGGGAAAAAAAGTCTGGTTTTCCAAACTCCAAATAAGTTCAAAATGGTCTGTATAATTAAGAGCCTCTTTTCCAAACACTTCCTTTAGTTGATTTAAAACCCTTAGCTTTCGTTCATCTTCGGTTAACTTTTTATAGGCCGGATGCAAGAATCCACACAGCGCAAAAGCTGTTTCCTCCTTGTTTGAATGATCATAAAACTCTGTTAGTGGACCTGAATTACTAAAAAGAGCACCTGATAGTTTCTTTGTTCTCCAGAAAGCTTGATTATAGACGAAAGCAACTTTTATGGAATCTTCCATCCAGGTATGTGTTTCTTTTGCGATAGCCATGGTATTTAAAGGTAATTTAGGTTCGAAACTTATGTGATGAGCCCAAATCTTTGGAGGCACTGTTATGATTACATGTTTTGCTTTATATGTTTTATCCGTTTCTACTAGAAGATTATTATTTTGTAATGTTAGTTTTCTAACTGCTTGGTTTAGTATAACATCTTTTTCATCCAGTTCTTTAAAAAGTTGGTTTATTAGTTGACTAGTGCCACCTACTATCCTATAACTAGGTTCCTGATTGGGTAGTTCTATCGCCTGTGCCGCATTATTAGAGGATGCTTGGTAATATGAAGTGCCTTTCATGTACTGCTCAAAATAGGCTAACCCAAGTTCTTTTAAAAGACTTAGGAGAAGATGATGCTGTTGTCCAAACCAGGTTGCTCCCATTTCAACAGGAGTATTATTATGGCCATAGAGAGTAAGAACTCTTCCGCCTATTCGGTTTCTTTCTTCTAATACTGTAAAAGGAATCTTTGCTTTTTTTAAGCGATAGGCGGTTAACAATCCTGAGAGTCCGGCTCCTATTATTATGACCATTTTCTTTTTTATAACCCCATTAAGTTGCTATAGCAATATGGCCCACCTCGTTTACTCTGGCTTTTAACCCTGATCTTCTTAGAACTTCCGCAGCTTTTTCATTCATCCCTGCTTCATTAAGTTCATCGAGCATTTTTCTAACCAGCGTCCATATCTCTGCTGGTGCAATAGAAGGGTCAACTTTTCCATAATAGCCTTGTTTATCTCTTGGACATATCTTGTATTTCTTGCGCTGTGCATCGCTTATTGCATAATATTCTTCCATAAAGGTTTTATCCTTTCTAAGGATTCCTAAATATTTCATGAACTCGGCAGTTTGTCGGTCATCATCATGATTCGCATACCAGGTGACTACGCTAAATGGATTTATATTGTCAAGGCTAAATGCAAACTCTCTGTTCACTAGAATGTCTCCTTCCTTTTGGAATACGTTATAATAATTTTCTGTGGAGACGGCCCAATTTGCCCCTATAATTAAAATGCCTTTCTCTTTTAAATTTTCTGCAAACCAATCTAGAGTTTTTTGGAAGAAATCATCGTCAAAGTAGATAAGGACATTAAAACATCTTATCACGTTCTGCGGTTCAATTGTTATCTGTCCAATTCCACCATTTATAAAATTGAGGCTATCGGTTTCATATGATTTTATAGGATTAATTTCTAGCTTAGGCAGACCTTCTTCTTGCTTTGGAGTAGTTTCAAGAAGGGTATTTAATAATTCTTCGAAGCGTCTTTTGGTGGCCCCCGAATCTTTTAAAAGACCATTCCAGTTTTCTATGGTAGGAATGGAAGGTTGAAAATAGATGGTAGCTTTATTTTTATCTAAAGTCGCATAATTGCCCTCAGTATCATGAACCAAATACATGGGCAAAGAGGGGTCGGCTCCTATAATCTCCCAATCCGGAAAATAATTTGCCGTATCTAGGGTAGTATATGGAGGGAAACCACAGCCTATGTCGAGCATGTTTTTACTTGCAGCTGAAATCCAAGGATTTTTTTTAATATACTCATCTATTTCGGCATGTCTCCCGGGTACGGTTATAGGTGGAACTCTACCTTCCCAAGCACCAGGTAAAAGTCGTGCCAGCAAGGAACCCAGTATTTCACCGAGCATTACAGACATATCTGTTGCGGGTAATCCAGCTTGTTGTATAAAACCAAATGTTCTTTCTACAAAGGCAAATACATCGGGTCTGTCTATGGGTAATTTTTGTAATTCTTCCTTAAATAAAGGCGATAACTCCCCATTAAAAAATCGTGAATTTAGGTCTTCTACAAATTCATTAGTATTCATAAAGTATGGCTGGTTTAGTTTTTAGAGCAGAGTCGACTTATTAGCATTTTATCAGTTAAAATAGTCCAACAAAGCTTTTGAAAGATAACTAATTTTTTGCTTTTCTTTAAAGGTGTTATAAAAGTGAAGAATTTTTGGACTAGCTATTGAAACCTTTAATACTGAATTGAGACAATTTTTAGTTTAAGCCATGTCCATTCTTGTTCTTCTAATTTCCATGCTACTTCTAATTCAACGGGAATCAAAAGGTTATTTTTTAACACTGTTTTGATGGCTTTCACTGTCCATTCTAGTGGTGTTGAATTCTCTTTTAGATTTTTATACCGCATTGCCGTAAATTTTTGAAACCCTCCATTTTTATCAAAATAAAAGATTCCTGAACCCACAGTCCCTTTATAAGTCATAACAGCCTTTGCGCTTAGGGCGTCTACAGGCTGCCATTTGATATAAGGGTTTAGAGCTGCCGAAGGAAACCAAACAATTTCAGCGAGAAACCTTTGCAATGTGGCCTGATTGATCTTTGGATTATTGCTTTCATTCACTAAAGGGAATAGCGAGAATAACTTCATTTTCATAGCTCCTTTTCCTTCTTCATAGGAGTCCTTTCCCGTAACAAAAATCAGAGGATTGATTTTAAGGGATACTTTCCAATTAAATGATGGTGGTTCTGTAGTAAATGTTTGTTGGGCTTTTGCCTTAAACCATTTTTCTTGATCAGGCTGCAATCGCATTAGTGCCTCCTGCTCCAGGTAAACTTTTTTAACCGCAGCTTTTCCAACAATACCAGAATAATCCAACCATCTTTGGACAGTTGGGGGTAGGTCCGACAACGATTCCTTAGAAACAACCATTTTAAGGTAATAATTAAATTGAATTTAACTCTTCAAAACCTCTAAGACTTTATCAGGAGTAAAGGGCAAATGCCGCAAAGGCTTTCCTGTAAGTTTTAAAAAGGCATTCGCTATACAACCAGCCACCATGGGAGTAGCGGTTTCACCCACCCCTTCAGGGCCATCGGAGGAAGACATTAAAAAGGTTTCAATTGAATCCGGGATGTCCTGCATTCTCAACAATTCATAGTCCTGAAAATTAGATTGTTGTACCCGGCCATCAACTATGGTAATCTGTTCTTTCAGTACACTGCTCATCCCCATTAAAATTCCTCCCTCTATTTGGGCTTTTACATTATCGGGTTGAATAATGATCCCGGCATCTATTGCGACCCAAAAATGATGTACTTTTATTTTACCGCTTTGTTGGTTTACCGAAATTTCACAAATCCCAGTTCCAAGAGAACCATGTTCTACAAATCCAACTCCTTTGGCTCTTCCTGAAACTGCAGGAGTGTCCCAATTAGACATGTCGGCCACCTTATTTAAAGTTGCCAATGCCCTTGGGGACTTATTCATTAGTTTTCTTCTAAGCTCTACAGGATCTATTTTTTGATCAAAAGCAACTTGGTCTAACATACATTCTATGGCAAACTTATTTGGACCATGACCTACCGCACGCCAGTGTTTTAATCGAATTCCGTGCGAGGTTTCCCGCCATTCAGCTAATTGATTTGGAATATCATAATGATCATTTCTGGAGCCACTAGCGACGAGGTGGCCACCATCACCCACAACACAATGGGAAAAATTTATAATATCACCATTTTTATCTACTCCGGCTTGTAATCTTTGTAGAGACAAGGGACGAAAAGCCCCATAACCTACATCATCTTCTCTGGTCCATATTAGCTTTACAGGAGAAGGAGCCATTTCTTTAGCCAATAAAGTGCCTTCGTGCACAAAATCATTCATACTTCTTCTACCAAATCCTCCTCCTAGATATTGCAAATGGATATTTACATTTTCCGGGGGAATATCCAGCAGCTCGGGTACCCCGAGTTTGGCATCGACTCCTTGTTGGCTGCCCACCCAAACTTCAGCTCTATTTTCATCAGGGAATACCTGCGCTACAACATTAAGAGGTTCCATTTGTGCGTGGTATACGTAGTCGTTTTTAAAATCTGCGGAATATGTCCTGGAGATCGCCTTTTTGTTGTTTTCTATACTCCCGATTTCGTTAATAATTTTGCCTTTCTTTTTTTGCATGGAAATAGCTTCATAGGAAGTGTAAATCTCTTGAGAATTAAAGCCCGTTGCTTTGGCTTTACTCCATTGTATTTTTAACTGTTTTTTTGCTTCTAAGGCTTGTTCCAGACTTTGAGCAATAATTCCTATGGCATAATCAAAATCTACTATTTTCAGTACACCTTTCAAAGCCAGAATTTCATCCTTATTGGTTAAACTGGGCTTTGCAGCATTTAGGTTTCCTCTTTCCAATACGGCATAAACCATGTTGGGCAAACGAATGTCTATGGCAAACTGTGCAGAACCATCAACTTTAGCCGGAATTTCTATTCTTGGAATTTTCTTTCCAATTAATTTAAACGCTGTATGATCTTTTAAATCTTCAGGCTTAATATTTGGAAGGTTTTCCGGTATATCAAGAAAAGGAATAAGTTCGCCATAGCTAATTTTTTTATCAGTTTTCGCATGTATAACATAACTATCAGCTGTACTAAGCTCTTCAAGGGGAACATTCCAGTGTTTTGCCGCTGAATTCACTAGGATATAACGCGCCTGAGCTCCTGATTTTCGCATAAGGGGGTAGTTGCTCTTGGTTACTCTACTGCCTACAGTAAACATAAGTTTGCTGCCGGGAGCCCATCCTTCGGAACCATAAATTTCTACTTCTTGGGGTGAAAATTCTACCTTTACTTTGGTCCAATCGGCATCCATTTCTTCAGCAAATATAATCGGGAGGGAGGTCATGGATCCCTGGCCCATTTCCGCAGCAGGATTATAAATAGTAATTTCACCGTCCTCAGTTATTCTAACCCATGCGGTAATGGAATGCTGTTTTAAAACTTCTTGAATTTTTTTAGTGTCTTTACAGGATATAAAAGAGGGTAATATGCCGGATACGCCAATAAATAGGGCTACACCACTCGATGATTTTAAAAATTCTCTTCTATCTATTTGACCCTTCATAGTGTTATAAACTTTAGCATTAAGTATTACTTTCTTTGGAAGCTATTTCAATAGCTTCAACAATTCGCATATAAGTACCACAGCGACAAAGAATCCCATTCATATAGCTCTTTATTTCTTCCCTTGTGGGTTTTGGATTTTCTTCCAATAGCGCTACGGCTTGCATTATTTGTCCAGACTGACAATAGCCGCATTGAGGGGCTTGGGCTTTGATCCAAGCTTTTTGGACAGGATGGTCACCTTTTTCAGATAAGCCTTCTATAGTTTTTATCTTTTGCCCTCCTGCAAAGGAATCCACTGTCAAAATACATGCCTTCATTGGTTTGCCATCGATATGTATAGTGCAAGAGCCACATTGGGCAATACCGCAGCTGTATTTTGTTCCCGTTAGCCCCAAATGTTCTCTAAGGACCCAGAGTAGAGAAGTACCCGGACTTACTTCTACCTCATACGGGATGTCATTTATGTTTAAGGTGTATAATGGCATCTTTGAATTTTTATGTATAAGTTACTGAAAAAGACATAAAACGACTCGCCTTGAGAGATAAAAGTTTAATTGATTTTATTTCCGTATTAATATATCTCTTCATTATTTGAGAAAGCCTTTAATTATGAGGTGTGTTGTCTAGAATGTAATCGGTAATCAATGTATATAAATGTCTGCTGGTATTTGCCCCCTCTTTTATGCTGTGGGATCTATTTGGATAAGCCATCATTTGAAATTGCTTGTTTTGCAGAATTAGTTCATTAATCAATATTTCCGCACTTTGATAGTGTACATTATCGTCCGCTGTGCCATGTATAATAAGTAGGTTGCCCTCTAAATTTTTCGCGTAGGTTACCGGAGAACCTTTCACGAAGTCTTCCATATTTTCCTGTGGTAAACCCATATATCTCTCTTGATAGATATTATCATAAACCAATTGATTTGATACGGATGCAACAGCTATCCCGGTCTTATATATTTCAGGAAACTGAAACATAAGATTAAGTGTCATGGAGCCACCTCCGCTCCATCCCCAAACAATCGTTCTGTCCTCATCCAGATAGTCTAGTTTTAGTATTTCTTTTGCTGCAAAAGCTTGATCTCTTGTATTAATAACTCCAATTTTTCTGTAGATACTTTTCCTCCATGCACTGCCTTTTAAACAGGGCGTGCCTCTGTTATCCATATCAATAATTACATAACCCTTTTGGGCCATAAAAATGTTCCATTCTCCAATTTGACTGTCCAAAGCCACTTGCCCCCAGGGTTCTCCGTAGACATGAAAAAGCACTGGATACTTCTTGGATTTATCAAAACCCGGAGGTAAAATGATTCGAACATCAATTGGAATTCCTTCCTCTGTGATGACTTCGGTAAATTGTATATCCGGAAGTTCCAGAGCATTTATCCTTTCTTTATAAGTTCTGTTATCTACCAAGGTTTTCACCACCTCGTGCTCTGGTAAACTTATAAAATGCAACGTTCTTACCTCTTTGGTGCTTTGATGTGTATGTATAGCATACTTTGCGTTGGGGGATAAATTATAGTTGTTTATACCACTAAATTCATCCGGGGTTATACGTTTGTATCTCCCTTTTCCTTTTAAATCGGTCTTATATAAATATCGCTGTGTACTATTATTTGGAGAAGCAATAAAGTAAACATCTTTGGTATTGGCAGATCTCATGGAAGCCACGTCAAAATCAAAAGGAGTCACTAGTGTTTTTTCGCCCGAAGCAATATCTATCTTATAAATATGACGCCATGCATCGTTCTCGGTCATTCTAAGAAAAGAAGTCGCGCCGTCTACCAATGTCAAGTCATTATTTCCCCAACCATTTGCAGAGACATCGGGATAGGCTAAATCTACCCAGGTATCTTCCTTTTCAATATATACTTTTTTTAGGGTTTTAGTAGAAGGGATATAAGACCATATGGTTAGCGTATTTTGATGACGGTTCATTTGTTGTATTAATAACATATCTTCATTTACCCATTGCATCCCAGGGATATAATTCTCCCTTTCACCGCCTTCTAAGGGAATCCAATCTATTTGTTGATTTTGAAGATTAATCAGACCTACTTTGGCAGCTGAAGGTGCCTGACCAACCTTTGGGTATTGAAGAGGTATCGGTTTAGAATAGATAGAATCTGTGTTATTGATCATATAGAAGGTTCCAGTATTTGAGGCATCCAACTGCCAAAAGGCAATGTATTTGTCGGCCGGACCAATACTAAAACCATCTCTTTTTCCAAACTCTTCTTCATATGCCCAGTCGAAAGTCCCATTGATAATATCACCATTACCATCGGTAGTTAATTGAACTACTTCCGCAGTACTAAAATTCTCTTTGTAGATATTAAATTTATGTACATAAAAAACAAATTGATTATCGGATGAAAACTTAGCAAACATCAAGGAGGAGGATTCAAAAGCCCTCCCGATTTTTTTTAACGAACTATCATTTAAGTCATATACCCAGTAGTCCCCTTTTGTATTCGATCGCCAAACCCTGCTAGAATTATTGAAGATTAATACTTTGGAACCATCTGAAGAAAGAGAAAAGCTCTCTATTTGTAAAGGTGTATTGTTGACAATAAGCTTCTTCGCCTCTATAAAAAGGCTTCTTTTTTGACTGTCACTATTGTAATGCACCAATTCATCTGCCCCATCAACTTCTTGAGATTTTTCAATGGTAATATAGGCTTCACCATCTTCTATCCACTGAATGGTTCGTTCCTTTTCTTGCTCAAATTCGCCTGAATAAATACGATCAATAGTGAGCCTGTTATCCGCTGAGGTGATCTGTGAAATTCCGTAATAACTTGTTGCAATTAAGCTTATTAGTAGTAGAAATTTAATTTTTTTTGTCATTATTACTTGTTTAAATAAGAGTTCCTTGAAATTTTTTGTAGTTTTCCTTTCATCAATCTGCTGTACAATGCTTTTCCATTTAGATTACTATATTTCTATGAAGAATAGATAGAGGGCGTCTTGTGGATAACAGAATCGTATATAACAAAACCGGAAAGGACAATAAATAGAATCAATAATACTCTTCTCTGCCAGAGATTTTTTTACTGGTATTTTCTTTGATAAAGGAATTTTTAAAACTCAACCTCTATAGTATATCTTCTTAAATCATACTCCTAAATTAATACAAGAAAGCACTTATTAATTAGTAAAATCTATTTGCGTCCATTCAAAATTTATTGAATCATTTTTTTGTGTTTTACCAGGGGTGCTTCTACCTTCTTTAATTTGTTTTATCAATATTGCTTTCAATTCTGTAACTTTTTAACTTCCTTTTCAATCAAATTGATGCTTTCTTGTGGATCGCTATCTAGATCATATAATTGCATTGGGGGTAAGTTACTAAGAACAAGTTTGTCTTTGCTCGGGTTTGGATAGCTCCATCCTCCGGATCCCGGGGTCATAATCAATTTCCATTTTCCCTTTCTAATGGCAAAGTTTCCATTGATGGAATGATGAACAATGGTCTTTCTAGTTGGATTATCCTCAAAACCTTCACTCAAAAAGGGTAGCATAGACATGCTATCCTCACCTTCGTTATCCATAAGTTGATAATCTACTAAATCGGCAAGGGTAGCCATTAAATCTGTGGTGCAAACTAATGAATTATTAATTGTGCCGCCTTTAATTTTTGAAGGCCATCGCACAAAGAAAGGCACTCGATGTCCGCCTTCAAATATATCTGCCTTATGACCTCGATAAATATAGCTGGGATAATGTCCCATTTTTTGTAACTCATCAATACCTGCCGCCGGAGAGCAGCCGTTATCCGTTGTAAAAACAATGATTGTGTTTTCTTCTATACCCATGTCTTCAACACTTTTTAATAATCGACCTATATAGTCATCAATCATCATTACAAAGTCGGCATAAGGGAGCAGTCCACTTCTCCCTTGCCACTCTTTAGCAGGAAGGATTGGTGTATGAGGTGAGGGCAAGGCCAAATAAAGAAAGAATGGCTTATGTTGGTTTGACTTTTCCTTTATATACCCAACAGCTTTATTAAAGAAGTTAGGGGTCACTTCTTCATGAACAAAGTCCTTAGCGGTAGGACCTTCTCTCCACCATGAATATTTTCCATTGTTTACGGTGATTGTATCGGGTTCTGAGGTAACTCTTCCATTTTCTACATAAACATAGGGAGCCATATCTAAGGATCCTGCGTGCCCATAGGCATAATCAAAGCCAAGGTCATTAGGATTGTTGGTTACTGGTTTTGTAAAATCGATGTTTTCAAAATCCTCCTTATTCCAACCTTCTCCTGTATTATCAATAGAATCCCTTAGGGCCCAATCCCATCCCAAGTGCCATTTTCCTATAAAGGCGGTTGATATCCTTGTTTTTTAACATCGAAGCAACGGTAGTTCTGCTGTTTGGAATAAGCGCCTTTGATTTTCCTGTGAGTACGCCACTTTTTAATCGACTTCGCCAATTATATCGACCAGTAAGGATGCCATATCGGGTGGGAGTGCAGACAGATGAAGAGGTATGGGCATCCGTAAATATAATTCCTTCGCTAGCCAGAATATCTAGGTTTGGAGTTGATATTCTGCTTTCTTTATTAAGGATGGAAATATCTCCATAACCCATATCATCTGCAAGAATATAAATAATATTTGGCTGATTCTCGTTGTTTTTAGCTGTTTTACAGGCATAAAGAACAGACATTAGGAGTATGCATAAAAAAACTGCTTTATTCATAAATGTTGGTTATGTCTCTATAATTTCAAAAGAATTAAACTGTAAAAAACCTAAACAGCTTTCTATTGATAATTAAGATAATTCATTAGAAATCTGGATAAATTCAATTCAATTAATTTAATGAATATATGTAAAATAGACATTTTCGCGGAGTTAAACTTTATACCATAGATATTATCAATAGTACATTCATTTAAAAAGATACTCTCACCTATTAAATTATCGTACAATTCGGTAAATTTGATAGGACTTAGGAAATTAAACAAAACACGATATGGATAACAGTAAAAACAATTCAAACGGAACCACTAGTTACAATGTAAATGATGCTAGTAAATGCCCATTTATGGGTGGTGAACTGAAACAAACGGCAGGTGGAGGCCCAACTAATAAAGATTGGTGGCCAAACCAACTTAAGTTAAATATTCTGCGTCAGAATTCTTCTCTTGTCAATCCTATGGATGAGGATTTTAATTATGCTGAAGAGTTTAAGTCCTTAGATCTCAAAGTGGTGAAAGCAGATCTTGAAAAAGTTTTGACAACTTCGCAAGATTGGTGGCCCGCAGATTATGGTCACTACGGACCTTTTATTATTCGTATGGCATGGCATAGCGCAGGAACCTATAGAATCTCTGATGGTCGCGGTGGAGCAGGTTCTGGAACGCAGCGTTTTGCGCCATTAAACAGCTGGCCGGATAATGCTAACCTAGACAAGGCTCGTTTACTTTTATGGCCCATAAAGAAAAAATATGGAAAAAAATTATCTTGGGCAGATCTTATGATTCTTGCGGGAAACGTAGCTTTAGAATCAATGGGGTTGCCGACTTTTGGTTTTGCCGGGGGTCGAGAGGATATTTGGCAGCCTGAAGAAGATGTTTATTGGGGCCCGGAAAGTGAGTGGCTAGGCGACAAACGCTATACTGGCGATAGGGAATTAGAAAATCCCTTAGGTGCTGTTCAAATGGGTCTTATCTATGTAAACCCTGAGGGGCCCAATGGTAAACCAGATCCTTTGGCTTCCGCTCGTGATATACGTGAAACTTTTGGAAGGATGGCAATGAACGATGAAGAAACAGTTGCACTTATTGCAGGGGGGCATACCTTTGGAAAAACTCATGGCGCTGCTGATCCTAGTAAGTATGTTGGAGCAGAACCAGCAGGAGCAGGGATAGAAGAACAGAGCTTAGGTTGGAAAAACACCTTTGGCTCCGGAAATGCAGGGGATACCATAACCAGTGGCTTAGAAGGTGCCTGGACTACAACACCCACAAAGTGGAGTAATAACTATTTTGAGAATCTTTTTGGATTTGAATGGGAACTAAGCAAAAGTCCGGCTGGTGCCTTTCAATGGACACCTAAAGGTGGGGCCGGAGCAGGTACCGTTCCTGATGCTCATGATCCAAATAAAACACACGCTCCTTTTATGTTAACAACGGACCTTGCCTTAAGAGAAGATCCGGCATATGAAAAAATATCAAGGCATTTCTATGAAAATCCAGAGGAATTTGCCGATGCTTTTTCAAGAGCCTGGTATAAACTTACTCACAGGGATATGGGGCCAATAACACGTTATTTAGGGTCTGAGGTTCCAAAAGAAGAGCTAATATGGCAAGATCCTATTCCTAGTGTCAAGCATGCTTTAGTGAATAAAGAAGATATCGCTACTTTAAAGCGAATGATTCTTGCTTCAGGACATACCATTTCTGAATTGGTAGGCACAGCTTGGGCTTCTGCCTCTACCTTTAGAGGATCAGATAAACGAGGAGGAGCGAATGGCGCACGTATAAGATTTGCACCTCAAAAAGGATGGGAAGTAAATAATCCAGAACAATTATCTAAAGTTTTAGAGACCTTAGAAGCCATCCAAAAGGAGTTCAATGCTTCTCAGAAAGGAGATAAGGCTGTTTCTATGGCAGATTTGATTGTTTTAGCCGGATCTGCAGCAATTGAAGAAGCTGCGGAGAAAGCGGGACAAAAACTAACAGTGCCATTTACACCTGGTCGTGGAGATGCCTTGGAAGAGCAAACAGAAGTCGATTCTTTTGCTGCCTTGGAACCTTTAGCGGATGGTTTTAGAAATTATCAAAAAACAAAATATGAGGTATCAGCAGAAGAAATGCTGGTTGATAGAGCTCAGTTATTAACTTTAACGGCTCCGGAAATGACAGCTTTGTTAGGAGGTTTAAGAGTTCTAAATGCAAATGTAGGTCAATCACAACATGGAGTTTTTACTGAGAATCCTGAAACCCTAACAAATGACTTTTTCGTGAACTTGCTTGACATGGACATAAGCTGGAAAGCTGCTTCTGAAGAGGATGATATTTTTGAAGGTCGCGATCGCATAACGGGAGAACTTAAGTGGACAGGGACCAGAGTTGATCTTATTTTTGGATCTAACTCAGAACTAAGAGCCTTAGCTGAAGTTTATGGATGTGAAGATTCACATGGAAAGTTCCTTAAAGACTTCGTAGCTGCCTGGACGAAAGTGATGAATTTAGATCGCTTTGATTTGAACTAAGATCTTTTTAGAAGATTATATTATAAAAAAAGGTGGTCTTAAAGACCACCTTTTTATTTGTGTTTAAGATCCTTAGGATAATATTTTAAGTTGCTTGCTTTTGATTAACTCCTTAACTCAAATACGAATTTAACATCCATAAGGTTTTTTCTGTTTCGGTGATATAATCACTCATCAGACTTACGGTACCCTCATCATCTGCGTTAGAGGCAAGGGATAGGATAACTCTTTCTTTATTAATCAAAGTCTTGAAATTATCAACAACAATTTTAATTCCTTCAGTACCATTTGCGATTCCTTTTGCTTCACTTATCTCGGTAGTTTTGAGGTAGTCAGTAAATGTATGTAGTGGTTCTCCCTGAAGTGTTAGAATACGCTCTGCTATTTCATCAACTTTGATAACTGCATCGTTGTATAATTCTTCAAATTTCAAATGCAATTCAAAAAATTCTTTGCCTTTTATGTTCCAATGAAATCCTCTTAAATTTTGATAGAAGAGTTGATAATTTGCCAAGAGATCGTTTAATTCCTTTACCAGGCCCTCGGCTTTTACCTTATCTATTCCAATTAAATTTTTCATGATATATATTTTAAGACAAAGCTAGAAAAAAATCAGGAGGATAGAATGATATATATCAGGGGATAATTTCCTTTTGTCGTTATAAATATCCTCATTGTGAACTACGCAGTGAAAACATGGCTTCTTGTTTTAAGTTAAAAGATGTTTAACATAAACAAAAAATAATTAAACAATTTGTATCTTTGTAAATGAAGATAGGGATAAGGGGAAATTATTCTTATGATAAACAAATACAACAAAGATGTTTGGACTATTCAAAAAGAAATCGGAAAAGGAAAAATTACAGGAGCAATATGAAAAGCTTTTAAAAGAGGCTCATACCCTTTCTACTACCAATAGAAAAATGAGCGATGAAAAGGCATATCAGGCAAATGAAGTTTTAAAAAAATTGGAGCAGCTCGATTAAGTAAGTTTGGTAACATGGCTGAAGATAAAAAACCTGATAATGTAGTATTCAATGCTGAAACTAAAAAATATGATGCGGCATTAAAGCCATATGCAACCTCTGTAGGTGCACCGGTTATTAGGCCAACGGATACCATTGCCTGGAAAAACAGAAGTATTCATAAGGTAAATCACAAACTTAAGACCCGATATTCCGAGTTAAAAGCGGAATATGATAAAATGATGAAAGAGTATGAATATAATGAACTCATTTTTGGGGCGAAATTCTCCTTTGAGCCTATTGTGGGTCAAGTTTATCATTTGTATCAAAGAGATAATGGGGACTCTTTCCTTTCTCTTATTGCCCCGGATCAATGTCATTTTCATTCACTAGGAAGTTTTTATTTAAATGCAGAACTGATTTGGGAAAAAGTATAACGAAAGAGAATCTTTTAACGGAGAGGGAATTAGATCGCGTCATTGAAATGGCCTGGGAAGATCGCACCCCTTTCGAAGCAATATTATTTCAGTTTAATCTCCCGGAAAAAGAGGTTATTCGACTCATGAGAGCAAATCTCAAGGAGTCTAGTTTTAAACGCTGGCGCAAACGGGTAAATAGCGGGGTCAGCCAAAAGCATCTAAAAAAAAGAAATCCTGAGATAAGTCGTTTTAAGTGTTCTCGACAAAGGGCCATTTCGGGTAACAAGATCAGCAAACGCTAACATGGAACTATTTGATCATAAACCCCATGTCTTTCCAACTTCATATGACGAAATTCTACAGCGGATTCGATTTGTAGATCCTATAAGATATGGTACTACGCGTAATTATATCAACGGTGCCGTCACTTACTTATCTCCTTATATCTCCCGGGGCTTTATCACAACTAAAGAAATACTTACAGACGTTTTAAACAAAGGATATAAACCTGCTCAGATTGAAAAGTTCATCCAGGAATTAGCCTGGAGGGATTATTGGCAACAAATATGGATCGCAAAGGGTGATTCCATAAATACTGATCTTAAACATCCTCAATATCCGGTAGATAATAAGGAAATAGCCAGAGCAATTGTCGATGGTAAAACGGGGATTACTGCCATTGATAAGAGCATAGCTCTTTTTTATGAATCAGGCTATCTTCATAATCATTTGCGAATGTATATCGCTTCTATTAGCTGTAATGTGGCGCAAAGTCATTGGAAACTTCCGGCCAAATGGATGTATTATCATTTGTTAGATGCTGATTGGGCAAGTAACGCCTTGAGTTGGCAATGGACCGCCGGGGCCAACAGTAGCAAGAATTATTATGCTAATCAGGATAACATCAATAAATATTGTTTTACCGATCAAAAAGATACCTTTTTAGACATTTCTTATGATGGTTTTTCTAACCTTAATATTCCAGAGATCTTATCGGATACTTTCTCTCTATCATTAACAACCCCCTTGCCTGCTTCCACTCCAATTTCCATTAATGAAGCCTTGCCTGCTTGTATTTATAATATTTATAATTTAGACCCACTCTGGAAAAAAGATATGGATGTAAACAGAATCCTTCTTCTAGAACCATCTCATTTTAAACAGTATCCCATATCTCAAAAAACGATCGATTTTATGCTTAAACTTTCAAAAGACAACATAGATGATATTCAAATCTTTGTCGGAGAGTTTAGGGAGCTTGTAAATCAGCATACTTTTAAAAAAATTTATTATAAGGAACATCCTTTAAACAGGCATTACAAGGGGACAGAGGAAAGTCGTGATTGGATGTTTGAGACGAATGGTTATTATCCTTCATTTTTTGCATTTTGGAAAAAATGCAGACGAGAACTTAACTATTAAATTAGACCTTGAACGATCCCTAATTAATTCCTCAAGGAAGTCTGTATTTAACAAAGCTTGTAAATACTATAGGTTCTGGACCATCTTTTAGATTGATTGGGTTCTAAGAAAATATTAAAGAATAACTCCGGACTTATAACGTGTTTCCCACCCCAAAGATTTATTTTACTTGTCTTAAAGCTTGTGGTCTCCCTTATCCCAATATTATGATGGAGGTTTAGTAACTCCCAGCTGGCATCAACGGATTCATTTCCGGAAAGATTACTAAAAAAGAATTCCTTCTCTAAGGTATTACTGAAAGTAATTTCATTTTCCCTTAAAATAATTTTTTGTTCCGGATTAACCGTTTCATTAAATAAGGCTGGTTTTAGTTGAAATGGAAATTTTAGGCGATAGGACTTACCTATTAAATCTTTATTTATTGCTATAAAATTATGTCCGTATTCATCGGTAAGAATGTCTTTATCTCCCGTATTCTTTAAGTGGTAATTTACTTGAAACCCACTGTCATTTAGTTGAATCTCCTTTTCTAATAAATAGGCATACCCATTAACTGTTTGTGATTCACAACTAATGGAAAGGCTATTTGACTTAGATGTTACCTTAAATCTGCCGGGTTTTACCTTATAACTTTTTCCAAATTGATATTGAGGATCTTCTTTTTTTAGTAATCCCACGCCTATTTTGTGAAACCAACCTCCAATCGCCGCCTCCTCAAAGCCCAAGGCAGTTTCAATACCAAATTCATTATAAAATCCTTTTCCGATTTCATTCTTATCTAAAGGTTTATTTGTTTCAGGACTGGTCAATAGGATATTTTGAAATTTTACGGCTACAATTTTGCCTGTCCAATCAAATCTTGAAAAATTATAATTTTCAAGGGGTTGGTCAATTTCTATTTCTAAATTCTTGTTTTTAAGAATGTACGCCATAGTGGAAAAATACACCTTTATTTTGAAAGAGATTTTAGAAGTTGAAAATATAAGGTTGGAAGTACGAGGTTGGAAGAACGAGGTTAGAAGTGCGAGGTTAGAAGGTTGACGAAGATAAGAGGTGCGAGGTTAGAAGTACGAAGTTAGAAGTGCGAGGTTAGAAGTATGAGGTTAGAAGTGCGAGGTTGGAAGTACGAGGTTGGAAGTGCGAGGTTGGAAGTACGAGGTTGGAAGTATGAGGTTGGAAGTACGAGGTTGGAAGTACGAGGTTAGAAGTATGAGGTTAGAAGTACGAGGTTAGAAGTATGAGGTTGGAAGTGCGAGGTTGGAAGTGCGAGGTTGGAAGTACGAGGTTGGAAGTACGAGTTGGAAGTACGAAGTTAGGAGGAATTATAATAAGCTAGACTCTTTATTCTTTATTAAAAACGGATTTTGCGTCCACCACTTCTTCAAATTGAAACTGGGATATGATTTCAACCTCAGGATATGTCTGAATTAGGTTTGAAACTTCTGTGGACGATAAGTTGGTATTCCAGAGATATATCTTTGTAAGAGTGGCTTGTGATAACAAAGTTTGTGTAGTTTCTAAGGTGATATTCGTTTCATTTAAATTTGCCGTTTCAAGATGAGTATGTTTTGCCAGATATGGGGCCACTTCTTTGTTAATAGGATTTTGACTCAAATCTATTTTGGTAAGATGTTCCATGATTGGCATTGTCTTTACTAAATCATCAGTTAATTTACAAGAGACTATTTTTAAAAAAGTGATTTGATTGGCTACTTTGTTTAATAGCTTAATTTCATTTTCACCTATGGTACTTCCTTTAAATTCAACATCCAGTAGATAGTTGGCTTCACTTAGATAGTTTACTCTAAATCCGGCGCCACGCAATAAAGAAAGCAGCCCTTTATCCAGGCTATCTGTTTTAACTTTTTCATAGTGAGGTTTGGGACTAAAATCCAGTCCGTAGTCCCTATTTATAAGATTTATCAATTCCTCATCCATAGTCTCCGATTGGAAAGTGGCTAAACTATCGGCACCATTATTGATCCAATACTTAAGAAGTTGAATGTCTGTATAGCCAAAACCCATCCCCCTCGGAGGCATAGCTTTTTCGTGATCAGCAGGTAAACTTACTCTATTAAACAAATTGCTTTTGGCAGAATTACCGGCCACTATAGCTCTTCCATGATCACTCTCCTCAAAAAGATCTCCATAAGTTTCCATCCTTAGGCCACCCATTCCATCAGTACTATTATGACATGCGATACACTTCTCCTGAAAAATAGGCTTTATAAAGTCATCATATATTATTAAGGAGTCTTGATTTTTTCCTCTTAAGTTCTCACTAACCAATTCATCATTATTTTTTGTGGCGCCCGGAGCATATTCAACCAAATAATTTGATCCATGTGTAAGATTTCCTCCAAAGTGACCCGTAACTGAAATCATAAGAATAGCCAAAGTAGAGCCTAGCAGTTTCAATTTACTCTTGGTTTCAGGGGCCTTTATTTGGTAAGAAATTATAAGAGACATCAAAATAAGGGTGGCTATGCCCAGGTATTTATGATCGTCCAGGGATGCTATCCCATAGTCATTGCTAAAAGATAACAACCACCCGCTTATCGCCGCCAAAATACCACTCAGAAGGCCTATTATATAGGTTACAATAATAATTTTCCTCGAGGGAATTAGCTTTGTAAAACCCAATTGAAAAAGTATTTCAAAAAAATAACCTAGTATAAAAATACCTATGGGTAAGTGAACCATCAGTGGATGGAATCGACCCAGAAAGATTTCCCAATCCATTAACTAAGAATATCTTTTACTACCAAGCCATGAACATCCGTTAGTCGAAATCTACGGCCTTGATATTTATATGTTAATTTTTCATGGTCCAGTCCTAAGAGATGTAAAATAGTGGCATTAAGGTCATGCACATGAACCTTATTCTCTGTAATATGATAGCCAAACTCATCTGTTGCCCCGTAGGTCAAGCCTTTTTTAACTCCCGCACCTGCCATTAACACGGTATAGGCATCCGGATGATGATCTCTTCCAAAATTATCTTTGGTGAGTTGCCCTTCCGAAAAGCTGGTTCTTCCAAATTCTCCTCCCCATATAACCAAAGTGTCTTCCAATAAGCCACGTTGTTTAAGATCCATAATCAGAGCGGCCGAAGCCTGATCTACCTCTTTACACCTTTTTGGGATGTTTTTAGGTAAGTTACTATGATGATCCCAGTCTCCGTGATATAGTTGAATAAACCTTACGCCTCGTTCTGCTAATCTGCGCGCTAAAATACAATTGCTGGCAAAAGTGCCTGGTTTCTTACTATCTTCCCCATAAAGCTCATAAATATACTCCGGTTCATTCTCAATATTCATAACTTCGGGCACAGATGTTTGCATTCTAAAAGCCATTTCATATTGAGCCATTTTGGCCTTAATAGTTGGATCTTCCCAGGTCTGAAAATTTTGTTCCTGTAATTTTTGAAGATAATCTAATTGTTCACGACGCAATTCTCCTGTAACCCCGGGTGGGTTACTTAAATATAAGACCGGATCTTTTCCGCCTCTAAATTGTACCCCCTGATATTCTGCTGGTAAGAAGCCACTGGACAACAAGCGAGAGGAGCCTCCTTCATTTCCTTTAGTCATCAAAGCAATAAAGTTGGGTAGGTTTTCATTTTCAGAACCCAAGCCATAGCTTATCCAGGAACCAATAGTAGGTCTTCCCGGAATTTCCGACCCGGAATGTGTAAACATCTGAGCGGGCTCGTGTTGCACAGATTCTGTAAACATAGAATTAACCATACATATCTCGTCCGTAACCTGCGCCATATATGGCATAAGATCACTCATCCACATCCCACTGTTTCCTCTCTGTTTAAATTCATAAAGAGGCCTTACAATGGGCTTTGTCGCCTGGGCTGCTGCAGTTGCCGTTATCCTATCTCCCATCACGCTGTCGGGTAATTCTACGCCATGCATTTTGGTGAGAATAGGTTTGTAGTCGAATAAGTCTAACTGAGAGGGGGCACCAATCATATTGAGAAAAATAACCCTTTTGGCTCTAGGCGGAAAATGAGGACCTAATGTTGAATTGTAGGGAGCCGCCAAAGCCTCGAGGGGATTTAATAGGGAAGCCATAGAGATTGCCCCTAAACCAAGAGTTGCCTTGCTTAAAAAATCCTTACGGCTTATGGGTTTGTGATGATGATCGTCCATTTTATCTTTTCATATAGGATTCGTCAAAATTGAATATATTACTTATTACGAGGGTCATAGCTGCTGTTTTGTCTTTGGGCAATTCCTCATCAAAAGGTTGGGCTCCAACGCTCAATATAGAATCTGCCAGAGCAGGTGCCTGATGAAATCTTTCCATAGATGTTTCGTACTGACCGGCAAGGACCTCTAATTGATTTACCTTTGGACTGAGTCCTGTAGAAAGTCTAAAAGCCATTTTTATCTGTTCTTCGGGACTATCAGGAGATGCTCTTTGTACCTTTTCGGAAAGCACCCTGGAGGCCTCCACTATTTGTGGGTCATTTAATAGGGTAAGTGCCTGAAGGGGAGTACTGGTTATATTTCGCCTGATAGTACATATTTCTCTTGAAGTACCATCAAAATTGATCATAAAGGGATTAGGGGCAAAGCGTCTTGAAAATGTGTAAAGACTTCTGCGATAGAGATTCTTGCCGGTATCAGGTTTGTATTTTGCCAATTTATCGGAAGCCATAAGAACTTCTTTCCAAAGACCATCCGGCTGATAAGGCTTAACACTGGGCCCTCCAATTTCTGCTGCCAAAAGACCACTAGCTTTTAAAGCATTATCCCTGATCATTTCAGCGGGCCAACGGTAGGAAGGACTCCGGGCTAATAGCACGTTCTGTGGATCCAATTCACGAAGTTCCTCTGAACAATAGGAAGACTGTCGATAGGTTGAGGACATAACCATTAATTTGAGAGAATGCCTAATATCCCAATTGTGATCTATAAAATCCCTGGCCATCCAGTCTAAAAGTTCGGGATGACTGGGACGTGCTCCTTGACTGCCGAAATCTTCGGCTGTTGTTACCAAGCCTTGTCCAAATATCATCTGCCAGTATCTGTTAATAGCTACCCGGGCGACCAGCGGATTCTCTGGATTAAAGAGCCATTTAGAAAGGCCAAGTCTATTTTTTGGATAGTCGTCAGGATAAGGCATTACCTTGTTAACACCCCCAGGCTCCACAATTTCACCATGTTGGTTGTATAGCCCTTTTTCCAAAATATAGGTCTTGCGAGGATGCTCCATTTCCTCCATAATCATTAATTCCTCTGCTTCATTTAACATTACCGCCATTTCAACTCGGTTTTGACGAATTTTTTGACGTTGGTTTTGAAGTTGTTTATTATTTAAATTCCAATGCTCTCTTTTAATCTCCTCCGAATTTGCATCTAGGGAAGCTTCTCCCAAAGCACCCATTTCCCATTGCGATAATTGATGACCATAAATTTTTATGTCATCGATCCTCCCTTGAAACATTCCCAGATCATCCATCCAAAGTCGATTGCTTTTTCCGACAACAAGGGGAATAGTATCCGGTTTCATGTTTTCAGGGCTCACAGGAATTATGGATCTTTTTAATTGATCAAAATTAATTAGAGTCTTCGCTTTTATACCATTGACGAAAATCGAGACGCCCTTGGCCGATTTGCTCCCATCATAGGTAAATCCAATTTGTTGCCATTGATTTGCTTCTATTGGACTAAGCGTACTTACAGAAATAATCTCATCCGGCAATCGGTGAATAAGTCGGACCCTGACATGATTAGCAGAGTCTAAAGCCAAATCCCAACCCCGATGATACTGGAATACAAAACCAGTATTCCCAATGATTGTTTGGGAGGAGCCTATGGAGTCTTTTTCAGTATTGATCCAGGTACTTATGCTAAAAGGATCAAAATGATCAAATTCTCCAATTTTGAGTAGTTTAACGATATCATATTCTTCATTGAAATAGGCAGCTTTACCGTATTTTCCTTCAGCTAAGGTTACTTTTAAATTCGCTTCAGCCTCCTTGTTATTATCAAGAATCTGTATTTCTCGAAATTCCTTTTTGACCTCTTTCTTAGGTTCTTTCTTCTTTTTTTTATCCTCTTCCTCTGATGGTTTTTTCTTTTTCTTTACCTCCTTTTTAAATGGTTTAATAGAGTTAAAGGAATAATGTCCTATATAATTTTCGGGAGGAGAAAGAGGAAGTGTCTTTTCATTAATACTGGCTATTTCCGTTTCAGCGCTTAGCCTATTGAGTGTCTTCTCCTCGGCTAAGATGGATTGCACCATTTCCTCAATCTGCAGTTTTTCTTCGTCTTTCAGCAACAGAAGTGTTGGAGGTCTATCGGCATCGGTAGGGGCAAGCCCATATTCCTGAATAGTGTTAAAAAAAGCGGACATCTCATAAAACTCTTTTTGAGTTATGGGGTCAAATTTATGATCGTGACATTTTGCGCATTCCAGGGTAAGACCCAGAAGCGCAGTTCCTGTGGTGGAAGCTCTTTCGTTCACATATTCAATACGAAATTCTTCGGGAATAGATCCTGCCGAGGCTTCTAAAGGATTCATACGCAGAAAGGCAGTCGCTATTTTAGAGGAGTCGTTAGTACCTTCGATTAAATCTCCCGCAATTTGATGTGTTACAAATTCATCATAAGGCATGTTTTGTTTAAAGGCATTTATAAGCCAGTCCCTATAAGGCCAGGAAGTCCGATATCCATCAAAAGACACTCCATGAGAATCCGAATAGCGGGCCACATCCATCCATTCCATAGCCATTCTCTCTGCATAGGCATTGCTTTGTAAGAGTCGATCAACCAAATTCTCATAGGCCTTTTCTGAACGATCATTAAGAAATGTATCTATTTCTTCTATGGTAGGAGGTAAGCCGGTAAGGTCCATAAACACCCTCTTGATGAGGTGCTCCCTATCGGTTGCCGGGGAAGGTTCTAAATTAACTTGTAATAAGGTGTTTTGAATATAATGATCAATTTCATTGAAACGCGTCCAATTATTTGATAGTACTGGAACTTCGGGATTGTCAATGGGGATAAATGACCAATGCTCTTTCCATTCCGAACCTTGATCTATCCATTTGGCAATTAAGGCTATTTCCCTGTTGTTTAATGCGAGTTCTGATTCGGGAGGTGGCATAACCTCATCAGGCTCCGTGCTGATTAGGCGATGAATAACCTCACTTTTTCCAATATTACCCTTTACAAAAGCATAGTTACCTGAAAGCAATTTCTTAAAAGCATCTTCTTCAATATCGAGTCTTAATCCGGCCTTTCTCGTTTCAGGATCTGGTCCGTGACATGTATAGCAGCGGTCAGAAAGGATGGGTTTTATGTGAAAATTATAGTCTACATATTCAGGAAGGGTAGTATAGGCCTTTTTTACTTCTTCAGGAAGTGGTCCGGAACAACTAAAAAGGGTTGATATTAGAAGAACGGCACAGAGGTAGTGATAAAATCCTACAAATAAAGCCGGGCTGAATAAAAATCTGTTTTTCAATGGTTTAAATGGGTTATTTTCTGAAAGGTATAACAATTTCCCCTAAAAATTAAAAAAAGTTATATGGGCGTAAATAAGCCCTATTTTAGTAATCGAATAGAATTTAACAACTAGTTTATGAAGGATCTTCCCTTGGTTTATAAAAAAGTAATTGTTGCGCTATGTATGGTCTTTTGGCTAGTATCATGCAAAGAAAAAACAGGCCCAAAAGAGCTGGCCCAAGAAACAATACATCAAGAATTATGGGTTGACATGACCCAAAACTATTTACCAAAAACAGCAGAGTGGACCAATAGGGTAGAAGTGGCTGATATAAATGGCGATGGTTTATTGGATTTGCTTTTTGCTAATGGGGGTAATTATTCTGAACCGGGGGATCCGGAGTTTAGCAGGATTTTTATAAATAGAGGACCGGAGGCAAAATTTGAGGAAATTACAGATCAAGTGTTTAAGGAATCAAAGTATATATCCAGGGTAATCAAAGTACGCGATATAAATGGCGATGAGATACCTGATATTATTTTAGGCACCACTTACCAGAATCAGACACAACTTTTTTTGGGACTTGGAGAAGGGAAGTTTAAGAACGTAACCGATTTACAATTGCCTCAGCTAAAGGCAAGTGTTGGAGATTTGGAGCTGGGAGATGTAGAAGGAGATGGGGATTTAGATATTGTTTTAGCGGACTGGGGCGCAGGTTCCAATATGAATAATGCAGGAGGGAGAACCATCTTATGGCTAAATGATGGGAAGGGCTATTTTAAGGATGTAACTACTTCTCAAATGCCGGAAATGCTTGTTCAGTTCTCTTGGGATTTAGAATTTTTTGACTTTGATAATGATTTTGATTTGGATATTGCTATTTCTTGTAAGAGATGTGCCAGCAGCAGAATATTTATTAATGATGGAAAAGGTTTTTTTGAAGATAAGAGACTCTTACCCGCTTATACTAATAATTATGAATTAGAGATAATGGATGTTGATGGAGATGGCTTTTTAGACTTACTCACTGTAAATGACGGAGATATAGTGGATGGTGATTCCTCTTCCAGAAGGGAACATTTGTTTTTAAATGATGAAGGAAAAGGATTTATGGATGTTACCGAAACTTACTGGCCGGCCTCAGAAAATATTGGTAAAGACGATAATAATATTGTTTTTCTCGACTATGATTCGGATGGGGATCCTGATTTTCTATTAAGTTCCCTTACAGGCGAAGACCGACTTCTGGTAAATGATGGGACAGGCAGGTTTAAACTATTACAGCCGGTTTTGATGGGGGAACCAACTCCTCTTACCCTTTCAATGGTCTTAGGGGATATCAACAACGATAAGAAACTAGATATTGTCATGGGACAGGGAGAAGGTTCTGAGGGAATCGAGGAACGAATATTTATCGGGAAAGATATTATGGTAGACAAGGCCCCCCCTATTATATCTCATTACCAGCTTCTGGAGATTGCGGAGAATGAAACAATTATAGTAAGAGCCAGAATTCATGATAACAAAAGCCCCAACATGCCTCAGGATTGGGAATCTGTAAGCTTGATCTTAGGAGAGGATAAACTGTCAATCCCTATGAGATGGTATGGAGAAAACTTGTGGTTTGCTGCTATTTCTTCCAATCAGAATAGAGAAAATATGTCCATCTGCGCGGTAGACCATAGCGGAAATAAAACATGTATTCCTGTGAAATAGACCTACCTTTTATTTCTTCTGAAGCCTGGTTTATCGGAGCCTCTTTTCTTATTCCTATTGGCAAAGAATTCCTGTTTTTTCCTTTGTTTTTCCTTTTCCCAATTTTTTTCTCCATATGAGTCATAGGCTTTTCCGTCTGTGGGAATGGGTTGTTGCTTACCAATTGAATTTTCTGTTTGATAAGTTTTTCAATATCCTTTATAAAAGCATTATGCTCCGGTTCACTAATTGAAATGGATACACCTTCTTCTCCTGCACGTCCACAACGCCCTATCCTATGGACATAAGTTTCGGGTTCATTTGGAATGTCATAATTGATAACATAACGAAGTTTGTCTATGTCTATCCCCCGAGCTGCGATATCCGTCGCCACTAAAACTCTTAGGTTCCCTGCTTTGAATTCTTTTAAGGCTTTTTGTCTTTGGTTTTGACTCTTATTCCCGTGAATAGCTGCACTTTTAATTTTTTTCTTTTGCAAGTTCCGCACAATACGATCTGCCCCGTGTTTGGTTCTGGAAAAAAGTAAAACCTGTTCTAGTTCCGGATTGTCCAGAATGTGAAGTAGTAAATCATTTTTGTCTTTTTGATTAGTTGTGTACAGTTGTTGCTGTATGGTATCAGCCGTGGAGGAAACTGGATTAACAGCAACCTTCTTGGGGTTAACCAAAATTTTATTTGAGAGATCCAAGATGTTCTTAGGCATGGTCGCTGAGAAAAACAGGGATTGCTTCTCTCTTGGTAATTTGGCTAGAATTTTATTGATATCATTAATAAACCCCATGTCTAACATGCGATCTGCTTCGTCTAGTACAAAATATTTCACATCCCGTAAAGAGATAAAACCCTGATTCATCAGATCCAGCAGTCTCCCCGGAGTTGCTACCAGGATATCCACCCCACTTCTTAGAACCCTCGTTTGTGCTCCTTGAGATACCCCTCCGAAAATTACTGTATTCTTGAGGTTGGTGTATTTCCCATAGGCTTTAAAACTTTCTCCAATTTGGATAGCAAGTTCTCTGGTGGGCGTAATTATGAGGGCATTAATTTTACGTTTTCCATTCTGCTTTTGTTGGTCTTCAGTCATTAACTGAATAATAGGAATAGCAAACGCGGCTGTTTTTCCGGTTCCTGTCTGTGCACTTCCCAATACGTCTTCCCTATTTAAAAGCAAGGGAATTGATTTCTGCTGTATGTCTGTGGGAGCAATATAGTTTTGATCCTTTAAGGCTCTTAATATGGCAGGATTTAACTTTAAATCTTCGAATGTCATTATTTTTTATGTGGATTTAGGACTCATGATTTGATTATCAGTTATTGTTTTTAAAACCTGATACTTATCTGAAGTAAGTGCTGAGTCTAATTTTTGTTAATTTTTACTTCTTGAAATAGTAATTCACCTCTTGTAAGGCGTATCGTTTTATTTGTAAAATTGTTTTTCATCGCCAACTAGTGTTGTCAATTCAACGGTATGTCCGTCAGGGTCTTTGGTGTAAATGGAATGAAAATAATGGTGGTCTTGAATGTTGAAATCTAACTCTAATTCAAGGTATCTTTTATGTGCTTTTTCAAAATTTTCTTTACTCACATTAAATGCGAAATGGTCTATTTTAATATTTTTGGATTTTAAATTTAATTCTTCATCAGAAACTACCGCCGGGAACAGGGCAACTCCGGATTTCTTGGCTAACATAAATACTGGAAAGGGCCCCCATTCATCAAGTTGGTATTTTTTAAGTCCCAAAACCTTTTCATACCAAGCCTCCGAGACTTTTAGATCTTTTACTCTGATAGCTACATGATCTAAAAAATCAATTTCAAATGTATTATTACTACTCATTTCTAAAGGAAACCAAAATATTTTGTAAGATTTTCTCCAAATAATCTTAATTGAAACTCAATTATACCCTTAAGATCATTGGTTGCCAAGATTTTGAACTACATGGCTTTTTACTTTTGTTTTAAGTAATAGGTGACTAACGCAAACATTATTTAGAGTTTGTGAATATGCAAAGGTAGACAAAATTAATTCTCCCTTAATCCATTTCTTTAAGAGGGCTGGCTCCTGCCTTTTCTAAAACAGTATTTACCTTGGGCAAGTCAATTGACATTACCTTATTTAAATCCCCCAGATGTTGTACAAGTTCCGCTGAGAGTTCTTCATATACCTTATAGGCCCCATCGGTTGGTTTTGCCTCCCCATTTTCTATGCTCCGTCGCAAAGATGCAAGTCTATTATTTAGTTTGATAGGAAAATTTAAGGGGTCTTGCCCTGATTGATTTTTTACCTGATAGAGTTCCTGTTCTATAGCTGAGGTTTTATTTAAAAAAGGTATCATGGTTTTCTTATAATCAGCGCCGGAGATTTTATCCTTATTATCTTCAATCTGCTTGCGCATTTTTCTAATATCAATTACTGCCTCATTGGCCATACTGGTTTTTTGCATTATTTTATTCGCCAGTTCAAATTGCTCCATAAGATCGGCCTCCGTAATTCCTTTAAGATTAGGATCCATTAAGATGGAAAAGGGGTAGGTCTTTTCGTAATCTTTTGTTTTCATTTTGACTTTGTAGCTTCCTATGGGGGCTTTGGGACCCCTCTGTGGTCTGGCACTCCAAATAATCATTCCTTCAAATTCTGTTGCTCCGGGATATCTTAAATCCCAGCTAAAAGTATTGATTCCTTTGGCGGTGGTGGGTTTTGAGGAGCCCCCTTTTAGCCAATAGGGTAAATCCGGATCTTCCTCATATTTCGGTTTGCTCCCGGTAAAGGTGTTAATCAATTTATCATTAGCATCAAAAATCTCGAAGGTGATGGTATCCATTTGATCTTTTAGGTAGTATTGGATAGAACCCTTTCCAATACCTCTAATCACATCCGAAGGCTCGAAAAGAATAGCCTCCTGATCCTTCATGTTTGCCTGATACTGTCTCAAAGGTTGTATATCATCCAAAATCCAAAACCCGCGTCCATGAGAACCTATAACCACGTCATTGTCTTTAATAACCAAGTCTCTAATAGGGGTGTCTGGTAGTTTTAATTGTAAGCTTTGCCATAGCCCTCCATCATTCATGGAGAAATAGACCCCATGTTCCGTAGCTAAAAACAATAGGCCTTGGCGAACAGGATCTTCTCTTACAGCTCTTGCAAAATGCCCATCTTCAATACCATTAATAATTTTAGTCCATGTTTTCCCGTAGTCATTTGTTTTAAAAACATAGGGTTGTCTGTCGTCTACCTGATAGCGATTTGCCGCAAGGTATAAGGTCCCGGGACGGTGTTTTGATTCGTCTATAATACTTACTCTTGAAAATTTGGGAAGATCTTTGGGGGTGATATCTTCCCAGTTAGCACCTCCATCTCTGGTAATATGAACTTTTCCGTCATCCGATCCGGCCCATATCGTATTAATGTCGTGAAAGGAAGGCGCTAAGGCAAAAACCGTAGCATAGATTTCAGGGCCATTCATATCCATAGTAATGACTCCTCCCGTTTTACCTAAAGTAGTAGGATCTGCATAGGTAAGATCAGGACTTATTTTCTCCCAGGATTGTCCGTCATCGGTGGTTTTCCAAACATGCTGTGAACAAGTGTACATTACTTTTGAATCCTGTGGCGCAAACATAATGGGGAAAGTCCATTGCCATCTCTCTGGTAGCGCATCAGCTGGTTCCCCTGAGAAAAAACGTGGATAGACCTGAATATCTCTTGTTTGTCCATTGCTTCTGTCGTACCTAGTCAAGAGAGCGCCCTGACTACCGGCATAAAAAATATCCAGATTTTCAGGATGTTGGGTTATCCATCCACTTTCACCACCTCCAACAGCATAAAACCATCCATGATTAGGTCCGCGAGCCTGCATATGCTCCCAACCATCACTAGGCATGGCCAAGGTACTATTGTCTTGTTGGGCCCCTGCGACATGATAAGGGACATCGTTTGTGGTCATCACGTGATAAAACTGTGTGGTGATATAATCTTGTTCTGTCCAGCTTTCTCCCCCGTTGATACTGACATTACCACCTCCATCATTAGAATTGATCATCCGTTTTGGGTTGTTAGGATCAATCCACAAATCATGATTATCCCCATGTGGCACTTTAATCGTCACATCGAAGGTTTTACCCCCGTCGGTAGATTTATAAAAGCCTGTGTTTAGGCAATACACCGTTTCCTTGTCCCAAGGATCAGCATAAATTCTGGAATAGTAAAAGGCACGCTGTCTTAGTTTACGCTCATCATTTGTGCGTTCCCAAGTTAGGCCGGCATCCTCAGATCTAAAAACGCCTCCTTCATTAGCCTCTACAATGGCCCATACACGGTTAGAATCTACCGGTGAAACGGTCACCCCAATTTTTCCGATGGGTCCCTCCGGCATCCCCGGATTATTACTAAGTTCTGTCCAGGTATCTCCGCTATCAACGGATTTCCATAATTTGCTTTCGCCACCGCCGCCCCACATCTTCCATGCTTTGCGATATACCTGCCAGGTACTGGCATATAAAACTTTTGGATTATTTCTATCAATGACTAAGTCCACGGCTCCCGCTTTTGGACCTACATACAAAACTTTTTCCCAGCTATTTCCGCCATTGGTAGAACGAAATACGCCACGCTCTTCATTGTCTCCATAGGGATGTCCCAGAGCAGCTACATAAACGATTTCTGGGTTAGTAGGGTGAATTCGTATACGTGCAACGGCCTGTGTTTCTTTAAGGCCAAGATGCCTCCAGGTTTTACCGCCATCCACGGTTTTGTAAACGCCATCTCCCTGGGTAATACTGCCTCGTAATTGTACTTCTCCCATTCCAATATAGACAATGTCAGGATTGGTTTCGGCTATGGCTACTGCTCCTACAGAGGAACTGGTGACCTGTCCATCCGTAACTGCCTTCCATTCATTTCCCCCGTCTGTGGTTTTCCATAAACCTCCCCCGGTGGCCCCAAAATAGTATTCATTGGGTCGGCCTGGGCTACCGGCAGAACCTAAAGATCTACCTCCCCGATGAGGGCCAATATTTCTCCATTCCAATCCTTCGTAGAAAGAGGGGTCCAAGGAGACGCTTTGTGAAGATGAAGTATTGTTATTGTTTTGTGCGAAGCTGCTTAGTGAGATAGTTAGAAAAGCAAACAGAAAGGTTTTTAAAATGTTTTGATTCATTAGATCGAGTTATGAGATAGTCAAAGATTTGCAATTTAGTAGCAGAATAAAATGAGGTGTTTTTTGCACACCATTGGAAAGATAATAAATTCAATTGAAAATCGATCGCTTAAGAGATTATCGCTTTTATATTAACCAAATTATGGTCCGATATTTAAAAGAAAATATATTTATTTGAGGGAGATCTGTAAGGCTCTTAATTCTTTAGACCAGTAATGCTTTTTCCATTTATTTTGAACTTTAGAAAGTGCATAGAGGAGGATTGTTTATTTGCCCATTGCTTGTATCTTCATTTCTTTGGGCATTTTTTCAATAGCATACCTAAGGGCTGTTCGGGGCATACTTGCCTTGTTTGTCAGTATATATTCAAATACTTCTTTTTGATGTTGTTTGCTAGCTACTTTCAAAAGCCATCCATAGCCTTTTTGTACTAAGTCGTCCTCATCCATGAGTAAGTTGTCTGAGATTTCAAAAATATCTGAAAGGAATTCACCCTTTCTTGCCGGTACTATTAAGGAAACGGCTGCAGCCCTTCTAAGCCATCTGTTCTCAGAAGAAGTAAACCCTTTTAAATCGTCTATATAAGATGGATACCTTTCGATGAATTTGCCCATGGTATGATTGCAAAAGGTATCACAGGAGGCCCAATTGTTTACATAGGAGGCTATCCATCGTCTAAAAATTTCAAAATCCTCCGGCACAAATGCCTTGTGATAAGCATATGATAACTTGCAGGCCACCAAGGATTCTTCTATATAGCCTGTTTGCCAGAGTTGCTCGCAAAGCTCAAATACTTCTTCTTTTGGTTTAGCCTTAATTTGTTTTAAGGCTGTTTTGGCTATTTGATTTACTATGGGAGCCGTTACCCCATAACTATTAATCTCCTCCTTAAAAAATCTCTGGCCACTAGTCTTCGCTTTCTCGTCCGATTTGTAAAGAAGCTGTTTTCTGATTTCTTTTATGATTTCATCCTTCATTCTTCCTTGTTTTACTATCCAAAAAACAATTCATTCAAATATCTTCCCGGAAAGAAAGTAAAACCTCCGGCTATAATAATCGCTCCAAAGTAAAGTAGAATCATTTTTCTTTTATGCGATTTTATATCCCCCTTCTTTATGGCCCAATAAGCTGTAGGAACGGTATAAATAGTTAGAAAACTAAAGCTGTGAATATATCCGAAATGATTGAATAATCTAGGTCCCACCACCGCCGGCATAAAAAGGGTAATACTCGCAGTAATCAACATTAAAACCATATAGACTCTACCAAAATCTTTGTGGACCTTAGTTCCCTTTTTTATTAGTAATAAGAGGGTGCCTATAAGGAAGCAGGGCACAACAGTTACTAAATGCAGGTACATCAAATTGTTATAACTCATTGTTTCCATGCTTTAGATAAATGCAAGGAATAAAAACTTATTTTCCTTTCTGAAATAAGTTATTGCATATAAATTAGTGTGAGATTTAGTTTTCTTCACTTAGGCGATAGGTAAGTTTACAGTTCTGACAAACTAGCTGATCATCCTTTTTTTGCAATTCGATGTTTAATAGGTGTTTGTTTGCGTACTCTTTTACCCAGCCCACATGAGGATCATGACTATTGATGTCGTTGTTATAGTTTCTTGAAGCTTCGTAAAATTTACCGCCATATTCCTGTTCTCCCCAACAATTAGGACATATACCATCTGGAGCTTCCTTTGTTTTATTGGTTGGATTTTTTTTAAAGTAATCCGTTAATGATTTTATCAAACTCATAAAGTATACGCTTTAAAATTCCTTTTTAAAGATACTAATTCCACATAAGAAGTTTTCTTTCCTGCCAATAATTCTCAGGGGTAATGGCAAATTCATTTAAACCCTCCAACGCACCTTCTTCCTAAGAGAATTCTAAACTTTTTAGATTCTCGGACAATTGCTTTACACTAGTATCCCAGGATTGCTTAAAATGTGCTACGTTATCACAACCAGTTTGCCCTTTGCTCTATTGTCTTCCATATATTGATGGGCTTCGGCAACTTCATTAAGTTGAAAAGTTTTATCAATATTCAGGTTTATGTTGCCACTTTCTACTTCATCAATAAAATCCTGAAGTAATTCTTTGGATAGATTTTTTGATTCCCCCATATAAACGGTAAGTCGTCCTAAAGACGGGATGTCTCCCATAGGTGTAAATTCTTTCATAGTCCATTCATTCCCTAAAATTCCTGTCATACACACCATTCCCCTTGGGGCAAGGCACTTTAGGGAATCCTTTAAAGTTCGGGTTCCTATCAATTCCAAAACCTTATTTACTCCTTTTGGATAAATTTCTTTTACTAATTCTTGTATGCTGCCTTTATCAATAACCACATGGTCGGCTCCGTTGTCCCTAAGGGCCTGTTTCTTATCCGGGTTCCTGGTAGTTGAAATAACCGTTAAGCCTTTTGATTTAGCAAGCTGACAGGACAACATTCCAATGGAGGAAGTGCCTCCTCTAATAAGTAATGTTTCACCTTTTTCAATTTCCAGGGCTTGATTGAGCGATCCGGAAACCGTTTGAAACATTTCCGGGATGGCTCCCAGAACTCCCCAAGCTAAATTGCTTTTAAATGGAAATATAATATCCAGCGGCGCCAAAGTAAATTCAGCATAGCCCCCATCAAAAAATCTCCCCATTCCTCCCATGATAGCCGCTACCTGCTGTCCCTTTTTATAAGTGTCTGAAGGGTCTTCCTCTACTAATCCAACGCATTCAATCCCCTGTATTCTTGGAAATTCAACTCCTGGTGAATCACCCCTTCTTGTGAAAAGTTCTGACCTATTTAATCCAAAGGCTTTCACTCTGATTAGAACCCAGCCTAGCTTTACCTTAGGAATAGTCATTTCCTTTATTTCAATAACATCCGGGTTCCCCGCTTTGGTTGATATGGCTGCTTTCATTTATTGTTTATTAGATGCGCCTTTTGATGGCATTGCAGTTCTTATTTTGCTTTGAAGGTATCATAGTCTTTGTCCTCGATCCAGTTGTATTCAATTTCGGTAGCCACTTTTTTTGCGAATTCTAAACCGTGTCTATCGGCTAAAAAACCCAACGACATGTCCATCCCGGCACTAACTCCTGAAGAGGTATAGAATTTTCCATCCACTTTCCATCTTGCTTCTTTGTCCCAAACTACCTCAGGACCATTTGACGCAGCCCATGAAAATGCCCTTTTATTTGAGGTAGCCTGCTTACCATCTAAAAGCCCAGTTTTAGCTAAAAGGGCACTACCGGTGCAGACGGTTAATACAAAATTACTGTTTAGTGATATTTCTTTTATCTTGTTGATAAGCAGTGAATTATCAACTTCTTTACGGGTACCCATACCCCCGGGGATTAAGAAAATATAGGGATGATTACCAATGGTTTTAAGGCTTTCAGTCATAACCGAAACTCCATGTCTGTTCTTGACAATACCACCCTCCATGGAATAAAATTTTAGACTGTATAAGTCAACAAGTCGACCAAAGATTTCTGCAGGCCCATATACGTCCAGGGTTTCATAATCGTCGAATAGTAAGAAGGCGATTTCCATAGGTTTGTTTTTGGATTTATCGATTGTGTTTTCCTGTGCTTTTGAATAACTGCCAAGAAATAAAATGAACAGGCATATAAACAAGTAGAAAAAGGGATGTTGTTTTTTTAATCGGGATTTCATAAGCTCTTTTCTTTGCTGCTTAAATATACAAATTTAGATGCACGGTTTCTGCGCTGATTGACGGCCGTGTTTTGGATTTTGAGATTATACACGGGTACAAACTTATTGAAAGTGAAATACCATATTTAGTTGCTAAAAAAGCTTACTCAAAATATGCTGTTTATAAATAATGAGTGACGTGGTATAAAAAAATCATTTAAGAATCGAATCAGGGATTCATACTTAAATTTTACTTTTTCTTTCCAATCAACAAAATGGAATCAGCCTCCTCAAATTCCGCATAAGTTTCGAGCAATAGTATTTCAAAATAGGGATCAAAAAAACCTTTCAAAGCCTTTTCTGAATGGTAGTTTACAAAAAGTCCCTTAAAAACTTCGGAGCCTTCTCCTTTCCAAAAGGAATGACAAATTATTCCCTTAGAATTTAGAACTTCTGTCTGTCTTTTAATAGAATCCATTAATTCTTCATCTTTTAGATGATGCAATACCTTGTTGGAATAAATCCCATCAAACTTTTTGTCTGTTTTTAAAGAAATGGCATCTAGTTCAAGAAACTCCTCCTGCGGATTATTATCAATTAAATGCTTTAAAAACTCCGTTGAATTATCTGAACCTATAACGGTATAAAATTCTTTTAAAATAAGGAAATCCGTACCAGGGCCAGTACCAATTTCAAGCACGTTTGCATTGGACGGCAGGTGCTTCTTGAGTTTATTAATAAGCTCACCACCATCTACATCCTTCGCTAATCTAATGTATTCTTCAACGGTTTCCTTGGTTTTGTAATAATCTCCTTCCATATCTAATCTTATACTTCTATTCAGCTTATTCGATATTCTTCTTTTTCTTTAAAGAATCGGTATAGTTTGATTTTAAATGCAGATCCATTTGTGGAAATGGGATGGTAATATTATTCTGGGCAAATTTTTTATTAATAATTCTACGGATATCGCTTTTTACCTTATTAATTCTGAAGATGTTTTTGCTAAAAAATAATACTTGAAAATCTAAGGACGAATTTCCAAAGTTTACCAAGCGCGCTTCCGTTAAGTCTCTGTCCGAAATTTCCGGATGTTCAAAGGCACTTTCTTCTAAGATTTTTATGACTAAATCTACATCGCTGCTATAGGAAACACCAACATCTATTCTAAAACGGGTTTTCTTTGCCTGATGGCTCCAATTAATTACTTTATTGGTAGTTATTAATGAGTTCGGAATAATAATAGAAATATCATCTGTGTTTAGTGCTTTGGAGGTTCTTAATCCAATACTTTGAATTTTTACCATATCCCCATCTATTTCTAGTACATCATCTATTTTTATGGATTGTTCTGAAAGCAATATTATTCCAGAAACAACATCGTTAAATGTTTGTTGAAGGCCCAATCCTATTCCAACAAGCAGGGCTGCAGACCCTGCAATTAATACCGTTACTCTAATACCAATGGATTCTAAAATAAACCCAAGGGCAATTACCCATATTATATATCTAATGATCTGAAATAAGGCATAAGCGCTTCCTTTATCAAGTTTTTTAAACTTGCGTTTTCGAAAAAGTGTTTTCTTAATTAACCATAATATTATTTTGGTGATCAGAAAAATTATTAAGATGGTGACTGCCGTATAAACCCGAATCTTATATTCACCAATACTTATAAGTTCAAATTCTAAAAATTCTTTTATTGTTTCCATTGTATATTTTTTTTAGCTAATATCGAGGGCTGGTTAATGGCTTTTTTTATGCATTTTAGTCGATTAAATTACTAAAAGAGAAGTTGTTATTTTTAAAGTATTAGGCTCAGTATTTGCTATAATAATGCAAAATATGATTGATTACTTCTATTCGTTGTTCATCTTTTTCAATGAATAATTCATGTTGCGCATTTTCTACAAGATATGCTTCATATTCCTTCCCTAATTCTTGTGCTTCTTCAATGAAATACTGATGTGCTTTCTTATTTACAATTTGTTCATTTTCTGCCGAAAATAAGACAAATGGGGTCTTGATATTTTTGATATTATCAAATAAATAATCAAATTGATCACAAGACTTAAGAACCCATTGATATGTTGCCCCACCTAACCTGGCCTTTGGTTCTTTATCAAAGGCTTCAACCATTCTAATATATCTGATTTTTGATCCGGTTAAGGTATTGTTTTTAAAGCTTTGCGGGTCATCATAGTACTCACCTTCTCCCATGGCATATGTAGGTTCTTCTCCGGCTAAAAGTTTTACGGCTCCACAAGTTGGGGTATCGAGCCCTAACATTGGGGATGAAAAGGCAGCGGCATTAAAATCTTCAGGATACTGCTCAAGATAAGTCATGCCAATAGCCCCTCCCATAGAATGCGTCAATAAATAAATACTTTTATGGCCAGCAGTTTTAATTTTGTTGTCATAGAAATATTTCATGTCGTCTACATAATACTGAAAAGTGTCAATATATCCCATATCAGGATCATTTGTCATTCTACCAGACAACCCCTGTCCTCTGTGGTCATGAATGTAAACAGAGTAACCATTGTTATAGAGATCATAAATTAACTCCTTATACTTTACTGCCGCCTCTGTCCTTCCTGAAGAAATTAAAATGGCCGGACTTTGCTTTTCCGGCTGCAAAAATATCTTATAATAAATACTGATGTCAGATTTTCCGTTCAGCAAACCCTCTTCCCCTTGTTGATAAAAATCTTCAATTTGCGCGGTATAATTAGTATCAGTCAGCAATGTTTCGGTACTAAGAGCGTAGGTGTTTTTTTCTTTTGGCAGGGGCTTAAAATCAACCTTACATGAAATTAAAAATAAAATGATCAGTAGGTAAGTTAATTTGGTATAACGCATAAAATTTATATTAATTGAAATGCTAATTTACCCTATTACAGTCAACTTTCTATTTGTTTATAAACACTCATTATATCTTTAGAATAATCAACGTCTATTTATTATTGATATCGTTTGTATTTATTTCAAGAATTTCGTGTTTATTCATTTCAAATTTTCGACTTGCTTCTCCATCAATCAATTTATAAGAAACCTGTCGAATCCCTCCCGTAGGGTTTGCATTTGTATCACCTTTTTTATAGATAGGAAAACGTTGAACTAAGGAAGTTTCCACAACCGAAAAGCTATCATGACCCATATAGCCTTCATTTACCTCATCGTTATCTATAAGCGGGGGAAAATAAACCTGACTCATGGATTTATTATTATTTCCTGAAAAGGCCATCACCTCTCCATAACTTCCACTTCCTTCTGATTGGATGTATATTAATAATTCTGGCGAGCCATCTGAATTAAGGTCCTCTACTTCGGCCTCTATTATTTGAGACCCTTCAATTTCAAAAGTTTCATTAAACTCTCTTTCCTCCAAACCGAAGCTTAAAATACTTAGGGTGTTTTTTCCATTTTTCTCGATGGAAGAAATATTAAAACCAATTCCCTGAAGATTTAAAACTTTGGAAAATGAGGTCTTGTCAATTTGTTCAGAATCTAAGGGTTCCTGAATTTTCTTATAGGTTCCGGATAAGCTGGCGCCTCCGGAGCAGAAAAAGTATAAAACACGTTCGTCTTCTTTAGCTTCTGTGGAAATAGTTATGGAATCTCCTGAAAATCTATAAATTATTCTCGCGCCATCATAAATCGACTCATAAGTACTATCGTCTTTTTTATAGGCCTTGCCATCGAAGGTACAGCTGGGTTTTTTCTTGTCAGCTCTTGAACGGATTGAAATAGTAATTATATCGTTAGGACCTTGCTTTACCGTTACAGCAACCCAATCATATCCTTGGTCTCTTTTTGCATAACTCTCGGCTACATAATTTCCATAAATCATAGATTCCTCTGATTTTTGAACTACCTCTTCACTTTTGGGTTGATTTGTTTCTTCACTCTTTTTCTGATTTTGCTTACATGCAATCAGTAAACATCCTAAAAGATAAATTATAATTACGTTCTTTATTTTCATAGTTATATTTTATTCATTTAATATTTATAAAGAGCCATACATTGCTTTTGAAAAAATATTAGTCTTTTCTTATTTTGCCAGCTCCAGATCAATTTGTTGCAAAGCTATCTCACATTTTTTAATGAGTTCTTGGCGATAAGCATTGTTTGCCTTTTGATTAAAAGCGGCTGCCGTGATGGCTCTTACAAGCAACTTAAATCTTGGATCTTCTTTATTATTTAAAAAGGCAAAATCATTTTCGTTAAGCATTTCTTCAGAAGTATAAATATCAGAAACTTCACTGCTAAATTTAATAAACTCAGTTTCAGTATCCATTGCGGAAGCAATACCAATCATCCATACATTGATAGATGCCAATAACTCCTTTTTTTGATCATATTCACTGTAGAGATCAATTATTTCCTCTTTTAATTTCAGATTTTTAATCAGCCCTAAAGTTCCTGAACTAACGATATTTCTATAGGTATTGTCATTTGGAGAAAAAGACTGATCTAAAGCCTTATCCCATATCCCGCTCATTTGCTGAACCTGTTCTTTTCGATCAACTCCATCGTATAGGGTCACTAATAATTCCTTCAATTCGTCTCTCACTTTATTGTTGAAGTTGATAGTAGCTCTAAAATTAAGCGTGTCCTGTGCCAGATCACGACGAATGCGTACTAAAAGATCCTTGCCTAGTTTGTCATCTTTTATTTGTTGGTTCCAATTGTTAATCCCAAGGGCTATCAAAATACCAATAACCACCAGAAGGATTTCGCCGATAGCATAAAACAAATACCTGCCTGCCTTACTGTTGGTTGGGTTTTCGGTCAAAAGAGATTGTCTGATAGCCCTAAAAAATTTTATCATTGATTAATTGGTGTTAAGAAGAGCTTTTAGATAATATCAGGAACATTTTAAAGCTTAGTTGTTTAAATCCTTTTTGTCAATTTTCAGGTTCGGTATTCTAACAATTTCAACAGTTGTTGAAGCCATTTCTACCTTTCCTTTGGTGGCATTAATTTCCTTGTTAATCAATTGGCTTAACAAGTTCTTGGTAGCCCTCCTTTTTTTATAATCGACGATATACCTCAGGTTAAGCTGAATCCAATTATCCGTCATACTAATTGCCAGTGTTGGCTCCACTTGTGCATCCTCAATATAATATTTATCAACAATTTTTTTCCATCTTGCAACAGAATTGGTCACATATTCTGAAAGTTGTTCAGAGGCAATTTTAATAATTATTTCTTTTGCCAGTTCAAGGTCTGATCCATATCTAATTGGTAAATTGAATTCGTCCCAGATAAAGGGGAAATCTTTTGAGTAGTTATATATAGGACCTCGAAAAACAAACGCATTGCTCAGTTTAACGATCCTTCCACTATAATTGTCACTGCTGACCCACTCTCCAATTTCCATCATAGTCGTATAAATACTATCAATATCAATTACATCTCCTTTTATACCGTTAATTTCTATTCTGTCGCCTGGCTTATAGACTTTCACAAAGAATATAAAGATAGAACCGGCAATACTTAGAATTAATTCTTGTAAGGTAATGGTGATACCGGCAGACAATAGTCCTATGGCTAAGGCAAAGTCTTTTATACTGCCAGTGAAGTATGTTATACTTAATATTAAAATTAAAATGTAGCCAAAAACTTCTATTCCCTTTTGAGATTTATATCTGGTATTGTTATCAGGTAGATTTTTACGAAGAAATTTTCTCAGCAATTGAATAAGGAGGACAATCAAAATTACCCAAACAAAGTATTTGATCAGGGAGGTTGAAGTAGGATGGTCTAGCATCCATTGTTTGATTAATTCAATTGACGTCATAGTGTTCTAAAAGTACGGCCTTATTTGTTTAGGTAATTAAAAATTATACTTTGCTTTACTAAGTTAAGAAATAGATTCCGAGAAGATAATTTACAAGAATAATTGTTACAAGACTTATACAAGCAAATAATTATATATCCAACCATTCTATTTTTTCAGAGGAGTATTCATCCAATAATCTGACGAATCGGAGAAAGGACCAAGGGGTTGATTCTTATTAATCGGAATGGTTTTTAGCATGTATAAGTCGTCCGAAGGAGGCTTCTGATCTAACAAAAGTTGTTGGGTAAAAAATTCTCTAAACTGTTGATAATGGATAGCATCGGATTCATTCACCATATTTCCATCAATATCTCGGACATCCTTAATTTCTATTGCAACCCCCTTATTGGTTTTCGTTTTTAAATATTGAATTATTTCCGGATTAAAGACTACCTCTGGTCTTTTTGGATATAAAAACACACTATTCTTTTTAATTTCTACGTTTTCTATGGTTACTTTATTCTCTTGATAGTACAACTGATAGTTCTTTGTTTTTAGCCCCTCTTTAACTGAAGGTTGATTATTTAGAACTAGCTCGAATCGCTTACGATCTGAATCAATTTTTGCCGCTATAGGCGCAAACTTTGGGGGAAGTAAAATATCAAAAGCATTATTAAAAGAGATATAATTTAAATACAATTTATCCTTATGACTTCTATATTCTACTTTAATATTATAAAGTAATTTTCCTAAGGTGCCATCATCCATTGTTTCTATACCAACATTCCAAAATGGATCTTTCCGATGTTTGGGAGGTTCTTTTTCGTAAACGGCATATTCTAATTTATGTATACCAAGGGTTGTTTGGTTGATATAAATCTTTCCAATGACTTTAATATTATCTAGACTCTTGGTAATCTCTATAGTGTAGAGAGCTATTTCATCAAAATAGGCGTCTGCAGTCAACTTGAGTTTATGGTTTTTAATTAGGTCGGTTTCTAATCGATCTATAAAGGAATAGGTGTAAATTTTATTATTTCTAATGGCATCATGTAGTCTGAGCCGGACAAATTCGTTCCTTATTCTACCGCTTATAGTGGCCTTAGGGATTACCTTTTTTCGATTGGCATAATCATAGGTTTGAGCTGCCATAGAATCTCTGGGAAAGTCTTGATTTTCTAAATATTCATATATTCTTATTTGGGTGTTCTTTAAATCCTGGAGGCCAAAACCAGGGTCAAAAATAGCCAATACGGCCTCATTTAGATTTAAGTAATTATGCTCTCTTAACTGATAATCTCTGTAATAACCAAGGTAAGAGAAAGCTTTGCTGGGATAGTTTTGGTCTATTTTTTTTATTGCCAGGGCCACAATTTCTTTTGCATTTAGCCTTTTGGGCTTTTGGGTTGCCGTAACTACTACTTCCTTTAGGTTCTCAATATTTTCGTATAGGAAGATTGTATTTATCTGATTTATTGAAAATTTTGATAAAAAAGCTTCTTTTGTCTTATAGCCCAGGGAGGAGATTTCTAAAGTATCTCCAACACTTTTAAAACTAATAGGAATTCTAAATCCACCATCAATATTTGAAATAAGTCCAATCGCTTTATTTTTAATTCGAACAGAGGCAAAGGGGATAGGGTCTAGTGTTTCAGCATCGATTAGTTGTCCGGCTATATAATCTGTTTGACCATACAATAAATGCAAGCTGAGCAAAAGGCCAACACGAAGAATTTGTTTTAACATACTAGACAAAGACATCAGGAAATTTAGGAAGTTATTCTTGATTGTAATTTTACAAGCATGATCTAAATTAGTTAATTGGAAAGATTTTTTTAAGAAATAAGATGGGTTTTAAGGAGGCATCTGCTTTGAAAAGATGATTTATTGATAATGCTAATTAGTGTCAATTGTCAATTTTTTTAATAGTTTGGTTTGGAATTTTGATCAATGATCGTTTTGAGTTTACGGGAATTAATGTTTCCGGTAGATCATTAATTTTGTAAGTAACATATAAAAACCAAAGGCAATTTGATAAAAAAAGTTCTTCAAATAGGAATTCTGAAATCCTTGACGCCAGTATTAATAATATGTATGGGAATGGGTTGTAAAAGTGTGATGTTAAAACAAAGCGGGGCCCTTAATTTAGCAGACACTAATGCAGATTCTAAGGCGAAGTATTTAATGGCGCGGATTAAAGAAATCCCAAATAAGGGATATGCTTTTGGGCATCAGGATGCTACGGCTTATGGTATGGGTTGGAAAAATGATGGCTCTATTTACAAAAGTGATGTTGCGGATGTTTCTGGAGATTTCCCCGCTGTTTATGGATTTGAAGTTGGGCATATTGAATTAGGCCATCAACAAAACCTTGATTCAGTCAATTTTGATCTCATGACCAAACTAATTCAAAAAGCACATAAGGCTGGGGGCATTATTACTATTAGTTGGCATCCTGATAATCCACTGACTGAACAATCTGCCTGGGATCCAACTCCTGCAGTGGCTACTATTTTAGAAGGAGGGAGCTTATATTCAAAATATTTTACCTGGGTTTCCAGAACGGCCGATTTTCTAAACAACCTTAAGACTGAAACCGGGCAAGCTATCCCGGTAGTATTTAGACCCTTTCATGAGATGAACGGATCTTGGTTTTGGTGGGGTAAAGATAATTGTACCCCCGAAGAATTTAAACTTTTGTGGAAACAAACTTATGAGCTTTTAACACACAAGTTTGGGGTACATAATCTTTTGTATTGCTATTCTACAGATGCAGTGCAAAGCAAGGAGGAATATATGAAGTTTTACCCCGGCGATGATTATGTAGATATTTTGGGAATGGATCTTTATCAAAAGAGTTCAACCAATGAATATTTAGAGTTATTAGATGAGAACCTTTCTCTTTTGGCAAAAATTGGTAAGCAAAAGAATAAGCCCTATGCCATGACCGAGGGCGGACTAAATATGATTCCCATAGAAAACTGGTGGACAGAGGTGTTGGATAAAGGGATCGTAGACAAAGGTGTTGCCTGGGCCCTCTTTTGGCGCAACGCATGGCCAAATCATTATTACGGACCTTTTAAGGGGCAAACGAGTAGTCTTGACTTTAAAAAATTTAAAGAACAAAAGCATGTCCTCTTTTTAAAAGATATAAAGAAAATTAAATAGTAAACGAATTCAGAAAGACTCCAAATACTTTTTGTTAATAGGTAATAATAAAGATTTTGAAAATTTCAACTAGGCTTTATTTTCCTTAGGCCATTTCCAGGCATACCATACAATAAGCATAGTTATAAAGCTTTCCAGAATAGCAAAAAACACATAAAAACGATACCAAGATGTTAAGGAGTTAACCGCTATTAACAACATCATTATGGTAAAGAGTGTTCCAAAAATGATATTTAGTAACTTATTAATCTTTGGTTTAAGCAGGATGGACAAAGCGATCATCAGGGTTGGTATTGCCATAACTATAGATGCTATCAGCAATGTAGTTGGGGAATCTAAAATATTGTTTCCCTTTAAGAGATCATCTACTTTATTGGGCACATATAGTTCAAAATAGTCTCCATAAACATAGCAGAAAAGTACCGAGGTCCACAAGGCAGCAAGCTTAATCTTAATATTTATTTTTGGGTTTTCTAACATCTTTTTAAAGGTTGATGGGTTATATTTTTTATGGAGGGGCTCTTCTTTAAAGACGCAAATATTTTGTAAATAGTTGTCTGGCTTTTGTCATTATTTAAAATACTTGTAAAAGATTTAGAAAAAGGTCTCGACTCCCTTTAGTTCGTTTCTTTAAGTATTTCAGGTAATAGAATTATTCTTTTATTCCGTTAAGTTGTTTCTCATAATCCCCTGAATCATATGTGTCAATTGACTTTTGAACGAGTCCTTCCTTGTTCATGATTCATCTTTCAAACCTACTGAAAAGAACGCGGTTTCCAGTTCCGCCTGGCCCTTTGTTGGTTCCTTAAAAAGTCCAATGATACCTATTGGTGTTCTCATCAACCACTAAACTATCCATGGTCAATTTAATATTTGGTTCAACATCTCGAAAGTCACACATGGATAATTACTAGAAGTAACCTGATTTGGTGTGATTTTAAACATTTTGTATTAATACAAAAATACTATTCAGAAACCACAAATGTTTTAAGCATATTCTTACTTGAAGCATTTGGCACTTCAGATATTAAAGCATAATTGCCCTTTTCTAGAGTAACCATAAAGTAACCGGTGTTTCCCTCTGGCATATCATTTACGCCTCCTAAAAAGCTAATGTTAGAAGGAGCAGGTTCAATTAATCCTTTCGGGTTGGCCCAACTCATCCATTCTTCTAACTCTTTTAGATCGGCATTTTCATGAAGTTTCACTAGATTAATATCGTGTCCAACAAAATTTTCATGAACTATTTGATCAAGGTAGTGTACCGAAAAAATATGCTTACCGCTGCTAATGGAGTCATTAAATACGATTCCTTCGGTACTCGAGATATTAATGTTTATATCGGCCATTACTTCTTCATTACCCGAATCTATGTTTGATACTACGAGGTCTTTTGTCATCCCCATGGAGGTGTGAAAGGTTCCATCACTCATTTTTACATAGCATTCGATAATGTAATTGCCCGGCTTTAAATTAAGAACCGTTTCACCAATCTCGCCTGGAGAAAGCAGGCCTGAGCCTCCAACAAATACAACCTCAGGGAACCACTCCGGGAGATTTGCAAATTCTGCATAACCCTCTTCTGCTTTGCCGGCAGTAATAAGTTTCATTGCGCTTTCAAATACAGGAGCTACCAAATTTTCAGCATCTGCTGAAGTCTTTCCTTCCGGGTATTTATCAACTAGAAAAAAGTGTGTTTGCGGCGATAGATTCTTATAACGGAAGGTGTTCCAACCAGTATTTATAGTATCCGGCATTTGAAAATCCATATTCTCAGTTATGATTTCTATCACCTTCTCTTTTTCAACTGTTTCAAGTTCGGGTTGAACTTGTTTTTTGTCATTTTTACAGGATTGAACAATAAAGAAAACAGATAAAAAGCTAATTGATAAAATAGTGGAGATAGACCCCTTAAAATTTTTGTTACAACACATCATATGATAAAGTTTTAGTTTATGATTATTATCGCAATTGGGGGTTAGCGATAACAGGCTTTGAAAATGATAGAAACGAATTTTCTGCCGTTATCCCAAGATAGTAAATAAGCCTGAATAATTGATAATGAAATTTCTTACAAGAAGTTTTATGACTTGTTTGCAATAGAAGGTATAATTCTTTCCTCTAAAACTGTCCATGTTGACTTCTCAGTCTCCTCATGTATGTTCCAGCCATTAAAAAGCACTATGAGATCGAATTTGGGTGCTACCATCAAATACTGACCCCCATAGCCATTGCCTGCAAAAATTTCATTTTCACCATTGCTGTGTTTAGGGACCCACCATTGATAACCATATCCAATTTTGCGATTATTGTTTGGATTTACATCGGAGACCACTGGGCGAGTTGATGCCGTAACCCATCCTTCAGAGACGATTTGTTTATTCTCCCACTTTCCTTTATTTAGAAATAATAAACCAAATTTTGCTAAGTCCTCTGCAACTAGATATAGTCCACCCTCAGTATCAATTTCTCCACCTGGCGTCTCTTTCCAATAGTATTCTGTAATTCCAAGTGGCCCAAACAATTTTTCTTCAGCATATTTATCTACTCGCTTTCCTGTAATAATTCTAACTAGTTTGCCCAGTAAAACACTTGCGCCACTATTATACTCAAAACTTGTTCCCGGAATCGTATCTGTAGGTTTGTCCAAAACATACTTTATCCATTCGTCACTGGCTTCCATTAGGATACAATCATTTTCCGCTTCATTATAATCATCCTCGTTCCATTTTAGACCAGTTCTCATGGTTAACAAATCTTCAACGATAATATCATTCTTTCTTGTGTCTTCCGTATCAATGATATAATCTTTAAAAAGAGGAATTATTTTTGTGTTTACAGTATACTCAGGATTCTCATCCAAAGCTATTCCTAAAAGGATCGAGGTGATACTCTTGGTAACAGATTGAAGCGTATGTAATTCAGTTTGCTTATAATATGGATGCCAATCGGGATGATCATAATTGTATTGATAATTGGTGGTATCATATTTTTGAGCTATGGATTTATAGTCTTGATTATATTTATAATCAGCTAATAATTTACCCTGCTGTATAACCATAAAGCGATCAATCAGACCATAAGCGCCTTCATTAATTTCTGAATGAATAGAATCTAGGATATTTTGGTTGATGGTTGGGATGGAATCAGCTATTATTGATAACTTTTCTTCCGATGCTTCACTTTTCTTGCTTTTGGTGTTGCATCCTATAATTACAAACATCAATAAGATTAATGAAGAAAGAATGGAAATTTTTAAATTGCTTTTTTTCATGTTTTTTTGTTTTAATTGTGTGTGACTTAGGTCCTGAGTATGCAAGAACAGACCATTCCCTAAAATCAATAGTAGTCTTCGTTATGTGTCTTTAAGGATCCATTTCTCAAGCTAATCGATTAAGTTTTATTTATCACATCGTCAGTGTGAGTCCACCATCTACGGTAAGTGTAGAACCAGAAATATAACTAGATTCATCAGAACAAAGAAAAACAATGGCTTTTGCAACCTCTTCCGGGCGACCAATTCTTTGCAGGTGTACAGTAGGTAATAATCCTTTGTCGTAAAGGTCGTCACCGACAATGCCTCGCAAGCGGTGGTGCATTGGAGTATCTGTAATACCGGGACATATAAGGTTTACTCTAATACCCTTTGGTGCTAATTCGGCAGAGACACTAGTTGTTAATCCAATGAGACCATGTTTAGAGGTTACATAGGCCGCTCCTGTTGGAAAACCCAGAAATGAATTAACGGATCCAATATTCACGATGGCCCCGCCAAAACCCAGATTGAGCATGGCTTTTGCCTCATATTTCATACATAGAAATGTGCCTTTCAGATTGATGTCCAGAACCTGGTCCCAATCATCTTCCGAGAGATCCGTTATTGTACTTAGTTTTCCTTCAATACCGGCATTATTAATGGCATAATCTAAACGACCAAATACCTCGATAGTATGGGCGACCATCTGTTCTACGCTTTTCGCTACGGAAACATCCGTCTTAATTGCAGAAGCTTTGCCACCCATTGCTTCTATAGAAGCTACTAAAGTGTCGAGCTCATCTTTTCTACGTGCGGCTACAACAATATGTGCTCCTTTTTCTGCAAAAGCCTTGGCAGTTGCCTTTCCAATACCACTACTTGCACCAGTTATCAGTGCGACTTTCCCTTTCATATTATTTATTTTTAATTGGTTAGTGTATAATAAATTAATCTAATTTTTTGTAGATGTTAATCAATACTGCTGCTATGTGATTTCTGAGTTAAATCGATTAGATATTGACAAAATATTTTACTAAATGTAATAGTATAAATATCAAATTATTTGAGCGAAATACATGCTGAACTAGCCATCTTTTGGAAAATTAGTAATTCTTTCCCACTTACCCATTTAAAGCATTAAACATATTGGGCATCGCAATTTAGGGTTACAATAAACCACGAGTAATTTTTTGTAGGAAAACCTGAAGGATCAGGAGAAGATGTTCTTTCCTTTCTTTGGTCTTTAAAATCATAGTAATCGATATTTCGTTTATACCAGAAGAAATCGACAGTAATTAACTCATATTCCTTTAGGTTCATTTCTTTTAGCTCCAGTTGTTAAGTTGTATATTAGTAAAATGACCAACTAGAGAGTGTAAAAACAAATTAAGAAGCTGTCCTTCTAATTGCTCTGACAACTACATCATTAATGCTAAAAATTGAATTTTATGAATTTACCTTCTAACTCTGAAACTAATTTAAATAATGGAATTGATCCTTCTGGTAAATATGTGATTTTTCAACTTGGCTCTTATCCATGGCAGTCTGAGGTGGAAGCTACCTCCGGATCGGGTATATTACACGAGGCACAGCATGAAGTTTTTAATTCTATGGATGGGGTAGCCAGCTATTCCATATTTCCTTCCGGATTTGGCCGCCAAAAGAATCAAGATCTAAATAGGAATGATGTTCGAATTTATGAAATGGACTCTGAGGTACCCGAATATAGCCATCCCCATGGTCACAGATGGTCTGGAGTAAGTCAAGAATACGTAGATAAATTCATTTCCGACCATGTAGATCTTGTTTATGATTATATGTTGGAAGTAGAAAACACTTTTGAGGCAGGTTCAAAAATACAGCTCTTTATTGCACATCACACCTGCGTAAATTGCATTATAGCAAAGAAAGTGATGGAAAAGAGGGCCGAAAATGGTTATTCAGTTCCGCCCATTGTCGCCTTTTTGCATGGCACTGCCATGATCATGATGGTGAACGAAGTAAGGGAATTAGCTGAGTCTTTGGCACCCTCAGATCGAAAATGGCCATCATCATTTCATAAACAATTGACCGAAATGGGAATTTTTAATGACTATACAATTCCTGGAAATGTTAATTTGGCCTATGCCATTTCCGAGGAAAATATGGAAGTATTCTCAGAGCTATTTCCTAAATTTAATAAGGACAGATTTATTTTGGCAAATCCCGGCTTCAATGCTTGTTTTGTTCCGCGTCCTGAATTTAAACTATCAGATGTTTTAAAGGAAGCTGGGCTAAAGCATATTGGTTTAACTGAGGAAGACACATATGATATTAGAACAGATTATAAACACATGATTGTTTTTGTAGGCCAGTTTGTTGGGTGGAAACGCATAGATGCTGTTTTACGAGCCGCTAGAATTTGGGAGGCGGAGTTTGGTGATGAAGTTCTTACGCTGATCGTTGGGAAACAGAAGAAAGAATACAACATTGAATTGCAGAACCTAAATAAAAGCCTTGGCAACAAGAACACCAGTTTTGTTGGTCCTCTATTGCAGCCAGAGTTGGCTAAGTTATTTGCAGCCTCCAGTATTTGTACATTTCCATCCAAAGCCGAACCTTTTGGAATGGTTTTAATTGAGAGCCTTGCCTGTGGTGTTCCTGTAGTCGGCGCTGATTCTGGTGGCCCAAGGGATTTTATGACTAAAGAGGTTGGGTATTTGGTGCCCGAAAGTGATGATATAGAAGTTTTTAGCGAGCGTTTGGCTGAAGCCGTTATTAAAGCAATTAAAGAAGACTGGAAAACTAAGATGTCTGAAGATTGCATTAAAGTGGCCGCACCTTTTTCTAATACCCTAAAGACGATGAAGCTTTTGGAAGAAACAAGAGATATGATAGGCTAATTCTATTCTGATTTGCGGTTGTTAGTTTTAAATTGCAAAGAGGCTTATCTGCAGAAAACTAAAATAATTATCAATGGACTTACGGGGCCGACTTGTTGAATAACTTCCACTTTTTAATAAAAAAAGTACATAAACTATTTATTATCAGAAATGGTGGTTGTTATTTTTGGGGATAAATATTTTCTTAAATCTTTGAGGAAATTCATCTTTAAAAGAGACTTTTTTATTGGTAAAAGGATGTGTAAAATTTAACGAATAGGCATGTAAATACAAGCCTTTACCTTTCAAAATTAAATTTTCAATTCCATAGGCCGCATCACCTAAAATAGGATTGCCAATTCCGGACAAATGTTTACGCAATTGATGCCTTCTGCCTGTTTTAGGTTTTAATTTTACCAAGTTGAGTTTCCCGAATTTTTTTGAGGGAACAGTTTTGCTGATTGTATATTTAGATTCTGATTTCTTGCCGTCAATTTCTGTAGTGATTTTTCCTCGAGGGTTCATCTCACCAATCGTAATTGCATAATATATTTTCTTAACCTCTTTTTCTTCAAATAGTTTATTTAAAGCACGAATACTACTACTTGTTTTTCCGACCAATAAAATACCTGTGGTTGCATAATCTAATCGGTGAACAGGTTGCGGTATTGTAGCATCAGGAAGATTGCTTTTTCGAATGTTTTGTTCCAAGGCCTTGGCAATGGTTTTAAAACTATTGCCGCTAACCAAGATGCCGGCAGGTTTATGAATCACTGCCAAATGATCATCTTCAAAGAGTACTTTAAGTGGGAAGACCAGTTTTCTCTTCGTGCTATCATCTTTTGGAATGTATAATTCTATTTGCTCGCCGCCATGTATCAAAGTAGCCGTAGTAGCAATAATACCATTAACCGTAATAAGGTTTTTTTTTAAGGCTTTTTTAAGGGCTGACTTTGTTGAGGCTGCAATGAAAATGCCTACTCCGTATTCTTGTAATCGAATTGGGGCAGGTATTTTAGGAACTGTATGTGTTTCGGATAGATTGATGAGCTTATTTTTTATAAAGGAGTTTGATTAATTCCTTTTAAAAATAGTAGAAATACCTGTCAATCATTAAAAAACTTTACTGACATAAGATCACTTTATTTATATTTTCATGTATTCCTGGAACTTGTAGAAGCCCTGTTTTTACCGAAAAATAAACCACCGTAATTTGCTTGACTGCTATCCATTTTACCTAAAAGGAGGATATATTTTTTCAAGAACATATCTAAGTAGATTGAAAAATCATTAATTTAAGTTGCAAAATATCATATATGAATATCAGTCGCAGAAACTTCGTTAAAATTGTACCGCTGGGGGCACTTATTCCGCAACAGTTACTCAGCAATTTGGCGGAGGGAAACGCTAATGGTTTATTGTCTCCCCTTTTATATAAGACGATAGATGAAATATATGATCAAGCTATTGTCTTCGATGGTATCATCATTACCCGAAACTGGGATGGCCTATCGGACGAAGCGCTTAAGAATTCCGGATATACAGGTTTCAATGCTTCTTTGGATTCAGGCAGTCTTAAAAGAGCGCTGGCATCTTTGTCAGATTGGCACATGCGAATCAAGGACAACCCGGATCGGTTTATAACTGCAAAAAGTGCTGATGATTTTATCAAGGCAAAGAAAGAAGCTAAGGTAGCGGTCATGATGGGCTTTCAGAATACCACTCCACTCGAAAATTCAATTGATAATATGGACATCCTTTACCAAGCGGGTACCCGATGGATGCAGCTGACCTATAACGAAAGGAATCTAGTGGGGGATGGATGCACGGAGCGCACGGATGCCGGACTGTCTGATTATGGGATCGCAGTAGTGGAAAGGATGAATGATCTGGGTATAATTGTTGACCTCTCTCATTGCGGTCAGGCGACAACCAATGATGGGATTAAATTCAGTAAGACAAGTGTTTCGATCAATCATTCTATGTGTGAAGCCCTGCACAAAAATCACCCTCGTGCTAAAACAGACCAACAGATAAGAGCCATGGCGGATAAAGGCGGGGTGATCGGGATCATATCACTGGGATATATGATAGGACCGAATTTGGGCACAGAAACCACCTTGGAAACTTATGTTGACCATATCGAGCATGCGGTTAAGGTGGGGGGTATAGATCATGTGGGCCTGGCGGCCGATTTTGCCGTTCAGGGATTGGAGGCAACCGGGGCTACGCGTCAAAATTGGTTTGAACCAAGATTATCGCGGTTTAAACCATCTTATAAGGTACAATGGCCGCCATGGATTCCAGAATTGGACACAACGGATCGTTATCGGCACGTTGCTCGAGTGCTGGACAAACGAGGATTCCGAACAGAAGATATTGAGAAAATATTAGGACTTAATTGGCTGAGGTTTTATCAGGACACTTTAAAACCTTAAGGGCATATATCATATCAAGAACAACTTAACCAAAACTAAATACCTCCATTATGAAGACTTTTTATCTTTCTGTTTTATCTATTCTATTTATCTCGTTTACAACATTAACGAGTCAGGCACAGTCAGGACCAGAGCAAGGCTATGATCCTGAGGCCAGGCTTGCAGAACTTGGCATTACCCTTCCTACGCCTCCACAACCAGTTGCAAATTATGTGAATGGAGTACGGACCGGCAACCTTATTTTCCTGGCCGGAAAAGGACCACGCTCTGCAGATGGAAAGGAGATAATAGGAAAACTAGGACAAGATGTATCTATAGAAGAAGGATATGAAGGCGCACGCCTAACCGCCATCAATCAGCTCGCGGTACTAAAAGAAATGTTGGGTAATCTGAACAAAGTAAAGCGTATCGTTAAAGTATTAGGAATGGTCAATTGTGATCCGTCTTTTGTAGAGCAACCAAAGGTCATCAATGGTTTTTCAGATCTAATGGTCGCTGTGTTTGGAGAGAAAGGCAGACATGCAAGAGCTGCCGTAGGTATGGCATCCTTGCCAAGGGGGCAGGCGGTAGAAATAGAGTTGATAGTGGAGGTATATGAGTAGCAGCCAATCAAATTTAGGAGCAGTAAAGCATTAATACTTTATTTTTTTAGATTTTTAGAAATGAAACTTAATAGTGCTGAAGGTAGATTTTTAATTTTAACTATTCTTCATAAACTTTCAACTCATTATTATTTAGTGTTGGTGCTTTTTAATAAGTCTTTTCTCTTAATGTATAAGATCATCATCATCAGAACCGAGAGGTATAGAATAAACAACCAGAACGTATTCATACTTCCAGTAAATTCTGGTAAAATAAGTAGGTAATTAAAGGCGGCATTAGCACTAATATGAGCAAGTATTGACGTCAACACACTTTTGGTATAGTAATATATCCAACTTATAAAGATTGTTCCCAAAATAACCCATAGTAAAAACACTATGAAGTCCATTTGCGAGGGGACTCCTGTCCCAATCAGATACGCTGGAAAATGCCAGAATCCCCATATCAAACCAAGTATGATGCTTGAATATAGGAGATTGAATTTATCCATCAATCTGGGAAGTAAAAAACCTCTCCAACCATATTCCTCACCAACTGCAATTAATACAATAACAACAATCTGCGGTAGCAGTTGAGTAGTTCTTAAATGAAATCTGGAAATATCGAAGTCTAAGGAAGTAAGCATTGCCAAAGATGCAAGGAGCGGAATTCCAATCAGTGAAATAAGAATCCATTTCAGGCTTGTTTTCTTCATCGTTTGTTTAACAAATAACTCATAGAGACCTTTCTTCCCATTTGTGATGGCCGTATAAATCAGTGCTACTATGGATGGTATGAAAACAGTTAATATTGAGAAATTTGGATCATCTAATTTATAAGAGATAAAACATATTAATGAACTTAAGGCTATAACAATTACAGAGTATATTATAATTTCCCGTTTTCCATTTGAATTCAAAATTTTCATAATTGCCTATAATTTGTTTAGTGTATCGTATTTGGCACAAGTAATCTCCCAATTTTTTTAACTCATTTAGTTCTATGCCTTTATTCGAAGACTCTTGAAAAGGATAAATGTAACATTGAATAGAAATAACATACAAGGGTTTGTATGAAACGTAGCCTACGAAATCTGTATAACCCTGGGTGAGATAGCATGGTGGAGAAGCTATCGGGACAGAACAAACCAATTTTTACTATTTCTTCTTGTTTATAAAAAATAAATTAATTTTTAAAATTAATGAGGTTCCCAAAAACCATGGAATATTATTATTTACAAAGCTTCGCGGCATTTGGATGCCTTGCTGTCATTCGTGCTATTCAATCCAAATGGTTTCAAACCATTCGCAAACAACTAGCATTTCTTCGGTCGGTTTCTCTCCACTCTCTTCCATTGTGCTGGCAAAAAAAGCCCAATGTGCTTTTTTCCATTTTTTAAGGGGTTCAATTTTCGTTCCCATATCCATTTCAGCATACTCTTCGGATATAAGGTTAAATGGAATGGTATCTACCTTTTTTATTTCAATAATCGCTTTTGCTCTTCCGTCAAAATCCGTTATAATATGTTTTGTTCCGATTTTTGGTAAATCAGCTTTAGCTTCTTTATACCAGAAGTATAATCCGGAAGCAGCTTTCTTTTTCCCATTCAAAGTTAATTCTGCCAGACGATTTGCGTCTTCTCTATTATTATGAAAATACCAAGATTCCGGGATTTCCTCGTCTTTAAATTCAGGATTTGATTCAATATAGTTGTTCCATATTTCAGATACGGATTTGTCAATCACGTTTTCAGATTCCCTTTCAGTCTCAGTTTCTATATGTGTTTCTGTTTGAGTATCAATTTTGGTTTTCGGTTTGTTTTTACAGCCTGTAAAAATCAAAAACAGAATGATTACTAAATGCTTCATTATTTTCTCATTAAGTCTTGTTCTAAAACCTAATCTAGAGAAATTATTATAATCGCGGGTTTTATTGATCGATAACTTCCCTGAAGGCTTTCCATTTTGTGGTATCGCCTTTAATATCGTAGGTATCTGACTTTTTAAAAATTGAGGTTATTGCACCTATTCCCGAACCCATGGTCCCCATAATAAGTCCAAAACCGGCAGCACCGTCACCTTGACCATAAATTTCATCTTCACCGCCAGTTGCTAAGCCCAAAATTGTACCGGTTCCGGCTCCTATGACCGCACCCAAAAAGATACTATGCCCTGCAGATCGTTTTGTTTTTATAAGACCAATCCTGCTTACTTCAATAGTCACAGGTTTTTCTTTGGGCCCGGCTACCAGGGAGGTATCCGTTAGACTGGCGATTCTGCCCTTGGCTATTTTTATGCCATTTAGATCATATACCCTTAAAAAGGGGGCTGCCTTGTTTTTTTCCTTCTGAGCATAAAATGTGCTGAAGGCTAAAAGTGCAAGAAATGGAATAAGGCTTTTTAAGCAATAATAAAAGCGACTATTTTGGTTGAATAACGGCATAATTAAGGGTTCTAAAACAGTATCTTAAGTATATAAATCCGATTGTAAAGACAAACAGGGCGGGATGTGATGTCTTTTGGGAGAGTATTTGAATATATAAAAAATAGCACCAAATAATTCAGAAATACCTAACTATTCGGAAAAACTATGGTAGTAACAGCTTGTATTTTTAAACTCTCCATGGCGGATTCTTCCGGTTCTCCTCCCCTCATAATAAAGGATAAGATGATTGTCGGGATTGATAATATAATTCATCTTAAGAAAAATCACTTTTCGATAATTTTTTCTTTTTCTTCTTCACTCACTTATATTTCATTAAATTTCGATACTGTAAATACAGAATAAAATGGCCAACTATAATATAGATGCAAAAAAGAATATGACTTATGACGCCATCGTCATAGGGTCCGGAATCAGCGGAGGTTGGGCTGCTAAAGAGCTTTGTGAAGGTGGGTTGAAAACTTTGGTTCTCGAACGAGGGCGAATTGTTGAGCATGTTAAGGATTATCCCACTATGAATAACGATCCATGGGATCTGGAACTTCGCGGAGCCCTGGGCCCCGAGGATTTAAAGAAGCATAAAATAGGAGCCCGGGCGGGATTTGTCGGGGCCAACAATGAGCATTTCTATGCCAATGATGAGGAAAACCCGTATACCGAAGTCAAGCCTTTCCTCTGGGTTCGGGGCCACCAAATGGGAGGTCGATCACTTCTTTGGGGCAAACAGTGCTACCGATGGAGCGACATAGATTTTAAAGCCAACGCAGAAGATGGTTATGGGGTAGACTGGCCCATACGTTATAAGGATATAGAAGATTGGTATACCTATGTGGAGAAATTTGCCGGAATTAGCGGACAGGCATTGGGCTTACCACAATTACCTGACAGTCATTTTCTGCCACCCATGGAGCTAAATTGTGTAGAAAAGGATATCAAAAGCAGAATAGAAAAGGAATTTCCCGGGAGAGTAATGACTATCGGCAGGGCGGCACACCTTACGGTACCCTTAAATGGCCGGGGACAGTGCCAGTTTAGAAACCGGTGCGACAGGGGATGCCCCTATGGTGCGTACTTTAGTAGCAATGCCGTAACACTTCCGGCAGCAAATGCCACCGGGAACCTAACCATCAGGCCATATTCAATAGTCAATTCAATCATTTATGATGAAGAAAAGGGGGTAGCGAAGGGGGTTCGGATAATTGATGCAGAGACCAATGAGCATATGGAGTATTATGCGAAAATTATTTTTTGTAATGCTTCCACTTTAAGTACAACTCAGATCTTATTGAACTCCACATCCGGTCGTTTTGAAAATGGCCTGGGAAACGACAGCGGGGAATTGGGACATAACCTAATGGATCATACCTACAGAATAGGTGCCATGGGAAAAGTTGAAGGCTATGAAGATAAATATTACAAAGGGAGGCGCCCTAACGGAATTTATATCCCACGTTATGTAAACATAGATGCAAAAACAAAAACAAATAAGTTCGTCAGAGGCTTTGGCTTTCAGGGAGGTGGTGGCAGATCCAATTGGAGTGCAGGAGCTAATCAGGAAAGCTTTGGTGCCGGTTTTAAGGATAGTTTAATGAAACCGGGCCCTTGGGAATTCTTTATTACAGGATTTGCCGAATGTCTGCCTTATCATGAGAATATGGTAACTCTTGATAAAGAGCATGTTGATAAATGGGGGCAGCCCACATTGGCTATTGACTGCGAGTTTAAGGAAAATGAAAAAGCAATCAATAAACAGATAAAAGTAGATGCTGTGGAAATGCTGGAAAAAGCAGGGGTGAAGGATATTGTAGGATTTGACAATGAACACGAACCGGGATACGGTATACACGAGATGGGTACAGCAAGAATGGGGAGGGATCCAAAAACGTCTGTATTGAATGCTACTAATCAAATCCATGCAGTAAAGAATGTATTTGTAACGGATGGGGCCTGTATGACATCTTCCTCCTGTGTTAATCCCTCATTGACGTATATGGCCCTTACCGCCCGTGCGGCAAGTCATGCAATATCGGAACTCAAAAAGAAAAATCTTTAGGACTATGAAAAGAAGAGAAGCCCTGAAAAAGACGACGTTATTAGCGGGTTCAGCAGCCCTCGTTCCGTCACTTTTTTCACTTTTACAATCTTGTAAACAGGAACAGCGATTAAGTTGGCAGCCCATATTCCTTGCAGAAGACCAGGCTCAATTAATAGCAACGCTAGTTGATACCTTATTGCCCAAGACGGAAACTCCGGGAGCTCTGGATATGAAGGTCGATATGTTTATTGATCTTGTATTTGCCAATTTGTTCAATAAACAGGCCCAGGAGGCAATGCTCACAGAAATGAAAGGGTTTGATGTGTTGGCTACAGAAAAATTTGGAACCAAATTTGTCAATCTTAGTGTGAAGGATCGCAATGAATTTTTGAAGGAACAAGAATCTGGTTCTCCCAAATACAATGGTCAGGTATGGGGCACAGCGGTTGGTGTTCAGGAACCGGTTGGGTTTTATCGGACTATTAAATCTTTGGCTCTTTGGGGCTATTTTACCTCCGAAGAAATCGGGAAAAATATATTGAATTATGATCCTATTCCCGGGGAATACCTGGGCTGCATTCCTCTTTCTGATGTGGGGAATAGCTGGAGTTTATAAAACCTTCATTGATTTGACATTCTTAATGGGCTACTGCCTCTATAGTTATTTCCGACCATTTGGATAAAAGACTTTACAAAGAAAATCAGATGGCGCTTTACACCATTTGATTATTTTATTTCTCATTCAGACTTAATCAAATAATAATCTGAATTATGCTTGAGAGCTTGTCCCTGGCCTATTTTTAGTTGCGTCGGCATCAAGAAAAAGTGAGCCAGAAGTAGGTAGCAGCGCTCAGGAGCAAAGCGACATTAAAGCGCGGGGGAGGGAGCTTTTTGGTAGTAAGACCAGCCACGAAAAATCAGCCTAGATTTTTTATTTACTTTTTTCATCAATGGAAAAAAGTAATAATGAGAAAAAATTGAACTATCATTTAGGCTAAACGGATTTTAATTCGTGAGTTACTAATCCCATGAAATCTTTTTTTTAAGGATATGTAATGGCAGGAATTTTGTCATTATTTACAGACTTAATCAAATAATAATCTGAATTATGCTTAAGAGCTTGTCCCCGGCCTATTTTTAGTTGCGTCGGCCATCAAGAAAAAGTGAGCCAGAAGGAGGTAGCAGCGCTTAGGAGCAAAGCGACATTAAAGCGCGGGGGAGGGAGCTTTTTGGTAGTAAGGCCAGCCACTAAAAATCAGCCTAGATTTTTTATTTACTTTTTTCATCAATGGAAAAAAGTAATAATAAGAAAAAATTGAACTATCATTTAGGCTAAACGGATTTTAATTCGTGAGTTACTAATCCCATGAAATCTTTTTTTAAGGATATGTAATGGCAGGAATTTTATCATTATTAACAGACTTAATCAAATAATAATCTGAATTATGCTTAAGAGCTTGTCCCCGGCCTATTTTTAGTTGCGTCGGCCATCAAGAAAAAGCGAGCCAGAAAGAAGTAGCAGCGCTTAGGAGCAAAGCGACATTAAAGCGCGGGGGAGGGAGCTTTTTGGTAGTAAGGGCAGCCATTAAAAATCAGCCTAGATTTTTTATTTACTTTTTTCATCAATGGAAAAAAGTAATAATGAGAAAACCTTTCAAATACTTCTTATTTGTCGAGCTTTTTTGATTCTTCCCAAAGCTTTTTAAGGTAAGCCTGGCTTTTATCATTATTAACAGAATTAATCAAATAATAATCTGAATTATGCTCAAGAGCTTGTCCCGGCCTATTCTTGTTGCGTCGGCCATGGAAAACGAGCCAGAAGGTAGCAGCGCTCAGGAGCAAAGCGACATTAAAGCGACGGAAGAGGGAGATTTGGTTTAGCGCATTTTCAGTCCGATGATTGGATTTATTTACTGTTTTGCATTCAATGGAAAAGGGGCATTACAAAAAAACTTTCAAATACCTCGTTATTTGTCGAGCTTTGGTTTCTTCTCAAAGCTCAGGTAAGCCAGGCTTTTTTAATTTCTTGTAGAATATAATGACTGGATTGCTTCCTCATTGCATTCGGAAGCGGCCAAAAGGAGGCTTTACAAAGAAAGTTATCAACCTCGCTAAACCGAGGTTGTTTCTTTTCCTTCGTTCAAAAGCTCAAGTAAACTTGGCTTTTTCGCAAAGAAAAAGCCACCAACTTTCGTTGATGGCTTTCTTTGTAGCGGGGACTGGACTCGAACCAGCGACCTTCGGGTTATGAGCCCGACGAGCTACCTACTGCTCTACCCCGCGATGTGGACGGCAAATATACGATGGTTTATTCGTTTAATCAAAACTTCTGGAAAGAATAATTTGAAAATTGGCATTCCCTTTTTTTCTTAAAATGCCTACCTTCGGGCTTTAACATTTGGCATGGAAGAACTTAATAATTTTTTTGCAAGGCTAATCCCCTTTACAGAATGGCCCATGTTTATTCTACTAATTGGAGGTGGACTTTTCTTGGTCTTCTATTCCCGGTTTTTACCCTATCGTTTTTTTGGTCATGCCATTGCCATTACGGCGGGGAAGTATGATGATAAAAAGGCTAAGGGAGAAGTAAGTTCCTTTCAAGCCTTGTCTGCCGCTGTAGCAGCTACCGTGGGTCTTGGTAATATTTCAGGGGTGGCAATTGCAATCCATGATGGGGGACCCGGAGTGGTTTTTTGGATTTGGATTACTGCCCTTATTGGGATGTGTATTAAATTCTATTCCTGTAGTCTGGCCATTATGTTCAGAGGTACTGATTCTGAGGGAAAAGTGCAAGGAGGTCCCATGTATTATATCACCCAAGGCATGGGAAAAAAAGCCAAACCCCTAGCGGTGTTTTTTTGTATTTGCGGAATGTTTGGTTTTTTAGGGGTTTTTACCGCTAATCAGTTTACGGAGACTTTTATGAGTGTTGTGAATCCACAGGAAACTCTTTGGGCTATTTCCGATTTTAACTGGAAACTACTGATTGGAATTGTCTTGGCAGTTGTTACCTCGTTTGTCATTTTTGGTGGACTCTCCAATATTGCAAAAGTGGCTTCGGCTATTGTTCCTTTTATGGTTTTCGTATATCTCATGGCAGTTATTGTAGTGATGGCTATGAATTCTTCTGAAATTCTACCAGCTTTGAAAATGATAATTACGGAAGCATGGAATTTTAAAACCATTGTTACCGGAGGTTTTTGGGGCTTAGTCATTATTGGGATTAGAAGGGCCATGTTTTCCAACGAGGCGGGTCTAGGTTCAGCCCCTATGTATCATGGGCAATCAAAAACTGATCAGCCCATCAGAGAAGGTTTGGTAGCCATGCTCGGACCTTTTATAGACACTATTCTTGTTTGCACCTTTACAGCTGTAGTTATTATTCTTAGTGGAGCCTATCTGGAAGATGGGAGTGGGATCGTAATGACTTTAACTGCTTTTGAACGAACTCTTTTCGGTTATGGAGACGACCTCTTAATGATTATTGTAACAGCCTTTGCCCTTTCTACACTTTTTACGTATTCCTATTACGGGGTAAAAAGTTTGTCTTTTTTGACCAATGCTAAGATAGGGCGATATTATAATGTGTATTTTGTGATCATGATAGTCTTTGCTGCAGTGGCCAGCCTGGAATTAGTTAAGAATCTGATTGATTTATCATATGCTTTGATGGTAATTCCCAATATGATTGCCGTCCTTTATTTGGCGCCAAAAGTAAATGCAGCCGCTAAAAAATATTTTACACAACTAGAAGATGGAAAAACATAAGGCAGGATATGTAAATATTATTGGAAATCCCAATGTTGGGAAATCTACTCTAATGAATGCTTTTGTGGGGGAGAAACTTTCTATTATCACCGCCAAGGCACAAACAACACGGCATAGAATCTTAGGGATTGTTAATGGAGAAAATTTTCAGATGATCTTATCAGATACCCCGGGGATTATTAAACCTGCATATCAATTGCAGGACTCTATGATGAATTTTGTGAAATCGGCCTTTGAAGATGCGGATATTTTAATTTATATGGTAGAAATAGGCGAGAAGGGCCTTAAAGATGAGGCTTTTCTAAGTCGATTAGAGAATTCAAAAATACCCGTTTTATTACTCCTTAATAAGATCGATACTTCTACCCAAGAAACCTTAGAATCTCAAGTGCAATACTGGCAAGAGCAACTACCAAGGGCAGAAATTCATCCAATATCTGCCCTAACAAAGTTTAATGTAAAACCAGTTTTTAATCGGATTCTTGAATTATTACCTGAGGCTCCGGCCTATTTCCCAAAGGATCAGCTGACCGATAAACCTGAGCGCTTTTTTGTAAATGAAATCATTAGGGAAAAAATCCTGGAACATTACAAAAAGGAGATCCCTTACTCCGTAGAAATTGAAACGGAGGAGTTTTTAGAAGACGAAGATATTATAAGAATTAGAGCAGTTATTATGGTCGAACGAGATTCTCAAAAGGGTATTATCATTGGTCATAAGGGCAACGCATTAAAAAGGGTAGGTATAGCCGCAAGAAAGGATCTTGAGAAATTTTTTGATAAGCAGGTCCATATAGAACTCTTTGTAAAAGTCAATAAAAATTGGCGGAGTAGCGCTAGGCAATTGCGTCGTTTTGGCTATGATTAAAAGAGCTAATTTAGTTTAAACACTTCCCTCATAAACTGAAATAATTCTCTCATCTGAGGTTTGCCCTTTCTTCTTCCTGCACGTCCAAAGGCATAGAGAGTAAACCATATGATCACCATAAAGATCATGGCACCCACTTGCAGTCCATAGGGTTTGCCTAGGGAGGCGCTAGAATAGGCCCAGATGCCAAGAATGGTAAAAAAGGTAGCTACTCCAAAATGCAGAAACATAAAAAAAGTCCAAAGGGTAGGGTTGGGACCAAAAAGACCGTAAACCTTGCAATGTTCTTCGCCGGAGTCATTAATCTCTAAATGTAGCTGAGGCGACCAAAAATGAATGGTTTTTTTCGGAAACTTAATAAAAACATGGTCATCAATTCGTTTTACCAAATATTCATTATTGACAGCCTTCTCCATGGCTTCGAGAGCTTCTTCTTTGGCCTTGGTTAATTCTAATTGGAAGCGCGGTCGCAACACAATATCATTTGGTAACGGCTTCATAATTGGTTTATGATTGTGCTTAAAAAGATACCTATTTTTTTTGATTTTAAGGTCTTTTTTTTAATATTTAAAGACTTTTACTGAATTGATTAAATTTTTGTATATCTTCGTTTTATCGACAAACGGTATAAAAACATCGATGAAATACATAAATTTAATCATTTTATGAAAAATATCATCATTTTTGGGGCTTCCGGACATGGCAGTGTAGTTTTAGACTGTATTGAGAAAGAAGGTAGATATAAGGTGGTGGGTTTTATGGATTCTTATAAAAAAAAGGGATTAATAATTAATGGTTATAAAATCCTTGGAAATGAATTCGATTTGCCTTTTGTCATTGAGAAATATTCCGTAACAGGGGTTTTTGTCGCTGTAGGAGATAACTGGGTCCGTAAAATATTAATAGATCGTATTACTAAAATAAATCCTAATATTAGATTTATTTCTGTAGTGCATCCGGCTGCCTCTATAGGTAAAGATGTAGAAATAGGAAATGGAACGGTAATCATGCCTGGTGTTATTGTAAATGCCAACACCGTGATTAAAGATTTCTGTATTTTAAATACCAATGCGAGTTTGGATCATGATGGATACATGGATGATTTTTCCAGTCTTGCGCCGGGGGTTGTAATTGGAGGTAATCTATGGTTAGGCAAGTTTTCTGCTTTATCTCTTGGATGTAAAGTAGTTGAGAATATCACAGTTGGAAAGCACTCCATTGTTGGAGCAGCCTCCCTAGTGTCAGATGATGTCGCGGATTACGTCACTGTTTATGGTTCCCCGGCCCGGGTCATTTCTAAAAGGGCTATAGGAGATCCTTATTTATCCAGAAGTAAACGAGCTTCTTCTCGTTTGTTTATTTCAAATGATTACTAAACTTCATAGCCTTAAATATTTAGGGAAGTCATCTTGACCAACGTTTTATTTTTTATCTAGTTTCTTTAGCCCTAACTTTGCCATCTAAATTTATCATATGGGCGCTATTGTTGCCATTGTGGGAAGACCAAATGTTGGGAAATCCACTTTTTTTAACCGGTTAATTCAAAGACGCGAGGCTATCGTAGATGCTGTTAGTGGTGTTACTCGCGATAGGCACTATGGCAAGAGCGACTGGAATGGGAAAGATTTTTCGCTTATTGATACCGGGGGTTATGTGGTTGGCAGTGATGATATTTTTGAAAAAGAAATTGATAAACAGGTAGAACTAGCCATTGAAGAAGCCGATGCCATTATTTTTATGGTCGATGTTGAGTCCGGAATTACCGGAATGGATGAGGATGTGGCGCAACTACTTCGTCGTTCTAAAAAACCTGTATTTCTTGCTGTAAATAAGGTAGATAATGCCAAGCGAGCCGAAAATGCCGTTGAGTTCTATTCCTTAGGCCTGGGAGAATATTATAATTTATCCAGCATAAATGGTAGTGGTACGGGAGAGCTCCTGGATGCCCTTGTTAAAGTGCTTCCGGATAGTGTTGAGGTGGACGATGAATTACCTCGCTTTGCAGTAGTAGGAAGACCCAACGCTGGGAAGTCATCCTTTATTAATGCCTTAATTGGCGAGGATCGCTACATAGTAACGGATATAGCGGGTACTACCAGAGATAGTATTGATACCAGATACAACCGCTTTGGATTTGAATTTAATCTGGTAGATACTGCCGGTATAAGACGTAAGGCCAAAGTAAAAGAAGATCTTGAATTTTACAGTGTAATGCGATCGGTTAGGGCTATTGAGCATTGCGATGTTTGTCTTGTGATCTTTGATGCAAGCAGAGGTTTTGATGGACAAGTGGAGAATATTTTTTGGTTGGCCCATAGGAATAACAAGGGAATCGTTATTTTGGTAAATAAATGGGATCTGATTGAGAAGGATACAAATGCTGTTAAGGAGTATACCCGGAAAATAAAGCAAGCCATAGAACCCTTTACAGATGTTCCGATTATTTTTATTTCTGTTCTTACCAAACAGCGTCTTTTGAAGGCTATAGAGACCGCTGTGGAAGTATATGAAAATCGTTCTAAACGAATACCGACTAGAAAGCTAAATGACGTCTTGCTTCCAATAATTGAACATACACCGCCTCCTGCTTGGAAAGGTAAATATGTAAAGATTAAGTTTATAACACAACTCCCTACCTCTTATCCTCAGTTTGCTTTTTTCTGTAATCTTCCACAATATATTCGGGATCCCTATAAGCGTTTCTTAGAAAATAAATTACGAGAAAATTTTGATTTTACAGGAGTACCGGTAACTATTTATATGCGTAAGAAGTAAGAAGTAAGAAGTAAGAAGTAAGAAGTAAGAGTAAGAAGTTCCTTCTACCAGCCCCCCTGAAGCACCGCCTCCGCCAAAGCCACCTCCACCGAAACCACCACCAAAGCCTCCTCCGCCAAAACCTCCTCCGCTTCCAAAGCCCCCGGAAGATCCTCTATAGTTGCCTCGGCCCATATTGCTCAAAATAATGGCGTCCCAGATATCAAATCCTTTTTTCCTACCACCTTTATTACCTCTGTTATTGCGGTTTTTACGGCTAAGGATAATCATAATAATTATGAAAATAATAATAGGTAGAAAGGCTCGAAAGGGAAAGCCATTATTTGTATTGTCTGAAGCTCGTTCCCCTTTAAAAGCCCCATTTAGGACTGCGAAAATGGCATCACAACCCTTATCTAATCCACCGTAATAGTCGTCTTCTCTAAACTGTGGAATAATAATCGTTTCTATAATTCTTTTAGATAGCGCATCTGTTAATCTATCTTCAACGCCATATCCTGTATTGATGGCGATACGGCGATCATTTCTGGCCAGCAGTACCAGGACACCATTGTCTTCTTTGGCTTGTCCTATCCCCCATTTTTGTCCCCATTGGGCCCCTAAGTAGTTGATGTTTTCACCTTCTGTTGACTTAATAATGGCCACAACAATTTGTGTAGAAGTACTGTCCGAATAGCGAATTAGTTTTTGTTCAAGATTTGATTTTTCGGCAGGGGATAATAAGTTGATATAATCATAAACACTGGTCTGAAGTTGGGGCTTCTCAGGAATATCAAATTGTGCGAAGGCACTAGCTCCGATTAGTAAGAAAAAAAGAATGCTACCCTTTAGAAATTTCATTGCTCAACTCGTTTGTATCATCTGCCTTCCAAGGAAAATGTGTTTTTAATTCGATCCCAGCTCTTAAAACACCTTCTATGATCCCTTTTTTATAATATCCTTTCTTAAACTCGTGCTGAATGACTTCTTTTGTTGTGTTCCAAAATCCCTCAGGAACTAAACGGTCTATACCCTTATCTCCAATAATTACAAATTTGCGATCTATCACAGCAACGTAGATGAGCACTCCATTCCGTTCGCGAGTATTTTCCATTTTTAGAAGCCTGAAAACTTCTTCAGCCCTTTTAAAATGATCTAAAGAAGTAGAAGGCTCAATATGGACGCGTATTTCTCCTGAAGTATTTCTTTCAGCTTCAAGAATAGCAATTATAATCTCCTTTTCTTCTTCTGCTGTTAAAAAATCTTCTACTTGAGACATAAGAGAACTCTAGTTAAAATCAAAGTCTACATCAGGAGCATTTTCAGACCCTGGATCTGCTTTGTAGCGTGCCATATCATCAAATCCAAACCAGCCTGCTAAGACACTGTTGGGAAATTTAGATATATGGATATCGTAAATATTCACCTGCTCATTAAATCGGTCCCGAGCTACATTAATTCTGTTTTCTGTGCCTTCTAACTGAGACTGTAACTCAAGAAAATTTTGATTTGCCTTTAAATCCGGATACCGTTCTACTGTTACCAATAATCTTGATAATGCGGAAGATAATCCTGCCTGAGCCTCCTGAAAAGCAGCTAGTTTTTCCGGACTTAGGTCATTGGCGTCGATGGTCGTGGACGTGGCTTTGGCTCTTGCTTCAATGACATCAGTTAAAGTACCTCTTTCAAAATCAGCGGCTCCTTGTACGGTTTTTACTAAGTTTCCTATAAGGTCGTTTCTTCTTTGATAAGAACTCTCTACGTTGGACCAAGCCGTTTTAGCGTTAGCCTCGTATTCTACTGCGGTATTATTAAATCCGACTGCCCATCGATAAATTCCAAAGGCGATTACCACTAGAATTATTACCGGGATTAACCATTTTTTCATTTTCTTATGTTTAAAATTGACTTAAAGTTGATTCTTTATTTTGGTTAGCTCTACTTTGATACGCTCTAATTTCTGGATTATGTCAAAGTTGGTCAGCGTTTTTTGCCGTTCTTCTTTGAGATGAATTTTGGCACCTTCCAATGTAAATCCTCTTTCCTTTACAAGATGATAAATTAATTGTAGATTTTGAATATCCTTAGGAGTAAACTTCCTATTTCCTTTGGCGTTTTTCTTTGGCTGAATAATATCAAATTCTTTTTCCCAAAATCGGATTAAAGAAGTATTTACGTCAAAGGCCTTGGCTACTTCTCCTATCCCATAATATCGCTTTTCAGGTAGTTCTATATACATTAATCTAAGGATTGATTTTCTTGTGTTGCATACATAAGCATATTCTCAAACTCTTCTGCGGATAAACTGCCATAGTAGAAGTTTATTGGATTAATTCTATCACCATCTTTCCAAACCTCGTAGTGTAAATGCGGGGCCTCTGATCTTCCGGTACTTCCCACAAATCCAATAAGATCACCTCTTTTTACTTTTTGTCTCCTTTTTACATTGTATTTGCTCAAGTGGCCATATAAACTAATATAACCATAACCATGATCAATTCGAATATGTTTTCCATAACCCGAGGCATTATTATCCACACGAGTTATTACACCATCGCCGGAGGCATATACGGGGGTTCCTTTAGGTGCGGTAAAATCCATACCCCAATGCATCTTTCTGGCCTTAGTAAAAGGATCCGAACGCCATCCATAACCTGAGGCCATCCTGGTCATTTCTTCATTATTAATCGGCTGAATAGCCGGAATAGCGGCTAAAAGTTTTTCTTTTTCTTCCGCTAACTTTGTAATCTCATCCAAGGACTTAGATTGCACAACCATTTGCTTCTGGATGATATCCAGTCGTTTGGTAGTAGAAATAATCATGTCTGAATTATTAAACCCTTCCAGAGACTTATAGCGATTAACTCCTCCAAAACCCGCCTTGCGCTGTTCTTCCGGAATAGGATTAGCTTCAAAATACAAACGGTAGATATTATTATCTCTGTCCTCAATATTCCCTAGAACATATTCCATTTGTTCCATTTTTTTATTGAGCAGTTCAAATTGTAATTCGTAATTTTTTGCTTCTCTTTCCAAAGAAAGCTCTCTTGGGGTATTTAATAAATCGGTATTTAGCAAAAGAATCATACCCAAGATTCCAGAAATAAAGGAACCTAGTACAAAGAGAAATAAATTTCTGTAACGCTTAGATTTTTTAGGCTCTATCTTTCTGTAAGAAAGCGTGTCTGGATCGTAATAGTATTTTACTTTAGACATGAATGGATTTTATCCTATTTTTGTGCTGTATAAGTTACAAAACAAACAAATATAAAAATTGTTTTGAACAATAAGATAAATTTAATAAAACCTTGCCATTTTACATGACTTCCAAGGAAATAAGAGCCAATTTTTTAACTTTTTTTAAAGAAAAGAATCACAAAATAGTTCCGTCGGCCCCAATGGTGATCAAGGATGATCCTACCTTGATGTTTACCAATGCCGGAATGAATCAGTTTAAAGAATTCTTTTTAGGCAATAGTCCTATTAAAAATCCGAGAATAGCAGATACCCAAAAGTGCCTTAGGGTTAGTGGAAAACACAATGATTTGGAGGAAGTGGGAAAAGATACTTATCACCATACCATGTTTGAAATGCTGGGTAACTGGAGTTTTGGCGACTATTTCAAAGAAGAAGCCATAAGCTGGGCCTGGGAATTTTTGACAAAGGTTTGCAACATAGACAAGGATAACCTCTATGTTACCATTTTTGAAGGCAGCTCAGATACGGATCAACTGGAAATGGACCATGAAGCCTATCAATTATGGAAAAATATCTTGCCGGAAAGCCAGATTATCAAAGGTAATAAGAAGGATAATTTTTGGGAAATGGGAGACCAGGGTCCCTGTGGTCCTTCTTCAGAAATACATGTTGATATACGTTCCGAAGAGGAAAAAGCCATGGTTAACGGGGCTTCTTTGGTAAACCAAGATCACCCCTTGGTAATTGAGATATGGAATCTTGTTTTTATTCAATACAATAGAAAGGCTAGTGGCGCCTTAGAAGCCTTACCTCAAAAACATGTAGATACGGGAATGGGCTTTGAACGCCTTTGTATGGTATTGCAGAATGTAAAATCTAATTATGATACCGATATTTTTACGCCCCTAATCAGGGAAATAGAGACGATTACAAACGCTACTTACGGGAAGAATGAAGAAAAAGATATTGCCATTCGGGTTATTGCTGATCATGTTAGGGCAGTGGCTTTCTCAATAGCGGACGGTCAATTGCCAAGTAATACCGGGGCCGGTTATGTGATTCGCAGAATTTTAAGGCGAGCTATTCGTTACGGTTTCACCTTTTTGGATATAAAAGAACCTTTTATGTTCCGTTTAATTGGGTCTTTGGGTTCTATCCTTGGAGACACTTATTCGGAGTTAATTGAATTCCGAAATGGGATAGAAAATGTAATTCGCGAAGAAGAAAATTCTTTTCTTAAGACCTTAGAACAAGGCTTGTTTTTATTAGATAATGTGTTGGAAAATGCTAAGGAGAAGGTGATTGACGGCAGAAAAGCTTTTGAGCTTTATGATACTTTTGGATTTCCGATAGACCTTACCGCTTTGATCCTTAGTGAAAAAGGTTTTGAATTAGATAGAGTAGGTTTTGAGACGGCCATGAATGAACAAAAAAATCGTTCCAAAGCCGCCTCAGAAATATCGAAGGAAGACTGGACAATCCTTATGGATGACGCAGTGCAAGAGTTTGTTGGTTATGATATTACAGAAGCTGAAGTAAAATTAGTCAAGTATAGAAAAGTAATATCTAAAAAAGAAGGCACACTTTATCAAATGGTCTTTAACCTAACCCCATTTTATCCTGAGGGAGGTGGACAAGCCGGGGATAAGGGTTATTTGGAAGTTCCGAATGGCGATGTAGTTTATATTCTCGACACCAAAAAAGAGAATAATGAAATTCTACATTTTTCGAAAAATCTACCCGCCCATCCTAGCGAAACAATGAGGGCGGTAGTGGATGGCCTTTACAGGGAAAGAGTATCTAAGAATCATTCCGCTACTCATTTGCTTCACCAAGCTTTAAGGCAAGTACTAGGCAACCATGTTGAGCAAAAAGGATCTGCTGTGCTCGCAAATTATTTGCGATTTGATTTCTCTCATTTCACCAAGATGACAGAAGAAGAACTTGCTGAGGTTGAGGATTTTGTAAATGCAAGGATTTCTTCTCAGCTTCCCCTGGAAGAAAAACGTAATGTTCCTGTAAAAGAAGCATTGGAGGATGGAGCTATGGCTCTTTTTGGAGAAAAATATGGAGATACAGTGCGGAGTATTCGCTTTGGTAATTCAATTGAACTTTGCGGAGGGACCCATGTTAAAAATACCAGCGCTATATGGCATTTTAAAATAATTTCTGAGGGGGCAATTGCAGCGGGGATACGAAGAATAGAAGCTATTACTGGTGATGCGGTAAGAAAATCCTATGAAAAGAATGATAAGGTCTTGCAAGAAATGCGTGATCAATTAAAAGGGGCCAAAGATCCTTTAAAGGCTTTGATGTCATTACAAGATGAAAACACAAAACTCAAGAAGGAAGTAGCGGCCTTACTTAAAGATAAAACCGGGGACTTAAAACAAAGTTTAACAGCAGCAATTGAAGAGGTGGGAGAGGTACAGTTTTTAGCCAAACAAGTAGATCTCAATGCAGCCGGGCTAAAAGATCTTGCCTTTGAACTGGGGCAAAACAGACAGAATTTATTTCTGTTATTAGCTTCTGAACAAGAAGGTAAGGTGCTATTGAGTTGCTATATTTCTAAACCCTTGGCAGCAGCAAAGGATTTAAACGCAAGTCAGATTGTTAGGGAATTAGGTAAATTTATTCAAGGAGGTGGTGGTGGACAGGCATTTTTTGCAACTGCCGGTGGCAAGAATCCTAAAGGTATTCCTGAAGCCCTAAGTAAGTTTAGAGAATATCTAAATTAAAAATATGAGACTGTTTAAGCCAAACACCATGAATTGGAAGTACATCATAGGCGAAGTACTTCTTATTTTCATAGGGATAAATCTAGCGATTTGGTTTAATGACTGGAATGATACCAATAAAACTACAGCCAATAAAGAAATAGCCATTGCCAAGATTAAAGAAGAGATTCAAAACAATTTAAACGAGTTACGAGCGGCAAGAGAAATTAATTATAAAATACCTTTAGCTATCGAAGAGTTTTCCCAGTTTCCTCGGAATTCTGAAGGCGTAATCGAAGTGAATTGGCAAACTATGCATAGGTTTCAAGAAAACTATCCTAATTTTTTTAAAATTCGGGATTCTTTACCTCTAATGGACTCGGTTGTCAGATATAATGGGGATAGCATGATTAATTTGGAATTAATTGAGCTGTCGGAAATCGCCTGGGAAACTTCCAGAAATATGGGAATAGCCCATGAGTTTGGTTACGAATGCCTATATGGCCTAGAAAGTATGTACAATATTCAACAACTTGTGCAAAACGAAGTTAATAAGGCAGCTGAGGCCCTACAGAACCAGGAGGTTAATCGCCTGTTGCGTATTTTTGTATTTATGGAACAATTAGGACAACAATTAGAAACAGATTATCAAGCTATGTTAAATAATATGGATTCTTGTTTGTAATAGCTATACTAATCAAATGAATTTACAGACGTTTCTTCCACTTTCTCCAGCCAAAAATCAAATCGACTATGAAAGTCAAATCTTACTTTTAGGATCTTGTTTTGTTGAGAACATGGGTGATAGACTTGGCTATTACAAATATCAAATTCTTCAAAATCCTTTTGGGATATTATTCCACACCTTTGGTATAGAAAACCTAATAGACAGGGCAATTCACAATGCTACTTTTACAAAGGAAGAATTAGTTTATAATGATGATCGCTGGTTTTCATTTGATGCCCATTCAAGAATAAATTCTTCGAATGAAGAGGAAATAATTAGCTGCTTAAACCAAGCTTTGGTCAGAACAAATTTACAAATACAAAACTCAAGTCATATTATTATAACTCTAGGAACCTCCTGGGTTTTTAGGGAGAAGAGCACGAATAAAATGGTAGCTAACTGCCATAAATTCCCATCTACTCATTTCACAAAGGAACTCCTTTCAATTAAGGAATTAAAAGGAAGCCTGCAAAGGACTATTGCCTTAATAAGAGGTGTAAATAAAACAGCTGCCATTATTTTTACCATCTCACCTGTAAGGCATATTAAAAATGGAATTGTAGCCAATCAAAGGAGTAAGGCACATTTGATTGCCGCATTAGGAGAGGTTTTGGAAACTAATTTGGAGCAGGGACTGCACTATTTCCCTTCTTATGAATTAGTAATGGATGAACTTAGGGATTATAGATTTTATGCGAAAGATATGATACATCTAAACGAACTTGGAGTAGAATATATCTGGGAGAAATTTAAATATGTCTGGTTATCTGAGAAAACCACCAAAACCATGAAGGAAGTTGATAGTATTCAAAAAGCCATTTCTCATCGACCCTTTGATGAATTATCTAAGAAACACCAACTCTTTGTGTCGTCTTTTAAGGAAAAAATCAGAGCTATAAAAAAGGAGTATCCATTTATGACCTTTGACCAATGAGAAAAGTTCTGCTTGGTGTTATCATTGCTCTTATGTTAGTCTTAATATTTAGATCTTGTGTAGAGAGTAGTATATATGAAAAGTCTCTTGAGGAGCATTCGCTGCTTATAGAACAGGAGATTAAAAATGTATCTAAGCTAGTCGTAACAGAAGGCCACTTTTCTCAAGTTTATACCTATCAAGACTCCAGAGAGTTATTTGGGCCTTTTTTTACGGCTGATAAAAAAGCATTGGTAGTAGTGAATGCAGAAGTTCAGCTTGCCTATGATCTAAGCAAAATTGAATTTCAATTAGATGAGGCATCAAAAACTTTAAACATAATCCAGATACCAGATCTTGAGGTAAAAATTAATCCGGATCTGGAATATTATGATGTGAACGCCGATTACTTCAATCCTTTTAGTGCCAAAGACTACAACATCATAAAAAGAAACGTAAGTGAATCTCTTATGAAGAAGGTCATGGACTCTTCATTGAAAACCAATGCAGAAGAAAGATTATTAAGTGAACTATCCAAGTTTTATATTTTAACGAGTTCTATGGGTTGGAAACTCACCTATGAAAATACCCTCATAGAAAATAGCTTTGATCGCGTATATTTAAAAAACTGAGCATTTGTTATTGAAGCAATTTCAGTACAGTACTTTTTTCGACCATTTTATGTATTGCTCCCAATCATATTCCGTTACATCATGCTTGCCGCTTCTTATGTGATATCCTAACCAATTATGAATAGGTTGATTAAGTGAGGGCATAACGGCCTCTGTAATCCCCTTTTTTTCATAGAGCTCATAAACCGGGCCGGAATAATATGTAGAAAGAAATTCTCCTTTTGGATCTGCCCATTCATCTTCTGCGGCACTGGCAACATATAAGGGTCTTGGAGCTATTAAAGCTAACAGGCCATGTTGATCTATAGGAAGCTCAGATTCCGCATTATTAAACTGTTTGTAATTTTCGGAAAACCAATAGGGAAAATTCTGGTTTATAGCCGCTATGGTTTCACCAAATTGCCGTTTTGATAAAGCGGCACCTCCACATCCCGAGTCGTTTGAAATTACAGCGACAAACCTTGGGTCCGTTGCTCCCGCCCAAAGAGCGGCTTTTCCAAGACGGGAATGACCAAAAACAATAACTCGTGAAGCATCTACATCGGGGTCGTTAACTAAATAGTCCATAGCTTTCGTCACTCCGTAGGCCCAGGCACTAATAGATCCCCATTCATTAGCCATGGGCGTTTGTTGATTCTCCTTGTAAAACAAAGCCTGAATACCATCCGATAGATCATTTTTGTCGGGATCTATTTCTCCATAATAAATTGTTGCAAGGCCCATTCCAGCTTCCAAAATTTCGTGGATATCCCAGCGGTTTGATCGCCCTCCTCTGCTGCTTGCATCTAAGGTGTTATTCTTGATGCCCAAAGATTCATTGTTTTGACTCCAGGCTTTTGAAATAATAATATTAGGATCATCATTTACCGTATGATTTCCATGGAAGTTAAGACCTAAAAAAACAGGTACACGCCCTTGTACTTTTGGAAGATAAAGCAAAACAACAAAGGATATTTCACGATTATCCTTTTGAAGTTTAACTTCAATTTGCTTTCTAAATGCTTTTCCATTAAAACAGGTTTTCTTTTCTTCTAATATGTCAAAGGAAACCTTGTCTATGGAACCGGGAACTTTGCCGAAAACCTTTGTTTCAAAAAAATTGAAGATCTCTTTCCGTCTGATTTCTTCCCACTCGTCTTTATCCTTAATTGGTAAGCCATCAAAGGTTATTAGAGGATTGGAAAGTTCAAAAACCGGAACTTGCGACTCGTCATAATTTGCCGTTGTTTGTGAATTCATATGTTGAATTAAAAATAGGGAGGTCAAAGACAGAAAAAAATATTTCATAGATTCAATTTTTTATCATTTGGTTATGAACCAATTCAAGACCATCATCTATTAAATGCCCCAAGTTGGGATTAGACAACTTAACGGACTCCAGGTGCTTTACTATATTCTCTGAAAAAACCTTGTCCCCGTTTTGCACGGCTAATTCATATAGTTCTATAGACAAAAGCCAATCAGTTGGATATTGGTCCTGTAATACTTTAAATACTTTATTTCTGGAGATAGTGGTATTAGTGCCTTCTCTGTAGTCCCTAATCTGTTTATAATATAGATTTAACTTTTCTTGTTCTGACGTCTTTTTTTGATGGATTGTATGAGTAGCAATTTTATGTGTCACCAAATCAAAACTATGCAAATCGGCTGGCCCATTGTACGCAGATATAATGCGTTCACCTACCGCCATATGATAAAGTCCCTGGTGGGGTTCAAAAAGGATTTCATCTTTATATTTTAAAGTACAATCTTCAAAAGTGATTAGAATTATCTTTCCCATTAAATTTCTTGTGCCGGTAAGTATCTTTCCTTCAAGAAATATTTCTCCTTCGAATTCTAAAGAAATAGTTTCCCCCTCGTAAATGTTATATGCTTTTAGATCTCTGGGACTCATATCTTCGATAGGTAAATTACTTCCTTTTAACCGCCCTAAAGGAGAGCCAAAACCATGTGGGTGATTCTTAATACTATGACCTACTAACTCTTTTTCTCTATAGGCTAAGGCTGTTTCCCCTGTAGTTCCGGCATAAACTACCTTATCATCATGAGTTAACATCCTGGTAAAGACTCCTGAGATTTGAATTCCCGTACTCAGTTCTATAGTCCCCAGAGCATTTGCTTTAATAAGTTTCTCTAAACCTTTTAAGCCCCCTTTTCTTAAGGCCATAGTATTGGCAAATTCTTCTAATACCTGACTTAAAAATGCAAAATCGGGGGTAACAAAAAGTTGAGGCTGAGGTTTGGTAATATCAAACGCAGTACTAGCGGCATCTATGGAATATGGAATTTTCTTAACCTTATCTGTCATGCACCAGGCACTTTCACCAATAGAAGAAAGCAGGCCGGCACCATATATTTTAGGATTGTTAACCTCACCAATTAGTCCATACTCAACAGTCCACCAATGAAGATTCCTTATAAGAGCCATTTCAGAAGGTTCTCCCATATTTTCCTGTAGAACTTCAATTTTTTCTTCAGCCTCCTTTATGGTTTTTTCCGAAGTTCCCGAGGCTTCTTTAATAATTGACAAATAGCGTACAGCTTCATAGAGTTCATAATCTTTTTCACTTGAAATAGCCTTACATCCAATTTCTCCAAAGCGTCTTAAGTATTCAGCGTATTCCGGGTTGGCAATTATAGGAGCATGTCCTGCACCTTCATGTATGATATCAGGTGCCGGAGTATATTCAATATGCTCTAGTTGCCTAATATCTGAGGCAATAACTAATACATTATAGGCTTGGAATTCCATAAAGGCTGAGGGAGGGATAAAACCATCAACAGCTACTGCCGCCCAGCCAATTTCCTTTAAAATCCTGTTCATTCCATACATGTTTGGAATATGATCTATGGAAATCCCTGTTTTCTTTAAACCCTCCAGATATGATTTGTGTGCAACGCCACTTAAATAGCCCACGTTTTTCCTCATTACATAGCGCCATACTGCTTGATCAATCGCGCTATACCTATCGTAGTCCTGTGGAGTTATATATTGTTTTAAATGGGAGGGGAGTTTATCTAAAACCGTATTACTTTCAAAAGTCATTTCCAGGGATTTTGGTCCTTTAAAGATACAAAAAAACCACCCTTTTAGGTGGTTTTTATATTTAGTCTTCTGAGTCTCTCTCCGGAGGATATTGGGTCATTATCTTGGCAACAATTTCACGAATTCTTTCTTCTTTCTTTTCAATTTTTTTCCTGTATATAAGTCACCGACCCCTTTGCCTTGCCAGGTGAGTGCTTTTTTATTCTTGTCAATTAGGTCGATATATAGAGCTCCTTCTGTACGGGTACTGACGGAATTACCGTAGAATCCCGGTCCCCAGAATCCGGGTCCGGCATAAGGACCGTAAAATCCATAATATCCTGGCCATCCCCAACCGTATCCCCAACCACCAACCACCATTGTATATATCTACTTCTACACGTTCATTAGTGAAAATGCTAACCAATAGATCGGGCTCTTCGGACTTAGTAAAACCTTTGGCACTCATTTCTGTCTCAATAGCTCTTAAAATTCTCTTTTTATCTAAATCTGAAATGCGTGCTCTGTCAATTCCAGTTTTGTAAAACGCATAGGTTTTATAGCTGTTAAAATCAACGTCTTGATCATAATCAGAGATAACACTGACAGACGCGCATCCATGTAACACCAAAACTGAGGCTAGAATGAGAAGGGGCAGGCTAAAATTTTTCATAAGCTATATTTTTTAGGAAGTCAATCTTACCTAATAATAACCTCAATTATCATGCCGAAGAAATGCATTTATCAACTTTTATGAATTCGGTCATTATAGCCATATGGACAGTGTCTACAGCCACTTTCACAGCAATATCCTCTTCTCAGATGATATTGTTCTGTAAAAACCCGGTATCCCTCTTTAGAAAGATAATAATCTCCTTCTTCCGGCGGTATAATCTTTTTCATAGGCGCAAATTTAAAGCTTATAAACAAAATGACTCTAAATTCATTTCATCAACTTTTCATCAACTTTTAGACATGTATTTAAAAAGTGAAATCAAATAGAACCAAAATATTGACCATTTAACCAATAAATTGCTATGACTTACTGGTTATTTTTATATTGGAGGTTGCTTAAAATGGCAAATCCTTATGATTGTAATTGCGAAACATTTTTTTTATAAGAGTTATGTAGGTTTGTGCCTTTGGCCTTTTATTATCCTTAAGGATGATCAACTTAAGTATGACGTGGTTCTTATTAATCATGAGCGAATTCATTTAGAACAACAGAAGGAACTGTTGATTATTCCATTTTACTTTATATACCTTACTGAGTGGATATTAAAATCACTTTTTTATTTAAATACTTATAAGGCTTATCAAAATATAAGTTTTGAGAGAGAAGCCTATGCTCACGAATGGAATTTAGATTATCCCTCTTCAAGAAAATCATTTGGCTTTATTAAATATCTTTGGGCTAATTAAATCCCGAAGCTGTTTTGATTTACAATCAAATAATTGAATTACCCATTTTAAAGGAGAAACGAATTAGCCTCTCAATTAAAAGAGAGGATCTGATACATCCCCTTATCTCCGGAAATAAATACAGGAAACTAAAGTATAATATAGAACGGCTAAAAAGATCTAAAGAGAATACCATACTGACTTTTGGCGGAGCCTATTCCAATCATATTGCTGCTACTGCATATGCCGGAAAACTTCATGGAATCCGGACTATTGGGGTTATAAGAGGGGATGAGCTAAAAGAGATATGGCAAGATAACCCCACCCTTTTAAACGCCTCCCGCAATGGTATGGAATTTGCCTTTGTTTCTAGAGAAGACTATAGAGTAGATAAACGTTCAGGTCTTTTAAAGAGACTTAGGGAAGAATTTGGAGACTTCTTTTTATTACCCGAGGGCGGAACAAATGTCCTGGCGGTAAAGGGATGTGAAGAGATTCTAAAAGAGAAGGACAAAGGTTTTGATGTTATTTCATGTGCCGTGGGAACAGGGGGTACCCTTGCCGGTATTATCAATTCGGCGGGAGCTAAACAATCTATTTTAGGTTTTCCGATACTAAAAGGAGATTTTTTAAAAGAAGATATTTGTAAATTTGTAGAAAATACTAATTGGAAACTTTGTCCGGACTATCATTTTGGCGGGTATGCAAAGGTGAATATTAACTTAATTAATTTTATAAACGAGGTGAATCGTACAAATTCCTTGCCTTTGGATCCTATTTATACTGGTAAAATGATTTTTGGATTAATAGATCTAATTAGCAAAGATTACTTTAAACCTAACACTAAAATTTTGGCTATACACACCGGCGGTCTTCAAGGTATAAAAGGAATGAATCAATATTTAGAAAATAAAAATTTACCCCTTATAAGTATATGAGAAAGTTGTTATTACCGTTAGTGGTACTATTTCTATTTCAAAGTTGTATTTCTAAAAAGAAAACAACTTATTCTAAAAAGGACTCTAACAAAGTGGCTGAGACTTCTACCAAAAACAAGAGCCATGGAGAAAAGACGGAGGCCTTTAAAAAGGCGGCTACATTTGCCATTATTAGAACTACTTCCGTGGAAGAATATTTAAATGTCTATGGCGTAATCGCTCAGGAAGAAATGAAAAAATACGGAATCCCTGCCAGCATTACCCTGGCCCAGGGTATCCTAGAAAGTGGCTATGGGATGGGTAAGTTAACTATGAAAACCAATAACCATTTTGGAATTAAATGCCATACTTCTTGGGATGGAGACTTCGAACGCCACGATGATGACGAGAAGGATGAGTGTTTTAGAAAGTACAATCACCCAAAGGAATCCTTTAGAGATCACAGTATATTTCTTAGCAGTAGATCTCGCTATGCTTCTTTATTTGAATTGCGCAGAGATGATTACAAAGCCTGGGCAAAAGGACTAAAGAAGGCTGGTTACGCCACAGATACCAAATATCCTCAAAAACTTATATCCTTTATAGAAAGGTATAACCTACAACAATATGATAGGGCAGTAATAAAAGGGGGTCTTGTAGTTAGGCCGGAACCAAAGAAATATGATTATAGAAGTCATGTTGTAAAAAAAGGAGACACTCTTTATTCCATTTCAAGGACCTATTTTATGTCAGTGGATGAAATTAAGAAACTCAATAATATAAATTCCAGTGATCTTGCCATTGGTCAGAAACTCAAGATCAAATCTGAGCGACTTAAATAATTAAAATGATTTATCAAAGAAGTAGCGCCTTGTTTGCAGAGGCTAAACGTTTTATTCCAGGAGGTGTAAACTCCCCTGTACGTGCTTTTAATGCTGTAGGTGGCACGCCGATTTTTGTTAAAAAGGCAAAAGGAGCTTATCTCTATGATGAAGATGGGAATAAACTTATAGACTATATCGCGTCATGGGGTCCCTTAATTTTGGGTCACGCACATCCTCCCGTTATCAATGCCATCATTGAAAAAGCCAAAAAGGGTACTTCCTTTGGTATACCTACAGAAATTGAAACTGAATTGGCTCGTTTGGCAGTTAGCATGGTACCCAATATTGACAAAATTAGATTTGTAAATAGTGGAACCGAAGCTTGTATGAGTGCCATTAGATTGGCTAGAGGATTTACAGCCAAGGATAAAATTGTAAAGTTTGCCGGTTGTTATCATGGGCATTCAGATTCTTTTTTGATTCAGGCAGGAAGTGGTGCAGTTACTTTTGGGAGCCCAAATAGTCCAGGGGTGACTAAAGGAACAGCAAAAGACACTCTTTTGGCGGTTTATAATGACCTTAATAGCGTAAAAAAGCTATGCGATGCCAATAAGGATCAAATTGCAGCGGTAATTATTGAACCCGTTGCCGGCAATATGGGTTGTATCATTCCCTCCGAAGATTTTATTAGGGGTCTTAGAGAGTTATGTACACAAGAAGGTATACTATTAGTTTTTGATGAGGTTATGACGGGCTTTCGATTGGGCACGGGAGGTGCGCAGGAGGCTTTGAATATTGATGCTGATATTATGGCTTTTGGAAAGGTCATTGGAGGTGGACTTCCTGTTGGTGCCTTTGCAGCCCGTGATGAGATTATGTCTTTTTTAGCACCGGAAGGACCGGTGTATCAAGCAGGAACCTTAAGTGGTAATCCTTTAGCGATGAGTGCTGGATTAGCAATGCTTACCGAATTAAATGAGAACCCAGATATTTTTAAAAGTCTGGCTAAGAAGACGGAATATTTACATAAGGGTCTAACGGAGGTCTTAACTAAAAATAAAATTGCGCATACGATAAATAGGTTCGGATCTATGATTTCGGTCCATTTTACAGATCAGGAAGTGGTAGATTTTGATTCTGCTGCCAAAGGGAATAATGATAGGTTTAAGGCTTATTTTCATGGGATGTTGGCTGAAGGTGTCTATTTACCACCAAGTGCTTTTGAGAGCTATTTCTTGAATGACGCTCTGAGTTATGATGATTTAGATTTTACTATTGCAGCTTTGGAAAGAATTGCGCCAAAAATATTGGACATATCGCTTTAGAATATTTAAACAGGGCATTTTAAAGCCCTGTTTAAATTTTCTCCTTATTATTTGCCGTGCTGCCTGTGTTCCTTCATTCTATTTGGATTGTGATGACGGACTTTTTTAGATTTTTGATGCATTTCTTCCCATTTACTGTATTGATCTGCTGAAAGAATATCCTTTACTTCTTTCTTATAGGCAATCATTTTATCCAGGCGTTGATTTTCATAAGCAAATAATTCGTCGGGACTCATGCTTTCTCTTGATCTCTCTTTTCCTTCGCCCTGTCGCTCTTCTCTCAATTGCTCTCTTTGGTTTATTCGAGATAGTTGCAGGGATTCCATTTCATCTTGCTGTTTTTCACTAAGATCTAGTGCTAAAGTCATTCTCTTGACCTTTAGCAACGCTTTTTGTTCATTAGACATCTCATGATAATCTTTATGAGCATGTTTTCTTTCATTGTTTTCTTGGGCGCTTGCTATAAACGCCAAGAACATTAAAGGGATAAATAATACTTTTTTCATCTGTTTAGAATTTAATTAATACTACTTGGACCTTTTATTTTTAAAAGGGTTTAATTGGGAACACCTATTTTAGTAATAATTAACAGCTCAGACCATTAAAAGTATATTGTAAATTATAAGAACCTATAAAAAGAAAAAGAGCACTGAATTTTGATTCAGTGCTCTTTGGGATAGGATGTGAGATAGTATTTTTGGTTATTGTAAACTTTTTAAAACCTCTTCTGATACTTTTTTAAGCTTTTCATGTGAAATTCTTACTTCTTCCAAGGAAGCATAATCTTTATCATTAGGTTCTTCATCTAGAATATTTTGATATAATAGCGAAGCTAGTATCACACCAGAAAGGTAAAATATACTTTTGACTTTATAATTCATAATCTCGGGGTTTTAGAAGTAACTAAATTAAAGCCCTCTCTGCGAGAAACCTGCAGATTGTTGTGAAATCTTCATTTTTGTGTTTTAAGTTGTCTAAAATTGTGGTTTCCTCATAAAAGTATTGCGACTTCCTGCTATTGGAATTTCACTTTAAGGTATAAAATGTACACTTTAACGATATGTACTAAGATTGCTTTTGGGGGATTAAGGTTTTATTCATTCTATTCAGGGCACCTTGTAATTGATGTTTGTTAAGGTTGTCAGAAGTATTAGATAGGTCATTCATAATACTTCTTTATAGATTTCTTTTATAAGTGTCATTTTTTTCTTGAAGACTTGAGCTTAAACAGAGGAAAGAAATAATACAATCCGAAATAAAACTAAAATAGTTTGGGGAACTTTTTTGTCATTATTAGGTGTTGTTTTTTAAAAAAACCTTCAGATTACAAAAAACAACAAGAAAACCTTTGTTAATTAATTCATAAGAGAATGTAAGTTAGTTTTGAATAATGATTTTATAATTTATTGAAAATCAATATTATAAAACAATTTATTTGAGCATTTTTAAATTAATATCTTCTAATTTCTTGTTAAGAAATCAAATTTGCTGTAACAATTTATTTTTTAAGCCGTCTTATAAGCAAACAAAATCAACAGTAAAAAACTTTTATATAATGAATAATTTAGTAGTTTTATGTGGAGCCGTTATGCTGGGCATAACTTCCACTCCCCAAGAAGAAAGTATCCCCAACAATTATGAGAATGAAGTTGAAATAACGAATGTTATTTTGGCTGAGGAGAATTTGAGTGCTACCCTAACCGATGCAGATGATTCGGTTTGGCAAGCCCCTAAATTAGTAAGCAGAACAAAGATGACTGTTTCTTCTGAATTGGATCTATCAGAGATAGATTTTATAGAAGAGAAGTTGGATTTTGATTTAGGATTTGATACCAAGGCCTATTTGCCGGAGGATTTTGACCCCTACACTGCTTATTTTGATCTGGCTTCAGTGGTGTTTTTAGAAGAGGACTCGGTCGATTTAGGTTTTGATAATTCTAAGTATCTACCGGATGGTTTTGATGCTTATGCCTTTCCAAATGACATTAGTGGAATTAATTTTATAGAAGAGGAGGATTTAGATTTAGGTTTTAACACTGAGTCTTATCTACCAAAACATTTTAATCCATATGAATTTTATTTCGATTTAGATTCTGTGGAATATATTGAGGAATTAGATTTGGATATGAATGCTGAGTACTGTTTGCCATCAGTAAATAGTGAACCCAGCTCAAAATAATAAGCTGATAGGAGATCTTATTTCTATCGATTTATTGGGTTAGTCACCTTAAAGCCTTTGCTTATGCGAAGGCTTTTTTATTTCGAAAACTTTGGTTTATAGTGGAATGCCCAAAATCATTTAAAACAAAAGGGGAATAACAAACTGAAAAAGTAGAATAAGCAGCCCTACTGCTATCAAATTCAGAATTATTCCCACTCTTGCCATTTGAGAAACTTTTATATAGCCGCTGGCAAAAACGATAGCATTTGGGGGAGTAGCCATAGGAAGCATAAAGGCGCAACTACTTGCTATAGTAACAGGGATTAATAGATATAGTATTGGAATTTCTAGTCCAATAGCTATTCCGGCAACCACCGGAGCAAGGACAGCAACTAGCGCAACGTTACTCATTAACTCTGTCATAAATAACATCAAAATTATTAACAAGGAGGCGGTCAAAAGAATGCTTATATCACTGGTTGCAATAAGATCAGAAACCATTCCTACAATACCACTTACGGACATACCTTTTGCCAAGGCGAGGCCTCCTCCAAATAGGATAAGGATACCCCAGGCTAGATTTTTTGTATCGCTCCATTGAAGAATAAAAACCCCTTTTTTAAGATTAAAAGGCACTGAAAATAACGCAATGGCTGCGAACATACTGATACTTGTATCAGTTAATCCAAGACCTGGAAAAAGACTATTAATTAATGTCCTAAAAATCCATAAAAAAACAGTGACTCCAAAAATGCTTAAGACCATTCTCTCCTTTGCGGATAAGGGCCCTAATTTTCTTAATTCTCCCTCAATTACCTCCTTTGATGCATTGAATTGCAAGGATCCATTTGGAAACATCCATTTTACCAATACAACATAGCATATAGCCAGTAAAATAATCGAGAAAGGGAGGCCAATAGTCATCCATTTTAAAAATGAAATTTCAATATTGTATTCATTTTCCAAGAGTCCTATAAGTATAGAATTTGGGGGGGTCCCTATTACAGTGGCAATACCTCCCGCATTGGCCGAAAAGGCAATGCCCAGCATTACGCTTAAAGCAAAGTTTTGATCTCTTTTGGTAAAGCCATCCTCGTCATTTATTAACAAGCTAATTACCGACATGGCAATAGGTAGCATTACCACGGTACTTGCCGTGTTGCTAATCCACATGCTTAATGCGGCAGTTGCTATCATAAACCCTAAGATTACTTTGTTAGGTGTTGTCCCGGTTAGTTTTATGATACTTAGGGCGATTCGTCTATGTAGGTTTACTTTTTCTAAAGCCAAGGCAAGGACAAAACCACCAAAAAATAAAAATATGATAGGACTGCCATAATTGGCACCGACCTCTCCTAATGGCATTATTTCTAGAAGGGGAAAAAGTAAAAGCGGAAGAAGAGCAGTTACCGAAATAGAAACAGCCTCTGTAATCCACCATATAATCATCCAAACTGCCACTGCAATAACGGCATTTGCTTCTGTATTTTCTGGAATTATTGTGGGCAGTGCGTTCAGTAGAATAAAAGAAATAGGACCTGCTAATAACCCTAGTAATCTGGTAAGGCTCATTGATGAAAATTTGACCCCTAAGCTAGGCTATTTGATTTAGTTTTAATAAAAATAGAAAAACTTTCTTTAATCGGGTACTCGGTAATTGCCTAGTTATTTAGGTTGATCAGATTTAGATTAATATCAGTTGCTCCGTACAATGGGGCTATCCTACCTTCTTTTTCGTAACCAGCCACAAAGAATAGTTTCTCATCTATGGTAACAATTTCTGGCATTTGACTTCCCGGATAATTAAGAACTTTAATTTGATTCCCATCCATATCATACTTACGCAAAGAATTAAGACTGGAAAGTATATACGAATCCCCTATGCTAATCAAAGCTTGATTATTGCCGCTATCTTCATAGAATTCTGATTTAATGTAGTTGCCTTCTGAATCAGCAAGTAACATTTCGCCATGGGCGTACATGGCAATATTTCCATTGTTTAGGGTAGCTAAATGATAGCTGCCATTGAAATCGTTAGAGGAGTTTATTTTTGAAATTAATACAGACTCATCGTATATCTGTTGACTAATTACCTCAAGATTAGTATCAAAGAAAACTAATAGTGGTCTATAGGATGTGATCTTTGGATTGGTTTCATTTTTCATAAAAACGGCACCAAAGCCAATATATCCTGTACTAACTTCAATTAAATCTCCTATCATAGCATCAGCTGTTCCAAATGACTTAAGACTTACTTGGAAAGCGTCACCGGAACTATTTCTTGTTTCCAGGGCTGTTTTATAAATTCCACTATCTTCCTCGGTTCCATAATACAAGTAGTTTGAACCGTCAGCTATAGCGCCATAAGAGAGTTTGTTAGCCGGACTAATACCATTCATAAATCCCCATCCTGCATTATAGGTAACTTCTTGGGACCCATATAAACCATCCAATGTTCTTGAAAAAACGAAATTCTTAACACCACTGGGATAAAAATTTACGAAGGCACTATTTGATTCAAAGGGTTTGTCGGCAAGGTAGTGTCGGGAGGCTTCATAGTCCGCATCTAACTCTTGATAATAGAATTTTTTTCCTGCAGAACCCAGAAGATCCTCCTCTAAAACAATCGTATATATTTCAGCACTAAGAGGATTTATGCCCAATTCTATGGGAGTTACTTGGAAACCTTCTGCTACTTCCGGGAATATAAAAAAATCTTCCGCGATAGCATCAACTACTTCGATTTGCTTAGAAAAAGTATCGCTTTCGGCTTGGTCATTAGCAACCGTTAACGAAATAGTGTAATCACCCGCCTTTCCATAAACTATATCAGGGCTTTCCTCGGTCCTTGTCTCTCCATTTCCAAGATTATAGCTATAAGAATTAGCTCCTTCTGAACAATTGGTTAATAAAAAGCTTTCCCCAACGAGCACATTATCTTTTGCAATGGTAAAACAAGCTTTTAAATTTGAAGTGATTGGTGGCTCTTCAGTTCCAGAAGAACTTTCATCCTTAGAGCAGGCAAAAAATAGGGCCACAACAAAGGTGTAGAGGTAGAATTTCTTCATAACAACAGATTTGGGATCCTGTACTATAACGAAATCTACCTTAATTTAGTATAAAATTTCAGGGAAATATGACCTCCAATATTTAAATAAAATATTGATTATGAGTTGTTTAAAATAAAAATCAAACGTATTTAATCAGTTACTTTGCAAAGTAATAGATCTGCTTCTTTGAAAACCTTAATTACCCCTAATTTTCCGAGGTTTTTTATGCTTTTATCCCATGCTTTATTACTTAGACCAGCTGCTTGTTTTAAATCCTGAAGAGGAATTACTCCTTTTGGCTTCAGAAGGTCAAAAACAATTTTTTCATTGTCGTTTAAGACTATTGCTTTTTTCTCTGGCCTCATTTGCGGAAAAAACAAGACTTCCTGAATAGAAGCATTATTGGTTAACAGCATAACCAATCTATCTATCCCAATCCCGATTCCTGAAGTCGGCGGCATCCCATATTCTAAGGCCCTTATAAAATCCTGGTCAATAAACATGGCTTCATCATCTCCCTTTTCAGAAAGTTTTAGCTGCTCTTCAAAACGCTCTTTTTGATCGATTGGATCATTTAATTCTGAATAGGCGTTGGCGATTTCTTTTCCATTAATCATTAACTCAAAACGTTCCGTCAGACTTGGGTCATCCCTGTGTTCCTTTGTTAACGGGCTCATTTCCTTAGGATAGTCGATAATAAAAGTAGGTTGTATATAATGGTGTTCGCAGAATTCGCCGAATAATTCGTCTATTAACTTTCCAATGCCCATGGTGTCATCGACTTCCATTTTAAGCTTTTTAGCGACTTCCTTTAATTCATCTTCTTTCATTCCGCCTACATTGTAACCTGTATGTTGCTCTATCGCTTGTAAAATTGGAATTCTGGGATAAGGGGCCTTAAAGTCAATAATTTCTTTTCCTACAGGAGCCTTAGTGGTTTGTAAACTATCCATGGCCACTTTTTCAAGTAACTGTTCGGTAGTTTCCATCATCCAATGATAATCCTTGTAGGCTACATAGAGTTCCATAATCGTAAATTCCGGATTATGGGTTCTATCCATGCCTTCATTTCTAAAATCTTTTGCAAATTCATATACTCCATCAAAACCACCTACAATTAATCTTTTAAGATATAGTTCATTGGCAATCCTCAGATATAAAGGAATATCTAGGGCATTGTGATGGGTTATAAAGGGTCTAGCAGCAGCTCCTCCCGGAATAGGCTGTAATATGGGGGTTTCTACTTCTAAATACCCCTTTTCATTTAAGAACTCTCTAATGCTATTCGTTATTTTAGTTCTTTTTATAAAAGTATCCTTCACAGTAGGGTTTACAGCTAAATCTACATAACGTTGTCTATAACGTTGTTCCGCATCGTTAAATTCATCATATACCCTGCCTTCTGCATCTTTCTTTGGTAATGGCAATGGTCTAAGGGCCTTACTTAAAAGGGTAAAATCTTTAACCAAAACGGTCTTTTCACCAACTTGTGTAGTGAAAAGGGTTCCTTCTATTCCAATGAAATCTCCAATGTCCAATAACTTTTTATAAACTTCATTATACTTTGTTTTATCCTCATCAGGACATATTTCATCTCTATTAAAGTAGATTTGTATTCTTCCTTCAGAGTCTTGTAATTCTGCAAAAGAAGCCTTCCCCTGAATTCTTCTGGACATTAAACGCCCTGCTATAACAACTTTCTTGTCTTCTTTATATTTTTCCAGAATTTCTACAGAATTTGTATCTACCGGATATAAAGGCGCTGGATAAGGATTAATCCCTAGTTCACGTAATTTGACTAGTTTTTCTCTTCGTACGATTTCTTGCTCAGAAAGTTGCATAATACTTAAAATTAAATCGCAAAATTACACTTTTGTTTGTAAGTGACAGCTGTGGATCCTAGGTAATTTTGTTTTATAGCAAGGGTCTATGATTAATAATATCCTATAATGCAATTGGCGATGTACTCTAAATACAGCTGTCTATTTTCAATAAGTATTTTAAAAGGATGAAAAAATATCCAAAAGCAAAGAAAGTGGGTTGAATTCTTAACCAAAGTTATAGGAAAGTGTAACATTTTATATTTAATTTCGACTAATAAAATACATCAGTCAATCCTATTTATCATGAGTTTCTTTAGAGTATTATTAGCTATACTTTTTCCACCTCTCTCCGTTATTGGTAAGGGTTGTGGATCTATCTTCATTGTTTTTTTATTAACCTTATGCGGTTGGGTGCCGGGAGTGATTGCGGCTTTAATAATCCTGAATAATCCTAATTGAATCGTCGTATATTTGTAGTCGATGAATAAAACAGTCGCTTTTAAGGATTTGGGGGTAAGGGACTATCAGTCTACTTGGGATTATCAAGAAACTATTTTTCAGGACACACTAAATGTAAAAATTAGAAACCGCAGGGAAAATTTAGACTTAAAAACGCCTAATCATCTTCTTTTTGTAGAGCATCCTCATGTTTATACCCTGGGGAAAAGTGGGGATATGGGCAATCTTTTATTAAATAAAGAAGAACTTGCAGCCAGAAAAATTGATTTCTACAAGGTCAATAGGGGAGGAGATATTACCTATCATGGCCCGGGACAGATAGTAGGATACCCTATTTTAGATTTGGATAATTTCTTTACGGATATCCACAAATACCTTCGTTATTTGGAAGAAATGGTAATCTTAACCCTTTCGGAATATGGCATAAACGGGGAGCGTTCAAAAGGAGAGACAGGTGTCTGGTTAGATGTGGGAACCCCCTTTGCCAGAAAAATATGCGCTCTTGGAGTAAGAGCCAGTAGATGGGTTACCATGCATGGTTTTGCCCTAAATGTAAATGCCGATTTAAATTATTTTGATAATATGATCCCTTGCGGTATTAGTGATAAAGCCGTAACCTCTATGCATGTAGAATTGGGACGTAAATCCATTTCTTTAATCGAAGTAAAGGAGAAACTCCTGAAACATTTTCAGGAATTA
>CALOAJ010000016.1:0-125015 GCA_942491255.1 uncultured Flavobacteriaceae bacterium | reverse complement strand
ATAACCCCGTTCAGTTACGTACTCCTTAGTTGCCTTTTCATTTATGATCGGCCAACCTGCGCTCACATCGGAACTGTATCCGATATACTGTTTATCAGACCATATATGAAGGACATATGAGAATATACATGTTATTAAAATAAAACCCCTCCAAAAGTTGGAAGGGTTCGTAGCGAGAGGGAGACTTGAACTCCCGTCCGCCAGCCGGCGGATATGAATCCTGCACAAGATGTGTTCAAAGTTTGGCAATGATCTCTTCCCAAATAAATTTTCTTCCTCTTGCTGATTTTAGTTCTTTTTCCCTTCGAATGGCCTCCTTTTTGGTTTTGTAAGTCTCGGTATAGACAATTGTCCATGGTCTATATCTCAGGGTATACCCCTTAGTGGCCTTTTCGTTATGATCGGCCAACCTGCGCTCTACATCGGAACTGTATCCGATATATATTTTATCGGAACCCTTGCTATGAAGGACATATACGGTATACATGTTATTAAAATAAAACCCCTCCAAAAGTTGGAAGGGTTCGTAGCGAGAGGGAGACTTGAACTCCCGACCTCAGGGTTATGAATCCTGCGCTCTAACCGCCTGAGCTACCTCGCCATCGTGGTTAAAAACGGCTGCAAATATACATGTTAATTTTTTGTTCATCAAAATTCATTGCTCAAAAATAATCTCACGTATTTATTTTTTTATCATTTATAAATATATATATTGTCGTTCAGTAAATTAGTAGGTACATGAGTGATAAGTCAAAGTATGAAATTGAGTTTGTAATACAATCTTCGCCCCAGTTATTATATCAGTATTTGTCTACTCCTTCTGGCTTGTCAGAATGGTTCGCAGACAATGTTAATTCCAGAGGGGAATTTTTAATTTTATTTGGGATGGTTCTGAAGAAGAAGCCAAACTATTAAAAAAGAAGACAGATGAATTTGTAAAATTTACCTGGTCAGAAAATGATGATGATAGTTTTTTTGAAATGAGAATTATTGTTGATGAAATAACTAAAGATGTTTCCTTATTCATAACTGATTTTGCGGAGGAAGATGAAGTTGATGAGGCGAAAATGTTATGGACCAATCAGGTTTCTGATCTAAAACAGATTTTAGGATCAAAATAATAAAAACGAATAAACTCCTTATTCTTATATTTGGCCTTGTTTTTTCAAGGCTTTTTTTATGGTAAATTTTAATGGACAGCTTCTGGAGGGCAACCAGCACTTTTTAAGTGGTAAAAATAGAGGTTTCCTTTATGGCGATGGACTATTTGAGATCATCCGAGTGCTAGATGGGAGAGTGGTATTTTGGGAAGATCATTATTTAAGACTGATGGCTTCCATGCGAATTCTTCGCATGCAAATTCCCATGACTTTTACTATGGAGTTTTTACAGGAAGAAATATTAAAAACTCTTGAAAATTCTGAGTTCAAAAATGGTGCGTCTGTTAGAATTACTGTTTTTAGAAATGAAGGAGGTTCTTATTTGCCTAAATCCAACGAGGTATCCTACCTTATAGAGCCTTCTCCTTTAGAGAACCCATTTTATATTTTTCCGGAATCCAATTGTGAAGTAGAACTCTATAAAGACTTTACCCTTTCTAAAGGGCTGCTTTCTAATTTAAGGACTATCAACCGCCTTATCAATGTTCTAGGGAGTATTTATGCCAAAGAAAATCACTTAGATGACTGCATACTTCTTAATGAGAATAAAATGGTGACGGAAGTCCTCAATGGAAATATTTTCTTGGTAAAGGATAATATTATTCAAACTCCACCTTTACAAGATGGCTGCTTAAAAGGAATCATTCGTAAAAAACTAATAGAAATCCTTAATAAATGGGATGACTTTGAACTGCTAGAACAATCAATTTCCCTTTTAGTTTACAACAAGCAGACGAGTTATTCTATACAAATAGTATTCAGGGAATTGTTCCTATTACTAAATACCGAAAAAAGGTGTTTGATAAAAAAGTATCTCAAGGTTTACTCGGAAAACTAAATGCGGCTGCTCGTTTTAGTTAAGACTTGGGTTCTCCGGGGCATTTGACCACAGAAGATAATCCCCGCCTAATTCCATCATTTTTTCCTTCCAAAAAGCCAAAGTAGATTTTTCAATAATACTACTTTCATATTTATTTCTAACCACTATCCAAGACTTTGAGTCCAATTCCTGGTCTAGTTGCAGGGAAGACCAACCGGAATATCCCAAGAAAAAGCGAATATCATTTTTAGTAATGATTCCTTGGTTTATTAGGGCAATGGTCTTTTCAAAATCGCCTCCCCAATAGATGCCATCTGATATTTCGATGCTATTATCAATTAGATGCGGCACCTTATGAATGAAGTATAAATTATCCTGTTCTACAGGCCCCCCGTTAAAAACCTGGAAAGGAACTTCGATATCTTCAATCAAATCGCTGATATCATACTCTAAAGGCTTATTTAATATAAAACCAACAGAACCTTCATCATTATGTTCTGCTAATAGGACAACAGAACGATTAAAGGAAACGTCACCGGTGAGAGTAGGTTCAGCAATTAATAATTTGCCTTTTTTAGGTCTTAAGGTTGTCATATTTCTAAATGTTAAATTAAAAATAAGACAATTAAATGAAATAGCAAAAGACCACTAAAGTAAAAAGCACCCCTGTTGAGGGGTGCTTTTTTATATATTTAAAATATGAATTAGTTTACAGAGTTGCTTAAATCTGAACCTGCTTTAAACTTAACTACATTCTTAGCTGCAATTTGAATAGTTTTTCCAGTAGATGGATTTCTTCCTTCTCTTGCATTTCTTCTGGAAACAGACCAAGATCCGAATCCTACTAAAGATACTCTATTACCTTTCTTAAGAGAACCTTCAACATTTCCTAGAAAAGATTCCAATGCTTTTTTTGCCGCCGCCTTAGTGATGCCTGCATCTGCTGCCATTGCATCAATTAATTCTGTTTTGTTCATAGTTTAATTAAATTAATTGTTGTTAATTATTTTTTAGCTTGAACAAATTTATATGGATTTGCGGTTAAACCAAGTAATATAGGGGTAAATCAATGTTTTTGTTAATAACTTGAAACGTTTGTTGATAAAGTAGCAAGATTTATGCATCTTATCGGAGGTCAATGCACATGGGGCTTTAGATCATTTTCGCATTTTCGCCAATCTGAAGACCATTTAAAACGGCCTCGACAGACATTTTTCTCTTACCGGGTAGCTGAATTTCTACAAGACTAATAAACCCATCTTTAACGGCTACTTTCAATTCTTTCTTCCCAAATACTACACTAGAGGTTTCTATACCGTGCTCTTCCCTTTCTAATTTTGCTTGATAAATTTTAAGGACCAATGATTCCCCTCTATTTTGGAAAATGGTCCAAGCTGCCGGATAGGGACTAAGTCCTCTAATATGATTGTATATCTTTTGTGGTTCATCTTTCCAATTTATTCGACAGTTTTCTTTATTCAATTTTGGAGCTTCCTTAAGAACTGTAGTCTTAGGTTGCTCCACAGCTTCAATTACCCCCTTACGTATACCGTCAACCGTTTTAAGAACTAATTGCGACCCCAGATGCATTAACTTATCGTGCAACGTTCCCGCTGTATCATCATCTTGTATAGCCAAGCGCTCCTGTAATAGAATGGCCCCGGTGTCTATTTTTTCATTAATAAAAAAGGTGGTTACCCCAGTTTCTTTTTCACCATTAATGATGGCCCAATTAATAGGAGCAGCTCCACGATATTGAGGTAAAAGGGAAGCGTGAAGGTTAAAGGTTCCATATTTTGGCATACTCCATACCACTTCCGGAAGCATTCTAAAGGCTACGACTATTTGAAGGTTTGCCCCTAGTTCTTCTAACTCTTTTAAAAAGTCCGGGTCTTTCAATTTTATAGGCTGCAAGAGCTTAAGCCCTGCTGCCTCAGCATAGGTTTTTACCGAAGACTCCTTTACTTTTCTACCTCGTCCCGCTGGTTTGTCGGGAGCGGTTATTACTCCAACCACATTATATCCACCTTTTACAAGGGATTCTAAGGTGGTTACCGCAAAGTCGGGGGTTCCCATAAAAACTAATCTTAAATCTTTCATTTTTTTAATACATATTCGTTAGTGGCATTGAGTTGGATACTATCTTCTTCTAATAAGTGTTGTAGTACCTTTAATATACTAGACTCTTGATAAGGTAGTTTTAAATTAAGCTCCTGGATGATTTTTTAGAGATTCGCAGTAATTCTATAATAGCTTCCTTTATTAGCTTGTAATCCTTATTCGTAAGCACTTTAGACTGCAAACATACATCACATATTTTACAAGTATTATTCGTTTTTTCTCCAAAATAATTCAGGATCTGTATTTTTCTGCAAAGAACATCATTGCTGGTATAGGCAAGCATCGCCTCAATCTGATCTACTTTGGTCTGGATTTGCTGTTTAACTTTAGAAGCAAATACATTTATAGTGAGATCGTCTTCCCTAGGTACCAGGTACACTAAATCTACATCCCTGTAGCTATTCTTAAAAGTCACAATTTCGTCCTGCCTAAATTGTTCAAAATGTTTTAGGATCCTATCCTCTGAAAGACCTGTTTTTTTACTTAGCAGTAGGATGTTGATTTTAGTTTCAAAATCGAAGACCCCACCATAAGTTCTTAAAAGTGTTTGCGTGAGTTCAAAAGCTTCTTTGTTATGGGCGAGATAATTACGTAAATTCTGTTTGCTGGTAATAAACTGAATGTTGGTATTTCTACTGTAATTTTGGGAGAGACCTATTATAGAATTCTGATCTAAAATCCTCAAGGCATTATAGGTCTTGGCAGCCGGTAGTTTATATGTTTCCGAAAAAGATTCAATACTAAAAGGAAAAGAACCATCAGGGATGATCCCATAAGGTATTTGAAAATAATTGCTAAGTTTTTTATAAATCATTTTAATAAAAGAGACATCCGGCAAAATTTCTAAAAATTGGTTTTTTAACTGCTGAGTGTCATCCTTATTCGTTAATAGAATAGCCCTTGCGGCTTCCCCATCTCTTCCGGCCCTTCCGGCTTCTTGATAGTAGTTTTCCATACTATCCGGCATCTGATAGTGTATAACCATATCCACATCCGCCTTGTCAATACCCATCCCAAAAGCATTGGTTGCAATCATTATTTTAGTCTTGTTGGCTAACCAATTTTTTAATTTATTTTTCTTGGCCTCTTTAGGAAGTCCCCCATGATAAAAATCGGCCCTTATTTGGTGTTTGTTTAACAAATCTGATAAGTGCTGCGTCATCCTTCTGCTCCTAACATAGACAATGCCGCTTTTATGACTAGAAGCACAAAGTTCTAAAAGGCGTTTTTGTTTGTTCTCCTCCTTTATGACCGAAAAGGAAATATTACTTCTATCGAAAGAATCCCGTACTACTTTAAAATTTTTAAATTGAAGATTTTCAACAATATCCTTGGCGACTTTCGGGGTAGCTGTAGCGGTAAGGGCTATTATGGGAGCTTCTGGTTTTATGTCCCTCAGGATGGCACAATTAAGATAAGCGGGTCTAAAGTCATTTCCCCATTGAGATATGCAATGTGCTTCATCTACGGCAATTAGGTTTACCGTCATTTGTTGTATCCTCTCTTGTACAAGGTGCTGTTGCAATCTTTCTGGTGAGAGGTAAAGAAATTTATACTTTCCAAATACACAATTATCTAGGAGGTCAATAAGATGATCTTGGGAAATCCCACCAGTAAGGGCAATGGCTTTTATTCCTCGATCCTTTAACTGTTGAACCTGATCCTGAATAAGGGCTATTAAGGGAGAAACCACAATACAGAGACCCTCATTTAAAAGAGATGGGATTTGATAACATAAAGATTTACCACCTCCGGTGGGGAGCAAGGCAAGGACATCTTTTTGTTTCAAAACGAAGTCAATAATTTCCTCTTGGGCAGGCTTAAAACTATCATATCCCCAGTACTTCTTTAAAATAGTTAAGGAAGTGTCATTCATTTATAACTCCTTTATTATCATATAGATGTGATTCATTCTTTCTTCCAGACTGCCTTTTGGTAGTGATACCAAATCATATCCCAAACGTGTATAGGTTTCTCTTAAATGATCATAGAGGACCACAGCTTCTTCATAACTTTCCATTCGCTCGCCATCGCTTATAAAAATTTCCCGCCATGGGGGAAGAATTATAACCCTGTCATATTTATAGGTAATACAGGTTTTTTCATAAGCAGGGGGATAAGGCTGTTTAAAAAAATCCATATAAGCCAGAACATCAGGGATGCCTCGATCAAAAAATATAGGTGTATTACGCTTCTTTTGAGCATCTAAAAATTGTTGGGTCCTTCCTTCTAAGAGTTTTTGGTTAAACCTCTGGGGATCTTTTACAAAAGCCAGTGGATTGCTTCCTAAGGATTTTGGATCAATTTCTTTTTTAGCCTCTAAGGTCATGGTTCTTATTATCTCGTGGTAACAAGTATGACCATTTTTTTCAAGATATTCTATCAGGGCAGTTTTTCCGGTAGATGGTCCCCCGGTAATCACTATTTTTCTTACTTCCAAGAGATGCAATTTAATTAGGAGTAAATGTAAACAATACCAACTAGCATTAAAAATTCCCTATGAAGGATTATATTTGTAAAAAAAGGTATATGGATACACAAAACCAGGATGAATTTTACGAAAGGCTAAAGAACGAATTAGATAAAAGTAGCAGTTGGCCGTCTGATTATTTATACAAGTTTATTGTTCCCACGGATGAGGAAAAAATTGATCAAATTCATAAGATATTTGATAATACCGGTGCTGTAATAGAATTAAAAAAGTCTAGTAAAGGCAAATACACAAGTGTCTCTATAACCGTAAATATGGAAAATCCGGATAAAGTCATAGAGAAATATCAAGAAGTTGGGCTTATTGAGGGTGTAATATCGCTTTAAGGTGGCAAAACTGATATAATTTTCCTAATTTGCGATCGTTATAATTATACTTCCTTAAGATTTTTAATCAGAATTAGAAACAATTTGAATCAAGTAGAAAACTTAGAATACAATACTGAGCGCGAAAAGCTCATTATTCCAGAATACGGTCGCCATTTTCAGAAGATGGTAAATCACGCCATTTCCATTGAAGATAGCGCCGAAAGAAATAAAGTTGCCCAGGCAATAATTAGTGTGATGGGGAACATACAACCTCACTTAAGAGATGTTCCCGATTTTCAGCATAAGCTTTGGGATCAATTATTTATTATGTCCGATTTTAAATTGGACGTTGAATCTCCGTTTCCCATAACTTCGAAGGAAATGCTTCAAGCAAGACCTGATCCTTTGGAATACCCTCAAAATTTCCCAAAATATCGTTTTTATGGGAATAATATCAAGCGAATGATTGATGTGGCCATTGGCTGGGAAGAAGGAGACAAGCGTGCAGGACTGGAATATGCCATTGCCAATCATATGAAAAAGTGTTATTTGAATTGGAACAAGGATACCGTTGAAGATAAAGCCATATTTAAACATCTTTTTGAATTAAGTAATGGTAAAATTGATTTGGCAACGGATGGAATTAGTCTTTCAGAAAGCGAACAATTGATGAAAGGTAGAACGCCAAAATCAAACCGATCTACCAACACGGGCAAAAAGAACCAAAGAGGCTCCAATCGGGGTAAAAAAAGATACTAAATTCACTTCCTTAGATGGGATCATTCATAATTGAGGGCGGACATAAACTTCACGGTGAAATAACGCCACAAGGGGCTAAAAATGAGGCCCTGCAAATTCTTTGCGCAGTACTTCTCACACCTGAGGAAGTTATTATAGAAAACATTCCGGACATCGTTGATGTCAATAAACTTATTTCCTTGTTAGAGGATTTAGGTGTCAAAATTCAAAAAAAGGGTAAGGGATCTTATGCTTTTAAAGCAGACGATGTAAATCTAGAATATTTACAATCGGATCAGTTTAAGACTGATGGACGGAGCTTACGTGGCTCTATCATGTTAGTAGGACCCCTGCTGGCTCGTTTTGGAAAAGGGTATATTCCTAAGCCTGGAGGTGATAAAATTGGTCGAAGGAGACTAGATACGCATTTTGAAGGTTTTATAAAATTAGGTGCTGCTTTTAGATACAATAAAGAAGAACACTTTTATGGTGTAGAGGCAGAGCATTTGCAAGGAACCTACATGCTTCTTGATGAAGCTTCTGTTACGGGGACAGCAAATATAGTAATGGCAGCTGTTCTGGCTAAAGGGCAGACGACTATCTATAATGCTGCTTGTGAACCATATCTTCAGCAACTCTGTAGAATGCTTAATAGAATGGGCGCTAAGATTTCAGGGATAGGTTCTAATTTATTAGTCATAGATGGCGTTGAAAGCCTGGGAGGAACCTCTCATACCATGCTTCCGGATATGATAGAAATTGGCAGCTGGATTGGCCTGGCAGCCATGACCAGGAGCGAATTAACTATTAAAAATGTAAGTTGGAACGACCTTGGACAGATACCATCTGTATTTAGGAAGTTGGGTATTACCATTGAAAAGCGCGGAGACGATATTTTTATTCCGGAACATAAGGATGGTTATAAAATCCATAATTATATCGATGGTTCCATACTGACCGTTTCTGATGCTCCCTGGCCTGGTTTAACACCTGACCTTCTTAGTATATTACTCGTCATAGCTACTCAGGCAAAAGGAGAAGTTCTCATACATCAGAAAATGTTTGAAAGCAGACTCTTCTTTGTGGATAAGCTTATTGATATGGGGGCAAAAATTATACTCTGCGACCCTCACAGGGCTACCGTAATAGGACACAATTTTAAATCCACTTTAAAAGCAACTACTATGGTGTCTCCCGATATTAGGGCAGGGGTCTCTCTTTTAATTGCTGCACTATGTGCTAAAGGCACTTCTACCATACACAATATTGAGCAAATAGATCGTGGTTATGAGGATATCGATAATCGACTAAGGGCTATCGGCGCCAGAATAAAAAGAGTCTAATCCCTTTAGGTCTAAGTATTTTAAGTGACGAATAATACAGCTTCTATGAGTACATCAGACTGGAGCCAGCTAAAGCTCTACAATAATACGGCAGGCAAAAAGAAACGATTTGAGCTAGGTGTTGAGAACCAGATTGCCTATATAGAATATATTCAGACTGCAAATGGAGTTGTTTACCTTACTCATACCGAGGTTCCACCTAGTTTAGAAGGAAAAGGAATAGGAAAGGCTTTGGTCTCTAAGACAATTTCCTATTTGATTAATGGGGAACTGCTATTAGCTCCACTTTGTCCTTTTGTAGCAGCCTATTTAAAACGTCACCCGGAAATAGCCAAGGACATTTTGGCTCCAGGTTTTTCCATAGGATAGTGGATAGATCTTTGATTCTTTATTGAGCTATCATAGAAACAGTTATAAGAATTAAAAAGATTGCTTATCACCTAATTACTTTTCTATAAGGTCACCGTTAGGATATTTGGCAAATCTTCCTTTATTCCTGTCGTGAACATTATCTGCATGTGGCCACGGCCAACCCCCGAACTGCGTAAGGCGGTATTCTTCCATAGCTTGTTGAATCTCTTGTTGCGTATTCATTACAAAAGGGCCGTATTTAGCAATAGGTTCATTAATAGATTTTCCCTGTAATATTAGAAAGTGAGACTTTAGCTTTCCATTTACTAATTTCACTTCAGCCTCTGAAACTAAGGATACTCCATGATTGGGTTGAATAGTCTTGCCTTCAATAACCACTTCATCGCCTTCATAATAATATAAAACCCTGCTAAGACCTGTACCGGCAGGAGGTAATGTTAGGGATCCGCTAGGCTCCAAGTGAATATTCCAAATAGCTACTTCGTTTTCCGGATTATTGGCCCAAGAATTAGGCGCAGGTGAGGGAGCTATATTATTTAAAAAATTTCCTGCTATTATCTTAATTTCTGCCTCTTCTTGTTTTATAACGGGGATGTCTTCATGCCATAGCATTTTAAAATGAGGATCCACAAATTTATTCGCCTTGGGTAGGTTTAACCATATTTGAAATAGTTCCAGAGGGTTGTCTGTTTGGGTATTTAATAAAGGAAACATTTCGGAATGCTGAACGCCTCTGCCGGCAGTCATCCATTGCACATCTCCTAATCCAAACCTTCCGGCGGCACCTAGTGAGTCTGAATGGTCACAAAAACCTTTGTTTACAATAGTAATTGTTTCAAAACCCCTGTGTGGATGATAAGGAAAACCGGGAACCGTTTGACCGTGGTACATTCGCCATCCATCTTTGATAGTGAAATCATTTCCCAGATTCCTACCTTCCAGGGAAACGGCTGGTTCCATTTGTTCATTTCCCTTTGGATAATGATCTAAATGATAAACACAAAAAAGAAAAGGATCTTCTGTTTCCCAGGGAAAACCAAGGGGGAATATTCGTTTTATAGCATCACTCATAGCAATTGATGATATTTTATTATTAATAATTATTAATGCTCAGCGGTATTTATCTCAACCCAATTTTCTTCCGGATCCTGTATATAAATTTGCTTAACCCCATCGGCCCTATCTGTTACGGCATTTTTTTTGCCCGGCCAGTCCCAATAGGTTATACCCTTACTTTCTAAATAGGTGATTAATTCATTTAGATTTTGAGTAGCAAGGCATAGATGAACACTTTTATTTTTATCTCTGCTCACCTGGTCCTTCCCAATTAAATGCAACTGTGAATTCCCATGGATTTTAAACCAACGAAAACCCTTAGTAGCTGAAGGGTGAGGTATTTCTTCAAGTTTTAAAACCTCCGCATAAAAATCTCCTGTTTTTTCTAAATCTTCTACAATAAATGAATAATGATCATATTGAAAATCAAAGTCTTGAGCACTTATATTTAAACAAATACTTAATAAAAAAAGAAATACTATTTTTCTCATAAAATTATAATTAAATGAACTTAAGTTGCCATCGGCTTCTAAGATAAACATTAACTTTCTTCATAAGAAACAAAAGCAAAATGTTTCCCATCCGGGGACCATGAAGGAACGTTAATAGTGCCCTGTCCGCCTATAAAACTAGCCAGTACTTTCACCTCATTTGTGGTTAAATCAAACAGTCTTAATGAAACGGCTTTCATGGCGGGATGTCCATCTCCCTGATCTTCATGATAGGAAATAAAGACAAAATAACGCCCAGTTGGATCGGGATGTGCAAACCAATTTGAATATCTATCGTTGGTAATTTGCTCTTTATTACTTCCATCGGCTAGCATTCGCCAAATTTCCATAGTACCGGATTTCATAGAGTTGTAATAGATATGCCTCCCATCATGGGAGTATTCCGGACCATCGTCCAGACCTTCATCGGCCGTTAACTTATGTTCTATCCCTCCTTCAATTGAAATCCTATAGATATCAAAATTATCATCTCGACGCGCAGCATAGACGACTTGTTCATTTTTAGGGCCCCAACCGTGCCAATAGGAGGGGTATTTCTCCGTGACTAACTTAGGTTCTCCTCCCTCTATAGGCAGAACATATATTCTAGAGCTGCCATTTGGCGCGTTTTCCAACTTGTCATTGTTGCTAATGGCTAACAATTTTCCATTGGGGGAGATCCCATGGTCATTATTACAATTATTTGCAGCGCCAGTCGGAAGTTTTATCTTGGAGCTGCCATCCGTACTTACTTTGTATAAAAGTCCGCCCTGGTTAATGAGCAAATAATTTCCATCGGGACTCCAATTGGGAGCTTCGAAATGACCGGCCTCCTCATAGATTACTTTTCGTTCCATATCTTCTAAAGAATAGATCTCCAAAATAGATTTAGAAGGGTTATTCTGCGCGTCAAGAGCTGAGCTAATCATTGAAAAAAATATTAGAGCTGTTAATGAAATTTTACTTTGCATACCGGTGAATTTAATTTTTTTTAAGTATTCCCAAAGGACTAATTCTGAGAAACTTCATCAGAATTATCCAATAAAACCCACCTTGTTATGGTTTCCATCACAATAGGGTTTATTGGCCGAGGCTCCGCATCTGCAAAAGGCAGTGACTTTAGACTTCATTTCTTTAGAGCCATCAACATTGGTCAATTCAATGTTCCCAGTAGCCAAAAGAGGCCCATTCTCTTTTAATACAATTTTGATTGTATTTTCGGGGACTTGTTGTTCTTTTTTTTCTTCTTTCATATAATAACTAAGTGCTGCGGATGGACATTTGTCTATTTGTAACTTTAAATCGTCAATACTTGCCTTTTCGGGCTCAATCCATGGTTTCTTCTCGGGATCGTATACTTTTGGAAGGGTTGAAACACATATCCCGGAATGTATACATTTTTGTGGTTTCCAAACTACAGTTAAATCGCCATTGCTGTATTCTTTTTTTATTTCTCTTTCTGCCATTGTTATTTATTTTTTGTTAGTTTATTTATTGGTGTTTATAGGCGGAGGTCCATCGGGGATGTTTGGAACATAAACTTCCTCGCCCTTCCGAGTTAGATACTCTTCTTTAATACTTTTTACTAAATCTTCATCTTTAAACAAATCCACCGCAGTCATCCCCAGTGCTTTGGCGGCATAAATCATTCCTTTGTGCCCTATGCTCATTCCTCCGCAGGCAACCACTGCCCATGAATGCCAGGGAGTGTCTTTAGGAGCCGTGGTGACTCTAAGATTAATATTAGCGACATTCCAACTAACATCCCCCACATCGGTAGACCCACCTCCCGGATTTTCTTGTGTTTCTCTTAAAGGTAAGATTTTACTATCCATACCTACTTCCGGCTTTTTTGTAGCTAATTGTATTTTTTTGCCAAACTCTTCTTCTTCCGTGGTATAAGTAATATCTCCTAATAGTTCTAAGTTCTCCTGCATTACTTCACCACCCTTTCTATTAACTAACACTTCATATATCCCAGAAATCAACGAGATTTTATATTCTACATTAGCCATGATAGCTGCTCCTTCTGCCATTTCTTTAACCCTCTCATAGACAGGTATTACGCCACTTCTTTTGGAATCCCTTACCCGCACCCATAATTTGGAATAATCGGGCACTACATTTACAACCTGACCCCCATCCTGAATATGGTAATGTATGCGAACAGTTGGTTTTATATGTTCGCGGTAATAATTAATTCCTGTGGTATAAAGTTCAAGGGCATCAGAAGCACTTCTACCATTCCAGGGATCTCCGGAGGCATGCGCAGCTTGACCAAAAAATTCTACTTTAAAATCTACCAGGGCCAGAGTACTTTGGACATCTGACTCTGTTTTGGGACCGGGGTGCCAACTTAGGTTAACATCTACATCGTCCCACAGGCCATCCCGAACCATCCAAATTTTACCAAAAAACTTTTCCTCGGCAGGGGTTCCATAAAATCGAATAGTCCCTTTTAGTTTGCCTTCAGCTATAAGCTCTTTTACAGCAATTGCTGCAGCCAGACTAGCCGTACCAAAAAGGTTATGTCCACAGCCATGACCAGCGGCCCCTTCGTTAAGAGGATCCTTTGTGGGTTGTGCTTTTTGAGAAATGCCAGGCAAGGCGTCAAACTCCCCAAGTATTCCAATTACCGGCTTTCCGGATCCATAGGTGGCCGTAAAAGCTGTAGGCATACCAGCCACTCCACGTTCTACCTTAAAACCATTTTCCTCAGCATAGTCAGCCAAGATTTTTGAAGAACCTTCTTCGTTAAAAGCGGTTTCTGCCAGGGCCCAAATTTCATCGCTAATACTAATAAGTTGTTCTTGCTTGGATTCAATTGAAGCGATTACCTCTTTTTTATCTTTATCCATTCTTTGTGCTGAAACAAAAGAGGTAATCAAGAGGGAAAGAATAAGTATGTACTTCATATCGGAGAGAACAATTAGGGTTAGTTGTCCTCTAAAACTACATTTTTTTTTATTAGCTAAGGGATATTAGAAGAAAAAAGTCGGCAAAAACGGGTGATGACCTTCGTTTGTTGAATAGAGTAGGGGCCACTCCTTTTGAAAGAGTAAAAGAATTCTGAATTTACCGGAAGGGAAACTATGATTGTAATGCCTCTTTATAGACGCGCAAACATCTTTCGCGAGCTTCCTTATGATCGACCATTTTATTGGGATAATTTAATTCTTGAAGTTCAGGCACCCATTTTTGTATATAAAGGAGGTCTTTGTCAAATTTTTGTACCTGGGTAGTTGGATTAAAGATTCGGAAATAGGGGGCCGCATCAACTCCACTTCCTGCTGCCCACTGCCAGTTGCCAATATTGCTGCTGAGTTCAAAGTCCAGTAATTTTTCAGCAAAATAGGCCTCGCCCCAGCGCCAGTCAATGAGCAGGTGTTTGCATAAAAAACTTGCTACCAGCATACGGACACGGTTATGCATAAAACCGGTGGTATTAAGTTCTCTCATGCCAGCATCCACCAAAGGATAGCCTGTGTTGCCATTTTTCCACTTTTCAAAATCTTCCTTATTATTTCGCCAGGCGATTCTGTCGTATTTTGGTTTAAATGCCTTGTGCACTGTATTAGGAAAGTGCCATAGAATTTGCATAAAAAACTCTCTCCAGATTAATTCATTTAGAAAAGTCTCCTGACTGCTTCTTTGTGCTTTTATGACTACCTGCCGAACCGAGATGGTGCCAAAACGCAAATGAGGTCCCAATTTTGAGGTTCCCTTTTTTAGTGATGGTATATCTCTGGTTTCTTGGTAGCGCCCAATTAAATCGTCTTCTATGTTGTAGGAAGGCACTTGGATTGTCGATTCCTTGAAGCCCATTTCAGCAAGACTTACATTTGGTAAATCAACATTTTGATAACAGTTCTTCAAAAGGCTGTCGGAATCATAAAACAAAGATGGCTTAAGGCTAGAAAACAATGCTTTCCATTTTCGCATAAAAGGGGTATAAACTACATATGGCTTGCCATCGTCCTTAACCACCTGATCTTGTTCAAATATGACCTGATCTTTGTAGGTTTTAAAAGAAATATCTAGCTTTTCTAATGTCTTGCTAATTTCACTATCTCGTTTAAGCGCATAGGGTTCGTAATCCCTGTTTATTAAAACAGCTTTAACGTCATATTGGTTAGTTAAACTCTTTATCACCTCTAATGGCTGCCCATAAAAGATTCCTATGGAAGCCTTTTGGCGCTCAACGAGTTCTTCCCTCAATTGCTGAAGTCGTTTATAAATAAAAGAAACTCTGGGGTCAAGCTCGCTAAGGCTTTCAAGGATGTTTTTGTCAAAAATAAAAATAGGTAAAACAGGGTACTCTCCTGTAAGCGCCTCAAAAAGCCCTCTATTATCGGAAAAGCGTAAATCACGTCTAAACCAAAAAATGGCTACTTTGGGCTTCATCTTAATTAGAGGTTAAGGGTAGAAAGTCCGCCATCTACTCCCATGACTTGTCCTGTTATCCAGCTACTTTTATCACTAAGCAGAAATGCCGCTAAATGGCCGATATCATCTGCTTTTCCAAAGCGTTGTAAAGGGTGTCTCTGAGCCATGGCTTCTTTTTTTCTGTCGTTATTTAAAAGTCTTTTCGCCAAGGGCGTATCAATTAAAGAAGGAGCAATGACATTGGCTCTAATATTTGGAGCATATTCTGCCGCAATAGACTTGACAAATCCTTCTATTGCTCCTTTAGATGCTGCTACACTGGAATGAAAAGGCATGCCCTTGTTTACGGCAATAGTACTAAAAAAAACCATGCTACTGCTTTCTTTCATAATGCCAATAATATCTTTGACGACTCTAAGCATAGCAAAGAAGTTAATTTCCATATCTTCCTCAAAATTTTTGAGGTTTAGCATTTTAAAAGGTTTGAGATTTATACTCCCAGGACAGTATACAAACCCTTTAATTTCAGAGGGTAAGGTACTCATGTCTAAACTATCAGTTAGAGCATTAAAAGGAATGTGTTGAACATTTAAACCCTCTAATTCCTCTTTGCTTCTACAAGCCACAAACACCTCGTAGTCTGACTCAATTTGTTGAATAATAGAGCGGCCTATTCCATAAGACCCTCCAATCATTAATACAGCTTCTTTCATATTATATAGATCTTAAATGTAACTCATTTGTAGTATTTGGCATAGTTCCAAATAAGTCTTCCAGCTTCTTTTCGCGAAAGGAAAATATTTTTTTTAATTGCCCTTTAACGATTATAGGATGCATCATCTGACCAAGTATTCCAAAAGGTAGTTTGTAATCGATGATATCCTCCATCTCTACTCCCCCTTCAATTTTTCTGATAAAATGCTTGTGATGCCATAAGGCGTATGGGCCGAACCGCTGCTCATCTACAAAGTAAGCTCCTTCTTTAACATGTGTGATTTCTGTTACCCATTTAGTCTTTATCCCGGCAAAGGGTGATACTATATATTGAATAATCTGGCCTGGAAACATTTTTCTATCCGCCCCATCCAGTATATTAAATCCCATATGCTCAGGAGTAATAACCTTTAAATTGGCAGGACTCGATAAGAAATCCCATGCTTCCTCCATGGACATGGGTAAACTTTGTTTTGCTCTTAGTTGATATAATTTCATTAGGATGTTTTTAGCAAAGCTAATTCCATAAGTGTTTAATAAAAAATATATATTGTTAAACAAAAATTAAAGTGTTAAATGAAAGCGATCATTCTCCTCCCAGAAAAGATAATTCTATCCCGATATCTCGACTTTATGACTAATAAGCTATTAATAACTATCAATATTTAGTAAATTTCGGGATGAAGATAAGTTGGTTTTTTCCCTTTGCCTGTATTTTTTTGTTGACTATCACTACAAAGAGTAATGCTCAAATCACTGTGGACATTGTGGGCTCTCTTCCTGAGCTTATACCTGAATCTTCCGGCCTTCTTTTTTACAAGGGCAAATTGATAACACATAACGATTCTGGCAATGCTGCCGAGCTCTATGTATTAGATACTACAAGTTTAGAAGTTACGCGCACTGTAAAAATCTTAAACGCCACCAATGTTGATTGGGAGGACTTGGCGCAGGACGAGGAGTTTATTTACATTGGGGATATTGGTAATAATAGAGGGGGCAGACAGGATTTGGCCATCTATAAGATAAGTAAAGCTCTTTTTGAAGTTCAGGATGAGGTAGAAGCCGAACTTATTTTCTACAAATATGAAGATCAAACAGATTTCTCAGAAAACTCCAATTCAGACTGGGATGCGGAAGCCATGATCGTTATACAAGATTCTTTAGTAATTTTTACAAAACAATGGGTTAGTCAAAATACAAATGTCTATGTTTTGCCAAAAGAAGCGGGAGATTTTAAAGCGTTCAAACGAGGTGCTTATAATATAGGCGGCCTCATAACAGGCGCTACCTATGACGTTAATACCGATTGTGCTTTCCTTGTTGGGTATAGCCCTAGATTACAACCTTTTTTGATAACCATCAAAGATCCTTTGGCTACAGCCGGGGAATCCGAGGAGATTAAAAAGGACTTTTTAAGTATTGGAACAGCTCAAATTGAGGGGATAGCTCTGGTAGATTTAAAAAATATTTTTTTGACATCAGAAAATTTTCAAAATAGTAACCCGCCGATAGCCTTACAGGCACAACTCCTGAAGATAAATACGGAAGCGGGCACAAAGGAAGACGTACTTCCTTTAGTAGAATCAGCAAGAGATACTTTAATAAAGACTACTGAGCATACACTTTACATATATAAATCTGAAAGAGATAAGAACATTCGTTATGATCTGCTCACACAATCAAAAGTGTATGGCAGGGCTATTTATGATGCAATGGGCAGGCGAGTGCATTTTAGTGAAAGCAGCAATATTGAGAATAACCAAATCGATTTAGCAAGCCTAGAAGGGGCAGTTTATTATCTTACAATCTATCTACAAGATGCTATTATTTCAGAACCTTTTATCCTGAAATAGCTAAGTCAGACCTTCTTTATTTAAGGAATTCTTAACAAAGGTTAGAGTCCTAATTTCCTAGTTTTGTGAGAACTATAAAAACCTAATTCAAAAATGAAAAATTTACTATTATTATTTGGTTGTGTTATGCTGTCTATGACCTTAACAGGACAAATTACTACTCCGGCTCCGAGTCCGGCTGCTACCGTAAATCAACAAGTGGGTCTTACAGATGTTTCACTTGAATATTCCAGACCTGCCATGAGAGGGAGAACTATTTTTGGGGATTTAGTACCTTATGATGCCTTATGGAGAACAGGTGCTAATAAAAATTCTATGATCACTTTTAGTGATGATGTAACGATTGGCGGAAAGGAAGTTGTAGCTGGTTCTTATGCTATCTTCACTAAACCCGGTGCTTCTTCATGGGAGGTATACTTCTATTCGGATACTAACAATTGGGGAACTCCTAAGGAATGGGATGAAGCCAAGATTGCAGCGAAAGTTACTGCTGAAGTAAAAACAATGCCTATGTCCGTAGACACTTTTACAATGAGCTTATACGATCTTCATAATAATGGAGCTACTTTGGGAATCATGTGGGATAAGACCTATGTTGAAGTTCCTTTTATGGTTCCTACCAAAAAGAAGGCTCTAGAGAGTATTGAAACCGTTATGGGCGGCCCATCTGCCAATGATTACTATGCAGCAGCTTCTTACTATTTTGAAGAAGGAGAAGATTTGGAAAAGGCTAAGGAGTGGATAGATATGGCTGTGGCTAAAAATGGTCAAGCTTATTGGGTTGTGAGACGTCAGTCTTTAATTTATGCTAAGCTCGGGGATAAAAAAGGTGCTATTGAGGCAGCAAAAAAATCGATGGCCCTTGCAAAAGAAGCTAACAACCCTGATTATGTAAAAATGAATGAAGATTCCCTAAAGGAATGGGGTGCTATGTAAGCCCTTATAAAAATCTTTAATAAAAAACCCCTGGTATAATGCCGGGGGTTTTTGTTTTATACCTTCCTTTAAATTATTCATTAGGACTTTAATTGTAAGTCTTTAAGGGCCTTTTTAGTTCTTTTGAGTTCATCGATACATTCTCCAGTAACCTCTATATGCTTTGTGAGTGCTGTTAAATGATTCCAACAGAAAAGCCCGGAGCCTCTTGACAAGACACAATTTAAAGCATAGAGTTACCAAAAGGATATGTAATGCACCTTACTACCTAGATACTATTTGGTAACATCAACTGTTGGTCCTTTATGAAGTCTGTCGAACGATTCTAAGACAAAGGCCAAGAGGATTACAAAAGTGCAACCAAAAGCATTGAGCCATAAATAGGACATCCAATCTAGTTGAAAGACAATAATAACCACTATTTGAGTAAGTATAGCGGAGATAAACACGGCATTACTTCTGATATATTTAAAAAAGAAAGCCAATAAAAAAATACCCAGTACATTGCCATAAAAAATAGATCCTATGATATTCACTAGTTGAATTAAATTATCAAATAGATTAGCAACACAGGCGATAAGAATGGCAATAATTCCCCAAAGCAGCGTGAATAGTTTAGAAACTTTTACATAATGCTCGGGAGGCATATTAGTTTTTTTATTTCGCTTGTAAAGATCAAGTGCGCTGATGGTTCCTAAAGCATTAAGCTCAGAAGCTGTAGAAGACATAGCGGCAGAGAGTATCACAGCTAATAGCAAGCCTATAAGCCCTTTTGGAAGATAGTTTAATATAAAATGTATGAATACATAATCTTTATCATTGACCTCAACAATAGTATTAGCCTCGTGTATCATAGCTTTGGCTGCTTCCCGGTTGCTCCTATCTCTGGCAATTAATAAGAGCATTTCTTCCTTAGTGCTTTGTTTTTTTTGTTCATCCTCCAAGGATAGTGCCTTTGAGAACGCGAGCTGTGCTTCTGCTTTTTCTACTTCTAAGGTCCGATGACTCTCTTCTAAAATTTTATAATTATCCGCCAAATCTGATTCTAGAACTGCCTTTGTTGCAGCCGGATTAAAATTTAAGGGAGATGGATTGTATTGATAAAAAACGAAAACCATTACCCCAACCAATAGAATAAAAAATTGCATGGGGATTTTTAGAATGCCATTAAAAATTAAACCAAGTTGACTTTCACGAATCGATTTACCCGATAAATATCGTTGTACCTGACTTTGGTCAGTCCCAAAATAGGCCAAAGCCAGAAACATTCCACCCGTAATACCGCTCCAAAAAGTATAACGACTCTGTGTGTTTAAACTAAAATCCAATATGTTTAGCTTTTCACTGGCACCGGCAATTTTAAGAGCTTTAGTAAAGGTTATATCCGCAGGAAGGTAGCCTAGAATAAAAAAGAAAGCAATAAACATTCCTGTCATGATGACAAACATTTGCTGTTTTTGAGTTACACTCACCGCGTTGGTACCCCCTGAGACGGTATAGATAATAACCAAGGATCCTATAATAATATTGAGGGTTTTTAAATCCCATCCTAAAACAGCACTAAGGATAATGGAAGGAGCAAAAATGGTAATTCCGGCAGCAAGGCCTCTCTGAATAAGAAATAAAATTGCGGCCAGGGTCCTTGTTTTTAGATCGAACCTGCGCTCTAAGAATTCATATGCTGTATAGACCTTTAACCTGTGATAAATAGGAATAAAAACCATACAAATAATAATCATGGCTATGGGCAAGCCAAAATAAAATTGTACGAAACCCATCCCATCATGGAAGGCTTGTCCGGGGGTAGAAAGAAAAGTTATTGCGCTGGCCTGAGTAGCCATAACCGATAATCCAATGGTCCACCATTTCGACTTATTTCCTCCTAGAACATAGTCGGATACGTCTTTATTGATTCTAGTTTTCCAAACTCCATAAATCACAATGGATAGAAGTGTTCCGATAAGAATTATCCAGTCTATTTTTCCCATACTAGCTGTAAGCAGACATAATTAACCAGAAAGCAAGAATATATATAGCGTTTAAAACTAAAACTACCGTATACTGCTTTTTCCAAATAATCTTATCAAGCATTATTTTCCTTTTATATCTGTGTTATTCTGTAATTCTTCGTTACCCAAAGAAAGCATGTTGGCAAACAGTCTATACGCGCCTGAGACGCCTGCGGGAAGCTCTCTAAAGAAGCTTAGGCCTGTATAGATATAATTGCCTTGTCCATACGGTGCAACGAGAAGGGATCCTTCAAGCGAGCTCTCTCCTTCATCGTGCATCGATAAAATAGGTGTAAACCTCGCGTCCCATTCGTCTGGAAAATAGAGTCCTCTTTCTTGTACCCAACCCTCAAAATCTTTCTCACTAATCTTGTTTGGAAAATTCACCAAAGGGTGGCTCTCTGCTGTTATTATTACGTCAGAAGTTTCGTCGGTAACCCGTCCTCTAGACAAGGAAAGGGGGTAGGGGGCCAAATTATCAAATTTCTTATCCCTTCGTCCGGCTGTATTATATTGAATTATAAGATTTCCACCATTTTTAACATACTCCAACAAATATGATTGCTTAAACTTTAGTTCTTCGTTTACATTGTAGGCGCGAATTCCTGTAACAATAGCGTCGTAACGATCTAAACTACCTGCTTCTATAGAGGATGGGTCGATCATATGAACAGAATAGCCAATCTCTCTCAGGCTCTCCGGGATTTCATCCCCTGCCCCTGCTATATAACCAATATGCTCGCCAACTTTTTCAATATTTAAGCGCACTACCTTTGTTTCAGACGGCAGGAGTACCGTTTGGGTAGGTATGTGATCGTAGGATATGAGTATTAATTCTTTATTGAGCTTCTTATTGCCCAAGTGAATTATTGGAGAAATATGAGCCTCGTTATCTTTCATAGGAGGAGTAATTTTAAAGATTAAGGTAATCTCCTCTCCCTTTTTCTTAATTTCAAAATCTTGAAATTCTTTATCTACTTCCCAGCCCTCTGCAAAACTAAGTTGCACTTTTCCTTTAAGATTGTCTTTGTGCGCTGTTACTCTAACAGGAACCTCCTTGGGAGACTTATCAGAAAAAAGGAGCACCTTGCTATCAAAACGAACCGTAGCCTCCGGAATAATGCCTAAGGGTTGATATCTCTCACCTTTATCTGGCTTAGAAAATTTATATACAACCGGTCTTTCTATGGTTAGAGGAATACCTTCAATCTCCAAATTAAAATATACATTTAGAGGAGGGGTTGTTTCAGGATTGCCTATGAGGTCTTGCTCATCTACTTTGTACATCCCCAGGCTCCATTTATCATTTAGCCAGTATGGATTAGAATAAGGAGTATCCTCGGATACTTTAATCTCCATTTCAACCTCTTTCTTTTTATTATTTTCCAAAGAAAGGTCCATATAAGAGGGTTCGGAGCCTACTAATCCTGAAGAACTAACTAGTATTTTATGGGTACTCCTGTTTAATAACTCTAGTCTTACCGTAAGATCACTACCGGGATTCGTAAAAGAATCTTTTGAAGTTGCCTCTAAAAAAAGACCGCTAACAGAAACTATCAAGTTCTTTAGCTCTTCTAATTTAATATCTTTCCAATAAGAAGACTCTGTTTTTTCTAAAAGGGTGTAAGCCTTTAATAAGGACGGTAAATGCGAGGCTGGATCTACAAAATTAAAATTGCTTTCTACCTCATATAATATTTTTCCAATGGGCTCGCCGCCTGTCATACGAGACCAGCTTGTGTCAATACCTTCAAACAAGTTATTTTCGCTACTCGGCATATCCCCTTTTAATAACTCTATATATTCTGGCTGACTTCCTCTTTCTAGGGGTCTGCCAAAACCTTGGCATAAATGCTGTGAACTTGCTGTAGCCGCAATTTCATTATTAGACATACCTGCTAATGGATAATAAACTCCCACATCTAATTCCATCATTTTGGATTTATCTGCCTTTTCGAAATTCTCCTGACTTCCATAAAACCACCATGAAGTATTGAAAAATATTCTTTTCGGTTGCCAGGTTGTAACCTGACTTAGCTGCTGAGAGTAGGCATTTTTGTCATTTGCAATATCAAAGGCCTCAACGCTTAAAATAGCTGAAGAGGTATGATGTCCATGGGTGCTTCCAGGGGTTCTATGATCAAATCGGTTGATTATAACGTCTGGTCTAAATTTGCGAATCGTCCAAACTATATCGGAAAGTACTTGTTCTTTATCCCAAACTTTCAAGGTTTCATCTGGATGTTTTGAATATCCAAAATCATTGGCTCTGGTAAAGAATTGCTCTCCCCCGTCTACTGATCTGGCCGCGAGTAATTCTTCGGTTCTAAGAACACCTAATAATTCTCTAAGTTCTTGACCAATAAGATTTTGACCTCCATCACCTCTAGTAAGAGATAAATATCCGGTTCTAGCTTTTGTCTCGTTTGAAAGATAAGAGATTAACCTAGTGTTTTCATCGTCAGGATGGGCAGCAATATACAAAGCTGTTCCCAAAAAGTTCAATTTTTGAACCGAATGATAAATCTCTGATGAAGAACTTGGTTTGGGTGCCTGAGCGTGAAAAGAATTTACATTGCATAAAATCGCAATACAAAGGAGGACTAAGATACGCATTGAATATATATTCGTTTGGTGGTCAAATATAGAAAGATTAAAAGCTCTTCCGTCAAATTTAGAACTTCTTTAACACCCGTGCTTACCCCTTTAGAATAGGATTCTAAAATTACAATTGTAGTTTTCGGACTTTATGCTTCAGTTTTACAGCCCGAGGCTGTCCCTCCAAATTATATCAGCGTTGCTATTTTGTCGCCAATAGGGAGATTTTATTCTCTTAATTTTTTTAGCGCTTGAAGTGAGTTTTTTCTTGTTATCTCCATAGCCTCCAACAGTTTCTTCTTCCCAGCCTTCTATACTGTAGGGAAAAGCACTACTAAAATGGATGCTTAAAGTTCGTTCAAGATCAGGATAGTGTATTTTATAGATATTAAGATTGCCGTTCTCTTCTAGGGATGTAGTGGCTGTATAAGCTTTAATTTCCTTATGGGCCATTCTTAGATGTTCTAAAGAAGGAATGAGCTTAATCTCCCCAAGGGGCAGCTCTTCAGGCCATACTCGAATCATATTCCACAATTCGTTTTCCAGATAATTCTTATCTAGTTTTATTTCTTGATCTGCCTCATTTTCAAAATAAGAGTGCGATTTAATATCAAAATTCTCTCTATTGTTCAACTGAACGTACACATGTCCGCACCATTCTTGTACTGATGTGGATAACTTAATGGCATGTTTTAGATCTCTTAAGGGATAAAAAGAACTACTCATAATGGAATAGGGATAAATACCGGTAAGATAATTCTTTGTGCTATTTAGTTTTAAAACAGGAACATTACTTTTCTTTTTCCCATCCGCCTTTACTTGTTTAAATTTCAAAAAAGGTTCAGTTACAAAGATGAGCGTTGAGTTGCCTTCTCGAATTTCTCCATAGCGAGCCTGTTTAAGCTCGTAAGAAGTAATTTCGGCCTCTCCTGCATACCAGTAAGCTTTAAATTCATCTGATAGCTTAGGAGAGTTATAGGTTGCCTTTACAGGAGTGCTGTTTTCTGGTTCAGCAGAGCGGGGGGGTACATTTTTGGATGGCTCATTGCAGGCATAGGCTAATAAAATAACCAAGGTCAATAAATGTAACCCAATTAAACTTCTTTTATTCATAACATTTTTTTTGTAAAAATAAGCATTCATTCTTCGGTTAACAAAGTCGACAAGCAATTGTAGACACTTTGGGTTGGAAGTCCCACGACATTAGTGTAGGAGCCCTTGATTTCTTCGATCCCAATAAGCCCAAGCCATTCCTGTATACCGTAGGCCCCGGCTTTATCAAAGGGCTGATAGTTTTTTACATAGTGTAAAATTTCCATTTCAGATAGTTTCTTGAACTTAACCTTGGTAACTTCATGTACGAGCTTTTGCTGCTTTAAACTGCTGAAGCAAACTGCAGTGATAACTTCATGCCAGGAATCTGAGAGGGACTTTAGCATTGCTATGGCCTCTTCTTTATCTGCTGCTTTTGACAAGTGCCTGTTTTGATGCCAAACAACGGTATCTGCTGTAATTACAATCTCATTGGCCTGAAGACTTTTTAGAAAGGGCGAGGCTTTTAACTTAGCAAGGTATAGTGCGATTTCGCTTCCCTTTAAGTCTTCGGGGTATATTTCAGGGATCGATTTTAGATTAATTTCAAAATCAAACCCCATTTGTTTTAGCAGCTCTTGTCGTCTTGGGGAACCACTAGCCAAAATGATTTTATGACCGTTATTGTTTATAAATTTGGGTTTATCAGTCATTCGAGGCACTAAAATTGTCGAACCAATCTCCTCGCACTTTCAGAACTTGTTCTATCACGTCGCGTACGCAGCCATCACCACCATTTTTATGAGATACATATTTACTAATGGCTTTTACTTCAGGGACAGCATTTTGAGGGCAGGCCGCAATCCCTGCTAATTTCATTACAGGAATATCAGGAAGATCGTCACCCATATAAAGAATTTGCGTGTTCTTAACACCCAGAATTTTCATTATATCTTCTAAGGGAGCAACTTTTTGATCGGCTCCCAAATAGATATGCTTCACCCCTAAACTTTTAAATCTTTTGCGCACTCCCTCGTTGGTTCCGCCTGAAATGATGCCTACTTTATAGCCTTTTTGAATAGCTGTTTTTAGGGCATAGCCATCTTTTACACTCATAGTTCGCAATAACTCCCCTTCTTCGGTAATCAAAACTTTTCCATTAGTAAATACCCCGTCAACATCAAAAACGAAGGTGTCTATGTCTAACAAATATTCTTTATAACTCTTGGTCATATGTGTTTTCTATTGATTTAGTGACAAGTGCAAAGATATCTTTTTGGAGAGGATCTCCTATAAGGCCTTCTAGGCTTTTTGAAGTGTCTTTGTCATTTCTTCTCCCTGGCCCTGTTTGTGCCTCATATGGCGATAATTCTTCTATCTTTTTTGCTGTTTCTATGATTAGCGGCGTCAGTATACTAAAAGGAACCCCTGCCTTTTCACAATATTTATTTCCTTGGAAATACATATGGTTTGTAAAATTATTTACATAAACAGCGGCTAAATGAAGTAATTTCCTTTGTTCGGAATTTATGCTGTATACTTTTTCGGAAACAGCGTTAGCAAGTTTTTGCAATAGGCGATAATCTTCTTTGTATTCTGTCTCCAAACAAAAAGGCACTTCACTTAGGTCAATTTCTCTTCCTGAACTAAAAGTTTGTAAAGGGTAAAAAACACCTTTCCGATGCGCGGATGAAATACTCTTCATGGGAGTGCTGCCGGAGGTATGCACAACAAACTTTTTATTTGTTTTAAGATGCTCAGAAACAGTATTAATAGCAGTATCACTTATAGCTATAATGTAAATATCAGCATCTTTAATATTTTCATAATTCGTGCTGGTGTCCACTAATTCCTTAAAAGGTAGCAGTGAAGTTTTGGACCTTCCAATCACCTGAACCAGTTCAATTTGTTTAGAGATATAAAAGGCTTTAAAAAGATGTTTGGCCACCTTGCCGGTACCTATAAGAACTACTTTAATCATGCTCAAAAATACAATAATTATAGCGTTTTGCACATTCAAAATGTTCAACAGAATAGTTTGTTTTTTAGAAATTATCATCCTGTTAAAATGGCAAAAAGGCCTTACTTTTGCAATCGAATAAAATTGTTTGAAAAATGAAAGAGTTACTGTCCAAAGTTTTCTTTTCAACTCGTCTTATGGCGATCCTTTTTTTGGTTTTTGCTACCGCCATGGCTTTTGGCACTTTTATAGAAAGTTGGTATAGCACGGAAACAGCAAGGATATGGATCTATAATGCCACCTGGTTTGAAGTCATTATGGTCTTTTTTGTAATTAATTTTGTCGGAAATATATTTAGATACCGCTTGTTAAGAAAGGAAAAGTGGCCGGTTCTTTTACTCCACCTTTCATGGATATTGATTATCCTTGGCGCTTTTGTTACAAGATATATAAGCTTTGAAGGCATGATGCCAATCAGGGAGGGTAAAACAGAAAATGTTTTTTATTCCGACAAAACTTATCTCACTGTGCATATTGATGGGGAGATTGATGGAGAAGTAAAGCGTAAGGTCCTGGAAGATGATCTCATCGTTACTTCTGAAGCCATTAAGTCTAATTTACCATGGAATTCAGATTTTAACGGGCAGGAGCTGGAGATTAGTTATGAAGGTTTTATTGCAGGGGCAAAAATGGGTTTTATCCCCGATGAGCAAGGAAAAAATTATCTTAAGATTGTCGAGGCCGGAGATGGTAACAGACATGAACATTATTTAGAAGAAGGCACTGTAACAAATATTCACAATGTTCTCTTTTCTTTAAATAAAGAAACCCCTGGAGCCGTAAACCTTTTTCTTTCAGATAGTCTTTCTCAAATAAGCACTCCTTTTGAAGGGAATTTTATGCGAATGGCAGATCAGTTTCAAGGAGAGGTGATAAAAGATAGCTTACAGAGCTTTCAACTGAGATCCTTGTACACAATGGGTGGGATGCAGTTTGTAGTGCCCGAGCCGTTAGTAAAAGGAAGTAGGGGTATTGTTCAGGTACCGGAAGAGGAGATATCGCAGGCCACCCAAGATGCGCTCCTTTTAAAGGTTACAAGCCAGGGTGAGAGCTTTACACAAACTATATTGGGCGGAAAAGGATCAGGTAGTTTTACCGACCCAATACAGCTTGGGGGATTAAATTTTTCAATACGCTATGGATCAAAGATATATGAGTTGCCATTTGCTATTAAGCTTAATGATTTTATTGCCGAAAAATACCCCGGAACAGAGAAAAGTTATGCCTCTTTTATGAGTAAAGTTACCCTCGAAGATGAAAGACCGTTCGATTATGACATTTACATGAATCATATTCTGGATCACAAGGTTATCGATTTTTTCAAGCCAGTTTTGATCCGGATGAAAAAGGAACAGTACTTTCTGTAAATCATGATTTATTGGGTACCTGGATAACCTATATTGGTTATTTTTTGTTGTACATGGGACTAATGGGTATTATGTTTTTTGGCAAGACAAGATTTAAAGATCTTGGTAGATCCCTCGAAAAAATCACTTCCAAAAAATCCGTAACGTCCGTTATAGTATTATTATTTTTTCTCAATGTTCACAACTTGAGCGCCCAAACGCCGGACGAAGATCATGAACATGCCAATAATCCTGCACAATTTCAGCTAGATTCGCTACTGAACATCTCAACAGTTTCTAAGGAACATGCCGCAAAGTTTGGGGAGTTGGTCATACAAGATGCAGGAGGCAGAATGAAGCCAATAAATACCTTTTCTTCGGAACTATTAAGAAAGTTAAGTTTTAAAAATACCTATAAGAACCTCAATGCCGATCAGGTTTTCTTATCGATGATGTTAAATCCTGCTCTTTGGTATAATACCGACTTTATTGCCCTGGATAAGAAAGGGCAAAATGATAGTCTAAGGAATTTAATTTCCGTTTCACAAGAGAAAAGATATGTGAAGGCTACCGACTTTTTTGATAAAAAGGGGAGATACAAACTAGCACCTTATTTACAAGAAGCTTATGCTACTAATACTCCGGATAAGTTTCAAAAAGATTTTAAAGATCTCGATCTTAGACTAGGTTTACTCAACAGGGCGTTGAGTGGAGAAATAGTTAAAATATTTCCATTGCTCAATGATGAGAATAATAAATGGGTTTCCAATGTGGAATATCGTTCGGGGCAATTTCCTGTGGCGGATTCCCTATATGCCAATTTTATAAAAAATGCTGTTCCCTATTATTTGATTTCTTTGCGAAAGGCAATAGTGGATGGGGATTACAGCGAAGCAGACAAACTTCTTTCTGCTTTTCATCAGAATCAGTTAAACCATGGAAGTGAAGTTTTGCCTTCAGAAGAGAGGATTAAGGCAGAAGTAGTTTACAATAAATTGGATATTTTTAATCGACTTTATAAGTTTTATGTTCTTGTAGGGGTGCTCATGTTCTTTGTCTTGGTCTTTAGAATTTTTAAAGAAAGAGCTGTCTGGAGAATGGGGACCTACTTTTTTAAAGGGACCGTATATGTTCTTTTTATATGGCACACTATAGGGCTAATTATACGTTGGTATATTTCGGGACATGCTCCCTGGAGTGACGCCTACGAAAGTATTTTGTATGTTTCCTGGGCTACTATGGGAATGGGTTTATTATTAGGAAGAAAGAGTGATATGACTATTGCCGCCTCTGCCTTTGTTACTTCCATGTTACTTTGGATTGCACATCAAAGCTGGGTAGATCCATCCATTGCCAACTTGGTGCCTGTATTAGATAGTTATTGGTTAATGATCCATGTTGCCGTAATTGTTGGGAGTTATGGTCCTTTAACCGTAGGGATGATCTTGGGAATAGTGTGTTTGTTGCTCATAATTCTTACGAATAAGGAGAATAAAGAACGCATGCAGAACAGTCTAAAGGAACTTACCATTATTAATGAGTTGTCCCTAACGGTAGGCTTAGTAATGCTCACCATTGGAAATTTTCTTGGGGGGCAATGGGCCAATGAAAGTTGGGGTCGTTATTGGGGTTGGGATCCTAAAGAAACTTGGGCCCTGATCTCTATTATGATCTATGCATTTGTTCTTCATATGCGATTGGTGCCCGGGCTCAGAGGCTCCTGGACCTTCAATTTTGCCAGTATTTTGGCATTCGGAAGTATTATGATGACCTATTTTGGGGTAAACTTTTATTTGGTAGGTCTCCATAGTTATGCCAGTGGCTCTCAAGTAATAACACCAACCTTTGTATGGTATACCCTATTTGCGGTTCTTATACTAGGAGGTATTAGTTATTGGCGTTATAGAATAAATTACGCCAAGTAAATACTATTTTGCATCTACGTACTATTTAAATCCAGCTAGTAAAAAGTGTTTTATGCCTGCCGAGATTTCATAATTAATTATGCTAATTATGTAACAATTTCATAATTTTTATATTTTTAATCTAGAACAGGTATGTAAATAAAAGTATGGCCAGAGTAAAACTAGAATGGAATTCAGATAAAATACTTAGTCTCTCAGCGATGACTATAAGCCTATTTACGCTTATTATTTTTATCTATCAGACCAACTTAATGAGTAAACAGAATTTTATTTCTATTCTGCCTTATCTGCAATTATCAACCTCAAGTAATACGCCTGAAAATATATTTTCTTTAGATATAAAAAATCATGGCGTTGGCCCTGCTATCTTAGAATCAGTTGTCATTTATTACGATGGTAAAAAGCATGATCTTAAAGACTTTGATAATCGCTTATATGATTATCTTATATACCAAAAACCAATTTTAGATAGTGTTAAGTTCTTTTCCAATGCAACGCTAGATAAAGGAATAGCCATACCTGCTAATTCTACATATAATGTGTTTCGGGTACAGAATTCTGAAAAGGATTATAATTTGATTACAAGAAGCCTGGAGGAATTATTAAGTAATGGCTTGCGGTATGAAATAATCTATAAATCTATTCAAAACGAACGCTGGATGATTTATAACAATTCTGAAGGTCCTCAAAAATTAGACTAAATGATCTTTCAATTGATCAAGCTAGAAGGCTTGACTAAAATCGATTTTATATTTTAAAAAAAAATTGCATCTTTGTTTTATCAGTAAGTTATAGAAATTATGTTTCAAATAGATGTCATTGAGGCGATTGCCAATCAGTAAGCTTGCATCACGCTAGTATACCGGACATTTTATTCTTCCTTTAATATAATTTCTACATCATGTCATCACAGAATTCTATTTCTCTTAAAAAACTATCTCTATATTTTATCATTGCCATAACCGGTAAAGAATCAAATTTTACCTCAGGGAGTATCCGCAAGGCCGTTTTTATGCTTTCAATACCCATGATTCTGGAAATGATGATGGAATCTATCTTTGCTATCGTAGATATAGCTTATGTGTCGAGGGTAAGTGTAAATGCAGTAGCCACCATAGGTTTAACAGAATCGGTTATTACCTTAGTTTATGCCTTGGCTATTGGCTTAAGTATGGCGGCTACTGCGGTTGTAGCCCGAAGGGTAGGCGAGAAGAACTTAAAAGGGGCTAGGGAAGCAGCCACACAGGCTATTTTTCTAGGAATTCTCATCGCTGTGGTAATTGGCGTAATCGGACTTATTTATGCTAAGGAAATACTGGCGTTAATGGGTGGCGAGTCAGATTTGATTGCAGAAGGCTATGGCTATACCCAGTGGTTACTTGGCGGAAATATTACCATTGTCTTACTATTTCTTATCAATGCTATTTTTAGAGGGGCAGGGGATGCCTCTGTAGCCATGTGGACCTTAGTTCTCTCAAATGGCTTGAACATTATTTTAGATCCAATTTTTATATTTGGATGGGGCCCCGTTCCGGAATATGGGGTTATGGGTGCCGCTATTGCTACCAATATAGGGAGAGGTACGGCGGTTGTTTTTCAGTTGATGATTTTATTTTTTGGGTGGAGTCAAATAAAGCTAAACCTAAAAGATCTTGTTCTGCGCATAGGGGTAATGGTTAATCTTATAAAAGTGTCTATAGGGGGTATCGCTCAATTTCTGATTGGCACTTCTAGCTGGGTATTCCTTATGCGTCTTATGTCAGAGTTTGGAAGTGAAGTCCTTGCCGGTTATACAATTGCGATACGTGTTATGATGTTCACTTTTATGCCAGCATGGGGGATGAGTAATGCAGCGGCGACTTTAGTAGGACAAAACTTAGGGGCTAAACAGCCCGAGCGTGCTGAAAAATCTGTATGGATTACAGGCAAGTATAACGCTATTTTTATGCTTTCCGTTTCGGTCATCTATTTACTTTTTGCAGAGCAAATCATTCGCCTTTTTACAGGGGTAGAGAATGTAGTATCTAATGGGGCATTATGTCTTCAGATTGTAGCTTCAGGATATCTGTTTTATGCTTATGGGATGGTCATATCACAGGCTTTTAATGGGGCAGGTGATACCAAAACCCCTACGAAGATTAATTTGATAGCCTTTTGGGTTTTTCAACTACCTTTTGCCTATTTAGCAGCTATCACATTTGAGCTGGGAGCTTTGGGAGTCTTCTTGGCAATAACCCTGGCTGAGGTTCTCTTGTCCATTATCGCTATTTGGTGGTTTAGAAAGGGGCTGTGGAAAAAGGTGAGTGTTTAGTCTAATTTTGTAACTTTAGTCGCTTAAAATGGAACATATGAAAAAGAAAGATTTAGGTATCAATACTATCTGCACACATATAGGAGAATTAGAGGATCATGAGTATAAAGGAGCTATATCTCCATTGTATATGAGCACTTCTTATGCCTTTGAAGATGTTGAACATAAGAGATATCCCAGATATTTTAATACACCTAATCAGGAAGCACTCTCAATAAAAATTGCAGCCTTGGAGCATGCTGAGGCAGCTATGATTTTTGGAAGTGGAATGGCTGCGGTAAGTACAGGAGTGTTGGCATTTTTATCCTCCGGGGATCATATTGTACTTCAAAACATGTTATATGGAGGCACTTATAACCTCGTTACCACTCAGTTTGAGAAAATGGGTATTTCTTATTCTTTCACGGATGGTTTACAGGCTAAGGATTTTGAGGATAAGATTCAGAAAAACACCAAAGTTATTTATATTGAGACCCCATCCAATCCCTTATTAACGATAACAGATTTGAAAGCCATCTCAGATCTGGCAAGCAAATACGATTTGATAAGTATTATTGATAACACTTTTGCCAGCCCCGTTAATCAAAATCCAATTGATTTTGGAATTGATGTAGTTATTCACAGTGCCACCAAGTATATGGGGGGGCACTCGGATATTTGTGCCGGAGCTATTGCTACCTCAAAGGAGTTAATGGAACCTATATTTAAACTAGCTATTAATCTGGGGGGTAGTTTAAGCGATTATACAGTATGGCTGTTAGAGCGGAGTATAAAAACTATGGGAATTAGAGTAAAGGCCCAAAATGAAAATGCCGGACATCTTGCTAATTATTTGGAGAAGCATGAGCTGGTAAAAAAGGTATATTATCCCGGTTTAAAAACGCATAAAGATCATGAATTGGCCAAAAAGCAAATGCGAGGTTTTGGTGGGATGATGTCTTTTGAATTGGATGAAAATATTGATGCCAGGGAATTTAGAAAAGCACTAAAATTTATAAAATCTTCCATGAGTTTGGCCGGGATTGAAAGCACTGTTTTAGCACCCGCTCAAACATCTCACGGCCTTCTTTCCCCGGAAGAACGAAAAAAGCAGGGGATTGCGGATGGCCTAATAAGGTTTTCCCTAGGGATCGAAGATAAAGAAGATTTAATTGCTGATATTGAACAAGCCCTTAAAGAAGTAAGCAAAAATCAATTGGCAATTAACACGCCATAATCTTAGGAGAAAAATATAGATGAAATTAGATGTATTAGTATTTGGAGCCCATCCGGACGACGCAGAATTGGGTGCTGGCGGCACTATTGCCAATTGTATTGGTCAAGGCAAGAAAGTTGGAATAATTGACCTGACCCGAGGAGAATTAGGAACCAGGGGTACTGCCGAAATAAGAGATAAAGAAGCGGAAAACGCTGCTAAGATATTAGGGGTTAGTATTCGAGAAAATCTTGGAATTTGCCGATGGTTTCTTTATTAATGATTCTGATCACCAGATGACCATTATCCAGACAATTAGAAAATATCAACCAGATATTGTTCTTTGTAATGCAGTAGACGATCGTCATATAGATCATGCCAAAGGCAGTAAGTTAGTTAGTGATTCTTGTTTTCTTAGTGGCTTAGTTAAAGTTGACACCAAACTACCAGGTGCTGAAACTTGGCAAGACGCATGGAGACCCAAATATGTTTATCATTATATCCAATGGAAGAATTTGAAACCAGATTTTGTAGTGGATGTTTCAGAATATATGAACAAAAAAATGGAAGCAATAATGGCTTATGAATCACAGTTCTATAATCCAGACAGCAAAGAACCGGATACACCAATAAGCAGTAAAAATTTTACAGATAGTATTAAATATAGAGCGAGAGATTTAGGCAGATTGGTAGGGGTAGAGTTCGCAGAGGGATTTACAACCGAGAGAGATATCGCAGTTAAAACCCTTTGGGATATAGTTTAAACGGCTTTGCTATAGCTACTTTCGGCTTTGGGAAGGGTGAAGTGGAATACGCTTCCTTTTCTTAATACACTGTGAGCCCATATTAGTCCTCCATTTTTTTCGACCATTTCTTTACAAAGTGATAATCCCAGCCCTGTTCCTTTTTCATTTTGTGTGCCATAGGTAGAGATGGTAGATTCTTTTTCAAAGATCCTGCTTACGGTCATTTCATCCATACCAACCCCGGTATCTTTTACGATAACTTCCCATTGGGTATCCCTTTCATAAGCTTCAATTTTAATTACACCGTTTCTTGGAGTAAACTTGAGGGCATTACTAATTAAGTTTCTTATAACAATATCAATTTGATTGCTATCTGACCAAGTGAGTGTATTCTCTTGTAGATCATTAATGATATTAATTGATTTCTTAGTCGCAATTTCCGATAATAGATTAATATTTCCCTCTACTATAGTCTCTAAAGCCATCATGGAAGGCTTGGTAGTGGCGCCATTCATCTGCGTATTACCCCAAGATAATAAGTTGTTAAGAGTAAAGCCAATATGATTAATATCTTCTCTCAGTTTTGGGAGAAATCCAAGGAATTCTTTAGTGGTGACATCACCATCAGCGTAAAGTCTCAATAATTCTTGTAATGCTCCAATAGGTCCTCTCAGATCATGACCGATTATTGAAAACAATTTCGTTTTGGTTTGATTGTTTTCATGGAGTTCTGCTTCTCTTTTTTCTAAGATAACTTGTTTATCTTCCAGCTCTTTGTTAAGTACTTTCTGTATTTTTTGACTTCTATAAACCAGGAAAGTTATTACTATAAAAACAAACAGTATAGCAATAGCGATATTTACATAACGCTGTTGCTGTGCCAAAGCCTTGTCATTATCTTCAATTAACTGCAGCTTTTGTTTGTCGTACTCTGTTTTGGTTTTGAACATAGTAAGACTCTTTTTATTTTCATTTCTTGATAGAGTCTCTGAGAGACTTTGATAAAGTTCATGAAAGCATAGGGCCTTGTCGTATTCTTCTTTGTTTTTATAAATACGGTAAAGTGTTTTTGCACATTTCTGTGTTCCTTCAAGAAAGGAAATTCTATCAGAAATCTCATAAGCTATTTCGGCAAAATGCTGAGAAAGGCTGTCTTTTCCTTGAGCATAATAGGCTTCGGCCATTCCATTGAACAAGTCGATAATACCTCGGTCGTCGTCTAAATTTCGATGTAATAATTCGGCTTGATTATACCAAAAGAGGGCCCATTTGTATTTTTTATTGTTGAGATATACTTTTCCTTTTATTTCATAGCTAAAGGCTAGCCAATCTAAAATTTCATGCTTTTCAAAAATGGCTATACTTTTATTTATGTTGAACATGGCATAATCCAGTTTTCCCATATCTGCGTATACAGATGCCAGATTACTTAAGGTTTCCGCCATTATGACTTCGTTGCCTAATTGAACATTTATCTTTTTTACCTTGTTATAAAATTCCAGTGATTGCTCGTAATCTTTTTGAGAGGCATATAGATTAGCAATGTTTTCATTCATGATTGAAAGCACCTCTAAATCTTCAATTTTTTCTGCCAATTCAATGGCTTCTAAATATCCTGTTAGCGCCTTTGCATAATCACCTTTGTAGGCATGCTCCCCGGCTAAGTTATTTTTTATCCAAAGACTAAGTTTATCCTCTTTTATAAATTCGGATACACTGAGAGCTTGGGCATAATTTACAATGGCGCTGTCCGTTTGTCCCTTGTCCGAATAGTAGTCACCAATTCCTATAAGTGCCTTGCTTTCACCGAGACGATAACCAATATTCCCACTCAAACTCAGGGCTTCTTGAGTAAGAAGAAGAGCACTATCTCTATTATAGTATCTAAAACGGGTTCTTAATTCGAGTAATAGATCAACATAAGTAGAATCTTTAGGGTTAAACGCCTGTGATGCTCTTAAGTTTTGAAGTTCCTTTAAGAGTTCATTTCGTTTTGTTTCCTGCCCAATAACGAACGAAAAATTGAAGATAAAAAGAATCAACAAACAAGACCATTTTACCTTGCGAAGTAGTGGGGTAGACGTAAAAGTTGTTATTCGAATCATTTTTATGTCAGTAATTCTAAAATCTAAAATACATTTGACTACAGCCACGATATAATTTATGTTGTGAAACACGTCTTTTTGTTTGTTTGGTCCCAAAAAAGCTGTATTTCATCGAGTTTTCTTCCATTAGGAGTTCCTATTTAAGTCCAACAAAAGTGTTTTACGCTATACCTAATAGGAGAATTATCAAAAAATGTATAAGGTTTCTTTTGAAACAATGGCCAAAAAAAATTACCTTTGCCAACGCTTACAAATGGTGGTTGTAGCTCAGTTGGTTAGAGCATCGGTTTGTGGTACCGAGGGTCGCCGGTTCGAATCCGGTCTTCCACCCTAAATAGCAACAAAAAAGCCCTAGATTTCTAGGGCTTTTTTAGTATAACAGGACTTCTTAATTGTTATGTGCAATGTCCTTATTTAGAGGGAACTACATCCACTTTTGGTTTGGTCTGTCTATTAGCTAACTCCCAAGCCGTATAAAAGATCAATCGGCTCCTGTTTTCCAAAAGGTCATAATTTATTTTGTCCGGAGTATCGCCGGGTTTATGATAATCATCGTGCGTGCCATTAAAATAGAAGATAATTGGAATATCATTTTTAGCAAAATTATAATGATCACTTCGGTAATAAAATCGATTTGGATCATTTTCATCATTGTACGTATAGTCCAATTCCAATTGGGTATATTTATTATTTACTTCCTCCGACAATTGATGCAATTCGCTGCTTAGCTTATCGGATCCTATTAAGTAGACATAGTTTCTGTTCCCTTGGCGTTTCGGATCAATTCTACCAATCATGTCAATATTAAGATTAGTAACGGTTTGTTCTAAGGGAAATATAGGATCAAAATCTGTGTAATATTGAGAGCCAAACAAACCCTTTTCTTCTCCGGTTACATGTAAAAAAACGATAGATCTTTTTGGTCCCTGTCCTTTAAGTGACGCTTCTTTAAAGGCTTCAGCAATTTCCAGCATGGCAACCGTACCAGAACCATCATCGTCTGCCCCGTTATTTATTTGATCCCCAGTGATACCAATATGATCCAAATGGGAAGAAATGACAATATATTCTTCAGGTTTTTCTGAACCTTTTAAAATCGCAATTACGTTTTCTGAATCTACAATTTTATTCGTATTTTCAATATTTAAGCTAACCTTCCCTTCTAGTATTTTTGATTTAGCCTCGTTCTCTATAGTCGGATTTAAAGCCATAGCCATTTCAGTAGTAACTAAAACTAAGATTGGGCTGTCTTCTTTAGACGATAATTCCATTTTCCCATTTTCTGCATTTAGGTTATAGTCATAGTAATTCTTGTATCTGGGATAATATGCCGGATCATAATACAGAACGCCCAAAGCTCCTTTATTAATGGCTAAGTCAAACTTAGCACTAATACCATCCGCTACGTCGCTCCATACAGAGGGAGTAATAGTACCGGAAATAGTGTAGTTGACTGCATCATTTTTTGGTTCTCCCGCTTTTATTAAGACTATTTTACCTTTTACATCATGGTCTTTATAATCGGAATATCCTTCGTCTTCTATCCCATAACCCATATATACAATATTGTCAAAATCTTTGGTTAAGTGGCTGAAGGTTACAAAGTCTTCCCCTTGTTTATAAGTTCCTTTTTCAGTATTAATTGAACCTTTAGGGACTCTTGCGATTTCTAAAGGAACTTTTTGAAAATAATCTCCATTTTCTTGTGCTGCAGGTATGTCTATTCGTTCATAGGTCTCTTTAATAAAGGCAATAGCCTTTTTTTGACCTGGCTCTCCAGTTTCCCTTCCTTCAAATTCGTCGGAGGCATAAACATATAAATATTCCTTTAGTTCTTCTTCGGTGATAGTCTCAGCAAAATAGGTTGGATCTAAAGGAGCATACACCGAGGCAGTGTTGGTCTCAATAGTCGTATTTTCCTCTATTGTCTTTTGCGAACTGTTGCAACTCAGAAACAGACTTAGCATCAGAAACCATAAATACTTCATATTATTCTATTTTAAATCAAAAAGTTCACAAAAATAAGCAAAGAATATGATTATTTTACCGCAAGGATAATTTCATCTCTTCCATTATGCTATATCATTTGGAAGAGGTTTAATTAAAACGCTTATTTAATTTAGATATTTCATGACTATTTATTCTCAAATCCCGTGAATTTGGTATTACTAAAAGTGTTTTCTTATCTTAAAATAGTTATTTTTAACTATTGTTATTAACTCTTATTATATTTTCAAAAATGAATAAATATTTTTCAAAAGCTTGTTTTTTAGGAGGTATATTATTGATGATTTCGGGTCACTCTATAAATGCTCAAGAACAATCCCTTGGAGCAATGGTGAACAAGAAAGTCGATATGTATGTGTTTCCTGCCGGCAATCAATCTGATGAACAAATGACTAAAGATGAAAATGACTGTTATCAATGGGCTGTAAAACAAAGTGGCGTTGACCCATTAAATCCTACCCAAGTACAAGCTGCTCAAGTGGATACTGGACCGGATGGTTCTGCCGTTAGAGGCGCTGCAAGAGGGGCATTGGCAGGAGTAGCCATTGGCGCAATTGCCGGTGATGCAGGCATGGGAGCCGCCATAGGTGCAACTGCTGGCGGACTGGGTGGACATAGAGCAGGTAGAATGGAAAAGTCCCAGCAACAGCAAGCTAATAATCAGTCAGCGGCACAAACAGAAGTCAATATGACAAATAGCTTTAAAAAGGCATATTCCGTTTGCTTAGAAGGTAAAGGTTATACAGTTCAATAAAATTAACATGTTTAAAATGTTTTCAATAATGACTAAAAGTACTATAGACTATTTACAACTTGCTATTATTTTATTAGCTGTCACCCTAGTTCAGGCACAGAAAATAGATGATACAATGGATTTACTTCTTATTAGAGAAGATAAAGTTTCTCCTTCTATGAGCAATGACTATGAGTTGTCACTAGCAGATTTACACAATTTCCTTGTCGATAATAAGGTTAAAGATTTTAACTATTTCACCCATTTACAGGATGATTATAATTTTGCCCATATCATTCCTATTGATAATTTAAACGATTTCCGTAACGGCACCCGTGAAGCCTTACAAGAGAAAATAAATAACCCGGAACTAGAAGTGATCATGAATTATTTTGATCTTTCTGTAGATTCATACCTCCAATACATAGTGCAATATCAACCAAAAATTTCTTATGTTTTAGAGAATGATAATTGGATGGAAAATAGTTCTTATAGAAAATGGAATTATTTTTATTTCTATCCTGGAAATGAAACCGAGGTAGAGGAGTTACTTGCAGCCTATAAATATCTTTACGAGCAAAAGAGCGTTGAAATGGGTTTTAGGGTTTTTAAAGGGCTAATTGGAACAGAAAAACCGCTGTATATTTTAACCACCTGGGGAGCGTCTCCACTAGATTATCACGAAAGTCTTGAAAAGGCTTCAAAATCCTTAGGAGACGAGGGTGCAGTCTTATGGACTAATTTAATGAAGCTTGTACGAGAGACAAAAACTTCCGAAGGTTGGTATTTACCTCAATATTCCTACTCACCTGAGAAAAAGTTAGCTGAATAGCATAAAGAGCTAAACTTAACTTATTGTAGAGTAGCCAAATAACAGAAATAAAAACCCGACATGTAAAATGTCGGGTTTTTAATTTGCAAAAGGCAAATCTCTATTTTGGAATTTCAACTGGGTATTTCTTCATTAATTTTTTCACTCCTTTTGGTATTGTTTTCTGTCTTTTTTTAGGGTTTTCATTAATCGTTTTAGTGGATATACCCTGCCATATTAACTTTTTAGATTCCCCTTCATAGACACTAACTACGAAAGTACCCACCTCATAATCATTTTCGGAATATGTGGTCGTAGAAGTACCCATACCTATGCCACCATATCCCATGCCATATCCGTACCCCCATCTTCCCCCATATCCCATGCCACCTGTATAATTCGTGTATGCTGTGGTGCTTGTTTTTTGGTTTATTACTAAGTAAAAGACTGCGGCTAAATCCCCTCCTTTTTCGACAACAGCAATATCTCTCATTTTAAATTCATTCGCAAAACTTTCATAGATCCGCTTTTTATCCAGATCGTTTATCAGATCATCACTGTTATCCTGCCAGCCCTCTAAATAAATAGTTTTAAACTTGGTGAAATCAACAGTATGGTCATAATCGCTAGTTACTTGAGTCGCTCCCGTGAAGCCAATGGTTAAGGCAGTGAGCAGCATAACGTAATTCTTAATAGCTCTTTTCATTTTATTAAATGTTAATTAAAAATTATTCTTTTCTAAGTGTTCATTGAATACAACCTTAGAATAAGGTAAAGATAATAAGAATTTTTAACGCGTAATCTAGAATTAGGTCTTAGTTTTGGCCAATACAGCGCAAAAGATGCGCTATAGATTATTCTCTTTTCCTAAATATTTATATTAAATTGCGTAGGTTAATTTCCTTGACCTAGGAAGCTAAATAAACTACCCAAAAATGACTCAAAAGAATATATGTATTCGTGTTTTTTATGTCATTTTTCTTCTCTTTTATTTTCATACAGCACGGTCTCAAGATATTAAAAAGTTAGATTCTATCACGGAAGATGTCATAGATGATGTTTATACAGAGGTTCCAAAACAGCGTTTTAAAAAAAAAGAAAGTGATAGCCTTAGCCGATTCTCTTTTAATGCCTTTCCCTATATATTTTCGAGCCCGGAAACCAAGCTAGCCTTTGGAGGAGGTGGAATTATGATCTTATACGCCGGAAAAGGTTTAGATCTAAGACCTTCAAAAGTAGAGTTTGGTGGTTATTACTCGGTAAACAATCAGTACAGAATTAATATTAATCCTCAGTTCTTTTTTTTTAATAATAAATTATATGTCGAAATGCCTACGAGCTATGGTTTTTTTGTTAACAGATATTGGGGAAGAGGAGATAGTACTCCGGATTATGATGACGCAGAATATGCTATAGAGACTTTTGATATTACGCTATCGACACAAGTCCCGCCTCTTTTATTTAGTGCAGACAGAACAGGCTTAATTTTGAGTTATGAAGACTCAAAAGTTGTGGATAAGCGTTCAAATGAATTACTCATGAACGATAGCTTGCCAGGAAGTAACGGGGCGAAATTATTTGGTATAGGTTTAAACCTGGTTTGGGATTCTCGAGATAATTTGTTTTATCCTAATTCCGGCAGGTATCAGTCCATAAAAATATTGGCATATCCTGAACCCAGCGATTATGTGTACTCCATGGTAGAATTTGACGCGAGAGCATATAAGGCATTTTCAGAAGATCGGGTTTTGGCAGTAAATTTATATGTGCAAACGGTCCTAGGCGATACACCTTTTTTTAAGTTGCCGGCTTTGGGCGGTAAAAATAGAATGCGTGGATATTTTAACGGTCGCTACGTAGATAATTTCTACGGTATGCTGCAGGCAGAATATAGACAGTATTTTTGGAAAAGATTTGGCTTTGTCGCTTTTGCCGGCATGGGGAATGTTTCTAATACTATTTTGGACTATAGATTTGATACTATGAAATATAGTTTTGGAGGGGGTTTAAGATATCTGATTAATAAAAAGCAAAAGGTTAATCTCAGAATGGATATAGGAATAACAGGCGATGGTTCTACTGGTATTTATTTCGGTATCCAAGAAGCATTTTAAAAATTAAAGCTTTTAAAGGTGTCACCTATTTTTTGTTTAAATAATTTTAAAAATATAGCATACCAGAAATATGTTAAGGCATAAGGTTTGTAATTGTATAAAACGTCTATCCCAACTAAGAAGGTTTATATTCCATCCAGTGTTGGTATTCGGGTTATTATCAATTTTTGTTTCATGTAAGCAAATTGCAAAAGAAGAATATGTACCTATAGAACCTAGTTATTATCATGCTAGTTTTGTTGGTGCGGGTAGCTGCGTTGAATGTCATCAAAAAGAATATAAGGATTGGGAGAATTCACATCATGATCAGGCCATGAAATTGGCCGATAGCACCACCATTCTGGCTGATTTTAATAATACCTCTTTTACACATAATAACGTTAAAAGTTCTTTTTTTAGAAAAGGAGCCGATTATTTTGTGAACACACAAGGAGAAGATGGAACCTATCGAGACTTTAAAATTGTCTATACCTACGGAGTTACTCCTTTGCAGCAGTATATTGTAGCTTTTCCCAATGGCGAATTTAATTGTTTGTTAACGGCTTGGGATACCAAGAAAAAAAAGTGGTATCATTTACAGCCTGATTTGGATATTAAACATGACGAATGGATTAATTGGTCAGGGGGGAGTCAAAGATGGAATACCATGTGTGCCGATTGTCATTCGACTGATTTAAAAAAGAATTATGATTTAACGACTGGAGTTTATAACACCTCTTTTAGTGAAATTAATGTCGCCTGTGAGGGCTGTCATGGACCTGCCAGTGAGCACGTTTCTTTTTATAAGGATGCAGAGGAAAAAGCTCTAAAAGGGGAAGAGCCACCACCATTGTACCTGGGTGCAAATATCGCTTCTAAAGAGTTGGTTGATAAATGTGCCAGATGCCATTCCAGAAGGACCAACCTTACGCCTTTTTTTGATTATAAAGGCGATTTTATGGATCATTACTACCCAAGGATGTTAGAAGAACCCTTATACGAGTTGGATGGTCAAATTAAAGATGAAGTATATGTTTATTCCTCTTTTATTCAGAGTAAGATGTACGCGGAGGGAGTTTCTTGCAAGGATTGCCATAACGTACATTCCCTGAGTCTAAAAAGGGAAGGGAATGATTTATGCTTAAATTGTCATACCCCCGATTACAATACCGCAGAACATCATTTTCATCCATTAAACACAGAAGCTTCTTTGTGTATTAATTGTCATATGGATGGGAAGTTGTATATGGGTAATGACTACAGGAGGGATCATAGTTTTAGGATACCGAGGCCAGATCAATCTGTCGCGTATAATACGCCCAATGCTTGTAATAAATGTCATACGGACAAAACAGCTGAATGGGCGGCTAAATTTATAAAGAATAAATTTGGTCCAGAAAGAGCAGACCACTTCTCGGATCATTTGTTAAAAGGGTATTTAGGCGATTATAACGAGTTTAAAAAAGTATTTTCTAACAAATCATATCCTGATATTGCCAGAGCAACTGCTCTGAGTTTATATGCCGATAGTCCTATAAGCAAAGAAGAGATTTTAAACCTTACTTTATATCTTAATGACTCTTCCGTTTTTGTTCGAAATGAAACGGTGCGTGGTTTAGAAAGAATTGCAGATCCGACTTTTGCGAATCGGGTGGTGCCTATGCTGGAGGATTCTCTAAGGGTAGTCCGCATCTCTGCAGCTCATTATTTTAATTCGATTGATAAATCCCTGGTTAAGGAATCCGAGGCCTTTAAAAAGGCCAATAAGGAATATCTAGTAGAGTTAGATACTAATTCTGATTTTCCAGCTGGCCTGCATCAATTAGGAGTTTACGAACAAGGCCAGGGTAACTATGAAAAAGCCATAGAATATTATAAAAAAGCGATACTAGAAGATAATTACAACAATAGGTCCAGGATGAATTTAGCTTTATTGAATTATCAAATGGGCAAGCCGTCAGAAAGTGAAACCTTATATCTCAAGGTAATTGAACAAGAACCGGAATTCAGTTACCCCTATTATATGCTGGGTCTTTTGTATAATGAAACCGGGGAGGTTAAAAAAGCCTTAGAATTTCTATCAAAGGCTATCTTAAAGGATCCTCCAAATATTAATGCCTACTCTAATTATGCCTTGCTTTTACAACAGCAAGCTAGTAATGAGGCTTCTATTGAGGTTATTAATAAAGGCCTTAAACAATTTCCTTTAGAAGAAAAACTACTATATATTAAGCTTTTAGGAGAATTGAATTTACAGCTGCGTTATGAGGCCATCGAAACTACTGGCATATTACTTCAATTAAACCCCAATAATACTGATTACCTGCAAATTATGAAGCAACTTCAGTCAGGAACTTAGTTTTTCAGGTATTAAAATTTAAAATTCGTAACCAAAGCCTGTTTGAAATACATAATCTGATGGGCTAACTCCGTCGCCGGGTTGGTTGTCATAATTATAAGTAGTTCCTACTTTAATATAAAAATCTAACGGTAAGTCATACTTTATATCGAGGGCTAAATCTGCTCTGAATCTTCCTTTTTCCGTAAGGCTGGGATAACCATTAGCATTTAGCGCAAAGTTAAAGTCGCCGATGTTGTAAAAATTTAAATCTGTACCTATAAATGCCTCCGCACTCGATCTATTTGGCTGCGGTAATTTGTAGTCCTCTATAGTATAAGCAAGTCCCCCAAGCGCGCCCCAATAAGCCTTATTTGTTTTAAAAATGTAATAACCGGCCCCTAATTTGTAAACAGATCTTAAATTTAAGTTTATTTCATTATTGGAGAAAAATATAACCTCAGGAAAAGCAAACCAACCTTTGGGCAGAGAATATTTAAAGGTAACACGGGCATCTGTTCTCGAGGTTTCTATTTCTTGCCCGTCCTGGTTTGAAACAAGACTATTAATAGAAGCAGTCAACATCCATTTTCTTTCACTATAACCAATATTGCTTCTAGTAGAGAATTGTCTTAAGTTGTTTGCCTTCGTTAAACTAAAACCCAGATCAATATTGGCAAAAAACCTATCCTTAAAGGTGCCTTCAAAACCTTTTAGGAGAACAATATCTTCTATTTGAACCGTAACGAGTCCTTTCTCATTGGTGATAAGTCTTAGACTATCCCTTGGTCCCTCAATTGTTCCAGCATATTCTTCTCTATTCTTTAGGGTGATAATAAATTGCGATGTAGTATATATTTCGGCTATTTCAGGCCATTCAATTTGAAAGTCACTATCGCTAAAGTCGGTTTCAATAACTAAAACAGCCCTATCCATCTTGGATATTTCTCCTACTATAAAATTCTTGTTTTTAAAAATTATAGAGTCCTTTTGAGCAATTCCACTAAAGGTAACGAAGCATAACAAAAGAGAATATAAAAACTATATGGCAAAAGGTGATGGACGCATAGCAAGACTTGAATAATTTAATAGTAAATGAAAATTTTAGGGTGTTTCGAACGTTCAGCGAAATTAAACGAAGTGCAAATATAAAAAAACCGCCCTTTTTTGAAGGCGGTCTTTTAAAACTGAAACTACAAATTGAAAATATGGCGTATTTTCTTTTTATAAATTCTATTAGTTTTTAATTCAAAATAGACTTTAGTCAAAAGGAAACCCAGTTATTACCCTAAATACAAAGGCATAGGTAACTATAGCAAACATGATCAGGGTAAACCAAGCAAATACTTTAAAGTAATTTCGAACAAGATAATTTCCAATATTCTTGAATCCTTCGAGGTAGATATTTTTTAAAAGTAAAACTGTTTTCATATTAATTTGTTTAATTTTTACCAAAGATGAGGCTAGGTTCATTAGCTTGTTTTTCTATTCGTTGAGATGATGGATTTTTATCGATGAAATGCATAAGAATGGTTAATAATCCTAAATTTCTTCCGCTTATCCCTAAAGACAGAAATCCCATTATCCCTTTAAAACAAATGTTTAATCGATGAACGGTATTCTGAATAATAATTACGAGTCCGGAAAGTGAAAATTCAAATAAAAAGTCTTTTTTAACTAGGTTGATGATGGTTAAGAACGCATTCCTCAATTAAATTATAAGAAAGCTACTTTGTTCATTTAAAGAGAAAGACTAAGTGATTGTAATAAAAATATTATTTAAGTCAGATTAGCAATTGAATTGGTTTTATTTTTATTGCGAATTATTTTTGGGAGGTAGTTTTCCTATCTTAGAGCAGAAAGAAAATATAGAATTCTTTAAGCTGATAGGTTGCCCAAGGAAAGTAGCCGTATATTTAAAAAAATAACTCTAGAAAATTATTGAGGAATTGAGCTTTTAATTCTCTTTCGCATAATAATTTCAAACAAAAAAATAAGTCTCCTTTAATATATGGTATACTATTGGTTTACTGTCCTAAAAATATTAGTAGTAAGAAATTTTCAAAGCTCCGTAAAGTATGACCAGACGATCAAAAGAACCTATAGAGTTGGTCTTTTCGATTGTGATGGATTAAGGGTAATGACGGCCTCCAAGTACACCGTTTATATGGATTTTATTAGATGGGAGCTCATTGCTCGCTCTAAGTTGTTTAAGGCAATCGTTAAAAGGGGACTTGCACCAACCTTAGGTTCGCAGAAAATAATTTATAGAAAACCTTTAAAACTTTGGAGCAAATTTGATATCATCCTTGAGAACGCAGGATGGGACGAGAAGTGGGTTTACAATATTCATTATTTTGAACAAAATAAAGAGATTAAAGCTGTTGGAATAACAAGAGCCCTTGTTTGGAAACGGGATGTACCAAGTGTTCTTGGAGTTATAATGAAAGAAATTGGGGGTTTAGAAAAAAGCGATCCTCCTACTTGGGTGTTGGATCTTTTTAAGAAGGATAAAGAAATCATAGAAAAAAGTCGGATCATTATAGAAATGTTGGCCGATAGTAAATAATTATAACATTAAAATATTTAGAGAAATTAGCATGTTTAATTTTTAATAACAAGGTAAAGCGAACTATGAAACATTTTAAAAGTATACTATTTATTTTCTTTTTAGCAATAAGTTGTGTTCAAAGGGAAGATGATAAGCCCCGGGAATTAGTTTATTCTACCGATAAATATGCAGATCTGGTAAGTCTATTTAAGGAATGGCGCACATTTGAGAATCCTCCAAAATTGAAAGGTGCCCCCGATTATACCCGCTCAAGTTTTGAGAAAAGGCAGCCCCAATTTAAAGAATTAAGAGCTAAATTACAGGCTATAGACACCACTTCATGGTCTATTCCTGAGCAAGTTGATTGGATGGTTGTGTGGGCCGAAATGAACGGCTATGATTTCAATTATCGGATTTTAAAGCCATGGGAGCGGGATCCAGCCTTTTACAAAACTATATGGACAGACAAAAGTGATGTTCCTGCCCATGAGGGTCCAACGCATCATGGAACCACTGAATTATGGACTTATAATTATCCCTTATCGACTGAGGAACGTATGCGCCTTATTTCCGATCTTAAGGTGATCCCTTCCTTAAACGAACAGGCCAAAATGAATTTGACCGGAAATGCAAAAGACTTATGGATTACCGGAATTAGAGATATTGAGGGGCAAAGTATGGTCCTCAAAAATTTTAAGACACAAGAAGAGATTAAAGGTGATAAAGAGGTCGTATCGGTTATCGATGAGGCGATTGCTTCCACAGATGATTTTGTTTTGTGGTTAAAAGAACAGGCGGAAACTAAAACAGGACCTTCTGGTATCGGAAAAGAAAATTATACCTGGTATCTTCAAAACGTGCACCTTGTTCCTCTGACCTGGGAAGATGAAGTCATGATTTTAAAAAGGGAGTTGGCAAGGGCCTGGGCTTCTTTAAAATTGGAAGAACATAAAAATAGAGCCCTACCTCCATTAGAAGACGCTAACTCCCCTGAGGCATATGAAAAATTAGCAGATGAAGCAGCAAACAGTTTAATCAACTTTCTAAGAGAGCAGGAGATAGTAACCGTAAAGCCTTATTTTGAGCCTGCTTTACGCGAACATCTTGGGGAGTTTGTGCCAAGAGATAAACGAAACTTTTTCCTAATTGGTGAGCATTACGATCCAAGACCTTTATATTCTCACTTTTATCATTGGTTTGAGTTAGCCAGAATGGAGTTTGAACCTAATAAGAGTGAAATTAGACGAGGTCCTTTATTATATAATATTTTTGATTCCAGAAATGAAGGTACGGCGACGGCAGTGGAAGAAATCTTTATGCAGGCCGGCCTATACAAAGATAGCCCAAGAGCAAGGGAAATAGTTTATATAATGATCGCCCAAAGGGCTGCAAGAGGTTTAGGGTCATTGTATGCACAAGCCAATGAAATGACTATGGAAGAAGCTGGGGGCATTCACTCAGAGTATACGCCCAGAGGCTGGATGAAAACCGAAAAGGAATTACTGATTTTTGAACAACATCTATACCTCCGTCAACCGGGATATGGAACAAGCTATATTACGGGCAAGTATCTCTTAGAAAACGCCATGGCGGCCTATGCCAAGCGTTTAGAAGAGGAAGAAGGAGTATTTGTGCTCAAAGGCTTTTTTGATGAGTTAAACAGCATTGGAAATATACCTATCTCTTTAGGGCATTGGGAAATGACGGGCTCTAATGAGAGTTTAGAATTAATTATGGAATAGATGAGACTGAGTATTGTTAGTGAGTGTTAAACCTTGAACTTGAAAATTTGAGTTTTTCTAGGAATAAACCTTCTGTACTAACCTTCCAATACTTAAGCCTTGTACAAGTAAGGAGAATAAAACCACGCTATAGGTTATATAAAGAATAACATCCGATGATGGATTGTCTGTAATAGTTAAGGCCAGGGCGATGGAAATACCCCCTCGCAAAGCACCCCATGTTAAAACAGCAACGGTTTTTAAAGGTTTTTTTTCTGTGTGTTTTAGTAGCGAATAAGGCAATAGCACAGATACAAATCGGGCAATAGTTACAATGAATATTGCTAAAAAACCTAATAATAGAAAGTTCATTTCAAATTTTAAAAGATGGATAGATAATCCAATGAGTACAAATAAAACCCCATTGAAAACATCATCTAAACTTTCCCAAATATCATTGAGTAATTTTCGAGTAGCTCCTTGATTTGATGCGATATTTATTTTATTACCGATAATAATTCCGGAGACTACCATTGCCAAGGGACCTGAGACGTGAATTAATGAAGCAATACTATATCCGCCCATGGCTATTGCAAGACTAATCATTACCGCTAATTGTGGATTGTCATCTACGCTTTTAATACAAGTATATCCTAGAAATCCCAGTATGGCGCCGTATAACATGCCCCCGACGGCTTCCTCTAAAAATAATCTTCCTATTTCAACGCCTATTGAACTTTGCTCAGGAGCAACTTCCATTTCCGAAAGAATAAAAATCGCTGAGAATACAACCACACCAATACCGTCATTAAAGAGGGATTCGCCTTCAATTTTAACCTGAAGATTTTTAGCAATATTGGTTTTTTTAAGTATGGCCAATACGGCTACAGGATCGGTGGGTGAAATTAAAGCGCCGAATAGGAGTGCATTTAAAAATGATAACTCTACGCCGATCCACTGGGCAGCAAAATAGATTAATCCGCCTACAAGGGCAGTAGAAATTAATACGCTAAGGGTAGCGAACAATAAAACGGGCCACTTCTCTTTGTTAAGCTCATCAATATTTACATGTAGGGCTCCTGCGAAAATCAGAAAACTAAGCATCCCGTCAAAGAGTAAGCTCTTAAAGTCAGAATTGGTAACAATATCACAAAAGAACAGGTAGAAGTCTGGAAAAACATCTTTACACAAAGAAATTGCGATAACAGTAACTAAACTCATGATCATTAAACCAATCGTTGCCGGTAGTTTTAACCATTTATAATTTATAAAAGCGAAAAATGCCGCAATAGAAAAAATAAGACTAAAAGATTGTAACATAAATGAGAAGCTATTGATTAAGTTTCTAAGAAGATGGTACTTTAAAAAACTTATAAATTAAATTTGCATCCGCATATTAATCACTTTTTCTAGGATTAATATCTAAAGTAAAATATTCCTCTGATTTTATTGTTATTTGTTCCGGATGACTCAATACCGGAGTAGGGGGGTGACTAGCTTCTTCATACGACATCAAGCACCAATAACCTTCCTTTACAATAAGCACTACTGACTTAATTCCACTTTATCGTTAACCTTAACCAAACCAGGACTTCCAACAACCGCATAAACCCCGGCGCAGGGGAATTTACCTGATCCCATTATATCTAGTCGATTGTGATCTACAAGTGTTCTAAGAACATTATTATCTTTGGGCATGCCTTTCTGTGGGAGTGTTGTCATAACACATCTTGGATCTGGCATTGTTATTACAATTGAGACGTTATTTTCTATTGTGAGTGTCTTTCCAACCCATGAATTTTCAATAAAACCAGTTTCAGTGGTTTTCACTACAACATTCATACGAAATCTTTTAACATCAAAATTTGTTTTTGGTTGAAGTTCATGCAGATGATTGAGTGAAGAGCTTGTCACTAATGAAACGGGAGAAACATCCATAAAAGAACCGGGGGGCAGGGGAGAATCAACACCCATGGATTGAAATAAGGCAGATCCAAGTTTTTGTTCGGTTGAGATATTTCGATTTCCGGCTGGGTCCAGATTACCCAAATCCGGATGATATTGATCAATAGTGAAGTCATCTGGCGCAACTCTTGCAAGCATAACAGCTCGCTTAAAATAATCAGATAGAATCTGGTCAATGTCTTCCGAATCGCTATCCACTGAGGTTCCGTTGGCCAAAGTAATTCGGACTGAGGGGATTTCCTCACCAGCCCTTGGTTCCTGTGTATAGACAGCATGGCAAAAAAGTAAATCAGGATAAAGTTTTACACTCTTAGCACTTACAACTTTACCGGTTTCCTTATCGATGAGGGCATAGGCACGGTCGCCCAATATTCCATACCTATCAAATTCTACCTGTTCAAGTTTTTCACCTTGAAAGGATTTTACAGGAAACCTCCAAAGTGACTCAATTACACCAATTTGCATATCATTTAACATTTAGGTTAAAGATAATCAATCCATTTTTTAATTAATATTTAGAATGAAGCTGGATTTTGATATGTGTAATTGATGGGAGAAGTGAAAAAGAGAATATTAATTAGGTTTAGGGAACTGGAGTGATTTTGTTTAGTTGCTCTTTTAACTATAGAAATTATTGATTTTTATAATCAATCCACAATAGGTTCGATCTGTTATTACCAATATTTTCTACAATCTTTAAATATTTATCTTTTATATCGTAATGTAGGTCAGACTCACGTGAAAGTATCCACAAATACTTTAGACTTTGATCTCCTACTAGTACATATTGGTGATTTTCATCAATAGCAGAATCTTCCAGAAAATGACCAAAAAAGAAACAAGAGGCTATCTTTCATCTCCGATAAATGCCTCCGCTTCCCCCCTCCACTGTCGGTACCATTTCCAAGGTACTTTTCCTTATCAAAGGATTAAACAAGCAACTGAATCTATGAAAATTCGCAAAAGAGTGATGGATTAGCTGAACGAAATGATTAGTAAAAAAGTAAACTCTGTTTTTCTTTATTCTTTCGGGAAGGCTTCTAAGTCCTTTCTTTTTTTTTCGCTTTTCCTACCCCCTTTTTCCGGTACCGATTTCCTTTGTAAAAGTCAAACAGATAAATATATGAAAATTCGTAAAAGAGTAATGGATTACTGAATGGTTTCGCTAGAATATCACTTTACTTCCATTTTAATACCTCATATAAATGTCAATTTCTTTTAAACAAAAACTAAAACTAAGGTCAATACAATACCTCTGATAGCAAAGTACATCCCTTTCTTAAAGACTGGCATTTTTGGGGTATACATCCAGAAAGCGGAAAGCACAAAAAACAACAATGAAGCACCAAAAAAGATGTTTAAAAAGAATAATGGACTATTGGTTGTAGCCTTATGGAGTCGCTCCATTTTTTCAAGAACAAAAGGAAGTTTCATTTTTTTTACGGTTGCTAATCCTGTTTTTTGATTGTATGTTCCATCTTTAAACAGCAATACGTCACCTTCTTTCTTTTCAACCTTTACAGCCATCCGTAATTTTGGACTCAGTTCACCTCCCGTTAAATTGGGCTCGAGTTGTTGTTCTGATACAACCTCGCTTTTTAAGAAGCTATATTCCGTTTGAGAAAAGTACATTCTTATAAAATTAAGGCAATAAACATGTAGCGAATCTGTTTGATGTGCTTTTTTGCTGAAAACTGGATAAATTAATTGATGATATTCTGGTATAAGTTTCTTAATTAATTATCGCCTGAATTGCCTTTAATTCTTATATTTTGAAGAGGCGTATTCATCCAATAATCGTCAAAGTTATCAGGTTTTATAATGGGTTGGTCTTTGAAAATAGGCTTTCTCTTTTCCATAAATAGACTATCCACCGGACTTTTTACATTCGGTTTTACTTCTTGCACAAAAAATTCCCGAAATTGATTATATTCCTTATAAACTCCATCATTTAAATGGTGTCCTTTTACATCTATAATTTCTTTAGCGAATTCAAAATTGAGAACTTCTGGACCAATTTTTTTAATATTAGAAACTTTATCAATTTCCTTAAACATTTCATGGGCACCACCAAGATCTAAGTCAGGGTAGAGCAGCACCGTATTGTCTCTTACTGCAATTTTAGTGAGTGTAAGCTCTTTTCCTTTATACATAACTCTATAGTTACCCCTAATTTGGGCTACTTCACCATAGGGCCTATTATTGAACTTCACCTTAAATCGCTTTTCAATGAAATCCGGAATAATATCTGTCACCATAAACGGTGAGAAAAAAGCTGAAATCTGTTCTGAAAGGAAATATAATTTAAATACATTAAATCATCCACCTTTTGATATTCTACAATAATTTTAAATATTAATTGTTTATTGTTACCTCGCTTCTTTTGTTTTTTGTCCATTTTTCGACTCCATAGATCATATACAGCATATTCCATCTTATGTATAGCATAATCTCTCTTTGATATGAACAGTCTGCCCAATGCACTAAAACCTGGATAGGTTTTTCTAAACTTAATGGTATACAATACATCATCATCCAACAAGGTTTCCGATTCTTTTGAGAAATAATGGTTGTTTAATAAATCGGTATCTAAACGATGTACATATGCATAAGAATCTATCTTATAATTTCTAATAGCATCGTGTATTCTTAGAATGGTAAACTCATTCCCCCCATAATTAAACAGATAGGCCTTATCAATTGTTTTTCTCTTGCTTGTATAATCGTAAGGCTGTTGGGCTAAAGTATCCCGTTTAAAATCATAGTTCACCTTATAGTCGTAAATCTTAACTTTGGTAGTTTCCTGGTCGAGCTCATAAAAACCTTGGTCGTAAACCTCCAGAATTGCCTCGTTCAAATTTACATAGCTATTTTCGTCTAACTGATAGTCACGATAGTAACCGATGGTAGAAAAGGAATTTGTTGGAAAGTTCCTGGGAATTGCCTCAATGGCCCTCCTTACTATTTCTTCTGCAGATAACTTTCTCTTTCGTTTTGCCTTCACTACGGCTTCGGATAATTCAAAAATTCTTGCTTCCAGTTGTATAATATTTAAATCTATCGAAGATAATTCAGAAATCAGAATTTCGCGGCTTTTATATCCCATACTCGAGATTATCAAAACGTTGCCTAAGGTCTTAAAACTATTGGGAATCTTAAATCCCCCATCCGTATTCGATATTACCCCACGGGCCAAATCTTTAATCCGTATAGTGGCAAAAATAACGGGTTCTTTGGTTTGCGAATCAATGAGCTTGGCATTTATGAAATCCTGTTCTTGTGGAAAAACAGATAAGGTAAAGGCTAAAAAAAGAAGAAGGGTCCAATATCTAAAAAATCCAGTTTGAAAATTAAAATGACGTTGTTTTAGTTTTATCATAAACATCAAATATTATATAAAAAGAATACAAGAATTATACCATTTTACAACCTTAATCGCAAACTTTAAGAAAAATCCTACAGAGCACTTTTTCTTTTGTTTTTGGACAGGTAAACCTGTATTCAATATCGGGGTAGCGAAGTGTTCCAGTTTGAACAGCAAGATGGATAGGTCTTTTTCACTTTTTTCGTGTAACATATCGCTTTTGATATTTGTAGCAGGTATCTCTTTTCAGAGAGAATCCATTACAAATAGAATCGATAGTAAAGGACTTGTCTTTACGGTTGTTCTGTACTGTTTTCATTAGGGCTTGATGTTTAGTTTTTTTTTAAGTTCCGAAACATCTTTGTATCCTAGTTTTTAAGCTGCTAGTTCCAGATAGCTATCATTGATTAGCTTGTCGAGATCCTTTTTAACAAGTAGCTCCTTAAGCAGTTTAAGTTTTATTCTATTATGGATTCACTCGTTGCTCTCGTGCATCCGTACAGGGGAATCCAATACCCCCCCGTTAACAAAGCTGTTTTTTATCGGAGCGGTTTAGTTCTATTAGGATTCACTCGTTGCTCTCGTGCATCCTACAGGGGAATCCAATACAAGCAAAACCCTTTGTTAACACAAAGCTGTTTTTATATCGGAAGCAGTTTAAGTTTGATTCTATTAAGGATTCACTCGTTGCTCTCGTGCATCCTACAGGGGAATCCAATACAAGCAAAACTCTTTGTTAATACAAAGCTGTTCTTATATCGGAAGCAGTTTAAGTTTTATTCTATTAAGGATTCACTCGTTGCTCTCGTGCATCCTAAAGGGGAATCCAATACAAGCAAAACCCTTTGTTAATACAAAGCTGTTTTTATATCGGAAGCAGTTTAAGTTTTATTCTATTATGGATTCACTCGTTGCTCTCGTGCATCCTAAAGGGGAATCCAATACAAGCAAAACCCTTTGTTAATACAAAGCTGTTTTTATATCGGAAGCAGTTTAAGTTTTATTCTATTATGGATTCACTCGTTGCTCTCGTGCATCCTAAAGGGGAATCCAATACAAGCAAAACCCTTTGTTAATACAAAGCTGTTTTTATATCGGAAGCAGTTTAAGTTTTATTCTATTATGGATTCACTCGTTGCTCTCGTGCATCCTACAGGGGAATCCAATACAAGCAAAACCCTTTGTTAATACAAAGCTGTTCTTGTTTTATTTCGAAATATCAAACGCGGTTTGATTTCTCCATAAAACAAAAACGCTTCATCTATCTGATGAAGCGTTTTGCTTGCGGAGGAAGAGGGATTCGAACCCCCGGAGGTGTGACCCTCAACAGTTTTCAAGACTGCCGCATTCGACCACTCTGCCATTCCTCCTTTAATGCGAGCGCAAATATACAACCCTTTTTTAATTTCATAAAAGGATTGATTCTATTTTCTTCTAAAGAAAATAGTAATATTAAATATGTAGCTACTATTTTTGCGCAATGGAAGCATGGTATCATTATGTTTTAACGGTAATTGTAGGCTTCGTTGTAGGTTTCATTAATACTGTTTCTGGAGGGGCTTCCCTTATTTCATTGCCCTTCTTAATTTTCCTGGGACTACCCCCGAGTGTAGCAAATGGCACGAACAGGGTTGCCATAGCTATTCAAACAGCCATAGGGGTGGCAGGTTTTAAAAGTAAAGGTGTTTCTACTTTTCCTTTTAATATTTATTTAGGTATCTCGGCTTTATTAGGGTCTGTTATTGGTGCCAGCATTGCTGTGGATATTAAGGGTGAAACCTTTAATAGGATATTGGCGATTATTATGGTGCTTGTTGTTCTTATTATCATTTTTAAGCCTAAAATTTCACTTGAAGTACTTGCTGAACGAGTCACCGGAAAGTATTTGTGGATTGGAATTATTGCCTTTTTCTTTATTGGGATTTACGGTGGATTTATTAATGCTGGAATTGGATTTGTAATCCTTTTGTTCTTGCATTATGTAAATCACATGACCCTGGTTAGGGCAAATGCAACAAAAGTTGCTGTGGTTTGTATTTATACTCTTGCTGCTTTGGCGGTTTTTATTTACAACGATAAAGTAATTTGGGAAGTTGGCTTGGTTCTGGCTATTGGGAATGGTTTAGGAGCTTGGTTTTCTAGCCGCATTTCAGTAGGTAAGGGTGATGGTTATGTAAAAATGTTTTTGATTATTATGGTGGTAATCATGGCTGTTAAATTATGGTTCTTTTAGTTTGATAAAATGGGTGATATAATAAAAGATTTAGAATGGCGCTATGCCGTAAAGAAGTTCGACAAGGAGGCTAAACTGGAAGAGGAGAAAGTGGAAAAATTAAAACGTGCTTTTAATCTAACCGCCACCTCCTATGGTTTACAGCCATTAAAATTATTGGTAGTTTCTAACAAGGAGCTACAAGATAAGTTGGTTCCTTTGTCTTACGGGCAAGCACAAGTGGCTCAGGCCTCACATGTTCTTGTTTTCTGCGTTGAAAAGAGTGTAGATGACCAATATATAAAAGGATATTTTAATAAAATTAAGGAAGTTAGAGGTACTGATGATACAACGCTTGAACCTTATCAGGAGGCCCTGATAAAAGAATTTTCAAAAAAGGACCCGCGAGAAATTAACTCCTGGGCTACCAAACAAGCTTATTTGGCCATGGGGAACCTGCTAACGGTTTGTGCCATTGAACAAATAGACGCATGCCCAATGGAAGGTTTTAATAGTGAGGGGTATGATAGTCTTTTAGAACTTGAAAATAAGGGTTTGAGCGCTGTTTTGGTTATGCCTGTTGGTTATAGAGCAACGGACGATGTATTTTCCGGATTTAAAAAAGTGCGTCGAAATATAAATAGTACAGTTATAGAATTGAAATGACAATGGTCTTTAAGATTAATAGTTTATTGCAGAAATTGATATAGTATGCCGGGATTTGAATTATTTGGCTCATTAGAGCAGAAGGAAACTAATAAAGTTCTTGAAACCGGGGTTTTAATGCGCTACGGTTTTGATGGCCCCAGAAAAGGGCAGTGGAAGGCAAAGGAAATGGAAGAAGCCTTAGCCAAACGAATGGAGGTAAAATACGCTCAGTTATTAAGTAGCGGTACTGCTGCTTTAACCGTGGCACTGGCCAGCACAGAAATTGGTCTGGGAGACGAAGTAATTGTCCCTAGTTTTACTTTTGTTGCTAGTTTCGAAGCTATTCTGTCTGTTGGTGCCATTCCGGTTCTTGTAGATATTGATGACACCCTTACTCTTGATCCAAAAGCTGTGGCAAAGGCTATTGGTCCTAAAACCAAGGCTATTATGCCCGTTCATATGTGCGGTTCCATGGCCAATCTAAGGGCTTTAGCAAACTTATGCCGGGAACATAACTTACTGCTTATAGAAGATGCCTGTCAGGCCATTGGCGGTACTTATGAAGGGAAACCTCTTGGAAGTTATGGTGATATAGGTTGTTTCTCATTTGATTATGTCAAAACCATTACCTGTGGGGAAGGAGGTGCCCTGATTACCAATAATGCAAAATATTATAAGCATGCCGATCATTATTCAGATCATGGCCATGATCATATTGGCAATGATAGGGGGAAAGAAGGCCATCCTTTTTTAGGATATAACTTTAGGATTTCCGAATTAAATGCCGCTGTTGGTGTCGCTCAATTAAAACGCCTGGATGATTTTATTGCTATTCAAGAAAAGAATTATTCTATCATAAGAAAAGAATTAGAAGTCTTTCCTGAGATTAAATTTAGAACAGTACCGGAAGGGGGAGTTGAAAATTATTCTTTTTTAAGCTTTTTTCTGCCGACACAAGAAATGGCCAAAAACGTCCAAATGGCTTTATCTAAAGCCGGGGTTGATGGCTGCTTTTATTGGTACGATAATAATTGGCACTATTATAAAAAATGGGATCATCTCTTAGATTTAAAAAGCTTGGGGAAACTACCCATGGAAGTTCAGGAAGGTGTTAAGAATCAAAAAAACAACGACTTCGCCGCTTCAGATAATTGGATGGGTCGCAATTTATCCTTCCTCATAAAGTTGAGCTGGAAAGAGGTAGAAGTGATGGAACGAGCTAAAAAAATAGTTGAAATTCTAGCTCAACACCTCTAAAACATAGAAGTTAAATGATTTTCTAATAGGGGCAATAGGCTACAATTTCTAATCCATACCCTACAATGCCAACACGTTTGGTATGACCACTATTGGTCATCAATCGCATTTTAGTAATATTTAGATCATGCAGAATTTGGGCACCTATACCAAAATCACGATTATCCATTTCTATCTTGGGAGCTTTGGCAAGTCCATGGCCCTGCTTATCTTTTAATCCCTTTAATCGTTTTAAGAGGTTGAAAGACTGACTCTGTTGGTTGATAAAAACAATAGCTCCTTTCCCTTCTTCATTTAATGCCTTAAACATATCGTCTAACTTTTCTTCAGCATTATGTGTGAGCGTTCCAAGGATATCGTTATTGACAAGCGTAGAGTTGATTCTTGTTAAAACAGGATCATCCAAATTCCATGATCCTTTGGTAAGTGCCAAATGTACCTGATCATTCGTAGTTTGTTGGTAGGCATGTAAGGTGAATTTACCAAATCTGGTTTCTACTTCAAATTGTTCCTTTTTTTCGATGAGACTATCATGTCTCATTCTATAGGCCACTAAATCTTCAATAGATACTAATTTTAAATCGAACTTCTTGGCCACCTCTATAAGGTGAGGCAGACGCGCCATGGTGCCATCTTCATTTAAAATTTCAACCAGGATACCTGCAGGGTCAAAGCCCGCTAATCTGGCTAAATCTACAGCGGCCTCTGTATGTCCCGTTCTTCTGAGAACGCCTCCATTTTTAGCTCTTAAAGGAAAAATATGGCCTGGTCTTCCTAAATCATGGGGTTTAGTTTCTTTTTCTACTAGTGCTTTGATGGTCTTTGCCCGGTCGTGAACCGAAATCCCCGTTGTACAACCATGCCCTATTAAGTCTACCGATACGGTAAATTGAGTATGGTGCATAACGGTATTGTTTTCCACCATCATGGATAAGTTTAATTCTGCACAACGATCTTCTGTAAGAGGAGCGCAAATGAGTCCCCGACCGTGTTTGGCCATAAAGTTGATCATTTCCGGAGTAACGGTTTCAGCAGCGGCTATAAAATCCCCTTCATTCTCGCGATTCTCGTCATCTACAACAATAATCACCTTACCGTTTTTTATATCAGCTATGGCTTCTTCTATGGTATTTAGTTGAATCTTATCTTCCATCTGTGTGATCATGCCGTACTTTTTTTTCTTTTCTTAAATAAGGATTTGATTTTATCAATAAAATATCCAAAATCCATTAAACCTCTGTCGGCGGTTGCTCTCTTTGTTAAATAAACGCCCAAAGGTAACATTATTAATGCAGATAGCCACGCCCCCAAAATGGGATGTATATTACCTTCTTTTGAATAATTACCTGCAAAAACACCTATAAAATAGTAAGTTAAAAACAGGACGATCGCTATGACCATTGGAAGTCCAAGTCCTCCTTTTCGTATTATCGCTCCTAAAGGAGCTCCAACAAAAAATAAAATAATACAAGAAAAAGCCAGCGCATATTTTTTATGCAGTGAAAGGATATGCATATTGTATATCTTGTAACGTCGCTCTAACTCTTCTTTCTTTCCTAAAACCGAATTGAGGATATTGGTCACAGAATTCTTGGCAGTTCCCAGAATCTGAATATTTTGATACTCTTGAAACCATTCCAAAATATTATCTTTTGGTATGGAATCCTGAATCACTTCTAGTTTATTTTTATCAATTGGAATCTTTAATATACTATCCGCTAATTTATTCTTTGATGCTCTGTTAATACTATCTTCTGCTACTAATGGAACGAACACCCCCATTCTTGTGTTAATATTTCTGGCAAAGGCATTCACTACCTTCACATTATTCTCTTTGAGGGAGTCTATATCCTTAATTAGTCTAGAAATGTTCTTCATCTTGTCCGTGCTAACATTCCTTTCTTCTTCTAAATCCTGTGTATTATCAGGAATTTTCATGTTTATTGTATAGGTGTCAAAATTGGCTCTGGTAAAGGGATAGTTCTTTTTGTCATTACCACTCTTAGGGGTAATCTCTTCATAGTAGTGCCCGTCTTTTAATACCAACTGAATGATATCTGAACCAACACTGCTTATGAGTTCTCCCGTGTTAGCCTTTATAACGGTGGTGTTTTTTTCTAATTGATCTTTTTGATGAATAATAACATCATTTAGAAACTTATCATTTTCACCATATTTTTGATCAACTTTTATATTAAGTCCTTCAAAGTCACTAAAAACTCCTTCAACAATCACGGCCGCAGGTTTTACTTTAGCAATATTTCTTCTCAAGTTGTAAATTTTTTGCTCTGATGCCGGGATGACATTATTAGCAAAATAGAAGGCAACACCTCCTAGGAAAACTACAAAGATGATTAAAGGTAACATGGCTCGCTGCAGCGAAATACCGGAAGCTTTCATTGCAGCAAATTCATAATTTTCTGCAAAAGAACCGAAGGTTAGAATAGAAGATAGGAGAACCGTTAAGGGTAGTACTTTCTCCGTTAAGTTAGGTAGTAAATAGAATAAAAACTTCCCAATAATAATAATATCTAAGCCTTTCCCAGCCAAATCATCAATAAACAGCCAAATTGTCTGAAAGATGAAGATGAACATCAATATCAGGAAAGAACTAAAGAAATTATAAAGAAATTGCTTTAAAATATATTGATCTAGAATGCGCAATGGACTAGTTTCTTATGATGTAGTACCCTTCTTCTTTGTACTTCTGTTCATCAAATGTAAACAAGGTTTTTGATAATTCTTGGTCCGTTTTAAAAGAATTAACAGTAATAGTGGTCTTGGTTTGGTTAGCTCCAGTTTCAATTAATTTATAAATGTGTTTTGTTTCTGCATCAATCCCTAGAAGTATAGAGGTTATTTCTGAATCTGTATCTATGGGAATAAGTTTTACAAATTGTATTTTTCTTCCTTGAACATTTTGCAAAATATCCCAGGCATAACTATGTCCGGATTTATAAAAAGTGAGCATTTTAGAAGGCGTTATGGTATTGCTGTCAGTTGACTTATCTTCAATGGTGACTTCTTCATTTTCCGGCACAATCGTATAAACCTTCTTGCCATCGTAAAGTTGTTGAGAACCCATATAGTCAAAGAGATACTTATCTCCTTCCAAAGTAACATCTCCTCTTGTTTCCTGGTTTATACCGGCCTCTTCATTCTGTAGGGAATATTTGAAATTGACCTCAATATTTTCATAGCTCATAACCTTGTTGTAGACTTCATCTAAAAGCGCTTTAGCCTTATCGGCATTTTGGGCTTTTCCTGAAGTTATGGTCAGGAAGAGAACGGCAAGTAAAATCACATTTTTCATTTTCATTTTATTTCATTACTTAATAATTGATCTAAAGCATAAATATCAGATACCAAGACTTGTCTCGCCTTACTTCCCTCAAAAGGACCAACAATGCCGGCAGCTTCTAATTGGTCTATTATTCGGCCTGCTCTGTTATAACCTAACTTTAATTTTCTTTGAATGAGAGAGGCGGAACCCTGCTGGGCGTTAACAATTACTTCGGCCGCATCTCTAAACATAGCATCTCTATCAGAAATATTGTAATCAATACCTGTGCCAGAGTCTTCACCCACATACTCCGGTAAATGATGTGCCTCGGGATAGGCACGCTGTGAACCGATAAACTCCGTTATTTTAGCTACTTCAGGAGTGTCTACAAATGCACATTGTATTCTTGTTACATCATTTCCTTGTGTAAATAGCATATCTCCTCTACCTATGAGTTGATCCGCTCCCTGCGTATCCAAGATAGTTCTTGAATCTATTTTTGAAGTTACTCTAAAGGCCAGTCTAGCAGGAAAGTTCGCCTTTATAAGCCCGGTAATTACATTTACAGAAGGTCTCTGAGTGGCTATAACCAAGTGAATGCCTATAGCTCTTGCTAACTGGGCCAATCGTGCTATAGGTGTTTCAACTTCTTTTCCGGCCGACATAATAAGGTCGGCAAATTCATCTATTACCAACACTATGTAAGGTAAGAAATTATGTCCGTCATTCGGATTTAATTTTCTTGCTTTGAATTTTACATTGTATTCCTTAATATTCCTGACCATGGCCAATTTAAGTAGCTCATATCTGTTATCCATTTCTATACACAAGGAATTCAGGGTATGAATAACTTTGGTATTATCAGTAATAATAGCTTCCTCTGAGTCAGGTAGTTTGGCGAGATAGTGTCTTTCTATTTTATTGTAGAGAGTTAATTCTACTTTTTTGGGATCAACTAGTATAAACTTAACTTCGGCCGGATGCTTTTTATAAAGAAGGGAGGTTAGCACTGCGTTAAGTCCAACTGATTTCCCCTGGCCTGTTGCTCCTGCCATTAATAAGTGGGGCATTTTTGCCAAATCAACAACAAAAGTTTCATTACTAATAGTCTTCCCAAAGGCTATAGGCAATTCCATTTCAGCCTTTTGAAATTTTGTGGAGGCTATTACGGATCGCATAGATACCGTAGAAGGGTTTTTATTAGGGACTTCTATCCCAATAGTTCCCTTGCCCGGAATTGGGGCAATGATTCTTATCCCCAAAGCCGCAAGTGATAAGGCAATATCATCCTCTAAGTTTTTAATTTTTGAAATACGAACCCCAGCCACAGGGACTATTTCATAAAGGGTAACCGTTGGTCCTATAGTGGCTTTAATTTGAGCAATCCCAATTTTATAATTCTTGAGTGTTTCAACAATTTTATTCTTATTCTCTTCTAATTCTTCCTGGTTGATGGTGATGCCACCGGAAGCGCCATGGGGATCTAGAAGATCTAAAGGAGGGAATTTAAATTTTGCCAGCTCCAGTGTAGGGTCGAATTCTCCAAAATCAGACACAAGTTTATCTGAAAGTATATCGCTTTCTTCCTTCTCCTCGGTTATGGCCTCAACCTCCATGGCAATTGTGTCCTCTTCCTTTTCAGGGGTTAGATTCTCATTTGTTTCTAACTTCAGTTCATCTTCCAGGGGAGGAATGTCTTCTTTGTGAGTGTAAGTGTCAATAACCATAGGGGAGTCTTTTTCCAGGTCCAGGCTAACGGACTCTTTCCCTTCTTTATTGAATTCACTTTTAATGTTCTTGGACTTGTTTTTAAAGAATCCTGCCAGACTTTCCGGTGAAAATTTAAATAATTTAACCAAAATGATCGTAAGCACAAATAACAACAACAATAGAACTCCTATTCGACCTGCATAGTCTTGAAGGAAATCATTCATTTCAAAGCCTACCAGTCCTCCTAATAATGGTCTTTCATAGGCAAAGAATCCAAGAGCAATGGACATCCAAATCACAAAAACTAAGCCCCATATCCATTTGCCTAAAAGGCCTTTCTTGTCTAGATTTAAAAAGAGGTAGAGGCCTGTAATACAAAGTAAGACTGGAAAGATAAAAGAGGCCAGTCCAAAACCTTTGTATATAAAAAAGTGGCTTATACTGGCGCCAAACTTGTTTAAGAGATTTTTAGCTTGTTCATTTCTATTGGTAAACTCCGAAAGTAAACTCTGATCGTCTTGCCATGAGAAGTAAAAAGAAACAAACGAAAAAAACAGGGCGATACTCAAGAGAATGAGCAGGCTCCCAAAAATAATTTTATTCTGTTTGGACAACTTTAAAGAAAAACCTTTTTTGGTAGTAGCAGGTTTTGACTTAGTTCTTTTTTTGGCCATTGAATCAGTTCATCTTTGGGGTAAAAATACAAATTTACACAACAAAGGATATGTACAAACCCTTTAAATAATTTTTGGAAGATAAATCAGAAGTCCAATTATAGTAGCTCCTATGGAAACAAACATAACCGCACCGGCTGAAACATCCTTAATAAAGCCAATTTTTTCGTTGAATTCAGGGTGTACGAAGTCAGACATTTTTTCAATGGCTGTATTAATCCCTTCAACTCCTAAAACCAACGAAATAGCTAGTATTTGTACAATCCATTCTATAGTAGAAAGGTTAAAAACGAAACCTGCAACGGTCATTACCACCGCTATAACGATTTGAATTTGAATGCTGCTTTCCGTTCTTATCAGGAGCCATGCACCTCTAAGGGCAAAGCCTATGCCTTTAATTCTATTACTTAAAAGATTTTCTCTAGCCATCCATTAATGCTTCGAGTGCCGCCTTATAATTTGGCTCATCGACAATTTCTGGAACCTGCTCTGTGTAGGCCACCATACCATTTTCATCTATGACAACTACCGCTCTGGAATGTAATGTTTCTAAAGGCCCATTTGTAAAAGTTAAACCATAAGTGTCTCCGAAGCCTCCATCTTTAAAATCGGACAGCATAACAACATTTTCAATTCCTTCTGCTCCGCAGAATCTAGCCTGTGCAAACGGCAGGTCTTTGGATATGCATAGGACTTTGGTATTTTCTAATTCCGAAGCTTCCTTATTAAACTGTCTGACAGATTGAGCGCAAGTGCCTGTATCTATACTTGGAAAAATATTTAAAACTACTTTAGAACCTTTAAAATCTTCAAGGCTAGCGCCGGAAAGATCATTTTTTGTAAGATTAAAAGTTGGAGCCATAGTTCCAATCTCCGGTAAATTTCCTGATGTATTGAATGTATTTCCTTTTAGTGTAACAGTAGCCATGATATTTTTTTATAATTTTTGTGAAATTAAAAAAATAATGATGGATTAAACCCATCCTTTTGCAAAAAAAATAGAATTAGTCCTGAGAATTCTCAATATTGGGATTAATAGGCTTGGGCTGAGTGAGTTGCTTGATTTTAATTCCAAAAGCTGCAAATACTAATGTAGTTATGGGACTAAGCCAGTTAAAGACTGCAAATAAAAAGTAATCAGCCACACTTACACCAAGGACCCCACTGTGATAGGCTCCACAAGTGTTCCAAGGAATTAGAACAGAGGTTACCGTTCCGGAATCTTCTAAAGTTCTACTTAAATTTTCCGGTGCAAGGCCTCTATCGGCATAAGCTTTGGCAAACATTTTCCCAGGGACTACAATAGCCAGATATTGATCAGAGGCTGTAATGTTAAGTGCCAAACAGCTTCCAACAGTACTTGCAAAGAGGCCAAAAGTCGTTTTAGCCATTCCCAATAACGATTTAGTAATTCTGGAAAGGGCTCCGATACCATCCATAATTCCTCCAAAAACCATCGCACAAACAATTAACCAAATGGTGCCTAACATGCCTTTCATTCCTTTGGCAGTGAAGAGATCGTTTAAAGCAGCATTATCAGTGGCAATAGATGTTTGTATGGTAATAGCATTTAAGATCCCTTTGTAACCCGACTCAAAAGACAATTCTGTCGCTCCGGTTATGGCCGCAACAATATTTGGTTGAAAAATAAGAGCAAATAGAGCCCCTAACAAGGTACCAATTAACAAGGCCATCAAAGGGGGTGCCTTTTTAACAATTAGCAAGATAACCGCTATTGGGACTAGAAAAAGCCATCCATTTATAGTAAAAGTTGCATCAATAGAATCTAATATAGAAGCTGTATCAGCTATCCCGGTCGTTTCTAGATTTAAACCAATAATGATAAACACAAATAAAGTGATTAGGATGGTAGGAATAGTGGTATAGGTCATATAACGGATATGACTAAATAGATCTCCTCCGGCCATGGCTGGAGCAAGGTTAGTAGTGTCACTTAAAGGAGACATTTTATCTCCAAAATAAGCTCCCGATAGCACAGCTCCCGCGGTCATCCCCGCAGAAATACCCAAGGCATCTCCAATACCAACCAGGGCAATACCAACCGTAGCGGCAGTAGTCCAACTACTTCCTGTTGCAATAGATATTATGGCGCAAATGACAACACTGGCAGCTAAAAAGATAGTTGGGTTTAATATTTGCAGCCCGTAATAGATCATGGCCGGGATAATACCACTTATTAACCAGGTACCTGCTAAAGCCCCTACCATAAGTAATATTAAAAGGGCTCCGGTGGTCGACTTAACATTTTCTGCCACTTCGGCTATCATACTCTTATAGGAGACCTTATTGAAGAACCCAACAACGGCGGCAACGGCTCCACCCATTAAAAGAATGAATTGATTAGAACCTCCAATAGCATCATCACCAAAAACATAGACATTATAAGCCAACATGCCTACCAAAGCAACAACTGGTATCAAGGCCTCCCAAATATTTAGTTCACGGTTTTCTACTATATTCTCTTGCTGTCTAAATTTATTAGAATTTTTAGCGGCCATAGATTGTTTTTGGTTGATTGGTAATATTACAACTTTGGCCGTAGTTGTGCAAACGAGTATGTTTACTTCATAAGGATAGGTGTTTTACGATCTTTTAATATATCGAGCTGAACCATACATTTCCTCATCATTTTAAAGGTTCTTTTAATATCATTATCCAGACCAATAGAAATTCTAAGCAAGCCATCCGTAAGTCCCATTTCCTTTTGTTCCTCAAGAGGAATTTCCGAAGAAGTGGAAGTGCCCGGAGCACTAAAGAGGGTTTTATAAAAACCAAGACTTACGGCCAAATAGCCTAAATTCCTATTTTGCATAAGCTCCATTAACTGGTTGGCCTTCTCTATACTACCCACATCTAAAGTGAGTATTCCACCAAAACCAAATTCAGGATTCATTTGTGATACCATCACCTCATAACCCGGATGAGAACGGAGACCCGGATAACAAACCTTTAATCCTTCCCTTTCAAAATTTTCTGCCAGATATAGGGCGTTAGAACTGTGTTTTTGAATTCTTATATGAAGTGTTCTCATATTTTTTAAGATGGATGCAGCCCTCTGACTGTCCAGTGTGCTGCCCAATAACATGCCGGCCCCTGCATTTACATCTTTTAGTTCCAGGCAGAAGTCTTTTGAAGCGCATATGGCACCTGCAACACCATCGCTGGTACCATTTATAAATTTGGTAAGACTCTGTATTACAATTGTTGCACCATGTTTAGTAGGAGTTATACTTAAAGGTGAAAATGTATTATCAACAATTAAAGGGATGTTCTTTTTTGAGGCTATTTCTCCTAATTTTTTCAGATCAGCCACCTCTAGTAAAGGATTACTTATCGCCTCACAAAAAATCATTTTTGTATTAGCCTTGATAGCTTCCTCAACACAACCAGGGTTAGTAATGTCTATAAAACTCGTAGTTATCCCAAACTTTGATAAAAGGTTTTTCATGAAAGCATAAGTACCGCCGTAAATGGTTCTGCTACTAACTATATGGTCCCCTGCGCTGCAGAGTTGTAAGATGACAGCCGTTATCGCTCCCATGCCACTGGCCGTAACATTGGCAGATTCTGTTGCTTCTAAAGAGGCTAAGGCTTCTCCAAGGTAGAGGTTAGAAGGCGAAGAATGGCGGGAATAAAGATAACAACCATCCGTTTTTCCTTCAAAGGTATCAAACATCTTTTTTGCCGATAGAAAAGTATAGGTAGAGGAATCAGAAATAGAAGGATTAACTCCTCCAAACTCCCCAAAATTGTGCAAGTCCTGTATGCGGTCAACTACTTTATGGTCCATATCACTATATTTTGATATAAAATAAAAGTAATCTTGTTTAATAAACAATGATATAGAGCATATATAGATAAATTATCTATAATAAATATTTATAACCTAATAATTATCTAATTAATTCAATATATTAGTTAAATAAACAAGTACTTATGGACGATAAAGACAAGGCGCTGATTTCCTTATTACAAGAGAATTGTAAATGGACTACCAAGCAATACGCCAATGAGTTAGGATTATCCCCAACCGCCGTTTATGAAAGAATTAAGCGTTTAGAGAGATCAGGAATAATCAAAAAATATGTTGCCCTTGTAGATCCAAGAAAGGTAAATAAAGCCTTTGCTGTATTGTGTCATGTTAAGTTAATCCAGCATATAAAAGAGAATGTTCTTCAGTTTGAAAAGGAGGTTTTGCAACTTAAGGAAGTTTCAGAGTGTTATCATTTAAGTGGTGATTATGATTATCTGTTAAAGGTAAACGTCAGTGATATGGAGGCTTATAGAGAATTTATGGTCACTAAATTGACCACCATAAAAAACATAGGGAGTACGCAAAGTGCCTTTGTTATTAATGAAGTAAAGTATTCTACAGCTGTCTATTTTGAATGAACAATTTAATAATAGATAGGCGTGTTGTCCTATGAGTAAATAAAAAACATTCGTACTTTTGCTTTTCGATTTTAAAACAGCACAAAGTATAATTATAAAGAGAAAATAAGCTTATGAATCAATACGATGTAGTGATAATCGGATCCGGACCAGGAGGATATGTAGCGGCCATCAGGTGTGCCCAATTGGGTAAAAAGACAGCAATTATTGAGAAGTATGCCACTTTGGGTGGTACCTGTCTAAATGTTGGTTGTATCCCCTCTAAAGCACTATTAGATTCTAGCCATCATTATGAAGATGCCGTAAAACACTTTGAAGCTCACGGGATAGAAATTCCCGGAGAAATCAACGTCAATTTAGAAAAAATGATTGCCCGTAAACAATCGGTTGTAGATCAGACAACCAAGGGGATTCAGTTTTTAATGGATAAGAACAAGATCGACGTTTATGAAGGCCATGGAAGTTTCAAAGACGCCACCCACGTTCTTGTTAAAAAACATGACGGGAGCGAGGAGACTTTAGAAGCAAAGAATGTAATTATAGCTACTGGCTCTAAACCCTCTACCTTGCCTTTTATAAAAATAGACAAAGACCGCATCATTACTTCTACTGAAGCTTTAAAACTGACTGAAATCCCAAAGCATATGATTATAATTGGAGGGGGTGTAATTGGTTTGGAGCTGGGACAGGTATACAAAAGATTAGGGGCTGAAGTGTCTGTAGTGGAGTATATGGATCGTATCATTCCGGGAATGGATGCTTCCCTATCAAAAGAACTACTGAAAGTTCTTAAAAAGCAAAAAATTAAATTTTTACTTTCTCATCAAGTTACCGCTGTTGAAAGAAAAGGGAACGAGATTACAGTTAAGGCAAAAGATAAAAAAGGACAGGAAGTAAGTCTTACGGGCGATTATTGTTTGGTCTCCGTGGGAAGAAGACCTTATACCGATGGTCTAAATGCAGAGGCAGCCGGAATAAAATTAGATGAAAGAGGCAGAATTGACGTGAACGCTAATTTACAAACAAGCACTTCTTCCATTTACGCTATAGGCGATGTGGTTAAAGGGGCAATGCTGGCCCACAAGGCGGAAGAAGAAGGTACTTTGGTGGCAGAAATAATTGCAGGTCAAAAGCCACATATCGACTATAATCTGATTCCGGGAGTAGTATATACCTGGCCGGAAGTTGCCGCCGTCGGGAAGACAGAAGAAGAATTAAAAGAGGCTGGAATAGCATATAAAACAGGACAATTCCCTATGAGAGCCCTGGGAAGATCTCGTGCAAGTATGGATACAGACGGGTTTGTTAAAATCTTAGCGGATAAAAACACCGACGAGGTTTTGGGAGTTCATATGATAGGGGCCAGATGTGCTGATCTTATTACGGAGGCTGTAACGGCTATGGAGTTTAGAGCTTCAGCGGAAGATATTGCAAGAATGAGTCATGCTCATCCTACCTATGCAGAGGCTGTTAAAGAGGCTGCCTTAGCTGCTACAGAAGATAGAGCAATACACATTTAGATCTCTCTTAGATATAATATAATAACGGATAGATAAGCTTAGTTTCTGGTAAATCGGGCTCTTTTAAAGGCTTTATACTTAAGGACTCTTAGGTTCCTATGTAAATAAACAAGACCAGAATCCAAAAGAATTTTACTGTCTTTTAAACTCTGAGCCAGCAATAATTGGAGCTGTTTTTCATGTCTGGCATAAAGTAGCGCTAGAAAGGTACATACTGTCATAAATATCAGCGCCCCCGGGATGACTATTTCAGGGGAGAGACTGTGGTTATAAAAACGATAAAGTCCTAAACCTGTAAAACTTCCATAAAGAATCATAAAATGGATCACATAAATAGAAAGTGTGTTCTGCCCGACCTTTAATATGAGCCTTTGTTGCCACAAATTTCTAGCCAACATAAATAGAGCAAATACTAAAAGAACATCTCCAAGACGAATAAAAAGATAATTGTTTGAAGCGATCTTATTAAATAGCTCAATGTTGGTAGTTTCAAACAGTAAAGCAAATATTGGAGAAGAAACGAATAAGAGCACTACTCCAAAAATGATAGCCAGCGTAATGGCCATGGGGTACAAACTTTTTAATTGCCCATATTTATTGAAGAGAACTGATAAAAATCCACCAAAAGTAGCATATCCAATCCATGGAATTATGGTAAAAACGGAACCATTGGCCCTTGTAAAATAATTGGCAATAAACTCCGGTAGCCAGCTAAAAGAATGATTTGCATAAATGGGTTCTATTATAAACAATACGAAACTTATCAGTAAAAGCACTAAAGGAAAAACATAGTTTTTTAAACGCTGTGTAAGTAGATATATCCCAATGATGCCTAGTATAGAGAAACCAATAATATGCAGTACATCTACTAAATAAGTGGCATTATAGATTTGTCCTTTTAATAAACCCAGGAGGTTAATACGCAATAAATAGCCAAGGAAGACTAATTGCAACCCCCTTTTAAGGCTCTTTTTGATTCGTGGATTTGACCTTCCCAGCTGGGTATTTTTTAAAAGTAAATAAGTGACTATAAAACCCGATACGGTGAAGAAAACAGGAGCTGTAATCCCTCTAAAGTATTTCCAAATATTATAGAAGGCGCTGCTGTTATCTCTAAAAACGTTATCCAATAAACCATCCACAAAGTGCCCCTGAAGCATCATAAGAATGGCCCAGGCCCTCATGGCATCAATAAAAAAAAGCCTAGCAGTTTTGCTTTCCATGGTTAAAGATCTATGGTATATACTGTTAATCCTATTCTTTTGGATCATTTGGGAGGCAAAATTAGACAAAAAGCTCGCATTTCCGTTCAAATTGGGGTAATTTTGTAGCTAAAACAATTAATCTATGTCTTCAGTAATTGCCTTTGCAGGAAGTAATTCTTCCACCTCCATAAATTTCAAACTAGTAAGTTATACCGTAAATCAATTGGAAGGAATCAACTGTGAGCTCCTAAATATGTCACTATATCCCTTTCCTATGTTTAGTGAGGATTATGAGAAAGAAAATGGCTATTCTAATAGTTTAGTAGAACTTTGTAATGAAATAAAAAAAGTTAATGGTCTGGTGGTTTCAGTAAATGAGCACAACGGTTATCCTTCTGCTTACTTTAAAAATTTGGTAGACTGGCTCTCTAGAGTAGATAAGAATTTTTTAGCTAATACAAAGATTTTACTAATGGCTACTTCTCCCGGAAAAAGAGGGGCACAGAATTCTTTGAGTGTATCAGAAAAACTCTTGACAAGATTTGGAGGCGAAGTAGTTGCCACCTTTTCATTACCTTCCTTTTATGAACAGTTTGATGATAAATCGGGAATAAAGGATGTGACCCTGAATGCTGCCTATAAAGCGGCTATCGGCACTTTTATTTCTAAACTATAGGGCTTATGGCAATAACAAGTATTTTAAAAGACTGATTTGGCCTGCCTTCGCTTAGTTCTAGTTTCCTTAATTTTGTAAAATGCTTCATCTACTTAGGACCCATATTATTAATGACTTTCCTGAATTGCTAGAGGGAAAGTTTTTGGTGGCCTGTAGTGGTGGGATTGATAGTGTTGTTCTGGTAAATTTACTGGCTCGTTTAAATTTAGACTTCGTAATCGCCCATTGTAATTTTCAGTTGCGGGGCTATGAGAGCGATTTAGATGCCTATTTTGTTGAAGATCTGGCAAGGAAAATAAATCGAAAGGTTATTATTAAAGACTTCAACGCAGAGGCCTATGCAGAAGAAAAAAGACTATCTATACAATTGGCAGCCAGGGAACTTAGATACCAATGGTTCGCCAAGTTATTGGATCAATATCAATTAATAAAGTTAGTTACAGCACATCAATCTGATGATAATTTAGAAACTTTTCTAATAAATCTCAGTAGGGGGACAGGCTTGGATGGACTTACAGGAATTCCGGAAAGGAATGCTTTTTTAAGCAGACCTTTATTACCTTTTTCTAGAGATGATATCATGGCATATGCCCAAAAGGAGCATTTGCAATGGCGAGAGGACCTCTCTAACGAGGAAGACAAGTATTTGCGGAATAAAATACGTCACGATGTGGTACCGGCCCTCAAGGACCTGCACCCATCTTTTCTTCGAAACTATGAAACAACCAGGAAATACTTACAAGAGAGTAGTTCTTTGATTCTGGACTACAAGGAACGCCTTAAAAAGGAATTATTTGTAGAGGAAAACGGTCTTTTTAAAATTTCTATTGAAGCCTTAAGCGCTTACAATCCGCTTAAAGCATATTTGTATATTCTCTTTAAGGATTACGGTTTTAAACAGTGGAATGATGTAGAAAATTTGTTAAAAGCAAGTAGTGGAAAATCCATTTATTCAAACACCCACCGATTAATAAAAGATAGGGATATAGTAATCTTAGAGCGGATCTCCATACAAGATAATGAGGAATGGGTTATCCCGTTAGAAAAAGCTGATATATCTTTGCCCCTTTCAATGCGTATCACTTTTGTTGAGAAGATGGATTCTTATGCAAAGAATATATTATATGTTGATAAAGAAACGTTAGAAGAGAACTTAGTATTAAGAAAGTATAAAAAAGGCGATTACTTTTATCCCTTTGGGATGAAGGGCAAGAAAAAGATCTCCAAATTTTTTAAAGATCAAAAATACAATATGATCGAAAAGGAGAATCAATGGCTTTTATGCTCAGGAAATAATATCATCTGGGTAATAGGAAAAAGACCAGATGAACGTTTTAAAGTAACCCAAAAGACCAAGACAATTGTAAAAATAATAGTAAACTTATGAGGTTTTCCTTTTTTTGTTTTATCAGTTTTTTCCTTTATGTCTCCGCTTGGGGGCAGGGAGATCAAAACCCTGTTATTTGGTCCCATACGGTTGAAAAAACATCAGATACCAACTTTAAAATACAATTTATTGGAGAAATTGAAGAAGGTTGGCATGTCTATTCCCAATATACAGATGAGGGTGGCTCACTTCCGAGCGAGTTTACTTTTTTAAAAGCAGGAGAAGATTATGAACTCCTTGGAAATACCAATGAAAGTGAAACGATAAAAGAATACAGCGACATATTTGAAGTAGAAGAGACTTTCTTTAAAAAGAAAGCAGTCTTTACACAAACGATTAAATTATTAAAACCTGATGTCTCTCAAATAGACGTGGAGCTTTTTTATCAAGTCTGCAAGGAAGTTTGTATTCCAAAAGAATATATATTTAATATTGCCTTGGATGGTGGCACCGCCACTGTTACAACCACCATAATTGACGATAGGAGTAAGGCCTTAGGGGCTGCTTTACAACTCGACCTGAAGGATAAGGAAAAACTCTATGAGAACAACGAACTCTCTACTCAGACAAAATCTAGTTTATGGGTAATATTTGGTCTGGGATTTTTAGGGGGGCTGATAGCCTTGCTTACCCCCTGTGTTTTTCCCATGATTCCACTGACAGTTTCATTTTTCACTAAGCATTCTGAAAACGCCTCGTCCGGGGTGTGGCAGGCTATTTTATATGGGTTCTTTATAGTTCTTATCTATTTTTTACTAAGCTTGCCCTTCCATATTTTTGATTCGGTTGATCCTCAGATATTAAATACAATTGCCACTAATATTTGGCTGAATTTGGCTTTCTTCGCGCTTTTTGTCTTTTTTGCTTTTTCCTTTTTTGGATTTTATGAGTTAACCTTGCCAAGTTCATGGTCCAATAAAATGGATAATATTTCCTCGAGAGTAGGTGGAGGCCTTGGAATATTCTTTATGGCCCTCACCCTGGCGATTGTTTCTTTTTCTTGTACCGGGCCTATTCTGGGTGGATTATTAGGAGGTACGGCTTTGGCTGAAGGGAATGTTGCATATAACTTATCAGCAGGAATGACAGGCTTTGGAGCTGCTTTAGCGCTTCCCTTTGCCTTATTTGCCATGTTTCCCAGCTTACTGAACAGTTTACCAAAGTCCGGAGGATGGATGAATACCGTAAAAGCTGTTTTAGGTTTTTTAGAATTAGCTCTTGCCTTTAAATTTTTGTCTAATGCAGATTTAGTAGGAAATTGGGGTTTTCTAAAGAGAGAAATTTTTATTGGTATCTGGATAGTCATATTTTTATTACTAACGCTTTACCTCTTTAAACTATATGGGTTTCCCCATGAAGGCAAGCAAGAAAAAACGTCAAAAATACGAATTGGCGTAGGTTTACTGTCAGCTGCCTTTACGCTCTACCTAGTTTTAGGATTATTCAATCTTAGTCATTTAAAATTGTTGAGCGGATTTCCGCCACCTGATTTTTATTCGGTAAAAGAACAAATTAGTGATTGTCCTTTAGGACTTCCCTGCTACAAAGACTTAGAAGAAGGATTGAAAGCGGCTAAATTAGAGAAGAAACCTATTTTATTGGATTTTACAGGTTGGGCCTGTGTTAATTGTCGCAGAATGGAAGAACATGTTTGGAGTGACCCTGAGATCTTTCAGATTTTAAATGAAGAAGTTATTCTGATTTCTCTCTATATTGATGATAGAAAAAAACTCCCGGTAGAAGAACAGTTTAGCTTTAAATTTAATTCGGGGAGAGTAAAAAAAGTAAATACCATTGGTGATAAGTGGGGGACTTTTCAAAATCTTAATTTCGGGGCCGTTTCTCAGCCCTATTACGTAATGCTCACTCCAGACTACAGAATCTTAAATAAATCTATTCAAAGCACTGATATAGAGACATATGAGGAATGGTTAGTTAAGGGTTTGTCGAACTATAAATTATTAGAATCTAACGGATTAAGTCAGTTTGTTAAATAAGAATTTTTAGCCCCTCTACTAAAAGAACCATATAATAGAATACCATCAGATAGCATATTTTTTTCAAAATTTTTAGTTGTAAATTAATTCATGTGAAGTTAGTAAAGCGAATAATTGTTGCCGTATTAATTCTCCTCACGCTTATCTTGGTTGTGGGTTATTTATTTGTTCAAACCCTTAAGCCAGATTACGAGGGTCAGAAGACACTCTTGGTTTTAGAAAATAATGCAGAGGTATACTTTGATACCTACGGCATCCCTCATATTTATGCGGAAAATGAAATGGATGCCACCAGGACCTTGGGTTATGTACATGCTCAGGATCGTTTGTGGCAGATGGAACTTTTAAGAAGAGTAGGAGCGGGCAGAATTTCAGAGGTATTTGGGGCAGCCCTACTCGATACAGATAAATTTTTGCTTTCCCTGGGGATTGATGAAGCTTCGAAGAAAACGGTAGCTAATCTAGATTTTAATGATGAGGTTATTCAGATGGCCCAAGCTTATTTGGAAGGTATTAATGAATTTGTTGATCAGGGACCCACCCCTATAGAATTCTATCTAACAGGAATTGATAAAAGTCATTTTACTTTAGAAGACGTTTATAATAGTATGGGCTATATGGCTTTTAGTTTTGCGATGGCCCATAAAACGGACCCCTTGCTCACTGAGATAGCAAAAACTTTGGGTCCGGACTACTTAGTAGATCTGGAAATTGATTCATCTCCGGAGACAGAGTGGATAAAAAACTATAAAAGTGATTCCATATCAAATAAAATCCCCGACCTGGTTTCACTACTTCCAAAGGGCTTTGATAACATTCCTGTTCCTCCCTTTATAGGAAGTAATAGTTGGGCATTAGGTCCGCAGAAGACTAAAAGTGGAAAGGTGATTTTAGCGAATGATCCGCATATTGGGTTTTCCCAACCTTCCGTGTGGTATGAGGCACATATAAGTACCCCTAACTATGAAAAATATGGCTATTATATGGCGGGAATCCCTATGCCCATATTAGGTCATGACAGGGATATGGCCATTGGTATTACCATGTTTGAAAATGACGATATTGATTTTTACGAGGAAGAAGTTCATAGACAAGATGCAACCTTATATAAAACGCCGAATGGCTGGGAGTCTTTTGAAACAGTTGAAAAACAAATAATCGTTAAAGATGCGCCAACGGAGTATTTCTCCTATCAAAAGACAAAGCGAGGACCTATTATGAAGAGTTTTGGGACCAAACTAAAGATCGACCGTCCTGTGAGTATGTCCTGGATCTATACAAAGCAGGATAATAAATCCTTACATGGTCTATACGATTTAAATCATGCTAAGGGGATAGGGGAAGTAGAAGAGGCACTAAAAAAGATTCATGCCCCGGGCTTAAACTTTATGTATGGGGATAGCGAAGGTAATATTGCCTGGTGGGCCACTGCCAAATTATACCAGTTGGCAGATAGCGCCAATACCAAGTTCATAATGGACGGAGCTACCTCTTCCTTAGAACCCTTACGATATCTCGATTTTTCTGAAAACCCCGGCGCCATTAATCCTCCTTCAGGCTACGTTTATTCTGCCAATAACCAACCCGATTCTATTGCAGGGAGACTCTATCCCGGCTATTACTTGCCCGAAAATAGGGCAAAACGAATTGTAGCCTTGTTGGATAATAAGAAAACGCTGGATGCCAAAGAGGTTCAAACCATGTTATTGGATAATACATCGCCTGTTAATGTGGCCATTGTCAGAAATTTGCTCGATGAATTAGACCTAAGTGATTTAAATGATGATGAAAAAGGAATAGTCGAGAAACTAGGACAATGGCAAGGGGACTATCCTTTGGAAAGTATTGAGGCCGGTATTTATCATCGTTGGATCTATCGGTTTTTACGCTTCACTTTTGAGGATGAATTAGGAAAGGATCTTTTTGCGGATTTCCTGGCAACCCATTTTCATAAAAGAATTATAGCTCCAATGTCGAAGAAGGATAATTCTATATGGTGGGATGATATTAGTACGGAAGAGGTCGAAGAAAGTAAACAAGATGTTGTACAAAGGGCTTTTAAGGAGGCCGTTCTTTCCTTAAAAGAAGATTTAGGAGATGATAGCAGTCAATGGACATGGAATAAATTGCATACGGTAGAACACCCTCATCCAATGGGACAAGTAGAGGCTTTACGATCATTTTTTAATGTAGGACCTTTTGAAATTGATGGCTCCAGAGAAGTTATCAATAATATGTATTTCGATTATACAGAGGAAGAACTGTATCAGGTGAAAACCGGACCATCTACCAGACGGGTAATCGATTTTTCTGATATAGAGAATAGTCAAAGTATTATTCCAACAGGGCAATCAGGAAATCCCTTTAGTGAGCATTATAAGGACCAGGCTCCTTTGTATCACAATAATCAGTTTCGGAAGATGATGATGAATAAAAAGGAAATCCAGGAAACGGCTGCATCTTTACTTGTATTTAAGGCATCACGGCCCGAAGAATGATCATCCGACCAGTGCCATGATTGCAGAAGTAATTACAAGTCTGGTCTGGGCATCCAGATCTTTTCTAAGCAAGATAATATTGCCTTTATCCATAAGGATGCTTCCTAAGACAATATTGTTTTCAATAAAGGTATAACTGCCATTAGAGTATATCCCAAGTGTACGCTGGGCTTTGATTCCAGGCGTACTAACTACCATGATGATACGGCTGTCGGTGCTTAATATAGTAGGTAGTATTTCAGAATCATCTTCTGAGTCTGTATTAAATGCAATGAGACTCCATGGATCGGTTTGGTTTAGACTTGTAGTTATTATAGCAGTTTTCTTACTAGAATTTCCAATATATTCTGTCGACTCAGATTCTATGCCGGTCAAGGCTTCCAAAATAACACTATTAGAGACTGCATATCTTTCATATTGCAGAAATTCACCCTTTATCTGCGCAGTTTCGGCACGATTGGTTTCCAGGGTAATGGTGAACTTATATATGGTTTTGTCCTTTGAATAAGTTCTTTCGCTTTTATGGCTGGTGGTATTAACGCCCTGTTTACTTTTTCCAATTACATAGTCCCCAATACTAAACTTATAACTATTAAACCAATATGTTTTTGGGAATTTGATTTGAAGTGTATCGTATAATGCCTTGTCTTTTTCAATTGCAATAGTGGATGATTGCCCAATACTCATAACAGGTAAACAAATCAATGGCCAAAGAATATAATAAGTGATAATTTTTTTTAACATATAGGAATAATATAGAATATTAAATGTAGCCATTAGTAAGACACTGTGAACATGATAATTACTTTTATAACCTTTATTTTTTTAGGCTCTTTTAATGCTAGTTTTAAACAATAAGTTGGCAAACTGAAGTATCAATTCAGTCTTGGCCATTACTTTTTTATGCCAATTAAATAAGAACTTTTAATGCTTACAAAGGTTTATGGCAGCGCAGTCTTTGGCGTAGAAGCAACCACCGTAGTGGTAGAAGTAAATGTTGCAAGGGGTATAGGATACCATCTAGTAGGTCTGCCAGACAACGCCATTAAGGAAAGTAATTATAGAATTGCCGCGGCCCTTAGTAATAACGGGTTTAAAATTCCCGGGAAGAAGATTACCATTAATATGGCACCGGCCGATTTGAGAAAAGAAGGTTCGGCCTATGATCTTAGTCTGGCCATAGGAATTTTGACTGCTTCCGGTCAGATTAACGCAGGTAATTTAGACGATTATGTAATTATGGGAGAATTGTCCTTAGATGGCAGTCTTCAGCCAATAAGAGGTGCCTTACCTATTGCCCTAAAAGCCAAAGAAGAGGGTTTTAAAGGGTTTATTCTTCCCGAATCCAATGCTGAAGAAGCTGGAATTGTAGAGGAATTGTTGGTTTTTGGAGTAAAGGAGATTACTGAGGTGACTGCTTTTTTTGATAAAAATATACCCCTTAAACCTACTAAGGTCAACATAGCCATGCAATTTAAAAGGCAATTAGATTTAAGTGAACATGATTTCTCGGACGTAAAAGGGCAGGAGGGCGTAAAGCGCTGTATGGAAATAGCTGCGGCCGGTGGCCATAATATTATTTTAATTGGTCCCCCGGGAGCAGGAAAAACCATGTTAGCGAAACGATTACCTTCTATTTTACCTCCTATGAATATAGACGAAGCTTTAGAGACAACTAAGATACATAGTGTCGTAGGACGCATAAAGACAGGAGGACTTATTTGTAGGCGTCCGTTTAGAAGTCCGCATCATACAATTTCAGATGTCGCCCTTGTCGGGGGCGGGGCTTACCCACAACCGGGAGAGATCTCCTTGTCGCACAATGGGGTGCTATTTTTAGACGAATTGCCGGAATTTAAACGAGGGGTGTTGGAGGTAATGCGACAACCTTTGGAAGATAGAGAAGTAACCATTTCCAGAGCTCGGTTTACCGTCTCTTACCCCTGTAGTTTTATGTTGGTAGCCAGTATGAACCCGAGCCCCAGTGGGTTCTTTAACGATTCATCTTCCCCTAGCAGGTCTTCTGCCGCAGAGATGCAGCGCTATATGGGCAAGATTTCAGGGCCTTTATTAGATAGAATTGATTTGCATATAGAAGTGAGTCCGGTTCCTTTTGATAAACTGGCTGAAAAACGTAAGGGCGAGAGTAGTGTAGAAATTCGCAAAAGAGTTAGTAAAGCCAGGGAACGTCAAACTGATCGTTTTCAGCATAAAAGTCAGGTACATTATAATGCCCAAATGAGTACGCGTCAAATACGCCACCATTGTGTTTTGGATGCGGTCTCCGCAGAACTACTTAAAAGCGCTATGAAGCGATTAAACCTCTCTGCTAGGGCTTATGATAGAATATTAAAAGTATCGAGGACTATAGCAGATCTTGAGGCCAAAGAAAACATTGAGGCGGAGCATTTGGCCGAAGCCATTCAGTACCGAAGTCTGGATCGGGAAGGGTGGTTGGGTTAGCAGAGGTACGAAGTACGAGGGACGAAGTACGAAGTACGAAATAAGAAATAGGAAATACGAAGTACGAAGTACAAATATTGGGAAGGAATATGTTTTTTAAAGCAAAATAGAATTATGCAAGACCTAAAACTTCGAACTAAAAAATTTGCGGTTGACTGCTGGAAGTTATGCAAAAACATCATTTGCTGGCGCGAGCGTCACGCTCGTGCTAATAACAATTCATTATCTAGAGCGAGGATCATGCTCATGCCCATAACTACCACAAAATTATCTTTTATAAGATCATCAATTATGAGTAGAAAATACAAATTCAAAAATCCAACTGCAGCCTATTTTGTAAGCTTTGCAACGGTTTATTGGATAGATGTATTTACCAGGCAAGTCTATTTTTCAATTTTGGAGGAAAGCATTACATATTGTCGCGAAGAAAAAGGAATGGAGGTGTTTGCATTCTGTTTCATGCCTAGTCATGTTCATATGATCTTTAGATCAGATAATGAAGAACCATCGGGTTTATTAAGGGATTTTAAAGGGTTTACCGCTAGAAAAATCATAAAAGCCATACAAGAAAACGTACAAGAAAGTAGAAAGGATTGGTTACTGAGGATGATGGAACGTGCTGGTAGTAAAAATAGTAATGTAAAAAAAAGACAATTTTGGCAACAGCACAATAAACCGATAAAAGTTTGGACTGGCAAGGTTTTAAAACAAAAGATTAATTATATACATAACAATCCGGTAGAACAAGGTTTCGTAACTGACCCCGTCGATTGGAAATACAGCAGTGCAAGAAATTATTCAGATGATGAATCTGTTCTCAAAATTGATAATAAAGGGATGCACTTAGGCATGATGGATCTTTGAAAGATCAAATCCCGTAAAAAGCATTTTGGTCACGAGCGTGACGCTCGCGCCAGCGAGGAGTTTGGTTGAGATGAATTCCAAAAAAACGAGAGAAGTACGTGGCGAACTTACTTCTATAAATTCTAAAAGAGCTGCACTCATACTTCTTGTTAACCAGGATCTCATAGGCAATTAATAACACTGTTAATCAAGTGGCCAAAGCTGCGACTACTCGCTAATTATCTTGAAGTTAAACTTGGTTCGGACTAGAAACTCAAACTTCGCGTTTTTCTTCCATCCTTTCTCATATTTTTCAGCCAATCCAAACTCCTTTTCTTCAAGCCGAAATAATGCCGCCAAGCCGTATCTTCCCTACCAACCATCCAATAAAACCTAAGACCTTCTTAAATATCTCTAAATTTACTTGTCCTTCCATATTGTTATGAATTGCCCAACTCTTCTTTAGACTGTTAAAAGCTTCTTCCTCTTTCCCTTGTTTTGCATAAATCATGAACATTTCCTCGTACGAACCTCTAAGGTCATATGGATCCAACTCCTGTAGTGTCACTTGTTTCTTCAAGTGCCCTATCCAGGACCTTCCTCATATGTATAGCAGTTGTGACTGCATAGAAAGGACAAAGGATCAAGCTTTAGTCATTATTTATTTGTTCAAGCAGTTTATCAGGGGGCCGAAAACGAACAAATATTCTGCATACCAGTGACGGCATTACTATTGGGTCTAACTCAAGGACTTTAAGTGTTCAGCTTCTTCCCATTGCCATTCTCGCCTAGCATGGTTCCGAGAGTGCATATCCTGGCAGCTTAGGGTCTTCAAGACCCTTAGCTGCAACTCCTCTTTTGGCTTTAGAATCCGTTCGCCATGGGTAAATAGCCATAAACCCCTATATGATAGCCATCAGCCAGGCCGGCATAGCATGGCGTACTCTGGATCTAAAGCCAAACTCCTCAAAGTAATCAATGCTCTTTTTAGAGCATCTTCTGTACGCTATACCAAAATATCGACCCATCAAATACAAATCATAAGCCTCCGGATCACTGGTGCCATGTACCTGGATTTCATCTAATTCTTTTGAGGATAATATGGTATTGAGTTCAGAAGCAATTTTTCGTGCTATATCGCTTTGTAATTCAAAAATGTCGGTCAGTTCCCTATCATAATTATCCGACCACCTGTCTCTGTTCACTAATCAACTGTATCCTACTTTCCCACCGGCTTTGCACCCCCCTCTAATAAATAATACTCCAATTCCTTTCAATCCGCGACGTCTTTTTGGTATCCCGGTTTGCATATACGAAGTCGGATATAACCTGAAGTTCCTTGATTTTAAAGATTATTGAGAATGGCTTCCATGATGCCATCGCTAAATACTGTTTAGGATATTACTCATATTACAAAAGGCAATACGGCAATGGACTTTTAATATCCCCGCGTTGTGGAAGGTTGTATCTTTGATCTGTACTGAATCCAAAACCAACAAAAAGGCAATAATCACTACCAACTATTATTAATTTCCTACCCCCAACTTATGGGTGTTTTCTCGAATATCCTCTTTAGGCATTTATCTTTCTCTACCTTTACCTGATAAATTTTAATGGTTCATCTACATTCTTAAGAGTTTTCTTCCCCAAGAAATTCTGCCGTAATTCCTTCTTTATTCTTGATGTTCCGGTAAACCGATCCGGAAACCAGGATGCCACCAACCGGTGATATAGACTCCAAACGGGAAGCTATATTGACTCCGCTTCCAAAAACATCCTCATCTTTGAACACAACCTCACCTTCATGAATACCTATTCTGACAAAAAGGGCTGGAGTTCTTGTCACAGGCTTTCTGAATGGCTCCTGCACAAACACCGCATCTGACACTGTGGTGAAGCTGGCCAATTCCATCGCCCATTTCCTTTAGCCACTTTCCATGGATTTCTCTATTAGGTTTTTTGTATTTCTCGATTCTCATCAAGTAACGATGCTCTTCTCATCCTGTTCCATCAATGCCGTTACCCCACAATATCGGTAAACATAATAGCTGCAAGTTCGGATTGAGACTTGAGTTAGGAATTAGTTTATACAATTTACGAAAAATGCCTCAGTAACACATTCAAAATGTGTTATTTGCGAACGGCCACAACAGAACTACTTAAAAGGGCTATGAAGCGGTAAACCTCGGCCCTACTAAATAACCCTCAGATCTTGAGGCCGAAAACATTGAGCAGACACGTGGCCAGCAATGCAGTATGATTTAGATAGGAGGGTGGTTGGGGTAAGGTACCTGGGAGCTCTCTTAAATGTGGGTTGTTTTTTTGGTTATTTCACTGATTAGCCAAGTGCTATATGAAAAAGCTCTGCAACTATAACAGCACCAAGTTTGTACTTTGCTATAAGTGGTAGCATTATTTAATGCTGGTCTTTTAACAAATAACTCACCCTCATTTGGGGTGTTAAATCTTACAATACCTGAAGCGCCAATTAAAACAAAAATAGATTCTTTATGATGTCCTAATGTAAAATCAACATTATACTCTTCATCAAACAATGCAATTCCTTTCCTTCATAGCTTATTTTAACTTCTTTGCTCCGACCTGCCAATGTTGTACTATGCGTTATTTTATAAGTACAAACTAAACTATTAAAAAAGGTTTCGGTCTTTGGTTCTAAGCCTAATGTTTTGGGTATTGAATCGGTACTTTCAATAAGTTCTTGAATTTTAAGATACGTTTCAAGAGCATTATATCGATATTGTTGGCTTTTACTAAAGACGTTTGCTCTATCATTCATGTAATTATTAACCATATTCTTATATTGAGCATCATGGAGATAGTAATTAATTGCTTCATCATTACTTTCTCTGCGCTCTTGTAAGTCAATTAGATTGATTGTATTGTTCATCGACATTTTTATATACAGTTTCCCTTATTCGTGAATTATATACGTCTGTAGTAGTTTTTAGCGTTACATAAAGATGCTTTAAGCCTTTAAGTATGGGTTTATACTTTTGTGGTACGTTGTCTATGTTCCGCAGTAAGTTATCGTAACCATTGGTATTAATAACGAAATCGACATATTGATAGCCAATTCTATGTCTATTTATATTTTCAAAAGTAAAGTCGTTGCGCGTGAATTCATTATTTAGTATTAAGTCTCGAATTGAATCATCTCTAATATACATATCAAAGATTTGTTTAGAACGTTCCACATCACTCATAAATCTTGCTGAATTTCTTTTAGAATACTCATTGATTTTAGCATCATTGATTTGTTGCTGATTTCTATTGTTTATGTTAAGTGCTAGAAGTATTCCAACTACCACTAACACAATCTCTCCAATAGCATAGAGCAGGTACCTGCTAAACTTACCTGCCCGCCCGTTTGTGGGATTTCAGTAAGAAGGCGTTGCCTAATTCTTCTAAAAAATTTAATCATGAATAGAATAAGTTAGTTTTACTGCATCAAGGTACATAAATATTTAGTTCATAATTTTATAGAAGGGATTTTCAATAGACCTGAATTTTGTATTTAAGGGTTACACATTCAACCATATAGATGAAGCCATTCAAGTACAGAAGCTTGGATCGGGGTGGTTGGGTTAGGTAACAAGCGTGACGCTAGCGCCAACGATGAGATAGCGACAGTATAATTGTTTGCCAGTTTGCTAAGCTCTATATGGCAAATATAATATTTGACTGTCTATGGCAAAGTTTGTACCTTATAAGTGGTGTATACTATTGTAGTCATTAATTCTACCGCCATGAATAAATGTGCAAAATGTCAACAGGAAAATCCATCCACTGCAAATTTTTGTAATAATTGCGGAGCAAGTCTAAATGATTCAAATCTGGACAGCACCTAACTTCACTACACGTTAAAAAAGTAACAGAAAGATTAGCAGAGCGCCGACAATTAACAATTTTATTTTGCGACCTGGTAGGATCCACACCACTATCAGAGCGGCTTGACCCTGAGGAGTACCGTCAGATAATTACCAGTTATCATCAGGTAGCGGAAAAAGTCATATGCAATATAATGGTCATATTGGCAATTACTTAGGTGATGGTCTGCTCGTTTATTTTGGCTATCCCGAGGGGTTGGAAGATGCCGCGAAATTAGGGGTAAAGGCGGGTCTTGGTATTTTGAAAGCCGTAGCTGACACCAATAAGCGCTGGGAAGCTGAAGGGAAAACTCCAATAGAAATTCGCATAGGAATCCATACCGGATTGACGGTGGTGGACGATCACCTGGCGCTCGGTGAAAGTGTAAATATTGCTGCCCGCCTTGAAGGTCATGCTCCGCATAACGGCTTGGTAATCTCCTCTTCAACACTGCATTTAGCACAAGGCTGGTTCGTGGTTAAAAGTTTGGGGAAACAAACATTGAAAGGCATTTCCGAACCTATGGAAATCTTTCAAGTTTTGGAAGATAGTGGTGTAAAAACCCGTCTTGAAGTGGCGAAACGAATTGGTCTTTCTCCACTTGTAGGGAGAAAGCATGAATTGAGATTGCTCACAAATTGTTGGAAAAAAGCAAAAAACAGAAACGGGAATCTTCTTTTATTAAATGGTGAAGCCGGAATTGGTAAATCCCGTCTGGTAGATACCCTGCAAGAACAAATTGCTAAAGTTCCTAATTGTTGGTTGGCATCAGCCAGGTGTTCGGCTTACCAACAAAATAGTGCATTTTATCCTATTATCGAACTGTTTGAAAAGGACTTGCTAAAATTTGAAGCAGGTGATGACCCGGAAAATAAACTGCTTAAATTAGAAGGTTTTCTGTCACAGACCGAAATAGATATTAAAACGAGAATGTCGTTATTCGCGGAGTTTTTGTCTATCCCTTCTGATCGTTTTCCTTCGCTAATTATGAGTCCTTTTGCCAAAAGACAAAAAATTATAGAAGGTATTTCGAAGGCGTTGTTGCAAAAAACCACTGATCAGCCCGTATTATTGGTAATAGAAGATTTGCATTGGGCAGATGCATCTACGCTGGAATGGTTAAATCTTTTTATAGATCAGCTCTCATCGCATACAATATTGACACTTTGCACTGCACTCCCCAATTTTCAGTCGGATTGGCAAAATCGTCCGGATGTAACACAAATTAATCTTCTTCGATTGTCAACAGAAGAGATGGCTGAGATCTATCATCACCAAACGAAAGGAAAAACACTGCCAAAGGAAATTCAGAATCACATTACTTCTAAAACAGAAGGAGTGCCATTATTTGTGGAGGAATTGACAAAAATGATTTTGGAATCTGATTTATTAGTTGAAAAAGTAAATGGATATGAATTAACAAGATCCTTGTCTCAGATGTCCATTCCGTCAACTTTACAGGATTCACTGCTGGCCCGTCTGGACCATTTGGGAGTTGTAAAAGAGTTGGTGCAGGTAGGTGCCGTCCTGGGTCGGGATTTTTCTTTTGAAATACTAAATGCCGTTCTTCACCGAAAGGTGGCTAATATAGAACACTCCTTATCCCAATTGACAGATGCAGAAATATTTTATTGTCAGGGACAAGGTCAATCAGCCGTCTATCAATTCAAGCACGCGCTGATTCAGGATGCGGCTTATGAATCCCTTTTAAGAAGTCGTCGACAGCAACTTCATCGCCAGGTTGCCCGTGTACTTGAGAATCAGTTTAGTGAAACTGTAGAGGCCCAGCCAGAGCTATTGGCCCGGCACTACACGGAAGCCGGAGAACCACTGAAGGCCCTACCGATATGGTTGCGGGCAGGGCAGCAGGCCAGTCAGAAAAATGCTATGGCTGAAGCTATTGTACATCTGGATAAAGGCTTATCATTATTGCCTTATGTAAAAAATGAGGAAGATCGTAACAACCTGGAATTGGATTTTCGCCTGACCCTGGGTGGTGCCTTTGTTGTTGCTTATGGATTTCCCCATCCCAAAGTGAAAGAAACTTTCAACCGGGCGAGGGATATTACACAGGCCATTGACGTCAATCCGAAACTGGCTTTAATCTTGATTAATTTATTGGGGTATTATTTTAATATTGAAGATTATAAAGGGGTAAAGGAAGTGTCTGACCACATGTTGAAATTAGCAGAGGACACGGAAAATGGTTATTGGTTTGAATTATTCGCTAGTCAATTGGGGGAAGGAGGTAGTGCTGTTATTAAAGGTGAATTTGAAGAGGCTAACCTGTCCTATCAGCATGTTCTTGAAATATTCGATCCTTCTTTACCTTTTCCCTGGGAATTAACGCCATGTGGGTATATCGAAATTGGCTGCAAAGCCTGGCAGATGGTTTGCCTTCAGATATTAGGCTACATGGATCAGGCCAAAAGTCTATCAGAAAAACATCTGTCATTTTCTGAGGATCATAAAGATTCAATGACCCTTTACCATATTTATACATTTCCTGCGTTGTAGGGGCTGAAAGCAAGAGAATGGAATATGTCGGAAAAAATAATGGAGGAATATCTGCCAATTGTAAGAGAATTTGGGGATCCCATTTTTACACGTACAGCAGAGGATTTTTATTATAATATAGCCAGGGCATACCCGGGAGACAGATTGGCTTTTGATAAAGCTGTAAGCCTAATCAATGTATGCTTTGATATCGGTTTTAAAGCGTTTGCTGTTTTCTTATCACCCTTCATTGGGGAACAGTATTTCCTTATTGGGGAATATGAATCTGCTATGGATTGGATAGAAAAGATCTTGGATCATGTAAATAAGACAGGCACCCATGTCACATACCGCGGAATTGTTCGGGATAAAAGGGCTTATTTTACAGGCACTTGGCAAGCCTGATCATATCGTCGAAGAATGTTTTAATAAGGCATTAGTCCTGTCTAGGGAACAAGCGGCGAAAACATTTGAACTACGTTCTGCCCGGAATTTGGCCCAAATTTGGCAAAAACAGGGCAGGGCAGAAGAAGCCCGCGATCTCTTAAAAGGCGTTTACAATTGGTTTTCGGAAGGTTTTGACTCAGTTGATCTATGTGAAACAAAAATACTACTGGAAGAACTTAACGGTGAATTATCTTAAACGGTTTGTATGATAAAGTATGGGAGACAAATTTTAAGACTGCCACATTGTAGAGAACCACAGATGTTGCTCTACAATGTGGTGGACTTCAAATAAAATGATTATGGTCAAACATGACAATAGTTTATGGGATAAATCTTAATCCTTTAAAACCTGAATTTTTAGGCTAAATAAAAGAGACCATAAATGGAACGTATTTGGGCATAGTCTCGTACTGTTCCAAAAATATCTCTTAAAATGGCCTTTGAATCGTACAAATATTCTTCTGTAACCTAGTAATTTAATAGTGGGTCGGAATTGGATTAAGTCCCTCTATGTGGCTAATCATGGCCTCTATGCCATAATTGCAGTTTTCTTAGTTTTTCTTATTTGTTTCTAATACTTAATATAATCTAATAGAATTTATTTTATGTCTATTTTGATCATTGGAGTTCTAATGCTTTTTTTAAGTCCAATTTGATAACAGATTCTATCACCAAATCGGCTTTAAAGGGATAGTCATCCAACATATGTATTTTTGAAACTCCTGAAAGAGTAAGAATAGTTTTATAGCCTAATTGGACTCCTCCGAGTATATCGGTATCCATTGTATCACCAATGATTATGGTTTCCTTTGCCTCAAGACCGAGTGTCTTTCTCGCCGCGCGCATCATCACAGGGCTTGGTTTACCAACCGAAAATGCTTTCTTTCCAGTTGCTTCTTCAATCATTGCTACTACCGCTTTTATTCCTAAGTTAGACCATCCTTTTTTCTTTGGGGAAGGATCTAAATTGGTGGCTATCAATTTGGCTCCCGACAAAATCATGTCCACCGCATTATTAACCATTTCTAGAGTAAAATTCCGCCCTTCGCCTACGACCACAAAATCGGGGTTCTGGTTTACCAAAGTATATCCTTGTTTATGCAAACTGGTAATTAGTCCTCCTTCTCCAAGAACGTACGCAGTACCCTTTGGATTCATAAAAGAAAGGAACCAAGCCGTGGCCATGGCACTTGTATAAACATTCTCTTCAGTTATTTTAATACCCATTTTCGCAACCTTGTTTACCGTATCCAAGGGAGTTCGTTGACTATTATTAGTCATAAACAAAAATGGAATATTCTCTTTTTGCAGGGTAGCGATAAACTTGTCAGCACCTTCAATCATAGTATCACCGCTATAGACAACCCCATCCATATCAATTAAAAATCCTTTTTTCATTTTCTTTTATTAACTGAACATAAAAATACTCTAAAAAAAGCACAAGAAACAACCCCCCTGCTTTAAAGCTAACGAAAACTAACTCAGATTACTGAATTTTCGTAAACCGAAGAGTAAATTAGTAACCAGGATGCTCGGTGTAGAGACCTCCGGTGAAGTCTATCTCGCCCTGCGATATTGGATAATACTCATCGCTCCCCGTTGTGAACTGCGCATTAGCCAAGAAATCCCTTTTGGTAATTTCTTCGCCAAATATGCATTAAGGACTTCAGCCACCTCTCCCCAACGCACCAGATCAGATGTTGCTTTGGACGGGCTTTCTTAATATAGGATAAAGTAGGCGAGAACCTCTTTGCCGATAGGCAGCAAGCAACCCGCCCGCCCTGCCTACCGTCAGGCAGGCTCTGGCGGATTACTTATAGCCATTATTGTGCCTGCCTGCGTTAGGCAGGCTTTCGTTATTTACATTTTTTATTTTTTAGAAGTTTTATTGGCTCTTCCATTTCCTTTTTCAGATTATTTAGATGTTGTTTCTGTCTAATGAACATTGCAACTACAAATACAAGATTGTCCTGAAACTTTAAGAATATTGGATTATTAGGGTCATTTGTCCAGTTGTTTTTTGGCAATAGAGCAAAATGTACGTTATCAAGTTCACGCTTTAGATAATCAATAGCTAGATACCCAAATTCACTTATAAATTCATAATCAATCATTCTATTAATAAGTTCATTCCGATTTTCTTGAAGTAGATTTAAAGTATTGTTCAAATATGTACTATGCTGAATAAGTCTGTTTTTTAATTTAATATCTGTTAACAGTTTCAATTGTCCTGAAGATGTTAAATCGTCAAAAGTAATAGTACTGGGAACAAACACATCTTGTCTTACAGCAATTACAAAATCATTTAGAATTTTACTTCTATCATTTGGTATGTTGTTTAAATCGATTATAAGTTCTTTGCAGAGTTTTATTCTGTTGGTTGTCAGTTCATAGGTTTCATCAATTAACTTATCATTGAGTTCAAAGTCATCTAAAATTCTACAATAATAATCAGCTTCAGCAATCTTATTTTTTCGGTTTTCATTCCAATTGTTTACTTGTAATGCCAATAAAATACCAATCATTACCAGCACAATCTCCCCAATAGCATAAAGAAGGTACCTGCTAAACTTAACTGCCCGCCCGTCTGGCGGGTTTTCAGTGAGAAGGCGTTGGCGTATTTTTCGAAAAATATTAATCATTGTCTATAGTGCATTTTGTCTCCAACAGTTTCGTTAAAATATCAATTTCATTTTTAATAAAATTATAAAGTTCAATTTGCCTCGCATTGAAGGATATATAATAAAGTGCGTCATTATAAAGCCTTATCTTCATGTCTTTATCGATAAGACCTTCATTATCTAATGTGATAGCCTCGTAGACGTCTTGTTCCATACCCTTTAAAAACCGATCTCTACTCATATATGCTTCAACCCAGCCATTGGCAAAATTATCCTGATGCGAAAAATTGATAGCCACTGCATTCTCTCCGTTGACTTTAATCACGCTAATAAAACTTTCAACTTTATTAAAATAATTATTTAAAGCCTTAATAACATTATTATCCCTTATAATATTCAGATTCGCTCCTGATTTCAAGTCTTCAAAGGCAGAATTATTGGGTTTAAAGTCGGCATATATAGCTCTTATAGAAAGGCTTATTTGTGTTCCTATTTCTTCTTTTTTGGTCTTTTCTTTTTGAAGTAGCCTTACTGCCTGGTTTGAAGCTTTTAATCTTGACTCAGACTGGGCTATTAAATTGGTCACCTGCTCCCTGTCTTGTAAAACGTCCTCTAAAAATCGGCAGTAATACTCTTTTTCTAATTTATTTTGTTTTTGCTGCTCATTCCAATTATTTATCTGTAATGCTATCAAAATACCAATCACCACCAAAACAATCTCGCCAATGGCATAGAGCAGGTACCTGCTAAACTTACCTGCCCGCGCGTCTGGCGGGTTATCGTCAGCGAGTTTCTTGCGAATGCGTCTAAAGAAATTGATCATGGTTTTAGTATTAATGCCAACGCACCATCTGGCTCATCACTTAAAAACCAAATCGTTGGCTTTTTCATTCTGCCCCTAAAGAAGTTTATCATGGAAAGGAAGTGGTTGGTTGTTCTTCCTAAGATAAGGAATTATCTTGTAGCATTTTATGGGCTTGGCGGAGAAGAATTGCAAAAGAAATAAGCAATACGAATTACAAACGGCTAACTTCGTACTCTAACTTCTAACTTCGTATACTTTTAACTTCGTAACTTCGTACCTCCCGTCCTTCGAACTACGTACCACCCGCTTACTATATGCGTCTAATTGGACTGATTTGAACAAATCTTTTTAATACCATTGACGTACTTATTCAATGCTCTACCTTTTTCTAAAGAAATCGTACCAAACATACCAGTAAAGACGGTATTTTATCTATAATTATTAACGTTGAACGGATTTGTTTTGTAAATAATTGAGACATCTTTATTTTCATGATTGTAAGAAAAAGATCAAAGAATTATTAGTTTTATACTGACGTTTAGAAGTGCTTTGTAATTTTATATCAATCATGTTGATTTAAAAATTATCTGGGCTTTCCATCAGTATTATCAGTATGAAACGTATCTTTGATCTACCCTACTACTCCAAATCCGTCATAGTGAATGTTCTGTGACCTTAAAACCTAAAAAATGCCTAAAACAACTAAAATTTTAGCCATTATTCTCTTTTTGGTTATCGCTGGCTTTGGGATTGGCATATATCTGCAGGATCTAAAACATAAGGAAAGTACCGCGGCAGCATGGAAAGCCAACCGTTTCAATATAGGTAGATTTAGCAAAATAATGAACTATAATGCGCAAATGAATGATTCGAATTGGCAAATGATGCAAGATAGTATTGGCCAGCAATTTGATTCATTGATAATACTTCGATTTAGAAAAGAGATGGACAGTCTGAACTCCAAAAAGAAAAAGGCAAATTAGCAAATCACTTAATTAGTCCGGACAATTACAGCTAATTAAATAATTGCCACCTAAAAGTATCACAGTTTCAGGAATAGATCTCCTGAATTTTCCTTTTGTATTTCTCTCTTATCACCCTCTTTTTGAGTTTTAATGTTGGCGTAAGTTCTGCTTCCGAATTGTCCTCATAAAAAGGTAAAAGTATCGCGGTCACAATACAAAACTTCTTTGCTTTTTCTTTATGTCTGAACGCTGGATTATACATATCAACCACTTTTTGATATTTGGCGATAATTCTATCCTATTTTGCCATAACTCTCCGGTTTGACCATTTTATTTTTTAGGTCGGACAGAGTTAAATAATTAATATATATTGTTCTGTTTTACGTTTGCCGATTTTTATTTCATAACATTGTAACAAACTAAATCACTCTTCATATTTTGAAAATATTTTCTAAAATTTTTACCGCTTTATTTCTTTTTATAGGATTCTCTGGAACTAGCCAAACAAAATCTCAAGCGCTTTCTAAAATTAATACAGAAGGCTTTCAGAACTCACAGGTCATGAGTTTAATATCTGACTTATCAGATGTTTATGGCCCTCGTTTAACAGGAACAAATCAGTATTATACTGCTGCTGAATGGGCAAAGAAAACCATTGCAAATTGGGGAGTTGATAAGGTGTATTTCGAAAGTTATTGTGATGATTGTATGGGTTGGGAGGTAAAATCATTTAATGTAGAAATGACGGCACCTGCATATATGAAAATACAAGCTTATCCTTATGCGTGGACAGAGAGCTCAAATGGGGTGCAAATAGGGGATTTGATTTGGATTGAAAGTCATACTAATTTAGAAAAAGTAAAAGAACAATGGAGTGGAAAATTAGAGGGAAAGACCATATTGATAGGGTCGGCTCCAAAACAGAATATGTTGTTTGATGCGCTTTCTACACGTTTTACGGATGCCCAAATTGAAGAAGCTGAAAAATCAATAGTACCTACACCGACTAATCCCTTGGGGCCATCTGCCGGAGATATTGATTTAATCAAAGATTTAGAGGTTATTTTCGAAAGTTTTATGAGAAAGGACGACGCTTTTTTTACATTCTTAAAAGCAGAGGGAGCTTTAAGTGTTTTAGGGACGACCCCTTTTTTTCCAGGGGTTATTCATCCAAGTGGTACTTATAACTATAGAGAAACTGACGTAAAATCAATTCCATATTTTGCAATTTCACCAGAAAGTTTTGGAAAATTAAAGCGCTTGATTGATAGAAAAATTAATCCAATAATTAAATTTCATTTAGATTCTGAACTTTATTTAAAACCTGAGAATAATGTAAATATCATTGCCGAAATAACAGGTTCAGATCCAAAACTAAAGGACGAAGTTGTTATGATTGGCGCACATTTTGACTCCTGGCACCCTGCATCGGGAGCAACAGATAATGGAGCAGGTTCTGCAGTTATGATGGAAGTTATGCGAATAATTAAGGCTACCGGATTAAAACCAAAACGAACTATTAGAATGGCCCTTTGGGGAGGAGAGGAACAGGGGTATTTAGGTTCTTTAGCATATGCCGAAAATCACTACGGAAAAGTAAAAGAAACGACTAGAACAAAAGAGGTTGAAAAAATTTCGGCTTATATCAACATGGATAACGGTGCTGGTCAAATGCGAGGCGTATATTTACAAGGAAACGAAGCGGTAAAACCTATTTTTGAAGAAATGTTAGCACCCTATGCCCACTTAGATGTTAATAATCTAACCATTCAAAACACCAATTTTACAGATCACGATGTTTTCGATTATTACAACATACCAGGATTTCAGATAATTCAAGATAAGTTAAACTATCAGACAGTAACGCATCACACCAATTTAGATGCTTTAGAATATGTTCCGGAGCGCGATATGATGATTAATGCAACGGTAATCGCAGCACTGGTTTATCAAATTGCAGAGCAGGATTCGCGTTTGCCTAGAGAAGATTAATGCTTAGTTTTTAAGACTTGTTTTACTAAAAGATTTGGGCTCGTGCTTCACGGATCGGGCCTTTCATCGCCAAACTCTTTGCTAGTACTGCCAACCTTCAATTGGTTGCGTCCTTAGGTCTTTTTTTTGCCATCTGGTATAATTATATTACCTTAACAATAGTTTACCCCAAAGACCATTTTTCCTTCCCATAAAGAGCTACAGGCAATGCAAGCTTCGGTTTGTAAAGAGGTATGTCAAGTTTAAATTAACCTTTAATTAATAATCATATGAATAATGTAGCTATAATTAAGAATGCCTACGAGGCATTTGGAAGGGGCGACGTTCCTGCTGTATTGGGTGCCATGGATCCTGAAATCAAATGGCATGAGGCGGAAGGAAATCCGTATATGCCCAGCGGAGAAGCTTTTGTGGGCCCGGATGCGGTATTGAATCAACTCTTTGCCCGTTTGGCAACGGAGTGGGATGGTTTTGAAGTACATCCGAAATCGTATTACGATGCCGGTGCAACCGTAATTATTGAGGGCCGATATACAGGAACCTTTAAGGGAACCGGTAGGGAGCAAGACACCCAGTTTTGCCATATCTGGCATTTTCAAGGGGGCAAGATCACCAAGTTCCAGCAATATACAAACACTGCAGCTCTACAGGAAGTTATGGGCGTGCATGCCAGTAGCTAAGCACTGCGATCGTTTGCCGAGAAGGCAGATTAGCGATAGTCGGGAATAGTTACATCCTTTTAAATTCCATTTTTAATGGATGAAGAAATGATATGTACTTTCACTATTTGAATTCTTCAGATTAAACTATCTAAATTAAAGAAATTCTGTTCAAATAATCAAAAGGTATTATAAAGCCTGATCGTTTTAAAAATTACTTTATTAAATGGGTTGAAGACGAAGAAGGGTTGGGGTGTAGTCAGGATAATTTTACTATTTCAGAGGATACTTAATATAGAAATCTATCTGTCTATTTTAAAAGCATCCAAATTGATATCATCTAGACCAATATTATCAAAAGGATATTCCAATTGATCCTGAATATTATAAAGAGAGATGAGAATAAATTCTGTGAGGATCACAATAAAATAGGCTATTCCACTATTGGATTCCGGACCAATCTCAAATATTATCGTTGGTGCATAAATTAGTGGGAAAATATATATAAAAATAAGACAATAGGCTTTTAAACTGATAGGGGTTCTATGGGTATTGATAGCATGTAAATTTTCTATGGATTCATGCAGGTCCTTCATAAATCTAAAAGTTCTGTCCTTTAGATTTTTGGAAATATTAAGATCATTTTTAACAATAAATGTCAAGACCTTATCAATAATTTCATCAAGATCTTTGGTAGACTCATCATTCTTTTGCAGATGATCCATAGTTTGATTACTAATATTTATTAATATGTCTGTCATTTCTACTTTACTCTCTTCAGTGAGTTCCGGACTACTCATGACAAAATAATGAACAGTTTTGAGGGCGCTACGGAATTTACTTAAATGATTCAAAGCCTTTTCACGACGTTTAAAAGAACCGCGTATGGTAAATACCAACGGGAAAATTATGGCGATACTTAACATTGTCAGATCAACATAGAAGCTTATATTGAAACTAAAAGCCAGATAAGTGGTTATAATTGAAACAATTAATACCACTAATGTCCTGTAATTTAGTATGGTTAAGTAACGTCTGATAGCTATTTATTTATTATCTTATACAAGTAAATCTAACTACATTCTGGTGAATAAACAAGCTCTAATTCTATTCCTTATAAGTTTTCTGCACTCATCTGTTGCCACTTTTTCTCAAGATTTAGAGAATACCCCAAACAATACGGAAGTAACCTCCCTTTTTCTAAACGATGAACCTTTAGATATAAAGTTAAGCTATTCTAATAAGATTCTGAGAAAAGAAACAAACGATAGCACCTATATAGATAGTGAAATGAGTTATCTGCCTGAAGATGGCAGCTGGCAGACTTTAGCCGTAAAAATAAGGGCAAGGGGAGGATATAGACGAGAAAATTGTTATTTCCCCCCGGTTAAAATGAAAATCAAGAAATCTTTGTCTAAGGAAACTTTATTTGAAGGGAATAAAAAGCTTAAACTGGTGCTTCCCTGTGTACTTCAAAAAGACTATAATGATATGGTTTTAAAGGAGTTTTTAGCATATAAACTGTACGAGATTGTTTCCCCTCACCATTATAACACCCGATTATTAAATATTGATTTTACGGATGAGAAAGGGGATAAGTTAAAAAATTATAAGGTAAAGGGATTTTTTATTGAGGACATAGATAATGTGTCTGACCGATGTGGTGCCAAGGAAATAAAAAGATCTATACACCCTTTGGAACAGGATGATGTTTGTTCTGTTAGAAATGATTTTTTTCAATATATGATTGGCAATACCGACTATTCTACCGCTTATCGACATAACGAGAAGCTTTTGTTCCTAGACGAACAAATAATACCTGTTCCATATGATTTTGATATGTCGGGCTTGGTAGATGCCAGTTATGCAGTGGTATCCCAGATACAGGGTGAATCATTAGGGATAGATAAGGTAACACAAAGGTTGTATAGGGGCTTTAAACGCAACGATGAAATATGTCAGGCTGTCCGAACAGAATTCCTGAAAAATAGGGATGAAATGCTGGCTTTAATTGCAAGTATGGAATCCAGCTTTGAAGATCCCGATGAATTTGAGAGGGCAGAAAAATTTATAAAAGAGTTTTTCTACCTTTTGGCAAATGATGCTTTATATGAAAAGAATATTCTGAATGTGGCCCGGGCAAATTAATATGTGATTCGTTTCCCTTTATTAAGAATATATCAACACTCCCATAAGCATATTACTTATTCAAACAATTCTTTTAATGGCTCACCAGTGGCGGCACTTGGATATGAAATATTCAGGAACATGGAAACACTGGGCGCAATATCGATAATAGATACTTTTCGTACAGATTCTCCTTTAGGAACCGATTTTCCATACCATAAGAGTGGTATATGTGTGTCATAGGCAAAACCAGAACCATGGGTAGTGCCTTTTATTTTATCCATAGTAATCCCCGGTTGTATACTCTGAATGAAACCGGGTTTAAACACTAATAACACATCACCAGATCTTTTTGAATGATAACCATTTTGCAAAAGCAAGTTATTGCCATGACTATAATTTTGTGTCTGAAGTTGATCAGCCGTTGTGGCTGCTGTAATTTCTTCCTGGGTCATTAAAAAATCTGCTGCCTCCTGATGTACAATTTTTTGAGATAACTTTTTTTGCTTTATTAAATCATTATTGAGGTAAACAGCTTCTCCATCAAAATTTTCTATCCACTGGTTTAAGCCGAATTTTGAATTCAAGTGTGTTTGAAGCGCAGCCTCATATTCCTTTATTTTGGCAATACCGGTGGGTAATTTATTATCTTTTAAATAAGAGGCTACAGGGATAGAACCATGGTCTGAGGTTAAAAAAAGCAAATAATTTCCACTTCCTACCGAGCTATCCAGAGATTTTAATAAGTTTTCTATATCCCGGTCCAATCTCAGTATTATATCTTCAAACTCCACTGACTGTGGCCCAAATGTATGCCCAATGACATCAGGGACCGAATAACTTATATTTATTAAATCTGTGATGTTATCCTGGCCTAATCCTTCGCTTTTTATTGCCTCTATGGCAAAATCAGTTAATAAAGTATTTCCTGCCGGATTCACCCACATTAATTGATATTCTGCGTCTAATTCCTTGTAACGCTCACGCATAGTCTTAAAATCATATGGAAAAGTGGGACTTGTTTTACCTCCAATGGCCCGTTCATAATTATTGTCGTCGGGAGCACTTGCCGTATAAGATTCGACAGGATAAAGGGTGTTCCAGGTCTCTGATAAATAGGCATCTGATTTTCCTAACTTATTGAAGCTAGTCACCCATTTTGGTAATTTTTCCATATAAAAAGTACTACTTACAAAATTACCCGGACTATTTTTCCAATCCTGCCAGTAAGCCCCATCTGCCGTATGACCTCCCGGTAAAATGGCTCCTCTGTCCTTTAAGGATACGCTTATTACTTTTGCTTTAAAATTAGTGTCCAACTTCAATTGATCCGAGATGGTAGTTGCCAGCATGTTTCTGGGGGAGGCTCCGTAACTATCTTCCTTAGAGATCCCCACCAGGAACTCCTGGGCATCACCAATATTTGTAATTGTTTCTTTTGTGCTTCGCTGATACCAGGTATTACCTATTATCCCATGGTTAGAGGGAGTAGTTCCCGTGTATATTGAAGCATGCCCGGCTGCAGTCACTGTTGGGATATAATTTATCGTAGTATTCTTAAAATTGTATCCTTCGCGTATAAGTCTTTTAAAACCACCTTCTGAAAATCTTTGTTGATATTTATACAGATGATCAAATCTCATTTGATCTACCACAATACCTACTATTAATTTTGGTTTCTCTGTTTGAGCTATGGTAAAATTTCCATTGATGATTAGAAGAAAGGCAAGGATAACTATTCGTAACATATTATGATGATTTAAATTAATACTCTAGCTTGGTTTAAAGCTGAAAATATCTTGAAATAAAGATAAAGAGATAGTTTGTTAAATTTTACTAATACATGGAAATACTCTTTGAGAAAGATAAATAATTGCAAGAAGTCATAGAAATAATAATTTTTCTTTTGTAATTAGTACTAGTTATGGAATACGAAGTTCAACTGCTATTTAGAAAATTTAATATAACAGTCTTGGTACGCATTTCTCAGTCATTTTATACTTCCTTTTCTGAATTTATCACCTTGGTTTCTTGTAATTCAGAAATGATTTTTTGGTCTTTTTTTAATGTAGATTTAAGCGCAATTATTATGGGTGTTAGAACAAATATCGCAATTAGAACGCCTAAAGAGAATAAAGAAAAGATCAATAAGGCTAAAGATGTTTTAATGTTCCAAATCAATAGATTAATGCTTACTTCAGCAGTATTCTGAAGCGTGAATACAACAATAAAAATAAGGGTGATTATGGTTAATCCTAAATAAGTTGTTTGTTTCATTTTTCTTAAGTTTTCTTAACTGATTTTAGTTTTTAATTTTAATTAAACCTACTTTACTAAAACCTCTTAAAAATACATCTTGCTTCAGTTTACATAAATGATCTTAATCATATAAATGAATTTTAGTAAAATTCGATTTTGACCTGGGTTTATCATTAAGGTTTTAAAGACACGAGCAAGGCGTGCTGGGTCTGACGGTTAGACAGGCTTAACTTAACCAAGGCGAAGCAGAAATACGAAGTACGAGCTTGGAGGTTCGAAATGGGGAGTGGTAAGCTTGTTCTCTGGCTGTTAAGAGTTAAGCTGCTATACGCTCCCATTATAGGTCAACGGGGCCGGGTCTGGCAAACCAAGTTCTTCAATTAATTTTAAATAGCGGGGATCTTGTTTTATCTTTTCGTCTGTAACCAAAACGCGAATCCAGGCATAAAAAGCATGTTCTTTTGCCCCTTCCAGGTGCTCAAAACCCTTATCGGGATTCCCGGCTTCAAAGTAGGCATAAGCCAAACACAAGGAAATGAAGGAGTTCGACTCCCGATTCTCCATCTCCCTGATTATAGCCATCGCTTCTTGTATTTTACCAGCTTTAAACAAAGCCCGTACCAAGCCCATATATTTATAGCCATAATTTATTTTTGAAGCTTGATATAATAATTCCAGACCGTCTTTTTCTCTTCCCATTTTAAAATAGATATTGCCTTTAACAAACAAGCTCAGGGCATGGTCATTGTCTATTTCTAAGGCCTTATCAGCTTCTACGATTCCTTTTTCGTATTCTCCTACCATCATATAAAGATAAGCCAGCCAAGCCGTGTGAAAGGAGGAAAACGGGTCAATCTCCTGTGCTCTTATATGTTCGGCAATAGCCTCGTCCATACGACCAAAAAGAGCTAAATACCATGCTCTGTGATAATGATTATAAGCAATATTGGGATTTATTTCGTTAGACCTATTAAAAGCATATTCTGCAAGGTCCCAATCCCAACCAAAATACGTATGATAATGTGCCAGAGAGGCCCATCCTTCTGCGTTGGCAGAATCTAATTGAATGGCCCTCTTAGCGGCAGCAAGGGCTTTTGGGAAGACATCCTTCGGAGGCATTAAATTATGACCCAGGGTTATATACCCCTCCGCCAAACCTGCATACGCATCTGGATCTGCCGCATTTTGATCTATAGCTTCCTGCAGATAAACCAAACCTTTTTGCCAGTCTTCCATGGTTGACCTGTTCAGAAAATATTTTCCCTTCAGATATAATTCATAGGTTTCCGGTTTTACCGGCTTAATTCCGGCTTTTAGTAGAATGTAATCTGAATTCATTTTCAGACCTATTTTAAGTCCCACTTCCTGTACGATTTGGGTAAATAGCTGATTTATTTCAGACAGATCACTCGCATAGGACTTCTCCCATTTAGGTGCACCATCAATGGTTTCTGAAACCTTAATATTTAATTTTATTTGATTAAATACTTTTTCTAAGCTGCCATGAATAAAATATTGTATATCCTCTATTTCCCGTGCCATGAGGCCATCTACAGGCATAAAACCTGCTGTTAGATAACGTGAGGAAGCCAAACTTAAGACGGTAACATCCCCGGTTTTCGAAAACTCATCGATTAGAGATTCGGTCATTCCTTCATTAAAATAATCACTATCCTCTGCGCTGCCATTAAACTGAAGGGGAAGTACGGCAATACGCTTTGTGTTTTCTTCTGTATTGGGACTCGACCATTTTACTCCTGCCCAAAAACTGGCCCCTAAGAGCAAAATGACTGATAAAGTTATAGAGGCAATAATTAGCCTGTTTAACCGAATGTTGTTTTTGGCTAAAACGGCTTCATTAATTATTAGGTCATCGGTTTTTTGCAAACCCTGAGGAGTAAGGTCGTATATCCAGGAAAATACCACCCACATGACAAGACCTACAGCAAGTAGGACTATCAAAATCTTCATAACATAATCAGGAATGTCAAAAGCAGGCAATAGGATAGAGGCAATCTGAATAACAACCCAAGCCACCGCCAAATAGGCAACAGTAGACTTAAAGACATTTCTACGATGCAGTTCGGAAATGAGTTTACGAAACTTCATACTACGATGCTTTAGTGACTTTAAGGAGCTACCTTAGAAAGTTTTATTGCCGATAATACTTTGAGATTCAATAAGTTAATCAAATTATCCTTAATGGCCTAATCCTGGCTATGAAAATAGATGAGTTTATACGAATAGGGAAGTACGAAGTTGGAATTAGGAAGTACAAAGTACGAGGTTGGAGGTTGGAGGTTGGAAGTACGAAGTTCGAAGTTGGGGTAACGCTTGTTTGCTAACAAAGCAAGCTAGCGCTTAAAACCTGTATATACTAACTAAAGTTTCGCTAGGCTAGGCTACTTTTTAATTTCCATGCCAAGCCGATGAACAAAAATTGTACCGGCAGCCTTATTAAAGCAGCTTGATGACTTCCAATAGCGGGAGTAGCTGAAAATACATCCCAAACGTGTATCGGTAAAAAAATGAGCATGAGCAGCATTATTCCCATGGCTCCTTGTCTTGCGTATTTGGGAATGAGCAGCATTATACCCAGAAGTATTTCTATGATGCCCGAGGTATAAATGATGGCCATGGTGAATGGCATAAAAGATGGTACAAAGGGAAGGTAAAAATCAGGATTCAATAAATGCTGTACCCCGGCATATATCATAAATATGGCAAAAATTACACGAATCACTGTCCAAAAAACTTTCATAGGTCTCTTAGTATTAATTAAAAAACAAGTTACACTTTTTAATTGCCTTCACTCCCAGATTGAGTGTTAGAGTTTTAATTATATAAATAGCCGTTAGAAGAGCTCCCAACATTTTCGCATCTAGCATATAGATGATTAACCTTCAGAACTATCTGCCTTCTATTGCTCTTTGGTTGTTAAATATTTAAGCATTTTTTTGGAGCTTTCATTATCCGGATTTAATTCTAAAGCTCTCTGATAAGCTTTAATGGAGTTTTTATAATCTTGCAACTTATAAAGACATTCTCCATAGCTGTCATAAATGTTATAACCGTCCGTATATAATTCGGTGCCTAGCTTAAAAATTTTTATGGACTCATTAAGACTTTTCTCGTCCATTAAATAATAACCCAAGACGTTAATAGCATTTTCAGATATATCATAGACAGGCTTATCTGGGCTTTGGGTCCTAATTATCTCAATGATTTCATCGATCGTTTTATCCTCTGTCAGCAGCATTCCGACTTTAATTGGAGTGCTCATCAGAGTACTTTCGTTTTGTTCGACAATACCCAGCTTGTTTTCTAGAGACACTTTAAATTCTCTATTTACTTCTTTTGTTAGGTTGAGATTTTCCAGTAACCAAGTGGTTTTGAAACGAAGGGTAAAAAGCAATTGATCAAACTCAAGGGTGCCATATTGTTTCTTTAATCTGGGATAGTCAATAAGCTGAGTTGTGCTCATCAATTTAAAATCATTAGATTTTATTTTAAAAACTTCTTTTGTATTTTTAATACCATGTTTCTCTAAAAAAGGTCTTATTTCTTCAATTTTAAATGTATTATACTCGTCAATAGAGCTTTTGTTTCTCTTTTCTTGTTTTATATAATTTTTTAATATTTCATGTGTCCGGCTATCAGTTATCTCTGATAAAGATTCAGCGTACTTCTCATTAAAAAACATATCATAAGCAAATACATAGAACAATTCGTTGTAGCTTGTTGTTGGATCGTATATTGCTTTTCCTTGTGATTCCTCGTAGAGCTGGGAATAAAAGATTTGGCCTCCAATAATAACTCTAATTAGTCCTTCAATAATGAGGTATTCAGAATCTAGATCAGTAATAATTTGGTGATAAATTTGTAGCTCATTTTCTTCTTTTTTTCTGGACTCATTCCAATTGTTGATTTGCAAGGCAATCAAAATTCCAATAACCACCAGTACAATCTCTCCAATGGCATACAATAGATACCTCCCCGCCCGCCCGTTTGTTGGATTTTCAATAAGCAGTCTTTGGCGGATTTGACGGAAAAATTTAATCATTTGAAGCAGTGGTTGGTAGTTATTGCACCAAGATACCGAATTATGTTATACAGCTTTATCCTAAATGATTAAGTTTAAAATTAAAGACCTCATTATTATAGAGGGTTACTGGGTAATTATTAGTTGGTCTTTCGTGATATAAGAGGGAATAGGAGGTAGGTAGTAATTTCCTTTAGGCGATATTAGCCTTTTGTCAATTTTTTAAATTGAGCTGATTTTCAATTTTACCAATTATTCGGTGAGCCCATTTTTCTTCCTTTTCAAGTCCCTTTATACCTATTTTTAATCTGATGGATAGCATATTTAAATAGTTCTCAAGACTTGGATCACCTCTAATATCTTTTGGTCCCAAAATAGGTCGGTTGTCATTGCTGTATCTTTCCAAAGCGTATTCTCCGCCTTGGCCGTCAAGGGGCATTACTTTGTTCGAAAACATAGGATAATTTTTCATGAGGTAATTGTCACTATAAGCGTTGATAAACCTTTTGGTTTCAGTGACGTGCTGTTCAAGTTGAATGTTATTGTAATATTTTGATAATTCATTGATCAAACTATCATTTGTAATATTGTTCAAATAACCTGTATTGGTTGCAATATCAAATGAAGTACTATTTGAGCTTGGGACTATGAAGTATATTATAAGGTGCATATCATTAACAAATTGCACGGTGTCTTCAAGTGGTTTTGAAGCATCGATTAAATATTCCAGAAGCCGAAGAGCAGCTTCACTTTGTGATATTTTAAATTCTTTTACGTTGTTAAATTCTTGAATATCACTTTCCAAATCCCTTTTTATATTTTCTAAAATGGTTTTTTCTATTTGCTGATCTTTTTTTTCTATTCGCCACGTATTCAGCTGTAATGCAATCAAAATACCAATTACAACAAGTACGATTTCTCCTATTGCATAAAGGAGATATTTGCTAAATTTATTTTCCGAAAGTAATTGCTGGCGGATTTTACGGAAGAATTTAATCATGGAAATGAGTTGGTTAGTAGTTTTTCATAAGATAAGAAATTATGATGAGGCATTTTATGGGTTTAGCGCAAAGAATTACAAAGAAAATACGAACGGCTACCTTAGTACCTTGTACCTCTAACTTCACACTTCACACTTCACATTTCTAACTTCTGACTTCTCGCTTATAAGAGAGCACCTAAAGACACGAGTTAGACCCTCGCCCTAACTGGGGGAATAGATGGTTTTGCTACAAGGTAACGGTTTTATTTACTTTGCTCGGAAATGTTTTTTATGCGTTTGAGCGCTTCTGAGGCACCGGTATTGGCCGGGTTTAACTCCAGGGCTTTTTTGTAAGCCTTAGTTGCGTTTTCTATATCCCCTAGCTTTAAAAGACATTCACCATAACTATCATAAGTATTCCATTGGTTTGGATATAATTGGATGTTCAATTCAAATACTTTGAGTGCTTCGTTGTCTTTATTATCGTCCATTAAATCATAGCCAAATGAATTTATTTCTCCTTCTGAAAAATTATATACAGGTCCGTTGTTAACCTCGTTGACGAGAATCTCAATAATTTTCTCGGTCGTTTTACCGATTATTATAAACTCTCTAAGGGTTATAGGTTCTATTATTTCATAGTTTCCTTCGAAATTCTTTGAAGTTAATTCTTTGGTGAGAATTAGTTGTAGTTCTCTACTGGCATTATTTAGCCAAATAAAATTCTGGTTCATCCATAAGGTTTTAAAGCGAATCAAAAAAAGTAATTGCTCAAATTCCTCAGATTGGAATTGTACTTCAAGTTTCGAATGATCTATCAGATTAGTAGAATTTATTATCTCCGCAAATTCATCTAATTCCTGATTGAACATTGCCTTAGTACTTGTTATATTGTGCCGGTTTAGATAGGGTCTTACAGACTGAAAATGATAATCATTCCACTCTTCTACAGCCTCCTTGGTATCATTCTCCTTACTAATATAATTTTTCAATGCTTTATGAATGTCCTTATGTGTTATATGGGAAAAGGACTCGGAATACTTTTCACTGATAAACATTAAGTACCGTTTCTTCCAAAGTAGCAGGTCGTAGTTTTGGATTGGATCGTATTCGGCCTTGCCACTCATCTCATTATAGAGGTGGACGTGAAATCTATCATAGCTTTTAATTTCATTGATATGGCTTTCAGATTTGGAATATTCAGAATCTAAGTCATTCAGTAAATCTGAATAAAGCTGTAACTCTTTGTTTGATTCCTTTTTGGTCTCGTTCCAATTATTGAGCTGCAATGCAATGACTATCCCAATGACTACTAATAAGATTTCTCCAATGGCATAAACAGATATTTGCTGAATTTGTTTTCAGAAAGCAATTTCTGGCGGATTTTACGGAAGAATTTAATCATGGAAATGAGTTGGTTATATTTTTCCTAAAAGAATTATCATATGGCATTTTTGGTGTTATGTAGTAGAATTACAAAGAAAATACGAACGGCTACCTTAGTACCTTGTACCTCTAACTTCGAACCTTGTACCTCTAACTTCAACTTTCGAACCTTGTTTTTCTAACTTCGTACCTTGTACCTCTAACTTCAACCTTCATACCTCGTTCTTCTAACTCTTCCTCACGAAAGGACACGAGAAAGATGGTTGCAGTGGCAAAATGTTTCCTCCAAGACAAAGTCATTTAGCTAAATCCACCGGGAATTGTTCAAAATAAAAAAGCCCAACCTGAATCAGATTGGGCGAATATTTATATTGTTTAACTTGTATTATTAAGGTACTAGATCGCCTAAAGTACATATCAATCCAATATATTCTGCAGGAGGAATACCCTCGAGATCATCAGCTGATATCGTTTCTGATTCACCATCCGTTGTAATGGTATAGGTATCGTTTCCATTATCACATATCTCTATAGATTGGCCTTGAAGATCACAACTTTCACAACTTGTATCATCGTCGCTAGAGCAACTGCTAAAACTTAAAGCCATAAAAGCGAAGATGGACAATCCTAAAGTAAATTTCTTAATCATAACTATCTGGTTTTTTAAAGGTTACTGTATAAGAACGAGTCTTTTGGTAATATATTTCAGCCAAGTACTTATGGTATGGATCTCCAAAACTATATGAACAAATATTTTACTAAATGTTTGATACTTTATAGTACTGGGATACGGCGTCTTAAAACGGTCATTAAAAAGGCAGCTAAGGGATCATTGTGGAGTCAATTCTGGTAGTATAAAAAGGTATTCTAAACACAAATGTTTCCTGTGGGATATCGATTTTCAGAAATATTGGTAGGAGTAAAGCATTAATGTAAGGCTAGTACTGTCAGAGAGGGGTTGGGTGAGGGCGATTCTTTCTTAATATCTTTGGAATCGATATAAGAAACAATAGTTCTTCTAATATTGACTTAATGCTATCTTTTAACTAAAATATCCCTCAAATACTTTCAACAACTCTTTTTAATTTTTCTTGCACTTCTACGGCAATATCTCCCAAAAAATTATTCTCAACCGAAACCATGGAGGCTAAAGGATCTACAACAGAAACTTCAATAATTCCGGGTTCTTTCTCTTGTACAATAACATTACAGGGGAGCATGGTGCCAATTTTGTCCTCTGCCTGTAGCGCTTTGTAAGCAAATGATGGATTACAAGCACCTAAAATCTTATAATTATAAAAATCAACATCCAATTTTTTCTTTAAAGTTGCTTTTAGGTCAATTTCTGTGAGGACACCCAAAGCCTTCTTTCTTAAGTTCAATAATGGTTTTGTCGATGGCCTCTTCAAAAGAGGTATCCGTTAGGGTAGTTTTAAAGTAATAATTCATTTTGTCTGAAAATTTAATAAAAGGTACAAAATAAAGTGCGTCTAATCTCTCTCTTTGGATAACAACCAATCTTTTAGATATGAAGAGGCCTATACTTATGGGTTTTATCCTTCCAAATAATACCTGATTGTTTGAGGGCTATAAACTAAAAATTGTTTATCTTCCACAACATTTCTAAAAAAAAAATTATGAAAAAAGTATTATTTTTTGCATTCATGATGGCATTTTCAGCCTCTTTATCTGCACAAACAGTTCCCGGTATTAATACTAGTGATGTCAAAAAGAGTGGGATGGATGCAGTTTCAAAAGAAAATCCAAACATGGATGCTCAAATTAAGGATGCTTTGATGAAAGATGAAGGTCTGCAAAAAGAGACCATAGATTATCTAAAATCTAATCCGGAAACTACAAAATCCTTGACTAATATTGCCGCAAAGAACAAGGGTTCTAACCAGGGAATTATGAAGGCAATTTTGGGGGATAAAGATTTAGCCTCTGCCGCAATTGATTATATTTCCAAGAATCCGGAATTATTAAGCAAAGCAATGAAAGTAATTGGGATGTAAAATGCCCAACTTGTTTCATCTGAACAATAAAAAGAGTTCTCAATAAAGATCATTTGATGACTTAAACACTGCTCTTTTTTTTCTCAGGAGAAGATCTGTAAGCATAGTATTGTAGAACCTCTTCCAAAGCCATGGCAAGAGCTTTGTTTATGGGTACTATGATATTTCCTAATTGAAAGTCTATTTGATTTAATTGCATGTAATAGTCTGTAAATACGGGTACATATAATCCTTTTGCCATGGCTTCAACCGCGGAATTGTATTTACCGGCCTGACCTTCCTTGATAATTTTGCAAGTAACCAATCTCAAATTTCCATATTTATCAGTGTTGGCCGCAAACCCAAACAAGCGACAAATTAAACCACGGTATTTGTAATCATTGCAGCGTCCCTGATCAACAATGGATAGGGGTTTATATATTAAACAGTTTCTTTTAGGATTTTTCTTAAGTATACCCAGAGTTTTCTCTGCTTCTCCATTTAAGAATAAATGAAAGGCCCAGGGTAAAAATTCTAGGGGAGAAGCCTCTACATCCGGGGAGGTACAACATTTTCCACATCCGGAAACACAGCTAATTCCCGATTTATTTTGGAATTGAGCGCTATCTTGCTCTAATTGATAAAAAAGTCTTTCTACCAATTGCACTCTGCGCTCTATGGACATAATTTTTTACCGAAGGTAGACTTAATAAAGCCATATAGTACTATTTAATTCTGAATAGATTTAATAGCACTTCTTAGATAGCATTAATATACCAAATTAGAGGTGTCAAATTCTTAAACAAGAAATAAGCAATTCAAAATAAATTTTATTCAAAGCCTTTGATCAAATAGTAGGTAAATTCAATCATTTCCTTGTAGTTATCTTTGGTGATTTTCTCGTCTATCCCATGAAACATAGACCAACCACTAGCTTCTAGGCGGATGGGATAAAATCGGTATACTTCTTCTGAAACTTCATAAAAATAGCGGGCATCTGTCCCGCCCCCAATGAGACCAGGAACCACTACTGCTTCCGGAAATACAGATCGTATAGTTTTTTCCAGAATCCGATAGGACTCGGAATCAATTCCTGAAACGGGGGAAGGATTTACTAGAAAACCAGCTGCTTCCACCTTGATCTTATCACTTACCGTATTTTCTATATGTTGCTGCACAGATTCTATGGTTTCCCCCGGTAAAATCCTGAAGTTGATAGTAGCTTCTGCCACCGTAGGAATTACATTGTTTTTCACCCCGCCTTCAATGATGGTTGCAGCGGTGGTGGTATGTGCATTGAGTTCTTTTAGTATGGAACCTTTAAACAGCCAGGGATTGGCATAAGTCAATTTTTCCATAAAAGGGAGTTCAGCACCCAAATATTCGAACTGGTAATTGATGGGTGCTACAAGTTTGTAAGGCAACTGATTGTTTTCCAGATCAACGATGGCCTGTGCCAGCATTCCAATGGTATTTTCTCGGGGTGGAGCAGAACTATGTCCTCCTTTTGTTTCAACGATGAGACGGAAGGAGGCAAAACCCTTTTCTGCTAGGTTCACCATGGCAATATCTTTGTCGACTCCCGGGATCTTGTTTTCTTCTAAAAACCCGCCTTCATCCAGCGTCATGGCAGCATTTACCCCTTTTTCTTTGAGATAGGCAGCAATTTTACCGGCTCCCTTAGGGCCACCCACTTCTTCGTCATGGCCAAAAGCAAGATAAATAGTTTGGGAGGGGGTAAAGGATTCGCTCAATAATCTTTCAACAGATTCCATTAACGCCATCAAAGAGCCTTTGTCATCTAAAGTACCCCTTCCTATAATATGCGTATCTGTTATTTTTCCTTCAAACGGCCCTGCTTCCCAGTCCGCTAGTGTCGGCTGATCTACCGGCACTACGTCTTGGTGAGACATTAGTATTATTGGTTTTTTAGAAGGATCGCTACCTTCCCATGTGTACAATAAAGAGTATTCATTTATTTTTTCCAGACTAAGATTCTCATGTGTTAATGGAAAGGTGCTTTCCAGAAACCGGTGAAAGCCAAAAAATGCGGTAGAATCTGGTATGGCATCTTCACTATAGGAAACTGTTGGGTATTGGATGGCGCCGGAAAGGTTTTTAAACACCGCATCGGAGATAATTAATTTTTCTAAGGCGGGTGCCGTTACTTGTTTGGATGTTAGACTAAAAGTATTAAAAAGGAGGATACAAGCGATAACTCCGAGTATAGCTAACAGAGAATAAATAATTTTCTTCATGTAGATTGGTTATAGGATTTAATTTGTTAAGGTTGGCTGATAAAACCCTTGAAGGTAAAAAGGCCCTTCTAAATTTCACTAGACCAAGTTACATAAAATTCATATCGACTTTACTCAGATACGGCACAAAATCTTTAGTGGTTTGTATTTAGGTACGCAATTTATTAATCTTAATTCATAAGGATCAACCCACTAGTATGGGTAACTTAAATTAAATAAACACAGATAATCTATAAAATAAATTTTCAGTAAAGTTGATACTTAAAACTTATTGAATAGCAACCGGAAGCATAGTTTATAAGCCCTCACCTGTTGCAAGCCAATCAGCACAATCCTCAGGAAGTTTCTCTGCTGCTATCCTTTCGTATTTCTTGGATTCATCAGCAGAGAGCATATCTTTCCATCTGCCATTGGTCCCTTTATTGATAAAGGTTTTTGCGCCTCCCTCCCAAAAGTCCCCACCAAGCGGAGCAGTTTCAGCGGCATTATTTTTCATATAATCAAAACTGCAATGTGTAAGGATGTCATTCCATTTAGCCTCATCAATTGGTATTTCAAGAAAAGCAGCTATTCTTCTTATTTCCCCTGGCATGTCTTTTTTTAGATTATTAAAATGAAGTATCAAAACATTAGGCAAATCTTTGATGGCCCACCAACTATTTACATTGTCCCATAAGGACCAGAATGGGTAACCGTCTTTGTCTAACCATTCATGATAATAATCGATAATAGAATCCCTTGGTTTTTCTAGTTTGGGGCCAACGAGACCGGGAGATTCATTAAGGGCTCCATAAAATTTTTCATTAGCTGCAGCATGATGATTGTATAAACTCCATAAAACGTCACGCCCATCTCTACCAATGTAGATATATTTGGCTTTAGGAGAAAAATTCAAATTTTCTACAGGCAAATGGGTTTTAATAAATCTTCGGTGTTGTTGTGCCTCAATAGCAGGTATTTTGACATGTTTAGGGGGAATACGTAAATCTACCCAGGGCGACATTTCTCCTACGGGCATTCCTGGTTCGCCATTAAATATTAATTGAGCTACGATCTGTTGCAGCCATGTTGTTCCAGATTTGGCATAGCTTGCAATTACAATATCATCATCCCGAAAATTAAAGCCGTTCCACATAGTGGAGTCAAAATGATGGCTGTGTAATTCTCCTTTTTTAATCGGCCATTTTACAGTATCCATGAGTATATAAGTTTTAATTGTTCTTTAAAATGATAATAAATAAAGAAAATTTAAAGCCAGTAAGGACAAATACCCCCCGTTTTTGTCCGAATAGTGCTTTTTCCTTATCGAAGCCCAAAAATACTCTTGTGAGAATTTAATTATCCCTTATGAAGAATGTAACGTATTAAAACAAAAAAGCCCCGAATAATTTTTCAAGGCTTTTTGTTATCTAAATCTCTTTAAAATGGTTTATTCGGCGGGCTGAGAAACACCTGCAACTACCCTATATAAGTTTGAATTACGCTTATTGTAATTCTCCTGGAAACCATCCCAAAATCCATCAGGCATAGTGTTGTCGGCACTAAAGGCGGGAGATAAGGCATCTTGCATGGAAGAAAATATATCATAAGAATAGCTACCATAGGTAAATGTTGAAGTGACCGGAGAAATAATGGTTTGATTACCCCAGCCTTTCATGGTTGTTTTACCATCTTTCATTGCTTGTTCTACCATTGGCTTCCATTTTTCGGATTCAAAGGCAAGATGCTGTCCTAAATTCTTTGTATCGTGATAAATAATTCGCACATATTTGTAATCATCATTCCCAGTGTTTTCAGCACGTAGATGGTTGGGTAGGTCACTTAGAAATATTTGGTGCATATTAGTACTGATATCCCCCGTTCCGATGTCTGCCATTTTAACATCCGGAAACATAGCATCAATACTTGCCCAATCCGCACCTTTATCAATATTTTTAAAGGTGTTAATAATAAGGATATTAGGGCTGGTATCTTGGTTAACCCCGCCTACCCTTTGTAAAATGGCCCAAAAGGTCATGTTCCCCTTGGTAACCTCTTTTTCTGCGCATTTGGCCCAATAGGTTGTTTCTGTTTTTAAATACTCTTGCATATTTTCAGGAGCTACCTTTCTATATTGATGAGTAGTTATGTTCTGTGCCTTTGCAAATTGAAAACTCAACACGCATAGGACTAGAAATGTTAACGCTTTTTTCATGGTATGGTTGTTTTAAAGTTAATATTCAGATTTTTAAATTAGGAAGAATGAAGATTACTATAACAATACATTTTCTAAGACATAACTCTTAAAAATAATTGAAAACCAATGGTTTATCTCGTCTTTTAGGACGAAATCATCCTATAATTGTCCGGAACAGCAGTTTTTATTTTCACAGGTATTGAATCAAATTAGAGTAAAGTATTGATTGGTCCCACTAAATGATTTCATTAAGGCATGTAAATAATATAAGAACTTGAAAGGGAACCACAGCGAATAAGAATATTCCTGATCTTAGAAGCATGATTCACTCAATAAGTAGCAATTCTTTGATCAAAAAAGCCTCAAGAAGTATACATATATGCAAATGCATAGCTATATTTGTTTAATGTTTACAATAAAAAATTAAACACAATGAATATGGCTTTATTTTAAGCAGCAAATATTTATTGTAGTTTCTATATACCAATGCCGGATGGAGAAGCAGTCTGTTAATATAGTATGGTTAAAGAGGGACTTGCGTTTGCAAGATCATGAACCCCTTTTTAATTCTGAAAATGACAAGCTACCTTATCTTATTATCTACTTATTTGAGCCATCAATAATAAATCACCCGGATACAAGTCCACGGCACTTGCAGTTTATCTATCATAGTATAAAAGCCATGGAGAAAGGACTAAAACCATATAACCGACGGGTAGAAGTTTTCTATGGAGAAGCTCTGGCTGTTTTCCAATATCTAAAGGCTCATTTTGAAATAAAGAAATTATATAGTTTTCGTGAAAGTGGCATTGAAATTAGCTGGAAACGGGATAAAGCGATAAAGGTGTTCTGTAAAAAGCACGATATTATTTGGAAAGAGTCACAACGAGATGGTATCTTAAGGGGAATTAAGAACAGAGATTCCTGGCGTAAACAGTGGTATAGCACAATGTCTCGTCCTGTTATCGAAAACAACTTTACAGTTAATAAGTATTCCCTAAATCCACATCCTTTTTATTTGCCCAAAAACTTGGAACGTCAATTAGAAACCTATCCCAAAGTATTTCAACCGGCAGGCGAATCCAATGCATGGAAATACCTGCAATCTTTTGCGACTCAAAGGGGATTTAATTATCACAGGCATATCTCTAAACCTTTGGAAAGTAGAACCGCTTGTAGTCGTTTATCTCCATATCTGGCCTGGGGGAATATAAGTATCAAACAAGTTTTTCAGTTTATTCGCAATCATCCCAACAGAACATTTCATAAGCGAGCATTTAGCGGGGTGCTCACCAGGTTACATTGGCACTGCCACTTTATTCAAAAATTTGAAATGGAATGTACTTATGAGACCCTCTGCATTAATAAAGGTTACGAACTATTACCGCACAAAAGGAATACTGAATTTATAAAAGCATGGAAAACAGGTGCCACGGGTTATCCACTTATTGATGCTTGTATGCGGGCGGTAGAGCAAACGGGATGGATCAATTTTAGAATGCGAGCCATGGTGGTTTCTTTTCTTACACTTAATCTGGACCAGGACTGGCGTGAGGGTACTTACCATTTAGCTCGACAGTTTCTGGATTATGAACCAGGCATACATTATCCGCAATTTCAAATGCAAGCTGGCACCACAGGAATTAATACTGTTAGACTCTATAATCCCGTAAAAAACTCCCAAGAGCACGACCCGGAGGGTATATTTATTAAAACATGGCTGCCAGAATTAAAAGGGGTTCCCACTATTCATATCCACGAGCCCTGGAAAATGACCCTTATGGAACAACAGTTTTGTGGCGTAAGCATTGGAGAAGATTACCCTTTGCCAATTGTAGATTTAAACCAAAGTGCCAAAGCAGCCAGGGATAAAATTTGGGGTCATAGAAAGCACCCATTTGTACAAAAAGACAAAAAACGCTTACTAGAAACACACGTAAATAAGAATAGTTAGTATGCATTACACCAAAGAAGACATAGACAATTTAGACCGTGTAACCCGAATTAGAATTATTAATTCAGTGACCGGAATTAAACCGGCCAACTTAATTGGCTCCATGAGCAATGAAGGACAAACCAATCTGGCCGTGTTTAGTTCCATAGTGCATTTAGGAAGTAATCCTGCTTTACTGGGTTTTATCCTCAGGCCAACAGGAGAAGTTCCGCGCCATACCTATAGCAATATTCTGGAAAACGGATTTTATACGATAAATCATATTCATCCGGAATTTATAGAAAAGGCTCATTATACATCTGCAAAATTCCATCAGGAGATATCAGAATTTGGGGCTTGTGGGCTTACAGAAGAGTTTATAGAAGGTTTTAAGGCCCCCTTTGTAAAGGAAAGTCAGTTTAAAATAGGGATGCGCTATAAGCAATCAATAGATATTCCCCTAAATGGTACAATTCTGGTAATTGGAGAGATAGAACAATTAATACTTCCGGAGGAAAGCGTGGTAGATGATGATGTTGATTTAGAACGAAGTAAAAGTGTTGGTATTTCTGGTTTGAATAGTTACTATTCTCTTAGTAAATTGGACCGATACCCTTATGCCAGAGTAAAAGAAGTACCTGATTTTTTAAAAGATGAAAAAACAACATCTTCCTGAAAAAATATGTCTTGTTTGTAATCGTCCCTTTACTTGGCGCAAAAAATGGGAAAGAAACTGGGTGGAAGTTAAATATTGCAGTGAACGTTGTAGAAAAAACAAATGATAAACATAAACTTAATTTTCCCTCATCAACTCTTTAAAGCATCGCCGCTATTTGATGTTTTAGCTCCGGTATATTTGGTTGAAGAGCTTTTATTTTTTAAACAATATCCCTTTCATAAACAAAAAATAGCCTTTCATAGGGCAAGTATGAAAAAGTACGAAGATTTTCTTAAAATCTGAAGATTTCGAAGTTATTTATATAGAGTCTACTCAGGATATTTCAGATATAAGATTGCTTATTCCAGAATTAAAACGGCAAGGAATTGACCATGAATCCATTACTTATATTGATCCTATAGATAATTGGCTTCATAAAAGAATAGAAGAATCAAGGCTGTAAAAACAAGGTATTTTGACAACGAAGGTTTTTGAATAGCCCATGATTCCTAAACTACAAAGAAGAGCTAGATATATTTTTTAAAAAGGATAAGAAAAAATACCATCAAACTACCTTTTATACGGAACAACGAAAAAAACGTCAACTACTAATAGTTGGAAGCCGATGGTAAACCCAAAGGAGGAAATGGACCTTTGATACCAGAAAACACGAAAAAAATATCCAGCAAAAAAAACACCGCCGTCTATACAGTTTCCCGATGTGATGATATTATGAAGAAGCAAAGAAATATGTACAAGAGCACTTTTTCACCATTTAGGAAGTCTTAAGCGCACAACCATTATATCCAACAAATTTTGATACGACAGCAATGGTTACAACAGTTTTTTGAACATCGGTTTATTGGAATTTGGTGCCTATGAAGATGCCATTGTGCGCTGAGAATTCTATTCTCAATCATAGTGTTTTAACGCCAATGTTGAATGTGGGATTGATTACACCTCAGGAAATTATTGATAGCTGTCTGAAGTTATGCTGAAGAGAAATAACATTCCTATTAACTCCACAGAAGGATTTATACGACAAATTATTGGCTGGCGAGAGTTTATACGAGGCATGTACAGAAGTCGAAGGAACGTTGAACGAACCAGTAATTATTGGGGTTTAGTCAAAAGATACCGGCTTCATTTTATAATGGCACTACAGGTATTGATCCCATAGATCAGACCATTAAAAAAGTACTGGAAACGGGGTATTGCCATCATATTGAAAGACTTAATGGTTTTAGGTAATTTTATGCTGTTATGTGAATTTGATCCAGATGAAGTGTACCAAATGGTTTATGGAGCTATTTATTGATGCCTATGATTGGGTAATGGTACCCAATATCTATGGGATGAGTCAGTTTTCTGACGGTGGATTGATGGCTACAAAACCCTATATCAGTGGCAGTAATTATCTGATGAAAATGAGTAATTATAAAAAAGGGGAGTGGCAGGAGGTATGGGACGGCTTATTCTGGAATTTTATGGATAAGCACCGAGCCTTTTTTACAAAGAATCCGAGATTGGGCATGTTGGTATCGATGTTTGATAAAATGCCGGCAGAAAAAAGAGAAAAACATCTTGAAAATGCGGCTAACTACCTATCGAAAATAGCGTCTGAACCTATATAAAACACTTCTAATAGGAATAGGCTTAATGGTTTTAGTTACTTACATCTTTTTCAATTTTCTTAAGACAATGATTTTGGAAGTACGAGGTACGAATTAGGAAGTGCGAGGTACGAATTAGGAAGTACGAGGTACGAAATTGGGAAATACGAGGATACAGAATTGGAAGTGCGAGGTACAGTGGGCGGAGTACGTGGGAAGTGCGGGTACGAATTTGGTGGGAGGGTACGGTGGGGAAGTGCAGTACGATGGGAAGTGCGAGGTACGATTGGAAGTGCGGAGAGTTTGGAAGTACAGAGGTACAGTAGGAGGGGGAACTAGGAAAAATGTAGTTGGAAACACGAGGCACGAATGAAGCGATAAGTTTTTCTAATACGGTATTGAAGTATTGATTGGGCTCCGATTTAGGCCGATAGGCATCATTTTAATGCCATTTTTAGTCAATTAATTTTTCGTCTTAATTAATAAAAAAGGTAGCAAGACTCATTAGAAAAAGTGAAGTCCACAGGATAGTACGCGTCCAATTTTTTTTCACTAAGGATAAGAGCATCGTTTTATCTGTTATTCCTTTTGAGATTTTTCCATGAAGGGGGACAAATTGTAAAAAGGTAATTATCCACACAAGGACAACCATCACTAAACCGGTCACGGTATAAGCACTTATCTCAGCCGTTATTTGATAAATAGCAAAGCCCAATTGTAAAAGCATCAAGGGTACCACGATATAAGCAATAAGCAGAGTATATTTTTTATGCCAGATTACGAGGTTTTCTGAAGAATAGTAAAGAAAACTTGGATATACAATGAGTTGTATCATCCAAATTAATACCAGTAATCCAAAATCTACGAGCAATCTAAAAAGTGCTATGCACATACTTGACTTTTAAGGATTATAATTCTTTTATTTTTATGTCTTTATATTGAATTTCGAACGGCTCTCCTGAATGAGCTTGTAAGCAAATGAACCCTTCTTTAGAAATATCTTTGTTTTCGGTAAACTTGACAGTTGTAACTCCATTCACTCTAATTTCAATATTGTTTTCATAGGCAAATACTTTAATTTCATTCCAGTCATCAATTTTTACGATTTCATTTATTTGAGTTCGATCAGGAATTCCAAGAAATACTACAGGAAATTGATCTGCATTTGGATATCTGGAGGTGTCGGCCCTGCATTCATCTACTAAACTTCCCCAGAGTGAAAATGGATTGTCCATATCTTGGGGTGTATGGTCTGAAAAAAGGGATATGAATTTGGGAGCGATATGCCCCATATCTGCTTGATAACTAGCTACTTCATTTGAATTTGGCACCCGCTTGGCCCTGAAGCTTACACCAGCATTACCAATCGCCTTATCATCATTAAATTTGGCTGAGAGCGTTAGTTCAAAATTTCGGTACTTTTTGGTGGTACATAAATAGTAACTTTCATCCAGGGGTTCTTCTAAGTCTCCTCCAATAATACTTCCACCTTCCACGCGAAAGGCCTTACTTGAACCTTCCCATCCATCAAGGGTTGATCCATCGAACAAGAAAGTTTCTGTGGAGGCTTCACAACCAATCAAAAGCAATATTATTAAGGAGGTTATGATACTTATATATTTATTTGAAAGGAACATATTTATGGATATTGAATTTCTTGTGATTTATCTTGAATGCCTTCCGGGCCATTACCATCTATAAGGTAGTAACATCAATAGTAGGCTCTTTCTGATTATTTATTTTTTGACTTTAGTTGAAATTTTTGAATCTTATTTCCCAAAATATCTCCAACATAAATACTACCATTACCATCAATTAGAATGTCGTGATATCTAGAAATTGGACCATCATAAGAACCTGTCCTGCCAAATTGCATTTGAAGATTAAAACTCAAATCAAATCGGAAAATATCAGACCCTTTTATAAGGGTATCATTTATGGTCATATAATCTATTCCAAATAGATGATCTTCATTATTATCAATAGCAACAGAATATAATTGTTCAGTTATTTTATTCTGCCATAGGCCTATAAAATTTCCTTTGGCATCAAACTTTTGGATCCTATTGTTTTCACGGTCAGCTACATAAACATTACCTTCTTTGTCTAAATCAATTCCATGAGGGATATTGAATTCTCCATTTTGATTCCCAAACTCGCCCCATTCAAACAAATATTCTCCGTCTTTTGAGAATTTGATCACTCGACTATTCAAATAACCATCACTAACATAAAAAGAACCATCGTCCGTAACGGCAATGTCTGTAGGTAAATTGAAATGAGAAGAATCATTTCCCGAAACTTTTGCTTCCCCTAAGGTCATAAGTAAATTTCCATCCGGGTCAAACTTGAATACCTGATGAAGCCCGCAATCTGTTACCCAAATATTGTTTTGCCTATCAACCTCGAGGCCATGAGGCATAATGAATAAATTTCCCCCCCATGATTTTAGAACCTTTCCAGAATTAGGATCAATTTTAGAAATAGTATTCTTATCAATTAATGGAAGATGTGAAATAGGCATAGAATCCCAAGCCCTTCCGGAACGATGAAAAACAATAATATCCCCATTTGTATCAAGTCCTAATCCTGTGGGACTGCCTAAAATAAAATTATCTGGAAGCTTTGGCCAGTCATTAACTAATTCGTAATAATCTGACGGAGCTGTCTCTTCTTTAACTGCTTTTTTTTCAGCATTTCCACACCCTAAAACCAGAAGTGTTATCAGAAAGTACAAAGGCAAACTTATTTGATATTTTTTCATCGATCCTAATAGTTAATCTGTTTTATTATTTTGAAAACACATTGATAATCGATTAATTGAAATCAATTATCTCTACTTCTTTATCATAATTGTATAAAACGCCAACCATCAAAAAGGAATAATAAAACTTTATAAATATTCATGATTTTAATATTTGTGCACCGCATATTACTTGTGATCTCGGTCCTTTAGTGCGTATTAAATTTTTTTCCAGGATATTAAATTCAATTTAGGGAAATTTTTAGAATAGTTCTGTGAACCCTGAGATCTGCTTTTACCCTGTACTTCCCAATCCTCCCGACAAGGAGTTAATAACATGCAATAGTTTTATCAGCATATTACTTGCTTCAGGATCGTTTACTTCTTTTAGACTTCTCCATTCTTTAATAGACTCTACCTGTAGTTTGTGCAGAACATACAATTCCTTTTCCCTGATATTTAAGGTGTTGAGCTGCCCTTTTCTTCTGTCACTTACACTTTCACCTAGTAAATACTCAATATGTGATTTTCCTTCTTCATAATCAGTTAGAAGCAAGTTTAAAAATTTGCTTTTTATATTTTCGTCGGTAACCAATTGCGCATACATTTTCATGATCTCCGGGTCGGCAATCAATAAATTGGTTTCTGTTTGTATTAAAAAATATCTTAAAAATGGCCAGGAAGCAATTGATTTCTTTAAATCTTCGTATCCGGCACTATCTTGTTCTTTTAATTCTTTTAAGGCTGTTCCTACCCCATACCATCCTGTGAGCGTAAATCTGGATAGATTCCAGCTGAAAACCCAAGGAATGGCTCTTAAATCTTTTAGAGACCTTTTGCCTGTTCTCCTTGCCGGTCGCGAACCAATTTTACTTTGCTCTAGGATGTCAATGGGTGTAGCTTCGCTAAAAAACCGAATGAAATCTTCATCATTAATAAAGTTTTTATAGTGCTGCATAGATTTGGTCGACAACCATTCCATCGTTTTTGTGGGATAGTCACTTTCTTTATTCTCGTTGGCCGGATTGGTATGACGTGCTACGCCTGAAGCTAGCATTTCCATATTGTAGGTCCCCGTTAGGAGGTTTCCAAATTGCTGTGAGATGGATTCCCCTTGTATGGTTAATTTTATTTTTCCATTTATGGTGTTAGAAGGTTTGCTCATAATAAAGCGATGATATTTGCCTCCTCCACGACTAATAGTTCCTCCTCTACCATGAAAGAAAAATACATTGATATGGTGTTTTCTTCCTACTTCTGAAAGAGCTTTTTCAGCTTTATAGAGATTCCATTTACTTGCTAAAACGCCACCGTCCTTGTTGCTGTCACTATAACCCACCATGACCTCTTGGGTTTCTTGTAATAATCTTTGTCTTTCTTTTGTTATTGGATGATGTAAGAATTGGTCCAAAATGAAAGCACCATTATCTAAATCTTCAATAGTTTCAAATAGGGGTGCCAAGGGTAAATCTGTTTCTAAAATTTGGGTTTCTTTCATAAAAAAGTATACCAAAAGCAAATCACTAAGACTTCTTGTCATACTAACAATCAGGGAACCGATACCCTCAGAACCGTAACGGATGATGTGGTCCCTCAATACTCTAAAATAATCCAATACATTATCTGCTTCCTCTCCGTATGAAATAGTGATATTACTCAGCAGTTTTGGGGATGATATCGCCTTATTCAAAAATGTAAGCCGCTCTTCTTCATCCCAACTTTGAAAGTCACTATTTTCATAAGAGGATTTTTCCAAAATTTGAGTCAGTGCTTTTTCATAATATGCACTGTTTTGACGTATATCCAATTTGGCTAAATGAAATCCAAAACACTGAACTATTCGCTCTAAAGGGAACAAGAAATTTTCTGCTATTTTCCCCGCCTTAATTTCAATTAATAACTCTCTGATAAGTTTTAAGTCTTTTTGAAGTTCATATCTACTTCTGTAAAAAAGCTTAGAGTCACTGGAGTTTCCTGCAATGGTGTTCTCTAGTTTAAGGCTTATTAAATTCACAAATTGTCTCCATGGCTCAAGAGGGTTGCGTTCTATAGCCTTTAACCCTTTATCCCCTAATATTTGTCCGTATTCAGCAATTTTATTTAATAAAACTTCGGGGGTAGGATTGAGTTTAGAAGATAGTGATAGTTGAGAACCTAAGGTTATAATGTGTTCATAAATGATATTTAAAGACGCCTCTCGATGCATAAGGAGGGTGTCTTTTGTGATTTGGGGAGTAACAAAGGGGTGACCATCCCTATCGCCCCCAACCCAGCTACCAAAGCTGTATTTTGGAAATTCCTCTAACTGGTTCAATTTCAGGGGATCAAAGCCCATTTCTAACCAAGAGTATTTTAGTTTTAGGTCACTAGCCTCTAAAATCAATGGAAATATCGTACTTAAATAATGTACAACATTGGCACGTTCGTCTCGTAAATCCGGCTTTTCCAAATAGATTTCACCTGTTCTCCACCACCTTTCTAAGAGGCTTATTATTTTATCTCGAATAGCCCTTTTTTCTGCGGGGGAATAAGTAGAATTTTCATTTTTTACAAGTAGTAGATATAATTCACGGTGTATTTCTAAGATGGTAACTCTCTTTGCTTCGGTAGGATGGGCTGTAAGTACAGGGCAAATATGTATGGACGAAATAAGGCTAATCATCTTATCTTCCTCAACACCTTGTTCAGCCCATATTTTAAAGGTTTCACCCCAAGAACCACGGATAGCAGATACCCCATCGTTTTTTTCTAACTGTCTCTTAAATTGAATGGCAGCATTTTCTTCAATGAGATTCATCAGCTGAAAATAAATACCAAAGGATTGAATTATTTTATCATCAGATATAACCCCATCTTCATAATTCCCATTTAAAGAATCCATGAAATTACTCAGATTATTTTCTTCAATATTTGATAACATCTCCTTAAAACAGGATAAAACATTTTTTTTATCTTCTAAAATCTTATCAAATCCATTTAGGTTCATTTTATGCATATTTTTTTGATTAGTAAGGCTAGCAAAAATAAGCAAGCGCAACTTAATTAGTACCTATAAATACTGATATTTGAATAGTTTTTGAAAGTAACCGGTTGGTCCTTGAAACTTTTGGAACGAGATTGGGTCATTATTTTCTGGACCAAAGAAAAATAACCTTATGAAGATTTTTAAAAAAAATCTACTATAAAATTTTTGGAGGCTGCCTATTTTATTCAAATAAGGCTATTGTGTAATCAAATAATTCAACGCCACCCCATTTTCCGTGACCAGGAATGACAATTTCTACTTTTGGATATTTTAGTTTGATTTCACGAACAGTTCCGGGCCATAATTTTGTATTGGCATCTTCCAAATTTCCTTTGCCTGCATCAACCTTTTTGATCAGACAGCCTCCAAATAGAGCCTTGTCGTCTGGAAAATACCCTATAATATTGTCTTTAGTATGTCCTTCTCCAAAATACTCAGCATAAACCTTTTTGCTGCCAATTTCTAAGATAAGGGTGTCATCAAATTCGTTTGGAGTACTAGAAAAGAATTGTCCATTCTTTTTTAATAACTCAGCGGTTTGGTAAGTAAGGAATATTGGTATATTGTATTTCTCAAATGCTTCTATTCCCCCAACACAATCCACGTGAAAATGAGTAGGAATAATTGCTATAATTTCACAATTAAGCTCGTTAGTAACATATTTTATTAATTCTATCGAACTCTTGTTGTCTGTGGGAGTATCAAAAATAATTGCTTTATTTTCATTTATAACCAACATGCCATTACAGGCAACTTTCCCGTAATCGTCTGTATTTAAATAGGAAATATGTGTGTAAACATGATTTGATAGTTTTTTAACCACCAGGTTTTTGGTTTGATAGGCGGTCAAACTATCAATTGATACTTCCTTAGTTATTTGCTTAGAAGATTTTGTAGTAGGCTGATTTTGTAAAGAAGTGGAATCTTTTAATGAAATAAAGACGAAGCTTATAATAAGAAATAGTGCCGGCAATAGTCTTATCATGATTTTTATTTTTTTAGTTTAATTTTTGCTGAAGGATTTATTTCAAACTTTATGCGGTACTAGAGTAGATTCTCGGGTCAGTAGAAGAGTGCGGTATTTACAATTCGCTAAGGTTTTTAACTCAAATTCATAAAAACTTATTCTAATAATTCCCACTCTTCTTGCGTAGCCTTAGATTTCTGATATTCCATTAATCCGAGCCAAACACCTTTTTGTTTTACAAATAACATTTCAAAATGGACGAAACTATTTGATATGTTTTTACCATTTCCATCATAGGATTGGTATAAAAATATTCCTGTTTCATGTGCCGTGGTACTATCACCAATTCTTTGCGAGAATCGAAATTCCACACTGCCTTGTGTCTTTCCTGCTTTGGTATCATTGAAACCTTGCTTCCAATTTGCAAGTGCTTTGGAAATTGGAATGGAAACCTTATTCTCTCCTGTGGCAAAAATAACCACCGCATCTTCATGATAGGTTGCTTTATAGCCCTCAAAGTCACCTTCCTTTACTGTTCTTGATAATTCGTTCCAAAAGTCATTTAGTTCCAATATTCGCAAGGAGTCGTTTGCGGTTTCTATTTTACTCTGTGGATGGTTATTATGATAACTCGCTTTAACGCTTGTAAGATTTGCGATTAATACAATTGAGATAAAAATTAAAAATGGTTTCATTGCTGTCATATACATGTTTTGTAAAAACTGATTATAAAATAGGTTTTAAGAAGGCTTCCAAGAGGTATTACCTTTATCGGCGGTGTATAAAAGATGTTTGCCAATGCCTGTTATATATTGTTATGGAGCTATTTTACTTCAAAAGTCAGAGTCGCCCAATTTGATTCATAGTCGAAATTCTCCTCTTTACTTTCGAGCATATGAATAGTTGCAATATACCAATGCCCTTCATTACCGATTGTAAAACTGACCTCTCCTTTTTTGTTTGTTCTTAGGGAAGTTTCCTCTTTACCTTTCTCTTCTAGGTTCTTTCGTGAACTTACATGTACCGTTTGGTTGCCAAGAGGTTCACCGAGATATAAAAGTTTGAATGACATTATATCTCCTACTGAGAGGTTATAAGGATTATTTAGAGGAATAAATTCGATCGGGTAATCAAGCGGAGTTGAGAAATTGTCTGTTCTTCTTTCGTCAACCTGAAATATTGCTTTCACATGTTTGGAATATTTTTCATTAGCAACTTGGTTAGAAATACCTTTGGTTTTTCTATCCGAAATCACCTCTGTCAAACCTTCATGTTCCAGGTAAATAGTAAAATCTTCTCCGCTGAGTTCAATAGCGCTTGACTTTGTTGAAACCCCGGCCACATAGGTGCCTGCATTACCCGTTTTAAATTTTAAAAAGGTGATTTCGCCTTTATCATAGTAATCATCCGAGGAGGGTATAAAATTATAATTAGGACCAAGGATTTTTGGATTGATAATTCTATCTCTTGTTATTACATTTTCACTTTTGTCAAACGTTCCGTTAATCAGGTATAGTTCTTCCAGGCTGTTTTCCTCAAAAAAATAACTGTCAGACTTTAAAAATAGCTCGTGTGATGATAAAAGGAAAAATAAGGTCAATAGAATTAAGGTAGTCGATGTTCTTCTCATTTAAGCATAATAATTTATGTTTCTTAATAACAGTATCTAGCTGTTGATGCTATTTAAATTTATAAGCAAGATACTTTTTTTGGATATAAACTAAAACTGTTTTTGAAGGCTGTAACTTCTGAAATGTCCATCTTACGATTTACATGGTTTCCTTGTCCGGACACTATTTTAGAGAAAAGAACTCCTTATATAGTAGTCCGGAAATACGGAGCAAGAATTTCAGATTGATATTGTTACAAACTTTTAGGCTCAGTTTTCCGGAGATTTTTTAAAATTATCTTCAAAATATTTAATCCATTCCCCGTTTTCCAACTTCTCACCATATTCCTGGAAGTTTCCTTCTGAAGTTAAGTGAAAAATGAATCTTTTACTTTTGCTAGGCCAGACTATAAATTTCCCATCTTTATATTCAGCGGCATATTTTCCCGTGCCTGTCTCGTAATAAGAATTGTAATAATATTTTTCATCTTTCTCGTCATAATAAATGACCGTATGAAGCTGTAGTATTTCAGATTGTAAATCTATTGTAATTAGATTTTTGTTTAATTTATAGCTTATTTTTTCAACAGCACTTACTTGTTTTGTAATCGTATCATTTTGGTATGTAGTTGAGACCCCAATCCATTCACCTATCATAAAATTTAATTTTTCCATCTGTTCTTGGGAGGAAGTTTGACCAACAGCAGAATTAACTGCAAAAAGAATAATTGCAAAGCAATAGGAGGTTCTATGATTGAAAGCAGCTTTTATATATTCCATATTCTTTTTAGTTTTTACAATGTTGTTACCTAGCTTCAAGTCATTAATGGTAATCCCTTTACAGTAAACACAGTAAGGGTTTGACACATGCTATTTTGTATTAACTATTGCTTAATTCTCCATTTCGCTAATCAGCGCCACA
>CALOAJ010000015.1:0-89142 GCA_942491255.1 uncultured Flavobacteriaceae bacterium | reverse complement strand
CGCTATTAACTTCATCTTCCTCCTTAAAATCAGTTATGAATAAGGAAACATCTTTAGTTATTTCGTAATGATTCTCATTTCAAAAAAACTATCATCATCATTTTCTGACCGTTAAATTTTACAAATTCATCTGTCTTCTTTTTAATAGTTTGGCTTCTTCAGAACCATCCCAAATAAAATTAAAAAATTCCCCTCTGGAATTTACATTGTCTGCGAACCATTCTGACAAGCCAGAAGGAGTAGACAAATACTGATATAATAACTGGGGCGAAGATTGTATTACAAACTCAATTTCATCTTTGACTTATCACTCATGTACCTATAATTTACTGAACGACAATATATATATTTATAAATGATAAAAAATAAATACGTCAGATTATTTTTGAGCAATAATTTTGATGAACAAAAGGCTAACATGCTCTTTAAGCCGTTTTTAACCACGATGGCGAGGTAGCTCAGGCGGTTAGAGCGCAGGATTCATAACCCTGAGGTCTCGGGGTCAACTCCCGATCTCGCTGCAAACCCTTCCAACTTTTGGAGGAACATTTTAATAATGTATACCGTATATGTCCTTCATAGCAAGGGATCCGATAAAATATATCGGACTGGTTCGATATGAGCGCAAGTTGGCGATCATGAAAAGGCAATAAGGGGTATACCCTCGGGTATGTGCATGGACAACAAACATACCAGAGCTTTCGCTGCAAAAAGAGGCCATTCGAAGGAAAAAGAACTAAAATCAGCAAAAGGAGAAGAAAGTTGTTGGGAAGGTTATTTCCAAACTATGATACCCCTTGTGCGGCATTCATATCCGCCGGCTGGCGGACAGGGTTAAGTCTCCACTCTCGCTACAAACCTTCCAACTTTTGGAGGTTTTATTCTTTTATGTATACCGTATATATCCCCATTAGCGAGGGATCTAGGCGGAAATATATATCGGATACGGTTCGATATAGAGCGCAGGTTGGCCCGATCATAACGAAAAGGCAACTAAAGGGTATACCACTCGGAGATATCGTAAGTGGACACTTGTTAGTACTGAGACTTTCATACCAAAAAGGAGGCTCATTCGAAGGGAAAAAGAACTAAAATCCAACCCAAGAAGGAAAAGAGAAAATTTATTTGGGAAAAGATCATTGCCAAATAGCGATCTCCCATATTGTTCAACATTCGCCTCCGCCGGCTGGCGGACAGGAGTTCAAGTCTCCTCTCGCTACCAAACCCTTCCAACTTTTTGGAGGGGTTTTTATTTTAATAACACTGTATACAGTATATGTCCTTCATAGCAAAGGATCCGACAAAATATATATCGGATACAGTTCTGGAAATATAGAGCGCAGGTTGGCCGATCATAACGAAAAGGCCACTAAGGGGTATACCCTGAGATATCGGCCATGGACAATTGTTTATACCGAGACTTTCAAAACCAAAAAGGAGGCCATTCGAAGGGAAAAAGAACTAAAATCAGCAAGAGGAAGAAAATTTATTTGGGAAGAGATCATTGCCAAACTATGATCTCCCCTTGCGCAGCATTCATATCCGCCGGCTGGCGGACGGAAGTTCAAGTCTCCCTCTCGCTACAAACCCTTCCAACTTTTGGAGGGGTTTTATTTTAATAACATGTATACCGTATATGTCCTTCATAGCAAAAGGAGATGGTAAAATATATGTCGGATACGGTTCGATATAGAGCGCAGGTTGGCCGATGTAACGAAAAGGCAATAAGGTATACCCTCAGGTATGGCCATGGACACTTGTTTTATACTGGACTTTCGATGCAAAAAGAGGCCATTCGAGGAAAAAAGAACTAAAATCAGCAAGGAGAAATTTATTTGGGAAGAGATCATTGCCAAACTTTGAACACATCTTGTGCAGGATTCATATCCGCCGGCTGGCGGACGGGAGTTCAAGTCTCCCTCTCGCTACGAACCCTTCCAACTTTTGGAGGGGTTTTATTTTAATAACATGTATACCATTATTATATATGTCCTTCATAGTGGGGATCAGGCAAAATATATGTCGGATACAGTTTGGGCGACACCGGGTGGCGATCACTTGAAAAGGCAACTAAGGGAGTATACCCTCAATTATCAATATGGACACTTGTTATGCTGAGACTTTTCTTCTCAAAAGAGGCCATTCGAAGGGGAAAAAGAACTAAAATCAGCAAGAGGAAAGAAAATTTGTTTGGGAAGAGATCATTGCCCTTATTTTGCAGTCTCCCCTTGTCCAGCATTCATATCCGCCCGGCTGGCGGACAGGAGTTCAAGTCTCCCTCTCATGCAAACCCTTCCAACTTTGGAGGGTTTATTTCTAATAACATGTATGCAATATGTAATAAACGCGCCAAGGGGATCGATAAAATATATATCGGATACAGTTCCGATATAGAGCGCAGGTTGGCCGATCATAACGAAAAGGCAACTAAGGGGTATACCCTCAGGTATCGGCCATGGACACTTGTTTATACTGAGACTTTCGATACCAAAAAAGAGGCTATTCGAAGGGAAAGAGAACCCAAATCAGCAAAAGGAAGAAATTTATTTGGGAAGAGTTGTTCCAAACTATGATCTCCCTTGTGCAGCATTCGCTATCCGCCGGCGGCGGACAGTTGATCTCCCTCTCGCTGCAAACCTTTTAACGGAGGGTTTTATTTTAATAACATGCTTACCGTATATCCTTCATATGAGGATCGATAAAATGTATATCGGATACAGTTCCGATATGACGCAAGGTTGGCCGATCATAACGAAAAGGCATAAGGGGTATACCCTCAGGTATCGGCCATGGAACCCTTGTTTATACTGAGACTTTCGCTACCAAAAAAGAGGCCATTCGAAGGGAAAGAACTAAAATCAGCAAAAGGAAGAAAATTTATTTGGGAAGAGGTTATTTCCAAACTATGATCTCCCCTTGTGCAGCATTCATATCCGCCGGCTGGCGGACGGGAGTTCAAGTCTCCCTCTCGCTACAAACCCTTCCAACTTTTGGAGGGGTTTTATTTTAATAACATGTATACCGTATATGTCCTTCATAGCAAGGGATCCGATAAAATATATATTGGAAGAATAGCAATTTATGTAAGAACCTAATTGACATTATTCGCCTTTAGACTTGGGTTCCGAATTTTCCAAGCCTTCGTTCTCTGCATTATAAAGATGCACATCCAACTGAGGGTAAGCCATTTTAATATCTGCCTTATCGAATCTCTGATAAATATCCTGGTATATTGCACTTGTTATGGATAGACCCTTATTGGCATCTTTAGCCAAGGCCCGAAGTTCAAAATTAAGCACACTATCACCAACACTTCTGAATAAAACGGTTGGATCACTATTTTTAACTAAATTTTCATTGGCTTTTCCGGCATCCATAAGTGTTTTCATAACCAGAGGAATATCAGAGCCATATGCAACGCCTATAGGTAATATTAAATTCTTACGCCTATTATTTAGGGTCCAGTTAGTTACATTCTTAGAAGTAAGATCAGAATTGGGAACAATAAGATCGCCTTGTTCATAAGTAGTTAATCTCGTAGCACGCAAACCAATTTTCTTAACTGTAGACCAGGGTGTACCAGGAGCCTCAATACTATCACCTTCCCTGATCGGTCTTTCAAAAAGCAGAATAAGACCACTGACAAAATTGTTCACCAGGCCCTGTAGTCCAAAACCAATCCCCACGCCCAGTGCACTTAACAAAATTGTGAAATTTGTCAGATCAAAACCTAGAAGTGTTATAGCTATCATGAAACCAATAAACATAATAAGGTAGTGTAAAAGTTGAGAAATTGAAAGGCGGGCACCTTTGTCGATATCCCTCTTATCGAGAGCTTCCCCCATTATAAATCTGGTGACTACAGTAGATAAAATATAGGATCCATATAGAACACCTAAAGCTGTAATAATTATTTGCACGGTAATAACAACGCTCCCAATAGTGAATCCATAAGACATGAGCTGTTCATTTGCTTCCTTCATGGTACTAAAAACACCCCATGTAACTAAAATTTGTGGAATTAATATAAAGACTGCACCGAGGATACTAATAAAAATAGACAATCGGTTGGAACTCGTCCTGATATCCTGATCATTCAAATGTTCTCGATGATAGGTTAGATTTATAAAAAACCATTCCAGAGCACCGTGGATTATAAATATGTAAACCCCGAATATCACTATTTGAACAAGGCTTCGTATCAATGAATCAAATAAAAACATGGCTAAAACTTCCTTCCCGAATATTTCAGCCAAAAGAACTACACCAAAATAGATGGCAAAAGCAGATAACATATAGGTCAGAGTTTTGGCTTTTGTTCAGCAAAGCTCCGCCTTATCCAATAAGCTAATAGGCTTACAATTGTAAGAGAAATCATTACCACGTATAACCTGAACAAGGGAACAGGAAAATTAATCATTACAAGGAAATTAGTACAAAGTACGATTGCTATAAAAATATAAACGTGGTTCTTTTTCCATGATTGCAGCAGCTTACTTACCAAAGCACAAAAAGTAACATTTTTAATAATAACCATTGATATTAGAGTGATGACGATATTGCGGGAATTCCTTTGATCTCTAAATATCAAGAACTTATGGTTGTGGTGCTAACAAATAGAGCCGTCGGAAATTCCTGATTAGAGAGAAATTTATATTTCGTACTACCTAATAAAGAGGAATTATATTTCTTTAGAATCAAATAAATTCCAAAAAATACAAATAGTTCAAAGATAAACATCCAGAAATGAGATAGCCATATAAAACTATCGGGAAAGGTCAGGGATTTAAATCCATCCTTAGTCTTCTGCCACAATTTAGATGTATATTGATCCCAATATTGAGAAGAAAACAATGGAGCCGATTCATCAATCAGAACTTTCTCTATTTTTTGGTCAGATAAGGCTTGAAATCGTTCCTGTAGAGAATCAAGTTTTGGCTGTAATGTATACCCATTTTTTTGAATTAATAATAATTGCTCCAACTAAGGTACAATATAATTTAGTGCCTTATCAATATTTTGAAAAGTATTGTTAAAAGTAGTTTGAATTAGTTCTGGGGTGTTTTTGACTACCAAAGAATCTTCCCAAACTAACCAATTTTCCTTTTCTTTCTGCCATCCTTTTCTATCAGCTTCAATCGATTTAATAGCATTGAATAATGGAACGTTTGCCTTTTCAAATGTCCTTATTACCTTCAAATAGCTCTTTTTAAATTCATTGAGTGCGCGGACACTTACACGATCAGTACTTTCCATATCCGTGATTTCTGATGTCAGGGAATCAATCTCCTTCCCAACAGCAACAAATTCCGCATTAAGAGTTTTTTGGTTTAAGGTATCCTTTTGGGATTTTTCTGTAAGAGTTAATTTAGTTTCAATTTTCGCAGCCAGAGGTATAATATCTGATATTTGGGGGACTGCAGGGGTCTCCTTTCTAACCGGCACTTGTGAATTAGCAGGTCCGGTGGCATCCTGACCATAAACGTCAGGAACAGAGGAGAACAAAAGGCTATTGAATAGGAATAAAAAAAACGATTCTATTTACCGGTAATAATGAGAAGGTAATTTTCATATATGAGACTCTAAAGTTCATGAAAACAATGACAAAAAGTTCAGCTAAAATACAATTTATTTGTCTCTTATAAATTATCCAAAAGTGTGGTAAAAGAATGAGAAAGGCTGCAGGTAATAGTATTGTTTTGATAGACAAAGCTGAGGTAGCTCCTCTTAAGAGAAATTACCTAAGGTCCGGGCGGTAAAGCTAAATGAAGTCATGTATAAAAAAATTGAAATTTTATTGCATGCCTTATAAAGGAGTAGAATTTATTGCAACTGGGAAGGAATAAAAACAATTCAAGTAGGTTTCATACCAAAAGTCCCAGTCTACTATCCTATTTTAAAAAAATTCTTTAGAGGACCAAATCCCAGAAAAAAGTTCAGTGAATGTTCTTAACGAATGGGCCAGACTGCCGTGCTGGGGTTTAAAGTAAAAACTGTTGGAAATTCTTATAGAAACAAAAAAATATTAATAATTATGAAACCTCAATAGAAAAGAGCTATTGAAAATAACCTAAAAAACACTAAATTGATTACTGGAAGTCCAAAATTGGAAGAAATGACTTAAGCACAAGAAAGTATATGATATATTTCTAGTATGAGTCGACTTGCCTGATTTCCACAGGAATTTTCCATCTGTGATTAGTTTGCTAGTTTAGTAATTTAAACCACTTAACGGAGTATATAACAACCGTTAATCAAAACAAAAATAATGAATAAAATAATTTTTCTACTCCTGTTAATTCCGATTATTAGCTTTTCTCAAACTAATGTGTCATCTGAGTTTATTGATTCAATAGTAAATCTATCTATGGATAAATTCCCTCAAGCCGGCGTAGCAATAGGCGTTATTCAAGAAGGCAAAATCACTCATCTGAAAGGATACGGAATTGCCTCAAAAAACTTAAATACCTCAGTCGATGAAAACACCCTTTTCGCGATAGCCTCTAATAGCAAGGCATTCACCACAACGGCTTTTGGTATGCTGGTCGATCAAGGGTAAATTGCTATCCTGGGACGACAAGGTGGTTGACCATATTCCTGAATTCAGAATGTACGATCCCTACGTAACGGCCAATTTTACCATAGTGGATCTACTGACCCATCGCAGTGGCCTGGGCCTGGGAGCGGGAGATTTAATGTTCTACCCTCCCGGCGCTGATTTTACCGTTGATGACGTCATCCGCAGTTTTCAATACCAAACACCTGCTTCCGCATTTAGAACCAAGTATGACTACGACAACCTGTTGTACATAGTAGCGGGGGAAGTTATCCACCGGTTAAGTGGCAAGCCCTGGGATCAATTTGTGGAAGAGGAGATCATGGATAAATTAGGTATGGAATAATTCGGCCGGCATTTACCAGAACATCCGCAATAATTCAGAATGTAGCCATGCCTCATAAAATTGAAGATAACGAGGTCAAACAAGTTGGAGCACCTACACGAAGACGGATGGTTCCGTAGCTGCTTCCGGAGGGATTTATTCAAGTGTGAAAGATATGAGCAAATGGGTGTTGATGCACCTGAATAAGGGCGCTTACGGGGACAGCCTGAAAGCAAACATGAATCTCGGAAAAGAACCACGGGGAATTATGGAAGATCCGCACCATGATTTACAACGACCCTTACGGTAATTGGGTCTACAACACCCATTACAGTGGATACGCGCCTGGGTTTTTTCGTGCAAGATCAAAATGGATATAGTGTCGTTGACCATCAGTGGAGGTCCGACCAGGAATGTTGTCCATGGTAACCATGATCCCCGAACTTAATGCCGGGATTATTGTCCTCACCAATTCTGATCCGGGCGGACTAGGATTGGTAACATTGACCAATGAAATTAAAGACGAAATAATTGGAGCAGAAGGATTGGATTGGATCCAGTGGGCTGAAAAAAGATTGGAAAAATCTACATCTGAAGCTGACTCTGTTGTTACGGCTGTTTGGGAACAAGTCGAAAAATCAAAGAATATAAAACTAGACTTTAAAAATTATTCGGGGAAATATAAGGATGATTGGTTTGGAGAAATTGTTATCTATGAAAAAGACAACAGCTTGTGGTTCAAATCATTAAGATCCCCTAAACTTAACGGAGAAATGAAATATTACAAAGCCAATACTTTTGCCATTGATTGGGAATACGATGACATGGATTGCGATGCATTTGCCATGTTTAACCTAGATGAAAATGGCGATGCTATTTCCATTTCTATGAAAGGAATTTCCCCAGCGATCGATTTTAGTTTCGACTTCCAAGATTTAGATTTAAAAAAAATGACAGAATGATGTGGTTCACAAAACCTGAACCGTATTGGAACGGGGTTTAGTCAGATGTTAGCTTTCATAATCAATCCATTACAAGCGTGTAGCAATTATCAAGATATTGCATCTCTTTAAAATGAACACTAATTTTTCACCATGCGATTAACCGCCTTACTAGCCTTTGTGTTTTTCCTATTCAATTTAATTTCAGCGCAAACCTCACTGAATGGAATTGATCTTAAACCAGGAAAATATAAAGTTGGGTTTCGACATTATATCGCTTCTGACAGTACCAGAACTTACAAAAGAATCTATGATTACAATAACGAAGTATTTTTTAGACCAATTCCAATAAGTATATGGTATCCTACTGAACATAACATAGGGAATCAAAAACCGCTTCAGGTTATAGATTACTTGGAAATTCTGAAAGAAGAAGAAGAATGGGAGCATTTGCCCAATGACCAGATTTTAAATTGGTTTTATTACGCCAACACCTCAGCAAACCAAAAACAGCTTGAAGAGAAAACATCGGCCTACCTTGAAACCGAATTTACAGAAGACAAACATGCTGTGGTAATTTATACGCCAAGTTATCAAGCTTCTTCAATAGAAAACTTTGCCCTTTGCGAATACTTGGCCAGTCATGGTTATATTGTGATTTCTAGTCCCAGTCGAGGAACGGAAACCCGTTGGTTCAGTGAAAACAATGCTAAAGAAATGGAAACCCAGGCAAGGGATGTAGAATTTTTGATAAAAGAAGCAGGAAGGTTTCCAAATGTAGATTATCAGAAATTTGTACTTATGGGGTTTAGCTTCGGCGGTCTATCTAACATCATCGTTCAAAATCGCAACCATAATGTGGAGGCAGTTGTTAGCCTTGACGGTACAGAAAGATATCAATACACTACCCTTAATGAATCACCCTTCTTCGATGTCGAAAAAATAGACGTTCCATACCTTCATATGGCGCAGAAGGATATTCCTGAAAGCGTTCTTAAGCAAGATAACATAGCCGCTGAGCTTAATTTTGAATTTAAATTATATGATAGCTTATCAAAAAGTAAAGCTTACCAGTTAAAATTCAATGACTTAACACATTCCTACTTCAGTACTTTAGGGGTGCTTTTTGCGAATAGAGATATAAGACAAGATAAAAGCGATGCAGAGATTATGAAATCTTATAAATTGGTTTCAACCTATACCCTGAATTTTATAAATGCTTTTTTTTTAAATGATGAAAAAGCATTGGCATTCATCACAAACAAACCAATAGAAAATGGAATTGCATATGCGCTTATTACTCAAAAACCAAGAACCCGGTAAAACCAATATATACATTTCAGGATTTTAATCAGCTGGCGTCTGGGCACAACTATAATAACCTTTTTGAATTATATGAATCTACCTTAGAAAAACATCCTGATTTTAACCTACCAGAAGGGAATTTAAACCTTCTAGGGCTACAACTTATTTACCATCCAAATACCTCACAGCAAGGAATAAATGTTTTTTTGTTAGCACTAAAGCTTTATCCTAATTCTGCGAATCTTTTTGATAGTTTGGCAGAAGGTTATTTGTTTATTGGTAACAAAGAAAAGGCTATTGAGAGTTTTAAAAAATCCCTGGAATTGAATTCCCAAAATCAAAACGCCATTAGCCGACTCGAAGAGCTAGAGGGCTAAATTCTAAGCTTGACATGATATATTATTTTTTTAGAGTGATCCGTTGCTAAACCGAAACTTTCCGTTAATTTTAGATGCCGACCAAACACGACGTACAACAATAGAAAAAACATCGAATGATATGGGAAAACATAGTAATAAAACAGAAGAGGACAATAATAATGGAAGAAGTAAAATTAAATCTTGCCTAAAGAAATTTGACATGCCAAGAATTATAAGGTTACCGTTTTTAGTTATTTCCATTGTATTAGTAAGTTGCTCCCCGAAAAGTGATAATAAAGATTTTGTTCCCGAAATTTATCAAACTTCATATGCTGGTGACAATCTCAAATTAATCACAAGTGATGAGGCTCCAGCAGATGCTTCAAAAGTTAAGAAAGTAGCTTTACAACTTCTTCCTGATGAAGAATTTCAAAAATATTACGGTTTCGGTGCCTCATTTACAGAATCCTCAGCATGGAATCTGGCTACTATTCCAGAGGACTCACGCAAGAAGGTCTTGACCAGACTTTTTAGCCCAACGGATGGCGCTGGATTCTCACTTACGAGAACTCACATCAACAGTAGTGATTATTCTAACAACCACTACACATACACGGAAGAAGGAGATGAAGATCTTTCCACTTTCAGCATACAAGAAGATATGAAAGGTTTTTCTGGTGACGAAAATGATCAGGTACGTGGTATTGAACTGATAGAACCCACATATGACCTAATCCCCATGATTTTGGAGGCATCCAGCATTCCCGGTGCCGACTTCAGGATTATCGCTTCTCCGTGGAGTCCCCCTTCCTGGATGAAGTCAGGAGAAACTGCCACTATGACTAACGGAAGCTTACTTCCAGAGTATTATGGTCTATGGGCTACATATTTATCAAAGTATGTAAGCGCTTATGCCAAAAAGGGCATTAACATTTGGGCAATTACCCCACAGAATGAGCCACTGCATTCTCATGATGCTCGCTGGGATAGCAATGGATTATCACCAGAACAAGGTCGGGACTTTTTAAGAGATCATCTTGGGCCCCAACTCGTCAAGGATGGTCATCTGAATCTTGATGATTTAGATTCCGGCTTACGTGTACTGATCTATGATCATAATAAATCGACTATGAACGAGTACGTGACACCTACATACCAAGACCCTGAGGCTTCTAAGTATGCCTGGGGAACCGCTTTTCATTGGTATGCAAATTCCGAGCTAAAGGAAAACAACTGGTATGCGGAAGAATTAGACAAGTTACGCGAAGCTTGGCCGAACAAGGGGATAATTCATTCCGAGTCGAGCATCGATATTGACGCGGATGACCCTATTGGTCAGTATTGGAGAGAGAGTACCGACTATGCAGGCACATTTGTGCCTTTTGAAACTTATGCTTACGATATTATTTCCGATCTAAATCACGGAACCCAAGGATATGTTGAATGGTGTAGCATTCTAAGTAACAAAGGGCAACCAAATCCCTATGACAATTTTAATAGTGCCCCGGTACTTATCAACCCGGTTACTGACGAGGTGATTTACACTCCACTCTATTATTTATTAAGCCACTTTAGTAAGTTTATTCGCCCTGATGCCCGCAGAATTGGCTTGAAAGGTGAAAAAGTGAAGGGATTAATCTACACGGCCGCCAAAAATACCGATGGCTCTATCGCTGTTGTTGTTTTTAACCAAAACGACGAAGTCCATGAACTATCTATAGACTTAGCAGCACAAAACTATACGACGCAAATTGCACCTAGGGCAATGCAGACAATTCATTTACGAAAAAAGTAAGGTAACATTAAAGGCGCTAGATTTATAAATAGCAAAAATTAAACGCTAAAAACAGCTGTTTCTCTACTTTTTAGGATGCATTAAAAAATGTATATGAAAAGTCCTAGTCCACTACCCTATTTTAAAAATTTTCTTACTTTAGACCACGATACCCAAAAGCACAACTTGATTTCGACCAAGTGTGACGATATCAGAGCAAAGACGGTTGCAGCAAACTATGCGAAGCCTAAAACGAATGAACAAAACCATAGTTCTATTACTACTATTAACAATCGGATTCATTTCCTGTAAAAACTCTGAAAAGGAAATAAAAAAATTGGAAATAGCTAAAAAATATTATGAGGTTCTTGACAATTCAAATATTTCTGGAATTGCACCTTTGTTGTCTGATAGCCTTTTGACAAAAGAAACCGAATATGACTATGAACAAACATTTTCTCTTAAAGAATATGTTGAATGGTTAAAATGGGATTCGGTATTTGACCCTACATATAAAATCCTTGAAATAGAGCAAGAAAACGGAACTGTTAAAGCAAAAATTTCAAAAATGGACCAGAGAATTGCTTTCCTTCATGAAGAACCAATTATCACTAATCAAGTTATCCGATTTGACAGTGATAAAATAATCAGTATTGAAACAACTGAATACCTGGTTTTCAATGATGCTACATTTGTTATAAAAAGGGATGAACTTGTAAACTGGATTGACAAAAATCATCCTGAACTAAATGGATTTATTAATGACCAGACAAAGGCTGGTGGGATGAAATATTTAAAAGCAATTGAACTATATAAAACAAAAAACAACTATCCATAACAACACTAATAAATCAGCCTTGTCCACTATCCCATTTTAAAAATTTCATTACTTTAGTCACTATTCCCAAAAGGACAAGTTGATATCGCCTTAGTGCTCGGAAATCACAGCTCAAAACTATACGACGCAAATTGCACCTAGGGCAATGCAGACAATTCATTTACGAAAAAAGTAAGGTAACATTAAAGGCGCTAGATTTATAAATAGCAAAAAGCAAACGCTAAAAACGGCTGTTTCTCTACTTTTTCGGATGCATTAAAAAATGTATATGAAAAGAATACTACTTGGTATTGCCATCCTATTATTTATGTCATGTGAAAAGCAATCCAAGCTGGCGTTTGAACTAGTCGAGGGAGTTTCAAAAGAACTTGCTGTCTCTCGTAAAAAGCAAGTTTCGAATGTCGAATACCACCTTTCCTTCAGAATTCCGTTAGCAAAAGAAGACTCCATTGCTGCTAAACTCATTTTAGATTTATCCATACATGATTTAAACCAACCCTTGGTCCTGGATTTTAAGTCGAATCAAAAAATACCGAAAACTTCCATTGTAAATGGGGTAAATATGCCAATTGAGTATCGCAAGGAGCATTTATTAATACCTGCTAAAAGTTTAGTTACGGGTAATAATAAAATTGAAATAGAATTCATAGCCGGAGAAATGTCATTAAATAGAAATGACGACTATTTATATACCCTGCTTGTCCCGGACCGGGCCAGAACATTATTTCCATGTTTTGATCAGCCCGATATTAAAGCATCTTACCTCCTCAGCATCAGTGCCCCTTTGGATTGGAAGATTTTAGGTGGCGCCCCTTTAGAAAACACCGTAGACCAAGGAGATTTTGTAACATATCAATACAAAGAATCTGATAAAATGAGTACTTATCTATTTTCCTTTGTCGCGGGAAAATTTGATGTTGTAAGTTCAAAGGATACCTCATTACCAATGTCTTTGTATCATCAGGAAAAAGACAGTAGTAAAATACAATTAAGCACCTCCAAAATATTTGATTTACACCAACAAGCGGTAGGTTATTTAGAAAACTATACCAATTATGACTTTCCATTTCAGAAATTAGACTATGCTGCCATATTTAGCCATCCTTACGGGGGCATGGAGCATACAGGAGCCGTACAGTACCGACAGTCCTCGCTATTTTTAGGTAAAAGTGCCACGCAAAATCAAAAATTAAGGCGTGCTAAGCTAATAGCTCATGAAACAGCACATATGTGGTTTGGCAATTTGGTGACCATGAAATGGTTTAACGATGTTTGGTTAAAAGAGGTGTTTGCAAATTTTATGGCAGACAAAATTGTAAACCCGGAGTTTAAGAGCGTTAATCATGAACTTTCTTTTTTTAAAGACCATTACCCGGCTGCCTATGCTATAGATCGTAGTAAAGGAGCAAATCCAATTAGACAGAATCTTGATAATCTAAACAATGCCGGTTCTCTTTACGGTAGTATAATATATCATAAAGCGCCCATAATGATGCGTCAATTAGAGGCACTTCTAGGAGAAGATAATTTCCGGGAAGGCATCGCAGATTATATAAAAAAATACGAAAATGATAATGCCGACTGGAATGATCTCGTAACTATTTTGGATAAAAAAACAGCAATAGATTTAAAAGAATGGAGCAAGGTTTGGGTTAATTCTCCCGGACGTCCAAACATTGAAGGTGAGATCCTTTATAACGAGACAAATAAGATAAAATCCTTTTTTATAGAGCAACAGGCAGAAGATAAATCCGAAAATATCTGGCCACAGGTCTTTAATATCTCGCTTGTCTATCCCGATAGTACGCATATAATAGAGGTTGGTTTAACCGATCAAAAAATTCGGCTCACAGAAGCTGAGGGATTAACAAAACCAGATTTTATAGTATACAATAGTAATGCAATGGGATACGGAACATTTCAGCTAAGCAAGGAAGCCATGGAGTTTGTTCCGGAAATTAAGGATGAAACTTCAAGGGCAGCGATTTACCTGAATTGCTATGAAAATGCACTAAACGGTAAAGTGGCCATAGACAAAGCCATGGACATTTTTCAGGAAGGTCTGATCATTGAAAAAAATGAGTTGATCTTATCATTGCTCACCGATCAGCTAAATCATTTGTTCTGGACCTATTTATCCGAGGCTGAAAGGGTTGATCGACAAAATATAATCGAGGATATTCTGTTTACAAGGCTTCAAATAGATGATGAGCCCAGTATTAAAAAAACACTGTTTAATTCCTATCTATCCATTGCTTTTACCGGAGTAGCAAGAGATAGATTGTATCAGATTTGGAATAAGGATTTATTGATCCCGGACTTGCTTTTAAATCAGGACGACCAAACAAGAATTGCCATGTATCTAGCCCTATACGCGGATGAAAAGGCTACTGAAACACTTCAAGAAGCCAGGAATGCCATAAAGGATTCAAACAAGCTTAAACGGTTTGATTTCCTACTGCCGGCACTATCCACTGAAGATGATATCAGGAATGATTTTTTTAAATCCTTTGCCAATAAGGATAATCGGGAAAAGGAAAATTGGGTACTCTCTGCCTGCTACTATATACATCATCCACTAAGACAAAAAACAGCTATCGAATCACTGGAACTAAGCCTGGATCTTTTAGAAGAAATTCAGCAAACCGGCGATATCTTTTTTCCAAAAGCATGGTTAAACAACACCATTGGTATGTATTCCTCTCCTGAGGCCTATACTATGGTAACGGAATTTCTGGAAGCTAATCCAAATTTAAATCCCCAACTTAGATTGAAGATTTTACAAGCCACAGATGATTTGTATAGAATAAACCAGGCATCAGGGCTTAAGGACAAGCAACAATAACAAGCAAGAATACATCGAAACTGTATTCAAGACTGCATAAGCCTTAATAAAAAAACATAGGATTCTAAAGAAATTACTTCCTTATTTTGAGCTGCTCTTTTTTTGATTTAAAAGCATATGTTAAAAAAAAAGCATGAATGATAAAACTCTTTGAAAAAATTAGGGGAAGATTTCTCCGAAAAACTAATTAGAAAGAGACAAAGCTTATGACAAAAAAGATTAAGTTCAACAAAATTATAAAAACAACAATCATGAAATATCTTAAGCACACAGGACTACTTTTTTTTATTTGCTATGGCGTTGCTTTTTGCCAAAACGATACTACGGATACTTTGAAACAAGAAGTTCTTAAGGCGCAATCTGTCCGCTTTTCTGCCATGATTGAAGCTGATATTGAGAAACTAAATGAAATGCTTGCTGATGATCTAACCTATACACATACCAATGGCTGGATAGAAACGAAATCGGAATATCTTGCCACCGTAAAATCTAAAAAAATGGACTATCTTACCATGACGACAAGAGATGTAAGTGTTAGAGTTTTTGATAAAACTGCGATTATAAGCGGTCTTGTGGATGTAAAAGTCAAATATCAAGGAATCCTAAGAGAACTCGACCTCAGGTTTCTGGAAGTATATCGAAAAGTAGACAGTAATTGGCAATTAGTAGCATCCCAAAGAGTCAAGAATTTAGTAGAGTAAAAACTAAAATGAATTTTAACCCAAAAAGTAAATTACAGTGATTCGATTACTTCTCTTCTCCTCCTACCTTATGATCTTTCTGGTCTGTACTTCTTCCAAAAGCCAAACAGACCCACTTGCGGTTAATCTAGCCGATATTCAATGGGGTAAGCCCGGTGACGGAAGTATTGCCCCGGCAGGGACGCGTACAGCATTACAAGCTACAGACCCTAAAACAGGAGGTGTTAGTTACTATGCATGGTTTCCTGCAGGTGGATTCTTTGACCAGCATTGGCACACATACGATGAGTATGCCGTTCTGATTAGTGGTTCCCTTACTATTTCCTTAGGACAGAAAGTTTATGATCTTGAGCCAGGTGCCTTTATTATTATTCCCGGGGGCGTGCATCACTATTGGGATATACCTGAGACTGGAGATGCCATTATTTTGGTAAAAAGGATGGGGCCACCCGACTTTCATTTTGTGGATCGTTAAGTTTCATGGTCGTATGATCTAATACGAGTAAGCTTGTCCACTCCCCTATTCTGCTATATTAGGTGAACTTTCAACGTTAATAAAAAGGAACTGTGAAATGACTAGGACCGCTTTTCCTTGTTTAATGCACTTAGGTTATAAACCTTGCTATTTCATTAAACCATTAAAACATTCCCATACTTCAAAGAATTGCTATATTAGAAGTATAAAAGATATAAAGCATGATGCTATTTATTCCTAAGTTGGCAACGATTAAAGAAAACCGATTATGAAGAGAAAATTGAGATATGTAATATTATCATTAATCGCAATTGTGGCGTTTGTTCTAAGTTGTAAACAAGAAAATGAAAATTCCGAATTATCTGAAAATGCTCCTACTGAAACAAAGGACTCCATATTTAATCAAGATGAAGGAAAAATAAAAACAACCATCAACGAATTATTATTTGCTGCAGGAAACTACAACATTGAAGCTTTAGATTCGATGATGTCTGATAAAGCGATGCTTGGAATAAGTAGATTAAAAGAGGGAACTTGGTCTAATTCGGAAATAGTAATAAATGATTTCTTTGAAAGTGTAAAAAAGAGAGAACACAGTCCATACTCTGAGATACCGAACAACTATGACATTCTAATTACCGAAGGTCAGGTAGCTTTAGCAAGAGCCGATTGTATTTTATATAGGTGGGGAATTCCTCAAACAAGAGAAGTAAATCATTTTACTTTAATTAAAGAAAATGGAAAATGGAAAATACTTAATATATCTTGGACGGTAATTGACATTTCTGAAGATAAAAAGAAGTTTGATTTGGAAGTTTTCGCTCGTGGATACGCACAAGCTTGGTGCAGCCAAAGGCCTGATTTTGTATCGTCCTTTTTCTCTGAAGATGGTGAATTGACAGTTAATAACGGAAAAACCGCGAAAGGGACAAATGCCATTACTAATGTAGCTAATGGATTTATGGAGGCTTTTCCTGATTTGATTGTTTCACTTGACAGTTTGACCACAAAATCAAATAAAGCACGATTCTATTGGACACTTACTGGTACAAATAACGGAACCAATGGAACTGGAAATAAAGTTAAAATTGGCGGATTTGAGGAATGGACTCTTAATGATAACGGATTAATTCAAAAATCTACCGGTTCTTTTGATGAGGACGAATATAATCGACAATTAGAAGTTGGAATGAACTAATAATAGCTGCAACCAACAAAATGTTTAGATCATAACGGCTGAATTCCTAATGGGAATTCATAGCAATTTGCTAACTGTCGGATACGGCTTAAATTCATAGCTGATTTTCCACAACAAGCCATGCACAAACACATTTTATAAAATAAAAGAGCACATGAAATTATTGGTAACTCTGATCACAATATTATTTAGTTATGTAACCCTTGCTCAAGGTTCTGTAGAAGCAGAAATTGATACCTCTTATTTTTATCAATTTAAGTCCCTATAAGAGAAAAACAACAAGAAAATATTAATTGATAAAGGACATAACACAATTTATTCAAATGAATCAGGAGTAATTACAGCCAGAGAAATGTTTCGAATTATTGAAGAAGATGGTTACGAACTGAACTTCACGGATAAAAAACTTACCGCTGAAGTTTTAAATCCTGAAAAAACTGATTTATTAATACTACACGGAATGCCAAACAATGGAATAAAGCTAAAGAATGACTTAGCTACAGAAACTTTGTATTTAAGTCCTATGGCAAATGAGGAAGTTGAGTCAATTGGAAAATACGTTTTCAATGGTGGTGGTCTTCTTCTTTTCTTAAGTCACTTTCCAGGTGGAAGTGGTGCACTTCCCTTATTAGAGGCATTTAATGTGAAGTTTAGAGATGGATATGCTAACCAGCATCAATTTCATACCAGTAAAGGGGGTAAATGTGGTCATTTCTTAATGAATTCGAAAAATAGAATGGTAAATTTTAATCACGCAATTTTTCAAAGTACAATTGATACTTCTTCAATCCCAACAAATATTAGATTTTATTGTGGTGCTGCGGTTTTTAGAAACCCAGAAGATGTAATCCTTGGTTTTCCAAATAATACAATTAATTACACTCCAACAAATGAAAATTTTGACACAGAAGAAATGTCAAGCTCGTATTCGGGTATGATAGGATTTAAATTCGGTTTAGGGAGGGTTATTATTTGTACCGACCAAGGAATATTTCGAAGTTTAGATTTATTCATTGATGGCGAAAAAATTCCAGTAACAATTCACGACCCCAATTCAGAAAATGCTGGTCTTTTATTAAACACTTTAAGGTGGCTGACAAAAAATCAATAGTTACTACACACAACAATGTTTCCTATGAAAAGTCCTAGTCCATCCCGATAGCTCCCGGGACTTTAAAGTCAAATAATATTCTCTTTTTCGCCATCCAATTTTGACGAAAATTGACTAACTTTATAAGTGGTCCAAAAGTTTGAATAGCTAGTTAATAAATTCTAGTTCTAGCCACTAGCTGCTAATTTACTAAAAACATAAGTCATGTGTAGATTTGTAGCATATTTAGGAGAACCTATTATAGTAGAAGACATCATTGTAAAACCTACCAATTCGTTAATTCACCAAAGTTATGATGCCGAAGAGTCGCTTATGACCGTCAATGGTGATGGTTTCGGTTTAGGTTGGTATAATTCACAGGTTAGAAAAGAGCCCGGATTGTTTAAATCCGTTTTACCGGCGTGGAACGACATGAATTTATTGAGTAATGCTTCTATAATCAAAACAAATTGCTTTTTAGCACACATAAGGGCAGCAACTACCGGTGGCGTTTCAATTGAAAATTGTCACCCCTTTAAATACGACGAGTATTTAATGATGCATAATGGGAGTATTCAAGATTTTGAAAAGATAAAATTTAAATTAGTTTCGTTGTTAGATGAGGAAGCCTTCTTATGGATAAAAGGGCAAAATGACACACAATACATACTAGCTTTATTTATGACTAATTTCAGAGAAATGGGAATTGTTAAACCTGCAAGTCATCAAGAATTAGTTGATTGTTTCAATAAAACCTACCTCGATATTGAAAAGTTAAAATTGGCTAAAGGAATAGTCAGCATTTCAAACTACAATATTGTACTGACTAATGGTGAAAGAATGATTGCTACACGTTATTGTACAGATCCTGAAAAAGATAATAGATCGTTATACTTTGCTGAAAAGATCAGCTGTAGTATCGATAGCCACGATAAAGAATTAAAATTGGACGATGTAGTATCACAAGAACGAAGTGCAGCGTTGATTTCATCTGAAATGCTTACAGAAGACGAGCATTTCTGGAAAGAAATACCAATGAATCATATGGTGGTTATAGATAGTGATATGGACGTGACCTTACATAAATTGGCAGAAGTTAAAAATTATGCCTAAAAATAGATTCGTTCTATAAAAGTATCCTTGAAAAATAGTTTTTATTTAAACTTAAGTTATATAAAAACTTTACTTAATGTATTAGTGCTAATTTATAGACAAACCAACTAGTCAAGTTTATGAGATACCCTAAAATCAAATAATATATCATTTGTATTAAAAATACTTGTTTTTGATTCGCGAGTATAGAAATAATCAAATATCTCCATAAACCTATGTTGCCAATAATGTATCCTGTAATCTGTACAAATCGCTAAGCTCGCTCAGTCTGCCAACAGCACCAGCACCCATAACGGGGACACTCCTTAACAGTATATAATCTATCTTGTAATGATTACTACTATGTTTGAAGAGCATGATGTAAACATCTCCAAATTCTCTATCTATAAAACGGAAACTGCACATACGGCTTCTTAATACCCCATTGCACATCTCCAAATAGAACGATAGTTTGTACAATCAATAATGAAACTCATGGTTCCAATGATCGTTATTGAACTCTACGGAAATATTGATCATGTAATAGAGCAACTAAATCTTGATAAAACTCTTAACTTGTTGCATATCTAATACTAGGTTGTTTCTTTGTCCGAAGAACGGAGAATTTCTTCCCATTTCTCAGGTATAATGATACCCTGTAAACTCCCAGCCTTGAGTTCCAGTTAGATAAATTGTGCGTCGATATGATCAGTCTTAAGACGTTTCTTCTTCCCATCAGTCTATGAACATAGGCGCTCATAATATCAGCAGCAACCTACTTCTTTTGCAGTCCTGACTTCATGATCAGAAAAATACACTTCCACTTAAATCTTCAACCCTTCTGTAGAGGTGGACATTGAAAAGATCTTGCCTGATGAAATATCCATAGAGCGATGTATCTTACAACTTCGCTTGTGAATATCAATACCAATGAAGAACTTAGGTCTTGCAGTGTGTTCTGTTTCCATATCTTTAAGAATTTGCTATACATAAGGATAATGGACACGCTGCTTTTACATAATTGCCATAGAAGTAATTAGACTAGTAGAGCTGGAACTTAAGAAATGATGCATGGAAGCAAAACAGATTGGTCAATGTTGCTAGGAAATATTTTTCTTTTAAGAAAGGTGATGGCTTTTGCGCGCTTGACGATAAACTGAATAACGCAAAAAATTAAATGGAAATAGTAATTATATATTAGCAGCTTTTTTTGTTGCCATTCTTACATTCTTTTCGGGTTTCGGACTTGGAACAATTCTGACCCCCGTTTTTATGATTTTCTTTTCCTGTTGAATTGGCTATTGCATTGACAGGTGTAGTTCATTTTTTCAACAATATTTATAAACTTTTTTTGGTTGGTCGAAATGCAAACAAAGAAGTATTGTTGCGTTTTGGTGTTCCGGCAGTTATTGCAGCCATTCTTGGTTCTTGGCTATTACTAAACATTACTGACTTACAACCTTTATTTGCTTATGATGCCTTTGGAAAACACTTTGAGGTATACCCGGTTAAGTTTATCATTTCCATTTTGCTAATTATTTTCGCTAGTATTGATCTTATCCCTTACTTTAACACCCTGCAATTCGGCAAAGACAAACTACCTCTTGGAGGAGCATTAAGCGGCTTCTTTGGTGGCCTTTCGGGTAATCAAGGTGCTTTGAGAAGTGCCTTTTTAATCAAAGCAGGTCTTTCAAAGGAAGCCTTTATTGCAACTGCTGTGGTTGTTTCAACTTTTGTGGATTTTACACGATTGAGTATTTATGCCACACGCTTTACAAAATCAGGATTAACCGACAATTTAACTTTGGTAATTTGTGCAACACTTGCAGGAATAGCAGGGGCATATTTGGGTAACAAACTTTTAAAGAAAGTAACCCTTCGACATTTACAAGTGACAATTGCAATAATGCTTATAATTTTATCACTAGCTTTGGGTGCCGGACTAATATAATAGCAACAAAAGTATTTTAAAAGGAAGTCAGCAGTCAACTACTTTAAATGCTGTTGGTTGGAAGTTAAAAATAATATCTCGTGTTCCGATTATTGGTAAAAATTGGAAATTAAAAGGACATTAAGTTCCTGAAAAAAAGGTAAACTAAAATAGCAGTTCAAATCTATTTTACCAGATTAAATTTCCTGAAACGACTTTTAAAAAGTTATTCTTCAAATTGAAGGTTTATTTCGATCCATCTACAATCATATGTGGCGAAATTGGGAACACTTTGTGTGTTGTATTTCAAAAAAAGGATAATAAAATTAATTGATTCTTTAAATTAGTTTTAATAGAACTATTCATAATTCGTTTTATGACCTTTAGCTAAGTATCTAAATTAAAGCCCACATATCATTATGTATTAAATTCTCTTATCAATTGGATAAGAATATTAAATACAAGTTATTTCCTTTCTTTCCGTTATTATAAAAAACCCAAATAAAAAATTATGAAAAATGTAAGTTTATTAAAAATTGTTGTGTTTATAATATCCGTTATTTCAATTGTTAGCTGTAACAAAGATGATGACTCCTTCGCAACTGTAACCGTAAATGGTACTTTGCTGATTGGAGACCGCTCAGATTTTAACGGAGATATTGATGCGAGTTTTACGGGTAACGGAGGTTCTGACTCTCGTACCTTTATCTGGAATAATAACCTCAGTACAGCTGACTATAATGCCGACATAACTTCTAATACTCAAGGTACATTTCGAATTATTGTTAAGGATTCTGAAGGAACTACAGTCCTTGACCGTACCATTGATGGAGGTACTGAGCCCGATACCATAGGTGGGGTTACATCATCAGGAACTTCGGGTATATGGACCGTAGATATTCAGGTTACGAGCTTTAACGGTGACGGTAGTTTCTCCCTAAGCGAAGGAAATTGATTAAAGTAAGCGATCTATACTTAACCCTGTCCAGACTCTTGACAGGGTTTTTTATTTTATCTACTATTAAAAGTTGTAAATTCAAAAGTTGGCGCAGTTGCCAATATTTATAAGAATTGATATAAAAGTGCCAAGCAGTTGGCTACTATTCTTATACGAAACGTTGGTAGTAATTTAAATTAACCTAATGAAAAGATTGAATTCGATAATTTTTACGATATTTTTCACAGCGATGTCATTTGGGCAGAATTCAATCGAAACGAACCAATTACATATAAAAAATTTGATTGTTGAATCATTTGACGAAATATGGTCCGAGTTAAACTCAAAAAATATTGAGAAATACTATACAAAAGATTTTCTGCTTTTGGAGGATGGAGAAGTGTGGAACAATAAAACTATATCAAATTATCTAGATAATGCTCTTGAAAAACCTATTCCTAATCGTGTGAACTCATTTGAATTTATTGAAGTCAAGGTCGCGAAAGATAGGGCTTGGATTGCGTATAAAAACCAGGCAACTTTTTCACTAGACAATAAAATAGTTAGAACAGCGCATTGGTTGGAAAGTGCTGCAGCCATTTTAACCGAAAATGGATGGAAATTAGAGATGCTTCATTCAACCCGTATGAAAAATGAATAAAATCAATAGCAAACCGCGTATATAAATTATGGCTAGTTCTCAGCTTTTTGCGCAAATTGTATGAACATTTTCCACCTGTCTGCCCTTATAAGACCTGTAACCCGGCAGGCAATTCTGCGTTTTTGTTTGCTAAATTAGTTACTCAAAAAGCTAAGGTGTCAACGCCTATAATTCATTATAACTTTAGAATCTAATTCAAAATTTGTTATTTTTAAATAATACGAATACTGGTTTTAATAGTTGTTCCCCCGGGGCTCGATTTGCCAAGGTGAATTTCTAGGAATAATGAAGCTAGCTTCGTCCCAATGAATTGCCGGAATAATAGCCATAAGCGTTGACAATAATTAAAAATCCTAATTAAAAGTTCAGTAAATGGCGAAAATTTGGGTAATAGCAATAGCGATCTTTTTAATAATCAATTTTCTTTTTTGGTGGCTTACTAGTGGCCATTTCAAAAAAGAATATGGGGAAAAGATTTGGAAAAAATGGGGTACAAGACTATTTTATTGGCAAGGAGCAATATTTACCAGTACCGGAATTACAATTCTAATAATGTATCTTTTAAAATGGTCAAATATTTTGACTTTTTAGAAGTAAAAAAAATAAATGCAAAGATGGGTGGACTAACTCTAATAGAGGGATTCGAAAATTGGTCGGAACCGATAAAATTTCTTTAAGCTGAAGAAAATTATTTAATTTTATTTTCCTCTTTGACGCAGGTCAATGCCAGAGAGATTAATCCGGATGAATGGTATTGAAAATTTTAAAGAGAATTCCTTAATTCAACATTATAAAAAATAAAATATTGATCAAAAAAAACTTAAAAAACCCATCTTTAACGAATCAATTTAAAATTAATGATTGATTTCAAAACCAAGTACGGCCCTTGGGCTATTATCGCAGGAGCTTCGGAAGGATTAGGTGCGGCTTTTGCAGAAGCATTAGCAAAACGCCATCTAAATTTAGTTTTATTAGCCAGACGCTCTGATAAATTAGAACAATTATCTCACAAGCTGCGAGACAATTATCCAATTGAAATAATCAACCATTCCATTGACTTAGCCGACTTTGAGCAAACAAAACTTTTCTTTTCTGAACTTTCAATAGATATTGGCTTATTGGTTTACAATGCGGCCTATGCTCCTATTGGCTATTTCGAAAATATTCCCGAACATGACCTCGATCAAATTGTAAATGTGAACATTAAAACCCCTTTATTACTTACCAAATTGGTCTCCGCAAAAATGATCGAAATGGGTAAAGGTGGTATTGTATTGATGTCATCGTTAGCAGGTAGTCATGGTAGCCCTAAAATTGCCACCTATGCGGCATCAAAGGCATTTAACATTATACTTGCCGAGGGGCTTTGGAATGAACTAAAAAGACATGGTATCGATGTTTTGGCTTCTTGTGCGGGTGCCATCACTACACCTGGTTATACAAAGGCCCAAAATGCTAAAGAAGCACCCGGTACCTTAGATGCAGCGACAGTTGCAGAAAAAACAATTAATGCATTAGGGAAAGGCCCCACAACCGTTCCCGGAACTGTAAATAAAGTGGCTCGTTTCTTTATGGGAAGGTTATTTTCTCGCAAATTCGCTATTTCAATCATGGACAAAAACACTCAAAAATTATCATAATGGAAATGTTATTTGGATTTTTTACGCCTTGGATTATATATGCTGTAATCACTCTTTTGCATTATTTTTTACCCGGGCGTTGGGTCACTGGTTATGTGAGGCATTCCGAAACCGGAACCCTATTAAAATATCGATTGAATGGAAGGCTTGTTCTGCTTGCTACTGTCCTAATTTGGTTTTTACTCGGCTATGCGGGATGGATTCCATATGATTGGCTTTATTCTATAAGATGGTCTAGTTTGGCCGGAGCCTTTGTCTTTGGTTTAATTTTTTCTTTCAGTATCGTGCTCCCATACCCTTCCACTGGCAAGTCCTTTTTTGCCGATATTTTTCTTGGCAGACTGGAAAACCCTCAATTTAAAAATGGTCATATTGATGCCAAGATGTGGTTATACTTAATTGGAGCCGTTATGCTTGAATTGAATATACTCAGTTTTTTGGCACATCAATATGTAACGTTCGGGGAAGTCTTTTCAGGCATTATCCTATGCGCCAGTATGCTGTCTTATTTTATTTGGGACTATTTATCGTTTGAAAAAGTTCACCTTTATACCTACGACTTTTTCGCCGAACGTGTTGGCGTGAAATTAGGATGGGGGTGTTTGGCTTTTTATCCTTACTTTTATTTAATTCCACTTTGGGCAACGGTGAATCTACCAGACCCCAATACGCCTACTTGGCTGCTTTTTTGTTATGCAGTTATTTTCTTACTCGGCTGGACTTTATCTCGTGGTGCAAACATGCAGAAATACTTTTTTAAGACACAGCCTGAGAAATCATTTCTGGGAATTAAACCAGAAACCATCACAGATGGAAAAAAACCTTATTAGTGAATGGCTTTTGGGGAGTGAGTAGACACCTGAATTATCTGGGAGAAATTTTGATGGCGGTAGGAATTGCTCTGAGTGTTGGTTATCCCGGAATAGTATGGGTTTGGCTCTACCCTATCTATTATGTTGCTCTTTTGCTACCGAGACAAATAGATGATGACAAACGTTGTGCGGATAAGTATGGTGAATTATGGAATGTTTATATAAAAAGAGTAAAGTATAAAATCATTCCCTTTTTGTATTGATTTGTGCGACTTTAAGAAAAGTAAATAACCGAGTAATAAAGTACTATGGAGGACCGTAAAGTCAGCAAAGGTCTTATAGACCTTCGCAAATGACGCGTCTGGTGATGAGCTGGCATTAATACAAAAATTTTAAATATTAATCTTGCCCAGTATAAAAAAAGCTTTCCATTAGTAGCCCCAAATTATTACCAGATAAAATTTTCATATTTTTATAATAACTAAATTGATAAATGAAGATGGAAAATCAGATTAAAGAAATAAAACGTCGGGAGTTTTTAAAAAGCAGTACAAAGTGTGCCGCTGCAACTATTTTCTTGGGTCTAGGAAGTTCAAAGCTTTTCGGTACTATTAACACTGGCTTATTGTATAATACAATCCCAAGTCGCACACTCAACAATGGCATTCCAATGCCAATGCTGGGCTTTGGCACAAACACCTTAAAAGGATCTATCGGGGTAAGATGTGTATCTGATGCCATTTCCGTGGGTTATCGACTTATTGATACCGCCCACATTTACGGAAATGAAGAAGCTGTAGGAGAAGGGATTAAGCAAAGTGGCATTAATAGAAAGGAGCTCTTTATCACGTCAAAACTTTGGGTGGACGATTCTGGCTATGAAAGTACAAAGAAGGCATTTGAAACATCCATAAATAAATTGGGTGTCGAGTATTTAGATCTTTATCTAATTCACCGTCCCAGAGGAGATGTAAAGGGTTCATGGCAGGCGATGGAAGAACTCCTGAAAGAAGGAAAAATAAGAGCCATAGGGGTAAGTAATTTTTCATCTCAGCAACTTGATGATTTAATGAAATATGCCAAAATCAAACCGGCGATCAATCAAATTGAAACACATGTTTTCTTTCAACAACCTAATGCATATAACATTTTGAAGGAATCTGAAGTGCAAATGGAAGCCTGGTCGCCTTTTGCCGCAGGAAGAAATGAAATTTTTAGCAACCAAACTCTGGCTGATATTGGAAAGAAGTATAATAAGAGCATCGCTCAGGTATGCCTAAGGTGGCACCACCAGAGAGGAATTATAGCTATTCCAAGGTCTTCCCAAAAAATTCATATGATTGAAAATCTGGACATTTTCGATTTTGAGCTGGCTGATTCAGACATACAGACCATAACAAAACTTGATCTAAAGATCACTCAATTTCCTGAGTGGAAATAATTACAAAAGCAATCAAGATATAACCAACTCAAGACAACTAGCTGCAATGTTGCACATGTTGATAAATGTAAACGAAAGGCTTCTGCAATGAAAACAGTAGCCATATAAGTTTGGAAAGCAGAGTGATTTTATTTAGATATTGCAAAGGAAAATAGCGATAGTTCGCTTGTTATTGTTTAAATTTCGTGACTAATATTTAAATCCAAAATTCTCATCAAAAAAGACTACGTTTTTTTATGATTCAGGTACAAAGATTGAATATGGACAATTCGCTTTTTATAGAAATCAGCGGTTGGAAAGTATTAATTGACCCATGGCTGGAAGGAACAGAAATTGACTTTTATGCTTGGTTCAATACACAATGGCACCGTACGGCTCCACTTCCCTATGATAAAATACCAACTTTTGACACGGTTTTGATTACTCAAAAATATCCGGATCATTTTCATGCTGAAACATTAAAAAAACTAAACCCTAAGCATATTATAGCGCCCAAATCCTTAAAGAAAAAAATAAAAAATATCCTCCCTAATTCCTCTTTGACCCTATTGGATTCAATAGATAATAATGTTGTCGTCAATAATGTCCAGGTAACATTTTTACCAACACATAGAAAAATAGATCCAATTTATGATGCGTTTATACTAGACGATGGAAAAGAGAGCGTATTCTTAGCTACTCATGGCTTCAAAACAAGTAAAAAAGCCATAAAACAAATAAAAAAAGCTTCAAGCTGCCAACTTTTAATAAATCCCTTTAACTATTACAAATTACCTTTTTTCTTGGCGGGGTGGTTTCTCCCGGCATTGATGGAGTAAAGCATTTATGTGATGTGTTAGATCCAAAAAAAGTAATAGCTACCCACGATGAAGATAAACATGCAAAAGGATTAGTTTCTAAATTTGCCAAAATTATTCGCCCTTTATCTATAGAAGCTCTTCAAAAGATTCCATGGCTTAGTGATCGATATCTGGAATTAAACCATTACGAACGAATTCAAATATCATGAATAAAAAAGAAAAAGCCTTATTAGAAATTACTATTATCTATATCATTGTAGGACTCACTGGATGGGCGACTTTTAACTTTTTTCAAAACGAGGGAATCGTTTTGCGATTTCTTTATGCCGATCTGACTATGACAATTATAAGCTATCTGTTTTCTATTTTAAGGCGAAACAGCAGTGTTTATGATGCCTATTGGAGTGTTATTCCATTCTACTTTATTCTTTTATGGTATGTTTATTTTGGAGGAAGCGAATGGGGAATCTATCAATGGATTAGTGCAGCTGCCGTAAGTTTTTGGTCATGGAGATTAACATGGAGTTGGGCAAGAGGATGGCCGGGATGGGAACATGAAGACTGGAGGTATGTCAATTTCAGAAAACAATTTGGAAAGTTTTTTCAGCCTATAAACTTTTTAGCCATACATCTTTATCCAACACTCATAGTGTTTTTAGGAATGTGGGGATTGTTTTGGGTATTTAATTTTGGTGAAATTCACAGCCCTATCTTATTTTATTTTGGAGCCTTTTTATCATTATTAGGTACCATTCTGGAAGGAATGGCCGACAAAGAACTTGATCGGTTTCGAAAAAGGAAAAACAAGAAAAAAGAAGATATCCTAAGGAATGGTATCTGGGCCTATTCCAGAAATCCGAATTATTTGGGAGAGATTCTATTTTGGTTTGGGCTTCTTGGTATGGGTCTAGCTTTTGGAGCGCCCGGATATACTGCTGTTGGTGCAATAGGAATGCTCTTAATGTTTCTTTTTGCCTCCATCCCTATGAAAGACAAACAAATGGAAAAAAACAGACCTGAAGCCTTTGCACAATATAAAAAAGAAGTGTCAAAATTATTTCCGTTTCCTCCTAAGAAAAGACAAGTATAGTCCAAAACTATAAACCAAGGCCACAACCAATAATTTATTCTATATTTTAAACAACTTTTTGTGGTCTTATTGGCATATTTTTGGATTTTATTTTAATGCAATAGAGAAAGAATAGAATCAAATCAAATGAAGAAAAATAAAGCGAAAAATATTGCATAACAAGACGTCTGAAATTAATTTCTAGAAACATGCTGCACTTATGTTGCCAAAAACTATAATTGAACTTTGGTAGCAGAGTCATAATTAAAATTTACCTACATTAGATTTAAAGTTTAACTAAAGCATTATGATTTCACCCTAGGAGGTCTAAAATCACACTTAAAACAAAAGCCAAAAAGACAAATGATTGAAAATATTGAAAATATAGAACTTCAATTTTTAACGCTAGATGATTACAAAGAATTGAAGGATTTAATGATTGAAGCGTACTCAAGCATGCCCGATTCATATTGGAAAGAATCCCATATTGAATCATTAATTAACAAATTTCCGGAAGGACAGGTCATTATAAAAATCAATGACGAATTGGCGGGATGTGCTTTATCGATTATTCTTGATTATAAGGAGTTTGACGAGAGCCATACTTATAAAGAAATTACAGGAAAATACACCTTTGATACACATGACGATAGTGGTGACGTTTTATACGGTATCGATGTTTTTATTAAATCTGAATATCGAGGACTAAGGCTTGGAAGAAGACTTTATGATTACCGAAAAGAATTGTGTGAGAAATTAAATCTCAGGGGCATTGCCTTTGGTGGTAGAATTCCTAACTATCATAAGTTTTCCGAAACATTGTCGCCAAAAGAATATATTGAAAAGGTTAAAAGAAAAGAAATACATGATCCTGTACTAAATTTTCAAATATCAAACGATTTTCACCCTTCAAAAATCCTAAACGGGTATTTAGCCGGAGATGAATCTTCCAACGAATTTGCTGTATTGCTGGAGTGGGATAATATATATTATGAAAGGCCGACTAAAAAGGCCGCCACTAAGAAAAAAGTTATTCGTTTGGGATTGATACAATGGCAAATGAGACTGTACAAAAACTTAAAAGAGTTAATGCAGCAAGCAGAATATTTCGTTGATGCAGTTTCCGGGTATCGGTCTGATTTTGCTCTTTTCCCAGAGTTTTTTAACGCTCCTCTTATGGCAGATAACAACCATCTTCCCGAATCGGAAGCAATTAGAGAACTAGCGAAATACACGCCTGAAATAGTACAGAAATTTTCTGAATTAGCCATTTCTTATAACATTAATATTATCACCGGAAGCATGCCGGAAATAAAGAATACGCTTCTTTATAATGTTGGGTACTTATGTAAAAGAGATGGTACTGTTGAAAGGTATGAAAAACTTCACGTTACCCCTGATGAAGCAAAAGTATGGGGTTTGCAGGGAGGAAATGAGTTGAAAACATTTGATACGGACTGTGGTAAAATAGGAATACTTATTTGTTATGACTCAGAATTCCCTGAATTGAGCAGATTATTGGCTGATGAAGGAATGGACATCCTATTTATTCCTTTCTTAACGGATACCCAAAATGGTTATTCCCGAGTTCGTCATTGTGCACAAGCAAGAGCTATAGAAAACGAATGTTATGTAGCCATTGCTGGAAGCGTGGGTAACTTGCCAAAAGTGCATAATATGGATATTCAATTTGCCCAATCTATGGTTTTTACTCCTTGCGATTTTTCTTTTCCGGCAAATGGGATTAAAGCTGAAGCTACAACAAATACTGAAATGATATTAATTGCTGATTGTGATATTGATTTGCTTCGAGAACTAAATCAATTTGGCAGTGTAAGAAACCTTAAAGATAGAAGGAAGGATATTTTTGAATTGAAAAAAACTGGTTCCAATATTGTATAAAATTAATTGTGGTTTAAAAGTTAAAACCGGCGTAACAAAACATATAAAAGATTGGTGCCTGGAGAACATTCGTCTTTTAGATGGCACTGCTATTCTTATACTAGACCGAAAGGCATAATTTGAAAGCAACCAAATGAAAGAAACGAGACTAATTTTACTAATCGCAATACATTTTATATTTCATCCAATTGGCTATGGACAAAAGCTATCAAAACAAGTAGCTGCTTATGTTGAAATACAAGATTCGATTGTAGCGCTTAAAAATGTTACCCTAATTGATGGGACCGGAGGCGCTGTAAAATACAATCAAGATATTTTATTGCGTAATAATAAGATTTCTGCTATTGGAAATACCGGAAAATTATCCCTTCCTGAAAATACAAAAATCGTTGATGCTACAGGAAAAACAGTAATACCCGGTCTTATAATGATGCATGAACATTTGTTTACCGCAAAACCGTTTAACAGAAACTATAAGGCCATACACATGACCAATACCTTTCCCCAGCTATATTTGGCAGGTGGTGTTACCACCATGCGAACAGCGGGAGGTATTGAGGCTAATGCCGATTTGAATATAAAGAATTTAATTGATCAAGGAAGAGCTGTGGGACCAACTATAGATGTTTCTACGCCTCATATTGAACGAACAGGTTTTATTCCACAGTTGCAGTCGCTTTATGGCGATGAAAGCATTGAAAATTGGCTAAACTATTGGTTTGATAAAGGCGTCACTTCTGTGAAAGTTTATAACAACATAACCAAGGATGATTTACGCGAGATAATCAAAGTTTCTCATGCTAAAAATATAAAAGTTACCGGGCATTTATGTTCCATAACCTACCGCGAAGCTGCTGAATTAGGAATTGATAATTTAGAGCATAGCTTTATGGCTTCTACAGATTTTGTCATGGACAAGCCCGAAAATGAATGCGTTAATGGAGAGCCATCCCTGGCTTCCATTGATGATACTAGTAAAGCGTTTTTAGAATTAATTAGTGTATTAATTGAGAAAAATATAACGCTTACATACACCCCAAATGTTTTTGAGCCTTTTACTGATCGGGAGGTTATTCCCGGTGGTGGAGATGTTGCGCTCGCACCTTATTACTTAGAACAGATGCAGACAATCTATAATCAACGTAGTAATTCTGAAAGAGATTCTCTGAGCCTGATAAGTTTTAAAAAAGAAATGAAGCGCGTAATGAAATTTCATGCTATGGGAGGCAAAATTACCGTTGGAACAGATCCTACCGGGAGTGGAAAAACAATCGCAGGCTATTCAAACCAAAGATTGATTGAACTACTTATGGAGACAGGCTTCAGCATTGAGGAATCAATAAAAATAGCAACATTAAACGGCGCAGAATATTTAGGAATCGAAAATGAAACAGGAACTGTAGAAGTTGGAAAAGAAGCTGACTTAATATTGATTAATGGTGATCTGTCAAAAGATATTTCAAACATTAGAAAAATGGAACTTATTTTCAAAAACGGAATTGGATTTGATTCTAAAAAAATATTTGATTCTGTAAAAGGAAAAGTAGGACTATATTGAGAATCTATCCTTAGATGGCTATAAATAATTGCCTATTCTCTCCTACTCCGAAAGTTACTGAATTTTGCTTGCGAAGCTACTTTTTAAATTCCTAGAATGCTTCTTAGAAAATAGCCTAGATGAAGTTAATTTACCCTATTCCAAAACCCCTAAATATTATGGTATTACAAGGGATATAGAAGTAAGATTTTCCTTTAATCTACTATACCTCACTGTGCTTTTTCAAAATAGCGTCTACACAGTTTATTCCATCTATGGCAGCCGACATAATACCCCCGGCATAGCCGGCACCTTCACCGCAGGGATATAAACCATTAACCTCTACGTGTGACAATGTATTAATATCTCTTGGAATAAGAACAGGAGACGACGTCCGTGATTCGGGAGCATGAATCACTGCTTCGTTAGTATAATAGCCTTTCATCTTTTTTCCAAAGGCTATAAATGCCTTTTTCAGTCGCTTAGAGAGTATGGGTGGTAAAACTTTATTTAAATCTACACTCACAATTCCGGGGTGATAGGATGTCTTAGGAAAGTCTTTAGAAACTCTTCCCTCAATAAAATCTATTAATCTCTGTGCCGGAACTTGTTGCGACTTCCCTGCCGCATCCCAACAATCTTTTTCAACAGACTTCTGAAAATTAAGACTTACAAATGGATCATCTTTTGAATAATTTGGAAGATCTTTTGGCTCCACACTTACCACAATTCCGGAATTTGAATAAGGATTGTTTCGTTTGCTGGGACTCCAGCCATTGGTAACTACCTCACCCGGTTCTGTTGCACATGGAGCAATTATCCCACCCGGACACATACAAAAAGAATAAACACCCATTCCATCTACCTGCTCTACCATACTATAAGAAGCCGGAGGTAAATATGGGTTGTTGACATCTCCATGATATTGAATTTTATCTATAAGTTCTTGCTGATGCTCAATGCGCACCCCTATTGCAAAAGGTTTGGCCTCTATCTTTATGTTTTTGGCATGTAAAAGATAATATACATCTCTTGCAGAATGTCCTGTTGCAAGAACAACATCTTCAAATTCAAACCAAGAATCACTATTTATTTGAATAGATTGAATTTGATTGTATTTAACTTTTAAATCAGTGAGTTTTGAATTAAAATGTACTTCCCCACCGGCATCAATAATCGCCTCTCGCATAGCACTAATAATCTTAGGAAGCTTGTTGGTGCCAATATGTGGATGGGCGTCTACCAAAATATCAGCATCTGCACCAAAATAAACCAGCCACTCCATGGCCTTTAGTACATTGCCCCGTTTTTTAGAACGAGTATAGAGTTTTCCATCGGAAAAAGTTCCTGCCCCTCCCTCACCGAAACAATAGTTTGATTCAGGATTAACGGTTTGCTCCTTGGCTATCTTCGCCAAATCTCTTCTTCGGGAACGAACATCTTTTCCTCTTTCAAAAATGACAGGTTTAAATCCTCCTTCAATAGCCCGAAGTGCCGCATACATTCCTGCCGGACCCATACCAATTATGGCAATTCTCTTAGTGTCTGAAACGGCTTGTGGAACAAAAGGGTGTATTCCTTTTCTTTCGTCATTTCCTTGCCAAATTTCTATCTGAAGATTTATTTTTACAGGGGCTCTTCTAGCATCAATAGATCTTTTACGAACCCTCCACTCACGAACATCTTTTCTTAGAATCTTAGATTTTTTGAGAGCTGAGTTGAGCAGCATAGCTTCATCCTCTTGCTCATGCGGCAATATTGAAATTTGTACAAGTGTGCTCATTAGCGTAAAATTAATTAAGAACACTTAATATGCCGCCTTCTTATCAATATTAATAAAAAATAATTGAGATTTTAAACCTGAATATGATTCTTAAAATATGCATATTACATTTTTTGAAATAGATGTGAAAGGAAATCACTTTAAGAATTGGTAAGAATAAGAAGATAAAAAAATGGCTAATAAAACTGTTAGTCTATATTGTCACCCCCCTACAAAGTATTTTGGTTACGAAGGCTAAAAATGCCCATACATAGTCCTCTAGCCAATGTGAGCTTGCTTGTTTTCCCCTACTTGCCATTAAAAAGTCGTTGTGTTGCTTTGATAAAAAAATTGTAATCAGAAAAATATATAGAATACTTTTTTAATGTATTTGCTTTTTAAAACCAACTCATATTATGATTTAGCCGTACATTTACAGTATTATAATTTGGTATATTCCACTGTACGGTTTGTTATTCTAATGCATGTCCAAATTACCCAAAGAGCATAAGTTTGTTGATCTTTCAGACTACGGAAGACCAATAGCCAGAGTTATCGCGAACTCTTTAAAGAAGACTATTTTTACACCAATTCACGTTACTATTGGGTTTATAATATCCGGCCTCATTGCTATTTATTGTATTATTCAAGGTTATTATTGGCTAGCCGCATTTTTTTTGATTTTCAAGTCTATTCTTGATGCCGCGGATGGTGAATTGGCTCGCATCAAACAAAAACCATCGTATACCGGCCGCTACTTAGATTCTGTGGCAGACATTATTTTGAATGCTTTATTCTTTATTTCTATCTGGCAGATCACTAACGGCAGTATTTGGATATGCCTTCTAGCATTCTTAGGCTTTCAGTTGCAAGGCACGCTTTACAATTACTACTATGTTATTTTAAGAAATAAATTTAATGGTGATACAACCAGCCGTGTATTTGAAAGCAAAACACCAATAGCTTTGGAAGGGGAAAAACAAAAGCATGTGAATATCCTTTTCGGTTTGTATAAGCTTTTTTATGGTGCTTTTGATAAAACCATTTACACCTTAGATAGTAAAGCAGATAAAGGGATGGTATTGCCAAATTGGTTTATGACAAGTGTTTCTACCTTTGGCCTGGGCTTTCAATTACTCATTATTGCGGCCATGCTTGTTTTGGGCCTAAAAGACTTTATTCTACCCTTCTTTTTAATTTATACTGTCACGGTTTTTGTTTTTATCGGCATTAGAAAATCTTTCTTTCAAGAACAGAAAGAGAACGATAAAAAACACCCCAAAACGCTTCATATGAAATCATAACATCCTTCTGGATGCAAGATTCTTTGATTGGTATTTGTTGATTAGGTTTTAAAATGACGCAGCTAGTCTTATAAAAAAACCTTACCTTTTTACTATGATTAATATCTAAATCTTTTGAAGCTAAACAATGCCAAATTATTACTCAAAGCAGTAGGTGCAATAGGTTATAGAAGCTTTAAAGAAAATTGTTTTACAGCTAGATTTACCCAAGGAGTGCACCAAGATTAAATAGCTTGCACCGTCTTAATCAAACCAAATACCTATTACTAATTCATGAAAGGGATTAATATATTACAAGGAATTGCAGATTTATTGGTTCAGGTACTCATGCTGCTAATTTATGTCCCTAAGACTCTTTTTAAAATTCTTAAAGATCCTGAATGGGTATGCCAGTTTATACCGGCAGAATCTTCGAAAAAGGAAGTCAGCCAAGAATATGTTTCACCGGTCTTTCTGTACATTATTACTGTGTTGATACCCTACGCCTTGGTTCCTGTAGAGGCACTTATTGAGTCGGCAAAAAACAAGGAAAAAACTTTTTCCGAAATGTTACAGGACCCTGACACCTTGTTAAGAGCAGCTATTTTTATAAGTATTCCTCTAATAGTTGCATTTTTTAGTGAATTATTTAAATCGGCCTCTTTTTCTCGCGCTAGCTTAGAGCAAAATTTTTTAATACAATGCTATTATTTTGCGCCCTTAGTAGCTGTTGTACAAATGAGATATGTGTTTGAGTATAATGAACATTCTTTGGCCGAAAACATTTTAATCCCTCTTATAATTATCACGCTAATTTGGTTGCTTTTGGTAGAAATTAAATTTTTGAAAAAAAAAGTTAGAGGGAAATATTAAAGATACTTTTGCCGTATTACTTCTAAGTATCTTCTTTATTTTAATACTTACAGATCATATCGGATTAAAATTGGCAGATAAATTAGAGTGTTCCAGTGAATGGCTGATATCCGGAATTCCCATACTTATTGCAGGTTCTATTACCACCCTTTATTGTTTTGCTCTCATAAAGAAAATAGTCATTTGGAAGAAAGGAAAGTGACCCCTAATTAATCATGAATAGACTTCAAGCCGAAATAGGGAAAAATCAGCATACTCGGGAAGCTCGGAGGATTGAGCAAATTTTGAGTAAAAAAAGAGGCGTAAACTATGTATCTATATCAGCTTCAGGGGTAATGCAAATAGAATGGGATGCGAATAAAGTAAATCAATCTGACCTCATCAGATCCCTTAAAAAATTAGGTTTAAATATTATCGATCTAAAAATTGATGACGAACAAGCGGGGAAAGAAGAGGGCCATAATGCACATTCCTCTCTACATATTTTAGGAGAAAACACCGAACTATATTTCGCAATAATAAGCGGTGTATGCTGGATTTTAGGAGTTGTTTTTTCCTTTACCTCCGGCGCCTTTGAAAATATAACTACTACTCTTTTTATTATTGGAGCTGTTTTTGGAGGAGTTTTTACTTTCATCACTGCAGCTAGAGATCTACTCAGAGGAAAGTTTGAAATAGATTTCCTAATGCTATTTGCAGCCATAGGTGCTGCGGCTTTGGGAAAGTGGGGAGAAAGTGCCTTGCTACTTTTTCTATTTAGTTTGGGACATGCCCTAGAGCATTATGCAATGAGACGAGCCAGAAAATCTATTGCCGCCCTTTCTGATTTAGCTCCAAATGTGGCCTTGTTAAAACAAAATGGCGAATTGATAGAAGTGCATATAGAGCAACTTAAAATAGGAGATATAATTGTTGTAAAACCAAATTCAAAAATAGGAGCTGACGGGGTGGTTACAAAAGGAATAAGCCCTGTAAACCAAGCTTCCATCACAGGGGAAAGTGTAGCTGTAGATAAACGTCCCAGTTTAAACTGGCAAAATGAAAATGAGATTAAAAATCTTCTTCCGGAGCATCGAGTTTTTGCAGGCACAATGAATGGCAGTGGAGTATTGGAAATTAAAGTGCTAAAGCAAGCAAAGGATAGCACACTTTCTCGATTAATTACCCTAGTAAAGGAAGCCGAAACACAAAAATCGCCAACACAGCACCTCACCGATAAGTTTGAAAAATACTATGTCCCTTCTGTTTTGGTTTTAGTTATTTTCTTGGTATTTGCTTTCGTGTTTATTGACGAAACCTTTCAGCAGAGTTTTTACCGAGCCATGTCTGTGTTAATTGCAGCTTCGCCTTGTGCCTTAGCTATTTCTACTCCAAGTGCTGTATTGGCTGGAATTGCAAGAGCTGCCCGTCACGGCGTATTAATTAAAGGTGGCCGTCCGCTTGAAGAATTAGGAGGAATAAAGGCCATGGCTTTTGATAAAACAGGAACGCTAACCGAGGGCCGACCTACCTTAACACATGCTATTCCATTTGGAAATATTACTAAAACACATCTATTAAAAATTGCCATTGCAGTCGAAGTATTGAGCGACCATCCTTTGTCCGCTGCCATTGTTGAAGGAGGAAAAAAAGAATTAGGAGATATCGAAATTCCGAAGGCAGAAAATTTAAAAGCATTGATGGCAAGGGGCGTCCAGGCAAATTTGAACGATAGCATTGTTCATATTGGTAATCGAAGACTTTTTGAAGAATTGACAGGAGAATTAGTTCCTGAAGAAATTAACCTAAAAATGTCAGAACTCGAATCTGGAGGAAATACCACCATGATTGTTCGTCAAGATGATAGCTACTTAGGAATTATCGCTGTTATGGATGTTGCTCGTCCTGAAGCCATTACAACGCTGGCTATTCTGAAGAAAATGGGAATAAAGCGGATGATTATGCTCACAGGAGACAATCAAAAAGTAGCCGATGCAATCGCTAAGAATATAGGAATAACTGACCCAATGGGTAGTTTGCTCCCAGAAGATAAAGTCAAAGCAATAGAACAACTAAAAAAGCAAGAAGGTAGTGTAGCAATGGTTGGGGATGGTGTAAATGATGCACCTGCAATGGCAAAAAGCACCGTTGGTATTGCCATGGGTGCGGCAGGTTCTGACGTTGCTTTGGAAACAGCGGATATTGCATTGTTAGCCGATAAACTGGATAATCTTCCATTTGCTATTGGTCTGAGTAGAAAAGCAAAACTTATCATAAAGCAAAACCTAATTATCAGTCTGAGTATGGTAGCCCTTTTGGTTCCTTTGACAATCATGGGAGTAATAGCAATTGGACCTGCCGTTGTGGGACATGAAGGTTCTACCCTGATTGTTGTTTTGAATGCTTTGAGATTACTGAAATACGAAATATAAAGATGATCTCCTGGTTTGAAACATAAAAACTAAATGTCAAGAATAAATGTTGCTATTCTGTATTTTACCTAATCCACCTTTTAGATATCTTTATATTTACTCGGTTTTTGAATACCCCAATAAATACCATATCTTAACTAAATAGTTGATGAATATAAAACAGTATTGTTACCTTCCTTATAAGATATTCGTTCTAACCGTTTTTATATTATCTTCCCTTTTTGCTCAGGAAAAAGATGTAGATTCTCTTTTTAATGAGTCCAGTAACACCTTTACCGCCGTACCATTGATAAATAATAATCCGGCTATGAAAACCGGATTTGGAGGTATGGGAATGTATTTTTTTAAGGTCGACAAAAAAGACAGTATCTCCCCTCCTTCTATTATTAATCTTATCGGACTCTATTCTACAAACGATAGTTACGTAATGATTCTTAGCTCTCGTTTATTTTGGAATCAGGATAAAAATAGGGCCACCTTCGCCACCGGCACCACTAATATCAACAACGATTTTCTCTATGAGTTCGAAGGAACAGATGTGCGGCTGGTATTCACTGAACAGAGGAAGTTCATTACCCTGGAATATAGCAGAAAACTCATAGGGGAATTATATCTTGGCTTACTTTATTTAGGCACGCAAACCAATTATAAATTTGATAAGGGCTCACAAGAGGAAAACGATTTTACCCGTGAATTCTTTGAAAGTAATAATATACAAGACAATTTTGTTTCTAGCATTGGACTGAATATTTCTTATGACACCCGGGACTACGTGTATTATCCTACAAAAGGATTAATGTTTAGTATACGACCCAAGCTCAATGCGGAATGGCTAGGAAGTGATAATGACTATATAGACACCGACTATTCGATGACTTATTTTACTTCGTTTGCCTCGAATAAAGTTCTGGGTATATCCCTTTCTGGCGGATTTGCTTGGGGAGACGTGCCCTTTGATGGTTATCAGAATTACGGGATACGAAATAGTCTCAGGGGCTATGCCGTAGGTAAATACAAAGGCAAAAATATGGTCGCGGCGCAGGCAGAATATCGGTGGAGATTTTATAAGAAATGGGGAATGGTAGGCTTTGCTGGAATAGGCTCTGTTTGGGGAAATGACAGTGAAGAAGAAGCTTTTGAGCAAGCACTTTTACCCAGTGCTGGTGCTGGTTTGCGCTTTATGGTTTCTCCTGCCAAAAAGATTAACCTACGGCTTGATTATGCCTTTGGAATAGACGGGAATCAAGGCTTGTACTTTGGGGTGATGGAGGCCTTTTAAAACTCTTTAAAAATTAATAGAAATAAAAAAGTTACTTTAAGTTATATTGTTAAGTCCATTTTTTGGTTAGTGACTGCCCTCTAAACAAGCCAATAAAGCAACTTATTAAGGGGTATCTTCGCTAACTTTACCAGAAATTGAACGCATGAAAAATACCATTAGCTCGAGGGTGGCCGACTTTCTAAAAAATTACCCTCCCTTTAATGAAATGCATGAAAATGACCTATTAAAACTCTCTTCTCAAATTAGGATTCTATATCAAGAAAAGGGGAGCGTCATTTTTAATGAAGGGGAAAAAGCGCATAAAGACTTTTATGTAGTTCACAAAGGAGCCGTTGACCTTAGAAAAACAGAAACAAATGCTATAATTGATCTGTGTGATGAGGGTGATATTTTTGGCTTAAGACCCTTAATGGCAAATGAAGATTATAAACTAGAAGCCAAGGCTTTTGAAGAAAGTATTTTATATGCTATCCCAATAGATGTTTTTAAACCTTTTACCAAAACATATGAAGAACTGGGTGATTTTTTAATAGAGAGTTTTGCTTCCAATACAAGGAATCCATATGCTCAAGGAAATTATGGCAAACTCTTATCTTCCAATGAAGGACTTACCCACTCAGAAACTAGAGGCTCATCCATTGATTTGCAGCCTATAAAGTATTCCAAAAAAATAGTAAGCTGTGGCCCCAATACCAACACAAAAACGGTAGCGCAACTCATGGCTAAAAAGGATGTTGGTTCCGTTTTAGTCATCAAAGAAAATCTCCCTATTGGTATAATAACAGATAAAGACCTTTTGAATACGATTGCCAACAGTATACCTGCAGACAACCTCAAGGCAAAGGACATTATGATGAGTCCTGTAATAACCTATCCCAAAGTATTATCTATCTCACAAGCCCAAATGGCTATGATGAAAAATGATATAAGTCATTTGTGTCTAACGGAGGATGGAACCGTAAATTCTCCAGTAGTCGGGGTTCTTTCTACTCAAGATATTATGATTGCCCTTGGCAACAGTCCTGTAGCCTTAATGAAAGCAATTACAAGATCAGAAAAGATAGGCAGTCTTAGAGCTGTGAGAAAAAATATTCGAGTTCTTTTAAAAGACTATTTGGATTCAAATATTCCTATGTCTATTACATCAAAAATCATTTCAGAACTCAATGATGCTTGTATGAAGCAAGTGATAAAGATTTCTCTAGCAAAAATGAAGAATCCGCCGCCAGTAGAATTTGCATGGTTGGCTTTGGGTAGTCAAGGAAGAGGAGAACAACTTCTGCAAACCGATCAGGATAATGCCCTTATTTTTCAAGATGTAAGTGATGAACTTCTTCCTCAAACAACAACCTATTTCTTAGAATTGTCAAAGCTCATAAATAAAGGACTTTTTAAAATAGGTTATGAGTATTGTCCGGCTGAAATGATGGCTTCTAATCCAAAATGGTGTTTAAGTCTTTCGGAATGGAAGGGAATAACATCCCATTGGATTATCAATCCCGGAAGTGATGAAGTATTACAATCCTCTATTTTCTTTGATTACAATTTAACTTATGGCAATGCGTCACTGGTTGATGAACTAACCGAGCATATTTTTGATAATATAAGAAAGTACCCTGTTTTTTATTTTCATCTGGCCGCCGGGGCATTACAAAACCCCTCTCCTACCGGGTTTTTTCGTCGCTTTTTATTAGAAGAAGACGGGAAATACAAAGATCTGTTCGATTTAAAAATGAGAGCTTTGATGCCTTTAACGGACGCCGCAAGAGTCTTAATCCTCTCTCATGAAATAAAGAAAATTAATAACACTGCCGAGCGATTTGAGAAATTAGCAGAACTAGAGCCTGCTAATTCGGAACTATACCTATCCTGTTCTTATGCCACCAAAGCCTTATTAAAATTTAGGGCCAAACAAGGTATTCGGCACGCGGATTCGGGCAGATATATTCCTATGGAGAGTCTTAGCAAGGAAGAAAAAGTGAAACTAAAACGTACCTTTAAAATTATTAAAGAAATACAGGATGTGGTCGGATTTCGCTTTAAAGTTTCTAATTTACTCAGATGAAGTCTTTATTCAATAAAAAAAGACTGGATAATTTACCAGAATTCTGGCGTAACTATATCGCTAAGTTCTCGGAACCCGAAGCTATAGATTATAAGAACACTCGTTTTGTTGTCCTAGATACCGAAACAACAGGTTTTAATACCTATAGAGATCGCATATTATGTATTGGAGCACTCTCCATAGTCAATAATAGTATTGAGGTTGAAAGTAGTTTAGAGATCTATTTAGAACAGCAGCATTTTGATGCTGGCACTGTCGCTATTCATGGCATCTTAAAGAATGAAAAGATTGAACATGTAAGTGAACAAAAAGGATTGGAAATGTTTTTATCTTTCTTAAATAATGCCGTAATAATAGCACATCACGCCCAATTTGATGTTAGCATGATAAATAGAGCTTTGGACCGAAACGGTTTACCCGAGTTAAAGAATAGAATTATTGACACCGCCTTATTGTACAAAAAGACTCTTTTATCAACCCCTCTTTTACCTAAAAAAGAGGTATATAGCTTAGATGAAATTGCCAATAAGTTTGATATTAGTACAAAAGACAGACATACAGCACTTGGGGATGCTTATATAACCGCGATAGCCTTTTTAAAAATTATGAATCGACTACAAGACAAAGGTCCGGTTTCTTTAAAAAGTCTTTATAATTAATAAAAATACTAGGCCTTATGATTCTGTAAATAATCCAGAATGTTTTTATTAATTCTTTCAGAAATATTTGCAGTATCGGCCTTGACAAATTTTTCTCCGGTAATATTCTCATAAAGTTCAATATACCTTTCTGAAACGGAAGAAATATATTCGTCGGACATAAAAGGCACCTTCTGTCCTGCTAATCCCTGAAAATCGTTTTGAATTAACCATTGTCTAACAAATTCCTTGGAAAGCTGTTTTTGGGGCTCCCCACGTTCTTGTCGTTCCCCATATCCTTCCGCATAAAAATAACGCGAGGAGTCGGGGGTATGAATTTCATCAATCAACACAATTTTCCCGGTTTTTGTTTTACCAAATTCATATTTGGTGTCTACCAGGATTAGACCATGCTGTTTAGCTATTTCTGAGCCTCTGGCAAACAAGGCTCTGGTATATTTTTCCAAAATAAGATAATCCTCTTCAGATACTATTCCTTTCTTAATTATATCCTCTCTTGATATATCCTCATCGTGATCTCCTTCATCTGCCTTGGTGGCAGGTGTTATAATTGGCTCTGGAAAAGGATCATTCTCCTTCATCCCTCCAGGCATGGTTATACCACATAAGGTCCTTTTGCCCAATGCATATTCTCTTGCTGCATGTCCCGACATATAGCCTCTTATAACCATTTCAACCTTAAAAGGTTCACAGGCCTCTCCAATAGCTACATTCGGATCTGGTGTTGCCACTAACCAATTGGGAACAATATCAGCGGTTAATTGCATCATTTTAGTGGCAATTTGATTTAAAATCTGACCCTTTATATGGAATCCCCTTCGGCATTACGACGTCAAAAGCCGAAAGCCTGTCTGTAGCAATCATAATTAATAGATCATTGTCCAGAAAATAGACTTCACGAACCTTGCCTTTATAAACTTTTTGCTGTCCAGGAAAACTAAAATTGGTTTTGATGATGGTCTCGCTCATGGCCCCTTAGTTTTGATGTTCAATATTTTTATAAGCATCAATTACTTTTTTAACCAAACTATGTCTTATTACGTCCTTATCATCCAAATAAATAATTTCTATTCCTTTTGTATTCTTAAGAATTAAAAGAGCTTCTTTTAAGCCTGAAATAACGCGTCTTGGTAAGTCAATTTGCCCGGGATCACCTGTGATCAAGAATTTAGCATCTTTCCCCATTCTAGTTAAAAACATCTTCATCTGAGCATGGGTCGTATTTTGAGCTTCATCCAAAATCACAAAAGCATTATCTAAAGTGCGCCCTCTCATAAAAGCCATAGGAGCAATTTGTATTGTTCCATTCTCTATAAAGTGATTGAGTTTTTCTCCGGGAATCATATCACGCAAGGCATCGTATAAAGGCTGCATATAAGGATCTAATTTCTCCTTGAGATCCCCCGGTAAAAACCCCAGATTCTCCCCAGCTTCTACCGCTGGCCTTGTTAAAATAATTCTTTTGACTTCCTTGTTTTTTAAGGCCCTTACCGCTAAGGCTACCCCGGTATATGTCTTTCCTGTTCCAGCCGGACCAATAGCAAAGACCATATCGTTCTTATCAGAAGCATCCACTAGTTTGCGCTGGTTTGCCGTAATGGCCTTAATATACTTTCCATTTACTCCATGGACTATAACATGTCCGCTGCTTTCGGAAGATTCATAATCCTCTTTCCCATTACTTAAAAGAAGCCGTTCAATAACATTTTCATTTAAGGCGTTATACTTTGTATAATGATTTTTAAGAAGAGTGAACCGCTTATCAAACTCTTCTAAAAGCTCATCATCTCCAAAAACTTTTATTTTGCTGCCCCTGGCAACAATTTTTAATTTGGGAAAGTGTTTTTTTAGCAGATTGATATGTTCATTTCGATGTCCAAAAAATTCTCTTGGACTAATCTCAGTAAGTTCTAAGGTAAGTTCGTTCAAAGAATAGAAAAGTTTAATTTATGTGTACCTACATTTAAATTTCTGTAGGCTGTTTTTTTCATGTAATTTTGTACAACAAACTTAATTAAAATTTAGTTTGATCACCTAAAAAAATATCAACATTGCTGCATGGCAATCATTACATTAACTACAGATTTCGGTTATAAGGACCATTTTGTTGGGGCTATTAAAGGGACAATATATAAAGAATTAACAGATGCTAGAATTGTTGATATTACCCATGCAATCAGTCCGTTTAATATTCAGGAGTGTGCTTACATCCTGAAAAACTCTTATAAAGCCTTTCCTCCGGGTACTATACATATTGTTGGGGTTGATTCAGAACCTACTATTGAAAATCAACATATTGCCGTGCTGGTTGATGACCACTATTTTATAAGTGCAAATAATGGTGTAATAAGTCTGATTACATCTGAAATAAAACCGGAAAAAGTAGTGGAAATTAATATTCCTAATCCAACTCATGGAGCCTTTCCCGTACTTGATGTCTTTGTTCAGGTGGCCTGCCATATAGCTCGTGGAGGAAAGTTAGATGTAGTAGGTAAACCTCTTCAAAAACTAAAGGAGTTAAAAGAATTCTCACCAAGGGTCGGTCCTGAAGGTAAAAGCATTATTGGGAATGTTATTTATATTGATAATTACGGAAATGTAGTCACCAATATTCAAAAAAGCCTGTTTGAGGCTTATCGCAATGGTAGGAAATTTGAAATTAATGCCAGAAATAGAAAAATAACAAGAATCTATAATAATTACAGTTCCATTATAAATTTTGAACTAGATAAGAATCAGCGTAAAGGACCGGGAGATTTGTTAGCTTTATATAATTCTTCAGAATATATAGAATTGGCCATTTATAAAAGTGACCTAAATACCGTTGGAGGGGCTTCTACCCTATTGGGACTGAACTACAGAGATACTATTCTCATAAATTTTTTATAAATGTTGGTACGCCTTGTAAAATTGACCTTGAAAAAAGAAAATATTGCTAGTTTTGAGCAAATTTTTGAAGAAACCAAAGATAGTATCAAAGGCTTTTCAGGCTGTGAACATCTTGAATTACTAAAAGATTTAAACAATCAAAATGTTTTTTTTACCCATAGTCACTGGAATTCAAAAGAGGACCTGGACTATTATCGAAATTCAGAATTTTTCAAAAAAGTTTGGACAAAGACAAAAGTTTTGTTTGAAGAAAAAGCAGAAGCCTGGAGCCTAGAGAGTATTCAAACGACATCTTAAAAATTATGAGAGCAATATTTAAAAAAGAGATACTATCCTTTTTTACCAATCCTGTAGGTTATCTAATAATTAGCTTGTTTATTTTATTAAACGGCTTATTTCTATGGGTTTTTAAAGGGGATTTTAATGTGTTTGATTATGGTTTTGCCAATTTGAGTTTATTTTTTCTCTTAACCCCATGGGTATTCTTATTTATTATTCCGGCTATTACGATGAAGAGTTTTTCAGAAGAAAAAAAGACGGGTACTTTAGAGTTACTTATGATAAAACCAATTGGGAAGTATCAATTAGTAGGTGGAAAATTTTTAGGAGCCTTTTTTTTAGTTATTCTAGCCCTCATCCCTACCTTATTTTATGTTCTAACAATTTCCAATTTAGGAATAAGTAATGGGAATTATGATACCGGCTTAGTAATTGGTTCTTACATTGGATTAACTTTTTTAGTAATGAGTTATACGGCGATTGGAATCTTTAGTTCTACCCTCACCTCAAATCAAATAGTCGCCTTTATACTTGCTTTGGTAATGAGTTTTATTTTCTATTATGGCTTTGAAGCATTATCCACCATGTTTGATGGAAACGCTCTTCAATTTTACTTGAATAATCTTGGAATGAAATCTCATTTTGAGGGGATTGCCTTGGGGGTATTAAAAATTCAGGATGTGGTCTATTTCTTATCTATAACCCTTCTTTTTCTCTTTTTATCCAAAATTCAATTACAGGAACCCCAGAAATGATGAAAAGAAACAAATACACTTTAGGGCTTTTAGGATGTCTTTTGTTCTTGGTAATTACTATCTTAGGTTCTAGCCTAACTTATAAAGTAGATCTAACAGAAGACAAGCGTTATACCCTATCAGCGGAGGCATTGACGGCGATATCACAGATTAATAGCCCAGTCACTATCGATGTTCTTTTAGGAGGCGAACTCCCCCCCGAATTTACAAGGCTTAGAAGAGAAATCAATCAAATCCTAAAAGAATTTACCGCTGAAAATTCTCAGCTGTCTTTCAATATAGTAGATCCTTTGGAAAATGAGGAGGATAATGAGGTCATTATAGCGGAGCTGCAAGCTTTTGGACTAACACCTGCTAATATAACCATTGAAGAGAATAGCAAAGTTTCACAGGAAATATTCTTCCCCTGGGCAATTGTAAATAGTAAAAATAAAACCATCAAAGTACCATTATTGAAAAACAAGCTTGGAGCTACTGCGGAAGACAGGGTAAATCTTTCCGTCCAAAACCTGGAGTACGCCTTTGCAGACGCTTTTTCGAAACTCGGGATAAAAAATAAAAAGAAGATCGCGGTCATTAAAGGTAATGGGGAGTTAGAGGATATTTATTTAGCCGATTTTCTAAGTGATCTAAAAGAGTATTATAACCTGGGCGCCATCACTCTGGATTCAGTGGAAAATAATGCCCAGCAGGTATTTGATCAACTAAAGAGCTACGATTTGGCTTTAATTGCTAAGCCAACTCAAGCTTTTAGCGAAAAAGAAAAGTATCTGTTAGACCAATTCATTGTGCATGGAGGAAAATCCATTTGGCTTATAGATCAGGTTGCAATGGAATTAGATAGTCTATTCAATGAGGAAGGTACTTCTATGGCTTACCCCAGAGAATTGAATTTAAATGATCTCTTATTTAAATATGGAGTTCGTATTAATCCGGTTCTGGTAAACGACATGTATTTTACGCAAATTGTTTTGGCGACAGGAAACGAAAACAATGCTCAATATAACCCGGTGCCATGGTTTTATAATCCTATGGTGTTTTCACCCAACAATCACCCAATTAATAACAACTTAGAAGCATTGCGATTTCAATTTACAAGCAGTATAGACACCCTATCAAATTCTTATAGAAAAACAATACTTCTATCCAGTTCTCCACTTTCCAAGATTGATGCTACACCAAAAATTATCAATCTTGATATGATTACTTCTCAACCTGATAAAGAACTTTATAATAATGGAAATAAGCCCTTGGCTGTTCTAATAGAAGGAGCTTTTTCATCTGCCTTTGAGAATCGCGTATTGCCAATGACATTAGAAGGCTCTGCAGAAAAAGGAGAGCAAAACAAAATGCTCGTAATATCTGATGGAGATATTGTAAAAAACCAATTACGAAATAACCGTCCCTTGGAATTAGGTTATGATAAGTGGACTAATAATTATTTTGGCAACAAGGATTTTCTTATAAATAGTGTCAATTTTTTATTGGACGATTCCGGACTTATAAACATCAGAAATAAAAAGGTCAAAATCCCTTTATTAGATCAAGAAAAGATAGCTGCACAAAAAACAAAGTGGCAACTAATAAACATAGGAGTTCCACTAGCTTTGGTATTTCTTTTTGGATTCGCTTTTGCCTACCGACGAAAGAAGAAATTCGCAGCTTAGATGTTGATAAGTTTGTTTTAAACAGCCATACATTTGGGATATATTTGTTTTTATTGTTATCAGTAAAACTATGGAGCTTGATTAGCCCCTTATAATACGAATTTAAAGCGGAAAGAAGAATGAAATTTATTGTATCAAGTACTTATTTATTAAAACAGCTTCAGGTATTAGGAGGTGTCATCAACAATAGTAACACTCTTCCCATTTTAGATAATTTTCTCTTTGTTTTAGATAATACTAAACTTGTAGTTAGTGCTTCAGATTTAGAGACAACCATGAGTTCCGTGTTGGAGGTGGACTCAGATTCTGTGGGTACTATTGCCGTCCCGGCAAGATTATTATTGGAAACACTGAAGACCTTTCCTGAACAACCGCTGACTTTTGTTGTTGAAGACAATCACACTGTAGAAATTAGTTCCAATCATGGAAAATATGCTTTAGCATATGCAGATGGAGCAGAATTTCCAAAGGCAGTTGAATTAGCGAGTCCTAGCTCTACAAGTCTAATGGGAGATATTTTAGCCACAGCTATTAATAAAACCTTCTTTGCTGCAGGAAATGATGATCTACGACCCGTTATGAGTGGGGTATTCTTCCAGTTTTCTTCAGAACATATAATTTTTGTTGCCACAGACGCTCATAAATTAGTAAAATATCAGCGTTCTGATGTTGCTGCTTCCGAAGTCGCCGAATTTATTATGCCTAAAAAGCCTTTAAATTTACTAAAGAGCATACTCACCGGTAGTGAAGAACAGGTAACGATAGAGTATAATGAGAGTAATGCCAAGTTTAGCTTTGAAAACACTGAATTAATTTGTCGTTTAATTGATGGGAAATATCCAAACTACGAGGCTGTCATACCCAAGGAGAACCCTAATAAGTTAACAATATCGAGGAATCAACTACTGGCGTCGGTAAAACGGGTGGCCATCTTCTCGAATAAAACAACACATCAAATTCGCCTTAAGATTGCAGGAGCGGAGTTGAATATATCTGCAGAGGACATAGATTATAGCAATAAAGCTGAAGAAAGACTGACTTGCTCTTATCAAGGAGACGATTTACAAATAGGTTTTAACTCAAGGTTTTTAATTGAAATGCTGAGTAATCTTACTTCGGATGAAGTTTGTCTTGAAATGAGTTTACCAAATAGAGCTGGCATCCTAACACCTGTAGATGGCTTGGATGAAGGAGAGCGGGTAACCATGCTCGTTATGCCTGTAATGCTCAATAACTAAAAGTTCTGCTATTTTTAAGGAAACACTTTTACTTATATAGTCCAAAAGAACCTTATATGTAAGGGTTTTCTTATTGACTATTGGTTATTTTAACCATGGTTTTACGTTGTTTATCTATTTAATTACTCTTCATAAGCCTAAACAACTAATATTACTTCCTATTTTGTTCCTAATAAGCCAGCCCCATTGATTATGAAGAACCTATGCTTGGTAGTACTTTTTATTATTTTGCTCTTAGCTTCATGTGAAGCAGAAAGGCTTAACAACTCACAGTCTATTGATACATTTGAGGTTATATCGACTAGTCAATTATCAATAGCTAAAAGCCCGATTATTATTGACGAATGTTTGGCGTCAGATGTAAAACTTTGTCCAGGTACTTTTGCAAATCTGGCATATAATCTGTGGTGGCCAGAGAATATAAATGATTCCATTATTCCTAATAATATTTTTTCGTCTTCAGATCGCAATACATTGCTTTTTACAGAATATCATGATGGATCGGCTCGGCTAATGGGAACCACTAAAATGGGAAGCTGTATTCTAAGCCTGGAGATTTGGTTTAAAGACCAAATGGAGTCCGGAGAATGGTCAGGTAAATATGGAGATCCATTATCTGAAAGATCTGATTGTAAAGACATCCGTTTTGATACTCAAAGATTCTATTTGATTGATGAACAAAAAAGTACCATTAGAACCATAGAAGGTGATTGTGGTTTTAGGGGTTTAGATACTTATGGGATTGTTCAAAGAAAAGAAGCATCATCTCCATCCCACTATGGTAGTCAACTAAATTTTAATAACCCTGAAACAGACAGTATTTTCGTTAAAAAAAGTCTTAGTAGTCGGGCCTGGGTGATGAATCAATCCACTGGGGAATTACTATGGCCCATTAATCTAGATTTTAATTTAGAGTGTACTGTCCAATCAAATGACAGCTGTCAAACTGCCTATTCTTTTGATGAAAATATAGCCTCATGTCTTTCTAGTTTTGAGGGACTCGACCAATTAGGGTGGGTGCTGGGGCCTTTAAATGAGGGGGACTACAGTTTTGATATGTTTGCCAACACAGCCAATTGTGATATAACTGATGGAGAATCTTTAGGTACGGTTGCCGTCAGCTATGAGAGCGGAGAAGTTTTGGTCACTTATAATATTAATAAGGAATATGAACTAATGGAATCCAATACCTACGCTGGTAAAAATATGTTGCCACTTTCCAAAAGCACTAATACAGTTCAAATCCCAGGGCAATATAGTATTACCAAAGATCTACAAGGTGAGATTTATATAATTACCCATGCTGTTGTATGTTATAAATAGAAAACACAATTTTTTATAAACCAAAATATAAGGTCTTATTTAATATGATGATAGGAAGACCTACCCCTAATTCCTAGGTTTTAGAATTCGAAACCTTTAAAAGCAGTTTTAAGTAAAAACTCGTTGTTAAAGATGTTACTGGTTATTTTATATTTCGTATCAGGATAATCTATCTCGGTAAGATACTTAAAGGGATAAGCCCCCAAATTCCTCATTTCATCTAAAATATCTTTGATTTGATTAAAATCTAAGTTAGACTTAAAAGCTCTACCCAAAAGGAAAAAGACAAAAGATTCTTGCCTACATTTCAACCTTTTAAATGTCATATCAGACATAGCAGGTCCAAGATCATGAATTAATTCTCCATATACCTCTGCTGCATTAGCGTTGTCATATATTACCCTGTTATAATGAGCAGGTTCTCTGCTCGTCATTGCCGATTGGGGTACAATGACATGCCTATGTATATCCCAAGGGACATAGGCCATTTTAGAAGCCTTTGAAAACAAAATTGCCGTGAATATGGCATCTTCCATCCAGCGACCTAAAATAAAGCGAACATTGGAACGAACCAAAAACGCGCGTTCAACTATATACCACCAAATTTCATTTTTAAAACGATGATTGGCAATATAATCTAGTCCTGTTTGAACTTCTACTTCTACACTTAAATCTATTTTTGTATCCGACTTTTTAATACCATAATCCAAGGTAGACTTGGATTTAAACACAGTATTTCCAGGCTATTTTTTTCTATAAAACCAAGTAATGTATTCAAAATGTTTGAACAAATATAGTCATCAGGATCTAAGAAGTAGACATATTTTCCTGTAGCCATATCTAACCCATTATTTCGAGTAGCACCTACTCCCTGATTAGGTTGATCGATTATTTGAATATGAGCATGCTTTTTTGCAGTAATTGGATGCGATTTCCAAACTATTATCTTTAGAACCATCGTTGACAATTATTATCTCCAAATCAGTAGTATTTACATCCTGATCTAATAAACTATCCAAACAATTTGAAAGATATTTCTCTACATTGTAAACAGGAATAATGATGCTTAGTAACACGAACTATTATTTAATTATTAATTATTTCTATTTATTATTCGAAATGCACTTGCCGAAGAATATAACAAATATTCACGATTAACAAGATAATTTAAAACGGCGTATTTCATAGAATAGTTTCCAGGGTATACTTTATTTTTTATAGGATATGCTCCTACTGACCTGAGCATTCTAAGATTTTGCCTAATAAGAGTATTATTCATTTTAGCTCTAATCATTTTAAGAATTAAAAAAAAGAGAAAGGTAACTCTTCGCTTATTCAAGTTTTCAAGTAAGCCTTTATAGTCATCCTTGTTTTGCGAAGAAAGTTCATTGATATAATTAGAAATATCTACGATCATAGAGTGAAAATTATAGATCATTCGAGCCTTTTTTTCTATATTCGTATCCCTCATGACCGAATGAGGCGATTGAAAATATCAGTATACAGATAGTGGGTAGTAAATCACTTTTTTAGCATGTACGAAAGTCTTTATTGTAAATAAAACATCTTCATTAAAACCTCTATTCCCAAATAAAATATGATTTTCTTTTCGGAAATTATTTCGAATAAAGTACCACCAAACTTCTACTCTATGATCTGGATACATTTTAAAGAATTCTATACCACTCATGGGCTTAGAAGATTCTATTTGGTTGTTTTCATTGGTAATTATCTCTTCATGAGAGTCAGACGTAACGGAAGCTTCAAAAGCCATAATATCAACTTTAGCAGCAATAGTTCTATTCAGTACTTTAGAAAGAGTATTAGGCATTACATAGTCGTCTGCATCCATACAGTACAAATATTCACCCTCCGCATGCTTAAACAAACGATTACGCGTGGCTGATTCGCCTTCGTTTTCTTTTGAAAATAGCTTTATGTTGGGATAACTCTTCTGATAAGACTCTACTATTTCTTTACTTCGGTCTGTGGACCCATCATCCATAACAATCACTTCATAATCTTCTGCATGAAGGTCTTGTTCTAAAATACTTTTCAAACACCTATCCATATAGGATTCCGCGTTATACATTGGAATTAAAATACTAAGTTTCATAGGGATACCTCATCTAATACTTACGTAAAATTAGAACAAATAGTAGGGTTGCAAAGTATTATAGTTGAAATACCATTAAATCCAACTAAAAGTAGTTGAGGCCATTTTATATTCTGAAATATTCAAAAAATAAGACAAGCACTCTATACGAAAGGAATAGTAAGAAAGTAACTAGGAGATTCCCCATTGCTGGCTCTAACAGCATTTACAATAGGAAGGACAAAGCCCAAAATACCCGTAGCTATTAAGCTTAGAATTCCAAGCCCTAAAAGCAAGATGGCAGGAATACTTATAATTATATAAAGGAATAAACTAAGTTGAAGGTTGATAATAGCTTTGCCATGTTCATCCATATCTTTAATAGTATTCCTTGAAGAACCCCATATAATTAAAGGAACGATAAATCCTCCAAAGCCAATTACATAACTCAATAATTGGGATAAATGGGTTAATACTAAGGCTTGTCTGTCTATTCGTTTTGTTGATTGATGTAAAACTTCCATTTCTAGTTGATTAAAGTGATTAATTATAGGTAGTAAAAATTTTAAAATTGTTACACTTTTAAATAAAATTTGAACAAACTATCTTAATTTGAGTGTATTATTAACCTCCGAAATACTTTAAATAGTAAAATAGAGGCCATTTTTTTGCTCATAGGCATTTGGAAACTTTAACTACTCCCCTTTTCACTATTTTTGTATTAAATTTTCTTCATGATCCCAAAAGATACCATTGTAGCTTTAGCCACTCCCGCAGGTACAGGAGCCATTTCCATCATACGTGTTTCTGGTAAAGAGGCCATCACACTGGTTGCCGATGTCTTCAGGTCCATTCATGATAAAAACCTCAGAGACGTTAAAACACATACCATACACCTAGGCTATTTAATAGATGGAAAATCGACCATAGATAAGGTATTAGTGTCCGTTTTTAAAGGGCCTAATAGTTATACTGGGGAAAATATTGTGGAGATTTCTTGCCATGGTTCACCTTACATTCAGCAAGAAGTAATTCAGTTAATGATTAGAAAGGGCTGCAGAATGGCAAATCCGGGCGAATTTACTCTGAGAGCTTTCCTACATGGTAAAATGGATTTAAGTCAGGCTGAGGCTGTGGCAGATCTTATAGCCAGTGAAAATGAAGCCTCTCACAAAATAGCCATGCAGCAGATGCGCGGAGGATTTAGTAATCAAATAAAACTATTACGAGAAGAATTAATGAATTTTGCCTCTTTAATTGAATTGGAACTAGATTTTTCAGAGGAGGATGTGGAATTTGCTGATAGAACGGAGTTCCAGGAATTATTAAATAGAATTGAAGAAGCTTTAAAAACACTAATAGACTCTTTTGCTACAGGAAATGTTATTAAAAAAGGCATTCCTATTGCTATCGTAGGAGCCCCAAATGTGGGTAAATCAACCCTATTGAATGCCTTATTAAACGAAGATAGAGCCATTGTTTCTGAAGTTGCAGGAACTACTCGCGATACTATAGAGGATGAAATAACTATAGAAGGTATTGGTTTTCGTTTTATAGATACAGCAGGAATAAGAAAAACCACAGATATTGTAGAGCAAATAGGTATCAGTAAAACTTTTGAAAAAATGGACAAGGCCGCAGTAGTTCTTGTATTGATGCCAGCGAATAATTTTATAGCGAATAAAGATGCCTTGTATTCGGAATTAGGACTTTTAAATGAGAAATACCCTGAAAAGCCTATTATCGCCATTCTTAATAAAATAGATTTGTTAAATCCCAAGGAATTAGACTTATTAAATTCAACTCTAAAGGAGATCAAAAACCGCTATTCACAGACAGAACCCGTTTTAATTTCAGCCAAATCGGGAATAGGAATAGAAGAACTCAAAGCCACTCTGTTGTCTTTCATAAATACAGGACTCTTGCGAAATAATGATACCGTAGTAACAAACAGCAGGCATTATAACGCCTTACTTAGTGCTTTAGAAGAGATAAAAAAGGTTCAGGAAGGTCTTGAGGAAGAGATCTCAAGTGATCTTATGGCCATTGACATTAGGCAGGCCTTATATCATTTGGGAGAAATAACAGGCGAGATCACCACAGACGATCTTTTAGGAAACATTTTTGCTAATTTCTGTATCGGGAAGTAATCTTTTCTCGATGTCCTCAGCATTCTATAATTAATTTAGAAATACCAGTTCGTCGAAAAAATCGTTTTTAGGGTAGGGTATTCTTCACTCTTGTTGTTATACCCATAAACCACAAAACTAAATGCTATGATTACATTAAAATCCATTACCAGAAGTCTTGCTTTTGCGCTAATTTCCCCCCTCTTTTTAATAAGCTGTTCCAGTGATGAAGCCGATGGCAATGGCACCTTAAAATTAAGCGCTAAAACTAGCGTTAACAACTCCTCTGCGAAAACTGCTTCCACAAGCAAATCCATTAACACTGATGTCTTTGTATGATTTCGGGTCAATACCGTGAATTTAACTGGAAAAGATCTGATAAATCTGATAACGAATCTGGTATGATGATGATATCTGGGATGATGACGGGTATTATGATTATGAGGACGAGTTTGAACTGGAAGGTCCGTTTGAGTTAGATCTTCTGGCAGGAGAAATTAACTTCCTTACTGTGGATGTCCCAAATGGTGACTTTGAAGAACTGGAGTTTAAGTTCGACCGAAGCACTGACCCCAACAGCGATTTGTTTGGTAAATCAGTACTTATTCAGGGAACTATCAACGATATCCCCTTCATTTTCTGGAATGATTTTGAAGATGAGGTTGAAGTAGATTTTGAAGAGTCTGAATTTGACATTTCTATAAGAAGTAATACCGAAGGCATCATCATTGAATTTGATCTTTCCGAGGTTTTTGATGTGGTGTCCGGAGTGGACCTTTCTCAGGCTGCGGATGGCAATGAAAATGGCACCATTGAAATAAGCCCTGAAGATCCGGATGGAAACAACTCCCTTGCAGAGACCATACGGGAGCGCATTAAAACCGCAATTGACCTATTGGACGATTAAATTTTCAAAAATCCATAATCAAAAAGTTTTCTGCAAACACAGAAGGCTTTTTTTTATCCAGATTACATTTGCTCTAATAACAGAAAAGACTACTGCAAAATTACCTGAAATGATCTTTTAGGCTATAATTTGGTGAATTTTTGTATCGGGAAATAAACAAGTATTTCATTTGGTTATAAATGGTTTCATTTGGCTAAGTATCTGTAAATCTATAAGTTGTTGAAAAGTATTTTATTTTCTCTTTCTGTTAATCTCCTATTATCATACAACTTTTTTACCAAATTTGATCTTGAGGGAATTTTTATGCTCTAAGGTGAAAAAATTTCCCCTTGGCTATAAAGTAAACCTCAACAGTAAAAAGATTTAAAATGGAAAATCAAGTCTCTTTCTCGAATTCTATAAAGGACGTTGATGTTGATTTCGTTAAAGGGTTTAAGCGATATCTCAACACCAAGGCCAAAACAAAAAGCGGTACTCCCCTAGCCCAGAATTCAAAATATACCTATTTCAACAAATTTAAAGCTGCCTTACGGGAACCTTATACAGAAAATTTTCTGGAAGAAAATCTATTAAGGTCGGTTAAAGGATTTTAGCAGGGCGAATCAACAAGGGAATATCTGACCTATAACGAATTGCAGGCATTGACTCATGCCGAATGTAAATATCCCATGCTTAAAAATGCTTTCCTATTTAGCTGTCTTAGCGGATTGCGATGGAGTGGATTTAGGTAGTCATATCTTCAATGGACACGTATAGCCAATATTTATTGTATCCATATTTGCTAAATATAGACAAGTTTATTATTTTTATGCTCTAATCTTTAAAGACATGAACATTAGTTTTACTAAAAAACAAGAGGAATATATCTCCAAACAGGTCGATTCTGGGGAGTATCAAAACAATAGTGAGGTAATTCGTGATGCACTTCGATTGCATCAGATATACCGCGATAAAGTAATCGCAGATTTAAGGGTCGAGATTGAAAAAGGATGGAACGGCCCAGACAGCGATATAAGCGTTGCCGATATCATAGCTTCTAGGAAACAAGCTCAATGAATCGATACGTTCTTGCTGAGGCCGCCAAAAATGACCTTCAAGAAATCTATGATTTTGGAATCCATAAATTTGGACATTCACAGGCCACAAAATATCTAGAGGGCTTACGAGAGTATTTTGAGACGTTGACCACAAATCCGGACCTCGGCAAACAAAGGGATGAAATAAAAGTTGGATTATATAGTCTTCCGCATGTATCCCATATCATTTTTTACCGAATTTTACCAGATCGCATTCGTATTGTCAGAGTTTTGCATGGTCGAAGTGATATTCCAAAGCACCTGAAATGAAATTTTAAATGGAAAAAGCTATTACATATAAAAAATACGTCAAAGCAAACCTGCGTCTAGAAGAGTTAATCGATGTGGTCGATGACAATACACCATTGGATGACCCTTTGGCTAAAGAGTTTTTGAGAATTTCAGACATAATCGAAGAATATGAGAGTATTCATTACTCCATGGAAGACCCAAAACAATAATCATGGAAACCATTATCTTACCAAAAGAAAGCAAAAGTGTTCACCTATTTTCCACCCCGAACGCCCCTACCCCAATGTTTATACGGAGAAAGAAGATACTGTATCGGGAAATAAACAAGTATTTCATTTGGTTATAAATGGTTTCATTTGGCTAAGTATCTGTAAATCTATAAGTTGTTGAAAAGTATTTTATTTTCTCTTTCTGTTAATCTCCTATTATCATACATCCTTTTTTCCAAATTCTAATCTCGAGGGAATTTTTATTCTAAGGTGAAAAAATTTCCCCTTAGCTATAAAGTAAACCTCAACAGCAAAAAGATTTAAAATGGAAAGCCAAGTCTCTTTCTCGAATTCTATAAAGGATAGTACATAGATAACATTAACGATAATGAGTATACGCAGAACAAAATCGAATATTCTTCCTTTGCCTGTTCTTGTATAGTGCATGAAATCATAGATAGGTGCACGTATCTCGCTTTTATTTGTTTATGGTTTCATGCAATGGGAAACTGTTTCTGTTATTAGTTTTGGTCAATACTGGGTGCCTTCCAATTGACTGAACCTACTTTTCTTGACTTTGCCAAATCTATGGCTTTAGCACTTCTACGCTTGTCATAGATCATGGCAAATGTCATGATAAGGCTCGTACCTATGATGACAAAAAGAAGGATACCTTGGTTAAATTCAGCAATCTGGGCTTCCAAAGGGATGGCATAAAAAAGAAGTACCGTAATTAAACCTCTTGGAGCGATAAAGAGTTGTGGAATTACATCCTTTCCAACAATAAAACGCAATAATAAATATCGTATCACATAGATAGATAAGATAATCAACATGCTAATCAAGGCTACGTTCAAATCGAACAATGAGGTAATAGCTATAGTTAAACCGAAGATGACAAAGAAAAATGTTCGTACAACGAATGCGGTCTCGGCAGTAATCGTATGCAGTTCATGATAAATATGGTGTGCCTTTTTAAAGTCGAGATATTTAGTCAACTTACCTTGGAAAAACAATTTCATATTGGCAATGACCAGCCCAAAAACAAGAATGATAATCAAGGAGGAAAGGTGCATTTTTTTTCCTACGGCATAGAGCAGCAACAATACAGCGATCAATAAGAACAACTTTACATTGCTTTTGATGTGTTGAAATATCATTATGATCGCATAGCTGGCTACGAGGGCTATCACGATTGTCAGGAATAGGTTACCTGTAAATCCAACAACACCAGAATCTTCGGCAGGATTCAATTTTCCAGTCAAGAAGTAGAACATCATAATACCTATGATATCTGAAAAAGTACTCTCATAAATGTGGAATTCTTTTTTATGTTCCTTCAGACCGGAGACACTGGGAATAATAATGGCACTGGACAAAATGGATAAAGGAGTTGCATACAACCAAGCCGATTGCATGGTCATGGTGGGGATAAACTGGTAGAGAATCAGTGCAGCAATCCATGCAGATGCCACGAGACCTATAATGGCCACGGCCATTGATTTTAGGATGGGAATCAATTTTTCTCTTTTTAATTCCAATTCAAGTGCAGCTTCCAGCACGATCATGATCAACCCAACAATACCCAAAAGTTCAAGGATGGGAAAAAAGTTCATTTCTCTGACATTGGCAAATTTGAGACCATATTGCAGTGCCACTCCAAGAGCAATAAGCATTAGCACTGCCGGAATATTGGTGCGCTTAGAAATACCATTGAACAAAAAGGAGAATATTATAATCAATGATACTTCAATGATAAGGTTATAGGACGTAATGATTTCCATGGCTATTAGGTACTAAGGGTTAAACTTGTTTCTATACTATGAGCATTTAAGAAGGAAATGAGATCCTCTGTTGTTGCTCCTTTTTCAAGCGTGTATTGCAATCTAAGTATTCCATTAGTTTCAGTAGATTTGACGGTAGGCACTTGATCAAAATTGAGAATGGGATTGTCAAAAAGCAGGTCCAAAATATGATTTTCCTCAAAAGCGGTGTGTATAAATACTGTTTGTCTTAAGGTAGTATCTGTTGCGGCATTGACCGAAAAACCATGTACTTCTATGGTATGGTAACCTAGGAATCGTTCACCCTCCTGGGTGTTTAGTATCAAACCAAAAGATAGTAATCTATTGACTTCGCCACTAATGGTATTTACGGTTATTTGAACGCCTGTTTCAATTAAAGGGTTAGTCTTAAAAAAGAGGCCACTGATGTAATTTCTTATATGTTGATACCCGAATACCCCTAGAATTAGAAGTAACATCCCATGAGTAATATAGTTTATTGAAATAAAATCCAAAAGCAATATCACAAAGGATACAGGCTTATAAATCATCAATAATTTATCAAAAAAAAGGGCTACTTTTTTGTTGGTTACATTTCGCTTTGCAAAACTCTTGACAATGAACGAAATAAACTTTAATGCCCAATAAACAACTATGAGTACCAAGAGCAGGTACAAAAGCCCTTTCCAAGAATAAAATGTAGTTATATCTTCCATCTATTTGAGCATTCCATGGTATTTCAATAGTTCTCTTATATCATGTCCCAATACTGTATTGATCCGTAAATCGCCAATTTCATCGCGAAGTAGTACTTTGGTATTGATCAACCTGCGCAGACTTGATTTATAGTCTTGCTCAAATCGTTTTCCCATAAAATCCTTAAGAATAATTTCGTTGATGTAGGTATACAAAACCACATGTTTTAGAATAAGTAGTTCATCAGGTGTAAAAAAATCCGCAAACTCAATATCACGGTCTTTATAGATTACTTTGTTATCGATTATCATCGTTGTTCCATATGTCCATGCCTGTAGAACTTCACCTAAATTATAATCTAAGGTTTTGCAAAGTCTGCGTACATTTTGTTCTATTTTTTTATCGGTTAAAGCAGTTTCTTTTTCATCTACTAAAATACGATGTGAAGCTCCGTTTCTTAGGAGGATAGCTTTATAAATGGTGTTGAAATCTGCTTGTCCAATATTAATTTCATTACTAAATCTGTCAGAGAAGGACAAACGATTATCCAAATGTTTCTTCATCATATCGGAAATGGAAACCATTAGGAAAACATGATCGGTTTCCAAATCCAAAAAGTCCAATAATGATTGTACATTTTCCAAAAAAGAATAGTCTTTGCTGCGCCATACTTCTAAATCATCAATAAGTACAGCGGGCCGGGTGTTATATAAGCTCTTTTTTACATTATTCAAGGTTTCTCCAAGGTCTTTAGTGGTTTTAAATTTCCTTCCTTCGACCACCATTTCACTATCTGGTCTTAGTGATATTACTTGCTTGCCAAAGTGTTCCTTTGCCATTTTCTCCATAAAGGTCGATTTTCCGCTTAGCGGATTGCCCAAGACCAAAATAGATTTATGAATACCAGATTGCCAAACACCTATGGCATCCGCTATTTTTTTCTCGTCCTCCTCCCTATCTACCAAGAAAAGGTCACCTACAAAATTTTTATTGAGAAATAGAGTATCATAATGGGCGTTTTCCTCCTTGAACATTCGATATTCTATGCACTGCATAGCCTGGTCCATTCTTTGAGTTGGGTTGTCAACAATATTTTGCTCATATTTGGCACCTAGCCTACTAATAAAATTCTTAAGGGATCCACCAAACCTTGAAACCAGCCCCTTTCGTTTCGATGTTAATTGGAACATTGAAGATTGTAGGGAAACTTCCAAAAAATCATCCGAATTATAAATATTAGTGCCTAAAAACTCGGTTTCCATCACTTTTTGGATGTTTGCAACCACTTTCCCCTGTTTTTCGTGATACTCTTTGAGGGATATAACTACATTCTTAAAACCATCCAGTTGCACCGAAAGGGTTTCCAAGGAATTATTCGCCTTGTCTAGCATTAATGCATTTTCAAGGTTCAATAATCTATGTTTGAAATAGGCAATTGTTTGTACCCTGTTCTCACATAAATCCATGAAATATGGCAAAGGAGTATAGTCTAACCATTTTTGTGCTGCTTTGCCAATATCCATTTTTTTGGTCAATAGTATTCCTTCCGATGTTGCAATAGGAAGGTTTACTTTTCCCAACTTTATGGTCTTTGATTCCAAGTAGGAGGTGAAATTTTCCTGTAAAGGAAGATAAAGTTCAATTTTTCCCACTACATTTTCCAACCAAACCAATGATTGGTCTATTTGTGAAACTTCTATTAGCGCTTCTAAGGTATTGATTCCATCTTCTAGATAAAGAATCATCTCTTCCGCCTCTTTTAGAACAGATTGGCAAACTTCATCTGTATGGTTTCTTATCTCCTTAAAGACTTCAATGTCGTGCACAAAGGATTTTCCAGAAACATTTATAGTAATTATTTGTTCTTGTATTTTGAAGAACTGATCTTTATAAATTTCCCAAGGATTTTGTTCATGCTCTAACTTGGATGCAAGACCTTTTTTAGTTTTCTTAGAACGCTCCACTTCCTTCTCTTCCCAAAGGGCTTTTTGTTCAAACTGGTCCAAAGACTCCAATATTACATCTTTACTTGCGGTAAAATGATTCTGTATGGCATCTTCGTTGACCAAATTATCAGCTTTTTTATGCTGCGCAATGGAAAGTTGAAGTAACACGTCCCTATTAAGAAACAAAAGGTCTTTAAAGGATTCTGAAAGCGTATAATGGATTAGATAAACACTAAGCTTATCATTCTTGCTCATTTCATTGAGTTTTCTAAACTCCGAATCACCCAAAGTGATATAAGCATTGCAAAAATCAATGAAATCGGCTAAAATCACCTCTTGTAGGTTTAATGCCGTAGAAGATTCTTCTAATTTTAATCGATACTTTTTGATAAGATCACTGATGACCTTAACATTGAATAAATCGACGGCAGAAGTTTCTTGTGCAATACTTAAACTCATCTTTAAATAATTCCCATTGGTGGCATCTTACAAATCTATACAGACTTTTGTAAATAAGTCATATATATTTTTGACATTTTAAACTAAGGCATTCTCATTTTGGCTATTCAAACAGAAAATTAAGGAAGTTTTGGTCAAGTTTACGATTCTAATGATATATTCGATTCAGTCTTCTCTTTTTAAAGGTAATATTTTAAGGTCGCTTCGGTTGACTATAAGAATATCCAATTCAATTTTTGGCATATATTTTTCAATTTTAGATTTCACCAGAAACCGGACCAAACCGTTGAAAAGGTCAATGTCCGATTGGGATTTCATGCCGATGTTATCCATAGCCACCATTATGGTAAGATTACCTTTCCAGTTTTTTTTTGTAATAATAATGATGTCAAAATAGAAAGGTTGTTGTCGATGTCATAAGTACTCTCCCATTCCAAGGTTCACCCATTTTCCAATCCGAACACCCTTTCTCCAATGTTTTCGAGATCAAGAAGATACTCTATCGGGAAATAACTCTTTTTTTATCATATCTTTTAATTACAAATAACTGTAAAACAGTAGAAATCAGTTTTTTTCGGAGGTTAACTCTAATTATATTGAAGTAATTAGTACGAGTACTTATTCTTACTAATCTAATTACCAAAGGAATGAGCCCGGGTTCATCTGCAGATTATATAAATATATAATTAAACAGATGCAAAAAGTGTAATTTTTAATATCTTGTCATAACAATAATTTAAACTAAATCAATTCTAACCAACCTAAAAACCAAATGAAATGATTAAAATTAAACAACTCTTATTGGCAACATTGGCATGCATGGTTCTATCCATAGGCCTGGCACAAGAAACAAAAGTCGGAATCCGATTAGGTGTAGGCTTACCAAATCTTCAAAGTGTAGATGATAATGTTTATAGCAAGGATTATTCTAGCGTTGCCGGATTTGATGGCGGTTTCTTTTTGGATTATGGATTAACCGAAGGTTTTTCTATAAAAGCGGAGTTAGTTTATACTAGAAAAGGTGGTGAAAAAAATGGATTACAAGCCATTCCGCCTGATCAATTACCTCCGGAATTATTCCCAATTACCCAAGGCCAAGTGGTTTTTGCAGATTTTGATAATAAGGCGGTTTTCTCATATATAGAAATTCCGGTTTTAGCAAAATACGAATGGCATTTAGGCGATAAATGGGGTGTTTATGCAAATGCAGGACCTTATGTAGATTTTATTATTAGTCCAAAGCAAGTAACATCAGGTGATAGTCAAATATATTCTGATGAAGCGCGAACTCTATTTCAGATTCCTGTTAATGTTAGTCCCCCTGGACAACCGCCAAATCTTGTTTTAGTTGATTTTGAACAGTCTATACCGTTTACTGCAACCACAGACATTAATAACGATCTGGCTAATATGGATTTTGGGGCCATGCTGGGTGTAGGCGTTACTTATCAAATTAGCGAAACAAGTGAAATATTATTTGATGCAAGGGGAAGTTATGGTTTTATCCCTTTACAGAATGATACAGACACCTATGGAACGGTTCATATGGGGAACTTTACTTTCGCCTTAGGATATGCTTACACTATAAAAAACAGAAGTAAAAAGGATAATTCTAATGACTAACTAGTCAAAATAAATCATGGGAATTACTTAATGTCTAAAGAAAAAAAACAAACTAAGAAAGGTATCTTGATGCCTCCGGCTGTTGGTTACTCTTTTCAAATTTTATTAGGCTTTGTTTTTAAGTATAAAATTGATTTTAGATTTGTTTTTCGCTTTATAATCACTGTGGTAGTTAATATTATCAATTGGCCATTTCGGACTTATGAGCGCTTGATAATTAATCCAAAATATAAAAGGAGTTCCGGAATAGAAAGACCGATTTTTATTTTAGGACACTGGCGAAGTGGCACAACACATTTACATAACTTGCTATGCAAAGACCCTCAAATGGGTTATACCACAACTTACCAAAGTGTTTTTCCGGACACTTTATTTAATAAACTAGGTTATTTTTTATTTGAAGGCTTTGCCAGATTGTTAATACCGGGAAAACGTGCAGGAGACAATGTCACCCTAGGAACAGAACTACCTCAAGAGGAAGAATTTGCTCTGGGAGATAAAACACCTATATCATTCTACTATTTTTGGATGTTTCCTAGAAAAATTCGATTGTTTTATAAGCGTTTTATTAGGTTTGAAGGAATAGATAATGCAAAAAAAGAACGTTGGAAAGCAAATTATAAATTGTTAATTGCCAAATCGCTAAAAAATACAAATACTGAATTATATCTTTCAAAAAATCCACCAAACACCGGTAGAGTAAAATTGTTGTTAGAAATATTTCCAAATGCAAGGTTTATTCATATTCATAGAAACCCTATAGAAGTATTCTTGTCGACACAAAATTTTTTCAAAAAAATGCTCCCTCATTTACAACTTCAGAATATTTCACAAAAAGAGATTAATAAAGAGGTTATTCATTTATATGAACAAATCATGACGGATTATTTTCAACAGAAGTCACTTATCCCTGAAGGAAATTTAGTAGAAGTTCGATTTGAAGATCTTGAGAAGAACCCCATGAGTCTTTTAAAACGTGTGTATTCAGAACTTGATATATCTGGCTTTGAAAGTGCCGAGCATGGTATTCAAGACTATGTTAACAGCATGAAATCTTATAAAAAAAATAATCACATTTTATCAAAAAAACAGCTGGATATTTTAATAGAAGCCTTTGATTTTACTATGAAAAAATTAAACTATTCAGTTCCCTTAAATATAGATATCCTAGAGGATGAAGTATAATAAATCCAGTTCATATTAATACTTCTAATAATAACTACCCAATTATTTTTAAATGCCTCAGATTGGTATTTGAACAAAGATCCGAGAATATTTGGGCCTATAATACTCCCTGAAAATCTGAAGGCTAATAGAATACATTTACGTTGTTAATAATTCGATTTATTTGCTGTATCAAACCTCTTTTAAATGTTGGGAATAGGCTTAAATTTTTGTGAACAAGTTTAACTTAAAAAAAACACGATTGAATTGAAATAGAGCGTAATTTTGCGGCCTAATTATTCAAAGAAATTAAAAATGGAAGAATACTATATCAAAATCTTAGAGTCGATTATAGTCCTAGTAGTATTTCTTGTTTCAAAATATATCGCGCGCAAACTTGTCAAAAAAACCGTAAATGAAAGATTACTTCAAAAATCCAGAAGTCATATTATTCGTAAAACAATACATTTTATTTCGCTTTCCATTTGCCTGGTCATCATATTAATAATTTGGGGTGTAAAACAATCAGACTTAGCGGTGTTTATCGGTTCCGTACTCACCGTTGTGGGCGTCGCTTTGTTCGCACAATGGTCAATTTTGTCCAATATAACATCCTATATAGTAATATTTTTTAACCATACTATCAAGATAGGAGATACAGTATCTATCCTTGAGGGTAAAGACTATGAGATACAAGGCGAAGTTATGGATATCAGTTTATTCTTTGTAACTCTCAAAACAAGTAACAAGGAGGAAGAAATTTCATTACCTAACAATGTTTTTATCCAGAAAACTATTAAGAAAAGAGTAAATAATGTTGACGAAGTTTAGTGATAGTTCAGGCTATCATAAAGTAATTGTAATAAGGCATCATAAAAACCATTTTTTGGACTAGATTAGAAAAAGATCAGAATTTTAATAGCGACTTCATCAGCCAGAGTAGAGATCAAATTTTAATTACATAATAGAGGGCGAATTCTGTTTTATAAATATGGGTACACAGGAATTTCACTCTCTAGCTTAAAAATCTCAGGAAGTTATTTCATATGCGTTGTGACTTTGATTTTAGTCAATTTTATTTGTGGTTTTAAAGGCTTCTATTTTTTTGATTACACTAGTAGCAAGATTATGGTAAGCAAAAACCCGGCCCCGGCAAAATAGAGTCCCTTTTTATACACAGGGGCGCTTGGCCGAAACATAAAAAAGGCCGATACAGAAAAAAATAACAAAGCGATACCAAAGAAAATACCTAACCAGAACAGCGGGTTACCTGAATGCATCTTATGTAAATTATTCATTTTATCTAATACTATGGGTAGTTTCATCTCAGTGTAAGATGCGTCGCCTGTTGCCCTATTATAAGTGCCTCCCTCAAAATAAATCAGATCCCCTTCCGTTTTATCCGCTTTAAAACCACGCCGCCTTAAAGCATTTCCTAAAGCTTCACCTTCTAAGTTAGTTTCCAGGGTGCGATTGACCTGCACCTCACTTTTCATATAGTCGGTGTTTCTGAAGGTAAGTACGATGCCGCTTATTGCATATACTGCCATGATTCCGGCTAAAAAGTATCCAAGATATCTATGAAATTCTCTAAAAGTGTTTTCGGATTTTCTTCCCATAATTAAAAAAGTCTATTATTAATTTGCTATTAAGTAGTTACTATTATTGATTTTCGAGCAGATAACCATCTGAAACATTACCGTAACGCATCACCATATTTTGCTCTAAGCTACTGCCAAAGCCCCATCTTTCGTATTTAACATAGCCCGGCCTTGATATTTTCGGTGGCATAGACCGTATCGCAAATGTCCTCCGGGAAAGCTATCTGGGTGACCAGTAATGATTTTTCATTTGGTTTCAATATTTCCAAATGTATATGGGGAGAACGCCCTCGGTAATAACCGGGAAAGATGCTGATAAATGACACCCGGCCGTTCGCATCCGTTGTCTGCCTCCCCCTAAGAAAATGTTCCTTAGTAAGGTCATTGCGCGGATTTCCAAAACCGCTGTATTCAGAATAATTACCCTGATTATCGCAATGCCAGATATCAACCGTGGCATTTGCCAGAGGATTACAACCAGCCTTTTTGTCCACTACGGTGAGGGCAACCAATAAGGCCACTCCTTTCCTATCGCCTATAATATTCTCACGAACATAATCTGCGGGAGTTTTGTTGGGAAACGGACCTTTAGTCTCAGAGGGCGATAGGGTACAATCATCTTTTGCATTTAACCAAACGTCCTTTTCATTTTTTCTGTTTGAATTGGCCAGAGCGGTCAAGGCAACAACTCCCCCTAACCCCACCATTCCTCTGGTCAAAAAGTCTTTTCGTTTCATTTAAGGCCCTTAGATGTTCGATTAAAACTCTGTCTTTATCAATAAAAGGAGAGCGGTCAAGTATAGCACATAAAACACGCCAAATATAATATGTTTTCTAAGCTTTTCCATCTTGACAGCTCTCCAAACTAACAAACATCAACTAAGTTTATTGTTGTGCCATCTCCAGATTAATAGTCATTTCTACTTCGTCTCCTAAAGTGGCTGTGTCGCTTCCTACCCCAAAGGCCAAACGGTCAACGGCACCGGTGAGTTTTAATCCGGCTTTCAATTTTTGGCTGCGTTGGTCGGTAATAATGCCATTAAGTTTACCTTCCAGGGTTATCGGTTTGGTGACACCATGCAGGGTTAAGTCGCCCGTTAGTTTAAATGTCTTTTCTCCTGTTTTCTCAAAAGCTGTAGTAGTAAAAGTCATAGACGGATGATTCTCAGCGTCAAAAAAATCTGCACTACGCAAATGCTCGTCCCGGCGATCGTTGTCAGTGTCAATGCTGGCTGTTTTGATTTCTACCGAAAAATCGGGATTACTAAAAGTTTCATCCGCTGAAGCTTGTATTTCAAATTCTCCAAAATGTCCTTCAACCTCGGAGATCATCAAATGGGTAATAGCAAACCCAATTTTCGAATGCGCGTTGTCGGCCTTCCAATCAGACTGCGCTGCCATCGTAGCACAGGCCAGAAACGATAAAACTAAAATTACTTTTTTCATTGTGTCAACTTAATTATTAATTGGTTTTAATTCTATATTCTTCTTCTTGGTAGTAATTTTTAAAAGAATAGCCCTCCATATTTAATTAACAAAATTGTCTATTTTTTAAATGAAATGAATTTAATTTTCTGCAAACGACTAAACTATGCCTGCAAACGACAAAAACCTTTATTATACTCAATGAAACTAAAAAAGAACCAGGAAGAAAAAAAACGACTAGAACTATTTAGGCGTTACAATCGGTAAAAAAATCTTAAGCAAATAAGTATATTTATTGTCCAACCCCAGAAATCATGATAAACTTCTTAGCGATCTTTGAAAATACCTTTTACCAAAAGATATTTGAAACTTTAAATCAAGTACTTATTAGGAAGCGATTTTTTTCTTTACTGATGATTGCTACAGTTCTTATTTCATGTAGGGATAAAGAAGTATCTCCACAATCAATTTCAGAAAAACAAAAACCCAATATTATCTATATTTTGGCTGATGATCTGGGTTATGCCGACATAGGTGCCTATGGACAAAAGAAAATTGAAACCCCAAATATAGATGCCTTAGCCAAATCTGGCATGCTCTTTACTCAGCATTATACCTCTGCCCCGGTCTGTGCCCCTGCGCGATATATGCTTCTGACCGGGAAACACGCAGGCCACGCCTATATTCGCAGTAATTCCGAATGGAAAGAACGAGGAGATGTATGGAATTACCGGGCTATGGCCAAAGACTCTACCCTGGAAGGTCAGGGCCCTATGCCTGAATCTACTGTTACGATGGCCGACCATTTTAAAAAGGTTGGCTATGCCACGGGTATAATAGGTAAATGGGGGCTTGGAGCACCTCATACCCAATCGATCCCAAACGAAATGGGCTTCGATTTTTTTTATGGATACAATTGTCAAAGACAAGCGCATACCTACTATCCTTTGCATCTTTATAAGAATAGAAATAGAGTGCTTCTACAAAACGACACCATTGCACCAAATACGCCTTTTCCAGAGGGAGCCGATCCTAAAGACCCTAAAAGTTATGCCAACTTTAGCCTCACCGATTATGCCCCTGATTTAATGTTTAAAGAACTGACCAACTTTGTATATGCAAATAAAGAACAGCCTTTCTTCCTTTATTGGGCAACCCCTATTCCTCATGTAGCCCTGCAAGCTCCTCAGCGATGGGTTGACTATTATAAAAATAAGTTTGGTGAAGAAGAACCATATCTTTCGGGAGGTAATAATGGCTATTTTTCGCATATGAACCCCCATGCAGCCTATGCTGCCATGATTTCTTATTTAGATGAGAATATTGGAAAGTTGGTACAGCAATTAAAGGACGAAGGAATTTACGAGAACACTTTAATCGTTTTCACTTCTGATAATGGTCCCAGCTATGCAGGCGGTGCCGATCCTGTATATTTCGAAAGTGCTAAGCCTTTTGATGGTGATTACGGCAGAGGAAAAGGTTTCCTATACGAAGGTGGAATTCGCGTACCTATGATTGCCTCTTGGCCCAATAAAATTAAGTCCGGTTCTAAAAGTGAACATATTTCTGTTCACTACGATATGATGGCTACCTTTGCCGACATTTCTGGCTTTGAAGTGCCCAAAGATACTGATGGAATAAGTCTATCTCCTACCCTCTTCTCTCAAAACGGACAAAAGGAACACGACTTCCTATATTGGGAATTTCCGAGCTACGGAGGACAAGTAGCCCTAAGAATGGGAGATTGGAAAGTATTGCGCCAGAATTTACTGAATGAAGAGACTCCTACCTTAGAACTTTATAATCTTAGAGAAGACCCCACAGAAAAACAAAACCTTGCGGCCTTACATCCTGAAATCTTGCAGAAGGCCGCGAATATATTCAATAACGAAAGAATGGAACCTGAACTAGAAGATTTTAAGATTCCCCTAATTGATAATGGATTGTTAGTTGAAGAATGATATTCAAATAACCCATTGTTCTTTGGCCCGGCAGCTAGAAATTACGCATTCGGAAAATAATATTTAACTTAGACTTATCGCTAATTATTCTATACCGAAAATATGTCTAAACCATATTATTTAAAAACATTATTTATTAGTAGTCTAAGCCTATTGATTTTAAGCAGCTGCAATTCAGCTGCAGAAAAGAAAGCTATTGCAAAACTTTATGTAACCACTCTGGACAAAGGGAAACTCCTAGAAGAATCGCCTGTATATCTTGATGAGCAGGCATCAGTGAACAATAACATTATCAGTGTTGATCCCACCAAAACGTACCAGGAAATGGATGGCTTTGGCTATACACTTACTGGAGGTAGTGCTTTGCACATGCATAATATGTCTCCCTCAGCCCGTCAAAAGCTGATTCAAGAACTTTTTGGATTTGGTAAAGAAGACATCGGCGTTAGCTACCTAAGGGTGAGTATTGGCGCTTCGGATTTGGATGAAAAACTGTGGTCTTACAATGATTTACCGGAGGGAGAAACGGATATGGAACTCAGTAAATTCTCCCTGGCCTATGATACCTTGTATTTGGTGCCTGTCATAAAGGAAATTCTAAAGATTTCGCCTAATATTAAGATTATGGGTTCGCCTTGGTCGCCTCCGAAATGGATGAAGGACAATGAGGATACCAGGGGGGGAAGTCTCGAGGAAGAGTACTATGAGGTATATGCCCAGTATTTTGTAAAGTATATAAAAGCGATGAAAGAAAACGGTATAGAAATAGATGCCGTGACTGTCCAAAACGAACCCTTGCATCCGGGTAATAATCCAAGTTTGTTAATGTTGGCAGCACAACAAGCCGTCTTTGTCAGAGACCACCTTGGTCCAGCTTTTGAAAAAAATAATATTAAAACCAAAATCATAATTTACGATCATAACGCAGACCGTCCGGACTACCCAATTTCTATTCTCAACGATTCTATGGCCGCAAAATATATTGATGGCTCCGCTTTTCATCTCTACGGCGGAAAAATAGAAGCACTGTCAGAAGTCCATGAGGCGCACCCAGATAAAAATCTTTATTTTACCGAACAGTGGATAGGTGCTCCCGGAGACTTCGCAGGGGACCTCTCCTGGCATACGGAAAATCTTATTATAGGGGCATCCCGCAACTGGTGTAAAACAGTGCTGCAATGGAACCTTGCAGCAGATGAAAACCAGGAACCGCATACTGATAGAGGGGGCTGTGTAGGCTGTCTTGGAGCGATTACTATTAATGGCGATAAAGTAACCAGAAACCCATCTTATTATATAATTGCACAAGCTTCTAAATTTGTGCCTCCGGGATCTGTAAGAGTAGCTTCAACAATAGAGGGTAATATTCCCAATGTAGCTTTTAAAACTCCGGAAGCTAAGGTGGTAATTATTCTTCAAAACAAGAATGAGGAGGATAGCACTTTTACGGTAAAAATCGAAAATAAATCCATTCCTGTTACATTAAAATCAGGGGCTGTCGGAAGTTTGATAATATAGCTCGTTCAGGTTGATAGAAGATTTTAAGTTATAGAAGTCCGTTTCTAAGGAACTCCGGCCAAATCAGAAAGTGGCCAGATTGATGACGGCATAGGTTGAAGCAAAAGAAATTGAATTAAATCAAAGCAAAATGAAAGATAAAAAATTTGGATTGCTCTTTGTGGTACTGTCATTGTCGATTTGTTCCTTTAGTCAGCAATCTAACTTAGATAAAAACGATTCTGTATCCACACAAATAATGGTGAGGATCGCCGAAATTGAGATACATTCCAGTTATGTCGATGAATATATTGCTATACTAAAAGAGGAGGCACAAGCATCGGTTCGCTTAGAACCAGGGGTTATTTGCATTTATCCTATGTTTCAGAAAAAGCATCCGACACAAATTAGGCTTTTAGAGATTTATGCCAATAAAGAAGCCTATGAATTACATTTGCAAACACCTCATTTTAAGCACTATAAAGAGACAACCATGAAAATGGTCAAAGACCTAAAATTGATAGACATGACGGCAATAGATGCGGAATCAATGCCCAATATTTTTAGCAAGTTGAAATGAAAAAAGGCCAGTAAATTTTAAACCACTGGCCTTTTTTCAATTCAATAGAAGATAGGTTTATTGATAAACTCTTATATAATCTACCTCCATGGTGTCTTGTGTAAATGAAGGGTCTATGGCTCCGCCTAGAGTACCTCCCATGGCAATATTCATGATAAAAAAGAAATCGGCATTAAAAGGTGTTTCCGCAGAATTTATAAAACTGAGATGTATAAATTCATCATCAACCACGAACTTGATACTTTCCGGAGTCCATTCCACCGTATAATTATGAAATTCAGAAGTGGCAGTAGGTATCGGGATAGCTCCGTAAACAGCTGTACCACCAAAATTACCTGGATAATGCAAAGCGCTTGAAGTGGTATTAGCACTATTCCCAACATGTTCCATAACGTCTATTTCTCCGCAAGTAGGCCATCCTATATCTTCAAAATTAGCTCCTAACGCCCATAAAGCCGGCCAGGTACCGCCCGCCGAAGGAAGTTTTGCCCTGATTTCTACTCTACCATAGGTAAACTCATAGAGGTTTTCAGATTTGATCCGTGCAGATGTATAGGCACCCGCCGGACTTACCCCGAAATCAAAGAAAACCACAATTCGATCGAAATTGAAAGCCGGTGCAGAACTAAAGTCAAAGACCAATTCTTCCCAGGTATCGGCAACCGTTGTAGACATATCGACTTCATAATTCTGATCGGCATTTGCAGAATTTTCAAGCTTTATCTTTACAACAGCACCTACTTTAGGAGACCAAGTTTTTATGCTAATATTAGAATAAGTTACTAAATCTAATGGGGCGGACAAGTCAAAGAAAGACCCGGCAAAGGTTTCAGATCCAATAGGTTTTGTAGTCTCTCCCACCGTAGATGAGGTGTTCACCCCTGAGGCATCAGGATTGGCAGTAACAACCGTTGATGCGCCACCAAAGTTGCTAAAAGTTGGAGGGGTTCCCTCAAAATCATCTATGGATGAAGATGCCCCCCCTGTGCTCACCTGACTAATATCATCAAAATAATATACGGCGTCGTCACCACCTTCAGATATCGCAGTGATTTTCAGAATACCGTCCTCAACTATTACATTAGCGGGGTCATCTGTATAGGTTTGGGCCTCGTTGTTGCCCCAGCCACCAGCACCAAGATCATACGTCCAATTAGAAGGGTTTGGTGCTCCATCCACGTCAAATTCATCAGACCATACCAAGTTCGTATAAATGGTTTCAAGTTTCTCATCTCCACCGCCAACTGCAGGCTCGGAAGCAAATCGGAGATACCATGCCAATTCAGGATTGGCCGTATCATAGGTTCTAACATATAAAAGGTCTTCATCTATGGAGAGAATCTCGTAGGAAGATGAACCTACGTAGTAGCTCATGAATCCACCGTCCGAAAAATCCATCTGCATACCAGTTGTTTCACCCTCAGGAACATTCCCTGAGACCATTGACAAAGAAATCGTCTTTGTCCCTGAGGTGTCAAAATCATAACAAAAGTCTTCAGGCTGGGTGCCACCAACTACATCTTTATGTCCCACGTTGAAAAATGTCTTTCCTTTATTATCAAGCACATAAGACATTTCCCCACTATCATTTACAGAAAAAGGTTAGCTCATCATCACAAAAACAATCAGAAGCACCATCACCACATTTCTCAAAAGCTTGTGCCGAATACCATTTAGGATACCACCAATCCCCATCGATACCCTCGCGTGCAGGACCTAACCCAAGATGCCCGGGTTGTGCTACTGCCAAATACCAGGTTTTCGAGCTTCCTGAAGTTAAGAGATTAATTACTTCGGCACTTTCTGATCCTTCCGAATCAATAGTCACATTGATTTCTATGGTTGTTGAAACACTTAAGCCACCAGCCCCATTTGCGGTTACTACGACACTATAGGTATTCTGGCCTCCCATTTCGTAAGTCTTAACCACATTACCTGTCAAAGATTCTAGAGACGTACCGTCGCCAAAATTAAATAGAAAAGAAGTGGTGTTTTCGGCTGTGGCTCCAAAAGCAACCTCTCCCGATCCATCATCGCTTATATCAGAGGTAACGACTAGATTAGATGGGGGGCCTAAAGTTGGGGGTTTATCTTCTTCGGAACAACTCAATAATATCATGAGAAGAGCTGTAACGATGTACTTAAATTTTTTCATAGCTTTCATTTTTCAGTTTTGAAGGTGTTAAGGAAAAAAAATTGACCTTCTGATTCTTGCAGCATGCAAGATATTATATTGATGTCAAAAATTCTATAAATAGGCCAGAACAAAATACAAATAATTTAAAATATTCGAGTTAAAATTACCATATTCCGAATGTAAAAGGAATGCAATACGTATTTTAAAAAAATTAAACTAATGCTTTAAATATATATAGTTAAAATATTGTAAATGTATATTATATAATAATATTATAAAATCTTAATCGATAACTTAGGTAGCTAAAACGATATTTTATAGATAATTAAGTTTTAGCCGGGTTATCAGTTAAGGGAGGAATTGAGCTAGATAGCATTATCTTGGTATTTATGATACAAAAAGGCAAGAAGTTGAAGTGCAACTATAGTTATGGCTAAGAGATCTTAATTTGCTGACCATCAAAAGATAATGATTCAGAACAATTTAAATTGATTCTAATTACAATTTATATTGATCTAAGAATTAGAATACTTAACTTTATGTATATACTATAGAATTATGGCAACATTTACATTAAAAATCAACGGTACTACTCAAGAGGTAGACGTAGACCCTAATACTCCAATGCTTTGGGTACTTAGAGACCACCTAAAATTGGTGGGGACAAAATATGGTTGCGGTATTGCCCAATGCGGTTCCTGCACCATACATTTAGAAGGGATTGCAGTGCGAGCCTGCATGCTTACGATTTCCGCGGTAGGAAATCAGGAAATTACTACTATAGAAGGACTATCGGAAAATGGGGATCACCCGGTTCAAAAGGCATGGCTCGAAGTAGATGTACCTCAGTGCGGGTACTGTCAGGCAGGTCAAATAATGACCGCCTCTGCCCTACTCAAAAACAATCCAAATCCCACAGATTCTGAAATTGAAATGGCTATGAATGGAAACATTTGCCGCTGTGGAACCTATACCAGGATTAAAAAGGCCGTAAAAATGGCTGCTGATTCCCAAGTGTAGTACATCAATTTAAAAATAACAAAAATGAGCACCTTAAAAATAAAAATAGGTCGGCGCGCCTTTATAAAAAATACCAGTCTTGCCAGTGGTGGACTTGTTCTTGGATTTAGTTTTTTAAATTCATGCAAGCCCGAGCAGGTAAAAGAGATGGCTGTTAGGGAAATGCCCAAGGAATGGTTCGAGATAAATGGCTATTTGAAAATTGGCGATAATGGTTTGGTGACCATCATGTCCCCCAATCCTGAGATCGGGCAAAATGTTCGAACTTCCATGCCAATGATCGTTGCCGATGAACTTGAAATTGACTGGAATAACGTGATTGTGGAACAGGCGCCATTAAACACGAACCTATACAGTTGGCAAGTGGCCGGAGGGAGCCGATCTATCAGCAGTTCTTGGCAAAGCCTACGCATGGCCGGGGCAACCGCACGCCATATGTTAAAGGAGGCGGCCGCGAAGGCATGGCAGGTTCCTACCTCTGAAATTAGCGCGATAGCAGGCGTACTTACCCATGAGGCGAGTGGCAATTCAGCGGGTTATGGAGAAATGGCCTCTGCTGCATCCCTAATAGAAGTACCCGCTGAGGTTGAATTAAAAGAGCGGTCTGAATTCTCTATTATTGGTACTTCGCGTAAAAATGTTGACGGAAAAAATATCGTTACAGGGAAGCCCTTATTTGGTATAGATGTACAACGTGAAGGGATGTTAATCGCCACCTTGGCCCATCCACCCGCCTTCGGCATGCAATTAAAATCTTTTGATGCTGAGTCGGCAAAACAAATGCCCGGTATTAAAGATATATTCTCCATAAAACTTTACGATGATAATTTTAAACGTAGCGCTTTTCATCATACGGCTTTCAATGAAGTGGTCGCCGTATTAGGAGAAAGTACCTGGCAAGTGATGCAGGCGAAAAAAGCTTTGAAAATTGAATGGGAAAATACACCGGATGTCTCGGTGGGTCTTATGATGTTTGGAAACGAAATGAAGGTGAACCATCCGACAGGCAAGGAAGACTCGGGAACTCATCGTATAAAAATGGAAGAATTAAATGCTCGCAAGGGTAAGGTAGTTCGCAGGGATGGAAACCCCGAAAAAGCATTTAAAAATGCTGCCAAAATAATTGAAAGGAGTTACAGTTGTCCGTTCTTGGCGCACAATACCATGGAACCCATGAATTTCTTCGCCAACGTCACAGATGACCATGCAGAATTATTGGGACCTACACAAACACCCGAATGGATGGAGCCAGCCGTAGCGGAACGTTTAGGCCTTCCTTTGGAAAAAGTAGATATCATGATGACCCGTCAAGGGGGAGGATTTGGTCGTAGGCTATATGGACATTTTATGGTAGAGGCCGCTGTAATCTCGCAAAGAGTCAAAGCCCCTGTGAAACTTATCTATAGCCGGGAAGACGATATGTCCCAAGGTACCTACCGCCCAAGCTACTTCGCTACCTATCGTGCTGCACTCGACTCGGACAATAATTTAACCGCACTTCATGTAAAGACAGGTGGCATTCCGGAGAGCCCATTATTTGCCAATCGTTTTCCGGCAGGAGCACTTGACAACTATCTGGCAGAGGATTGGACCATAGACTCCAATATCACAACAGGTGCTTTTAGGGCTCCCAGATCCAATTTCATTGCGGGTGCCGAGCAGTCGTTCTTGGATGAAGTTGCAGAAGCGGCCGGTAAAGACCCTATTCAGCTTCGATTGGATTTATTAAAAAGAGCACAGGAAAATCCAGTGGGTGAAGAAAACGATTATGACGCCAATCGATATGCCGGTGTCTTAGAATTGGTCAAGGAAAAATCCAATTGGGGTGCTTATGAACAGGGCACGTACCGTGGGGTATCTGCCTATTTCTGCCATAATAGCTATGTGGCCCAGGTATTGGATATGGTCATGGAGAACAATAAGCCTGTTGTTCAAAAAGTCACTAGCGCTATCGACTGTGGTATTGTGATAAACCCTGATGCAGCGACCAACTTGGCTGAAGGTGGGGTTGTCGACGGTATTGGTCATGCAATGTATAGTGCCATCACTTTTGAAGATGGAATGCCTCAGCAGACCAATTTTGATAAATATCGATTGATAAGACATAGCGAGGCACCAAGATCCATCGAAACGCATTTTGTGGATAACGGAATCGATCCGACCGGCCTTGGTGAACCACCATTTCCTCCTATTATGGGGGCTTTGGCAAATGCCCTCTATAAAGCCACGGGCAGAAGATATTACAACCAACCGTTTATTTCAGATAAACCGCCAATAATAGGTTAACATAATAATTATTGCCATTGTATGTCAATTACCAAAACAAAAATCGGAAGGCGCGCTTTCCTTAAAAACACAAGCCTTGCCAGCGGTGGTATGATACTCGGATTTAGTTGGTTAAATTCTTGTAAACCGGAAACAACTGCGCAGGCTTCATTCAAGGAAATGCCCAAAGAATGGTTTGAGATTAATGGCTACCTGAAAATTGGTGAAAATGGAAGGGTTACCATTATGTCACCTAATCCGGAAGGGGGTCAGAATGTAAAAACAGCTATGCCTATGATTGTGGCTGAGGAGTTGGATGTGGCATGGACAGATGTAATTGTTGAGCAAGCCCCATTAAACACCGAACTATATAATCGCCAATTTATTGGGGGTAGCCAGGCGATAAGACAAAGTTGGAATGGCCTTAGAATGGCGGGAGCTTCTGCCAGACAAATGTTAAAAGAAGCGGCGGCTGTGGCTTGGGATGTTCCTGCTTCTGAAATTACAACACACGAGGGCACGCTTCAGCACGCCTCAAGTAAAAAATCCGCTTCCTACGGAGAAATGGCTTCAGCAGCAGCTCAATTAGATATTCCGGAAGAGGTGGTATTAAAAGATATTAAGGATTTTAGTATTATCGGTACCTCTAAAAAAAATGTAGACGGCCTTGATATTGTAAAGGGTAAGTCTTTATTTGGATCCGACATTTATAAAGAGGGAATGTATACAGCCATGATCGTACAACCTCCTGCTTTTGGAATGAAATTAAAATCCTATGACAAGACCAATGTAATGTCCATGTCGGGAATAAAAGAAGTCTTTACTTTAAACGTACTGGAAGATAGTTATACAAGACAGCATTTTGATACCTGTACTTTTCTAGAAGTAGTAGCTATTGTAGGTAAAACCACTTGGGAGGTAATGAATGCAAAGAAAGAGCTATCCATCCAATGGGAGCCTTTTGAGACCTATACGGAAGAAAGACAACCCTATCGAGGGCCACAACAGACCTTAACTATTCCGAATGGACTTGAAAATACCCAAGACCATGAAAAGGCAATGCTTGAAATGGGTTCCAAACAAGCGAAAATAGTACGAAAAGACGGAGATCCTGAAAATGCCTTTAGGAAAGCGGCCAAGATTATAGAACAAACTTATACAGCTCCTTTTCTAGCCCATAACTGTATGGAGCCAATGAATTTTTTTGCAGATGTCCAGGAAAATAGTGCGGAACTTGCCGGACCCCTACAAAAAGCTGAACTCACAGAACACGCCCTTTCATCTAGGTTGGGCATCCCGGTAGATCAGATAGATATTCAATTGACAAGGCTTGGTGGTGGCTATGGCAGGCGATCTTATGCCCATTGGGCTATAGAAGCTGCTCTGATTTCTCAAAAAATGAAAGCCCCCGTAAAACTTATATATACCAGAGAAGACGATATGACGGGAGGTATTTATCGCCCGATGTATCAGGTTAGCTATAAAGCCGCCTTAGATGCTAAAAACAATCTCATTGGTTTTCATGTAAATGCAGGAGGTATTCCTGAAAGTCCTTTATATGCCGATAGATTTCCGGCAGGCGCTGTTGACAATTACCTTGCGGAAAGTTGGAGCATAAATACCAATATAACCATTGGGTCTTTTAGAGCACCTCGATCAAACTTTATGGCGAGCGCAGAACAGTCTTTTCTCGATGAAGTAGCCGAAGCTGCCGGGAAAGATCCTATAGATTTTAGATTGGAGCTTTTAGAAAGGGCAAGAACAAATCCGGTTGGGGAACAAAACGACTACGATCCATCTCGCTATGCCGGCGTACTTCAATTAGTAAAGGAAAAATCTAAATGGGTTGATAAATCTTCCAATGGCAGTCGAGGGGTTTCGGCTTACTTCTGTCATAACTCCTATGCTGCCCAAGTAATTGACATGCACTGGGTAAACAACAAACCTATAATTGACAAAGTTACCTGCGCGATTGATTGTGGTATAGTGGTTAATCCCGATGCCGCTACGAATCTTTGCGAAGGTGGAATCGTAGATGGGATTGGTAATGCTCTTTATGGAGAACTGACATTTAAAAATGGGGTGCCCGAAAAAGATAATTTTGACAGGTATCGCATGATCCGAATGCAGGAAGCTCCCAAGGAAATAGAGGTTCACTTTGTGGAGAATGATATAGACCCCACCGGTTTAGGGGAACCGACCTTTCCTCCGGTTTTTGCTGCCGTTGCCAACGCCATGTATAAAGCAACCGGAAAGCGTTATTATAATCAGCCTTATCTTGGCTAAAAACAAGATTTAGAATATAAGATGAATATTCCTTTCACATTGTGTTTAGTAAAAACTAAATAGAAAGTGAGTACAAAACCATAGCTTCAGATTTGCCTCTAAGTCTAATTTCCCCTAAGGAATTGAATTCTAAACCATTTGAAGGCAAAGAATCTTTTAAGTCCTCCGAAACAAGTAATGCGGCGCCAAGTTCGTTACATTTACTTTGAATTCTGGCAGTGGTATTCAATACATCCCCTGAATACACGATATCTCTTTTTAGTACGCCTATTTCACCTACGGTTGCCTTACCAACATGTAAACCCGCCTTGAACCTTGGAACAACGCCAAACATATTCTCATAGAGGCCTTCCGATTCCTTGAATAATTTTTCAATCTCCTGAAAACAACGAATACAATTGAAATTTTTTAAACCCTCCTTTATGTTCCAGCTTAAAACAACTTCATCTCCCACATATTGATATACTTCAGCTCTAGTGGATAAAAGAATAGATGTTATATCCTTAAATGTTTTTTGCAGAAAGCGAAAATACTCTTGTTCTCCAAGTTTTTCAGCTATTGCTGTAGAGCCTTTTAGATCTAGAAACATAAATATTCTCCGTTCGCTTTTTGGTTCAAAATATCTCCCTGATAAGAATTTCATAAAAACCCCGGGGCCGTATTTATCATTTAAGAATAATGTAATTAAGGTTCCTACAAGAATTAATAGCCAAAAGGGAAAACTTCTTAAAAACTCATAAGAAAAAAAATAGTCTTTTAAACCATTGCTATAGGCAGCAAAAAAAGAGTTCTTGCCATCCCACATGGAGTCAATAACGAAATAATTTTGAATACATGTCATTACAAAGAAAAGTACAATGTAGATAAACATTCCATAGATAAGTCCGCGAGAATAGGAACGATTGCGAATCCAATTTTGAAGAAAAAAGACCACCACTAACCCACCTATAAAACCATTCAATACAAATGCCAAAGAATTAATTACAAAATAGGTTAAAAAATTTCCTGAAGTACTCCAGCGATATTCAAATCCATATTCCTTAAGAATTGTAACTTCATATAACAATTGTATCATAGATATAATTGTCCATGAAACTGTAATCCACAAAACTGTCCTGAATTGTCGTTTTTGGTTATTTGATAATTTCATCTAGGATCAAAAGTGCAATAAGGTGATATAGGTATTATAAATAATTTAATATCAGTTTTTTATTTCTATTTTATAAAGTTGTTTCTAATATTCTAGGTTTTATTAGTCAAGAAAAAAATACCACTAGCTACTACCCGTAATAGAAATCCTGATAGCCACATCAACTTAAGTAAATTATACCCTACTTATGAGTTTTTGTCTCTCGTCATTACTAAATATAAGTAGATCCATTTTAAATATAGGATATTTCGGAGACAATATTGGTAGCGCACGAATTGGTTATATCAGGTAATAAGGATTATTTACTAGTACATTACCTTTACAAGATATATTCTAAAGAAAACTTAATGACAATAATAGAATTCCCTTTTAATATTATTCCTATGGTTTTGAAGACGCATAATTATTTTTTCAATCTTGATCAATTCGCTCGATGCCCCCCCCCCGATCCTTTTTCTTCATTTTCCCTCCTCCCTTGCCTTTCATACTTTTTTTTCCCTTTTATAAAATACCTGATTTAAATTTTTTCACATCATCAAAGGAAGCCAAACATTGGCCAGGCAGTATAAATACTGCGTATCTATTTACGCCATTGAGCATGCCATAGGGAATACCCACTTTGGCCTCCCCGAAAGGCGAGATACTCCATAACATAGAAATAATTAAATCGTTTATCATGTCAACTCTTTAAATATGGGACAATAGAGGGATATTTTCAGTTTATAAAAATAAATACCCTTTGTTGATGTAAGTCCATTACTATGGTCTTGAAGCAACAAAATTCGACTTTATTTTTGTTAATTCCTGATTTATATTTTTGGTAGACAATTTAAATACCTGAGATTCTTTTTGTTCAGAGGCTAAACCAAAATTACGGTATATGGTTACTTTTAAATAAGTAGGCGTAAGACTTTTATTGCCCAAATAGTTTACATTCACCTGCCACTCATCCTCTGCATCAAATATTAAGTGTTCCTGGCTAGAAAAGCCATACTGTTTTTCTTCTTTTATAAGCTTCTCATTGTCGAAGTAACTATGCTTAAATAAGTAGTACTGTTTATCGTTATTAACAAATTGTAATTCAAATTCTGCTTCGCTATCATTCCATTCAAAAAACAATCGAGTCCCATTAAACCCATCTTTATCTTTTACATCAAAGGATTTTGTTTTGGGAAGTAGTTCTCTATTTTGGACAAGTAAATTATCAAAATCCCTTTTCAATATGGTTGAAAATGTTTCAGATTCCTCGAACAAACCTTGAGATAAAATATAGTTATATCGCGCATACAAAAGAGCTGCTCTATGAGCGTTTCCGTAATTTAGATAAGCATTTGCCAAATCTCTATAAGACTGCTGATAGTCGGGTCTTAAAACAAATATTTTTTTATATAATACTAAAGAATTTTTATAATTCCTTTCATCGTCAAGCTGATAAGCCAAAGCCTTTAAGACAACTGGATTGTCGGAAAATTTATCAGTAATAATCTTGGTAATTTGATCAGCCGTATTGCTATCTTCCCGCTCCTCAATGAAAAAATTTCTAGCATCTAAATAGAAGTAAGGCGAAGGACCATATCGTTTACTCATTTCATTATATAGTGCAATCGCCTCTTCCAAATTTTCAGTAGAGCGCAAGCTTTCTAAATATACAGGTGTCACTTCTTCCGTGGCAACTTTAGCTACTCCATCTTGTACAAAGTTTGTCCTTAATTTCGCCTGATCATAGGGTGCAACTGTTCCAGGTTCACGAGTGAAGTTTGTTACTTTGGTATTTATTATCACCAAGCCTCCTGCCGCTAAACTGCCATATCGCTGCAATGCGCCTAGGGAAGTAATTATGGCAATTCTATCAATATTTAGTACATCCACATATGTAGGAACAGTTTGCATTAAGTTACCATCCACATCGAATAAAATAGGAGTTGGATTATTAATAGAAGTATATCCCCTTGGAAAGTAGGCCACTACATTATTGGAAGCAAAAGTATTATTAGGAACTAAGATATTGGGGACTTTGGCCCTTAAAATTGATATTATATCGTAAGAAGCAGGGTTTAGATTTTTACCTTGAAATACCCTTATATTATAATTTGAACGTTTTGTATCAATGATACCATAGGAAGTCCTTATTAGATCCTTATTGATATTATATTCTTGAGTTAATTCTGCTTGTGTTTTACTATATTTCTTGGAGATAACTACTTCAGAAAGCTCTTGTATTTCGTCTTTTAAATTTATGTTCAAATAAGTGGTGACGTCTTCAACATTTATCTCTACTGCTTTCTTACCAGAATAATTATAAACTAGCGTTTCTCCTTCTTGAGCTCTAATACTGTATCTACCTGAGACATCGGTTTTAACTAGACTTTCAGAATCAATATTAGCAACTTCTACTTCTTTAAGAGGTCTTTTTCCGTCAGTAACTATTCCACTTATATTTCTGTAACTATCCTGGGCCCATATCGTACCAACAAATAGGGTAATTAAAAGTAAAAACAAGAATTTCTTCATAGCAAACTTGATTTTTTCAAAGTAATCTTGTGCGACTTTTGTTTTAATAAAACATAAGCTTCAATAGCGCTACGCAGAAACGAAGTCAGTTCACAAGCATTAGAAAAATACAAAATATTTAGATTGATGGTTGTTAAATATATCCTATATCACAAAACATTTTGGTGATTATTAATTGAGTATTAGGAATTTGGCAGAAGCAATAAGAATAAAAAATAGTAAAATAGTTCCATCAGCCTCTATTTATTTCTGGAAATCTGTTACAGTATTCAAGATTCTTTCTTGTTTAAGATTTATAATCAATAAATAGATAATTGGCATTAATAAACTTCCTAATTAATGAAGCTCGATTGTGGCCACGTTTAGTAACTATTGTTACAAAAGCCCTTTGCTTCTGATAATTATGATATATGTCATATTTTCAGATATCAATTCACAGTAATTTCGGGCTATTAAATAGAACTTAAATTATATCCTATGGAGACTATTTCCGAAGTAAAAACAAGAGTATATCGTTTCGGCGACAAAAGCGCAGACGGCAATAGTAAAATGAAAAACCTTTTAGGTGGAAAAGGGGCAAATTTGGCTGAAATGAGTGCCATAGGTATTCCGGTGCCTCCAGGTTTCACTATTACTACGGAAGTTTGTACAGAATATAATGTACTGGGGAAAAATAAGGTCATCCTATTTATCAAGGATGAAGTCAAGCAGGCCATTAAGAATATTGAAGGAATTATGGGAGCCAAATTTGGTGATATTGAAAATCCCCTATTGATTTCAGTTAGATCCGGAGCCCGCGTTTCTATGCCAGGAATGATGGATACAGTACTTGAATCTTGGGTTAAATGATGAAGTGATACCCGGATTAGTACAAAAAACAAAAAATGAACGCTTCGCCTGGGATTCCTATCGACGTTTTATTCAAATGTATGGTGGGGTTGTTCTTGGTATGAAACCGAAAACCAAAGAAGACATAGATCCGTTTGAGGAAATCATGGAACACCTAAAGGATAAGCGAAATATAGAATTGGACACTCAGTTTACCGTGCAGGATTTAAAGGATTTGGTTTATGACTTTAAAGATGCGGTAAAAAAACAAACAGGTCACGATTTTCCTCTGGATCCATGGGATCAGCTATGGGGAGCAATTATGGCTGTCTTTGACAGCTGGAATGGGGATAGGGCCATTTATTATAGAAAAATGAACGGCTATCCTGCAGACTGGGGTACCGCCGTTAATGTTCAAGCTATGGTATACGGCAACATGGGAGATAATTCCGGAACCGGAGTCTGTTTTACAAGAGATGCAGGAACGGGTGAGAATGTTTTTAATGGGGAATATTTGATTAATGCACAAGGGGAAGATGTAGTTGCAGGCGTAAGAACACCACAGCAAATAACCAAATTAGGTTCAGAACGCTGGGCAGCACTTGCACAGGTAAAAGAATCTGAAAGGATTGCCAATTATCCTTCCTTAGAGGAACTAATGCCTTCTATATATTCTGAGCTTTATGGTTATCAGGAAAAACTGGAAAAACACTATCGCGATATGCAGGATATGGAATTCACTATTCAGGATGGGAAGCTGTGGATCCTACAAACCAGAAATGGCAAACGAACAGGGGCTGCCATGGTAAAAATCGCCGTTGATCTTCTCAAAGAAGGCCAGATTGATGAGAAAGAAGCCTTAATGCGCATAGAGCCAAACAAACTGGACGAATTACTACACCCCGTCTTCGACCATAGCCGTTTAAACAAAGATAATATTATTGCACAGGGCTTACCCGCTTCTCCGGGAGCTGCAACCGGACAAATAGTATTCTTTGCAGATGAAGCAAATAAATATAAATATACCATTCTTACCCGAATAGAAACGTCACCTGAGGACCTGGAAGGTATGAACCTAGCCAAGGGTATTCTGACTGCCAGAGGAGGAATGACTTCCCACGCAGCGGTAGTAGCAAGAGGTATGGGTAAATGTTGTATTTCAGGTGCAGGTGCACTAAAAATTGACTATAAAAACAGAGTTTTAAAAGTTGATGATAAAGAATATCATGAAGGAGATTGGATTTCCTTAAATGGTTCTACGGGTAACATTATTGAAGGTAAAGTACCCACCATGGAGCCCGAGTTAAGTGGGGAGTTTGCGGAAATTATGAAATTATCTGACAAGTTCAGAACTATGAATGTTCGTACTAATGCAGATACTCCCAAAGATGCCAAAGTAGCTCGTCGTTTTGGAGCTGAAGGTATTGGACTAGCAAGAACAGAACATATGTTTTTTGAAGTAGATAGGATTCGGGCCATGAGAGAAATGATTTTGGCCGATACCGTAAAAGGCAGAAAAATGGCTCTTAAAGAACTCTTGCCTATGCAACGTAGCGATTTTGAAGGCATATTTGAAGCAATGCAAGGTTTACCAGTGACTGTCAGGCTATTGGATCCGCCTTTACATGAATTTGTTCCACATCAACTAGCTACTCAAAAAGAATTGGCTGAAGATCTACATATTTCTTTATCAGCCGTAAAAAATAAAGTAGCAGAACTTCAGGAATTTAATCCAATGTTAGGTCATAGAGGATGCAGGCTGGGAAACACCTATCCTGAAATAACAGAAATGCAGACAAGGGCCATTATTGAAGCAGCCATAAATTTAAAAGAAAAGGGAATAATTGTAATTCCGGAAATTATGGTGCCACTCATTGGAACCGTAAATGAATTTGTTCTCCAGGAAGAGATTATCAGGTCAACAGCAAATAAAGTGTTTAAAGAAAGAAAGAATGATATTGAGTACTTAGTTGGTACTATGATTGAAATTCCGCGAGCAGCATTATTGGCGGATAAAATTGCCGAACGGGCCGATTTCTTTTCTTTTGGTACAAATGATCTTACGCAAATGACCTTTGGTTATTCCAGAGACGACGCTGGAAAATTTCTATCCATATACTTAGCTAAGGGTATACTGACTTCAGATCCCTTTGAAATACTAGACCAAGAAGGAGTTGGACAATTAATAAAAATGGGAACTGAAAGAGGGCGACAAACAAAGCCAAATTTAAAAGTTGGAATCTGTGGAGAACACGGTGGCGAACCAAGTTCTGTGGAATTTTGCAACGAAACAGGAATGAATTATGTCAGTTGTTCCCCTTTTAGAGTTCCAATTGCAAGAGTTGCTGCCGCTCAAGCTGCAATATTACAGAACTTGTAGGAATAATGATTTAAAGAAAAAAGGCTTAGATTCACTGAAACGGTTTTAATTATATCATTAAACACTATTTTTGTGAAGTAAGCCTTTTATATGTTTCAAATTTTTAGCAAGAAAAAATTCTTGGCAGACTATCTCTCCGGGTTTATCGATATTCATAATCACATTCTTCCTGGGATAGACGATGGCGCTAAAACGGTAGAGGATTCTATTCAATTAATCAAGGGTTTCTCGGATATAGGGATCAATAGTTTTGTGGCTACGCCTCATATTATGAATAATTATTATCCAAATACCAGGGAGACAATCACTGAATCTCTTCATCAATTAACCAATGAATTGTTAGCTAAGAATTTAACCGATGTGAGTATTGAAGCAGCAGCGGAACACATGATAGATGATGGCTTTGAAGATTTATTAACTGATAAAGGTGTTATGCCCTTACGTAAAGACCACTTATTAGTTGAAATGTCGTACTTACAGCCTGCTATTCATTTTGAAGAATGTATAGCATCTGTTATGAAGAATGGCTATTTCCCGATATTAGCTCATCCAGAGCGTTATGGATATTGGCATTCAGATTTTAGAAAGTATGCTTATTACAAAGAAAAAGGAGTATTATTTCAGCTTAATTTGCTCTCTCTTAGCAACTATTATGGCCCTGAGGTAAAAAAGGCGGCCCATGAACTTATAGAAAAAGGTCATATTGATTTTGTCGCTTCTGACGTGCATAGAATAGATCAGCTTGACTATTTAAAAGAGATTAAAATTAGTACAAGCCTCTTAAAAAAGGTATTGCCCTTAATTCATAATACAATTGATACATTCTACTAATCTTCTGAGGTGTACTACTGCTTTTTTACCACAAGTTGATAATTGTATGTTGTGGAAGAATTTGTTTTTATATTAACGATATATACGCCTTCTTCCAGACCTATAGTATTAAACTTATAAACCCCATTGGTTTGCAGAATTTCCTTCGCCTGGTATTGTTGAACTAACCTCCTACTCATATCATAGAGATAAACTTCCTTTAAATCTGAAGGCTGCTGACCTATTAAAATTTCAACCTCAGATTTTGTTGGATTAGGATAAACAGTCAAAGGACTATTAAAGTCCTCAACTTTTGAAGGGGCTTCAGCCGTCTCACTTAAAAAGAAATCAGCTCCTTTTGCAGCTATGGTAGATGATTGAATAATTGAAACATTATCATAGATTGCTGTAGCCAAAACTCCATCGCGATGTGAGGTCGTGGCCAAGCCAACTTCTATTGTTTGACTCATCGTAATTGTGCGAGTACCTAATAACTGCCAATTCCCATTAGTCGCCGACGCATATCCTGTAAAAATATTGCCTTGCCTTACTAATCGCAGATAATAAGGGTAGTTCCCAACAGCTATTGGTCCAATATTGGCTGCATTTGGTGTCATGGTTGCCCCTGTCGTTGGTCGATCTTCGAAATTATACGCAAGCCAAGATTTAAAGGATTAGGGGATAAGGCCATTAAAACCATAGCCGCATTGGCGGCTGTACCATTGCGCATCATTACACCAGCCTTGGCCCAGTCGTTCGTATCCTCTAAGGACACTACCCTGGCAATAATCTCACCATCTCCCGTGAGAGACTGGTGTACAAAATGAAATTCATCACTGCTATCCCATATATCACGCCCAGAGGCCTCCACCTGATACACACCACTATCCACACATGCACTGCCATCAGCAGCTACATTACCTATATCTCGATTACTCCATGGTGATTCCAAAGCTATACATCCACCTGGCGACGCCGTAACTGTTATCGTAAGTGTCTCTTCATCAAACTCCCCTTGCTCATCTTCCACACGAAGCCTTATCTGATAACTCCCTGGAGTAGTAAACTCATAAGAAGGTGACGTTGCTGTAGAAGTATTACCATCTCCAAAAGTCCATAAATAACTAGATATCCCGTTATCATCTGTAGAACCACTACCATCAAATGATACCAACAAGGGCGCTTCCCCACTGCTAACATTAGAACTAGCACTCGCCGTAGGACCCGCATTCGGTAAAGAACTCACCGTGATAATCGTGCCTGCAGTATCATTAAGACCTTCATTATCGGTCACAAGTAAACTAACATTATAAACGCCAGCACTATTATAGGTGTGCTCTGGATTCATTTCTATAGAGGTATTGCCATCTCCAAAAGTCCATAAATAACTCTCTATGCCCGTATCATCTGTAGAATTACTTCCTGTAAATTGAACCACCAAAGCAGGAGTGCCACTAGTCGGGGTAGCTCCTACTATAGCTGTAGGAGCTTCATTACCTCCTCCACTAGTATTCTGAACCGTTACATTATCATAGATTGCCGTAGCCAATACACCATCCTGATGAGAGGTTGTAGCCAAGCCAACTTCGATTGTTTGACTCATCGTAATTGTACGAGTACCCAATAATTGCCAATTC
>CALOAJ010000014.1:0-179325 GCA_942491255.1 uncultured Flavobacteriaceae bacterium | reverse complement strand
AATTTTAACTTAAAAAAAACTGCAATGATTAATTATTCAAAAACTAAATTAAAATCTACGATCTTATCGGTTTTTACTTTGGTACTCTTGTTTTCATGTACCGATCTGGAAATAGAGGAAACCGATTCTTTACTTGCCGCTAACTTCGAAGGTGTTCCCACCGCTGAAGAAGCCGCAAGTCAGGTTACCAGTATGTATAATAACATTAACGGATACATTGGTGACCAAGCTAATTTATACGCCCTTTCAGAAGTGACAACGGACGAAATGCTGGTGCCAACAAGAGGTTCCGACTGGGGTGATAATGGAATATGGAGACAATTACATCAACATACCTGGACTCCTGATCATCAGTACATCACTAATGTATGGAATCAATGGAATGAGTTGCAACTTACCGCCAGCGAAATATTAGACCCAAGGTCTGTTGCTTCGGCAGAATCTATTGCAGCTGCCCATTTCTTCAGAGGATTAGCGGTTTATGTAATATTGGACAATTTTGGACAGGTACCTTACAGAGACACGGAAGCTTCTCCTATAGAAGATCCTGTTGTATTGACAGGTGATGAGGCTGTACTATTTATAGTTGCAGATTTGGAAGCCGCTATTTCAGGACTTCCTGCTACCGGGCCTTCTGGTGCAGCTAATGTAAATGCTTCAAAAGCGGCTGCCAGATATTTATTGGCTAAAACCCATTTGAACAGACATATTTTTAACGGCTCAGGTAGCCCTGACGGTGCAGATATGGCAAGGGTTATCGCTTTGGTAGATGAAATCGCCGCCGATGGTTACGCATTACAAGAGGGTTATTTTGATATTTTTAGAGATACCGCAGATGATGAAACTATCTGGTGGATTAAGACCGGTGTAGGTAATAGAATCTGGAATGGTTTGCATTACAACCTTACTACTCCAGAGCAAGCCGGTGGATGGAATGGCTTTGCTACACTTTCGGAGTTTTACGATTTATTTGAAGGACCAGAAAGTAACGAAGTAGGTCTTGGCCAGGAAGAACGTAGAGGTGGTGTACCACTTCAAGGCTTACCTGCTGGCACTGAAGGAACCGTGGATGACGATGGCGACGGTATAGCAGATGGTACTAACATAGGCTTTGGTTTCCTTAAAGGACAACAATATGGCCCTACTGGAACACCACTAGAAGACAGGGGTACTAATCCTTTGGATTTTACAAGGGAATACACCAGTTCTGTTACAGGAGCTCCGGACCTTTTGGATAATAATGAAGTAACTGGAATAAGAGTACTTAAATATGGTCCGAGATATGGTGGTTTTAAAGAACACGAAGTTTTCTTCAGGTATTCAGATGCACATTTAATGAAAGCGGAAGCTTTGTTAAGAAGTAGCGGAGATGCAACATCATTGGTTAATGAGCTAAGAGTGTTGCGCGGAGCTACTCCTTTAGGTACTGTTTCCGAACAAGATTTACTTGATGAAAGAGGAAGAGAATTATATATAGAGTTCTGGAGACGTAATGATATGATCAGATTTGGTCAGTACACTCGTGATTGGGAATTTAAAGACCCTGCAGCGGTAGGTAATACAGACAAAAATTTATTCCCTATCCCTGCTACTCAGATCATTCTAAACCCTAATTTGGTTCAGAATCCTGGATATTAATAAATAAAGTTTAAGTTGATAAAAAACCCTGATTGTATAGATCAGGGTTTTTTTTATTCTTGTTTGTCATATACTGCCAAAAACAATATCTTACGTCTTGCAAACTAAACAATAGGCATGTATAATTTAGGTTATGACTTGGGAAGCTCTTCCATTAAGGTCGCTTTAGTATCAAGCAATACAGGACAGCGTATCGATGTTATTCATGAACCTGAAAAGGAAATGGAAATGTTAGCCCTTCAAAATGATTGGGCTGAACAAGATCCTAATATTTGGTGGAAGCATATTTGTGTTGCTACTAAAAAAATATTAAAGAAGAATAATATTGATCCCTCAGAAATAAAAGGGATTGGAATATCCTATCAAATGCACGGCCTTGTTCTTATTGATGATGCTGGACAAACAATTCGTAATGCTATCATTTGGTGCGATGGACGAGCTGTAGACATCGGCAACAAAGCTTTCGACGAACTGGGTGATTCTAAATGTGCCGAACATCTTTTAAATTCCCCCGCAAATTTTACAGCTTCCAAACTTAGATGGGTAAAAGAGAATGAACCTGCTCTTTTTCAAAAGGTGAATAAGGCTATGCTGCCGGGAGAATACATTGCCTTTAAATTAAGTAACCAATGTGTAACGACAATTTCAGGACTTTCCGAAGGAATTTTCTGGGATTTTAAAGAAGAAGCCATCGCGCAATGGCTTTTGGATTATTACGAAATAAACAAACAACTTTTACCTGATATTGCTCCAACTTTTTCAAATCAAGGGGAAGTGAGCAAAGAGGCCTCCGAGGCCACAGGACTGGCAATAGGCACTCCCATACTTTATCGCGCCGGCGATCAACCTAACAATGCCCTCTCCTTAAATGTTTTCAATCCGGGTGAAATAGCAGCCACTGGCGGAACCTCTGGAGTAATTTACGCCATTACAGATAATTTATCTGTTAAAGAAAGTTCCAGGGTAAATAATTTTGCCCATGTAAACTATTCTAAAGAACACCCCTTTATTGGAAAACTTTTGTGCGTAAATGGTGCTGGAATAATGTATCGCTGGCTTTTGAATAATCTGCAAGTCGAATCATATGAAGAAATGAATGAATTGGCAGAAAAAATACCTGTTGGATCTGATGGAGTAACCATCTTACCCTTTGGAAACGGCCCGGAGCGTATGCTCGAAAACAAAAATATGGGCTGTATAATTGGTAATCTAAATCTCAACAAACATTCTAAGGCCCATTTATGCAGGGCTGCCTTAGAAGGAATAGCATTCTCCTTTGTTTATGGGATGGAAATATTAAAATCGGACGGGGTAAGACCCTCTGTTATTAGAGCAGGCAATGACAACCTTTTTAGATCTTCAATTTTTTCAAATACCATTGCCACGCTTATCAATTTTGAAATTGAAATTTATAATACAACTGGTGCCATTGGCGCTGCCAGGGCCTGTGAACTTGTAAATGGAGATTATGAAAATTTCGGAAATCAGATTATCAATAATGATTATATTATGAGCTATAGTCCCCAAGAGGATAAAAGGGATTATAAAGAGGCTTATTTAAAATGGAAGAAAGAACTTGAAACAACCTTAAAAAATTACTAATATGGCACTAATAGGCAACAGAGAATACTACAAAGGAATAGGCGAAATTCCTTTTGAAGGCAAAGAATCAGATAACCCCTTAGCCTTTAAATACTATAATCCTGAACAAATTGTAGCCGGGAAAACCATGCGAGAGCATTTTAAATTCGCCATTGCTTACTGGCATACATTCTGTGGCGTAGGAGCCGATCCTTTTGGCCCTGGTACTCAAAATTTTCCATGGGATAGACATAGCGACCCAATAGAAGCAGCAAAAGCCAAGGCAGATGCCGCTTTTGAATTTATAACCAAAATGGGGTTTGATTATTTTTGTTTTCATGACTTTGATTTAATAAGAGAGGCAGATAGCTTTTCAGAATCGGAAAACAGACTTCAATCCATCGTCGAATATTTACGAGATAAAATGAAGGCCTCAAAGGTGAAGCTTTTGTGGGGTACGGCTAATTGCTTCTCGAATCCGAGATATATGAATGGTGCTGCAACTAATCCAGATTTTAATGTTTTGGCCAGAGCCGGAGGACAAATAAAATTGGCTTTGGATGCTACCATAGCTCTCAAAGGAGAGAATTATGTTTTTTGGGGAGGTAGAGAAGGCTATATGTCCCTTTTAAATACCAATATAAAAAGAGAATTAGATCATATGGGACGTTTTCTTGCTACGGCAAGAGATTACGCCAGAGGCAAAGGTTTTAAAGGTACATTCTTTATTGAGCCCAAACCTATGGAGCCTATGAAACATCAGTACGACTTTGATGCAGCCACCGTTGTTGGCTTTTTGCATCAATATGGTTTACAGGATGATTTTAAATTAAACCTGGAAGTTAATCATGCTACCTTAGCTAATCATACCATGCAACATGAAATGGAAGTAGCTGCCGCACATGGCATGCTAGGCAGTATTGATGCTAACCGGGGGGACTATCAAAACGGCTGGGATACAGATCAGTTTCCTAACAATATTGTTGAAGTAACAGAAGCCATGATAACCTTTTTACAGGCCGGAGGGCTTAAAGGCGGTGGTGTAAATTTTGATGCCAAAATAAGAAGAAATTCGACGGATATAGCCGATGTTTTTTATGCGCATATCGGTGGAGCAGATACTTTTGCCCGAGGCTTGTTAGTAGCGGACAAAATACTTACCTCCTCTCCTTATAATAGTTTACGTCAAAAAAGATACGAGTCTTTTGATTCCGGAAAAGGTTTGGATTTTGAGGAGGGAAAACTTGATCTTAATGATTTATATGAGATTGCTAAGGCCAATGGAGAACTAAGCCTGCAAAGCGGAAAACAAGAGTTATTTGAAAATATAATAAACCAGTATATCTAAATAATTCAAAATTAAATTTGTGCTGGGCATTTGGCTTCCTAAAAGGATTTTTAATTACCTTGTCCTGTACCTAAACTAAATAACCAACTAAACTAATTATGACTTCATCATTTGAATTTTGGGATTATTTTATTTTCATTGCTTACGCCATTTTAATTTTAGGAGTAGGGCTATGGGTTTCCAGAGATAAGAAAGGACATCAAAAAAATGCGGAGGATTACTTTTTAGCCAGTAAATCATTACCATGGTGGGCCATTGGTGCTTCCTTAATAGCGGCAAACATTTCTGCCGAACAATTTATTGGGATGTCAGGGTCCGGATTTGCCGTAGGTCTGGCAATAGCCTCATATGAATGGATGGCGGCAATAACTCTGATCATCGTAGGGAAATATTTTCTTCCAATTTTTATTGAAAAAGGACTCTATACAATCCCTGAATTTGTCGAACAAAGGTATTCGACTAATCTAAAAACAATTTTAGCCGTCTTCTGGATTGCCCTCTATGTCTTTGTAAACCTTGCCTCCGTATTATATCTAGGCTCGCTTGCTCTGGAAACGATTATGGGTATTCCTATGATCTACGGAGTTATTGGTTTATCTCTTTTTGCAGCGGCCTATTCCCTTTACGGTGGATTATCAGCAGTTGCATGGACGGATGTTATTCAGGTTATTTTCCTAGTCTTAGGCGGATTGGTTACAACCTATTTAGCACTTAACACAGTCTCTGGAGGAGAAGGAGTCATGACAGGGATGAAAATTGTCTTCGACGCTGTGCCGGAAAAGTTTGCCATGATTTTAGATGAATCCAACCCCGAATACAAAAACCTCCCCGGAATTGGAGTTCTTGTAGGAGGTCTTTGGGTGGCAAACCTATACTACTGGGGTTTCAATCAATATATTATTCAAAGAACCTTGGCTGCTAAATCATTAAAAGAGTCCCAAAAAGGAATTCTCATGGCTGCCGTTCTAAAATTGATTATTCCCGTAATCGTAGTTGTTCCGGGAATTGCTGCCTATGTAATGATTAATGATCCCTCAATTTTAGGAAGTCTTGGAGATATGGGAACAAATAATCCGCCGTCTATTGGGCAGGCAGACAAAGCCTATCCTTGGCTATTACAATTTTTACCCACTGGGCTTAAAGGAGTTGCCTTTGCTGCCTTAACAGCAGCAATAGTTTCCTCCTTAGCTTCTATGCTGAATTCTACTTCTACCATTTTTACAATGGACATATACAGACAGTATATAAACAAGAATGCCTCTGACAAGACTACCGTTAATGTTGGCCGAATTTCAGCGGCAGTTGCCTTAATTATTGCTTGTATCATGGCGCCTCTTTTAGGTGGAATAGATCAAGCTTTCCAGTTTATTCAAGAATATACCGGCCTTGTTAGTCCCGGGATTTTGGCAGTGTTTATGTTAGGGCTATTCTGGAAAAAAACAACCAACAAAGCTGCTATCATAGGCGCTTTGGTTTCCATACCTATTGCCCTTTACTTTAAGGTAGCCCCTAGTGGATGGTCTACCAATTCTTTCTTTGTGGATGTGCCTTTCTTGGATCAAATGGGTTACACAGCATTACTAACTATGTTGGTAATTGTAATTATAAGTCTAACGCAAAATAAAGGCGAAGATGATCCAAAAGGAATTCCAATTACTAAGGGCCTTTTTAAAACAAGTCCCCTATTTAATATTGGTGCCTTTGCAGTCATGGTCATTATAGCTATGCTTTATGCGCTATTCTGGAATTAAAAGCATCAATAACCATAAATATTTCAATAGAAGGATTGGCAGATGTCAATCCTTTTGTTTTTTTAAAAACCCCTTGATAAAAGAATGATGAATGTTAACAAAATTCACAATTCTACTAGCTAACTTTGGATAAACATTAACGCAGATTACATTCCTATTTCTGTTACTTTCATTATCTTGCCGACCTATTTGGGAGCATAAATGAAAAGGATAGTTGGACTTTCTTTAGGCGTGTTTATACTGCTGAGCGCCTGTGACGAAAAGAAGGAGAAATTGTTTAACAAGGTAGCATCCGTTCATTCGGGAATACACTTTAAAAACCAGCTCACAGATACTCCTGAGTTGAATATTCTGAATTATCTGTACTACTATAATGGAGCCGGCGTCGTTTCTACAGATTTCAACAATGATGGTCTTATTGATCTTTATTTTACCGCTAATCAGGGTGAAGATAAGCTCTACATCAACAGAGGGGGATTAAAATTTGAGGATGTTACAGTAGAGGCTGGGATAAATAATACCGGCAACTGGACTACAGGTGTCACCCATGTTGACATCAACCATGATGGTCTGCTTGACATTTATATATGTAAAGTCGGCAATTACCGGGATATAAAGGGCAAAAACCTGCTTTTTATCAACAAAGGGTTAAATGAAAAAGGAGTTCCTCAGTTCAATGAGGAGGCTTCGGCCTATGGACTTGATTTTAGCGGCCTTTCCACACAGGCAGCCTTTTTCGATTACGACCTTGATGGGGATCTGGACATGTTTCTGTTAAACCATTCGGTACATCCCAACAGAACTTATGGCAAGGGATCTCAACGTTCTGAAGTTGATTCCATTTCGGGCGATCGTCTGTATCAGAATAATAATGGGATATACAAAAATGTATCTCTTGAAGCCGGCATATACCAGGGGAAAATCGGGTATGGTTTGGGACTGGGTATTAGCGATATAAATGATGACGGTTACCCGGATATCTATGTAGGTAACGATTTTTTTGAAAATGATTATCTGTACATCAATCAGGGTGATGGCAGCTTTAAAGAACTCATCACCTTAAATTCAAATAGCCTTGGACATACTACACACTACTCTATGGGTAATGACCTGGCAGATCTAAACAATGACGGATTAACGGATATCCTTTCTTTGGACATGCTCCCAGAAGACCTGGAAACTTATAAGACATCAGGATTAGAGTATTCCTTTCCCACCTACCAATACTACCTGAAGAACGGTTACGCACCGCAGTATATGCAAAATACATTCCATCTAAATCTGGGTGACGAAAAATTCAGTGAAATAGCCAACCTATCGGGCATTTCGGCTACAGAATGGTCCTGGGGGGTTCTTGCTGCTGATTACGACAATGATGGATACAAGGATATTTTTATTTCCAACGGAATAAAGGGAGCTACCAATGACATGGATTTTATAAGCTTTATAGCCAATGAGAACATTCAGAAAAAAATTGATGCAGGTCTCACCCAGTCAGACATGTCTTTTATTAAGGAATTACCCGAGAAAAAGGTTGCAAACTACTTCTTTAAAAATGATCAGAACCTCACTTTTGATAATAGTACCAAAGAATGGTATCAGGATGAAAAGTCATTTAGTAACGGCTGTATTTATGCAGATCTTGACAATGATGGTGATCTGGACCTGGTTGTAAATAACCTCAATGAAGAGGCGTTTCTGATTGAAAATAAAATAAGCAAAAATAAAGATGCACATTATATAAAGATCTCCTTGAAAGGAGGTCAAAAGAATAGATTTGGCATTGGAGCTAAGATATTGGCATATACCGCAAATGGAATATTAAAACAAGAAAATTTTGTTTCCAAAGGATATTTATCAGCCATCTCTAACCGGATTCATCTGGGTGTGGGAAAGTATACGGTAATAGATTCCATCCGTATTATATGGCCTGGTGGAAAATTCCAGACTTTAAAATCTGTAGCTGTAAACCAGGAACTCTTTATTGATGAGCAAAACGCAGGTGGCAATTACTATGCAAAACCTATTTCAGAGATAAAAAGTATGCTTGTTAATTCATCTGAAAGCCTCAAGTTTAGGCATAAAGAATCTACTAGCCTGGAATTTAACCGTGATCCACTGGTCCCATTTGCGAATACCAATGAAGGACCATCCATTTCCGTAGGAGATATCAATAAGGACAATCGAGACGATCTGTTTATTGGTGGCGCTAAAGGTCAGGCATCAGCACTTTTTGTACAGGATAGTATAGGCATGTTCCGAAGAATTCAGGAGTCTGTTTTTAAGCCCGATGCGATAAATGAGGATGTAGCCCATGTGTTTTTTGATGCCAATGGCGACAGCCTTGAAGATTTATTGGTTGTAAGCGGAGGAAACGAATTTAAAAATGGCAAACCGCTTCAACCCAGACTTTATATTAATACAGAGGGTATTTTTAAAAAAGATTCCCTTGCATTTAGTAATTATACCATAAATGCCTCGACTGTTATGGCCTCAGATTTTGACAACGACGGGGACTTGGATATTACCATCGCCTCAGATCAGCTTCCCCTGGTTTTTGGCGGCATTCCGATTCAGTATATATTTGAGAATGATGGAAAAGCTCATTTTAAAGATGTAACTGCCGTCCTGGCCCCTGAATTTCAAAATATTGGGCTAGTAAAAGATTTAATTTGGACAGATATAGATGACAATGGGTTCCAGGATTTGGTAGTTGTTGGCTACTGGATGCCTGTATCTGTCTTTTTAAATAACGGTAAAACATTGGAACTACAAAAAAACAATGGCCTTGATTTAACTAATGGCTGGTGGAATAGCCTGGTTGCAAAGGATTTTGATAACGACGGTGATATAGATCTTGTCTGTGGCAATTGGGGTTTGAATAGTAAGTTAAAAGCATCAGAACAAATGCCGGTTTCCCTTTATAGCTATGATTTTGATGAAAACGGGACTGTAGATCCTGTTGTCACCTACTTCCATAAGGGTAAGGAAACCCCATTTGCCTCTAAGGACGAGCTGGCGAAACAAATGCCCTTTTTGAATAAAAAGTTCCTTGCCTATAAAAAATTTGCGAAGGCAGACTTAGATGAACTCTTTTCCGCTGACAAATTAAAGAAAGCAACAAAATTAAAAGTATATGAATTGGCCAGCTGTTATTTTGAAAATACCGGAAAAGGTACATTTAAAAAAATGGCATTACCCCTGATTGCACAATCCTCGACTTTACAGGCAATAGCCGTTGAAGATTTCAATGAGGATGGTTTTCAGGATATGTTAATTGTAGGTAACAATTATGAAATTAGCACTCAATTGGGTAGGATGGATGCATTGCATGGTGTAATTTTGCAAAATGATCAAAAAAATGGTTTTGTGGAGCTTGATAATCAGAGCTTTGATGTTCCCGGACCTGCCAGAGATATTAAGAATATACAAATAGCCGGAAGAGACTACTACATCATAACAATTAATAATAATACTCCTATTTTTTTGGCTAAAAACAACTAGTAAACAAAAATGATAATAACAGAATTAAAAAGAATTGCAGGTCTTATTATTTTATTAGCATTAGTTATTTCCTGTAATTCAGAAAAGGAAAAATTAAAAGAAAATACCGATAAACAGAAAACACTTTTTACACTTCTTCCTTCTTCTCTTACGGGTATCGATTTCCTTAACAAGGTTGAAAACCAAAAAGACTTCAACATTTTTAAATATAGAAATTTCTACAATGGAGGTGGCGTTGCAATTGGTGATGTCAATAATGATGGATTAGCGGATATTTACCTCACCGGAAACATGGTTGCCAACAAACTTTATTTAAATAAAGGCGGACTTAAATTTGAAGATATCTCTGAAAGTGCCGGCGTAAAAGGGTCAAAGCCCTGGTCTACCGGAGTTGTCATGGTTGATATTAATCAGGATGGCTTACTTGACATTTATGTGAGCAATGCGGGAAATATGAAGGGCAATAACCATGATAACGACCTCTATATTAATAACGGAGATCTGACATTTACTGAAAAAGCCGCGGAATATAATCTGGCTAAAACGGGTTTTTCAACGCATGCATCATTTTTTGATTATGATAAAGATGGGGATTTAGATGCCTATATCCTCAATAATAGCAATATTCCTGTGACTAGTTTGGGATATGCGGAACAAAGAGATGTGCGTGCTCAGGATTGGGAAGGTGTCCCGGACATTTTCAAGGGGGTAGGCGACATGCTTTTAAGAAATGATAATGGCAAATTTGTTGATGTTAGCGAGGAAGCGGGAATTTACGGAAGTCTTATCGGATTTGGCCTGGGTATAATGATCACAGATATCAATAAAGACCTTTATCCTGATATCTACGTTTCCAACGACTTTTATGAACGAGATTATCTTTACATCAACAATCAGGATGGTACCTTCAAAGAAGATATTAAGAATTGGACGTCGCATCTCTCCTTATCCGCTATGGGTATTGATATTTCGGATATAAATAATGATGGCAACGCAGATATCTTTATTACCGATATGCTTCCGGAAGGAGACCAACGGGTGAAGTCTGTCATGGAGTTTGAAGGATACAACGTTTTCAAATTAAAACAGAGCAAAGATTTTTATCAGCAGTATATTCAAAACACCTTGCAGCTAAACAACGGAAATGGATCTTTTTCGGAAATTGCTTATTTCAGTGGAGTTGATGCTACAGATTGGAGTTGGGCCGGACTTCTTTTTGATATGGACAATGATGGACTAAGAGATATATATATTACAAACGGAGTGAATCACGATCTTACGGACCTGGACTTTGTTGATTTTTTTGCCAATGAAATAATTCAGACAATGGTTCTGACTGGTAAAAAGGAATCTATAGACTCTATTATCAATAAAATGCCTGTCAGGCCACAGCCCAATTACGCTTATAGAAACAACGGGGATCTTACTTTTTCAAATGCGAATAAAGATTGGGGGTTTGAAATACCCAGTTTATCCAATGGTGCGGCTTACGGGGATCTGGATAATGATGGGGATCTCGATATCGTTGTCAATAATGTAAATATGGAATCATTCGTTTATGAGAACCATGCAACAACACTTACGACGAATAACTATATAAAACTGCAATTTGAGGGTTCAAAAGAAAATAAATTTGCAGTTGGAACTACATTGATGCTTTACCTTGATAAAAATGTAATTCTACAAGAATTAGTGCCTTCCAGAGGGTTTCAGTCATCCATGGATCATGTTATGACCATTGGAGTGGGAACGGCTGATACCATAGATTCTTTAAGAGTAATTTGGCCCGATGCCAAAACCGAAAAATTAGAAGACCTTGCGGTCAATCAATTTATCACCTTTAAACATTCTGATGCCCAGGAGGTTTATTCACCAAGAGTTGAAGAAAATAAACCTTCATTGCTAAGAGAAATCATAAGCGATCAACTTATAGCCCACAAAGAGAATGTGTACAATGATTTTGATTATGAAGGGCTTATATATAAACAACTTTCACAGGAGGGACCCTCACTTGCCGTAGGTGATGTTGATGGAGACGGCAACGAAGATCTTTTTATCGGAGGGGCAAAAAGTCAATCCGGGATAATCTACAAACATAATGGAAATGGCGCATTAAGTATTACAAATCAACGTTCGCTGGCAAAAGACGCGGAATATGAAGATACCGCGGCAGCCTTTTTTGATGCCGACGGGGATTCGGATTTAGATCTTGTCGTAGGCTCCGGGGGCAATCAGGTTGGAGAAGAAAAAACATATAGGGCCCGTCTTTATTTAAACAATGGAAAAGGTGTTTTTGAAAATTCAAGGGAAAAGCTCCCTTCAACTTTTGCGAATATCTCCACTATAGCACCGATGGACTATGATGGCGATGGAGATATTGATCTCTTTGTGGGATCTAGAAGTATCGTAGGTACTTATGGGATTGATCCCAATCATTTATTATTAGAAAATAATGGTGATGGAACTTTTATTGATGCGACTGAGCGCAATGCATATGACCTTAAAGATGCCGGAATGATTACGGATGCTATTTGGGCGGATATGGATGGAGATAACAAACAAGACCTGATAACGGTGGAAGATTGGGGCACTCCAAAAATCTTTAAGAATTCCGGAAGGAGGTTATCTTATAAAAGTTCTTCCCTTGATAGCCTAAATGGATGGTGGAATGTTGTAGAAGCAGCTGATATCGATAATGACGGCGACATGGATCTTATATTGGGCAATCAGGGCACTAATCTTCACTATAAGCCGGCAATAGACAGGCCAATGAAAATGTGGATCAATGATTTTGACAATAACGGAACCATTGAACAAATAGTGACCCAAAGTTTTGATGGTAAGGATTATCCCCACCACCAGAAAAAGGACTTAACTACTCAGATGGTAGCATTAAAAAAACAGAATCTCAAGGCTTCTGAATATTCCAAAAAAACAATCGATGAGCTATTCCCGCCAGAAGTTTTTGAGAACTCTATTGTGAAAAAAGCCGTTTTCTCAGAATCCATTATTGCAGTAAATGATGGCAATGGAAATTTTTCTGTGGTAAAACTGCCGTCAAGGAGTCAATTATCATGTATCTGCGGCATCACCTGTACAGATGTTAACAAGGATGGAAATTTAGACCTCATAATGGGAGGTAACAATTTTGAATATAAACCACAGTATTCAAGATTGGACGGCAATTATGGAAATGTACTTCTGGGGGATGGTTCATTAGGCTTTGAATGGCAAGACTACGAGACTAGTGGTTTCTTTATAAGAGACGAGATTAAACATTTAAAGCAATTTAAAGATAAAACGGGGAAGATATTCGTGATAGTGGCGATCAATGAAAAAGAACCTAGAATATTTGAGATCAATGAATAAATTCCTTTTAGCAATACTTTTAATCTTCTTTTTAATAAGTTGTGGATCTAAGGAGGGAGAATTATTTAAGAATCCGACCGCGGCAGAGACCGGTATTACCTTTGAGAATATCCTAACAGAATCAGATGATCTAAACATTTTGGATTACCTGTATTTCTACAACGGCGGGGGTTGCGGCTGGCGACATTAACAACGACGGACTTACCGATATTTTCTTCTCAGGAAATATGGTTAAGAATAAGTTGTTTCTAAATAAGGGAGATCTCAAATTTGAAGACATTACCGAAACCGCCGGGATTGGCGGAAACAGCACTTGGAATACCGGAGCTATTATGGGTGATGTAAACGGTGACGGACTGCTTGACATTTATGTGTGTGCTGTGGTTGGAATTAACGGTTTTGACGGATACAATGAACTTTATATCAATAACGGAGATTCTTCCTTTGTGGAAAGTGCCCAGGAATATGGTCTTGATTTTGATTCTTATAGTTCTTCCGCAGCATTTTTGGACTATGACCTGGACGGTGATCTTGATATCTATCTTTTAAATCACGCCGTACATACCCAGGAATCTTTTGGTAGGGCAAGCCTCCGATTTAAAAGAAATTATCAGACCGGAGACAAATTACTTCGTAACGATAATGGAAAATTCACTGACGTCAGTGAAGAGGCCGGTATTTATGGAGGAGTAAATGGATATGGACTGGGACTTGCTGTTTCAGATTTCAATCAGGATGGCTATCCGGATATTTATGTAGGAAACGATTTTCATGAGGATGATTATTATTATTTAAATAACGGAGATGGTACTTTTACAGAACAGATAAGAAATTATTTTGGCCATACCGCGAGATTTTCCATGGGCATTGACGTTGCGGACATTAACCATGACGGATGGCCAGACATCCTGTCTTTGGATATGCTGCCAGAAGATGAAATTGTTCTTAAATCTTCAGAGGGAGATGACAATATACAGACCCAGAAATTGCGAACACAGCGGTATGGCTACCACTATCAGTTCACAAGAAATATGCTTCAATTAAACAGACCTGGAAGTAGCTTCGCAGAAATTGCTTTATACAGTGGTATTGCCGCTACAGACTGGAGCTGGAGTGGGTTATTCGGAGATTATGACCTGGACGGCGAGCAAGATTTATTCATTTCTAATGGTATTCCAAAGCGTCCGAATGACCTTGACTTTATTAATTTTACATCTAACGACCAGGTTAGAAAAAAAATTAATAACACAAAACTCGTAGATCAGGAGGCACTGAATATGATGCCTTCAGGCAACGTGCATAATTATATATATAAAGGAACACCTGATCTTTTATTTGAGGACAAATCCGGGGCTTGGATAAGTAAGGACACTCTTATCTCAGGTGCTACTGCAGTTGCGGACTTCGACAACGATGGGGACCTTGATCTTGTTACCAACAATATTAACGCCCCTGCCAGTTTATATATTAACAAAACAGATGGGGAAAACAATTACCTGAAAATTAGGTTTCAATATGCATCTCCCAATTCCTATGGAATTGGAACTAAAGTATTTTCATATCATGAGGGTATTTTACAGTATAAGGAGTTGTATACGGTCAGAGGCTTTCAGTCCTCCTCAGAACCGTCCATCCATTTTGGGTATGGAAAAACCACGCTTGTAGATTCGCTCAAGATAGTCTGGCCTAATGGACAATTTCAGTTGCTAAAGAACATCGAGGCGAATCAGACTTTGGTAATTAGTCCGGAAGAAACCAGCACCTTTGAATATGCCTCTATTCAACCAAAAAGATCTGAGATTTTCAAAAAGGTTGAAAATAACCTGGGGATCAATTTTACCCATATTGAAGACAATTATGTTGATTTTAACAGGCAAAAGCTTATTCCATATCAATTATCAGACAGAGGTCCGGCTATAGCAATAGGCGATCTAACAAATGACGGTAAAGCCGATATTTTCTTTGGGGGTTCCAAATTTTTTCCATCCAGAATTTTTGTGCAATCCGATAGTACCTATAATGAAAAAATATTCCCGGAAATTGCCGGAGACAGCATAAAAGAAGATGTTGCAGCTGTTATTGCTGATTTTAATTCTGATGGCAAATCAGATCTCTTTTTGGGTTCCGGGGGAGCTGACTTCTATAACAAAATGGCACCCTTACTGGATAGTTATTATATTCAAAACGATTCTGTTTTTGTTAAGTCCATTTTACCCGAATACTTTGAGAATGCTTCAGTGGTAAAACCAAATGACTTTGATGGAGATGGCGATCTGGACCTTTTTGTAGCCAGCCAGATAATATCAAATGATTTTGGAAAAACACCAATTTCCTATTTGCTCAAAAATGAAAACGGACAGTTTATTATTGACCACAACGAAGAATTGCAAAATGCCGGTATGATTACCGATGCCATTTGGGAAGATTTTAACGGTGATGAGATCCTGGATTTGATATTGGTCGGTGAATGGATATCCCCGAAATTTTTTGCCAATAACAATGGGGTTCTTACCGAACAGAAAGTTCTGAGTAAAGAAATAAATGGCCTCTGGCAAAGTGTGACCGCCTTTGATATTGATAAGGATGGTGATAAAGATTATTTATTGGGAAATTGGGGCGTTAATAACAAATTCAAAGCGACTGAAAAATATCCATTGAAGATGTTTTATTCCGATTTTGACGATAATGGCAATACAGAAACTATAATCGCTATTCCTAAAAACGGGAATTATTTTCCTCTTGAAGGATTGGATGGGATTGCCGGACAAATAGTTCAGATTAAAAAAAAGTATACTAATTACAGGGATTTTGCCGGCAAAACCATTACCCAAATATTTGATGAAGAAACACTTGAAAAATCAATTGTTTTAAACGTCTCTGAATTGAGGTCTGGATATTTGGAGAACAGCAATGGCACTTTCAAATTTGTCCCGTTTCAAAAAGAATTGCAATGGGCTCCCATTACGGAATTTTTGATATTTGATTTTGATGGGGATGGCGACGAGGAAGTTTTAGCAGCTGGTAATTATTTTGGCGTTAAACCATATCACGGGCGTTTTGGTTCTTTTCCGGGTGCTATGATAAAAAGCAAAAATGATGTAATTTTGGGAAATGAAATAGGGCTTGATCTTTCTCAAAGATCTACACGCCATCTAACTATTATTAGCTTAAACAACCAACCCTATTTGCTGGTAACCTTTAATAACGAAAAGGCCCGGGTATATGAATTAATAAAACAGAACTAAAAATGAAGAAGACATTAATGATTTCGTTGGCAATTGTTCTTTTGGCCGCCTGCAAAAAGAACGAAGAGCCTATTGTAGTTTCAACAAACCAATTGCATTCGGCTATTGATAAAGTGACGGAGATAATGATACATGATATTTTTTCTCCCCCTGTTGCAAGCAGAATCTATGCTTACCCGAATATTGCGGCTTATGAAATAGTTGCGCTGCATGATGATAATTACGTATCTCTTGTGGGACAGGCTCATGAACTTACTGCAATACCAAAACCCGAAAAAAACAAACCGGTAAATTATTCCTTATCAGCTTTGATAGCACATATGGAGGTAAGTAAAAGAGTCATTTTTTCTGAAGAAAAACTGGCCCAGTTCAGAGATAGTTTATATACCATTTGGGAATCGCAAAATGAAAGTGAATTTAACGCCTCCAAGGACTATGGTCTTCAGGTAGCCGAACATATTGCGGAATGGATGAACAGTGATAATTACAAGCAAACCAGAACAATGCCTAAGTTTACAGTGAATACTGATGACCCCTCAAGATGGCAGCCAACCCCTCCGTCTTACATGGATGGAATAGAGCCGCATTGGAATAAAATAAGGCCATTTGTAATTGATTCTGCTAATCAGTTCATCCCTACTCCTCCACCCCCATTTTCTATGGATAAAGATTCAGATTTTTATAAGGAGGTAAAGGAAGTATACGACATTAGTATGGAGATTACTGAAAAAGGAGATACTTCTGAAGAGGTTGCGATTGCCCAGTTCTGGGATTGCAATCCTTATGTTTCTGTAACCCGAGGTCACTTAATGTTCGCTACTAAAAAAATTTCCCCCGGAGCTCACTGGATAGGAATTGTAAAAATTGCTGCCAAAAAAACAAATAGTGATTTTAATAAAACGGTTCACGCTTATACTAAAACATCTATGGCCATAGTAGACGCTTTTATAAGTTGCTGGGATGAAAAGTACAGAAGCAACCTCATTCGCCCTGAGACTTTAATTAATGAACATATTGATGAAAACTGGAAACCGGTTTTACAAACACCTCCATTTCCTGAATATACAAGCGGGCACAGCGTTGTTTCCGGAGCAGCTGCAACCGCTCTTACGGATATTTTTGGCGATGATTTTAGTTTTGATGATGATACCGAAGTTGCCTATGGATTGCCTGTAAGAAGTTTTAATTCATTTAATGAAGCGGCAGACGAAGCCGCCATCAGCCGCATGTATGGAGGAATACATTATAGAAAAGCTGTGGCTGTTGGCGTAAAACAAGGAAGGGATTTAGGCCAATTCGTATTAGAAAATCTTACAATGACAAAAAATACGAATTTAGCTTCCCATTAATTATATGAAAAAAACATTTTTAGTTTTAATAGCTCTTGTATTTATGGGCGTTTTATGGTATTTGTTTGTAAAACCCTATGATTATATCGTAACCTTTAAAGCAAGGACCTTCCCCGGAGCCATTAACCAATCTTTAAAAATATGGGGAAATTCTTTAAAAGAGGCCCAGTTGATTAATCAGGAGGATTTAACACACCTAACCTATAACCTAACTTTCAACGATTCGACATACCTATATCAATGGAACATAATTCCTCTGACCGACTCTACATCAAAGGTTGAAGTGTATGTAAAAGATATCCGGCATAGCCTGAAGAATAAAATTGCTATTCCCTTCTCCAACACCGATTTTGAAAAACGAACTATTAAAACGGTTAAGGATTTTAACGAAAAACTTAATGAACACATAGATAAATTCAGGGTTAAGATTATTGGTGAGGACGAATTGTTTGCTACCTATTGCGCCTATGTTACAGTAAAAACAACACAATTTGGCAAAGCACAGGGGATGATGTATAATTATCCTTTATTAAATACCATCCTTGCAAATAACGGCATTGAGCTAAATGGCAGGCCATTCGTAGAAGTTACAGAATGGGATCGGGAAACAGACAGCATACAATTTGATTTCTGTTATCCTATTATTAAATCGGATTCCCTACCTCAACATCCCGAACTAAAGTATAAACAAATCAATTCAAAAAAAGTCCTCAAAGCCATTTATAATGGTAATTATATTACTTCTGACAGGGCCTGGTATGCCCTTTTAGATTATGCCGCCAAGAATAATCAGGAACTTGAAGAACTGCCTATTGAAGTTTTTTTTAACAATCCCAATATGGGTGGAAACGCGTTGAGTTGGAAGGCAGAAATATATATGCCAATACGCACTCAGAATGAATAAAGTCCTCTCCCTTATAGTTATATGCACCTTTGTTTGCTGTTCTAATTATGGGCAGCTAACAAAACTCACTAAGTTACCCAAAGTACTCAAAGAAAATTCGGGGATGGCAATAGGCAAAGACTCTACCCTCTGGTTTATCAATGATAGTGGCAATGAAGATGTACTTTACCAGATAAATTTCAAAGGGAAGTTATTAAAAGAACTTAAAGTTAAAAATGCAGAGAATAGGGACTGGGAAGATCTTAGTCGTGATTTAGAAGGCAATTTGTATATAAGTGATTTGGGAAATAATGAAAATAAACGAAAAGACCTGGTTATATATAAAACCTCTAATCCGGATAACGAGAAAGGAGAAAAAATAGCTTCTGAAAAAATAGAAATAAGCTACCCGGATCAAAAAGATTTTCCGCCTAAAAAGAAGAATTTAAAATTTGATTCAGAAGCTATTTTTCATGCAGGCGATAAACTTTACGTGATTACGAAAAATAGATCAAAACCATTTTCAGGTAAAACCAATATTTATGTGGTACCTGACGAACCTGGAAAGTATAAAGCAACTCTTATAAACACTATAGAAACATGTAAAGAAGCTTCCTTTTGCCAGATTACGGCTGCCGATATCTCACCTGATGGGAAAAAAATTGTTTTTTTAAGTTATGGACGGCTTTGGGTTTATAGCAATATTAAACTGGCCAACTTCTCTTACGACCATGTTAATATGATTGATTTAAAATTAAATACACAGTTAGAGAGTGTTTCATTTTTAGATGATAAAACCTTATTGATTTCTGACGAAGAAGATAAAAAAAGTGGAAGAAATCTTTATCTATTTAGGCTCTAATTGGATTCATGATACGAAATTTGTGTATCTTGAGATCCTAGATATTATATAACAATACCATTATGAGAACACTATCACAAAACAAATTAAATTTATTGATTCCGCTTTGTTTTTTTCTAATTTCACTTACTGCCTTTGGACAGGTTGGTTGGGATCCTGATTTAGAAAAAGAATGCAACGAGGCTATTGACGAAATGAAAAAAAAGGCACCTAAATTAAGCTCTTATTTTTCAAAAGCGTATGGTTATGCTATTTTTCCTAAAATCACAAAAGCCGGCCTGGGTATAGGAGGAGCAGGAGGTAAAGGAATTGTTTATCAAGGAGGGAAAGCAACAGGTGAATCAAAATTAGGTCAAGCTTCTTTTGGACTTCAAGCAGGAGGTCAGCAATTTAGTGAACTTATTTTCTTTGAAGATAAGGGAGCTTATGATCGATTTACAGGTGGAAAGTTTAAGTTTGGTGCGCAGGCATCCGCTGTTGCAATCACTGAGGGAGGGGCAGCAGTAGCTCCCTATCAGGATGGCGTAGCTATTTTTACGCATGTAAAAGGCGGTTTGATGTATGAAGCCTCTATTGGTGGCCAAATAATCTTAGTAAAAGTTTCTGATTTGACCCAGCTTTATTTGAAAAAACAAGATAATTCAGTTTTATTCCGTATAAAGCCTTTGGTAAAGATAAGGCTTTCCAAATAGTGATTGTTTTATGTTTGCTTTTTCTATTTGGCGCGATTTGTAGCAGCACATTCTCACCAGTACTCATTACCGTTGGCAATACAGCGTTCGGGGACAAAATCAAATTCCCCGACGACTTAAGAATTTGGCCTAAACAACGAGCAAAAGTATTTCTAATTTTCCAATCTATGGCTTTTATTTTGATAGTAGTTAAAATAGATGGATCAATGGTATTTGGATGCGGGAATTTTAGTTAAAGGTAGTTTGGTGGGCGCCAATGAACTAAGCTTCTCAGATCTTACCTTGCTTGGAATTGTTCCACACAAAGAGCCGAGGTAGAAAGCATATGGAAACCAAAAAATTAATTATTTGATTGTGCCCGTTCTTTTTAAATATCGATTTAAATATAGAACTTTTGCAGAAAGAGGAGTCATTGGAGATCCAAAATCGCTGCTGTTATCGATAAACTGGCGTTTTCTGTTATAATTCCATTACCTATAAAACAATAGTTTTTAACAAATTATAAAAGCTAAACCTGTTTTGCTTCCTTCTATGAATTCTTTAGGCACCGTTTTCTATTACCTAGTAATATTTGATTATTTTTATCGTTTCAATTCTAAAATTTTTTAATGAAGGCCAACTATTATTTATTTCTATTAATTATCCTTGGGTTTTTCTTTTCTTCTGTTGTTAATGCCCAAGAAGTAAATCCTGACAAAGTTGAAATCTTTTCCTCTGAAGAAAAAGACAATCTACAAATCTGGTTTCACGAGGAGGTGGAAAAAATGAATCTGACAGAAGAAGAAATGAGTCAGTATAGTAGTATTATAACCTATTATATTTCCAAGATTTCCAGGTTGGATGATAAGGACAAAGGCTATAGTGAAGAGCGTTTTAAAAAGGAACTGAATTCACTTTTAAAGAAACAAGACAAAGAACTTGAAGAATTGCTTAATCCTGAACAGTATAAAATTCACCAAGAGATTTACGGAGAGTTTTTAAGATCTGCATATCGTAGGTGGGGGATAACTAATCCGTAAATTATCGATAATGAAAAGTGCCATTTCAATTTTACTAATATTTCTTAGTTTCTTCATAGGAACATCACAAGTATTAATTTCTTCGAATAAATCTCCTACTGCTAACTTTAAAAGCTATAAGACTTTCAAAGTTTTAGGTCTGGATATTAAAAGTGTTCCCGAGTTTGAACCGCAAAAGGAGAGTCTTAATTTCCTGATTGAAGAAGTGGCAAAACAAATGGAAGCCAGGGGCTATGAAAAAGTATCTGAAAATCCAGATCTTATTCTTAATCTTGGTGTGGTAATTACACAAGAACAAAAAACAGCAGAAACCTCAATAAGAGATGCTCCTCGTTATATGGGACAGCGAAACTACCATTGGGAATCTGAGACCTATGTGGTCCAAGATTATAAGAGCAGGAACCCTAACCTTGGATGTGGTAGATAGTTCATTAAATCAAATGGTCTGGCAGGCAACCACCAAGAGTATGATTAAGAAAGGGCCTCAAGAAAACTATAAAAATATTACCAAAACAGTAAAAAAACTTTTTAAAAAATATCCTGTCAAAATAAAAAAGTAGTTCTTGTTGACAAATGAACAAATGACCTAAAATTGAATATTCTTTTAAAAAAGATAATTTTCAAAAAATATTAATTTTAAGTTTGGCTTTGTATTTGTTTTAAAGCTTTATTCGCAGGACGTGGAACCCAGACGATGGGCGAATATGCCCCTCGGATTAAATGCAGTTGGAGTAGGCTACGCTTTTACCTCGGGTGATGTGTTTTTTGACCCACTATTAGGTGCTGAAGACGTTACCTATAAAAGTAATGCCTTTGTTGCGTCTTATATAAGACCATTCAATTTATGGAATAAATTAGCAAGAATTGATGTCCAAATCCCCTTTGTTACAGCCAAATGGGATGGCCTCTTAAGTGGAGTACCCACATCGGTTGAAAGAACTGGATTTGCGGACCCGAGAATTAGATTTTCGTTAAATCTTACTGGTCCCCCACCCGGCAGCATTCAAGAGCTTAAAGAATATAGATCAAACAATCCAGTTTTTACCACATTTGGAGTTTCCTTAGCGATAACCTTACCTTTTGGCGAATATTTTAATGACAAGCTAATCAATCTTGGTGCAAATAGATTTGTAATTAGGCCACAAGCGGGTTTTGTTCATTACTGGGGTCCATGGTCCTTTGAACTTACGGGTTCTTTGTTGTTATATACCGTAAACAATGACTTTTTTAATGGGCAAGAGCAAAAAAGAGATCCTATGTTCGCCTTCCAAACCCATCTAATACGACAATTTGCCAAAAGATACTGGGCATCACTTAGTGTTGGATATAATCAGGGAGCCTCGTCCGTCGTCAATAATCAATTTAATGATGACCAAAGGGCAAATTTCGTAACTGCTGCCTCTATTGGCGCTAGTTTTTCAGGTAATCAAGGCGTTAAACTAGCCTATATCTTTTCGGATACGCAAAACGACATAGGTTCTACCACCAACACATTACTACTAACATGGTCAATACTGTTTAAGTAATATTAAAAGATTAACCTCCTAAAGTGAAGACTAAACCTCCGGATACAGCTCCCATAACTGTTGTGCCACCAGAGTAAAAAGCACCACCCCATCCATAATAATAACCACCCCAAGAAACAGGGAACATCAGATCTGCTTGAACTTTAATTCCTACCACATCACTTACATTGAAAATTGCTCCTCCTTTAATAAGGAAAGAAAACTCTGTTGAGGAATCCAGTGATCTATTGACAATATTAAAGTTCTCATTTTTTGGAGAAAAAATGGTAACCCCACCACTAGCTCCAAAGAATGGAGTAACATCACCACCAATATCGAAGTACTGGTTTCCTCCAATGTGTATCCAATCCATATTTAAATCGGATAGTCGGTCTTCTGAGGGACTAATTATGACATCTCTTATCAAAAGTTCTGAATTCATTTTCATATAAGTCAGTTCTAACATAGTACCCCCACCTCCTACTTCAAAACCGGCAATTCCTCTAAAAAAACCTCCATCAGTAGCTTTTAAATAATTAGAACCTCCATAATTTAATTTAGTACCTAATTGATATCCATAGTCAACCGATAGGTCAACACGTTGTGCCTGCGTTTGAAAAACGATCCCAAAAAGGAAAAGAAAACCAATTATTACTTTAAACTTTTTCATTGAATTCATTTTTGTAAAATTTTCGGGCAAGGTATAAAAATTTCTGCTTGTACTAGTTAAAATTTTATCTGTTAAAAACCACTACACCCTCTTTTATAGTCTTTAAAACAGTGATATCCTTAATTTGTTCTATCGGTACTTTTAAAGGATTCTTGTCAAGCACAACAAAATCTGCCAACTTACCCTCCTCCAAGGTGCCTTTTGAATTTTCTTCAAAATGTTGGTAAGCAGACCACTCGGTTATTGCTTTTAAGGCTCTATAAGGTTTGAGTCTCTCCATATTACCTATAACTTCTCCGGAGCGTGAAGTTCTGCTGGACGCTGTCCAAACGACCCTCATTAAGTTGGGCAAGGCTACCGGGGCATCTGTATGAATGGTTATTTTTAAACCCTTTTTTAAAGCCGTTCTTGTTGGACTTATAATATTCCCTAAACTATCACCAATAATTTCTTTATGCCAATCTCCCCAATAAAATGTATGCAAAGGGAAAAGCGAGGCAATTATATCCAATTTTTTTAAAGAATCAAGCTGATCTTCCCTCACATACTGCCCATGAATTAAAACGTTTCTTCGGTCTGTATTCCCATATTTTTCAATACTTGGCCTTATGGTTCTGATCATTTGATCAATAGCCGCATCCCCATTGGCATGAGTCAATATTTGCCAATTGTTTTTAAATGCCGTTTCATATATCCTCTCAACATCTTCGTCATTGGGAATGGCAGGATACCCTTTATAATCATTCGTGGCCCCATCTGGCGGAATTAAATAAGGTTGAGTACGCCAAGCAGTGCGACCCTGAGGAGATCCGTCAAGGGTGAGCTTAGCGCCTCCTATCCTGTAATGGTTCTTATAAGTTTTACTATACCATTCTGTTGCCAGATATTCGTCCATAAATGTATAATCTACATAGCTAACTACGTCTAATTTCAAATTGCCTTTTTCTGCTTCGTTGACCAGTGCCAAGTGATTTTGCATAGCCCGCCCTTCTTGTGCCGTAGTATAGCCATAGGAAAGAGCCATCTCTTGACCTGCTTCCATAAAACGTTGGATCCCCGCTTTTGTCTTTGGTGTAATCACTTCCATCATATGAGGGATGGCAGCTAATTCTTCTAAAACACCATTAGGTTCCTTTGATCCGGCTATTCTTCGTATAAGGCCCCCTTCCGGATCAGGAGTTTTGGCTGTGATATTTAATAGTTCTAATCCCTTTGAATTTACGGAAGCAAAATGTCCCGAAATATGAATAATAAAAACAGGATGATCAGTTGAAACCTTATCTAAGTCCTCTTTTGTTGGGAATCTTTGGTCCTCTATAACGGAATCATCAAAACCCATCCCAAAAATCCACCCAGTAAGTTTAAGGTTATCTTCTGTGTTCCAAGCTTTTAAAATTTCAATTAAAGTTTCAATATTATTTGCTCCGGCGTCCGGAGGTGGCAAAATTTGGGCTCCAATGGCTTGTGCGGAAAAAGCAGCATAATGCGAATGGCCATCAATAAATCCTGGAAGCATTGTTCCTCCTTTTATATCTATCTCAGTAAGGTCTTTGCCGAATATCTCGATGGCTTCCTCCTTTGTCCCAAGAAAGATAATTTTGCCATTCTCTGTAACAAGGGCTTCCTCATACCGAGGTGTATCCCCTTTCATAGTTAGTATATCACCCCCAAAATAAAGCTGCCGCTCTACCTTATCAATATCACTTTTGGTCTGACAGGCAATAAAGAGAAAGGTCATTAGAAGTGAAAAGATGTAGATGGAAGGTTTCATATGTCTGTTTAAATTAATTTGAATAACCTTATTGACCTCGATAATATCTTTAACCAAGCTCAATAAATAGGGCGCTCTCAAATTTAATAATTCTTTTGGTTTTTTTATCTTGTGCCTCGCTAAGTACGGTTTTAGACTTAGTTAAATCCTATGTACAAACTTCCAGCTCTATTTTTGTTTTTTGCCAGCCTTTTTTCCTTTGGACAAAAAGATACTTTGGTGTTTCGAAACAAGGATATGGCCGTGGGAGAAGTAAAGGATCTTAAAGCTGGTATTCTTACCTTAAAAACAATGTATAGTGACAAAGATTTTAAAATAGAGTTTAACAAAGTAGATGAATTAATTATTCAAAGAAAGGCCCTGATCCTACTCACCAGAGGAAGAAGGCGATATGGTAATATTAGAACCTATGAACCCAAAAAGGTTAGAATAACCAATACCAACGGGGAGGTTGAAGAATTTCGATTAAACGAAGTCGTAGCTCTGCAAGAAATAACAGATAAGTTTTGGGGTAGATTTAAAGGAAATATAGATGCTGGTTTAAACATTGCCAAAGCGAATAGCAATACACAGCTAACCATTTCAGCGGAACTCTCCTATAACGATCATAAATGGATAAGTAGTGCCACCATGGAACTCTTGAATTCAACTCAGACGAACACAGAAGCAATAAAAAGAAATAATGTTCAATTAGATCTAATTAGAGTCATGGTTAATAAGTGGTATCTCTTTGGAGGTCTTGCTTATTTAACCAATTCGGAACAAGCGCTAAAACATCGATATACAGGAAGTTTGGGGATTGGAAATCTGCTTATAAATACAAGTAAACTCAATTTTGGTCTTTTAGGAGGGTTGACATATAATACAGAAAGTTTTACAGATAATTCTCCTCAAAGAAATTCCATTGAACTTCTCCTAGGGTCCACGTTCAATATGTTCGACTTTAAGGATTTTAGTTTAAAAACAAATATTAGTTTTTATCCAAGTTTGTCTGAAAGAGGTCGACTTAGAAGTGATTTTAATTTTAATTTAAAATATGATTTACCACTAGACTTTTATATAAAACTAGGTTTTAATTTCAATTACGATAACCAGTCTGCAACAACTGGTAGCGATTTTGACTATGTATTTAATAGTGGGTTTGGTTGGAAATTTAATAAGTAATTAATTCTCTTTGTTGTTAATTCTTATATATTTTTCTATTACTACAGCAGTTACAATCACCAAATAAAATTGACCCATCAACCCAATTAAAATAGTAGCATTTCTCGCGAGTCTTGAAATTGGAATAATATCACCATAGCCAATGGTTAGTAAGGTAATAAAACTAAAATAAGTTAAATCCTCCCGTTTATTTTCTATGGCAAACTCTGATACAGACAATCCACCAAAAGAGCCCGGCTCAATTAACTCAATGGTCATGCAGATAAAAAAGCCCACCAAGCCTAAACAGATATAACCACTCATAAGCCCTAATATAACAGCCCGACTGACTCTTTTGGTACGCCATACCTGATGTATAATCTCGTATGTCACAAGGCAATAAAAAGAAAACAAAATAGCAAACTCAAAATAGGTATAAACTCCTTCATCTCCACGGTCAATTGCAGAAATAGTGAATACTATAATACAGGTAAAAAGTATTGCAAAATAAAGGTAGCGGGAGGATCTTTTTTTAGAGATCAATAATACTCCAGCCATGATATTTATTGTAAAAAATAAAAAGTTTAAATAATTATAAAACCAATTATAAGGTATGAAGAGAGTTCCAAAAAGTATAAAAAGAAGGCTTATTAAAAAAAGTGCAAATCTATGCGGATATATATGATCTATGATTTTCATAATTTTAAACCTTCCTTAAACAGTAAATAATGTGATAGTGATTTAGGAAGATTGAATATTACGATATCCCTATCAGATTTACAACCCTGACATACAAAATTTATCAAATTGTATTTGTTCTTCTTGATAATTACAATTATCAAAGAATATTTCTTTGTTTTAAATAATACACAGCCGTTTATTAGCAATATATTCTCAAAGTTCTTTAATATTGCAAGATTAGCTTTTAAACTTTTGAAGATCATAAAACAAAATCAAAGACAAATATTGTACGATTTCAAAATAATCAACAAACAATAATTCAATAATACATCATGTACAAAAGATCATTTCTAATTATTATCCTATTATCTGCTCTACTTATTAGTTGTGGTGGCTTTAAAGTTATTAATTCCTATAAATCCGATTCTGTTCATTCAATGAACGAGAAAAATATTTTGGTTGTTGGCAGGTCAACAGAAAAGAATGTGCGGATGGCTTACGAAGATGCCATCACAAAAAAACTTGTTTCCAGCGGGTATAAAGCAACTGCAAGCTATACGAAATATCCCGATTTTAAACCAAACACTAAGGTATCTGATGACGAAAAACAGCATATCCGGAATATTTTGGAAAAAGACGGATATAATGGAGTTGTCCTTACCTTATTAAAGGATGTTGAAGTTAATTCTCGTCAAATGGGTGCTGAAAACTATGATGCTGCCGTAATTTATGGCGGTGCAAGCATGCCTTCCTTTTATGGAGGATTTTATGGAGGATTTTATGCCTATTGGGATTTACCAGGCTCATATTCAGTGAATTCAGTGGCTGTCAAACAAGAGGGTACTACCATAACTTCAAAAATCTATACTCTTGAAACTGTAGCCTTTAATTTAGACAATGAAGATGACAAACAAATGGTCGCATGGATAACCGCATCAATTGAAAACCCGGATAACGTAATAAATACAGCATCCCCATATGCAAATGCCATTGCAAAGGGCTTCAAGAGTAATTAAGAAGTTAGATATTGAAGTTGCCAAAATTCTTTTATAAACGGAAATTCCTTTGGCATGGTTATTGAATTTTTCAATTTGTAAATTTCTCTAAATTAAAGTTTTATTTGGTTCCTTTTTTGTACCTTTTGAACGTTGTAAACTATCTGTTATAGTATAAGAAATTTTGTACAATAAGTCTTACAAAATGTATTGGGAAATAGAAGACTTAAAAAATATTAAATCACTAAAAAAAACAAAATGAACACTAACTATTTTAAAAAGGCATCTTTTTTATTATTATTCGCGAGTCTTGCTTTCTCGTTTAGCTCTTATGGGCAAATAGCAGGTTGGAATGTAGACCTAGAAAAGGATTGCAATTCTACTTTGGCTGAAATGATTAAACGAGTACCCAAATTACAAACTTATAAGGACAAATCTTACGGTTATGCCATTTTTCCGAAAATTACTAAAGCAGGATTAGTAATCGGTGGTGCAGGGGGCGAAGGTCTTTTATACCAAAACCACAAAATAAAAGGTTCTTCCAAACTGGGACAGGGATCTGTTGGTCTTCAGGCAGGTGCTCAACAATATGGTGAGGTTATTTTCTTCGAAAATCAGGAATCTTATAACCGCTTTACTAGTGGAAAATTCAAGTTTAACGCTCAGGCAAGTGCAACTGCAATTACTGTTGGTGCAACAGCGGATTTCTCATACCAAGATGGTGCCGCGGTTTTTACTATGGCGAAAGGCGGATTAATGGTTGAGGCCTCAGTAGGGGGACAACATTTTTCTTTTACACCGGTAGAAGAATAAGAAATATTTGTTTGAAGCTTTGAATAGCTATTACTTCAAAGGTTATTTTCATTCTAAAATTGAATGAGAATAACCTTTTTAAATTTAAGCTTATAAATACAAAGTTAATAACCCTAGTCAGCGTCCTTTACACACCTAAAACCGACATGATTCATAGCACTATCCATTTCTAAAGGCATTCTGGCTGAAACTCTGTAACTGGCACAATAACTATCATTACAAAGAAATGATCCTCCCTTTATAACCGTTTGTATTGCATAAGGTTGAGATGGATCATAACTTTTCGCAGGACCTTGAGGGTCTAAAGTCACCTCAGTCTTGGAGAGTGTCTGATAATAATCAACATCATATAAGTCTTTAGTGATCTCCCAGACATTACCTGCCATATCAAATAATCCATAACCATTGGCTTTAAAACTTCCCACCGGGGCGGTATTTTCAAAACCGTCTGCTACTTTATTTTCTGAAGGAAAAGAACCTTGGAAAAAATTACATTCATAAGGGGCTTCGTTAACATCCTTGTCCCCCCATGGATAAATAGCCTTTTCTAGCCCACCTCTAGCAGCCCATTCCCATTCAGCTTCAGTAGGCAGTCTTTTTCCGGCCCATTTAGCATAAGCCTGAGCATCTGCCAAGGCAATATGGACTACCGGATGATTCTCCTTCCCTTGGATGGAGCTGCCGGGTCCGTAGGGCTCCTTCCAATTAGCATGATTTGTCCAGACCCACCATTGATAGTAATTCGTAAGATCTGTAATCCCGGGCCTTGGTGTAAAAACCAAAGAACCCGGTTGCAAAGCTTCATCCGGCGGTTTTGGTGTTTCTGGAGGCAGCTGTTTTTTAAGCTCTTCCCAATCTATTGGTCTTTCGGCTATTGTTTCATAGTTAGTTGCTTCAACAAACTTCCTAAAGTCAGCATTTGTAACTTCATGCGTGTCCATATAAAAAGAATTTATCTTTACAGGATGCTTTGGAAACTCTCGTCTTAGTGCAAGTTCTCCTTCAGCACCCATCATAAATTCGCCTGCTGGAATAAGAACCATTCCGTCATTATCTTTTTTATTCGTATTGACTTGCATAAGCAGCGCGCCTGCCCTTCCCGTAGGTGGACAGCAAGATTTGGTTTCTTCCATGACTTTGGAATCTTCCTCACTACTAGTGAGGAAATTGCAAGACTGCAGGAGTAAAAAAAGAATAATAATCCCAGTAAAAGAAATAGGTAGGGTAATTTTCATAAATAGCAATTAAAAGTAGCAAAGATAATATTCTCTTGATTTTGAAAGAGTTTTGGGAGTTTAGATGTATTAATTTATTTACATCAAAGGACTGCTTAGTCTCGATAACTTTTCCTTTATCCTTTCACTATTTGAGCGGGCAGCATGCTCTTTAAGAGTCAACAAACTGCTATCAGCTTGAAACGTATGATATTGTTCTTTCATAGTTAAGGTAGTCTCTTCGTCATATATTAAAGCGTTGATCTCAAAATTTTGTTCAAAACTTCGAATATCGAGATTAGCGGTGCCGATGGAGCAAATGGCATCGTCTGAAAGAATTACTTTAGAGTGTATAAAACCCCCATTATAAAGATAAATTTTAACTCCTGCATTTAAGAAACGACTAAAGTAAGATTGAATAGTATAATGAATAATAGGTGATTCTGATTTGCTCGGAACTATAATTCTCACATCTATTCCGCTTAAAGCAACCGTTTTTATAGCCATGGAAAGATTTGAATCAGGAACCAAATAAGGATTTACTATATAAACATACTTCTTGGCCTGATATAAAATATACAAATACTGTTGAAGAATATTAGGATAATCAGCATCGGGTCCACTAGAGACAATTTGCAGAGGAGTATCTCCAACCGGATCCAGGATCCTAAACATAGAGGGCTTTATAAGATTCTCCTTACTTACAAATAACCAATCCGAGAGAAAAACAAAATGCAAAAAGTTCACTCCCATCCCTTCAATTTTTAAATGAGTGTCAGACCAATGGCCCAAGGCATCGTTATCTAAAATATACTTATCATCAATATTGATTCCACCTGTAAAACCAATCTCACCATCAATGACTAGAATCTTTCTATGATTTCGATAATTCAATCTTGCCAAACGCCCAAAACGAACAGGCATAAATGGAATTATCTCAACTCCAATTTCTTGATAACGGGCTATTAAGTCTCTGGATAATTCCCAGCTCCCAACGGCGTCGTATATAATCCTAACTGCCACTCCTTCCTTTATCTTATTTCTAAAAATCTCCAAAAATTTATCGGCTAGAATGCCATCGATAAAAATATAATATTGAAGATGTATATAGGATTTAGCTCCTTCACATGCCCTAAATATGGACTGAAAAGTATCCGGGCCATCATTTAATATCTGAACCCTATTATTAAAAGTAATTATAGAACTATTTACTTTAGTAAGTAATCTGATTAGATGTAAATATTTAGGAGCAACATCATGTCGCTTTAGAAGTTCGACTTCTGCCTCTTGGGAGTACTTTTGAACAAAGGTCTCGAACTGCTCATAGTCTATTTCTTTTTTTAAATCAAATAATTTCCGTCTTCTTAGATTTACCCCAAATGAAAAATACAACAAAGCCCCTACAATTGGCAAGAAGACGATAAGTAGTATCCAAGCCCAAATTCTCACAGGTTTACTGCCATCTTTAATCAAGATATATAAAGAAGAAAAAGCCAAGATAATGTGCGTGGCAGCACTAAAAGTAAGCCATTCTAAATTCATATCTACAGGCTAAAAATTATAATTAATACACTACTAAAAATATGGTTTATTTGATTAAAAATTGACTTTATGTCTTTTAATCCAAAGGGTACTTTTAGAAATTAATTCCTTCCATTGTGCCGGAGTAATTTGAATATTAGGATCTTTTTTATAAATCAAATCAACCAAAGCTTGCGATGCAGTATCATTAAACTTAGAACTTGGACAGGATTCTTCAAGAAAAGCCAACCATTGTTTCCCATGGAGAGGAGCAACCCGTTCACGTGAAAATCCCTTAAGGGCTGTCGCTTTTAAAAGCAGGTTTAATTCATTTAAAGAATCTAAACTTATAGGTGCGTTCTGAATCCTCTCTAATGCAATTAAGGAAACAACTCTATAGGCATTTTTCTTTCTATAGATATAATACCTCATAAACCCATAAAAAACTAGGCCTAAAAATAGTAACCCAAGAAAATACCAACCCGGTTGTGGAGGCCAACTGGGAATTGCCGGAGGTGCGGTTATAGGCTCTAAGTCAACTTGTAAATTCTGAAATAGTATCATGAGCTATTTAGGATTGATATTAGACCATTGTCCTTTAGTCCCTATATCTTCTTTATTCATGTTTTTTTGACGTGTCTTTTTAATTGTATTAATAAAGTCAGGGGTTAATCGCACCTCAGATAAATCAGCCGAATCTTTGCTATAAACCCTTTCTGCCATATGGTTGATTTCCTGTTCAAAAGTTTCGTTTTCACTTTCTTTAATAAAACTATGGAACTCCGGCCCAAACCTATTTTCTCTATAATGATCATACCAATGAAATAGTTGGGTAATTACCCCATTCACATCTCCTTTCTCACAAGCGTTTTCTAGCAACTCCAAATAATACTTTTCTGAAAGTAACTTCTTTTCTTGCCTATTCCTATTCAATATTTTAATTCTCTTTATCCCTTCAATAAATAATTTCAGCAACGAAATAACACTTAGTAAAATCAGTATTAGTTGCCACCAGTTTAAACCAAAAAGTCTGAACTCTTCAGGGGTCTCTACTTTTTGTTCTTGTTCTTTAGCCAGGGCCTCCTGCAATTCCTTTTGTCTTGTAAGAATGAATGCTAAGTCTTCATTCGAAGCAACTTCTATTTTAATCGCTGGTAGTTTTTCGTATTCAATTTTTTTTAATTTCAAATTATACCAAGGAACTATTATTTCGGGAAGCTCATAACTTCCATCTTTTTCAAGAAGATAATTGTAAATCTCTGTTCTGGTACCCGAAAAGCTTGCTCTGTTTTGATAATTGCTAAGTGATGGCGTTTTAGGGTAAATGGTGCCAAAATCAACTTTTGGAATAGGCAAAGGAGGAATGGCCGCAGCCAATGCCCCTGAAGCCTTTATGGAAATTCTTCTTTCCAATAAATCTCCTGCCTTTAAACGGTCTAAAGGTCTATCCCAAACATCCGAAAGACTTACCTTATAAGAAGCAAGCCATATAGACGAATCTACCCCTTCAGGCGGTGCCAAAACTTCAAAGCTTTGTTCCTTCGTATAAATCGTTCTTTCTTTTCCCTTATAATCTCCTTCCGGGGGGCTGGTTATTGTCACCTTAAAGGGGGGCAAGGTGTTTTTTCCAATAGCATTTGGATACACTACAAATTTTTGTTCAATAGCGGGATATTGCTTTCTTCCAATGGTCACGGTTCTTGCAGAATTTCGTTGTTCCAAACGAGTCATAAGGGCTCCTTTCACCTGTATCTCCTCAAAAACTGGAGGCTTGGTAAACCAAGTACTAGTATAAACTGTAACGGTTACTACTAAGGGTTCCCCCACCATAACTTCTTTCTTATTAAAGCCGGCGGTTGCCCATATTTTAGCGGGGCTTTTTTGAGCTGCCAAATTAAAGATTCCCCCTAAAAAGAGAAATAATAAAAATGTTCTAATGAAATTGTCTTTCATATCTACCAGTCCTCCTCAGGTTTTTCCGGTTTTTTAGACCTATTCTTAATTTGATATGCGAACTTCCTTCTCAAAAATAGTGATGGGTCTTCGGTGACCTGCCTTAACAAGGTTTGTTTCGCGGCATCTTTGTCAATAACAATACTCTCATCGAGTTCAAAAATATCAATAGTGCTCTCATCAACTTCCTTAGAAACCATCTCTTGAATATCCCCTTTGCCTTTATAAGTTTCATCACTCTTTTGGGCCGTATCTTTTTCATCGGGTAAATCTGTGTACTCCTGAAATTCCGTTGGCTTACCATCGGGCTCTGCGACTTTTTCATTGGCTAAAGCATTAGCTAGTTCCAGACTATCTTTTACCCGTGTAACTCTCTGTAAATTAAGAGAGGCTTTCTTTAACTCAGGATTCAGTTCCAAGGCAGCATTAAATGCTTGCTGGGATGCATTATAATCCCCCATCTCCGCATAAACTATGCCTAGATTATAAAATCCCTCGGGACTTACATCACTAGAATAGGCTTCAGCAGCCTTTTCTAAATCCCCTAGTTGATAATAGGCATAACCTTTATGAATCTGCGAAGCATAAGTCTGTGCAGCTTTCTTTTTTTCTCCTCTATTATCGAGGCGCTGAGCCCTTTGATCTGCTGTATAAAACTGATCTTGTATAGAAAACTCCCCCACTTTATTACATGAATTCACTATCAATATCAACCAAAGCCAATGTACTTTCCATCCCCTTCTAAACCAGAAAAGGCTTAAAAATAAAATAGGGAATAGCAACCAATAACCTAAGTCTTTCCAATCTTCCTCTGCATTCTCCAGATCTACATTAAATTCCAAGTTCTGCCTTATTCTCGCTGCTAAAATATTTACATCGGTATCATCCAAGGTAACTGTCACAGCATTCACGTTTTCCAAAGCGTTTAATTGATCCAGGGTCGAAACATCTAATCTTGAGATTACTGTATTTCCTTGAGCATCCTTTTGGAATCCCTTTCTAAATGGAATAGTTCCCCCGTTAGGTGTAGAGATAGTCATTAACTCTACATGTGTATGACTAGCTGTTTGTGCAATACGCTTAATATGATCTAAAGAAAAGTTATCGGTCACTATTAGGATGGTACTAGGGGCTAATATTGGGGCCAAAAGAGAGTCAGCCAAATTAAGCGCTTCATTTAAATTGGTCCCCATCACGGGCATTATATCCGGTCTTAGAGCTTCCATTTGTCTAGTGATCGTCTTGTAGTCTTTACTAAAGGGAACCACACTATGGGCTGTTCCCGCGTAGGCAATCAAGGAGGTTTTGGAATTTGGATTGGCTTTAAAAAAGTCCTTTAACTTCAATTTAGCGCGTTCTATTCGATTAGGCTCAATATCCTCTGCGAGCATTGATCTAGATAGGTCCAAGAGAACAACCATAACGGCTTCTGTTTTCTGCCCCGGTTTTTCGATTTTTTCCCAGGTAGGACCCGCCATAGCCAAGGTCATTAAGGATAATATCAGAATCAAAAGTATCTTGGGTATAAAAAACTGTCGTTGAGTTCCAGCAAGGGTTAAATAGGGTAAAAGATGAGCAGCATAATTCTGTTTCCAAGTAGCCTTTTTTTTGTGATTAATAACAAATAGTAGACATAAAAAACCTATTGGAAAGAATGCATAGAGCCATTCTTGTCTAAGGAAAAAAAGATTCTCCCAAGCATATTTAATATATTCAGAAAGTGATAAATCCTCCATTTTTCTATGATCTATTAAAGACTAACCTAAGTGAATATCCCACACCAATTAATAAATGAAATCCTAAGGCAGCTAATAATGCAATGACCAAAGGGTAATAAAAAAGCAACCTCTTTGGAATATAGTCCTTGTTCTCATATTCAATAGGTTCTAATTGATCCAATTCATTATAAACTTCTTCCAATCTTTCTCTATCAGAGGCCTTAAAGTACTGTCCTTTAGTAACCCTGGCAATCTCGCTGAGCGTGTATTCATCAAGCTCGTAGATTTGAGCCCCACTTGTACCTATTCCAATGGTATAGATAACAATACTATCAGTGGCCGCTAATCTAGCTGCTTGAATAGGTTTTAACTCACTCCCACTATCCGCTCCATCTGTGATTAAGACCATTACTTTTTTCTGAATACTATCTTGATCAAATAATTCCACCGCTTTCCCAATAGAATTTCCGATGGCCGTTTTAGCTCCTGCCATACCTACTTCCGATTCTCCCAAAAGTGCTTCAACAACTTCCAGATCATCTGTAAAAGGTGTTTGTAAGTAGGCCTGAGATCCAAAAAGGATCAGCCCCATCCTATCTCCTTTACGGCGCTTTATAAATTCTTCCATTAGCTGTTTAACCGCCTCCCATCTGGTTGCTCTTTGTCCTTCTTCATTTACCCAATCGCTAGTTTCCATACTTAGCGATATATCTACATTTATAAGGAAATTTCGTGCAGTCTTTATCTGCTTTTCAGGTTCTCCAACCAATTGAGGAGAGGCTGCAGCCAAAATAAGACAGATCCATATTAGAACCAGCAATAAAAGGGCCACCACATTTCTATTGGCAATCTGTACTCCCTTCTGCGGAATTTCATTCTTTAACTCTAATACGTGATCGAAAAAAGGAGCGTATAAGGATTCGGCACGATATCTTAAAGGTTTGATAAAAACTATTAATAGGGGAGTCAAAACCATCCATAATATCCAGGGATGCTCAAATTCTAAATGTCCATTTTCTAATATTTGTTTAATCTCTGAAAACACCTTTCTTATTTGGTCTTTATTCTCTTACCTGCCAACAACTCCCTTAACTGTTTTGCTGCCGGGTTTAAAGTATTTATCTGAAAATAAGGGATGCTATACTTCTTAAATCCAGATAAAAGCTGTTCTTTTTTAGTAGAAATATCCTTATCAAAATCAGTCTTTAATTTTCTACTCTTTCCAATTCTAGTCTGAAACTCACCATCGGTTATTACAAGATTATCCATACTTAAAACATCTTCACCGGGATCGGTTACCTGGGCTACAATTACATCGTTCCTTTTTCGTAGTCTAATAATATTCTTAATAGTTTCATTATTGAAAGAATGAAGATCACTAATTAATACCACTAAATAATCATGTGTTACCACTTGATTGGCATGTTTTAATCCTTGATTTAATGAGTTTTGTATTGTATTTGAAAGTTTTTTAGCCTCTAGTTCCTGGTTTTTTTTGGCAAGGAGAGACAAAAACTGCTGAACAGATTTGCGATCTCTTTTAGGCTTGATATAATCTATTTGACTATCGTTAAAAACCAGACCCCCCACCCGATCGCCAACTTCCAAAGTCCTCCAGCAGCCTACGGCAGCCAATTGGGCGGCAATGACTGATTTTAGAAAAACCTTGGTTCCAAAAAACATGGAGGTGGATTGGTCTACAATAAAAAAAACAGGCCGTTCCTTCTCCTCGGTAAACTCTTTTGTATGGGTAGTACCTACCCTAGCGGTGACTTTCCAATCAATATTCCGGATATCATCTCCCGGAATATACTTTCGAACTTCATCAAAATCCAAGCCTCTACCTCGAAGTTTGGATCGATGTTTCCCGGAAAGCACGCTTTGCACGGCATATTTTGGAAGAAAACTAAAGCCTCTAGCCTCATATTGAAGGCTAACTAAGTCCCTTAGAGAAACGTAAACCTCCGGAGGTCCCTTTCTAATTTCGTCTTGGTCTTTAGCTAGTAGCTCCCTTGGCATAAAATTTAGTTATTCTCTAGTTGAAAAGGATATATCGTTTTCCAATCGTTCTTCATATCAATAATAGTCCAACCCTTGGCTGTGGCTTCATCTAAGCCTTTATCTAATCGTCCAATATGAGAATTTCTATCATAGGCCCACTCTCTTTCTTCATCGGTATGATGCAAATAAAGCATAAAGCTCTGGTAATCATTTGAATCGGCGTATTGAAGCATTTGAAGGTCACCATCCGAATTCCCGGAGGCGAAAATAGGTCTTTTACCAATAAATTTATTGATGCCAACAGGCTTCCCTTCTTTGTCGTCAATAAAATCCAATGCAGGCATCTTTTTTATTAAAGCCTGGCCGTTATTATAATCAAACTCCGTTTTAATGGTACTTCCTACTACCTGGTATGGTGGTATACCATAGGCATCCTCCGTCCATACTCTCATAAAATCTACACCACCGCCGGAGACAATGAAGGTTTTAAAATCATTTGCTCTGAGATATTCCAGTAATTCCAGCATGGGTTGGTAGATCAGTGCATTATATGGCTGATTAAATCTGGGATGTTTTGCCGTAGCAAGCCAGTTCCTAACCTCCTCTTCAAACTCTTCACTAGACATCCCTGAATGAGTAGCCATAACAATTTCAAGAAGTCCGTGTTCACCCTGTTTCATAAGCTCATCCATATTGTTTTCAAGAATGGCTTTGTAAGGTTGTTTATTCTTCCATTCCGGATGTTCATCAGCCATTGCCTTCACTCTGTCAATGGCGAAAAAAAGCTGGAAGTAAGCAGGTTGTTCCGACCATAAGTTCCCATCATTGTCAAAGGTTGCTATACGATCTTCTATTGGGACAAAATTAGCACTTCCTTCTTCTGTAATTCCTTGGACATAAGCCAGAATAGCGCTTTTAGTTTCCCCATCATTCCACGAAGGAAGGGGGTCTGAAGGAATATCAATCACAATTATTTCTTCTTTACTTGTGTTTGATGGAGAATCTTTACAACCCCCAATTGTAAGAAGTATTATACTCAGTAAGGCAATCATAATATTATTTTTCATAATCTTAAATTTAGGCCACAGCCACTAGTTTTAATAATTCATCAATTATTTTGTTCTTGGTAATCCCTTCGGCATTGGCTTCGTAACTTTGAACGATTCTATGACGCAGAATGTCATGGGCTACAGCCCTGACATCATCGGGGCCCACAAAGTCCTTTTGATTAAACCAGGCATTTACACGACTACATTTATCCAGCGCAATGGAAGCCCTGGGACTGGCTCCATAATCTATCCAAAGATCCAGCTCTTTAGAATACTTTTCTGGATATCTGGTAGCGTTTACCAGATCTACTATATACTTTTCAATACTGTCAGACACGTGAATTTTATTAATCTCCTGTCTTGCCTCAAAAATAACTTTCTGGGAAATGGTTTCTTTTGCCCTCTTTTTTTCGGAAGAAGGTCCCTCTTCATTTCTTAGCAGGCTTAAAACCTTAATCTCAGATGCGGTGTCAGGATAATCAACAACAACATGCATTAAAAATCGATCCATTTGAGCCTCCGGCAAAGGATAGGTTCCTTCCTGTTCTATGGGATTTTGTGTTGCCATAACCATAAATAAAGGATCTAAAGAATGGGTTGTCCCTGCCACGGTAACCTGTCTTTCCTGCATCGCCTCCAAAAGTGCTGATTGTACTTTGGCAGGAGCTCTATTAATCTCATCAGCTAGAATAAGATTATTAAAAATAGGCCCAGGTTGAAAAATAAATTTCTCTTTGGCTTCAGGTTGGTAGACTTCTGTTCCTGTTATATCTGAAGGCAATAGATCTGGCGTAAACTGTATTCTACTTAATCCTGCTTCCAAATTTTTAGCAAGGCTGCTAATCGCTCTGGTTTTAGCAAGTCCAGGAAGACCTTCTAAAAGTAAATTTCCATTGGCAAGTAATACTAATACAATTCTGCGAACAATATTTTCCTGTCCTAAAACGGACTCATTCATTCTTGATTCAAGGGCCTGTATGGCCTGAAGGCTTTCATTCATATTAAATTGATATTTATAGATAATAACCTGTCACAAATATGATTTTGTATTAATCTAAAAATTAAAAACCCTGCATTAATTCAAGTCTTGGGTGCATTTTTAAAAAACTTAGTCCACTGTCGGCATTTTATTATGAAACACCAACCATTAAAAAGATTCACAGGGACTTATTAGTTAACTAAAATCTTAAAAAGAATTCTAGCTATTTTGATCCTCCACCATTTTACCAGCTGTTCCATCTATTCCAAGAGAACAACCTGCGATACAGGGGGGTATTCCATAAAGGTACTTAGAAACTTACCAACATAAGCTGGGCAGGCACCAAAGAAAGCCACTATCCAATATCTCCATACCATCTGGTAAGTACATTGAAGATTTCTGTGAGACTTCGAAGGGATCTGCACGTCAAGTTGATTACCAAGGGCCATGATGGGGTTTTTCTGTAGCCTTCATTGATAGAACCCTCCATATAGGAAAAATGTAGTTTCCAATTGTTGTACCGTACAGCATTAAGATTACCTGCGGCATCATAATAGAAGATCTCTTTCCTTGGGCTTTCTTTTGCGTCTTCCTTCAAAATGGCATTTAGTTATAACCATCTAAATGCACCTTAAAATTCTGACCGTTAGCCTCATATCCTTTCAATAATCGTTCTTTAAATCAGGGACTTTTCCGGCTGCTGCAACAAAAGTAGGTAACCAGTCCATATGGTGAACAATACCGTTACTAATAGATCCAGGCGTAATTACCCCAGGCCATCTAACTGCTGCAGGAACACGCCAGCCACCTTCCCAGTTGGTATTTTTTTCGCCTCGGAAAGGAGTTGCAGCGGCATCGGGCCATGAATTATAATGCGGTCCGTTATCAGTAGAATAATGTACAATTGTATTATCTATGATTCCCAATTCATCTAAACTTTTAGAACATAGACCTATGGCTTTATCGTGCTCTACCATCCCATCAGGATAAAGGCCTATACCAGTTACACCTTCACTTTCTTCCTTAAGATGGGTCCAAACGTGCATTCTGGTGGCACTCAACCATACAAAAAATGGTTTGCCCGCATTATGGGCTCTTTCTATAAAGGATATGGCTGCATCTGTAAACTCATCATCTGCAGTCTCCATTCTTTTTCGCGTCATTGGGCCCGTATCCTCTATTTTGCCATCCGCATAGGAATTCAATACTCCTCTGGGCCAAGTCTCAAACTTCTTTAATAAAGGCAGAATCATTTGGATAATCGTCATCTTCTGGTTCTTCTTCCGCATTCAGGTGGTAAAGGTTTCCAAAGAATACATCAAAACCATGATTAGTTGGTAGCATTTCATCTCTATCACCTAAGTGATTTTTTCCGAACTGCCCCGAGGTATACCCCTGGTTTTTTAATAATTCAGCTATTGTTGGCTGGTTGTCTTTAATTCCCTGAGCGCCCCCTGGCATACCAATAGTCAGCAAACCAGTTCTGAAGGGATGCTGTCCTAAAATAAAAGCCGCCCTTCCAGCAGTGCATGATTGCTGTGCATACCAATCAGTAAATATCAGCTCCTTCCTTCCCAATACGGTCTATATTTGGTGTCTGATAGCCCATCATACCCTTCTGTAGATACTGATATTGGACTAGCCAATATCATCACCCCAAATAATAAGGATGTTTGGTTTTTTAGACTGCGCAACACTTCCGATTGTAAACAAAAGCATGGCGCTAAAAGCGAATATTATTTTTTTCATTGTTTTAGTGTTTATATATTAAAGAACATATTTTATTTGTCTCCAGCTCCCTTTTTTACGGCTTCCATCACTTTATCCAAATTAAAACTTCCCGGTTCTTGACGTGGAGGATAATCTCTAAAACTTTGGAGCCATTGCCCAACGTAAGCGGATGCGGGAGCAAAAACGAACATATGCTCTACCCACCATTTTTCATAACCAATAGATTCCTCATGTGCTTTTTCAAAAGGATCCATTCTTAAATTGGTCAACATAGGCGCCCGAAGTTCAGTATAAGGATTTCTCCAAACCTCAATCCCCTCTGCATCTTGCTGAAGAAAGGTGATTTTCCAGTTATTATATCTAAGTGCTGCAACATTACCGTCATCAGTCCAATATAAAAACTCATTACGAGGCCATTCTGCCTCTCCTTTTAAAGCAGGAATAAGGTTATATCCATCTAAATGTACTTTATAAGATCTGTCTCCTATAGTTTGTCCCTTTAATAGATCCTCTTTAACCTTAGTATTTCCAGCTGCCGCAAGCAGGGTGGTAAGCATGTCTTCATGTGCAGCTATTTCATTTATAATCGTCCCGGGCTTAATAACCCCAGGCCAGCGAATAACAGTAGGCACTCTAAATCCACCTTCCCATTGTGTCGCCTTTTCACTTTTAAACATAGTAGTACCCCCATCAGGCCAAGAGAAAAATTCTGCGCCATTGTCTGTACTATACATCACAATGGTATTATCTGCTATCCCTAGTTCCTCTAATTTAGCAAGTAATTGTCCAACCATGGCATCGTGTTCTGCCATGCCATCGGCATATACTCCAAGACCTGTTTTGCCTTCAGATTCTTCCTTCAAGTGTGTGAAAATATGCATACGTGTACTATTCCACCATACAAAAAATGGCTTGTCTTCCTCAACGGCTTTATCCATAAATCCAAGAGCCCTTTCTGTGACCTCCATATCAACCGTCTCCATACGTTTCTTAGTCAATGGCCCTGTATCTTCTATCCTGCCATCAGCAAAACTGTGTATTACACCACGTGGGCCAAACTTTTCCTTCATGGTTTTACCATCAGGGAAAACTAAGTTGGTAGGGTAATCAGGATTTTCCGGCTCTTCTTCCGCATTAAGGTGATATAGATTCCCAAAAAATTCGTCGAAACCATGATTCGTGGGAAGCATTTCATCCAGATCGCCTAAATGATTTTTTCCAAATTGCCCGGTCACATAGCCCTGGGCTTTTAAAAGAGTAGCAATGGTAGGATCCTCCTTTTTCATTCCTTCAGGTGCCCCGGGAAGTCCAACTTTCGTCAGTCCTGTGCGAATAGGTGACTGCCCTGTTATAAAAGCAGCCCGGCCGGCGGTACAACTCTGTTGCCCATACCAATCCGTAAATACAGCCCCTTCTTTTCCAATTCTATCAATATTAGGGGTTTTATAACCCATCATTCCCATATTATAGGTGCTGACATTAAATTGGCCAATATCATCACCCCATATCACCAGAATATTTGGTTTTTTCGTTTGCGCTATACTGCCAATAGTAAATAAAAGCAATGCGCTAAAAGCAATAATTGTTCTTTTCATAGTTTTAGTGTTTAGTGTATGTTTCAAAATAAAATATTTTCAATTCAATTAAAAGAAACTTCCTAAATTATAGGCATTATAAAGAATCCCTATATAATTAAGAACCAAAAATGTGGCTCTTAATAAAACAGGATTATTAATTGGAAGTTGTTTTGTTTTGGTGGGAGATCCTTTTAAATAACGATTTTAAAGATATTGTTTTTTAATCAAAAATCTACAAAGATTTGACAATAAATAATTACACCCAACAGTTGATGTTGGGTGTAAAAGGAATAACCTAAATATATACTAATAGCTAAATTGAATTAATTCTTGAATAACGCTTTGCTATTCAAATCCTTTAACCATTGATTTAACATATTTATCTGCTGTCTTGTAGGACTCCTTTGGGTCAGTTAAACTTGAAGTAACAACTGCCACCAATTGACTTTCCTCAGGCTCATCAAGATTATAAAAAACGGTTTCTAAGACATATGTAGTAGAGGTACTTGTCGTGGAAGAGATTGGAGCATAACCTCCATAGCCACCATAATAAGGTCCATAAGCGTAAGGTGTTCTATAATAATTATAGAATCCGCCATAATAACCAGGGTAGCCACCGTAACCGTAACCGCCACCTACATATACGCCACTACTGGAAGTCGTAGTTTCTTGTTCTTTATTCTTAACAGCAACTACAACTATTCCATTATAGCCTTCACTATCCAAAATACTCTGAACTAAGGCCACACGATCTTCGGATATTTCTTTATTAGCATAGATCTTTGGAAACTTTTTAAAGCTCTCTGTGGCCTTGATACCCCTTGCATTTAATTCCTTAGCTAGTGCCTCCTCAAAAGCGATTCGGGCAGTATTGTCGGCGGTTCTTCCATAAACGAGAACATTTTTTGTTTTAAATTTTTCAACGACTTCTTCGTCCGCACTCCATGCATCTAATGTTTTAACGCTACCACAATTCTGTAAAGCAAAAGAAACAACAATAACCACAAGTAATAAGATGGTTTTTTTCATAATTAATAAGATAAATAATTGATTTATAGATTAAAGTGGTGCAAGCTACTAAAATATGTCCATTTATTACTTTCTAAGCCAAAAACTATTTTTCTCCCATATTAAAGGCCTAAAACAAAACCAAAAGAAAGTCTTAAACCATCATCAGAATGAAAGAGTCCAAGGTTGGCTCTTACCATGTCGACAGCATTAACAAAAAATCCCCCCCCGACAGAAGTATTCCAACTTTCTTGATTAAAAGAAGGATCTAAAACCAAATCATCACTGACCCAAATTCTTCCTACATCAAAACCTCCATAAATTCCAATTTCAATGGGTAAAACAGCTGTTTGATATCGTTTGAAATTAAATAGAATATCAGAGGTTTGATAAAATGAGGACTTTCCTGTAAATCTTTGATTTCTATACCCTCTTAAACCATCATCTCCTCCAATACTGGCTGCTTGATAAAACTCAAAATCATCTCCAAAAATTAAGTGTGCCTTGGATTTTGTGGCCAAAACCAATCTGCCATCATGGCTTATTTTATAATGAAAGCCCAGAGTGGGTTTAAAATATCCAAAAGCATCTGAATTTTCAATGTTTGTCGTAAAACCGGTAAGCAATTCGAACTCCATTCCAAAAGTTGGAAAAGTCTTATTATCTCTAATTTTGTAACGATAGGCTGCCTCCGTACTAAAGAAGTTATTTCTTTCTTCCTGAGGCACCAAAGAAGAGAACAGATTAATATACCTTCCTTCCGTTTTCTCTAACTCAATTGACTCATACCTGCTTCCTACAGTAAATTCTCCATTATTCTCTCCGCGCCAGATTAGGCCGGCATATCCTGTTAAAAATCCAATTCTTACACGATTATAATTTAAATCAAACTGATCCTCGTCCTCAACATTGGGATTAGGGGTAGAGTTACCGTAACCAAAAAAGTTTATACTGTAATTGGGGCTGGTAAACCTGCCTTGGATGTCCAGGTTCCAATTACCAACAATATGGGCAAATTCTCCGTTATATCCCAAATCAAAACCCCCGGTTGAAGTAAAGAAGGCCGCGGCTACTTTATGGGATGAGGTGAAAGGATTACGTTCAAAACCATAAGTAGTATAAGTTTCAACGATACCAATTTTTAGACCATCATCGGGATTAGCCCCAATAATGGGTACAAGCATATTTACATTGTATTTAGGCTTACTATAATCATAGTTATTATTCTCGTAGTCGTCTTTGATATGCTTACTTCCTTTATTAGTAAGCAGGGTGTTGGGTTTGCTTTTAAAATCATATATATGCGTCTTTTTCCCTTCCAGGACTTCATAGGTGTCATTATTTGCGCCTCCGACTAATCTTATCGGAATTGCCTTATTTCCTTTACCGGACACATGAAAATAATCATCGTCATCTAAGCCATAAATCCAAATTTCTTTGGTGAATTCATTTGTGTATTCTCTCTCATGAATTTTGGGCCCTTTTTCACCGTTTTTTATTCTGTATGCTGTAACCTTTGTTTTACCTTTTGCAATGCGCTCAATTTCAAACCAGTCGTCCTTATCGGTTCCTCTTACTACCGCATACTTATTTAGTACTTTATAATAGTCGGCGGCAATCTTGTCTAAATTTGCCCTTCTACCTCTCAATTTTCTTTTGATATCTTCGATAGTCTCGTTTTGTACCTCGGGTGGTATCCCTTTAAAAGCATCTTCAATGACCTTATCAGTAATACGAGAAGAAATGAATGCAGCTTGTTCTTGCCAAATCTCTAACCCAGAATTTTCAATTAGAGCGACATCCAGAATATAGGGGTTAAAATTACTCCATCTAATCGCCTTTATTTCCTCTTCGTAAGAATTTAAAAGTCGGGTAGAGGCGGCCAAGGCAGTCGCCATTCCAAGCATAAAACCATCATTCATAATAGAAAACGCCTGATCTCGATCTCTCGGAACCGGTCGATATACAGTCGCATCCCCTTCCTTAAATATCGCCCAGCGCCATTGATCCTGATGCCTATCCCAATCACCAATCAACATATCGAATAATCTGGCTCGCACATAGGCTTGCTCATCAATTCTGTGATTTTCATTTTTCCGAATTTTATCCATCATATCATAGGTGCTAACCATTTCATCGGCATATCCAAAACTTGCTTTGTCCCCATGGCCATCATCCGTGCGTTCTTCGATCATATATAGGGAATCACCAAATTCATCACTAAAAGAACCTATTGCATTTTGTTTAGGAACATAATATAATTTTGGATTGGTGTGATAAACCCCAATGGCATCGGATAAATCTCCTGTAATAAAAGGAATATAAGGATGGTCTCCGGTAAACACGTCGAGTATTAATTCCTCTGTGGCAGTACCTTTAAATTCATTTTTTACATATTGATTTTTAAACCCAACGGATTGTATATAAAGCAGTGCATCTTTGCGCATTGCCCTCATTATAAACTGTTGTCCTTTATTGTTTTCTAACCTCAGAGAGGTAGATTGATGACCTCCTCCCTTTCTTATGGGTATAAGGCCTCCAAAAAGAGTATCGAGGTCTACGGTTGGCACCGTTACTTCGGTACTATAGACATCTCTGTAGCGTTGACCCCAAAGCCATTTATAAAAATTGCTTTTTTCTGTTTCTTCCTTTGTATAAATAGAAGCCGTTTTTTGGGAGGGATAATCTTTTGCATACTTGGGCAACAGATTACTTTCCGCATCAAATACTTGAGTGCTAAAAATGGTCTTTCTATCCTTTGATGAATAAAAGGACACTTCTGAAGAGCCGTCTTTATATATCATTAACTTGGCATAACCAGGTGCCCCATAGGAAAATTGACCCCCTTCAATATTGCGAGTAGGTGATGTTTTTGATCCGGCTCCACTAACTATTTGGGGCAGATTAGCCTCCACTAGGTATTGAAGACTATGTTCGTGCCCGGAGACAAAAATTATTCTTTCATTTTCCTGAGAGAGGGTGATAATTCTATCTCTCAGCTCATCATATCTTTTATGTTGGATATCCGCTGGTGAAACTCCCCCTGCCCTTCGTAAGACATTTTTTAAAGTCCCAAGAATAGGGATAGGGGTCATATGCTGACCAACTGAAAATTGTCCTCCATGAGGACCATTTGTAAATATAGGATGATGAAAAGCTACCACGGTAGTTTTGCCTCTGGCTTTTTTAATGAGGCTTTCATATTCAATAAAAAAACGATTTCTGGTTCTTATCTCACAATCGTCATTAAGCGTCGGATGTTTATCCCATTTTGTGATATACCACTCTGTATCGACAATGATTAATTCTACTTCCTCGTTTATCTCTACTTTCCTTATGGGGCAACCATTTTCAGGTAAAAAGCTATCTTTCCCCAGTCTATCCTCCACGTACTTTTCTTGTCTTTTTAGTCCCTCCGGCCCCTTGCTATACCAATCGTGATTCCCCGGAATAAAAATAGTTCTTCCAGGGAAGTCTTTAACCGATTCAATTTGAACATCTAATTGATGTTCGGCAAAATCTCTTCCCTTTTCTTCTTTCTTTGGCAATCCTTTTGGATAAATATTATCTCCCAAAAAAAGAGCTGTGGAATTCTTTGTAGCTGTAGATAATTCTTCTTGAAAATCCTTAAGAGCCTGGGTAACGGAATCGATGGGTGAATTTCCGGCATCACCAATTAAATAAAAGGTATGGTCAATTTCTTTAGAACTATTAGGCGTATTACTCTCACTATTGTATTGCACTTTATGGGAAGCACAGGAAGCAAAAAGCAATAGTCCCAAGCTAACTATTGAATATTTCTGAATAAGTCTCAAAAGTGAAATATTTTTGTTTTAATTCTTTGTCGAAAGTTTATGAATATAATTACCCATATAGCTTTTTAAACGAAAGGCTATGTTAGTAAATTTTATTCTTAAAGATAGCAAAAGTAAGGTATACATTATTTTTCGTCTATCTTTCTGAATTAAAGCTAATTTCGAATTACTATTCTATTTGATATTTAATATGGAGCCTTATTTAGAGTGATGTAAATTTCCAAAAATGGGCACTAAACCTGCTAAAAAAAACTTATATTATTATATCTTTTACTTAATTCGTAATTTAGAATTATAATTATTACTTATGTCTTCCCTTCTTGAAAAAACAGCGTCTTTTACCACAGAACTATTGAGTTCCTCCTTAGATCCTAAATATTTGTATCACAATCTTAGGCATACGCAAAGGGTGGTTAAAAGCACTATGGAATTAGTTGCGGCAGCTGACTTAAAAGAGGAAGAAAAAGAAATTTTACTCATAGCGGCCTGGCTCCATGATGTCGGATATACAAAAGGATATAAAAATCATGAAAAGGCAAGTAGTGAAATAGCAAGAAGCTTTCTGGCTGCTGAAAATTACCCTTCCGAAAAAATAGAAAAAGTGGCTTCTTGTATTATGGCCACGGTAATGCAACATGAGCCATCCAATTTATATGAAGAAATTATCAGGGATGCCGATGCCTCTCATCTAGCGCAAAAAAGCTATTTAGAAACATGTGAACTTCTTCGAGAAGAATTAGCCTTATTGGGAATTGCTAAGTACTCTGTAAACGATTGGATCGGTGAAAACATTAAGATGTTTAGAACTAAACATCGGTATTATACAGATTATGCTAAAACTGAATGGCAGCCAAAAAAAGATAAGAATCTCACTAGACTAATAAAAAGTAAAAAAACTATAAAGGGGATTGCCAAAAAAGAAGCCCTCAAAGCAAAATATAAAAATGAAAGTCCGGACAGGGGGGTACAAACACTTTTTAGAGTGACCCTTAAAAATCACTTGACTTTAAGCGAGATTGCAGATACCAAAGCTAATATATTGCTTTCCGTAAATGCCATAATTATTTCCCTGGTATTGGCAAATCTTATTCCAAAACTAGACAATCCGTCTAACTCCTATCTTATTTACCCCACCGTTATCTTTCTGATATTCAGTGTGACTTCTATGGTTCTGGCGGTAATGGCTACCAGGCCCAATGTTACCGGGGGCGAGTTTTCTAAGGAAGATGTAGAAAATAAAAAAGTTAACCTCCTTTTCTTTGGAAACTTTCATAAAATGAGTCTATCACAATATCAATGGGCTATTGAGGAACTGGTAAAAGACAAAGATTATATATACTCTTCCCTTACGAAAGATCTTTATTTTTTGGGCTTAGTCTTAAACAGGAAATACAAAATACTATATTGGACTTATACCATTTTCATGGCAGGCGTTATTATATCTGTATTATCCTTTGGTTTTGCCTTTCATTTTTTTGGCTCCCCTTAATGAATAAAACAAGGCTTATTGGACTTTAAGTTCATCCATTAAGTCTTCATAGGTATAAGTGTTTTCTATTTCGTTGCCTTTACTGTAGAGTATCTCTGCTCTAATCGCCTTTAAACCAGAAACGCCTTGTAGCCCCTCTAAGTCAACGATTTCGATATTATTAGTGAAATATCCTTTTGCTTTCAGAAACGATATATAGCGCAAGTATTCTAATTCATCCTTTTTCTGAGAATAAACGATGGCCAATTTACCTTTTTGTGTAAGTCTTTCTCTTGTGCCTTTTATGGTAGATTTATCTATGCGTTTTTTAATTATTTCATAACGAGCATTATAAGTGCCATCTACATCAAATCTTTTCTCATCCATTCTAAAGCGGATAGAAAGTGAAGTACTATATACTAAAACAAGAGAGGCCACATCTAATGGAACTTCTAAATCTGGTTTAAGTCGATAATAACTATTTTCCATTTCACACATAACCTGTAACTGCCATAATCTCAGGTTATTCAGGTATAGAGGGTCAAACTTTTTATTTCTGGAAATAGAACTTCCAATGTACATATTATGTTCTATTCCATCCGTCTTATAGCGTTCATAAAAGTGTGGAAACATCTGTTGTGCCTTTTCCTGATGCTTATCTAATATAGAGGCCAGTTTCTTATTAATTTTCATTACACTTTGATCATACTGTTTGCGATGATCATAATAAGAATGAGTAGTTTCATCGATAGTTTCCTCATATTCAGCTATTGATTTAGCTAAACTTTGATTATTGCCCTTTAAGTGTTCCAGGACAGGCACTATATCGGCATTTAGAAAATCATAAATTGACTGCTCCATATTTGAAAATAGAGTCTCTTTAACCTCAACAATATAATTTTCGACTCTGTACTTTAGTTCCTCATAGATTGGAAGATTCTCATTCTCAAAAGCCTTTAATAATATTTTTTTTATATGAGATAGCTGTATCAGCAGGTCTCTCTGGATAGCTGCATTTCTAGCATGAGAAGAGTCACTAATATCAATTTGGCCATATAAAGGATAGACATCATTAAAGACAATTTCTTTAAAAGATGGCTGTTTCCCGTCAAGTCCATGCATTATAAATTGCTTTGCTACTTGCTCAAAACGCCAGTGTACTGATCTATGCACTGCAGTACATTCGTTTTGTATGATGGCATCTATCAAATTCTCCTCTTCAATTTTAGATCTAACAACTGCCGCCACAATATAGGGCATTACGTCTACTAATTTGGACGCGTTTATCCCGTTAAGTTTGTTCTTTTTAGTCGATACAAGCTCCAGTACGCCTAATAATTCTCCTTCATTTACGATCGGTGCAAAAATGGCACTTTTAATACCCTGCTCCTGTAGGGTCTTATAGGGAGCAATCCCCCCAGAAATCTTATAAGATCTTTCTACATCAGAGATGGCAAAATAATCTTTTTCATTTAGGAGTTTTTTATAAGATCCTTCGCATAGCAGCTTGTTGCATATTTCTTTATTTGCTTTATTCAGTAAATAACTCTCCATGCCATTTCCAAATACCCGCTCCAATTGATCATCTTTGGCGTTATAAGTAACAAAGCCCAGCTTTAGTTCTTTTACCTTAAAAAAAGATTTAAAAGTCTCTTCTAAGTCTCTAATAAAATTTTCACTGCCCCTTTTATCACTTGATATTAGGGCAGTTTTTATCTCTGAGATCGTGTGCTCTGTAGTTACATCAAACATATTAGAAATAACAAAACCCTTGGATATAAAACTATTGGGTGGAATCATCTCTTTCCACAATTCCAAATCCTCCGGATTTTCTAATAATTTATCGACATCTTCCTGAGTAATTTCTTTTGATGAAGGTGTTGGAAGAATTTCCATAAAATCAGCATTGTAGAGTATTCGATAATGTCTCATAATGCCATTAGCATCCGGGATATCATAAAAGTAAGGCCTGCTAAAGTCTAGTTGATAGCCATAATGAAAATTTAAAATTACCGTGCAAGCCATAATATAATCAATGCCTTCTTCTTGATTCCTTAAAAAGGGCTCATAGTCTGTTCCCGCGTTTTCAATTATTTTTTTAAACCTGGAAGAGGCGTTAAAAAGCACATTATAATATGGTAAAGAAGCCGTTTTGATCTCATTTTGCCCTAAGACTTCTGCAAAGGAATCCTGGAGAATTATTTTAATTATGTGCTCGTATTCAGTCAGCTTGGAAATATCAGTAAACCCTTCTCTTAGCTCCGGATATGGGGCCTGAGCTTCCAAAACATATTTTGCTTTTGAGGCCAAAAATGCATCAGAACTCTGAGCCATTTCGTCATACCTCTGCAATAGCTTGTCAAAGCTAATTAGTATTTGCAAGGGCATTTCTTTATCTATAGTTCTCTTCATTCAAAGAATAGTCTATTATTTCATCATAAAATTACAAAACAAATCAATTTGTTTATGTTAAGGAAATAATTACGTTATATCGTGCATTTTTAGGATATTACTTAAAAATTAGAGAGATGTCCTCCTTTGAACGACTTAATAAGGCTTATAAAAACGCTAAAAAGCTATTATTTGATGATGATTCTAAATATATTTTTTTTAGCGACTGCCATAGAGGAGACAATAGTTTTGCCGATGAATTCGCCAATAATAGAAATATCTATTACCATGCCCTAAAGCATTATTTTCAGGAAGGTTTTAGCTACTGTGAAATTGGAGATGGAGATGAATTATGGGAAAATATAAGTTTTGAACCCATTTTTGAAGCTCATAAAAATATCTATCTTTTGCTTAAAAGGTTTCATGACACTTCAAGACTTCATATGATATATGGTAATCATGATATGGTATATAAGAATCCCGATTATGTAAAAAAAAACCTCTATACTTATTTTGAACCAAAAAATGAAGCTGAAGCCAAATTATTAGATCAGTTACAATATAACGAGGCAATTATTTTAGAACATACAGTAAGTCGACAACAAATTTTTCTGACACATGGTCATCAGGCAGAATTTATGAATTATCATGGATGGCGATTTAATCGTTTTATGGTCAGAATATTATGGAAACCATTACAGGTTTGGGGTATTGCAGACCCCACCAGCCCAGCCAAAAATCACAAAGAATTAATAAAAGTTGAAAAAAGAATTAAACGATGGATAGTTCATAATGATATGCTAATTACAATTACAGGTCATACTCATAGACCTAGATTCCCTGAACCGGGAGATATTCCTTTTTTTAACGATGGTAGCTGTGTCCATCCGAGAAGTATAACGGGCATAGAATTGGAGAAGGGGAAAATTAGTCTAATTAAATGGCAAATTGCTACCAAAGATGATGGTACACTTCAAATTGTACGAGTCCTTCTTGAAGGACCTCAAAAATTATCCAGCTATGCCCTAAAAAAGAATTGATTCTAAACAACCGGTTTTTTTATTACCAGATTGTAAAGAATCAATCCCTATCAAATAGCCGAAGGCTTATTGAATTAAAAAATTAATTGGTATACTGTAAGGAACTTTAACGGCTTTTCCACGTTGCATTCCAGGTGTCATTGCTGGAAGCGATGCTATAATACGTGCTGCCTCTTTTTCTAACATCTTATCTGGGCCTCTTGTCCTAATAGCTTCTACATGACCTTTAGAATTAATCATAAACTGCACATATACTCTCCCTTTAATTCCTAATTCAAGGGCACTGGCAGGATAACTAAATTCTTTTCCTATATGTTGTTGGATCATTTTTTGGAAACAAGCTTTTCGCTCTTCATTTCCGGCGGCACCTTCACAACCAGGAAAAATAGGTACGTTCTCAATAACTGCAAAAGGAACTACAATATCTTCTTCCTCTTCACCTACTTCAACGTCATCTACGGCAAGAACCTCTTCAATTACTGATTCTTGGCTAGTTTCGGTACTTTCAATTATTGTTTCCTCTATCTCCTCATTATCATCAACAACTTCAATTACTTCTGGAGCTGCCGGAGGTGGAGGTGGAGGCGTTGTTCTAATAATTTCTGTAACTGGTACATCTTCTTTTAAATCATCTACCGCTTGAGCTATTTCAAGCGTTACTGCGTCCGTAGGATACGATTTGTATTCTAGTGCACGCCAGGTCAAAAATAGAACGACTGTAAGACCCACTACAAAATACAGCCCACTGTTTCTATTTAAGTCTACTTTTGGGTTTTTCTTTACTTGCATGACTATTTGTATTATGAATTACATAAATTTACATCAAGTAATTTGCGAATTATATGATATTTATCAGGTTATCATAATTATATCATAATTTTATTTAAAAAGGGATCAGGCATATACTACACCTGATCCCTTTTTTATGTTAAGGACAATTTTTGTACTAATTTAGGTTAATGTTGGTACTGTGCCCAGAAGAACCTCGTCAAAATTAATACCTTCTATGGGTACTATTTGCTGTAATTCAGGATCCCAATCTATTCTTCTTCCTAATTTATAGGAAAGACCGGTCATATGAGCTGTGATGGCTTCATCAAAGCCCTCATTAATTCCACAACTTACTTCTCCGCCATTGCGAGTATTACTTAGCCATTCCCGAAGATGTAAAAAAGTAGAGTCCACTCTTGCACCATTTATATAAGTCCACATAAGACCTTTGTCTGCAAAATACTGCGAAGTTGCAGATGATACGGCATCAGGTACACTTGCTCCCGGATTATATTGATACATGGGAACTCCCGGATTCATTTTTTCTGCTTCTAATAAATCTGCATATTTGGTAGAGCGCCCATCTGGCCATATGGTAAGTCTGTTGCCTAGTTCCATTGTACCATCATGCCCCATCAAGATAGTAGGTCGACTAAAACCGTTCCCTAAGGTAGCGCTGTAGACAAAAGTCATTCCTTTTTCTTTCCCATCTTTCTGACTACTTCCTGTACTGAAGTCTGGAAATTCCATATTTACCTGTAAAACATCCGGCACATCGCGTCCGTCTCTATGTGTGTATATCCCTCCGGATGCCGAAATAGAATTTGGAATACCCATATTCAAAACACAATTTAGTCTGTCATAATCATGGGTTAGCAAATCTCCTGATAGGCCCGAGCCATATGCCCACCATTTTCTCCATCTAAAAAAATGATTCTTATTGAAAGGTATTTTTGGAGCCGTTCCCAAAAACTGTTCCCAGTCTATTGTTTGAGGTGTTGCTTCCTCCTCTATGTAATAATTCCATGCGCCATTATCATCATTCCTATTCGTATTTGTTTGAACAAGAGAAACATGCCCTAAAACCCCTTTATCAACAATATCCTGTGCTGTCTGAAAACTAAGGGTTTGTCTATGTTGGTGACCTACCATAAGAGTTGCTTTCGAATTCTTTGCAGCTTCTCTTAAACGATACGTTTCCTCAATGGTGTGAGTCATTGGCTTTTCAACATAGGCATGAATTCCATTTTCAAGTGCGTCAATAGCCATAGGCGCATGCCAGTGATCTGGAGTTGCAATAATTACGGCATCAACCTTCCCACTTCTTATCATCTCCTGATAGGTGTTAAATCTAGCTACCTTTACCTCTTCATTAGAAAAAGAATCAATTACTTTTTTTGCCCTAACATCATAAATATCACATACTGCTGTTAATTGGACATTTAATTTATCCTGATTATTGAAGTCTTTTAATCTGCTGTGATTAGGATCCTCAACAGCCGCCAAACGCATCTCTTCTAACCATTCTTTCGTAGCAAAACCAAGGGCCCTGCAGAGTTGTTCACCCCTTATTCCAAAACCAATTATACCTACTTTAACAGGAGCGCCATCTATGGTTTTCACTGCTGAAGGCAAGGAGGGTTGAATATTAAGTTGTTCTAAAATGGCGGATCTTTCTTTATTTTTTGAGACGGCATTTGATGCTCCTGCCCACCATACTGCTCCTATAATAGGAATACCGCCTAAGCCTTTTAAAGCATCTCTTCTTGTCCATTTCATACCGTTTCGGTTTTAGGTTGTTCTTTACGATTTACTAGATATTTTAAGCCAAAAACGTGTCCGGTTGGATATTGATATATCACCAAACAAGCGGCAAGTTCAATTAAATTTTTATTTATGAACCAATAACTACCTTCCACATTTAGCTGCTGCAACCAGGGAAAAGCCGGGTGCGAAAAATAATATAGGGCCAGTAATAATACTCCAACTAAGGCTCCTAGCTTTTCATAAAACCCTAAAATCAAGGTAATCCCTACAAACATTAAAGCCATCCAATTGAGAGTGTCTGCCCATCCAATAAAAGGTTCTTTGGCCATAAAAAGAAATATGGATTCAAAAGGACCCTGTGCGGTTGCTAAATAACCAAAGGATGTCCAATCAGGATTGTAAAGTTTAATGACACCTTCGTATAGGAAGTGCCATCCAATGAATAGGCGTAATAAAACAATACTGTGTTTTAGCTGCCATTTGTTAGTAGTTTGTGTCATATGATTAGTTCTAGTAGTTACTTAGTTTGTTTAAGTTAAAAGCTTACTCCATAAACTATACATTTTGAAGATGTCGAAAAGCTGGCATAATTATAGAATAAGATTCCCAAAATTAAAACAGCGGCTTATAGACTCCTATGACATTTGTCAGTTTCTATTCAGACATTTCCTTTGTTAAAAAATCCGCCATCCAATAAATTCAATTAACTATTGGGCAAAGACAAGATACAAAAAAGTGAAATACGAAAAACTTGGCAAATTTTCATGTAATTTATAAAAATCGATGGAATTCAAAAGATTAAGAAAAATAAGTATCTTGTCTTGAAATAAATAATTCAACCAAAAAGCATATTATGAAAAAATTAGTCGCAGAATTTATTGGAACTCTATGGTTGGTCCTTGGAGGTTGTGGAAGTGCAGTATTAGCAGCTTCCTTTCCGGAATTAGGAATTGGCTTTGTAGGTGTTTCTTTAGCCTTTGGCCTCACGGTTTTAACTATGGTTTATGCCATAGGACATATTTCAGGATGTCATTTAAATCCGGCAGTCTCTATTGGTTTATGGATAGGGGGTCGATTTAATCAAAAAGATTTGGTGCCTTATATAATTGCACAAGTACTTGGTGGTATTGCCGGGGCCGGACTGTTATTTCTTATTGCATCGGGGAAACCAGGTTTTGAAATAGGCGGATTTGCCAGTAATGGATATGGAGAACATTCTCCGGGAGGATATAGTATGCTGGCTGCCCTTATATCAGAAGTAGTAATGACCTTTATGTTTTTAATCATCATTCTTGGAGCAACACATTCTAAGGCTCCAAAAGGAATGGCAGGAATAGCTATTGGACTAGGCCTTACGCTAATTCATCTTATAAGTATCCCGGTTACAAATACTTCAGTAAATCCGGCAAGAAGTACTAGTCAGGCTTTATTTGCTGGAGGATGGGCCATTGATCAATTATGGTTATTTTGGGCAGCACCTATAGTTGGAGCTTTATTGGCCGGTTTGGTTTATAAGTATTTATCACCGGAAGAAGAATCTTAAACCACCACTATAGTTCTCATGAGCTTATTGTTTTACTATTTAAAAATCTAACTCCTTTTATTAAAATTTATTATTCTTTAAAAACATGCCCTTACTCATTGTACTAATTGGCATCGTAATTCTCTTTGTCCTTATAGCCCGATTTAAGCTTAATGCTTTTATAACTTTTATTATTGTTTCGCTGTTTGTAGGGATCGCAGAAGGAATGTCCTTAGAAAAATTGATTGAATCTATTCAGAATGGGATAGGAAATACCCTCGGCTTTTTAGTTATGATATTGGGCTTTGGTGCCATGCTAGGTAAATTAGTAGCCGATAGTGGAGCAGCACAGAGAATTACAACAGGATTAGTTTCCAAATTTGGGATAAAAAACATACAATGGGCCTTAGTCTTGACTGGGTTTATAGTAGGTATCCCTATGTTTTACTCTGTAGGTTTTGTGATTTTAATCCCGCTAGTTTTTACAATAGCGGCGACGACGAAACTACCATTATTATATGTAGGCTTACCCTTGCTTGCCTCTCTTTCTGTTACACATGGCTATTTGCCACCTCATCCGGCACCCACCGCCATTTCTATTATGTTTAATGCCAATTTGGGGAAAACACTTTTATATGGTATCATTATCGCTATTCCCGCTATTATTTTTGCAGGCCCCATTTTCTCAAGAACCATAAAAAATATTAAAGCAACACCTCTCAAGGAATTCGTTAACCCCAAGGTATTTAAGGATGATGAAATGCCTAGTATGAGTGTTAGTATCATTGTTGCGTTATTACCCATATTTCTTATAGCCCTAGCTACCATTTGTGAATTATTCCTGGATCATAATTTTATATTGTACCCCTTAATTGCATTTTTAGGTAATCCTGCCATCGCCATGTTAATTGCTGTTTTAGTAGCTATACTTGCCTTGGGGATAGGCAGGAACAAAAAGATGGTGGAGGTTATGGATTCTATAGCTAGCTCTATCTCAGGCATTACCATGGTCCTTTTAATAATAGCCGGTGCAGGCGCACTTAAACAAGTTCTTGTAGATAGTGGGGTAAGTGAATATATTGCTGGTTTACTTAATGGATCTGTCATTTCCCCTTTAATATTAGCATGGTTTATTGCTACTGTTCTAAGAGTTTGTGTAGGATCGGCAACGGTTGCAGGTTTAACAGCTGCGGGAATTGTATTACCTCTAGTCTCCGCTACCGGGGTAAGCCCAGAATTAATGGTACTAGCTATTGGATCTGGAAGCCTTATGTTATCTCATGTAAACGATGGGGGTTTTTGGCTTTTTAAAGAGTATTTTAACTTGTCCGTAAAGGATACCCTTAAGACATGGACTGTCATGGAAACCACTATTGGGGTAATAGGTATTGTAGGAGTTCTTATATTAGATACAATCATTTAAATATATTATTATGAATAATTCACCATCAAAAAGAATAGAAACATTAGGGTTAATTTTACCTCCTGCCCCACCTCCCGCGGGATTATACAAACCAATTTTAGTTGTCGACAATTTCTTATATGTCTCCGGGCAAGGTCCAATGAAGCCAGATGGCACATTGATGACAGGAAGAGTTGGGGATGATCTAAATTTAGGACAAGGAAAACTGGCGGCGGAACAAGTAGGACTAACTATGTTATCTACTATTAAAACTCACTTTGGAGATATAGACCGTATCAAACGAGTGGTGAAAGTTCTGGGGATGGTTAATTCTACCCCAGAGTTTGGGCAACATCCATTAGTTATAAATGGCTTTAGTGAATTAATGGCCGATATTTTTGGGAATGAAATGGGGGTAGGCGTTCGAAGTGCAGTGGGTATGATGCTTCCTGGTAATATTCCGGTAGAAATTGAAGCGATGTTTCAATTGCATTAAAATCGATTTATATGATTCAGAAAAATTGGTTTGAAATTGAAGATCCTGAAAAACTACATACTCCTGCCTTGCTAGTTTATCCGGAGAGAATTGCCAAGAATATTGATTTGATGATCAGTATAGCAGGGGATGTAAAAAAACTTAGGCCTCACATTAAAACCCATAAAACTGCAGAGATTATACAAATGCAAATGAAAAAGGGGATTAATAAATTCAAATGTGCCACTATTGCCGAAGCGGAACTTTTAGCTCTCAATGGCGCCCAAGACATTTTGTTAGCTATGCAGCCCGTTGGGGCAAACATCCATCGATTTCTTAAACTGATGAAGGCCTACCCTGATTCTCAATTTTCTACCTTGGTAGACAGTATTGAGATTGCCAATGAAATATCAAGTTTGGCAGAAGCCGAAGGAGTTATTGTTTCTTTATTTGTTGATCTCAATACCGGAATGAACAGAACGGGCATTACCCCTGATGGAACCGCACTTTCCTTATATAAAAAAATAAATGAATTAGATTTTGTAAAAGAAGCTGGCTTGCATAGCTACGATGGCCACTTAAGAAACCCTGATTTTAGTGAAAGGAAAAAAGCATGCGATTTAGCCTTTAAAAAGGTTTTAGGCCTAAAAGAATCCATTGAAAAAGAGGGCCTGAAAGTAAACTGTTTGGTACTAGGAGGATCACCCTCCTTTCCTATACATGCCAAAAGAGAAGGTGTAGAAGTAAGCCCGGGAACAACCTTACTTTGGGATGAAGGTTATGGAGATTTGTTTAAAGAAATGCCTTTTCTTAAAGCCGCTGTTTTAGCAAGCAGGATTATTAGTAAACCAGCAAAAAATATTGTTTGTCTTGATTTAGGACATAAAGCCATTGCCTCAGAAATGAGCTTTCCCAGGCTGAAAATATTTGGCTTGGAAGACAGTCACCAAATCGGTCAAAGCGAAGAACATTTGGTTTTGGAATATGACAAAAGTGACAGTCTTTCTATAGGGGATCTTTTCTACGGCATTCCAAAACACATTTGTCCGACTGTGGCAAAATACCCCAAATTATTAACCGTAAAAGACGGGAAACTAACCGGGGAATGGAAAGTCGCTGCCAGAGATCATCAACTTAATATTTAAATAAAGACATGTTTATATTTGATGCACATCTTGATTTGGCAATGAATGCCCTAGAATGGAATAGAGATCTCCGATGGTCTGTTGAGGATATCCGAAAAGAGGAAATTGGCTTAAGTGACAAACCTGATAGAGGTAAAAATACGGTGTCTTTAGAAGCTATGCGAAAAGGTAATATTGGACTGTGTATGGCAACTCAAATAGCTCGATATGTCAAAAAAAAGAATCCCTTGCCCGGTTGGAATTCTCCCCAACAAGCATGGGCTCAAACTCAGGGGCAATTGGCATGGTACAGAGCAATGGAAGCCGAAGGAGAAATGTTACAGATTAGGAATCTCACAGAATTAAATCAGCATTTAGAAAATTGGAATAAAGAAGCTTCAGAAAAAAATCCTATAGGTTATATTTTAAGTTTGGAAGGAGCTGATTCTATTGTTGATCTTTCTTATTTAGAAAAAAGTTATGAGCAAGGTCTAAGGGCTATTGGTCCCGCACACTATGGACCAGGCACTTATGCCCAAGGAACTAATGCCACTGGAGGCATAGGAAAAATTGGCAGGGATTTACTAAAAGAAATTGCGCGACTAAATATAATATTGGATACCACTCATTTATGTGATGACAGTTTTTGGGAAAGTTTAGATCACTATGATGCACCTTTGTGGGCAAGCCATAATAATTGTCGGAGTTTGGTTAACCATAATAGACAGTTCTCCGATGAACAATTAGCAGAATTGATAAAGCGGGGTGGTGTTATTGGCGTAGCACTTGATGCATGGATGATGGTGCCCAATTGGCAACGTGGAAAATCAGATCCTAAGAAAATGAATGTGTCTCTTAATACCATGGTAGATCATATGGATCATATTTGTCAGATAGCCGGTGATTGCGCTCATGTGGGGATAGGTACAGACTTAGATGGTGGATTTGGAAGAGAACAATCGCCTTATGACTTGGACACTATAGCAGATTTACAAAAAATTCCAGGTCTTTTAAAGAAAAGAGGGTATTCATCCGCAGATATTGAAGGAATAATGCATAAAAATTTTCTTGATTTTTTAAAACGTGCATGGCAGGCAACTTAAGACCTATTTGAACTATTTCCTTATCACTTGGCTCGTAGCTGAGCTGACTTATATTTAAAGATTTCAATTCTAGAACAAAACTTTATTTGATCAAAAAGAGATTCCTATATGTTTTTGTTGGAATTCTAAGTACTTTTAAATCAAAAGAAATCGAAAAAGAGTGGTCAACATACTTCTATTTTTTTTGCTAAATTGATCTTGAAATAAAAATTGCGCTGAAACGTCTATGAAAGAAAAAAAAAGAGTTCAAAAAGAGCTGGAAACTGTTATTGTTAGATTTGTCGGAGATTCTGGCGATGGGATGCAATTAACCGGTAGCCAGTTCTCCGATACCTCAGCGATGTTTGGTAACGACATCGCAACTTTTCCTAATTATCCGGCCGAAATAAGAGCTCCACAAGGAAGTTTATATGGCGTTTCAGGATTTCAAGTACATATTGGAAGTGTAGAGATAAGTACCCCGGGAGATAATGTAGACCTTTTGGTTGCCATGAATCCTGCGGGACTAAAGACAAATCTCCAGGCAGTACTTCCCGGACATACCATCATCGTTGATACCGATTCCTTTACTCGGAAGAATCTAGAAAAGGCGCATTATAAAGAGAACCCTTTAGAAGATGGTAGTTTAGACAATTATAGGGTTTTTGAAGTTTCTATGACCTCACTTACTAAGGAAGCCTTAAAGGAGGTAAAAGGACTGGATAATAAAGCCATCACTCGAAGTAAAAATATGTTTGCTCTCGGGATGGTTTATTGGATGTATGGTAGATCTACAAAGCATACAATAGACTTTTTTAAAAAGAAATTTGAATCCAAACCTGAGCTTATTGAGGCCAACACCAAGGTATTAAATGCTGGTTTTTATTATTCGGAAACACTGGAAATAATTCCAAATTCTTATACTGTGGCACCTGCTAAAATGGCAAGTGGCACCTACCGTATTATTATGGGAAATACGGCAACTGCCTGGGGGTTTCTGGCAGCAGCTGAAAAATCTGGCCTAGAACTCTTTCTAGGATCGTACCCCATTACCCCCGCATCGGATATTCTCCATGAACTTGCCAAAAACAAGCATTTTGGAGTAAAGACCTTTCAGGCCGAAGATGAAATTGCCGGAATCACTTCCGCTATTGGCGCTTCCTTTGCAGGAGACCTTGCCATTACTACCACTTCCGGTCCCGGTATGGCCCTAAAAGGAGAGGCGCTGGGTTTGGCTATGATTTTAGAGCTCCCTTTGGTAGTGGTCAATGTACAAAGGGGTGGCCCCTCTACCGGCTTACCCACCAAAACAGAACAATCAGACCTTCTACAAGCTTTATATGGTAGAAATGGTGAAAGCCCCTTAATAGTATTAGCCGCAAGTTCACCCGCTAATTGTTTTAAGTATGCTTTTGAAGCTGCCAAGCTTGCCTTGGAACATATGACTCCTGTAATCCTCTTATCTGATGGTTATATTGCCAATGGTTCTGCTCCCTGGAAAATTCAAAAAGTATCTGAAATGCCCGAAATAAATACCAAAAAGAAAGTGACAGGAGATTTGCAATCTACTTGGAATGCTTATGATCGCAATCCAGATAATCTAGTGAGGGAATGGGCAATCCCGGGTACCGCCAATCTGGAGCATCGCTTGGGTGGACTGGAAAAGGATAAAAGTACCGGACAAGTTTCCTACGACCCTGAAAATCATGAAGAAATGACTCGACTCAGATCTGAAAAAGTGAAGAGAGTTGCTGATTATATTCCTGAATCCAAGGTAGAATTTGCTTCCAAAGGAGACCTATTGGTTGTTGGCTGGGGTGGTACATATGGCACCTTGTATGCTGCGGTAAAGAACTTAAAAAAAGAAGGTTTGAAAACTATAGGACTTCTTCACTTTAATTATCTTAATCCTCTACCTAAAAATACAGGGGAACTATTATCCAACTTTAAAAAAATTATAGTTTGTGAATTAAATACCGGTCAATTTGCCTCGGTTTTACGGAATAATTTTCAAGGACTTCAAATTGTTCAATACAACAAAGTTCAGGGTCTCCCATTTGGAAATTCAGAACTTGTTGAGGTCTTTAAAACTCATCTTTCTTAACTATGGATACCACTGAAAAAAAGAATTATACGTATAAAGATTTTGCAAGCGACCAAGAAGTCCGCTGGTGTCCAGGTTGTGATGACTATGTAATTTTAAGGGCAATGCAAATGGCACTTCCTCAAATGGGGCTTAAGAAAGAAGATGTTGTTTTTATTTCCGGAATTGGATGCTCTTCTCGTTTTCCATATTATATGAATACTTACGGGATGCATAGTATTCATGGAAGAGCCCCGGCCATTGCTTCTGGTGTAAAAATGGCTAATCCTAATCTTAGTGTTTGGGTTATTACCGGAGATGGAGATTCATTAGCCATAGGCGGTAATCATTTTATACATGTTCTGAGAAGAAATATTGATTTAAATATTATCTTATTCAATAATGAGATATATGGTCTAACTAAAGGACAATTTTCGCCTACTTCTTTAGTTGGGCAAAAGACAAAGTCTTCCCCCTATGGGAATACACAACCCCCATTTCTGCCCGGAGAATTAGCTTTAGGTGCTCAGGCCCGTTTTTTTGCGAGAATTGGAGGGAATACCCCAAAGGAAATGACGCAGCTTTTTATTGAGGCGGAAAAGTTTAAAGGAACCTCTTTAATAGAGGTACTGCAAAATTGCCCCATTTTTAACGATGGCTGTTTCGCCAAATATACTGATAAGGCTGTTAGGGAAGACAAGCAATTATTTGTGGAGCATGGAAAGCCTATGATTTTTGGAAAAGAAAGAAAAAAAGGATTAATACTAAATGGCCTAAAATTGGAGGTAGTTACTTTGGGAGAAAATGGAGTCTCTGAAAAAGATATACTTATTCATGATGCCAAGGAGGAAGATCCTACGCTGCACCAAATGCTGGTGAGATTAGAATACCCATTGGTGACGGGAATTATTCGCAGTTATGAAGATATAATTTTTGAAGATAGAGATACGCGGCTCACAGAGCATGTAAAAGCTAATTCTCCATTTTTAAAAACAGATGATTTATTTTTCTCCGGAGAAACCTATGAGGTATAATTAAATATATCTGACTTTAGATGTAATAAAATGACCTCATCTCAGGGTTTTTATCGATTTTAACAGCATGTTAAGTTCCCTTGGCAAGGTATTTGCTAAATTTATTGCTTAGAAAAAAGGTTATGAAAAAGAATCTTATACTTTTTTTATTTTTACTAAGTGCTATTGGAATACAATCACAATCTGATTTTTCAACAGTACAACCCCTACAAATTGACGCGAATAAAAATCTGGATATAAAAAGCACTCCAAACCCGGGTCCATCCCTTAATATTCCTGCTGCTATGGATTTTAGCAAGAATAATTTTAAGGAAAGTTCCCAAGCTAGAACAATAAAAATGCTTCCAGAAAAAGAGCTAAAACAAGCTGGGTTTGATTTAAAATTAGACACTAAAGTAGGAGAGCGACAAAACTCAAATTCCAAAAAACACTTTGGGGATATGTATCTTGGAGACATTAGGACTGGTGGTACATTTGTGGGAATTGTTTGTAGAGATCATGAGTTCGTTGACGGAGACCGGATAAGAATTTTTGTTAATGGAGAAATCGCAGAGGCAAATATATTATTGACAGGAGCTTATAAAGGGGTAAATATTGATCTTCAGAAGGGGTTTAACAGGCTCGATTTTGAAGCCTTAAACCAGGGATCATCAGGGCCCAATACAGCACAAGTAGATGTTTATGATGATAAAGGTCAATTAATACATTCTAATCAGTGGATGCTCTCTACCGGTTCCAAAGCCTCCCTTATTGTTGTTAAAGATTAGTGCTAATTCCGTTCTCCCGGCGCGTAGCTCTCAATAGCTCTTTTTAAAACATCTTCCTTATAGTAGGCAGCTTCCTTAAATTCTATTTTGGCATAAGGAAGAACCTGATCGGCAAAATGCGGTGAACTTGGATCTCCACTCTGCCCCCCGGCCAATATTGTTTTAGCTTTTACTTTTGACCCAAATTCAACAACAGCCACAAAACTGTTTCCCCTAGTACCGTAAATTTTCTTTGTATTATTATTATACCTTGCACCGTAAGCGGCTAGCGCTCCCCATCTCCCCGATGCAAACCCGATAGGTGTACTAGGAAGACTGTCATTAAAAGCTTGTCTAACAGAACCATTTAAACGCTGATATCTATTTACTTCTCCCCAAGGGATGTTCCAGGTACCAAAGTCATTGTTCAGCATTTTTAAAACTTCATCAAAAATTCTCAGCCTTTCTTCAGTTGGTGACCCCTGACCAAAATAAGTGAGTCGGTCCATATCATTTGCCGCAAAGGGAGTTTCAACTTTCTTACTATAATGACTCCCATAAAAATGAGCCAAGGTCATGGCAACAGAAGTTTCAGAAGTTTTATAATCCCAAGCTCTCAAGACCTCAATGGCCGATGCCAATTCATTATGTGAGGTTTGACTTTCATCATAGGCAGTGATCAATCCCGGTATTAACACCGAAAAAGCCGGCAAATAAGGATCATAACCAAGTGCTATTAAACTATCTAGGGTGTAATTACTTTTATTACGAAGCAAGGATATAGCGTGTATCCCTCTAAAGTTTTCCCTGTTCATAGACATATATCTAGGGTAATTACTTGCCACTGGACTATACTCATCTGCCGCGGTAAAAGGTGTGGAGTTACAATTTTGTATCCATCCATTTTCTGGATTTAATAAGGTAATATGCTCGTCAACGGGGTGCAACCCTTGCCAATCAGTTCTTGGATTACTTCCATCAACGGGTTTAGAATAATCAAATATGGTATCACGCTTTGGAATGAAGTTTCCATGAAAATAGGCAATATTCCCATCTGCATCCGCATAAACGGTATTATTGGAAGAATTTGTGCGGAGATCCATCATTTTTCTAAATCCTTTATAATCTTTCTGTTTTGTTCTAATAAAAGATTGTTCCAAAGCCTTAACGGGATCCCACATCATAGCCGAAGCAATAGGAAAATTTCCTTCTTTATGGGTAATAGGACCATGGTGAGTTCGATAAATGGGAAATACTTTTTCAGTCATGCCTTCTGATGTCTTATATTTCAGTTTAACTTCTGTGTTTTGTACAGGACGCCATTCCTCACCATATTTATAACGCACTTTATCATCTTTCTTTGCAATCACTTCAGCAAACTCATCCAAGACATCTGTATAAGTAGAGGTATGCATCCATCCCGTTTTCTCATTAAATCCTTGATAGACGAAGAACTGGCCCCAAGTAACAGCTCCATATGCATTTAAACCTTCTTCACTAACCATATGTACCTCTCCTCTAAAATAAAAAGAAGTATGGGGATTGATAAGCAACATGGAATTTCCGCTTTGGGTAAGACTACCGGCAATGGCAATTCCGTTGGAACCTTGAGGTTCTAACTCCCTTTGTTCCTGCTCTTCCAAAGCTTCTAAAACAGAAGCAATTGGTTCCTTGTTCTCGTAAAAAGCCCTTATTTTCTCTTCCCTAATTCTTTCTATATCACCTCCAATAGATCCTTCACTAAAGTACATGGGCATCCATGGTTCAAAATGGCTTATAAGCTTAGGTGAAACATCAGGATGGGTATATAAATAATAATTAATACCATCGGCAAAGGCTACGCATAAATCTTTTAACCAGTCCGGGCTGTTATTAAAGTTTTGAATAGCCTCGGCCTTACTCATAAACATACGAGCTCGTAGATCACTATAAATAGCCTCCTCTCCTTCTATCTCAGCTAATCTGCCGATTGCCCATATATAATTTTGTTCAACACGATTAAAATCATCTTCGCATTGTGCATATAACAAGCCAAAAACAGCATCTGCATCGGTTTTACCATAGATATGCGGCACGCCAAAATCGTCGCGAATTATCGTAACTCGTTCTGCTGTTTCCTGCCATCTTTTCTCTTCCTTAGTGATCTCAACGGAAGTACAAGAAACAAAGCAGAAAATAGATAAACCAACAAAAAAGGAGGTCAAAGAAGTTAAATACTTGGAAATGATCATTAGGCTTTCTTTAGAAATTGGGTTTTAAGTACAATCTGACTCTTACCAATTCTACACTCTACTTCCTGTGGATTATTAGTAAGTCTTATATTTTTAATAATATTACCTCTTTTTAGGGTTTTAGACATTCCCTTAACCTTTAAGTCCTTTATTACGTGAACATTGTCTCCCTCTTCTAAAACATTCCCATTACTATCTCTAGGTTCCATTTGTGAAATTTGTTAGGTTATTTGCAGTCCAATTTATGGAGATCCCTAAATGATAATTACGAATCGTAACTATTCCAAGGAATTAGGAACAATTTTACTGTAAATTGCAGCCTTTCGCAACTAAAACTATCTAAATATAACATGTCGGATAAAAAAGTAAGTATTTTAAAAGCCTTTAAAACCATTATTTGGCCAAGAAGAAACCTTGTCTTAATTGGTCTACTTTTAATTGTAATAAGCAAAGCCGCCAGCTTTGTAGCTCCCTTATCCTTGAAATATTTAATGGATGATATCATCCCTCAAAAGGATATCCATTTTTTAAAAATTTTAATTGGAGTGGTAATTGCGGCGATTTTAGTTCAGGCTATTACTTCTTTTCTGCTTACGAAAATACTCAGTGTTCAGGCACAGTATATGATATCAGAACTTAGAGCACAAGTTCAAAAGAAAATTTTATCCTTACCTATTCGGTTTTTTGATAATACTAAATCAGGAGAATTGGTATCCCGAATAATGTCCGATGTGGAGGGAGTAAGAAATTTAATTGGAACAGGATTGGTGCAGCTTGTGGGAGGTTCACTAACAGCCATAGTCTCTTTGATTTTGTTGCTGAGAATTAGTCCGGGCATGACACTATTTGCTTTAATTCCTTTAGCCATTTTTGCTGTAATTGCTTTAAAAGCATTTAAAATAATAAGACCTATTTTTAGAAATAGAGGAAAGATTAATGCAGAAGTAACCGGGCGCTTAACAGAAACTCTTGGTGGCATTAGAGTCATAAAAGGTTTTAACGCAGAACTTCAGGAACATAAAATATTTGAAAAAGGCGTGCTAAAGCTATTTGAAAATGTAAAAAAGAGCTTAACGGCTACGGCAATTATGACAAGCTCTTCTACTTTTCTACTCGGGGTTGCAACCACCGGAATAATGGGTTTAGGTGGCTACAAAATCATGATTGATGAACTTACCATTGGAGAATTTCTGACTTTTACTTTTTTATTGGGGCTAATGGTAGCTCCTATTGTTCAGATGAGTAATATTGGAAGTCAACTTACAGAGGCCTTGGCCGGTTTAGACAGAACAGAAGAATTGATGAATATGACAGCTGAAGCCGATATAGAGAATAGAAACATCATATTAGATAAAATAAAGGGAGATGTAGTTTTTGATAATGTTTCCTTTTCTTACGAGGAGGAAAAGGAAGTGATAAAAGATGTTAGTTTTGAAGTTCCTTCCGGTTCCGTTACAGCTCTTGTAGGAAGTTCGGGTTCCGGCAAAAGTACTATAGCAGGACTGGCAGCCAGTTTTTTAACTCCTCAAAAAGGAACCATAACCATAGATGGGATAGATCTTTCCAACATTGAACTTACTAGTTATAGAAAATATCTTGGGGTAGTACTTCAGGATGATTTTCTCTTTGAGGGCAGTATAAAAGAGAACATCTTATTTCCTCGCCCTGATGCCACAGAAGAAGAATTACAAAATGCAATAAAAGCAGCTTACGTGGATGAATTTACAAATCGCTTTGAAGATGGACTTGACACGCTTATTGGAGAAAGAGGTATTAAACTCTCTGGTGGTCAACGGCAAAGAATTGCTATTGCAAGGGCCGTATTAGCCAATCCAAAGATCTTAGTTTTAGATGAAGCCACCTCCAATCTAGATACCGAAAGTGAAGGGTTAATTCAAAAAAGTTTGGCCGAACTTACCAAGGGAAGAACCACTTTTGTGATTGCGCATCGTCTTAGTACAATTAGAAAAGCTGATCAAATTTTAGTTATTGAAAATGGTGAGATTGCGGAACAAGGTAATCATGACATGCTAATTGCAAAAGAGGGAAGATATTATAATCTATTTACCTATCAGGCGAGAATTTAGCTTTCAGGGGCCAATTCTATTTCTAATCCATTTAATTGCCCTGTAAGATAGATTTGGCAACCCAAACGACTGTTATCTTCTACATAGAAAGCCTCTGATAACATAGCTTCTTCTTCTTCCGATCTATTCCCTAGGTTATGGTCGGAACGAATATAACACTGACACGAAGCACACATGGCCATTCCTCCACAAACACCAATGGTGCCCTCGGGTGCAAGTTCATATGAACGAACTAGTTCCATTAAATTCATATTCATGTCTGTAGGGGCGTCTACAAGGTGTTGTTTTCCTTCCCTATCAGTGATACTTACTTTAATATCCGACATATGACTTTGTTTTAAACAAATGAAAATTTAAGGTTTTGAAGGAGAGATTTATAACTAAAAGCCTTCTAAAAAATTCAGGGAGTTTATTTCAATATAGCATCTTCACACCACATTAATTACTTCTTCTATTTGAGGGGCATGTTTTTTAATAGTCATTTCAACGCCACTTTTAAGAGTCATTTGATTAACACTACATGCGACACAATTACCTTCCAGCTTAACTCTTACAAGCTTATCATCATCAATAGATACGAGACTAATATCGCCTCCGTCACTTTGCAAAAAGGGACGAATCTCGTCCAAGGCCTTCTCGATGTTTATTCTTAATTCTTCTGATGTCATAATCATTTCTTTTTAACCGCTGAACAACCTGCCATAGTTGTTATTTTTATGGCTTCCGTTGGAGGTAAACTAGTATTTCTAGACACAACTTCTTGAACTACATTCTTTGTAAGTTCTTCAAAAGCATACTCTGCAGGGGTAGCGATTTGAAGCGCAGCTGGTCTACCAATATCGCCTGCTTCTCGAATACTCTGAACTATTGGAACTTCCCCTAAAAAAGGCACCCCTAAATCAAATGCGAGGTTCTTAGCGCCTTCTTTTCCAAATATATAATACTTATTCTCTGGTAATTCTTCAGGTGTAAAATAAGCCATATTTTCTATAATCCCCAATACCGGGACATTAATGGATGACTGTTGAAACATGGCAACTCCTTTACGAGCATCGGCTAAAGCAACTTCCTGAGGAGTACTTACAACAACAGCTCCCGTAATAGGAAGGGCCTGCATAATACTCAAATGAATATCTCCCGTGCCGGGAGGAAGATCAATAAGCATAAAATCCAGTTCTCCCCACGCTGCATCAAAAATCATTTGATTTAATGCTTTTGAAGCCATTGGTCCTCTCCAAATAACTGCCTGATTTGGTTGAGTAAAAAACCCAATGGATAGAAGTTTTACACCGTAATTCTCTATAGGTAACATCTTAGACTTTCCATTTACCTCCGTTGCCAGCGGTTTTTTTTCTGTTACATCGAACATAATAGGCATGGAAGGTCCATAAATATCAGCGTCCAATAAACCTACTTTAAAACCCATTTTGGCCAAAGTCACGGCTAGATTAGCTGTTACAGTAGATTTTCCAACACCACCTTTTCCAGAAGCAACGGCGATAATATTCGTTATTCCGGGAATTGGCTTTCCCTTAATCTCATTTACCTTGGGTTTAGCTGGGGCATCTACCTTTAGGTTAACTTTTATTTTAGCCTTTTCATAAACCTGACGATGAATAGCCTTTAAAATTTCTACTTCGGTCTTTTTCTTCGCCTGAAGGCTAGGGTTTTTTATAGTAATATCAACAATCACCTCGTCCCCAAATACCTGAACATTATTTACAGCACCACTCTCTACCATGTTTAAACCCTCTCCCGGCACTGTAATTGTTTCTAAAGCCTTGTATATATCGTTCTTAATCAACTTCATTTCTAATTAAAATAATGCTTTATGTAAAATGATTCTAAACAACAAAGATAGGTTTTAGTCTTGAGACTTTAAAGACTTCGTATTGAAAAGGATTATATAAGGATTAGAGTATATGATGTGGTTTAGAGAACTAAATAGGAAATCTTTTCTCTTTCACTAAAGTAATTCTTTTGAAGGATCCCAAAAATGTTTTTCAAAATCCACAATCTGAAGATCCTTTATTTCTAATCCTTCGCTCTCTAAAAGCTGTTGCATTAAATTTGTACCCTCAAAATGATGTTTTCCAGTGAGCAAACCTTTACGGTTAACTACCCTATGTGCCGGAACATCACTTCTTTTTCCGGTCTTGTTCATCGCCCAACCCACCATCCTGGCACTACTAGCTGTGCCTAAGTATTTGGCAATGGCGCCATAAGAAGTAACTCTTCCATAGGGAATGAGTTTACTAAGCTCATATACTTTTTCAAAAAAACCATCTTTAGGTTCGGACATATTAGGAATTAAAAATTCGGATTAAAGTAATTATAAATAAAATGACCATTAATAGGCTTAAGATATAATTAGAATTCTTGGAAAACTGATCAGTTTTGGATTCTAACTTATAGAAATAAATGGTGTATAAATACAAGGCCGTAAAAGAACCGGCTCCCGCAGCCGTTACGAAGACAAGGATATCCCATATCTCAAAGCTAATCCACCCGGAAGCCCTCCACATGGCGTTTAGACCACTATAATATGGGATGGTAAGTAAGTTAATCCCGGCAAGTAGTAGTCCTTTGAAATAGCTGTTTTTTTTACTGACTTTTACAATTTTGATCTTTTTAGCTTTTTCTCTTCTTGCGGCCATAAAAAAAACTACTGCCAAAGAAGCAAAAACAAATAGGGCTATTTTTAATAAATATGCGATAACTTCTGGATGTCGGAAAAGGAATTTGGAAATGACTACAGCAATATAGGCCTGAATCATGATCATCGTAGCTACGCCCAGACTAAAAACAACTCCATTTAATTTGCCCTTTTTAACGCTGGTTTTGGCCGCGTTCATATTAAGCAAGCCGGGTGGAACCGTTGCCATAAAAGCAGCCGAAAAGGTCACAAAAAAAAGTATCAGTAAATGTGTCATTTGCTATTAAACCCTAAACTTAATATAAGTTATAGGTTTTCCTTTTTCAAGATACTGATTTTCATAGAAAGTCTGAATTTCCAATACCTCTTTCGGACTTCCTTCGTTTCTGTATACATCATGATTGGCATATAAAATTTCATAATTTAACCCCTGTAATAATCCCAAGGTATACCCATGCATAAATTCGCTATCGGTCTTTAAATTAATTATTCCTCCCTTTTTTAGAATCGCCTGATACTTTTTTAGAAAGCTCAAATTGGTTAGTCTATGCTTTGTGCGTTTAAATTTAATTTGTGGGTCCGGGAAAGTAATCCAAATTTCATCAACTTCTCCAGGACCAAAAAGTGAATCGATTAGCTCTATTTGTGATCTTAAAAAACCTACATTATTCAGGTTTTCTTCAATGGCCGATTTAGCTCCCCTCCAAAGCCTTGCGCCTTTAATGTCCATCCCTATAAAATTTCTAGAGGCATCCCTGCGGGCCAATTCGAGGGTATACTCCCCTTTGCCACAGCCAAGTTCCAATACTATGGGATGATCATTATTAAAGAATTCCTTCCAATTCCCTTTTAAGGAAAAGTCGTTCTCAAGAATTTCAGAACGAGAAGGTTGAATTACATTTTTGAAAGAATCGTTTTGTTTAAAACGCTTAAGTTTATTTTTACTTCCCAATTATAGAAGATTATAGTTTTGGTAAAACTAATTATTTTTTGCTGATACTATTTGAGGTTCCTGATGGGATTCTGTCTTTTCTAAGGTAAAAGAAAACTCGGACCCTACATCGGGCACACTTTCTACATAAATTTTCTCTCCATGAGCTTCTATAATATGCTTTACAATGGATAATCCTAAACCTGAACCACCTTCTTTTCTGCTACCACTTTTATCAACTCGATAAAAACGTTCAAAAATTCTTGGAATGTGTTCATCACTCATTCCTTCACCATTATCAGTAATTCTAATAATAACCTTGTTCCTAATTAAATTCTCTACACTAACCTCGGTAGTACCATATTCATTTCCATATTTTATAGAGTTAACTATTAAATTTGTAATCACTTGTTGAATTTTATCTCTGTCGGCATAGACATAAATAGGGGTGTCATAGTCCATATCAAAAGTGAGGGAGATTTTCTTTTTACCAGCCTTTATCTCCAAGAGTTCAAAGACATTTTCAATAAGTTCAATTATATCAAAACTACTCATCTCTAAGTTTAGATCTCCAACTTCCAATTTAGTTATCAAATCTAAGTCCTTAATTATGTAAATAAGACGATCTACTCCCTTCTGGGCTCTTTGAAGGTATTTTTTTCTTACTGATTTATCTTCTAATGCACCATCTAATAAGGTTAAGATATATCCCTGTACTGTAAAAAGAGGTGTTTTAAGTTCATGTGATATATTCCCCAAGAAATCTCTTCTATATTCCTCACGGATTTTTAGCGTATCGATCTCAATTTTCTTATCCTTAGCAAATTTCTCGATTTCTTCTGTTAGGGTTTTCATGTCCGTGGTAACAGAACCTGAAGTAAAGGAGGAGGACTCGAGCAGAGAAACATCATCATATATCTGCTTAATTCTCCTATAAATATATCTTTCAAGGCGAATTTGAATAATCGCAAATGAAACTAAGAAAACCAGGACGGCAAATAGAGGAACTAAAATAAGAGGTTGCACTTCTGTCTCCACATACCATAAAAAAGCTATAAGGCATATTACTAAGAAAAGAGTAATAAATAAAGCAGACCTAAAGGCAAACTTATACGATTTCTTTAATTGGGTAGCCATTATAGTACAAACTTATAACCAACACCCTTTACGGTTTTAAAATGATTATCTCCAATTTTTTCACGTAACTTTCTAATATGAACATCAATTGTTCTTCCTCCAACTACCACTTCCTGACCCCACACCTTATCTAAAATAACTTCTCGTTTAAATACCTTGTCAGGTTTTGAGGCAAGTAGGGCTAATAATTCAAATTCCTTTCTTGGTAAGACAATTTCTTCTCCATTATTTACGACCTTATATTCTTCTCTATTTATCTCTAGAGGTCCCACTTTCATTATCTCTTCATTTGTGGCCTCATTTTCATTGAACCTGCGTAATAAGCCCTTTATTTTACTTACTAATAGTTTTGGCTTAATTGGTTTTGTTATATAATCGTCGGCCCCGGCATTATAGCCAGCCACCTGCGAATAATCCTCACCCCTTGCTGTAAGAAAAGTAATTAGGGTGTTTTCTAAACCCTTTGTATTTCTAATTATTTCACATGCTTCTATTCCATCCATTTCTGGCATCATTACGTCCAAAATAATTAAATGAGGGGTTTTTTTCTTTGCCTTTTCAACCCCTTCAATTCCATTTTTTGCCGTAAAAACTTGATATCCCTGAGCGGACAGATTATAATTTAAAATTTCAAGAATATCTGGTTCGTCGTCTACCAAGAGAATTTTAATGTCCTGTTTTTTCATGAGTTAGTTTCTTGCCTTAACCTCAAATGTAAAGATAAAAGTAACAATTAAAGGATCCTTAACGTTGATTTAATCTGCTTAACTTTAAAATAATATAACGGAGTTTCCAATTCTAATACATTATTCTCGAAAAATGGAGTAAATGTCGTTTTAAGATGCATTTGGTCGAATAATGAATAATTAAAAGATTTATCAGAGATTCAGGATACCTAAAATTTCTATATTTGTGATAGCTAGAATGTTGACAGGTTTTTATGAAGCACCTTTACTTTGTTTTTTGTTTGCTTTTTATGGGATTTTGCTTTGCGCAAAATGCCCCTGTTAAAGGTGGCGATATAAATGGCTTTAAGCTTTACCCTAACCCTGTAACTACAGGAAGAGTTATCATTGAAACATCCCTAAATGCCCCGAAAAAGATACTGATATTTGATGTATTTGGCAATATGGTGCTTGAAACAACCATCCTAAGAAAAGAATTGAGTGTTGCTAATTTGGTGTCTGGAGTTTACGTTCTCAGGGTATTTGAGAAGGATAAAGTAGCTACAAGAAAATTAGTTATTAAGTAACGCCTGTCATTGTTAATCCTTTTTTCCGATTTATTTATTAGAATCTTACAATCGATGAAATGCAAAATTCATCGATAAAATGATATTGATGTTTTTTTTACCTACAAAAAAAGTTCATTCACAACAATTTCTATTTTACTGAAATGACATATCTTATATTTAGGTATTGATCCCAAATCAATATTAATGAAAATAACCTACTTCTTATTACTATGGTCATTCGCCTTAATTGTATCCGGCCCGGAAATTAACGCTCAAAAAAACAAACAGCAGGACGAGGCTGGTTTTACCTTATATCCAAATCCTGCCATAAATGATTTGGTATATATTAAAACTCCTTCCAGCTCTTTAAAACATATAACTGTTTATGATGTGTTTGGCAAAGTAGTACTTGTAGACCGGATAAAAAGTGAAGCCTTAAATATTGTCAATTTATCTCCCGGTATATATCTCGTTCAAGTCATGGAAAACAGTAAAAAAATGACAAGAAAACTTGTTGTAAAATAACTTATTACTTCCCGGTTTACACAGTTTAACTTTATAGGGTTTTAGAATTTGTCTATTTTTGATCTACTAAGATCTAAATGACTACTAAAGATATTTTTGAAATTAAATCTAGGGAACATTTCCAGGATCTTGCTTTGGAAGTATTCCAATTTCAGTTTGAAAAAAGTCCAGTTTACAGAACCTTTTGTGACCATTTACATAAATCTCCACAAAACGTTACACATTTAGATCATATTCCATACTTGCCCATAGAGTTTTTTAAAAGACACGAAATTATTAATAGTGAGGCTAAGGTTCAAACAGTATTTGAGAGCAGTGGAACTACTGGCAAGCAAACAAGCAAACACTATGTTAGCGATCTTTCTATATATGAACAGAGCTTTTTAAAAGGTTTTGAATTAAACTATGGCAATGTAGAGGATTACTGTTTTCTGGCTCTCTTACCCTCCTATCTTGAAAGAGAGCATTCTTCCTTAATTTACATGGTCAAAGAACTTATAGAAAAAAGCAAACACCCTATGAGCGGTTTTTATTTGGAAAAAGGAGATGAATTAAAAAAAACTTTAAATAGTCTTCAGGAAAAACGATCTAAAATCCTCCTTATTGGTGTTTCTTACGCCTTATTAGATTTTGTGGAAAAAGGATCCTTTCCATTGTCAAATACCATAGTGATGGAGACAGGAGGGATGAAAGGAAGAAGAAAGGAGATGGTCAGGGAAGAACTACATCATTACTTAAAGGAAGGTTTTGGCCAGAAAAACATTCATTCGGAATATGGAATGACAGAACTTCTATCTCAGGCGTATTCTAAGGGAAAGGGAATATTTAATTGTCCCCCCTGGATGAAAGTTGTTGTTAGAGATCCCGAAGATCCGTTAACGCTTTTAAAAACCGGGCAAAACGGCGGGGTTAATATTATAGATCTGGCCAATATAAATTCTTGCGCCTTTATCGCTACCCAAGATTTAGGAAAACTTTATCCTGATGGTTCCTTTGAAATTTTGGGAAGATTTGATCATTCCGACATTCGAGGTTGTAATCTATTAGCCTTATAACCTAAATCTTTTTTTCTTTTTTTTCCTGATATTCGGTATGCATCCATATATCCCAAAAGGTAAAGTAAAGTCCATAATTATAAATGAACTTACGATGATGATGATCATGGTGGGTAGCCCCAATAACCCACTTTGAAAAAATATCCCACACTCCTCCCTTAGGGTATATTTCAACTCCTGCGTGATTAATGGTAGCTGAGAGCGTCATTAGCAATAAGGTGAACATAAGGGTGTATAAATGTAGGGGCAAGAAAATGATAATGACAGGTAGAATTAATATTTGTAAAAACGTCTCTAGTGGATGAAAAGAAAAGGAAGTCAATACTGAGGTATGAATACTTTTATGATGAATTTTGTGAAAATATCTATAAACAGAAGGCAGGTGCATCCAACGGTGAATCCAATAGTAATAAGTATCTTGAATAAAGAGTAATAAGCCAATACTTATTGGAATATACCAAAGGGAGTATTATGCGAATTCTGTATAAATTGAAGTAACTCCTATAGTCCATAAATAAATAAATAAATACTCCAAAAATGCAAAAATCAAACCGCTAATTGCGGACCAATAAATCTCTTTTAGTAATTGGTTCTTCTTATAAGGTTTATGATCTAATATTCTATGATTAAACTGTTTTTTTAAAAATTTATAAAATAGAAAATGATAAGCACCAGATATTATTAAATATCTTATTAAGATAATTTCTGCGATTAACAAAGTTAAAATCACAAGAAAAGAAATACTGTTAAAATCAACTTCTTCAAAAAGTGTCATTACCTGGTTCGGATTTCAATTTATTACAAGAATAAAATAATTCTTTTTACCCCTTTGTAAGAGTACATATTTATTATTAATAAGATCTACTGATGATATTTTATAGTCTTCCGTTACTTTCTCTTTATTAACGGAGATGGAATTCTGCTTCAGTTCTCGTCTTGCCTCTCCATTAGAGGCTAAAAAACCAGTTTTAGCTGACAAGGCCGCTATCATGTCTAAGCCGTCTTGTAGTTCTCTTTTTAAAACAGAGGCCTGAGGAACTCCTTCAAACACATCCAAAAAGGTGTCTTCGTCCAAATTCTTTAAATCTTTTGAAGTAGACTTTCCAAACAAGATAGAACTAGCCATTTCTGCGTTCTCAAAGTCTTCTTTCGAATGCACCATAATCGTAATTTCTTGTGCTAGGCGTTTTTGTAGAACTCTTAAATGAGGTACTTCACGATGTTCCTGAATTAAACCATCTATCTCTTTTTTTGATAAAAATGTAAATATTTTGATATATTTTTCAGCATCTTCATCCGAAGTATTTAGCCAGTATTGATAGAATTTATAAGGTGATGTTCTTATGTGCGTCCAACCAAATGTTACCTCCTTCTGTTTTTCCAAACTTAGTTCCATCTGCCTTTGTAATTAACGGACAAGTTAGAGCAAATCCTTTTCCCCCGCCAATTCTTCTGATTAACTCGGTCCCCGTTGTGATATTACCCCATTGATCGCTTCCTCCCATTTGGAGTGTGCAATTATATTCTCTAAATAGATGTAAAAAATCGTATCCCTGAACCAATTGATAGGTAAACTCTGTAAAAGACATTCCCTCCTGGTCTTCCGAAGTCAATCTCTTTTTTACAGAATCTTTTGCCATCATATAATTCACGGTAATATGTTTACCAACATCTCTAATAAATTCTAAAAATGAGAACTCCTTCATCCAATCATAATTATTGACCAGAACCGCGGAATTATTCTGCCTGGCTATCAAAATCTAAAAAACGGGACAATTGTTCTCTTATCGCTTCCTGATTAAATCGCAAGCGTAGTTTCATCTAATAAATTCCGTTCTGTAGATTTCCCGGAAGGATCACCTATCATCCCTGTAGCTCCACCAATTAAAGCATAAGGTTTATGGCCAGCGAGCTGAAAATGCCTTAACATCATTACGCTTACCAAGTGACCAATGTGCAAAGAATTGGCTGTTGGATCTATCCCGACATAGGCAGATTGCATCTCTTTCTGTAAATGTTCTTCGGTTCCCGGGCATAGCATCATGTACCATTCCACGCCACTTTAGTTCCGACACAAAGTTTTAATTCATATTATTATCTGTTACATAAATTGCTGCAAATATAATAGAAATAGCAAGTAGGCTCTATTTCATTGATGAAATATATCCGTACTAATTAAGTAAATTTGACTTATGATTTTAGTCACTGGAGGTACTGGTCTAATAGGATCTCACTTGTTATTGGAATTACTACGGAAAAATCTTGAAGTAAAAGCCATTTATAGAAACCAGAGTAACCTTAAACAAGTACTTAAGGTATTCGGTTATTACACCTCCAATGCGCAAGAATATTTTGATAAAATCATCTGGGTTAAAGCGGATCTTAATGACATCCCAGCGCTTGAAAATGCCTTTGAAAATGTTCATCAGCTTTATCATTGTGCTGCACTAATTTCATTTGATCCTAATGATTTTAAACGTTTGCAAAAAATCAATAAAGTTGGAACCGAAAATATTGTAAATCTAAGTTTAGCTTTTAAAATTGAAAAATTGTGTTATGTAAGTTCTAATAGCCGCTTTAGGCAAATCTCAACATGGAGGTTTGGTGGATGAAGATAAAGACTGGAATGATAGTTATTCAAATGTTTATGCACTCTCCAAATACCTGGCAGAAATGGAGGTCTGGCGAGGAGCTCAGAAGGTCTCAATATTTGTAATTAAATCCTGGAGTAGTTCTAGGTCCGGGATTTTGGAAAAGTGGTAGTGGGTTACTTTTTAAATCGGTTTCAAAAAAATATGCGGTATTATCTTCCAGGCGGTACAGGCTTTATTGGGGTGGGAGACTGTTGTAGAAATAATGGTTAAGGCTATGAATTCTTCTATTAAAAATGAGCGATTCATTGTAATATCCAAAAACATGTCTTACAAAGAAGTTCTATATTTAGAGAGCATCTCGCTATGGGTTTAAAACCATCCCCGGAAGATAGTTGAAAATTGGCAACTTGAAACTTTTGGCGATTAGACTGGGTTCGACATTTTATTACACGTCCAAAAAAGGAAGCTTACCCAAAACAACGATTCATATCATTAAGCAATCCTCAGAGCTATGACAACGAAAAGGTATCAGGAAGCTTATAACTATTGATTCTGAACCAGTGGAAGATTGTGATTGCATTTTGTTGTCAAAAATTTAAGGAGGAAAATTGATTATTCCCTAGTTGAAATAACACTGTCTTTTCTTTGGGTACGATCAGACTCTAAGGTTTTTTTTTGTTCTTCTATTCTACTTTCTAACTTTTCATAAATATCCTCATATTCCAATGGTATGGAAGCATAATATAAATCGCTGGATACCAACTGTATACTATCAATATTCATATTTATGATAGATAAATTCCATGGGGAGAAAATTCGTTTTTCCAATACGCTGAGGTCCCCGTAGATTTGGCGGCATTTATAAGAGCCATATCGTAAAGAATATTGATCATTTTATCTTTAGCGATTAGACCTTCCGGGCTTTTCTAATGACCTCTTCCCCACAAGACAAGAGCCAAAATAAGGTCATTAAAAAAAATATCTAAGTCTGTATTATCATCTATTAAAAGTTAGTCTTTTGGCATTCCTTTCCTCTGAAAATTGTCCTTGATCGTATGCTAAATGTCCATTTATAAAAGTATGTTTTATTTTTGATTCTAAATTGTTGTCCATCAAATGGAGACCAACCACATTTATAAAGAATATTATCTTTTTTAACCTGCCAAGAAGAGTTCATATCTACCACTACCAAATCTGCAAAATATCCTTCTCTGATAAAACCTCTTTTTTCAATCTGAAATAATATTGCCGGGTTATGACACATTTTCTCAACTACTTTCTCAATGTAATAACTCCTTCCATGATCTTTTCTAACATTGCCGGTAGTGCATGCTGAACCAGAGGGCCACCTGAGGGTGCTTTTATATAAGAATTCTTTTTCCTCCAAGGTATGAGGAGCATGATCCGTTGCTACAACATCAATTCTGTCATCCAAAAGAGCTTCCCATAAATGATCTCTGTCTGCTTTAGTTTTCACAGCTGGATTCCATTTAATCAACGTTCCTTTTTCTTCATAATCATCATCAGAAAACCACAAATGATGCACACATACTTCTGCCGTTATTTTTTTCTTTTCCAAGGGAATGTCATTCCTAAAAAGAGCCGTTTCTTTTGCCGTAGAAAGGTGAAAAACATGAAGCCTGGCATCTGTTTTCTTTGCCAAAGCAATCGCCTTTGAAGAAGACAGATAACATGCCTCTTCACTCCGAATTAAAGGATGGTATTTAATAGGGATCTCATCTCCATATTTAAGCTTGTACTTTTCTAAATTTTCTCTGATAGTATTTTCATCTTCACAATGAACTGAGATAACCATAGAGGTATTTCTAAAAATCTTTTCTATTACCTCTTCATTATCAACCAACATATTACCTGTAGAAGAACCAAGAAAAAGTTTTACTCCCGAACAGGCATTTTTATCCAATCTTTTTATTTCTTCCAAATTATCATTAGTCCCCCCAAATAAAAATGAATAATTAGCGTATGCACATTTTTTACCCATCGCAAACTTTTCTTCCAACTTTTGAATAGTAGTTGTTTGCGGAATCGTATTTGGTTGTTCCATAAACGAGGTAATACCACCTGCAATGGCCGCCCTACTCTCGGAAAAGATATTCCCTTTATGGGTTAAGCCAGGCTCTCTAAAATGTACTTGATCATCAATTATCCCCGGTAAAATCAGAAGGCCTTCAACATCAATTATTATAGCATTTTCTGAAGTGATATCCCTTGCAATTTTCACAATTCTTTCCCCTTCTATTAAGACATCAGATTCAGTCTGAACCCCCTCATTAACAATAGTGCCGTTCTTTAATAGTATCTTTTCCATTGCTAATCCTTTAAAAATATACTTCTGACCTTCATACTAAATACTCCAAAAATAGCTTCCCAGATTATGGCTGTGCTCATTTTTGACTTCCCCTTTTCCCTATCGGTAAAAATAATGGAGACTTCTTCAATTTTGAATTTTTTTAAATATGCCCTAAACTTCATTTCTATCTGAAAAGCGTATCCAACAAACTTTATAGTATCCAGATTTATGGCCTCTAAAACACTCCTCTTATAACAGACAAAGCCCGCTGTAGGGTCATGAATTCGCATTCCTGTAATTAATTTTACATAAAAAGAAGCTCCATAGGACAACAAAACTCTATAAAGTGGCCAATTAACCACATTAACACCTTGCTTGTAACGAGATCCTATTGCCACATCTGCACCATTCAAACAAGCCCTGTATAATCTTTGGAGGTCTGAAGGTTTGTGTGAAAAATCGGCATCCATTTCAAAAATGTATTCGTAATTTCTTGCCAATGCCCATTTAAATCCATGAATATAGGCCGTCCCTAAACCAGATTTTTCTTTTCTTACCTCCAAAAATAACTTATTCTGAAACTCTTTCTGAAGAATTTTTACTTGCTCCGATGTCCCATCAGGAGAATTATCATCCACAATAAGTACATCAAAATACTTTTTAAGTTGAAATACCTCATCTATGATAGCTTCAATATTCTCAATTTCATTAAATGTTGGAATAATAACTAAACTATCTGACATCTTATTTTAAGAATTTGAGCAAAAATAACATTTTAAAAGCTGGTCTGTAAAATAGGACATTACTTTTATCGTTTCTTTATGCTGATTACTTAAAACATTAATTTGTAATTTTGTCCTGAACCTGCCTGAAGTATGAGACTTAAGCTACCGCGACTTTTCCTTTATTTTTTAGCCTTAGTTTTTATACTGAACATCGTACAAAGCTATTTTACTGAGCTGATTTTTGATGAGGCCTATTACTGGTATTACGCTCAAAATATGTCATGGGGATATTTTGATCATCCTCCAATGGTGGCTCTCTTAATTAAACTTGGAAATTTCTTATTTAACGGAGAGCTTGGGGTAAGGTTTGTAAGTTGTTTCTTGTCAATCGGGACATGTGTTGTTCTCTGGCTCGCTATTGACAATAAAGATAAAGGACAGCATATTCCTCTCTTTTTTATTCTTGTCTATTCAATGACACTGCTGCATGCCTATGGTTTCCTAACACTTACCGGATACTCCATTACTTTTTTTTACAGCTTTATTTTTATTGGTCTATAAACGATTTCTAAAGAAACCCGATTTACTTATATCTATTCTGCTGGGGCTTTTAATGGCCGCACTTATGTATAGTAAATACCATGCCGTTCTGGTTATATTATTTGTGATCCTTTCAAATATTAAATTATTAAAAAATAAGTATGCCTGGCTTTCAGTAATAATAGGAATACTGGCCTATACCCCTCATCTAATATGGCTTTTTGAAAATGATTTCGTATCCATACGCTATCATCTCTTTGAAAGACCCAATAGGGCATATGAATTTGAAGATTTTACATTAGCCTTTTTTATAAACTTGGTAGCGCTCTTTGGATTTACTTTCCCATGGGTATATAAGTCATTATTTAAAACCAAACCTCATGACCTTTTCACTAAGGCTCTTCTTTATCTAGTTTATGGGGTAATTGTTTTCTTTTTTATCTCTAGTTTTAACAGAAGCGTACAAACACAATGGTTAATTGTTATTTGTATACCAATGATTGTAGTGGTATATAATTAAATACTCCAAATCCTCAGGACCGAAAATGGATATTTCGATTGGGAATAGCAAATATTGTAATTTTACTATTTCTAAGGATTGGGTTAGTTTTTGAACCCTTGTTCCCCATTGTATATGAAACTCATGGCAATAAAAATTGGGTAAATGCTTTAAGGGAAAAAGCAGGAGATATCCCGGTGGTATTTGAAAATTCATATCGTGAAGCTCCAATGTATGCGTTTTATAGCGGCAACCCTTCTTATTCTTTAAATAATATTCGATATCGCAGAAATCAATACTCTATTGACGGCTCTGAAAGCGTTGTGCAAGGAAAAAGGATAATCTACATATCAAAATTCAAAAAAGAGGGAGACATTGAATATCAAAGTGCCAAAGGAGATACTATTTTTGGAGTATTTATGGACAATTTCCAATCTTTTAGAAATCTCAAGACACATCTAAATGAAATAGAAGTAATGTCCGGTTCAAAAGAGCTTAGTTTTGACTTGGAAAATCCATATGATATAGATATTAGTCTATCGCAGCTCGACTTTGCCGTGATATCCCTAAACAAGTACAAGAATGTAATTGATATTATTAAAATTGATGTTCTTCCCTTTGTCGAAGAAAAGGCTAAAGCGAAGGCTCATGCCAAGACAAGGTTTAAATTTACCTTACCAAAGGATATAAAAGCAGACACTCATTATATAAAAATAAGTGTCTCAGAAAATAAATTGTATTGGGGCATTAATGGTGAAAATGTAAAATTACCAAATGGAAGCAACTAACAGATTGGTTGAAAATATTGACGGAATTACCGTTCTTTTGTTAATAAGCCTCCTTATGGTTGCTATCGCAAAAGACTTATTCTATAATCGTTTTATAAGTTTTATTATTCTTCCTTTCAATAACAAATACATCTCCCTATACAATAAGAAAGACAAGCTACTAAACTGGTTTCATATTTTTTTTAGCTTTTTTCAATTACTCAATCTTTCTATTTACATATATTTTATCTCTAAAATTCTTTTTAAGACTGATACCCAAAACTATTTTATGTCTATTGTCCTGATTTTTGGACTGTTGATTGTTTTTCTTACTACTAAAATATTACTACAATTGGGTGGGGGACTTGTTTTCAACAACCACAAAATGATTGTTGAATTCATCTTTAGAAAGCTCACTTACCTTAATTATAGTGCCATTGTTATGCTCATCGCGAATATATGCCTAAGTTATATTGCTCAGAACTCTAAAATTGTAGTCTTTATAAGCCTTTTTTTAATTGCTGTTATTAATATGATTGGTTGGATAAGACTTATAAAAAACTATCAAATAATAATCTCCGGCTATTTTTTCTATTTTATTTTGTACCTTTGCGCTCTCGAAATTGCACCCTTTGTAATCATTGCGAACTATCTAAAGGATTAAAGTATATGAAGATAAAGACGATTTTGGTATCTCAGCCAGAACCTAAAATGGAAAATTCTCCTTACCTCAGACTCATTGAGAAAGAAAAGGTAAAGGTTGATTTTAGGCCATTTATTCATGTTGAAGGAGTAGATGCTAAGAATGTTAGACAACAAAAAATAGATCTAAAGGATTACACTGCCATAATATTGACAAGTCGTAACTCTGTAGACCATTTTTTTAGAATTGCAGAAGAAATGCGTTTTAAAGTGCCAGATGCTATGAAGTATTTCTGTCAGTCAGAAGCGGTTGCATTTTACCTTCAAAAATATGTGGTCTATCGCAAAAGGAAAAATCTACGTTGGAAAAAGAAACTTTACCGAATTGGTTCCTTTGATTAAAAAATATAAGGAAGAGTCTTTTCTATTGCCTTCTTCTGACGTTTTAAAGTCCAGTGTTCCTGAAACTTTAAATGAATTAGGTATTAATTGGACAAGAGGTGTTTTCTATAAAACGGTGATCAGCGATCTCTCGGATCTCAGAGATGTATATTACGATGTGCTTGTTTTCTTTAGTCCCTCCGGGATAGAATCACTTCTTAAAAATTTCCCGGATTTTCAGCAAAACAATACTAGAATTGCTGTATTTGGAAATTCTACTGTACTTGCTGCTACAGATGCAGAATTACGGATTGATATAAAAGCCCCAACACCAGAAACCCCTTCAATGACCATGGCACTTCAAAAATATATTACGAGTGTCAACAAAAAATAATAAGTTATAAAAATTGTGCCGGGCGTGCTTAGTAACTATATCTCTGAGGACCTCCACGTCTTATTTCTTCATTTGCGTAAGCTTCATACTTTTTAAAGTTTTCACGAAAAGCATTAGAAAGCTTAAAGGCGGCGTCATAATAAGCTTTATCATTATTCCATGTGGCCCTTGGGCTTAAAACACTTGTTGGGACACCTGGACAGCTTCTCGGTTGAGCAACCCCAAATACGGAATGGATATGATACTTATCATATGAGTACAATCCTAATTGACCAGATAGTGCCGCATTTATCATGGCTCTGGTATATTGCAGTTCCATACGTTTGCCAACACCATAAGAACCTCCTGTCCAACCCGTATTTACCAGCCATACATTTACCTTTGATGAAGTCATTTTTTGTATTAATAACTCAGCATAAACAGCTGGATGCAGTGGCATAAAAGGCGCTCCAAAACATGCTGAAAAAGAAGGAATTGGCTCAACAACACCTGCTTCAGTTCCGGCCACTTTTGCGGTATAACCAGATATAAAGTGATAGGCGGCTTGACTCGGTGTTAATTTTGAAATAGGAGGAAGTACCCCAAAGGCGTCTGCGGTTAGAAAGAATATATTTCTAGGATTTTCACCAATCGAAGGGATCTTAATATTAGAAATAAAATTAATAGGGTAGCTGACCCTAGTGTTTTGGGTGATTGTTGTATTCTCATATTCAACCTCTCCCTCTTTATTTAAAACAACATTTTCCAAGATAGCGCCGGGTTTGATAGCCCCAAATATTTCTGGTTCTTTCTCTTTGTTTAGGTTAATCACCTTTGCATAACAACCACCTTCAAAGTTGAAAACAGTATTTTCTTTTGTCCACCCGTGCTCATCATCCCCAATTAGCTTCCTTTTAGAATCGGTAGACAATGTGGTCTTTCCTGTTCCGGAGAGACCAAAAAACAAAGCTGTTTCTCCATTATCACTTACATTGGCCGAACAATGCATCGGCAGAGTCTCTTTAAAAACAGGTAATATAAAATTAAGTGCAGAGAATATTCCTTTTTTTATTTCACCGGTGTAACCAGTACCCCCAATTAAAGCTATTTTCTTAGTAAAATTTAGAATGGCAAAATTGTGTTGTCGTGTGTGATCTTCCTCTGCATTTGCCCGAAAACCAGGAGCATTTATTACCGTCCATTCAGCTGTGAAATTCTCTAATTCCGTTTGAGTTGGTCTTAAAAACATATTGTAAGCAAACATATTAGACCATGGATACTCATTAATTACCCGAATCTTCATCTGATACTTCTTGTCCGCACAAGCATAGCAGTCTCGAACATAAAGGTCTTTCCCTTTTAAATAAGACACAAGCTTTTTATAAAGCGCCTCAAAGTCATTAGGGTCAAACGGAATATTAATATCACCCCACCAAACTTTATCCTCCGTTATCGAATCCTTTACAATGAAGCGATCTCTAGGAGATCGTCCTGTAAACTCTCCTGTCATTACTGCTAAGGTCCCATTAGAGGTTTCTTTCCCCATATCTTTCTCTAGGGTTATTTTTTGCAGTTCCGCTGCGTCTAGCTGATAATATACCTTGTTATCTTGAAGTCCATACTGCTCCAAGGAAAAAGAAGCTGTGGAATTTAAATTGTTCTCAATCATTATAATACTAATTAGTCAGTGGGTTTATAAATTAGATATCTATTATTTATTTCGAGTTGCACCTTCTAATTGGGTAAAACCGTAATAACCTAAAAGAAGCCATGCAATAATCATAAGCAACCCTCCTAAAGGGGTTATTATCCCAAAATATGATATTTCAAATCCGTGTAACTCCTTCATTGAAATAAAATAAAGAGAGCAAGAGAATAACAGAACTCCCGTTATCATAAAAAAGTAGACTTTTTCTAAGGCACTTTTCTGAATTTTTGTTATTCCTGAAAGAATTAGGAGAAATAGTGCATGATACATCTGATAAGTAGTACCTATTTTAAAAGTCTCCAATGCTTCTTCATTTAGTAGTTCTTTAAGCGTATGGGATCCAAAGGCCCCTAGCAGAACTGCTGAACCTCCAAGGATAATTCCCGTTAAAAAAATTGTTTTGTTCATAACTTAAAAAGCTCTTTTTACTGTAAATGTAACAATTTGATACCTTAGCCACCATTATTCGAAATATTTAAAATCAACTCATGCAGCGAAATATATTGGTTATTGGTGCCGGCAAGTCTACATCTTATCTTCAGGATTACCTTCTTAATAAGGCTCTAACTGAAAATATCCGATTAACCATTGGAGATTTAAACCCTAGGTTAATCCCTTCAGAGACAAGGAGTCATCCTGCCTGTGAAGTAATTAAACTTGATATTAATATCGATGCTGAAAGAGAAACAGCCATTAGTAGTGCAGATATAGTAATTTCAATGCTTCCGGCACGTTTCCATGGGAAAGTGGCTAAAGACTGCCTAAGATTCAATAAAAATCTGGTAACTGCCTCATATATCAGTGATGAGATGTTAGCATTAGACCCAGAGGTAAAAAAGAAAGGACTAATCTTTATGAACGAGATAGGCCTTGACCCCGGAATTGATCATATGAGTGCCATGCAACTGATTAATAATATCAGGGACAAGGGAGGTAAGTTACTTTTATTTGAATCATTTACCGGAGGCTTGGTAGCTCCGGAATCTGATAATAATCTATGGAACTACAAGTTTAGCTGGAACCCCAGAAATGTAGTTCTGGCAGGACAAGGAGGCGCAGCAAAATTTATTCAGGAGGGGTCTTATAAGTATATTCCATATCAGAAACTTTTTAGAAGAACAGAGTTTATGGACATTAAAGGATATGGAGTCTTTGAAGCTTATGCAAATAGAGATTCTTTAAATTATAGGGAAGCCTATGGCCTTCATGATGCGCTTACATTATACCGGGGTACCATGAGACGTGTTGGATTTTCAAAAGCATGGAATATGTTTGTACAACTTGGAATGACCGATGATAGTTATACCATTGAAAATTCTAAGGACATGTCTTACAGAGAATATACAAACTTATTTCTACCATATTCTCCCACAGATTCAGTAGAATTAAAGTTGAGACATTACTTAAAAATAGATCAGGACGATATTATGTGGGGGAAATTACTAGAGTTAAATTTATTTGACCCTTTAAAAAGAATTCCTATTAAAAATGCCACCCCTGCACAAATGTTGCAGTTTATCTTGGAAGATAGTTGGACAATGGATCAGGAGGACAAAGATATGATTGTTATGTATCATAAATTTGGATATGAAATTAAGGGTGTTAAAAAGCAAATTGATTCAAATATGGTAGTAATTGGGGAAAATCAAATCTATACCGCAATGGCTAAAACTGTTGGATTACCAGTGGCCATAGCTACCCTCTTGATATTAAATAAGCAAATAACCTCCCCAGGAGTGCAGATACCAATAGCCTCAGAGGTATACGATCCAATATTAAAAGAGTTGGCCCAGAATGGTATCGTTTTTAAAGAATACGAAGTTCCATATTTAGGCTATAATCCAGATTCAGTAGCCGGTTAACTAAAGCCATTATAATTGGTATCTTTAGATTTTAATAAGGAGTAAGGAAATGAAACCCGGAAAGCAAAAAGTAAAAATTGACGGTATTGACAAAAAAATACTACGCTATTTGATTCAAGATGCCAGACGCCCTATTTTAGAGATTGCCAGAAATATAGGGATCTCCGGTGCTGCCATCCACCAAAGATTACGCAAACTAGAAAAATCTGGATTACTCGTTGGCTCAAATTTTATTATTGATCCAAAAGTCCTCGGATATACGACCATGGCCTATATTGGTATTTTCTTGGATAAGGCGATGAGTAATCCATCTGCTGTAAAGGAATTAGAAAAAATACCAGAAGTACTGGAATGTCATTATACCACCGGAAACTGGTCGATTCTTATAAAAGTTCTTTGCAAAGATAATGAGCACCTCATGTTTTTATTAAACAAAAAAATACAACAAATTGAAGGAGTTTCCAGAACGGAAACATTCATTTCATTAGACCAACAAATAAACAGACAAATCTCTATCTAATTTTTACTCTTCGAAATATTTTATTTAATCTCTTCCACCAAAAACCTGTAACCCCCAATAAACCAAGGTAGCTAAAGAGCCAATTGCAGCCACTACATAAGTTCTAGCAGCCCATTTTAATGAGTCTTCAGAACCTGCATACTCTTCTTGAGAAACTATATTTTTTGCCTTAAGCCATTTTAAAGCCCTATTGCTCGCATCATATTCAACTGGGAGGGTAATAAAACTAAATAAAGTCGCAAATGACATCATTACTAAACCCGCTATTGCCACATAATAGCCAAATCCTACTCCAGCTGCAGCTCCTAACATAAGACCTCCAAAAACTACCCAAGTAGACATGCTAGAAGTAATACTAACTACCGGCACTAACTTAGACCTTAAGCTCAGCCATTCATAAGCTTGGGCATGTTGTACCGCATGACCACATTCATGGGCCGCTACGGCAGCAGAAGCAGCATTACGCTGACTATAAACCCCTTCACTCAGGTTTACGGTCTTATTTTTGGGATTATAATGATCTGTCAGCATCCCCGGAGTTGAGACTACTTTTACATCTCGTATACCGTGATCTGCTAACATCTTTTCGGCTATTTCCGCCCCACTCATTCCGTTTCTTAAATGGACTTTGGAATAGTGTTTAAACTTACTCTTCAACTTATTACTTACCAACCAGCTAACTAATGCGATTGCACCAATAAGAACATAATACATTGTCATATCACTTACCTTTTAAACAACAAGATTACAAAAATCCGGCCAAATTTTTATTAGATCATTATACTGACAAAAAAGTCATAATCTAGGGGGCCGACCTAATGAAAAGTGTCCAAAATTTCTTTATACACAACTTTTCCTCGAACAATATTAAGCCCTTTTTGCAAAGAAGCATCTACTTCACAAGCCTTTTCCCAACCTAAATTAGCAAGTTTAACTACGTAAGGCAGGGTAACGTTTGTCAAAGCCACCGTTGAGGTGTGAGGGACCGCTCCAGGCATATTAGAAACGCAATAGTGGACAACATCATGTATCATAAAAGTAGGATCTTCATGAGTTGTGGGCCTGGTCGTTTCAATGCAACCTCCCTGATCTACAGCAACATCTACTATGACGGTGCCAGAGCGCATGGTTTTTAGCATCTCTCGGGTAATAAGTTTAGGCGCTTTGGATCCTTTTAATAAAACACCCCCTATTATAAGATCGTGCGTTTTAATATGCCTCCGAATATTATATTCATTAGAAAACTCGGTAACTACATGGCTTGGCATTACGTCATTAACATAACGTAAACGTTTCATATTAACATCTAAAATGGTGACATGTGCCCCTAGACCAGCTGCCATTTTTGCAGCTTGGGTCCCCACTACACCTGCACCAAGAACCAATACCCTTCCGGGGGCAACTCCAGGTACACCACCTAGAAGAACACCTCGGCCTTTTACAGGCTTTTCTAAATACTTTGCTCCTTGTTGAATAGCCATTCGGCCAGCAACCTCAGACATTGGTGTTAGAAGGGGGAGTGTTCCCTCTTCATCTTCTACCGTCTCATAGGCTATGCAAATTGCCTTTCGATCAATCATAGCTTGCGTCAAAGTTTCACTTGAAGCAAAGTGAAAATAAGTAAAAACTACTTGATCTTTCTGAATAAAGCCATATTCCTCTTTAATGGGCTCTTTCACCTTAACTATCATCTCAGATAGAGCATAAACCTGCCCAATAGTATCTAATATGATCGCTCCTACCTTCTTATAATCTTCATCAGAAAATCCGCTGCCTTCCCCAGCTCCTGTTTGAATATAGACTTTATGCCCATATTTGCTAAGTTCAAACACACCAGCAGGAGTCATACCTACTCTACTTTCATTATTTTTTATTTCTTTGGGAATTCCAATAATCATATTCTATTTATTTAGCAATTTCTACAAAAATTATAATTCGGGACAATACTAAGTTATATACTCGACTTAACACTGGATTTATCGATGGGATATCATATTTATTTCTAATTATAATGACTTTCCCATTAACTACCCCACAATATTTACAATCTTACCTGGAACTACAATTACTTTTTTTGGAATTCGACCTTGTAATTGTTCTTTGGTTTTGATGTGGTTCATTACGGTATTTTCAATTTCTTCTTTTCCCATGCTCAGAGGTAATTCAAGAACAAAACGCATTTTACCATTAAAAGAAATGGGATATTGTTTACTATCTTCTATTAAATATTCCGGATTAAAAACTGGAAATGAAGCAAAAGCTATTGATTCCATATTCCCTAGTCTATGCCATAATTCCTCTGCTAAATGAGGCGCATATGGAGAAATCAAAATAGTTAAAGGTTCTAATATTTCTTTACTAAAAACTTTTTGAGTCGACAGTTCATTTACGCAAATCATAAAAGTTGAAACCGACGTATTAAAGGAAAACTGCTCTATATCTTCCTCTATCTTCTTTATAGTCTTGTGTAAGGTTTTTAAGGCTTCTTTAGAAGGCACTTCCTGTACCACCCGAAATTCTCCATTTGGCCCTGAATGAAATAGTCTCCATAATTTTTTAAGAAACGAGTACACCCCCGATATACCGGCCGTATTCCAAGGTTTTGCCTGTTCCAAAGGTCCCAGAAACATTTCATATAACCTCAATGCATCAGCTCCATATTCCTCACAAATTTCATCTGGATTTACTACGTTGTACTTCGACTTTGACATTTTTTCCACCTCTCTTCCCACGATGTACCTATCATTTTCCAAAACAATTTCTATGTCTTCAAATTCAGGTCTCCAATTTTTGAAAGCCTCAATATCAAGTTCATCCGAGGCATTCACCATGGATACATCAACATGTAAGGGTATAACTTCCTTATCTTTAATTAGCCCTTTTGAAATGAATTTATTAGTGTTCATTTCACGATATACAAAAGCACTTGTCCCAAGGATCATTCCCTGATTAATTAATTTTTTTGCATATTCCTCAAAAGGAACCAATCCCATATCGAACATAAATTTCTGCCAAAAACGGGAATACAACAAATGTCCCGTAGCATGTTCAACTCCCCCAATATAAAGATCTACTTGTTGCCAATAGTCTATGGCTTCTTTAGAAAAAATGGCGTTATCATTTTTGGAATCCATATACCGATTAAAATACTGGGAACTCCCAGCCCAACCGGGCATAGTATTCAACTCTAAGGGATATATCCCTTGATTATTGATGAGATTATTATTAACTACTTTATTTAAATCTGTGTCCCAAGCCCAAATAGTAGCATTACCTAAAGGAGGTTCTCCTGTTTCAGTTGGCAAATATTTCTCAACTTCTGGAAGTTTAAGAGGCAGGCATTCTTCCGGAATCATATGAGGAATACTATTAATATAATATACCGGAAAAGGTTCTCCCCAATATCTTTGTCGACTAAAAACAGCATCTCGAAGTCGGTAGTTTACCTTGCCTTTTCCCTGTCCTATATCTTCTAGCTTTTCTATTACTTTTTTGGTGGCTTGTTCAAAATTCAAATCATCTAAAAATGAAGAATTGACTAATCTCGTTGTCCCTTTCTCAGTAAAAGCTTCTATGGAAATATCAATGCCTTTAAAAATATTAGGGATAGGGATATCAAAATATTTGGCAAACTCATAATCCCGTTGATCACCACAAGGTACCGACATAACGGCACCTGTTCCATAACCGGCCAATACATAGTCTCCAATCCAGATGGGAATGTTTTCTTTAGTAAATGGATGAATTGCATAAGCTCCTGTAAAAACCCCACTAATGGTCTTAACATCGGCCATTCTTTCTCTTTCTGATCTCTTCGCGCTAGAGGCAATATAATTCTTTACCTCTTCTTCCCTATCCGGAGTGGTTATTTTAAGAACCAAATCGTGTTCAGGAGCCAGAGTCATAAAGCTTACCCCAAAAATAGTGTCCGGTCTTGTGGTAAATACTTCGATGGGATAGGTTTGGTTATCTTTTTTAGCCGATTCAGTAAAAAAAGTAACCGAAGCTCCAACCGAACGTCCAATCCAATTAATTTGTGCATCCTTAAGGGATTGGGGCCAGTCTACTAGGGTTAAATCGTCCAACAATCGTTGGGCATAGGCCGTAATGCGCATACTCCATTGTGTCATTTTCTTTCTGACTACAGCATAGCCCCCACGTTCCGAGACACCGTTAACAATTTCATCATTGGCCAATACCGTTCCCAATTGCGGACACCAATTAACTTCTGTATCGGCCAGATATGTTAAGCGATATTTCAGTAAAAACTTCATTTGATCATGAAGACTCATAATATTCCAATCTTCAGCTGAAATAATAGGGGTATCTTCATCACAACTGGCATTTATTGCCTGATTCCCTTCTTCCTTGAGAATGGCAATGAGCTCATCAATAGATTGCGCACGGTCTGCATCTATATTATACCATGAATTGAAAAGCTGTATAAAAATCCACTGCGTCCATTTATAATAACTCGGATCGGAGGTTCTAACTTCCCTGTTCCAGTCAAAAGAAAATCCTAACTTATCTAACTGTTCCCTATACCGGTTAATATTAGTTTCAGTGGTGACTGCCGGATGTTGTCCTGTTTGAATAGCATATTGTTCGGCTGGAAGTCCAAATGAATCATATCCCATGGGATGTAAAACATTAAAACCTTTATGTCTTTTAAACCGTGCATAAATATCACTGGCTATATATCCCAAGGGATGACCAACATGCAATCCGGCACCAGAAGGGTAAGGAAACATGTCCAGCACATAAAACTTGGGTTTTTCTGAACCCGTAATAGCCTTAAAAGTGCTATTTTTAGCCCAATATGTACGCCATTTCGTTTCAATTTCCTTAAAATTGTAATTCATTTCTTTTGTTTAAAATCCATGTCGGGCAAAAATAAGTTTATTCAATTTACTTTCCTATTTTTACGTATCCTTATGCCATTATGAGTAACTCTTTTGAAAACTATCAGAAAAGAAAATTAATTACCTCCTATTTTTCGGTGGTACTTAGTATTGGACTAGTTCTTTTTTTATTAGGACTCCTAGGTATGCTGGTTTTGAACACAAAGAAGTTAGCAGACCATTTTAAAGAGCAAATTAAAATATCTGTGTTTTTAAAAGATAATGCGAAGCAGGTTGAGGTAGATCAGCTTCAAAAAAGTTTGCTATTGGCAGAGTATACCAAATCGGCTGATTATATTTCCAAAGATGATGCCGCTCAAATGCATAGCGAAGAGATTGGTGAAAATTTTTTAGATTTCTTAGGATATAATCCACTTAAAAATTCAATCGACATAGCTCTTAAGGCAGATTTTGTCTCCCCGGAAAAAGTGGAAGAAATAGCCCTTGATCTACAAAACCGAGATTATGTAGAAGAGGTAAGCTATGACAAACCTCTTATTTCACTTCTTACCAAGAATGTAAAACGAATTTCTTTCTGGATTTTGATGGCAAGTGGCATTTTTACCCTTATAGCAGTGTTATTAATTAATAGCTCCATTCGACTTTCAATATATTCCAAGCGTTTTATAATTAAGACAATGCAAATGGTAGGAGCTACTAAAAGATTTATCCGGGGGCCTTTCATTTGGACAAATATTAAGCTTGGCCTTCTAGGTGCATTCTTTGCGCTTATTGGATTAGGAGCCTTTCTATACTATTTAGATTTAAATTTTCCAGAATTAAATATTTTTCAGGACCGCCTGGTTTTGGGAATAATTTTTGCTGGAGTATTGGCATTAGGAGTTCTAATCTCTTTTATTAGCACTTATTTTGCCACACAACGCTTTCTTAATCTCAGAACAGACGATTTATATTACTAAATTTGCAGCATGAGTTCAAAACAAAAAAACAAGCAACCCTCTCAAAATAAGCAGGAGTTCATATTCCAGAAAAAGAATTATCTCTTTATGTTCATTGGTCTAGCTTGTATGGCTCTTGGGTTTATCTTAATGAGTGGTGGTGGTAGTGACGACCCAAATGTCTTTAATCCGGATATTTATAATTTTAGAAGAATCCGTCTGGCACCCACCTTAGTATTAATAGGTTTGGGTATTGAAGTTTACGCTATTTTGTTAAACCCACACAAGAATAAGAATAGTTAATTGGAAATAATTGACGCCATTATTTTAGGAATTATTCAGGGACTTACTGAATTTCTGCCTGTTTCCTCCAGTGGTCATTTGGAACTAGGAAAGGCTATCTTAGGAGACCAATCAATACCTCAAGAAAGTTTACTATTTACAGTAGTACTTCATTTTGCTACCGCCCTGAGTACTCTGGTAGTATTCAGAAAAGATGTTTTTGAAATCTTAGGCGGACTCCTAAAATTTAAATGGAATAAAGAAACTCAATTTAGTCTAAAAATTGTAATATCAATGCTTCCTGCCGCAGCAGTTGGCTTGTTCTTTGAGAAAGAATTAGAGGGCTTTTTTGGGGGAAACATAGCCTTTGTAGGTTATATGTTACTCATTACAGCGCTATTGCTTTTTCTTGCTGACAAGGCAAAGGAAACCCAAAAAAATGTAAGTTATTTGAACGCCTTTGTGATCGGGGTCTCTCAGGCCATAGCTATCTTACCTGGCATATCAAGAAGTGGAGCTACAATTTCTACCTCCGTCTTGTTGGGGGTAGATAAAACTAAGGCCGCAAGATTTTCGTTTTTAATGGTAGTTCCATTAATAATTGGAAAGATGGCCAAAGATATATTGGGAGGTGAATTGCATTATCAATCGGATCAGTCTTTGGCAATGGGCGCCGGCTTCATTGCTGCCTTTTTAGCTGGTCTCATAGCCTGCACATGGATGATACAACTGGTAAAAAAAAGTAAACTTAGTTATTTTGCCGTGTACTGTTTTATTGTTGGTTGTATTGCAATTGGTTTTGGCCTTTGGGCTTAAATCTAAAGAATATAAAAATTCAAAAAATGGCCCTTTACACCAAGGATGAAATCTTAAATGGGCAGTTACTTCTTGTAGACAAACCTTTACATTGGACTTCTTTCCAAGCGGTAAATGCTATTAAGTGGGATATTCGTAAAAAGTTCGACCTCAAAAAGATTAAAATTGGACATGCGGGAACCTTAGACCCTTTGGCAAGTGGTTTACTTTTAATATGTGTTGGGAAGTTCACAAAAAAAATCAATGAATTTCAAGGTCTTCCAAAGGAATATAAAGGTATTATTACCTTGGGTAGTACTACTCCATCCTATGACTTAGAAACGGAAATAGATAAAACATATAGCACGAATCATATTACCAAAGAAAAAGTTCTAGACACCTTAAGCGAATTTACCGGTGTTATTACTCAAAAACCGCCAATTTTCTCAGCCTTAAAGAAAGATGGCAAGCGTTTATATGAATATGCGAGAAAAGGGGAACAGATCGAAATTAAATCTAGAAATGTTGAGGTCTTTGAATTTGAAATTATTGGATTTCAATTACCCAATATTGAATTCCGCATTTTATGCAGCAAAGGCACTTATATTAGAAGTATTGCTCATGATTTTGGAAAGGCCCTCAATTCCGGAGCGCATTTGTCGGCCCTTAGAAGAACCAAAATAGGTGATTACAACGTAAATATAGCTATGACACCCAAAGCTATTAAGGAGAAATTATAAAAATCTCCGTAATTCAATGGGTTGTTTTTTATAATAATTCCTTAAAATCAGGGTTATAAGCTTATGCAATTAAACAGAAGTCAATTATCTTTTATAATTACATTCTTCTCACTATCAATAGTGATCCTTCTGTTGTATACTATACAATTAGGCGGGGAAGAGAAGGATGAATATGTAATTGAAATGAGCTTGGCCGATGAAGACCTTCAAAAGATTTTAGAAGAGTTAGACAAACAAGAGGAATTGGCTAATGCCGATCCAATAAAGAGTCATATGGCTTTTAACGAAACTGCAAAATCTAACTTACAAGAACCAGAACCTTTAAAAACACTGGAAGAAATATTAGAAGAAAAGGAACAGTCTTTAAACGATGAGGATTTTAAAGAGTACTTAAATTCAGAATCTGGATATGCAGCCAGTTTAAAAGAATTAGCACAAAAAAGGGAAGAAAAAAAACAGCAACTTGAGGAGATTGAAGCTAATAAGAAGGAGTTTACTAATCATCTTGAAAAAAGAAAAACTTCTATTTCTTTTTCATTAGTTAATAGACAGAATTATAGGCTGCCTCCGCCCATATATACTTGTATAGAAGGAGGTAAAGTTGTTATTAATATTGAAGTAGATGGTTCCGGAAACGTAACAAACGCCAATTTTAATGCTAAAGCCTCAAACACTTCAAATGGATGTTTAGTGGAAAATGCTATCACCTATGCCTACAAAGCAAAGTTTAATTCTGACAATAACAGTCTTCAAAAAGGAACCATAACTTATTTATTCCAAAGCAAGTAGATTTATTAAGTCTTCCGATATATTTTGTCCTTTATCCTTATTATACCATTGTTGTAAATTCTCCTTAAAATCAGCTGTTAAACTACCATGTGCTTCTTTAAATTCTTGCGCCATTTGAGTTGCCGTACTAGGTCTGGGACCCCAGGTATTTAAAACCTCAAGGCTTGTAGGATCCATCATTATTAACTTAGGAATAGATAACGCCCCATTAGTATTAAAATGCTTTATTAATTCTTCATTCTCGTCTCTTAGAACAACTTTTAGATCTATCTTATTATTTTCCTGAGAAATTTTATTCATAATAGGTAAACTGGGTGCTGCATCACCACACCAACTCTCGGTAATCACTAACCACAGAGCAGGTTTATCAGATTTTTTCAGTTCTTCTAAAGAATCTTCTGAAAATCTAAACGTTTTGTCCCAGCGTTTCATACGCCTGCTATTTAATTGGGTATATTCTACTAAGCTAATTTTTTGTTCGGTTCCAGTGGTCTTTCCTTCTGTGGCCAATTTATCTACTAGAATTCTGTAATCCTTATATTCATAGGCATTCTCCAATGCCTTAGCTATCAAAGCCTTTTCTTTAATATTTTCATCCATATTTTTCATAGGTACTTTGTCGAATAAGAAAATAAAAACATACAATCTTAACAAGCCAAACTAGGAATAAGATTTGATATGATCTTTAAATGGTTGTTTTTTTGATCATCCCGCCCCTAGTATCATTTATACTATTCATAACTACAAAAGCTTTAGGGTCTATTTTGGCTAGCTCGTTATTCAGTTTGCTTATTTCCAATCTTGTAATAACGGTATAAATTACCTCGTATGCATTGTGTATACCACTCTTACCATAGCCCCCTCTGGCATTGTAAATTGTCAGACCTCTTCCTAATTTCTCAGTAATCATAACTCTGATTTCTTCACTATTAGCTGAAATTATGGTAACTCCGGTATACTCTTCTATTCCGTCTACTACAAAATCCAAGGTCTTTGAAGCGGCCAAATAAGTAAGCATTGAGTACAAGGCAGCTTCAGTAGAAAGCATATACGCAGCTGCCAAAAATATAAAGATATTAATGACAATGATAATATCACCAATTTTTGTACCAACCCGCTTACTCAAGTAAATAGCCAGTACTTCGGTGCCATCTAAAACCCCTCCACCTCTTATAGAAAGTCCGATTCCTGCTCCTAAAAAGAATCCTCCAAAAACAGCGACCAATAATTTATCCTGAGTAATTTCTGGGAACTCAATTAGAGCCAGAGTAAGTGCCAACCCCAAGATGGCTATAGAAGCTTTAATGGTGAAAATCTTTCCAATTACTTTTAATCCCAAGAGTAAGAAAGGAATATTAACCAGAATAATCAAGACATACAATGGCAAAGTTGAAGTCTCTGTTATTAGCAAAGAAATTCCGGTAACGCCCCCGTCAATAAATCTATTTGGGAGTAAGAAACTCTCCAAACCAAAGGCCGCAGAAAAAATCCCAATTGTAATAAAGAATATATCCTTCAGCCATATTTTTGATATTATAGCCCTTTTTTCTTGGTCCTTCATTTAATGGAATTTAAGCTTAAAAAAACTATAAGTTTTCTGGATTAATAGCTAGACTACGGAATAGTTTGGCCTTAGCAGCTAAAAATTTATTCTGAACCTCATTTTGTTTTAATTCTGAATCAATTAGTTTAGTTTCTCTGCTAATTATTAAAAACAACGAACTCTCTCCAAAATCAAATTTTCTTTCTTCTGCAGCCAAAAGTGTATTATAATTACTAACAATATCTTGAATAAGTGAATTCTGTACCTGATAAGAATCTAAGGCATTATAGATGGCCAAAACTTTATTTTGAATTTCAATTTCAGCATTGTCCAACTCAAATTGAGTATCGTTTAATTTAAACTTTGCCAATTTTAAATCCCCTCTTTCTTTTCTTAAAAACAATGGAAATAAAAAGTTAACGCCTCCCTTATATTGCTGCGTATCATAAGAATTTAGAGTTCCCGGAGTTTCTGTAAGAAAGTTATACTCTATATCAATTCTCGGTAGTAGTTTATTAGCTTTTAACCTCTTATCTACTTCCAAGCCAGCCAATTTAAAGCCTAGAGACTTAATCTTAGGGTGATTTTCCAAGGAAAAACTATCCAAAGGTTTTCCCATGATTTCTAAAGTGATATCCACTTCTTTATTTATGTTGACATTTGGGATAACATTTGGCTGTAACTCAATAGGAATATTATTTTCCATCCATAGAAAATTGGAAAGTTCCAAGCTTTTATTTGTCAATTCAACCATGGCTTGTTCAAGACTTAGTTGCCTGTCCTGAAATGCAATTTCAGCTTCCACAACATCTATTGAAGCGATATCCCCTGCTTCAGCACTGCGCCTAATTCCTTCCAATCTAGAACTGGCATTGTCAACAAAATTCTCGTAAACTGTTTTGTTTCTGTATGCTTGTAACCAATCAAAATATGCCACTGAGGCTTTAAAAAGAATTTCATTAACCAGTAAATCTCTATCCGCTAAGGTCTGCTCTTTAAAATATTTGGCCCGTTTCAAGGTTGCCATTCTCTCATTGATCCATATTCCCTGTAATACGGAAATAGATACTCCGGCGCTAAATAATCCGTCCTCTGGCAATGATTCGTCTGGATTTAAAAACTCCCCTTCATCCTGCTGAAAAAGTACCTTTTAGTTCTATCCCATACCAGGTAGGAACTTTGAAGGTGGCATTAAAACGGTCGTAATACTCAATTCCTTTAAACTGTTTTCTTTCGTAATCCACTTCAATTTTTGGATCAAATCCCCCTCTCGAGCGCATTAGATTTGCCTGTCCAATACCAATTTGCATTTCAGCCTGACGCGCGATAGGGTGATATTTTTTTACGTAGCCTAAAAACTCGTTAAAGCTCAGAACTAGTGTGTCATTCAATTGAGCGCTCAATGAAAGTGAAACGAAAAGAATAAGTAAAAACAAATACTTTTTCATATTACTTCTTCTCAGATTTAGCCATTTCTCCGTTAGGCTGATAGTAATTAGGAGGGAAACCATTAAGCTGTCTCCACAATTCAAACCAAATTGGCACATCTTCTAAAAGTGCTATAGTATAGGCTCCAGAACCCACTCTTAAATCTTTTGGCCAATCATGGTCATCAGGGTCAGGGGCAAGTAGAATTCTATATTTTCCATTGTCACTTATGAAAGTTTCAATGGCTACTACTTTTCCGCCATACGTACCATAAGAGACATTTGGCCACCCACTAAAGACAATTGCCGGCCAGCCATCAAATTGTATTCTAACCTTTTCACCTAGATGCATTAAGGGCAGATCTATTGGCCTTACAAAAGTCTCAACAGCCAATTCATAATCAGCCGGCATAATACCAACTAATTCTTCTCCTTCTTTAAAGGTCTCCCCAACTCCCGCTTTAATAGCTTTATTTATATATCCATTTTGAGGAGCTTTAATATAATACATGTCATTTCGCATAGAGTAATTAGTGAACTCATTTTCTAACTTGGTTACCTGTGCCTCAGAATCGAATTGATTAGACTGTGCTGTGAACATATCACTCTGTGCCTTTGATATTTTATCAGTATATTCTGCCATCACTCTATTTATTTCAACCTCGGCATTGATTACCTCATTAATTGCAGTGAGAAGTTTATTTTCCTGAGAGATAAGCTTAGCTTGGGTTTCCTGTAACTTTAATTTCTTTTCTTCTACATCTGTTACAGCCTTTAAGCCTTCGTTTTCTAGTTGAAGTACACGATTATATTGTCTTTGAGCAATAGTGATATTTGTTTTAGCTGCTTCGAGATCAATACTATCACTTTCCACTTTTAGGTTTGCTTGAATAAGCTTGTTCTTGGCCTGCTGTAATTTTAATTCCCTTTCCCTATTTAAAGCCACGACTTGATTATTAAGCGCTTTAACTTTGCCTTCATAGGAAGTAACAGCACTAGATTTGGCTCTAATTTGATCACCTGTCCTCTCAATTAAATTGGGATCAAAATACTCATTCTTTATCTCTGATATAAAAAGAATAGTATCTCCTTTTTTTACATAATCCCCTTCCTGTACATACCACTTTTCAATTCTACCAGGAATAGGTGATTGTATGGTCTGTGGTCTTTGACTCGGGCTTAGGGTAGTTAAATACCCGCTCCCATTTACATTCTGCGTCCAGGGTAAAAAAAGTACAATAAAGCCAATTATAGCAAATACTAAAAGAAACTGATTGAAGTGCTTGTAATATTTGGCATGAAACACTTTCTTGACCGAGTTGTAACTACTCAGATCTACTCTCTGATTTAGTTTATTAGGTGAAATGTTTAGCATGACTTCTAGCTTTGATTTTTTATTCTACCATTTTCCATGGTAATAATAGTGTTGCATTTTTGTTCCCACATTGAATTTTGACTAACTACTACCAATGCCCATGGATTTGTCCTATCAGATAAAAAATCCATAATCTGTTTTGTCTCATTGGGATTAAAGTGATCCAATGGATCCTTTAAAATTATCATGCTTGGCCTTTTTACAATACTTCTTGCTAAAACAATCTTCTTAGATACCACATAAGGTATTTGCTGCCCTTCGGGATAAAGCATCGTATGGAGACCTTTGGGTTGGTTTTTTACAAATTCAACCAAGCAGGTTTTCTCCAAAGCCCAGTATACATCGTCCTCTGAAATAGATTTATCTCCGAAAGTAATGTTCTCAAGTATACTGCCTTCAAAAGGAGACTCCTCAGGAAGAGATTTTCCAATATGTGAACGATAATAATTCAAATTGATCATTTTTAAAGAAACGTTGTTTACATAAATATTCCCCTGATCAGGTTCAATTATTCCGGCTATTAAACGCAGGAGTGTAGACTTGCCGGACCCGCTACTCCCGTGGATTAATATTGTACAGCCCGGAGTAATCGTTAAAGAGACCGAATTAATAATTTGCTTTTCACGTCCAGGAACATTATAACTAACTTCATCCAATTCTACAGTAAAGGCTTCATCTTTCTTAAAAGGCATTTCTCCATCTTGGGGCTCTAATTCCTTATCCACGACTTGCCCTAATTTTTCTAGGGAAGTCAATAGGTCATAAAAAGTCTCCAATCCTAAAATTAGCTTTTCAACGGAGCTAATTACCAACAATATTATGATCTCAGCAGCAACAAACTGTCCAATATTCATTTCCTGATTGAGAACCAATATTCCTCCAATAAGTAAAAGGCCCACGGTAACTAAAACTTTAAACCCAATCATTTGTGCAAACTGTATCACTAAAATTTTAAAGTGACTCTCTCTGGCATCAAGGTATTTGGTGACCAAGGCATCATTTTTATCCATGGCTAAATTTGTTTTACCCGAGAGTTTAAAACTTATAATAGATCTTGCAATTTCCTGAATCCAATGGGCAACCTTGTACTTATTTTTGGATTCTTCCAGACTAGTTTCCAGTCCTCGCTGAGCGGTAAACTTAAATACTACATAAATAAGTAGTAAAAGAAGAATACCGTAAACGATAAAAAAGGGATGATAAAAAGACAGTAGCAGTAAACCTAGCAAGATTTGCAATAAGGCTGCCGGAAAATCAATTAAAATTTTTGAAAGTCCTTTTTGAACATTTAGTATATCAAAAAAGCGATTCGCTAGTTCAGGTGGGTAATAATCCAAAAGCTGATTCATCTTTATCTTAGGAAACCTATAGACAAACTCAAATGAAGCTCGGGTAAATATTTTCTGCTGGACGTTTTCAATAATCCGTATTTGCATAAGCTGTAGTATCCCAACAAAAGCAACACCCAGACTAACCAATATCACCAGAATAATCCATGAAGTACTTACCTGCGCCCCTTGGATAAGATTAATAATTGCTTGTATCCCCAAAGGTAAAGACAGGTTGACAACTCCGGCAAAAATGGCGTAGTAAAAGATCTGTAGAATATCTTTTTTATCCAATTTAAGTAGTCCCATTAAACGTTGCCAGGCGGTAAGAATGTTTTTAGCCATAAGATTTAGTCATTTAAAGCATTAAATACCAAGTGCTTGAAATACGCCGTAGGGGTATTCTTGGTGGAGCAATCGGTTAAAGAATTAAAATGATCCATTAAAAAATATTGATGAAGAGCCCCTTCCAATAAGCTGCTTGCCAGACTTGATGGATAGGGATATGAAGGCTTTACCTCCTTTATCATAGTACTCATTCGATTTACTAATCTTTTATATATCACGAAATAGCCTTCCTTATTTTCCTGGTCAACTTCTTTAGTCAAATAGGATTTGGAATACTCGTTAATAACGATTTTATTTAGCATTACTTCGTCTATATGAGTAAAAGCAGTGTCAATTTCAGTAGGCTGAGTCATTATTTCAATTGCACTTTGTAATTTTAGACGTGCATCAGGAATACTATTGGTGGCAAATACCAATTGATACTCTAACCAACCCCAGTACCAAGAAGCCAAATAAAGCAGGAGTTTATGTTTGTTTTCAAAATATCGATATATCGAACTTTCATTACTCCCAATCCTTGTACCCAACTTCTTGAAAGTAAAACTCTCAAAACCAATTTCATAAATCATTTTAATACTTTCCCTTATGATCCTCTTTCCCAAATCAGAAGATTCAGGGTCCTTTACATAGAGCTTGTCGTTTATAGTAATTCTTACCGTTTGCAATAATTTTTCCATTTTTTCACAATTAAAAACGAGCAAATATAATAGTATTACTATCATACAATAATAGTTTAACTTTTTTTTAACGTAGTTTTACTTTCTTTTTTGAGCTACAATGCTATATTTGTAAGGACCAGTTGAAAATGAATTATCGGAATGATGAGAAAAATAAATATACATATCGTCTTTTTGCTGCTATGCTTTGCAGGCATAAGTCAGCAGTCCGTCGTCTCGATCAAGGCATATGATTTTGGAATTTCAAATTCCATTCAAAGAGCCAATACGGAAGCGGTCTACAAGGATATTCCCCGAATTAAAAGTATAACCCTGACAAAAGATTTGTTGTCCTCCCTTTACAGGAAGAGCAATATCGAAAGAACAATAAATATTTATGGGCAATCTCTCATAATTGAAAGTGCTGAAACACTAGCTGATGGCAGAATTGAACTTATACTTAGACGAGAGGATGGTCGAGATTTTTATAATATATACCCGACTGTAAAAGCCGAACTTGTTCAAGATAATATTCCTAATACAGAGCAAATACCTAGTCTATGAAAAAGAAATGTAAATAAGCTCATATACGGCACCGACAACTCTTAATTTGACTTCCTTAAGTGTTTACTGTTCTCATTTGTCGGTGCCTTCTTCATTTAACCTCCTGCTTATGATTGTCGTGCATATTATTACAAAACAAGAAAAACAAGCCAGGATAATTATTGATCTTCTCCTTCATAAAAAGCTTTTATTGGATGCCATGATCGCTAAAAAAGAAATCTACACGCTCCATAAACTCACCAAAAAAGTGACCGCCAATCCAAACTTTTTAATTGTAGGGCAGACTAAAGCTTTGCTCTTTAATGAAATCAGCGAGGTACTCAAAACAAACTTTGCCAAAAAGATGCCCGTTTTTTATGCCATGCCTATTATCTATATGGATGATAATCAGACTAAAAACATCAAGAAAAATATACAGTTCGTCTAAGAAATTTTCAATATTTAGATATATCCTTATCTTTAGTTAAATATGAAAAATGAATGGGGTGTTGAAGCGTTGCGGGTGGTGCGAAGGTGACCCGCTTTATGAAGCCTATCATGATAAAGAATGGGGGGTGCCAGTAAAAGAGGATGCTATATTGTTTGAATTTTTAATTCTCGAAACTTTTCAGGCAGGTCTCAGCTGGATAACCATTCTTAGAAAACGAGAGAATTTTAGAGCTGCCTTTGATGCTTTTGATTATCGAAAAATAGCCGAATACAAAAGCGATAAGATAGAAGAATTATTACTCAATCCGGGAATTGTCCGCAACAAGCTAAAAATAAATGCGACTATTTCTAATGCTCGGGCTTTTATGAAAATTCAAAAAGAATTCGGGACTTTTAGTACTTATATTTGGGGATTTGTAAACAATTCTCCAATAAAAAATACAATAAATAAATATAAAGAAGGACCTTCGAAAACTTCCATATCAGATTCATTGAGTCAGGATTTAAAAAAACGGGGTTTTAAATTTGTTGGCAGTACCGTTATTTATGCCCATATGCAGGCAACTGGTATGGTAAACGATCATGAAATAAGTTGTTTTAGATATGAAGAGGTATAAAATATTATTTACAGTTCTAACACTTTTCTTGGGCTCATATTTGGCACAAGCTCAGAATAAATATGAAAGAGAACACAGAATAAAAAAATGCCAGTTTCACTCTAATGCCCATGCATTTCTAGAGGAGAAATTAAAAGATGCCAGAAGAATACGATTTTATAAAGAAACTGATAGTACAAAAGTTAGTTTTGAGGCCAAATTTAAAAAAGACAAACTACAGTACAGCGTTGAATTTGATGAAGAAGGTAATTTAGAAGATATTGAAATTCTAATAAATGAAGTAGACATTCCTGAAGATACTTGGTCTACAATTTCTTACTATTTCCAGGAAGAGTTTGAGAAATACAAGGTAAAAAGAATTCAGCAACAATATGTAGCTACAGAACAGGAATCTGTGGATGTAACTTTAAACAACGCTTTTCAAAACCTTCTTTTGCCTTCCGTTAATTACGAAATTATGGTAGCGGGTAAAACTAAAAGTATCTATGAAGACTTTGAAATACTATTTTCGGCAGATGGCACATTTGTAAATAGAAGAAAATCATTGCCGGCAAATTATGACCATGTCTTATACTAAAGTAATTTTTGCTTTTATATTATTTCTTTTCCCTTCTATCTTTTTTGCACAAGATAATTTTATTTCCTTTTGGCAACCAGGAATTGCTTTGAACTATAAAGTTTCCAAACGTTATTCTCATAACTTTTCAATTGTTCATAGAAATACGATTTACGATACCAATGACTTGCAATTTAGGCTTCGTCAACTAGACTTAATTCATTTTTCAAATTTTAATATTGGTCTTAATCAGGTATTTAGTGTAGGCCTTCTCTATCGATTTGCAGATATTTATGATGCAGGGCGTTTTAATGAGTTTAGAACCACCCAACAATACAATTTTACAAAAAGACCAGCAATTGTGAGATACGGCCATCGTTTAAGGGCGGAACAACGTTTTAGTTCAATCAATACCCTGTACAGATTCCGTTATCGATTTACGCTCGATTTACCCTTAGAAGGAGAAACACTAGACATTAAAGAAACCTATCTTATTGGAAGTTCTGAAACACTGGTAACACTAGCATCGGGTCTTAGTCCAATTTATGGGCAACGATTTAATCTGATCTTTGGGTGGCTAATCAGCGAAAAAACAAAACTTCAAGGAGGTCCGGAATATCGTCTGAGTAACTTCACAGGAGATACCCTACATCAGCTATTTCTGATGACCAGCCTGGTCTTTAGTCTGTAATAATCTCATAAATTCGTCCCTGGGGATTTCTTCTGCTCCCAGGCTTTTTAAATGCTCACTGTATTGCTGACAGTCGATTAGGCTATAATTTTTTTCCTTTAGTTCAATAGCGAGGTTGATTAAGGCAAACTTAGAAGCATTCGGTGTTTTACTGAACATACTTTCTCCACAAAAAACATTTCCAAGATCAACACCATAAAGACCTCCTACCAACCTATCATTATCCCATACTTCATATGATTTGGCGTATCCCAATTCATTTAGTTTCACATAGGCATCTTCCATCCCAGGGGTAATCCAACTCCCTTTCTGATCTTTTCTGCTTATGGTGGCACAAGCTTCTACAACCTCTTTAAATCTTGTATTCACTCGCATTTCAAAACGATCTTCCAATAGTAGCTTCCGCATACTTTTAGATATCTTAATTCTATCGGGATAAAGAACCATTCTAGGATCTGGACTCCACCATAAAATAAAGGAATCGTCATTAAACCAGGGGAATATCCCGGACTTGTAGGCTAACAAAATTCGGTCAGGAGATAAATCCCCTCCGACGGCCAGTAAACCGTCTTGAGTAGCAAGATCAACTGCCGGAAACTCCATCTTTTCCGATAAAAAAGTGATTTTAGTTCCTTTGTTGTCCAAATTAAAATATCTAACTATTCTGAAGACTTATTTTAAACCTCTAAGAAAATATTAGAAAGGTAAATCGTCATGCTCTTCTTCATTAATATCATCCGCAGGTGCAAAAGCTTCCATTGGAGGCACAGGAGGCATTTGTCCCGTTGTATTATCTTCTTGAATAGCTTCGATACGCCAACCTTGAATAGAATTAAAATATTTTACTTCGCCTTGAGGGTTGGTCCATTCTCTTCCACGAAGATTAATACTTATCTTAACATCTTGTCCTACCGCATAATTATTTAATAGGTCGCACTTATCCTGCACAAACTCAATCATAATATGCTGAGGGTATTGCTCTTCTGTAGTTATCACTAATTCTCTTTTTCTAAAGCCATTGTTTCCAAAGGTTTTAGTTTCATCAATTAATTTAATCTTTCCCTGAATTTCCATTTGTTCTTCTTTTTAGTAAAAGTACTTTCCATGCGGATTGTACGTCATTAATATTTAAATATTCCTGTGCCCTAGCTACTATTTCATGAGAAGATCCTTCCTCAAATAATAATTCCAACTCAGGAACGGATTCTTGAAACTCAATTAACTCATGCTCTGTAGGCATCTTCTCTATATTACCTAATTTTCCCAAATCATTTCCACTAAGTAAATTTAAGTCTTTTATATCTTGTGCTATTTGATCTACCCCAATACCCAATTTGGAAATTGGCTTAGCCACTTCAAACATACCCTTAGTAGCTCTGGTATACCAGTTACCTCCCATTCTTGCGACCTGATCAATTTTTAGTAAGTCTAGACCTCCTTCTTCGTTTAACACGGTTTCATGAACATGAAACTTTACAACCTCCGCAAACACCAAATTACCGGCCCCTCCTTCTTTTCCCAAGGGTTCTACTTTTGTGACTTTACATTCAAATTGAATGGGCGATTCGGCTACCCTGAAAGGTTTTACCAAATCTGATGGCACCATGTTAAGACCAGCTTTCTCAAATTCATTAATTCCCTTATCATATTCCGTACTCGTTAAAGACATTTGTTGCACTATGTCATAATTGACAATATTAACTACAACTTCCTTTACTCTTAATACATTTTCCAAGGTATCTTTGGTCGTGTTATTCCGCACTCTTCTGGCAGGAGAAAAAATTAAAATCGGTGGATTAGCACTAAATACATTAAAAAAACTAAACGGTGCCAGATTAGGGTTACCCTCTTCATCAACCGTACTGGCAAAAGCGATTGGTCTAGGAGATACAGCCCCCAGAAGATAAGAGTGTAAAACTCCTGTTGACATATCAGAAGGGCTAAAAGATCTCATTTTTGGCATCCTTGCAAAGGTAAATAAAATGGTTTCTATTTAAAACAATTAGCATATCATTAAACACAACATTTTAACGCTATTTCAGTTATCTTTAATGCTAATAATCCATGGAATGAACTTTAATTCCCAAAAGAAGACATCTAATTTTATTCTACTGATAGCTTCATTTGTTATCGTTAGTCTAATTCTTTGGAATACTAACAGCTTTTTTAAAAAGTTTAAAGAAGAAGAAAGACATAAAATGGAAATTTGGGCTACCGCTCAGTCCGAATTACTCCAATCTTCTGAGGATACCGATTTGGGAAATCTTCATGTTAAAATATTTCAGAATAATACCTCTACTCCGATGATTCTGGAAAATATGGACGGTTCTTTAAGAACTAATAACATGCCTCAGGAAAAGGTAGTCGACAGTCTTTATATTCTTAAACAGATAGAAATATTTAAACGTGAAAATACCCCCATCAACATAGACTACAATGGCGAGCATTTGGCCACCTTGTATTATGGGAACTCAGAAGTATTAACGAAGCTTAAATATTACCCCATTGCCTTGCTCTTAATTATATTTCTATTTGGGGCGGTGATTTTCTTTTTCTTTAAAACAAATAAAGCCTCTGAGCAAAATAAACTTTGGGCAGGAATGGCAAAGGAAACTGCTCACCAAATTGGAACTCCCCTTACCTCCCTATTAGGCTGGAATGAATTATTAAAATCAGAAGAAATTAATCCAGAAATAACGAAGGAGATAGAAAAGGATATCAGCAGATTACAAAATATAACAGACCGTTTTTCAAAAATTGGGTCTCTCCCGAAACTGGAAAAGCAAGATATCGTTGCAGAAACAAGAAATGCCTTTGATTATCTCAAGCTAAGAAGTTCTCAGCTTATACATTTTAGTTTTACCTCACATGTGCAAGAATTACCAGTACAACTTAATAGCTCTCTGTACAATTGGACAATTGAAAATCTTGTAAAAAACGGCATTGATGCTATGAAAGGGAAAGGAAACATTGCTATTGAAATTATTCCGGATGGTAAATTTGTAAATATTCTTGTTTCGGATACAGGACATGGGATTTCGAAATCGAATTACAATTCCATTTTTAATCCAGGGGTAACTTCAAAAAAACGTGGATGGGGATTGGGCCTTTCTTTGGTTAGAAGAATAATTGAAGAATACCATAAAGGAAAAATAAAGGTTCTATCCTCTAGTAAAGAAGGCACCATTATGCAAATCTCATTAAAAAAAAGTGAATGATTATGGCAGAGGAGAAACTTATTAAAATAAAAGAAGCAGAACTTACAAATAACTGTCCTGAGTGTTTTAATCAGGATATGACTCTAAGCTTTTACCAAAAACACATTTCGAGTCCGTTGTATCATAGAATAACAAAGCAAATAAGTCATCAACTAGTCTGTAATACATGTAAGAGTACTATATATCCAGTAAACTGGACAGAAGACATTGAAAGGATTTTTGACTATTATCAAAAAATGCTTCAACCTGAACCTAAAAGCACTAGATATACTTTATTATTTTATCTTCTTTTTTTAATCCCAATCTCCCTGTGTGTTGTAATCTGGTATCTTTACCATGCAGAAATTATTTAAGGTGTGTTTTTATGCTATCGGCAATTTCAATAAATTCAACCTCATTAAACACCTCTTTGTTTTGAAAATTGGCATTTGCCATAGAATTCAAAGGGATAAGATGCACATGTACATGAGGCACCTCTAACCCAATCACTGAAAAGCCAATTCTTTTACATTCAATAGCTTTTTCAATTGCCAATGCGACTTTTCGTGAAAATTTCATTAACCCAAGGAAATGGGCCTCATCCATTTGAGTGATTTTATCAATCTCCAGCTTAGGGATACATAGCGTATGACCCTTGGCATTGGGATTAATATCTAGAAAAGCCAAAAAATCATCATTTTCCGCAATCTTGTAGGCAGGTATCTCGCCTGAAATGATTTTACTAAAAATAGTTGCCATATTATTAAAAGGTATTAACAAAAAAATCCTGTCTTTATAGGACAGGATTAAAGATACTAATATTAACAATCTTTATCTGCTTATCTCTAGAATTTCAAACTTTAGAGTTCCGTTTGGAACGTTGATCTCTGCCATGTCACCAACTTTCTTTCCCAAAAGTCCCTTCCCAATAGGAGAAGTTACTGAGATCTTAGCTGCTTTTAAATCAGCTTCACTTTCGGCAACAAGGGTATAACTCATGATCATACCATTCTGTTGATTCTTGAGTTTTACGGTAGAAAGAACCAAAACTTTTGAATTGTCTAATTGAGATTCATCAATCAGTCTGGCATTTGCCAAAGTCTCTTCAAGCTTTGCTATTTTCAACTCAAGCAATCCTTGTGCTTCTTTGGCCGCATCGTACTCTGCATTTTCGGACAAATCTCCTTTATCTCTAGCTTCAGCTATTGCCTGAGATGCGTTTGGCCTTTCAACATCTCTTAAATGATTCAATTCTTCCTTTAATCTTTGGAGTCCTTCTTTGGTATAATAAGAAACATTACTCATGATTTTATTCTTTTTAGATCAGTCTAAACCATTCTAATTCTTAAACAATTAATCCCACTTATTGTGGGATTAGTTTTAACATACATTTTGATTTAACTAGCTTATTATTAGTATATTAAATAGGGTAATATATCAAAATGAAGTTGAACTAATAGGAAAATCCCCTTTTTTAAAGAGGATTTAACGCAAAGATACATATTTTTTGTTCAATTTTGCTATTGTTATTTCAATGAACCCATTCTTAATGAAAAGACTTATATATTGCTTTAGCCTTGTATTAATCCTTGCCTGCAGTAATGACGAAGGCAATCGAAATCCCTATTTGCAAGAAAATGGATTTCGATTTGAAATAAACCTAAATTTACCCTTATACAGTCCTTTAACTAACATTGGAAATGCCGTATACGTTGGTAATCAAGGAGTAGGTATCCGAGGTGCTTTTGTTATAAAATCAGGATTTGATCAGTATATGGCTTGGGAAGCATCTTGTCCAAATCATGCGCCAAATGCCTGCTCTAGAATGGAACTAAGTGGTCAAACGGTTATTTGTTCCTGTGAAGACTTTGAATACAATCTCTTTACAGGGCAGCAAGCAAACCGTCCAGACGATGGCAAACAATACTATGATCTTTTATTTTATCAGAGCTCCATTAGCAACAATACCGTAATTATTTCCAACTAGGCTTCTTTGATTTTGTAGTGCAATTGCTTTAAAAATTTATGGTTGCCCCCAGTAGAAAATTAATGCCTGCCTGAGGATAATAACCTGCACCTTCAATGGTAACTATATTCCCCGGATTAGTAAAATCGTCATCAAAGGTGAAGAAGTATCCATTTGATACATATTTGGCATTAAAAATATTGTTAACCAAACCATCAATCACAATGCTTTTTATAAATGAATTAGTTTCAATTACATATTGAATATTAAAATCTGTTTGGGTGTAGTCTTCTAGAACGGAAGCCTCAGAATCAATATTCCCCATATATTGTTTGCCAACATATTTAGTTAATAATGATAATTGAAATGCTCTAATCGGTTTAAAAGTAAATCTGTTACCAAACACAATTTCAGGTGAAAATGAAATATTGGTATTCCCCAAATCTTGCAGGACCCCGTCACGTTGAAATACAAAATCTATATTCTTATTACTACTCAAAGCAATATTTGGCTGTAATTCAAATTTCTTTCCTAGTTTAAATTGAGCGTCAATTTCCAGGCCCAGTCTATAACTATCCCCCACATTAGATCTTAAAGGCGCCCCTACATCATTTAATTCTCCTGTAAGCACTAATTGATCTTTGTATCTCATATAATACAAATTAGAGTTTAGCTGAATAGTAGGTGTAATATATCTCCAACCAAGTTCAAAATCATATAAGGTTTCGGGCCTCGGGTTTCCATTTTCATAATCATTTCTATTAGGTTCTCTGTTGGCTACCGCAAAAGAGAAATATAAATTATTATTTGCATTCCAATCATAAGTAAGCCCCATTTTAGGGTTAAAGAAATTAAAAGTATCGTCTACATTACCTGTGTCTTCCCCATTAGCGGTATAACCAACATTTCTATATTGAAGATCTCCAAAGAAACGCCATTTGGAAGTTAGATTATAATACATTTTTCCAAAGAAATTAAAATCGGTTTTCCTGGAGTCATCGTCGTAATATCGATCTCGAATCATACTATTGGAGGCAAAACGAGCCCAAATAATCTCCCCAAAATGATCTCCCTCATAGATGTTATAGCCACCACCAAGAATTACTTTAAACTTATCTTTTTCATAGTTTGCAGAAAATACTGTTCCGTAAAAATCATTATCGAGCCATCTCCTGCGAATGAGGTCTGTGGTGTTCACTAATTCACCATTTACGATCAAGGGAGTAAATCCATAGGTTTCAAAATCGTCATCTTCTCTAAACTGCTCAAAATAACCCTTCCCCTTGGTGTAATGAAAAGAAATATTTGTTCTCCAATACTCAGAAATTGTCTCGTTCCAATGCAACTGAAAATGGTTTTGTTTATAATTATCTTCTTCTTTGTCATAAAATTGAATATTCCCAGCCTCATCTGTATAAATCCCAGCCGGATTAAAGGTCCTGTCGGTGGCCAAAGTCTCAGCATCAATACCAAACCACGATTGATATGTTACCTCGTGACCTCCAAAAATTATGGCCTTAATCAAAGTATTGTCATCAACATAGCTTCCTTGCAGAAAGTAGGAATCCAACTCAGAACTAGCTCTATCAATATAACCATCCGAGGTAATTCTAGATAAACGCCCCGAAATTTCAATATGATCATTCATAAGGCCAGTGCTAAATTTTACATTTGATCGAAAGGTATTGAAACTACCAAAAGAGGCAGCAATATGTCCGTAAGCCTCTTCTGATGTGGCATCAGTTAATATGTTAAGACTAGCGCCAAAAGCTCCGGCTCCATTGGTAGAGGTTCCAACGCCTCTTTGTAATTGAAGGTCCTCAGTAGAAGAGGCGAAATCGGGAAGATTAACCCAAAAAGTGCCATGAGATTCGGAATCGTTATATGGGATACCGTTGATGGTCACATTTACCCGAGTGGCATCACTCCCTCTAACTCTTATCCCTGTATAACCTATCCCCGCTCCGGCATCTGATGTAGACACCACAGCTGGTAAAAAGTTTAAGAGGATTGGAATGTCCTGCCCCAGATTTCGTGGCTGTATTTCCGCTTTGGTTAGATTTGAGAAAGTTACCGGTGATTCCTTGGTTACCCTAACAGCAGAAACCAGAACCTCATCTAATACAATTTTCTTTGCCGTAGTAGTATCTGTTTGTTTTTCTTGGGTATAAACGGCAATACTAAAAAACAGAACAATTTGTAAAATAAATGCTTTCATTCGTAAATATTTTACGAATAAAAGGGGTGTTATTCATTTGTAATTTGATAAATAATTTCCTTTATTAAGGAAATTCCAAATGGCGACGTTCGCCTCCCTTGGCAGCATTACCCGCCCAGGTTCCTTGGGTATAATCTCAGCTTTTTCTTAGTCATATGGCAGCCTAATTTGATTAAGACTACTTACTTAAGAGCTAGCACCCCTTTGAGATGAGGCAAAGCTACAATAGGCCAATTACATATCATAATAAAAAGTAAATAATCTTCTAGGGATTTAATTGATGAGCTGGTTTAAGTAAATCAGTCACCGTTTTAACCGGATTAAAAGTTACAAGAGGAACCTCTACAAAAATGGTATTCCAAAAAGCCATAGCACCGTTCCATAATCCGGGTAACTCTAATGCCTTGAGGTCCTTACCATCCTTTGTCTTTTGAGTAATGAATCCTTGTTTGGCATCTACAAAATTTAATAAATTATATTTTTCTCCTTTATAATTTTTTATACCACAGACCAAGTCCACCGGATTAAAGTGTGTAGCCTCCTTAAATATTGAAAGTTGATGCTCATTTTCTAGATTTACCTGAGCTGATTCTACAATCTGAAGTGAGATATGATTATGGGAATCTTTAATCCAAAATGGCCCTCCCCCGGGTTCTCCTTCATTCTTAACCATCCCGCATATTCTTATGGGTCTGTTTATTTTATCCTTCAAGATCTCCATCTGATCAGAAAGTTTAAACCCTGAAAAATTCTCTACAAAACGTACATTTAATTCGGTTTCTAGGAAATTCATGATTTCAAGCAATTCCTCCCCATTTATATGTCCCTCTTCTAACAAGGCAGCATATTCAAAAGCTTTCTGCTGAACTTTTAATAGAAGTCCAGCCAATACTTTCTTGCTTTTTCCTATTTCAGAAGCCAATCTAGAGACCACTACATTATCAATGTTTTTGATAAAGATAATATCAGCCTCCTGTTCGTTTAAATTTTCAATCAGGGCGCCGTGACCTCCGGGCCTAAAAAGCAGGCTGCCATCATCATTTCGAAAAAAATCATTCTCTAAAGTAACAGCTATCGTGTCCGTGGAAGACTTTTGATAAGAATAGTAAACTTTAAATTGAACACTTGTTTTGTTACTAATAGTGGGAGTGACCTCTTTTATGGCAGTGTCAAAAAGAGAAGTATGTTGTTCTGAAATCGTAAAATGTAAATACGCCATTTTAGCAATAGAACTATAATCTGCCGCTTCAAAAAGATGTTCTTCAAATGGTGTTGCGCTATGATCGGTATATTCATGAAACGGCAACATGCCTTTAGGGTAAAAACCATAATTTAAACCTTCAGGATAAAGCATTTCACTAATAAACAGATATAATTTATCTTCTTCTGATAAACTGTCCTTGTAGGATGAACCCAAACTGGATAACACCTTTTTATAGAAAGGTAAAGATTTCAGGTTCTTAGAAAACTTTGTTATTTCATGATTCTTAGATCTCAGAATATATTCATCAATATTTTCCTCCTTAGGATCAAAATCTTCTAGAAAATTAAAAAGGGATTTAAACATTCTGGAAGCCGCCCCTGATGCCGGAACAAATTTAACTACGCGCAGTTTATTCTTATTGTTATCGTAAAACGACACCAGTTCATTCTCTTTCTCTGCAATTGGCTTCATAATTCCATCCGAAATCACAGCAGCCTTTTCTAAAGTAACGAAGGGAATCCCGTCTCTAAACAATTCAAGTTGTCGTTTAATTTTTTCTATAGAAATCTGCTTCTTTTCTAAAAGTAGGATATCCTTATCTGTTAAATGAATCATTTTTTTAATAGTTTATCTATCGCTTTTACGGCTACTTCTCTTCTTTTTTCCTTTGGCCCTTTTAAAACAACATATTTCCTGTTATACTTTTCCAATGCAGTCTTAAAGTATTGAAACATTCTTTCCCGTTCATTAGGCTTGTCACGAAGGTCATCCTTTTCCCATGGAATATCAATATATGTTAATAAATAAAGATCATAAGAATTTTCTAAAGCGTATTTTTCTAAGAGAGGTTCACAATATCCGAGGTAGTACGCCTCAGAATATACTTTGGTCTCTAAAAGATCCGTATCACAAATAAGCAATTCATCGGAAATCTCCGTAAGCCTATTCTCAATTTGTATCTGACCTTCTGCGATAGGAATTAAGTCTTTGGCCTCACAAGTCTTACCTTCCATATTCCATTTTTCCTGTAAATAGGATCGGGCATATTCCGGCACCCAATTGGTTTTATAATGTGCCGCTAATTCCTTTGAAATAGTGGTTTTCCCGGTAGATTCTGGCCCAAATAGTACTACCTTAATAAGGTTACTGGGCTTTTGTTTAAGTTTTTCTTCCATTCCATATAGCCATATACGGCAATTATGGTAAATAAAAAATACTGTAAAGAGGTAAAAACAAGTCCTTTATACAAATATAAGGGAACGGAGATGATATCCCCAATTATCCAAAAAATCCAATTTTCTACTTTCTTAAGAGCCATTAGCCACATTCCGGCAAAGAAAATAGCCGTTGTTATGGTGTCTACATAAGCGGTCCAGTTATTGAATTTATCAAATATGACATATATAATTCCTACAAAGACAAGTGTTCCTAAGAACAGAAATAATACTCTTGTCTTCTCCTTGGGAGTAGCAACAGTTATGGGAATATAATGATCCTCATCAACCTTCCTTGTCCAATAATACCAACCTACAATGCTCATGATAAAGTAATAGGCATTTATAAGCATATCACCAAGCAACCCAAATAGGAGTAGGATATAAACAAAAATTCCTGTACTTATTATTCCTGTTGGAAATACAAGAATATTTTCTTTTTTGGCATACCAAACACTCAAAAAGCCAAAAAAAACCGCTATTAATTCGAGGGCTACCAGGTAGGTATGCGTCTCGTGATATTGGGCAAAAATCCAATCAAAAATTTGGTTCATAGTCGCTCCGATCGGATTTTACAATTTTCATATACAACAAGCCTGCCTCCATAAGCTCAAATGAATTTTTTATTTCCTTGGTTAATAGGTTCATTACTACATCGTATTCTCCAAAAATTTGGGTGCTTAAAGAGTTTTCTAAAACCGTTAGTTCTGAGGCTCTTAATTTTTTAATGAAGTCGATTATTAGTGGCTCAAACTCCTTTTGAAGAGGTGTCAGGGTCAATTCAACGGATATTTTCATATAAATAGTTTTTGTGTAATTTTATTTCTAGTCTAGATAATTCTGCAACGCGTAAACACAAGTAAATCCTTCAAATTCCAAAAATGAAACAGTATAAAATGATTCCCTTTTCTCAAAGATTATTTTTGCTGTAGTCTTGTTTTCTGTAATAGAATTAAAATCTGTAACAAAGATATTTTTAAAGAAACTAAGTCCGGGGGTTCCGTATATTTTATAAAGAGATTCTTTTGCGCCCCATATTATGGTAAGTTTTTTAATCTCTTCTTCCTGTTTTTCGTCTAAACTTGAAATACCATAGGGGGTAAACTTATGAGCAATTCTTATAATTTTTGGTCTTTGCTTTTCAATATCGATCCCAACTTCTTCTTTCTGACTTATAATGATTCCTGTAAAGTGGTGCGAATGAGTAATTGAAATATGAGATCCGTCGGTTAGATGAGGTTTTCCGGAAGAATCATAGAAAAGATCATGATCAACATATCCCATTAAGGCTAATAGATATCTAATACTAAGATAAGCCCGTCTGTGAATTTCTGATTTCATGCCTTCTAATCGAAGTTCAGATCCGGGAGTAAGGGAAAGGTCCTTTTTTAAGTCGGCTTCGGCCTCGCTTACCTTCCATACTAACAATTTGATATATGGACTTACTGTTATTGTTTTGTAAAGAGGCATTTCATTTATTGAGTTATACTTACCTTTGCACTTTGTAAAATGCCTTGGGTTTGCTTAAGGCGAAAGTAAAAATAAAAAGTTATGGGAACCAAAACAATATCATACATTCCTTTTAAAGTAAAGGATATTACTCTGGCGGCATGGGGAAGGAAAGAAATTGAACTTGCCGAAGCTGAGATGCCAGGCTTAATGGCCTTGCGTGAGGAGTATAAAGACGAACAACCTTTAAAAGGAGCTCGTATCGCTGGCTGCCTTCATATGACCATACAAACAGCAGTTCTTATTGAGACACTAACTGCTTTGGGTGCAGAAGTCACTTGGAGTTCATGTAATATCTTTTCCACACAGGATCATGCCGCTGCAGCTATTGCCGCCACTGGTGTACCAGTTTATGCCTGGAAAGGAATGAATGAAGAAGAGTTTGATTGGTGTATTGAACAAACCTTATTTTTTGGGGAAGATCGCAAACCGCTTAATATGATATTAGATGATGGAGGAGATCTCACCAATATGGTTCTGGACAATTATCCCGAATTAACCGAGGGAATTAAAGGATTATCTGAAGAGACCACTACTGGCGTGCACAGACTATATGAGCGCTTTAAAAACGGTATTTTACCTATGCCAGCCATAAATGTTAATGACTCGGTTACCAAATCTAAGTTTGATAATAAGTACGGGTGTAAGGAAAGTGCCGTAGATGCAATTAGAAGGGCTACGGATACTATGTTGGCCGGAAAAAGAGTTGTAGTTGGCGGTTATGGCGATGTTGGTAAGGGTACGGCAGCATCTTTCAGAGGGGCTGGTGCCATAGTAACAGTGACTGAAATTGACCCTATTTGTGCTCTTCAGGCCTGTATGGATGGTTTTGAGGTAAAAAAGCTGGAGACTGTTGTGGGTAATGCAGATATTATCATTACGGCCACGGGTAACAAAGATATTATTAGGCCTGAGCATTTTAAAGCAATGAAGGATAAAGCCATTGTTTGTAATATTGGGCATTTTGACAATGAAATAGATATGGCCTGGCTTAACAATAATTACGGAGACACTAAGGATGAAATAAAGCCACAGGTTGATAAATACACTATAGATGGAAAAGACCTCATCATTTTAGCGGAAGGAAGATTAGTAAATCTAGGCTGTGCAACCGGACATCCAAGTTTTGTTATGAGTAACTCTTTTACAAACCAGACTTTGGCACAAATTGAACTTTGGAAGAATAGCGATAATTATGAAAATAAAGTTTATATGCTGCCTAAACATTTGGATGAGAAAGTTGCCAAACTACACCTTTCAAGATTGGGCGCAGAGCTTACAGATTTAAAAAAGGAACAGGCCTCCTATATTGGGGTTGAAGTAAGCGGTCCTTACAAACCTGAGTATTACCGTTATTAGTGGTAAAAATATTTTAAAACAAAAAACCCATTATGCGCAACATAATGGGTTTTTTTATAATAATATACTTTCTGATTTTATGCTTCAAATGGTTCTATTGAAACATAAGATTTTCCGCCAGCTTTCTTTTGGAATTTAACCAAACCATCAACTTTAGCGTGCAAAGTATGATCTTTCCCGGCATATACATTATTTCCAGGATTATGTTTTGTGCCACGTTGTCTAACGATGATATTTCCAGCAATCGCTGCTTGTCCACCAAAAATCTTAACCCCTAGACGTTTCGATTCTGATTCTCTACCGTTTTTTGAACTACCTACACCTTTCTTATGTGCCATGATATTAATTTTTAATGGGGATATACTCCCATTGTTATTATTTCTTTATTTTCCTAAAGCTTCAATAAGATCAGCCTTTTTCATAGAAGAAATTCCAGAAATTCCTTTCTCCTTAGCAAGCTCTTTTAATTCAGCTACAGTTTTCTTACTTAAATCAACAGACGCCTTAGGTGTCTCTTTCTTTGGAGCTGCTTTGGCCTTTTCAGCTACTTCTACAACAGGAGCAGCTTTTACCTTGGTTTCTTCTTTAGCAGCGGGTTTTTCAGCTTTCTTTTTAGCCCCTTTAGCAACGATATTTTCAATAACCAATTCGGTTAAATATTGTCTGTGACCATTTTTCTTCCTGTAACCTTTACGTCTTTTTTTCTTAAAAACGATTACTTTATCTCCTTTGAGATGTTTAACGACTTTAGCCTCAACAGCGGCTCCGTCGATAGCTGGGGCGCCAATAGTTATATTACTTCCATCTTCTAATAAAAGAACATTATGAAAAGAAACTTTTTTCCCTTCATCTTCTTGAAGACGGTGAACATATACTTTTTGATCTTTTGCAACTTTAAATTGCTGCCCTGCTATTTCTACAATTGCATACATAGCGTATCTATTAAATATTTTTATTACCTATTTAAAGGATTGTTTAACCTAAGACATCCACAGGGTGCCATTAGGCGGGTGCAAATATAATACGAAATTGCGAAAACACAAGGGTTTTTTGCTGTAAACTATTTATTCTTCTTATGTTTTGAAGTCTTAAAAAGTTGCATAAAGGTTAAAGTAAGTACCAAGGTGGTTGCAAAACCCATTATAGCTACGGTAAAAAACACAATTCCTTCAAAACTTTTGTAATCATTAGACCATGATGTTGAGAGTTGTTCAAGGAAATCTGTATTTATTTCGGTGGCATAAAATGCGAAGAAAAAAGTAAAGATTAAAGTAGCTACCCCGCCAGTTATTAGTCCAGCCTTAAAACCCTGACTATAATTAAAATCATATTTCTCTTGTAATCTGTAATATTTAATGGCCTCATAGATACCAAAGCCTGTGATTATTCCATTAAACAAACTAAAGAAAATATTGATGTGTAAATTAAATAAGGATAGAATTAGAAAGTAGGCAATTAGAGACCCGCTCGTGGCGATGCCAAAACGAATGGGAAGTGCTATGCTTTTCATAATAGTATGGTTTTTAAAGTGTGCATTTAATATAGAAATTAATGCCTAAAGATTGTATAAATTCTTGTTAAAGAATAAGACTTTCCCTCGCCAAAAGATCAAAAAAAATTATCTTGAACTTTTACTATAACCCTCTAAGGATATTTAAATTTAAAATCTTTTTTATGAAGAGAAGAATCTTATCACTCCTTTTGTTCCTTTTAGTAGCTATATCTATTTGGTCGCAACAAGTAGAGTACAAAGAATACGATTTAGATAACGGCTTGCATGTAATACTTCATCAAGACAATACAGCCCCTGTAGTTATTACTTCTGTAATGTATCATGTGGGTGGGAAAGACAGAACAGAAGGCAGAACAGGCTTTGCTCATTTTTTTGAACATCTTCTTTTCGAAGGGACCGAAAACATTGAGAATGGAAAATGGTTTGAAATTGTATCCTCACATGGAGGGCAAGTAAATGCCAATACGAGTCAGGACAGAACTTATTACTATGAACTTTTCCCATCCAACAATCTTCAATTGGGATTATGGATGGAGTCCGAAAGAATGCTGCATCCAATTATAGATCAAACGGGTATAGATACCCAGCAAGAGGTAGTTAAAGAAGAAAAAAGACTTCGATATGACAACTCACCATACGGGCAATTATGGCCTTCTCTTGGTAAAAGCCTTTTTAAGATACATCCCTACAAAGACCCGAATATTGGATATATGAAGGATTTGGATGCTGCCACCTTGGAAGATGTAATAGCCTACAACAAAAAGTATTATGTGCCAAATAATGCCGTCTTAGTAGTGGCTGGCGATATAGATATTTCTCAAACTAAGGACTTAATACAGGACTATTTTGGTCCAATTCCCAAAGGAGCGGATATAGTAAGAAACTATCCCAAGGAAACGCCCATTGGTGAGGAAGAAAGGGTTACGGTCTACGACCCTAATATTCAAGTCCCTTTAGCAGGAATAGCCTATAGGATACCAGGATTTAGAGAAAGAGATGCTTATGTCCTAGATATGGTATCTACCTATTTGAGCGATGGCAAGAGTTCTAAATTATATAAAAAAATGGTAGATGATCAAAAACAGGCCGTCCAAGTTGGAGCATATAACGTGGGCCAAGAAGATTATGGCATGTACCTTGTTTTCTCTATCCCAGTTGGGGAAGTATCTGTGGATGAATTAGTTGCTGAAATGGAAGAGGAAGTTGATAAAATGCGTGAGGAGCTTATTTCAGAAAAAGATTACCAAAAGCTACAAAATAAGTTCGAAAATACATTTGTAAATGCCAACTCTAGTATTGCTGGTATAGCAAATTCTTTGGCACGAAATTATCTTTTGTACCATGACACCTCTCTCATAAATAAGGAGATTGATATTTATAGATCTATTACAAGAGAAGAAATTCAGGCAGTTGCAGAAAAGCACTTAAAATCTAATCAACGGATAATTCTTGAATATTTACCAAAAGAGAAATTAGACAATTAAGAAAATGAAAATATTTTATACAATAATTTTAAGTAGTATTATGCTTTCTTCTATACAGGCGCAGGTAGATAGAAGTATAATGCCCGCCCCAGGACCCAGTCCGGAAATTAATTTGGAAGAGCCCCAGCAATTTGTCCTCAATAACGGGCTTAAAGTTATGGTCGTGGAAAATCATAAATTGCCTCGTGTATCCATTCAGTTGGCCATAGATAATCCTCCTATTGCAGAAGGAGAGAAGGCCGGGGTTACCAGTTTAACGGGAAGCCTTCTGGGAAATGGTTCTAAAACGATTTCAAAAAATGATTTTATTGAGGAAGTAGACTATTTGGGCGCAACTATAAGTTTTAGTTTACAAGGTGCCTACGCCAGTACCCTTTCTAAATATTTCCCTCGTATTCTGGAGTTAATGGCAGATGCAGCTATTAATCCAAATTTTACCGAAGAAGAATTTGATAAGGAGAAAGCCAAGCTTCTTACTTATTTAAAAGCCCAAGAAAAAGACGTTTCTGCCATTGCCTCAAGAGTCCAAAATGTGTTGGCTTATGGTAAAGTGCATCCCTATGGTGAGTATATTACGGAAGAAACCATTAACAATGTGACTTTTACCGATGTTGAACAGTTTTATATAGATCTTTTTGTGCCTCAAAATGCTTATTTGGTAATTATAGGCGATGTTAATTTTGATAGTGTAAAAAATCTGGTTAACGAGAATTTTAACGATTGGGTTAAAGCTTCTCCGCCTTCTTTGAGCTATTCCCGACCCTTAAATGCTCAGTATACTCAAATCGATTTTGTAGATGTCCCAAATGCTGTTCAATCAGAAATCTATGTACAGAACTTAGTGGATTTAGAAATGAGAGATCCTGATTATTTATCTGCCAAATTAGCAAATAGAATTCTTGGAGCTTCCGGGGCTGGAAGATTGCACTTAAACCTGAGAGAGGATAAAGGTTACACCTATGGCGCTTATTCAAGTATAAGTGATGACAAATATGCTCCTGGTAGATTTGGTGCCACAGCAAGTGTCCGTAATGTAGTTACCGATAGCGCAGTGGTAGAATTTCTATATGAACTAAATCGAATGGTAGAGGAACCGGTAACCGAAAAAGAACTAGAAAATGTAAAAGCTGAATACATTGGCGGTTTTGTAATGGCTTTTGAAAAACCCTCCACTATTGCTCGTTATGCATTAAATATAAAAACAGAGAATCTTCCCAAAGACTTTTATAAGACTTATTTGGAACGAATTGATGCCATTACCGCAGAGGAAGTAGAAGAGGCCGCGAAGAAGTACTTTAAAGTAAATAATGCCAGAATAGTAATAGTAGGGAAAGGAAGTGAAGTCTTAGAAAACCTGGAAAAAATAACTTATAATGGGAAGGCAATGCCTATTAACTACTATGATAAGTTCGGGAATCCTGTGTCCAAACCTAATTACGAAGTGACATTGCCGGAAGGAGTCTCGGTTCAGTCAGTACTCGACAAATATCTCGAAGCCATTGGAGGTAAGGAGAGGTTAGAAAGTCTAGACACCTATCTTTTGATAGCGGAGGCTGAAACCCAAGGTATGCAACTAGAGCTTAATGTTAAAAAAACTAGCAAAGATCAGTTTATGCAAGACTTAAAAATGATGGGGAATTCTATGCAAAAACAAGTCGTAAATGGGAACACAGGCTATATGATGGCTCAGGGACAACGCAAGGATTTAACTGCAGAAGAATTGTCTAAGATTAAAGAAGAGGCTTCTCCCTTTCCTGAATTGCTTTACAATCAGAGTTCGGTTTCTTTTGAAGGATCCGAAATAATTGATGGGAAAAATGCCTATAAATTAAAAGTCTCCGAGGATAAGGTTTCTTTTTATGATGCTGAAAGTGGCTTAAAGATAAAAGATGTAACCACCGTAGAAGCACAAGGACAGGTCATAGAATCGACTGTAGAGTACAAAGATTATAAAGAAGTTTCAGGAATTCTTTTCCCTTTTCTTTTTGTTCAAAAAGCAGGTCCGCAAACCTTTGACTTTAAAGTGAAAGACATCAAAATAAATGAAGGTGTTTCTGATGCAGATTTTAAATAAATAACTCTTTTTTTAACACAAAGACCCGCCATTAAGCGGGTCTTCGTTTTTATGTGTATTTAGGTCTACCCAATTTTTCTTATTGAACCTTCTCCCAAAACTAATCCCTTATCTACATCTGGGTTTCCTTCAAACTCAATCTCAGCTTCACCATAAGAAGTAACTTTCAATCTGTCCTTTACATTTATTTTGAATTCGCTTTCCCCATAAGCAGTAATCTTGGTAAAAGAGTTATCCATTTTTAGGGTATTAACTTCACTTTCTCCATATGCTTTATACTTCTGTTCACTAACTCTTCCACTTTCAATTTCCAAATAACTTTCGCCATAAATACTAACTGTCAAATAATGTAAATTCATTTCATTAAAGTATACCTGAGATTCCCCATAAATAGTTAATTCAAAATCTTGCTGATCAACTGTGCTGGTGCATCGAATAGTTTCTTCGCCACGAACTGATAATTTTTTTAATGATTTATAGGTAATGGTAGCGTTGACCATAGTCCCGGAATAGGCGCTTTGTTTACCGGACCATTCATCATCCTTAACTTTCTTGGATTTTGTATATGTCTTTGCATCGTCCAAGTAAACTTTTAGAGTTCCATTTACTACTTCAACATTAATTTTATCGCGCGGAACTTCAGAGTTTTCTATTACCACCAATTCTTCATCCCCTTCTTGTAAAGTTACTTCGATATGCGGGCTAATAATAATCTTATTATATGATTGTACTGAAATTGTTGCTGATTGGGCCATTAGCTGTGTAAATCCTGTAAAAAGAAATGCAAGAACTACACCTACATTAATAATGTTTTTCATCTTAATAGTTTTTGTTTTTATAAAGAGAACTCTTTTTGCAAATTGTTACACTTTAGTAGGTTTTTTTATTTTTTCTCTATTTATCAAATATACTCCCAAGATTATTAAAGAGGCTGCTAAGAACTGTTGTATTTCAAATGGCTCTCCATCCATGAGACCCCAAAAAATTCCAACTATCGGAATTAAATAGGTAATAGAAACCGAAAAAACAGCCGAAGATAGCTGAATAAGTCTATTAAACATGACCTTTGCGACACAGGTACCCAATGCGGCAAGAACTATAATAGCGCCAAAAGAACTATAGAAAAAATTACCATTTAATACTTCAGGATCCGTAACCCCTGAAAAATATAAAATAAAAATTGCAGGAATAAACATTACAGAAAAGTTTCCGACCGCAATTGTTAGTGGGGTTAATTCAGAAAGTTTAGTTTTAATAATATTTGCATTAAATGCATATCCTATAGTTGCCACAACCACAAGCAAAGCATACCAATAATTCTGTCCAGGATTCATTGTACTCCCAATTAAAATTAGTAGAACTGCTCCTCCCAAGCCTGTTAAAACACCTAATAGCTGCTTCCCCTTAAAAGTTGTTCTAAAATAAAAATAACCCACAATAATGGTGAAAAGTGGCACCAAAGAATTAAGAATAGAAGCTATACTACTATCAATTTGTGTTTGTGCAAAAGCAAAAAGGAATACCGGAATAAAACTTCCGATCAATCCAGAAATAATTACCCATTTCCATTCATTCTTACCAATGTTACGTAACGTCTTTCCCCCTATTATTAATAATAATGCTGAGCTAATTAAAATTCGAATAGCACCCAATTGGAAAGGAGTAAAACCCCTAAGTCCCTTTTTTATAAGTATGTAGGAGGTTCCCCATATAAGGGAAAGTAGAATTAAGTAGAACCATTTTTTATGAACATCACTCATATTATTTTTCTTAGTACAAAAGTGTAGCTTTTTGATGGATATGTTTTTGATTTAACTAATTTTACCTAACTAAAAACATACAAATGATACGCTCTAAGTTTTTCCTTTTTATTCTATTTCTAACTTTTATTTCTGCTTGTAAGGATAGTCCTCAAAAAAGTGATACTCCTTCTCAAATGAAAGAAGTTATGGCTATTCATGATGAAGTAATGCCAAAGATGGGAGATATTTCAAAATTGGTAGCGACTTTGAAATCTAAAGTCGATACTACCGAAAGTGGCAAGGAATATGAGAAAGCAATGATAGATTTGCAAAATGCTCATAAGGAAATGATGGATTGGATGAGAGGTTTTGGTGATAGATTTAATTCAGATGAAATTCTTAATGACGCAGCTTTAAGTCCAGAAAAACTAAAGTGGCTAGAAGAGGAGGAACAAAAAATTAAAAAAGTAAAAGAAGACATTAATTCCAGTATTGAAAACGCAGAAAAATTGTTGGAATAATATTAAAAAGGAAGCTTCTTTAGATCAACATTTCCCCCGGAAATCAAAATGCCTACTTTTTGGTTTTTGAAGTGCTTCTTTTCCTTTAAAATTGCTGCAAAAGCTACAGCACTAGAAGGCTCAACAACAATCTTAAGCCTTTCCCAAATTAAGTACATAGCATCAATTATCTCTTTTTCAGATACTCTAAAAATATCGCTTACATATTTCCTGATTATGGGAAAAGTCTTATCCCCCAGAACCGTTTTTAGGCCATCCGCAATAGTATTAGTGGTTTTATTCGTTTCAATTTTTCCACTATAAAAAGATCGAAAAGCATCATCTGCCTCGAAGGGTTCGCCTCCGTAAACCTTACAACTCTTTCCAAAATGATAGGCTGCTAAGGCACTACCTGCAATGAGACCTCCTCCTCCAACTGGCGCTATTAGAAAATTTAGATCAGGATAATCTTCCAATAATTCTTTGGCAGCAGTTCCTTGTCCAATAATCACATTCAAGTCGTTAGATGGATGAATAAAAGTGGCTCCTGTTTCTTTAATTATTTTGTCAGCCATGCTAATTCTGGCATCAATTGTAGGCTTACATAAAACAATATTTCCTCCGTAATATTCAACAGCATCACGTTTTACCTTTGGAGCATTTGAGGGCATTACAATATGAGCTTGTATCCCTAAATTTTTTGCAGCTAATGAAAGAGCCTGGGCAAAGTTTCCCGAAGAGTGGGTAACAACTCCCTTCTTTCTATCATTCTCCGGGAGTAACATAATTGCATTAGTCGCACCTCTTATTTTATAAGCCCCCATCCTCTGAAAATTTTCACACTTAAAATAAAGTTCTGCTCCGGACATTTCATTTAATATTCCGGAGGTTAGAACAGCTGTTCTATGAATGTGAGGTTTAATTCTACTATGGCAATCTAAAAGCTCCTGTTTATACATCTATAAAAAAATCAAAATAACAACTTCATCCTTAGTCTGTCCATTGCAAAGATTCCATAATACTGCGTATATCCTTTTGCAAATAAACTGCGGCCGGATAAATAGAATCATAATTAGGTTTAACCTTAAAGTAAAGAGAACCGGTAATAAAATGTGAGATACTATCAGTAACGTAAAACTGGGCCTGAGAGGCAGCATCCCCTTCTACCTCATAATACATTCCATATACCCTATTACTGTCATTAATAAACGGTTGTTCTGTAATATTATCTGCTTTTACAACGTGTTCATATGAAAGTTTTTGAGCATCCCTTAACAGTTCTGGGAGGTTTTTATTAACTTCTTTATAAGTTATAAATATAGAACCATCCATTAGAGGATAGTCTAATGTAACGGAGGAATTACTCCCTTCTGTAACAAGTGCTAAGGTATTTTGTTGAAACTGGTATTTACTGGTTTTAAACGATTTTCTTAACGCCTCCGGGTATTCTAAACGCAACATTGCCTTTGGCTTAGGAAGTTGCTCTCCAGAACAAGAGGCTAATGCCAAAATAATAAGAAAAGAGAATAACTTATGAAGCTTCATGTGGTAAGGTGACTTTAATTTGTTTTAATCTTTTTTTATCTAAACTCTCAACAATAAACTGATACTCCTTAAAGGCTACAACTTCTCCTCTTTTCGGAAAGCTACCTGCAATTTCTAAAACAAATCCGGCGATAGTTTCTGACTCTCCTTTTTGTTCTTCAAAAACATCTTCATCTTCTATTTTAGTAACTTTATAAAAATCTTTTAAGGTAGTTTTTCCTTCAAATACATACGTATGGTCATCCAGCTTAGAAAAGATTAAATCTTCATCGTCAAATTCATCACTGATGTCGCCCACTATTTCTTCAATCACATCTTCCAAAGTAACTATTCCAGAGGTTCCTCCGTATTCATCGACAACTATTGCAAGATGATTTTTCTTATCCTGAAACTCCAACAAAAGATCATCTAACTTTTTATTTTCAGGAACAAAATAAGGTTCTCTAATCAGGCTAATCCAATTAAATACTTTCCTTTCTATATAGGGGAGAAGATCTTTTACATAAAGCACGCCTAGAACATTATCCATATTTTCAGAAAAAACAGGGATACGGGAATAACCATTCTTTTTAATCTCAGATAAAACCTCTACAAACTTCATATCTTCACTTAATGCAAAAATATCGATCCTTGGACGCATCACTTGTTTAGTATCTGTATTACCAAAAGAAACAATTCCCTTTAATATTTTGTGTTCTTCTTTAGTTGTATCCCCTTCAGAGGTTAATTCCAGGGCCTGAGAGAGATGATCTACACTTAAGTTTGATTTTTGCTTTCCAAGTTTATTATATAGAAAAATAGTAGCTGAGCGCATAGGAGTGCTTAAAGGACTAAGAAGTAAATCCAATACCTTAAGAGGATATGCCATAAAAAGGGAAAACTGTAACCTATTCCTATTAGCATAAATTTTTGGAAGTATTTCTCCAAACATTAAAATGAGAAAAGTGGCCACAAGTACTTCGACCACAAAACGAAGGGAAATAAAACCAAACAAGAAATAATTGAGATTAGAAAATATAACGTCCCCAATAGAATTGAATAGGAGCACTATACCAATATTTATAGCATTGTTTGCGATTAAAATAGTGGCTAAAAGCTTTTTTGGACGGTCTAATAATTTAACTACTATTTCTCCTTTGGCTATTTTTTGATCTTCCAGTTCATTTAATTCTGAAGTAGAAAGGCCAAAAAAAGCAACTTCGGCTCCTGAAATTAAAGCAGAGCCTAAAAGAAGCAGTATCAATAACAAGATTTTAATTATAAAAACGCCATCACTGGCCAACATGTTAATTGATATACTAAGGGGGTCAGGATCCAATGGTCAAAATTTACTTTTATTAAATCAGAATGGTAAATCATCTTCTTGCTCCGGCGTATTGGCAGAAGCACTTTCAGTGTTTACAGGTTTCTCTGATCTGGTCGCAGAATTTGCCCCTGAAGTAGAAGAACTTGTAGTTGAGGACTGATTTGATTCATTTTTGGTTGAAAGAAATGTAAAGTCTTGGACATGAACTTCAGTGGTATATTTTGTTATTCCATCTTCACCTTGCCATTGTCTATTCTTGAGTCTTCCCTCAACGTAAATCTTGTCTCCTTTGCTTAAATACTTTTCACATATTTCAGCAGCTTTGTTTCTAACAACAATATTGTGCCAGTCTGTGTTGGTTACTTTCTCGCCGGTTTGTCTGTTAGTATAGGTTTCATTGGTAGCCAGTGGGAACCTTCCAATACAGTTTCCTCCTTCAAAATAATGAATTTTAACTTCATCGCCTAAATGCCCAATAAGCATTACTTTATTTAATGTTCCACTCATAACTTCTAACTTAAATCAAAAATACGAATTTTTAAACGTTTTTATAAAGTCTGCAATTAAAACAGGTACTGGATATTTATCCAATTTCCATCAGCGAGAATCCGTTTTCCAATGGCTTAGAGGTTTTGACAATCCAAAACTTGGTATATAAATGCTGATGGGATAATTTATGAACAATTGATTTACTGTTTGTCTGATAGACTATTTTAATTTCTTCTACACCAACAACTTCAGGGAGCTTTTTAGAAATATCCTTAAGTTCCAGTTCCTTTTCTGACTCCAAAAGTGGGAACTCGTATAAATATTGCCAAATATCCTTATTAGTTCGTTGAACTAATAAAGTATTACCCGCTTGGTCTAAAACAACAAAATAATTAAAATAACGCTTTAATGTTTTTCCCCTTTTTATTTTTATGGGATATTCTGAAACCTTATTTGTCTGAAAGGCGATACAGGAAGTTTGTAAAGGGCAACTACTGCATTTTGGTTTTTGTGGAGTACAATGTAAAGCTCCAAACTCCATTATTCCTTGATTATAATTCCGAATATCCGTCTTACTCATTAAATCTCTGGCAAACAACTTGTAATATTTATTTGCTTTGGGGTCATTAATGGGCATATCTAATCCTTTAAAACGAGAAATGACTCTATAAACATTTCCATCCACAACAGGCTCTAGTCTATTAAAACTTATTGAGGCAATGGCACTTGCAGTATAATCACCAATTCCTTTGAGCTTTAATAGTTCTTCATAAGTATTCGGAAATTGGCCATTTAAATGATCAGCTACATATTTGGCTGTCCAATGTAAATTTCTGGCCCTGGAGTAGTAACCCAAACCCTGCCATAATTTTAATACTTCTTGTTCATCAGCTTTTGCTAATTCTAAAACGGTAGGAAAGCGTTTAATAAACCTCTCATAATACGGAATTCCTTGAGCAACTCTGGTTTGTTGAAGCATTATTTCAGAAAGCCAAATGTTATATGGCTCTATTGTATTTCTCCAAGGAAGAAGCCTCTTGTTTTCAGAATACCATTGAAGAATTATTTTTGAAAATGACATCTAAAAAATACTAAGCGGCAAAAGTAAGAGTTTATATACTTAAAATTAGCCAATTAAAGGGAAAGAATAAATATAATTTATATATTTGCGAGCTTGAAAAACTTACAGAAATCTAAAATAGTAAAATGACGAAAGCGGATATTGTTTCGAAAATCTCAGAAAAACTGGGAATAGAAAAAGGAGATGTACAAGCAACTGTTGAGACTTTTATGGAAGAAGTAAAAACCTCATTAGAAAACGGTGATAATGTTTACCTAAGAGGGTTTGGCAGTTTTATAATTAAAACAAGAGCAGAAAAAACTGGTAGGAATATTTCCAAAAATACTACCATTAAAATACCTGCTCACAACATTCCGGCATTTAAACCTGCAAAGGTTTTTGTTGAAGGAGTAAAAAGCAACGTACAAGTAAAATAATAACAGCAACAAAAAGTAGAATTTCATGCCGAGTGGTAAAAAAAGAAAAAGACATAAGGTAGCTACCCACAAACGAAAAAAAAGAAGGAGAGCTAACCGCCACAAGAAAAAGTAGTTATCTAACTACTTTTTCATTTTATACGTTCATTGACATAGAAATTCAAAATTAGAATTTCAACGGGTTTATACAACCTGTAAAGACTATTGTTTAATCAATTCATCTAAAGTATATAAGATGAATATAAATTGAATCAGGTGAATAGAGAATTAATCGTAAGATCCAATTCTGATACCGTTGAATTTGCTTTATTAAATGATGGAAAACTCATAGAACTTCACAAAGAAGAAGGTGATAATAATTTTAATGTTGGTGATATCCTCTATCGCAAAAGTAAGGAAACCAGTCACTGGTTTAAATGCTGCCTTTGTAAATGTAGGATATGAAAAAGATGCATTTTTGCATTATCATGACCTTGGACCTCAGTTGTCCAGTATGTTGAAGTTTATCAAACTAGTGAGCACGGGGAAACTTAGAGATTATTCCCTTAAAAATTTTCCAACCGAAAAAGATATTGATAAAAATGGCACCATTAATAATGCTGTCAAAGCCAATCAGTCTCTTTTGGTGCAAATTGTTAAAGAACCCATTTCTACTAAAGGTCCCCGAATAAGTTCCGAATTATCATTGGCAGGTCGCTATTTGGTAATGGTCCCTTTTTCAGAACGAGTTTCCGTTTCTCAAAAAATTGAGAGTAACGAAGAGAAAGACCGACTGAAAAGGTTAGTAAAAAGTATTAAACCCAAAGGGTTTGGGGTCATAATTAGAACAGTTGCAGAAGGCAAAAAAGTAGCGGAATTAGATAAAGATCTTCAGAACTTGCTGAACAAGTGGACAGCAATGTGTAAGAAATTGTATAAAGCGCAAGCACCATCAAAGGTTTTGGTAGAGCTAAACAGAGCATCTTCCATTTTGAGAGATGTCTTCAATGATTCCTTCAGTGGAATATTCGTTGATGACGAAACGCTTTATGAACAGATTAAAGATTATGTGCAAGAAATTGCACCCTCCAAAGAATCAATTGTTAAGTTGTATAATTCAAATGTCCCGATTTTTGAGAAATTTGGAATTGATAGGCAAATAAAAACTTCTTTCGGAAGAACTGCTTCCATGAGTAAAGGAGCCTATTTAGTTATAGAGCATACTGAAGCATTACATGTTATAGATGTTAACAGTGGCAATCGGTCAAACAAAGCCAAAAATCAGGAAGATACTGCACTAGAAGTCAATTTATTGGCTGCCTCAGAAATTGCAAGACAATTGCGATTAAGAGACATGGGTGGTATTATTGTTGTAGATTTCATCGACATGATAAAGTCGGATCATAGAAGAAAACTCTTTGATCATCTAAGGGATGAAATGAAAGATGACAGAGCAAAACATAAAATTTTGCCTCCTAGTAAGTTTGGATTAATACAAATAACAAGACAAAGGGTTCGCCCGGAGATGAATATCAAAACAACCGAGCTAAACCCCAGCGGAAGCGAAAAAGAAGTTGAAGCACCAATTGTTCTATTAGAGAAAATTAATTTTGATCTGGAGAGAATCCTGAAAGGACCCTCAAAGGACAAAGGAATTATCTTGAATGCACATCCTTTTATTGCGGCTTATTTAACAAAAGGTTTTGCGTCACAGCGTTCCAAATGGTTTATGGAACATAAAAAATGGATCAAAATTCAACCTAGAGATGCTTATCAATATCTCGAATATCGTTTTAAGGATAAAGAGGGTAAAGCCCTATAACAAAAAAAGCGACTTCAATTATGAAGTCGCTTTTTTTTTGCTCATTTTTGAGATGACATTAAAATATTTAATACAAAATAGGTTTCCCAATATAAAGCACTTTACACTCCTCCAATAACTTGGTATAGAATTTCCTATTTTAGCTTAACTTTCTAGAGATTAATTAATAATGTTTCGAATTATCCATTATATTTTAGGCTTAAGCATTTCTCTTTTATTGTCCTGTAATACAACTGACGATAAAACTGATCTTCTTCAAATTGCTAAAAACTCACCAAAAATTTCAGGGAAATCTTCCTATTTAAACTCTCCCTATGTGACTGCTGGGGACCGAGTTTATATGGTAGGCCATCAAAACGGCAGCTTCCCCGAAATTGGATGGCACGTAAAAGGTGAAATGGGTGGTATTTGGAATCATCCCATTAAACTAATGGATGGTTTTGAACTTGAACTTCAATGGAATGAAGAAATTATCCAATTAGACTCTGCCGTACACTTTATTAATTATCCGTTTGCCAATAGCCATTTATATGACCCCATAGGAGCTGAAGAAGAACTTATCATTGAACGATTTCAATTTGTTCCGGACGGAGAACAAGGTCTTGTTATTCAATATAAACTACAAAATACCTCAAAGGAATCACAAGTCTTTGATATAATTTTTAATGGACATACCGATCTTATGCCTGTATGGCTGGGAGAGAGAACCGGTATGATAGATGGAGTAGATAAAGGTAATTACATTCAACAAATTGGGGCATGGCACTTTAAAGACTCCCTTAATCCCTGGCATTTGATATTTGGAGCTGACAGGGCGAACACGGGTCATACCAATATAAAAAGTCCTTATTCCGGGAGGGGGGAAACAGGGAAACTCATTTATAGAATCCAACTTAATGCTCAGGAAACAGATTTTATAAATTTTACCGTTGCCGGATCTTATGTGTCAGAAAAAGATGCCATGATTACTTATGATATTATTCAAAATAACCCTGAATTATTGCTGACTCTCAAGAAAAAAAGGTATGAGCACCTAGCCAAAAAATCAAAGCTAACAGTGCCTGATAAAAAATTACAAGAAGCTTTTGAGTGGTTAAAATACAATTGTGATTGGCTTATCAGAGATGTGCCTGAAATCGGGAGAGGTATTACAGCCGGATTACCAGATTATCCTTGGTGGTTTGGAGTAGATAGCGAATACGCCTTGCAGGGTTATATGGCGATAGGACAGTCCGATATAGTTTTAAGTTCTATTAACTTAATAGATAGCGTATCAAATGCTGTTAATGGTAATGGGAAAATTCTTCACGAAATGTCCACCAATGGAAGTGTTTTCAATGATGGTAACATTAATGAAACACCCCAGTTTGCCTCGCTGATATGGAATATATACTTATGGAATGGCGATAAATCATTTTTAAAGAAATACTTTCCTACTGTGAAAAAGGGTCTAAAATGGCTGCTTGAAGAGAATGACGAGAATAAGAATCTTTTTCCGGATGGTTTTGGGATGATGGAGATCCATGGGATGGACAGTGAGATGATTGATGTAGCCTCATACACCTATAAAGCTTTTAAAGATGCCTCTGAAATAGCTAAAGAATTAGAGGAAACCACTCTAGCCATAGAGTATAATGAAATAGCCCTTGTTTTAGAAAAAAAAATAAATGAATCTTTTTGGTCTCCCGATTTTGAATCCTATGCCGACTTTCTAGGTACAGATCAACAAGCGCTAGTTTTAATTGAAGATGCAATCATAAGAGCAGATACCCTTAATAAACCATGGGCGATATCAGAACTATTGGAAACAAAAAAGACGCTTCTTGAAAATCCTTCCAAAAAACTAAAACCCTTTGTATTACATCATAATTGGGTAGTGAACACCCCCATGGAAGTAGGTGTTGCAGACAAAGAGAAAGCTTTAAAAGCATTGACTACCGCAGAAAAATTTGTAAATCCCTTTGGGGTATTTGTTACCGGAATAGACAGGGATGAGTCTGCCGGTTCGGATGATGGATCTTTTAAAGGAAGTCAAGTTTTTTCCTATACAGGTGCCGTAATGACATTGCCAACAGGAGTCCTTGCAATTGCTGAAAACAAGTACGGACGGCCGGATAACGCATTAAATTATCTGAAACGTATGACCCGCACTTTTAGTTATGCTTTGCCAGGAAGTATGTATGAAGTTTCTCCCGATTACGGAATGATTACCCAGGCATGGAATATATATAGCTATGCGATTCCTATTGTTCAGCAATTCTTCGGAATACTCCCCAAAGCATCTGAAAAAAGAATTAGAATCAAACCACAAATGCCCACTGAATGGCAAAATGCTTCCCTCGAGAATGTTGAGGTTTCTAATAATGCCATTTCACTTTTTCATTCTACTCAAAAAATACCAAATATTTAAAGGTACTTCAAACTAATGAAAACTGGACTTTAGAAGTGGTTCTCCCTAAAAATGAAAACAGCAGTTATAAGCTAGTTGAGGGTGATGGTAAATGGGAATCAACCAACAATGAAATGATATTTACCTCTAAAAGCCCAATTCTAAAAATTGAAATTATCAATAATTGATTTTCCTGTTATTCGATTTAGATAGATCTCATAAAACAAATTCCAGATTAAGATGAAAACATCTAATAAATCATATACGCTTGAAGAGGCAAAAAGAATTCTAGAAAGCTTTTGTGTTTATCAAGATCGCTGTCATTTTGAGGTTATTCAGAAGCTAAAAGATATGGGAATGATTCAAGCATCTATAGATCATATATGCGTTCATCTTATAAAAAACGACTTTTTAAATGAAGAACGTTTTGTCCGTAGTTTTGCCCGGGGAAAGTTTAATATTAAAAATTGGGGAAGAATGAAAATTGTTTCTGAACTGAAGAACAGAGGAATAGGTCATCACCTTATTTTCTTGGCTCTTCAAGAAATTGAAGAAGAAGCCTATTTATTAAAATTAGATCATATCAGTAAAAAAAAATTGAATGAGATTACAGATAGCGACATAAACAAACGCAAAAAAAAGCTTATGAATTTTCTTGTGTATAGGGGATGGGAAAATGATTTAGTTTTTGCATCTATAAAAAGGCTTATAGGCTGAAAACAAGGACTTCAACCTTAACAATATTTTATTAATAGTTGTAAATAGTATTCTATTTTGTAACTTTGCAAATTGAAATTAAATTCAATGAAACCAAAAGTAACAACTGAATTCCAGCACGGTAAGGCTCAGATTTTCAAAAATCCTTTTTTAGAGAGTCTTACAAAAACGAATCCCATACAAAATATTATTGTTTATGGTATCGCCATAATTGGGATGTTGATTTTAGCACATTTTGAAATAGGCCTTTCTTTTTTAACAATTGCGGGCCTCTTTGTAGGAGGTATGTTCTTTTGGACATTCGCAGAGTATATGCTTCACCGATTTGTTTTTCATTGGGTTACGGAAGCGAAATGGTCACAGCGATTCCATTTCGTTATGCATGGCTCTCATCATCATTATCCAAGGGATGAAGAACGACTTCTTATGCCTCCGGTACCCGGCTTAATTATGGCAAGTATTCTGTTCTTATTCTTTTACGGAGCTTTTTGGATTTTTGGAATACCTAAATTAACTTTTGGATTCTTTCCTGGGTTCTTCACTGGTTATTTAATGTATTCCTTTGTTCATAGGGCTACTCACATTATGCGACCTCCTAAAAGATTTAAAAACTTATGGCAGCATCATAGCCTGCACCATTACAGATATCCTGATAAGGCCTTTGGTGTATCAAATACTTTTTGGGATAGGGTTTTTGGTACTATGCCTCCATCCAAGGTAAAAGATAAAAAAGAAGAACTGGCATAAGCTGAAGTTCTATTTTATAACTTTCATTCTTTCAAATGGTTTATTTCTATCAAATTGATAGCGATAAGTAGTATGGATTTTACAAATCTCACCCCCTACCTGTTTTACGACTATAATCATTTTTCTATTAAAATCACCTATACCATTAATTTCAATAACTTCATATTGGTTGGATAGACTTTTAGCCATATTGTGAAAGGCATGGATAAGTCCTCCATCAAGTCCCTTTCCCTGATGTTCCGGAACAACACCAAAAACAAATCCAAGCATTTTTTTGTTCTTCTTTCTAAATTTATGCCAGGCAAATTTCAATATTCCGATTAAGTTTAGCTTTCCATTTACATATTTGAACCATTGATTAACTTCTGGAATATTTATATAGAAAGCCACTGGCTCTCCCTTGTAGTAGGCAAACCAAATAATCTTCTCATCTAAAATTGGCTTTAGTTTATTCATAAGAGCATGTCCTTGTTCTTTGGATATCGCGGAAACACCATCATGATTAACCCATGCCTTGTTGTACATATCAATTATACTATCTGTTTGTTCTTCAAATCTTTCCATTTTGAAATGGTCAAACGTATAATCAGGATTACTATTTACAATATCCGCCTTTCGCTCTAATCTTGGATTGACATCATCCTTTATTACTTTTACAAAGGTATAATGCTCAAAATAGGTCTGAAAACCATAATTTTCAAAAAGTTCTTTGTAATAAGGAAGATTGTAGTTGCATTGATAGTTTGGTTCCAGGTCATACCCTTTGGTGAGTAAAAGTCCCCACCATTTGTCTCTTGCTCCAAAATTTATTGGTCCATCCATAAACTCAACGCCCTGGTCTAATAACCACTTTTTGCTTACATCGAACAATATATTAGCAGCATTTTGATCATTAATACATTCAAAAAAACCAATTCCGCCAAAGGGTTTCAGCCCTTTAGCAGAAGTGTTTTTTAAAATAAAAGCCGCCATTCGACCGATTATTTTATCATTGTGAATAATAACCATCGGATACACATTCACCGTCCTTCAAAGTTTTTATTGATATCAGGATCAAAAATATCTGCAATATCCTTATCAAGAGGTCTTATATATTGAATTTGATTTTTGTAAAGATCTACTGGAAACGATACGAATCTTTTACAATCGCGGCGGGACTTTACTTCAACAAGATGCATTAAATACAATTAAAAGAAATGTAAACATAATCATAAATCGAAAAAAATAAAGTGAATTATTTTTATTAAAATCTTTCTAAATGTGAAATTAAGGTTTTTATTTGTCTCTTAATATAGCTTTCTCATTCTTTTCATCAATCCATCTTCTGTCCTGCAATTCTCCTCATCAGCATTATCAAAATGCCTCATTAAAAAGACATTATAAATAGCCTTTGCTAAATTGCGTGGATTTCTGGCGATTGCTGTTAAACTCATAGAAAATCCGGGAGTTATGTATTTCATATAGTGCCAATACCCCGCCGGGATATCAAGTACTTCCCCATGCTCCAAAAAGGTGCGAGATCCACTAACCGATTGTAAGGCAGGCCATTTATCATACACTGGATTTGAAAAGTCTATGCTCTCATGTGTAATTAGTGAATGAGGTACTTTATAGAGATATTTATTTTCAGATTGAGGAAAAAGGATACATTCTTTTTCACCTTCGAAATGAAAATGAAAAATATTGGCAAGATCAATATCATAGTGCATAAAAGTATGAGAATCCATTCCTCCAAAAAACAACATTGGAAGACCCTTCATTAATCGTAAACCAAAATCAGGATAACTAAAATCTTTTTGGAGCAGAGGAGCTTCCTTAATTAAATTCCATAAAAAGATTCGATATTTCGTTGGCTCAGATCTTAATAAATCTATATAGGCAGACATTTTCATTGTGGCATGGGGTTCATTAAAACCCATCTTTATAATCAACAGGTCTGTCATCATATAAGGGCACAGTTTTATCCCCTGCTACCTTTTTCATATAATCAAAATTCCATTTAGAATAGGCCGGCCAATCTGTTATGAATTTTTCAATTACAACAGGTTTTTGAGGATTATAATAGTTTTTTATAAAGTCCTCACTGCTAATAGTTTTTACTCTTGGTATATCCTTTAAATGCAAAATCTAAGAGTATATTAAATTCTCTGAAAGTGAAAATTACCTAAAAAGAATTATTATTTATAATGATCCATATGAGCTTGGAATTTTGATTTCGCCTTTGCATTCATTGCGCTCAATCTTATGTTCCGGTCTTGTCCATTTTGGCTTCTCACCAATTGGTTGCAACTTAGATTCATTCAGCTTCAACCGTATTTGGTTGAGGGGCCTTTGCAAAGGTTTTTGAGGAATAAGGCCCAATTGTTCAAACATATCCATATCTTCATTTACATCAGGATTTGGTGTTGTCAATAATTTATCTCCTGCAAAAATTGAGTTTGCTCCTGCAAAAAAGCACATGGCCTGTCCTTCCCTGGTCATTTCTGTTCTTCCGGCAGATAATCTCACTTGGGTTTTGGGCATAACTATTCTGGTTGTTGCAACCATTCGGATCATATCCCAAATAGAAATAGGGTCAATGTCTTCCATAGGAGTTCCTTCTACAGCTACCAAGGCATTAATAGGCACAGATTCTGGTTGAGGATTTAAAGTAGAAAGGGAAACAAGCATCCCCGCACGATCTTCTAAACTTTCTCCCATTCCAATAATACCACCGCTACAAACTGTAACATTGCTCTTTCGAACATTCTCAATGGTCTTTAACCTGTCGTCAAAAGCTCTGGTAGAAATAACATCTTTATAATATTCTTCCGAGGTGTCTAAATTGTGATTATATGCATAAAGTCCGGCCTCAGCCAGGCGTTGTGCCTGATTTTCAGTTAGCATTCCAAGGGTACAACAAACCTCCATATTGAGCTTGTTAATGGTTCTAACCATTTCTAATACCTGTTCAAACTCAGGACCATCTTTTACATTTCGCCAAGCTGCTCCCATACAAACTCTGGAACTGCCAGATTCTTTAGCCCTAAGGGCCTGTGCCTTTACTTGAGATACCGACATAAGATCGTTCCCTTCAATATCAGTATGATAACGTGCGGCCTGTGGACAATAACCACAATCCTCAGGACATCCTCCAGTTTTTATAGAGAGAAGGGTGGAAACTTGGACTGAATTAGGATCATGAAATCTTCTATGTATAGTAGCAGCCTCATACAAAAGTTCCATTAATGGCTTATTATAAATATCCAGAATCTCCTCTTTGGTCCAGTTATGTCTTTCTAACGTCATCGGCTTGGTTTTTAACTATTATCAAAAATACTCTTTAATCTATAAAAATTATTAATTCAAATCTACAAATTCTCTTGACACTTCATATCTATTGCTAATCTAAATAGCTTTTAACAAAACGCTTACGGCATTCCCTCCAAAGCCTACAGCATTTATTAAAACACGTTTGATAACCTTAGGTTCAGAATCGTATTTGAGATAAGGTATTTTACAAAACTTTTGGCGCTGTATCATCATTACAGCCATTTCTAAACTCAATATACCTGAAGCCCCAAATGTATGTCCAACTTGCCATTTATTTGAGGTTACAGCTGGAGTTGCTTCCCCGAAAACAGCTTTAATTGCTTTATACTCCGCCTTATCGCCTTTTATAGTTCCCGGAGCATGCATTACAATACAATCCACCTTCGATTTATCAATATTTTCTAAAGCCATCCGCATAGATTCTTGAATACAATGAGCATTTGCAGATAATGAGGTGCCATGAACTAGCTGTTCAGTAGCATAACCTACTCCCTCAATTATGGCCAATGAGTTTTTGGTTATTCCTTTTTGCAAACAAGCCACTCCTGCTGCTTCACCAAGGACCATTGTGTTATCTGTTTTTTCTAAATCCATTGATCTACATGGGTAGTTTAAATGCCCTTTTGAAGAATAAATCTTCAAAGCGTGCATTTGCTCAATAGTAAAGGGTGTTAGTGGGGCTTCAACTCCTCCTATTATAAACTTCTTTGCCATTCCACTTCTTAGCCACGCTACGCCATTTAACAAAGCATGTAAGGCGGTGGAACATGTAATTGAATGAGAAATTGTAAGGCCTTTACTATTTAAATCATGGGCTATCCATGAAGAAATGTTGCCTAAAGTTGTTGTTGGAGAGGTAAGAACTTCCGCTCTGTTATTCTCTAAAAATTTAATATAATATCTTTCGAATAATTCTGTAGCCCCCCTAGATGATCCGACATTTATTCCTAAACTTGACGAGACATCCCATTTGGCCTTCTCCATTGCCTTTCGGGCAACAAGGATTCCTAATAATACTGTTCTATCTAAATTTCGGTACTTATAATTATTTTCTTTTAGTTCAGAAACCTTTAGCTCAAGTTCCTCAGACAATTTAGAAACCATTATAGATTTACCCGCTAGGGCCAATTCACTTAAGACATGATTATCTTTGCAATAATTACTCCAGACTTCATCATCATTAAAACCTAGAGCCGAAATGGAGGAAATAGAACTGATAGTTATTGGATTGGACAATACACTGATTTTTTTATAAAAATAAACCTTCTTGTCTTTATAATTCTAATCAATAAAAAGAATGATAATTATTTTGAAATTAGTTGATCAATTACCTCAATTATTGTTTTATAAATTTTATTTAATTCCTCTACTGAAATAGTAAAGGGAGGTAGAATATAAATAGTATTTCCTAGGGGTCTTAAAAACACGCCCTTATCCATAAAAGACTGATATAATTTATCTCTTAAATTTCCATAGCGTGCCATTGGTACGTCCAGATCTAGTGCAATGATAACACCACATTGACGTATAGATGCGATTTTAGGATGGCTCTTAATTCTATTTTGGAAATCTTTATGCTGGCTGATTATACGTTGTATATTGTTCTGAATATCAATAGAACTCAATAGTTGGATGCCAGCTAAAGCTGCTGTACATGCCAGGGGATTTGCTGTATAAGTATGACCATGAAAAAAACCTTTGCCAACTTCGTCACTGTAAAAAGCTTCAAATATCTTAAGTGTACATGAGGTAGCCGCCATCGGCATTAGACCTGCTGTTAGCGCTTTAGACAAGCAGATAATATCTGGTTTTATATGAGTATAATCTGATGCAAAATTTTTCCCTGTTTTTCCAAAACCAGTCATAACTTCATCGGCAATGAGAACCACCCCGTTATCTTTTAAAAAACTGAGTATTTTGTCAAGCTCAGCAGCTTCATACATCTTCATTCCTGCAGCACCTTGTACAAGAGGCTCGTAAATAAATGCGGCAATAGAATTTTCAGAAAGTAAAGAGCTTAAATTTTTTAGAATTCCTTCAATATTATTGCTATTTGGGATTGGAATTCGTTCTACATCTAAGAAAAAATCTTCAAAAGGTCCATTATAGACCGATAAGCCTGAAACAGACATAGCCCCGAAGGTATCTCCGTGAAAACCTTCTTCAAAGGCCAGTAAAACATTTCTAGGTTTCCCGAGGTTAAAATGGTATTGTAATGCCATTTTAATACCTATCTCAGTGGCAGTAGATCCATTGTCAGAAAAGAATAGTTTGTTTTGGTTTTTGGGTAATATCTTCAATAATTCTTCAGCTAACTTTACTGCGGGCTCATGTGTGAAACCTGTAAATATTACATGGTCCAATTTTTGCATTTGACGGGCAACTTTATCTATAATATAAGGATTACAATGTCCATACATGGCAGTATACCAAGAGGCTATGCCGTCTATATATTCCCGACCACTTTCATCATATAAAATAGACCCTTTAGCCCTAACAATACCAAGTGCTTCGGGGCTTCGTTTATGTTGCGTCAGAGGGTGCCAAATATTTTCTTTATCTCTTTTACTTATACTTTTCATTAGAGCATCTATTATTGGCTTATTGTTTTTTAAAAAATTCAGAAAAATTACGTCCCTGTATTTAATTAATCTTTTTTAATAATATCGATAAGTTTCGGTTTAAATTCTGTTGCATATTTTAGAATGACCCGCTTATTAAACCTCTTCTCTTCACTAATTCTTCCAAGCACATTTATTTCAGTTTTTTTTGTGATAATTGACTCCGTTGTTGGATGGGGGTCTCCACTAAAAATAACTGAAACGTCATGACCTTTGTCTTGAAGTTTTTCTAGGGTCAGCAAGGTATGGTTTATGCTGCCAAGATAATGCCGAGACACCACTATTACATGATAAGTGGGTTTAATAAGGTCAAGGATGGTATCTTTGTTGTTTAAAGGAACCAATAAACCTCCGGCCCCCTCAATTATCAAATTGTTTGCCGTATGCGGTTCAAGGATTTTATTTATATCTATTTCAATGCCATCAATTTCAGCCGCGGCATGAGGACTCATAGGGCTTTTTAATTCGTAAGTTGTTGGGTGTATAACAGATTCTGTATTGCTTATTAACTCACCTATTTTATGACTATCTGTATGATTGAGATCACCTGCTTGAATAGGTTTCCAATAGTCGGCTTTTAGGGCTTCCACAACTATTGAAGAGGTAATGGTCTTACCAACCTCGGTAGAAATTCCGGTAATAAAAATTCGCTTCATTTATTATGAGGGTTTGGTGATCATTTGGCATTGTAGACATCGATATTTCTTTGGCTCTAAAAAAGGAAATAGTTTATGAAAAAGACCTTTTCTAGCATAGAAAATTTCTGACCTTTTAGCTTTACAATTTGGGCAGGTTATTAATTGACCTTTATTATCTTTCGCATAACTTCGAATGCTATCATATATGGCCATAGCTTTTTCTCTATCTTTTGAGTAAACCTGTAGTTTTACACCTCCTATGGCGTGACTTATGGCAGGATCTGTATTGACGATATTTTCATCCTTCAAAAAAACGGCTATCCCTTCAGATTCGAGTTTCAATTTTATGATGTGTACATCCGCTGCGAATTCAAATGCTCCTATAGTAATATATTCTTGTCTCATTTTATAATCTTTGATAATTGCAGTAAAACACCTTCTATTTCCGTCTTAGAATTAAAACTATGTAGACAAAAACGCAAACGTTCCAACTCCTTAGGAACAGTAGGATATAAGATGGCCCTAACATCATAACCTTTTACCTGCAATTGTCTGGAAACAGACTTTACCTTAAAATTTCCTTTTATGATACAAGAATGTATTGCAGAATTACTAGGAATAAAAGACTGATCTAGCTCTAATTTTGTCGTCAGGTCTTTAAAAAAACTAATATTGCTTAAAAGTGATTTACGTTCTTCTTCCCCTACCTCAGATTTAATATATTCAAAGCCCGCTATTGTATTTGCAATGGTATGTGAAGGCAAAGCGGTCGTGTAAATAAAGCTTCTGGAAAAATTAACTAAAAATGATTTTAAAGCTGCCGTCCCTAAGATAGCAGCTCCATGGCTTCCCAAGGCCTTTCCGAAAGTCACAATTAAAGCAAAAACCCTGTCAACAAGTCCAAGCTGCACCACGCGTCCTAAGCCATTTAAACCACATACTCCAATTGAATGAGCCTCATCAACAATAAGTTTACAGTTATAGTTAAAACATATTTCTGAAATTTTGATCAAATTGGGTATATCACCATCCATAGAAAACACAGCCTCAGTTACTACGTAAATTTCGCTGGCAGAAGATGCTGTCGCCTTTTTTCTCAATCTTGCAATCCTATTTTCCAAGTCCATTAGATCATTGTGATGAAAAGAATGGTTTTTTGCATTTCCCATACTCAGGCCATCTCTTATACTAGCATGAATATAAGAATCATATAATACTATATCATCTCTTTGAGGTACAGAGGAAAAAAAACCAACATTTGCGTCATAACCAGAGTTAAATATAAGGGCTTCCTCCGTCCCAAAAGTGCTGGCTAAATATTTCTCAGAAGTCTTGTATATTTTTCTATTCCCGCTTATTAGCCTAGAGCCCGTTGATCCATGATATGGATGAAAATTTAGAGATTCATTTAAATATCCCTTTATTTCAAAATTTCCGCTAGAAATTCCCAAATAATCATTGGAAGAAAAGTCAATTAAACCAGCAGACTCCGGAAGACACCTTAATGCTCCTATTTCTTGACGTTCTGCTAATTTTCTTTCTAACTTCTCCGGAAGTTTCACCATTATACAAAGGTAGTATATCTGTAAAATAAAAAGTATGGTGACCTAAAGAATCTAGCTTGGTATCTCTTTGATTATTGTTTGGAATTTAAAATAGGAAACAAAAAAAGCCATGCAAGTTGCATGGCCTTATATTAGATATAATATCTTCTTAATCAGCCAGAACAATCAATTTATTGTCGTTAAGCTCAATTGTCCCGCTTTTAATTGGAAGATTGACCTTCCCTGAAGCATCTTTGGTAAATTTGGCTGCATGAACTTCATCAAGTTCAATATTACCCTGTATTTTCACTATCCCCTCCTGTAGCAGGGATACAATTGGTGCGTGGTTATGAAGCATTTGAAATTCCCCATTAACTCCTGGTACAGTTACAGATTCTACTTCTCCTGAAAAGAGGGTAGCTTCGGGTGATACAATTTCTAAATACATAATTTACAATTGAAAATTAAACTTCCGCCAACATTTTTTCACCAGCTTCTATAGCCTCCTCAATACTCCCTTTAAGGTTAAACGCAGATTCCGGAAGGTGATCTAATTCTCCATCCATAATCATATTAAACCCTTTAATGGTTTCTTTAATATCAACAAGAACTCCCGGTATCCCAGTAAACTGTTCCGCAACATGGAAAGGTTGTGAAAGAAAACGCTGAACCCTTCTTGCTCTTCCTACTGCTAATTTATCCTCTTCGGAAAGTTCTTCCATCCCAAGAATGGCAATAATATCTTGTAATTCTTTATAATGTTGTAAAAGCTCTTTAACTCTTTGCGCGCATCCATAATGTTCTTTTCCCAATATTTCGGGAGTAAGAATTCTTGATGTAGAATCCAAAGGATCTACAGCCGGATAGATTCCCAACTCAGCAATTTTTCTAGAAAGTACTGTTGTGGCGTCCAAGTGTGCAAAGGTAGTAGCAGGCGCTGGATCCGTTAAATCATCTGCAGGTACGTAAACGGCCTGTACAGATGTTATCGATCCTCTTTTAGTTGAAGTAATTCTTTCTTGCATTGTACCCATCTCTGTAGCCAAGGTTGGTTGATAACCTACCGCAGAAGGCATCCTCCCCAAAAGAGCAGAAACTTCAGATCCGGCTTGCGTAAACCTAAATATATTGTCAACAAAAAATAAGACGTCTTTCCCCTGACCTTCTCCTGCTCCATCTCTAAAATATTCAGCGATTGTGAGGCCGGAAAGAGCAACTCTAGCTCTAGCTCCCGGAGGCTCATTCATTTGTCCAAATACAAAAGTTGCTTTGGACTCTTTCATAACTTTCTTATCTACCTTAGATAAATCCCAGCCGCCTTCTTCCATAGAGTGAAGGAAATCATCACCATACTTAATAATACCAGATTCTAACATTTCACGCAATAGATCATTCCCTTCACGTGTACGTTCTCCAACACCGGCAAACACGGAAAGTCCCCCGTGTCCTTTGGCAATATTGTTAATCAATTCTTGAATTAGTACAGTTTTACCAACTCCTGCACCTCCAAAAAGACCAATTTTACCTCCTTTAGCATAAGGCTCAATTAAGTCAATTACTTTAATTCCAGTAAAGAGAACCTCTGTAGAAGTAGATAAATCCTCAAATTTTGGAGCTTCTCTATGAATAGGTAATCCATTTTTACCTTCTTTTGGTAGCGTACCTAAGCCATCTATAGGATCTCCAATAACATTAAAGAGACGTCCATAAATATCGTCCCCAATAGGCATTTGAATGGCATTCCCAGTGGCAGTAACCTCAGTTCCCCTACTCAATCCATCCGTAGAATCCATAGCGACAGCTCTTACTGTATTTTCTCCAATATGTGATTGTACCTCGAGTACTAAGAGTGAACCATCTTTTTTCGTGATTTCAAGAGAATCATAGATTTTAGGTAAATCCGAGATTGAATCAAATTTTACATCGATAACCGGTCCAATAATCTGAGACACTTTACCTTTTTGTTTAGCCATTATTCAAGTATTTAATATTTTATGATTAAAGCCTAGATTAAACAAATCCTAATCCTATATGTGAGGAGGAGATTGGTTTTTCAGGCTGCAAAGATATGGTATTACATTTTAAATAGAAATGGAAAGAGGGTATTTTTTGACATAAAAAAAGGCGCCTAGAAAAAGGCGCCTTTGTATTGTACTTTAAGGACTTAGCCTAATTATTTATAGTCCATGAAACATAGTATATAGCTCCTACGGCTCCTGTCCCAATAGCGGAGAAGTATTCATCAGCAAGAATATTAGAACCCCCTACCTTAAAGATTGATTTTATAGAAGGAACCGCATAATTCATTTGAAAATCAAAAACTGTAAATGAAGGAAGTTGTCCATCAGCAAAAGTTGCTTCCCATAAATACGTATCGCTCCATCTGTAATTAATATTAAATCCAAAATTCTTGAAAAGTTCAGGATTTCCAAAAGACGCTTTCACTTTGTGATTAGGAGTATTGAAAAAAGTTCTAAAATCAGGAAATTCTTCTCTATCAAAGTCAAAATCTGTATAGGTATAATTAGCCCCAATACTGAAATTTCCAAAAATTCTGTAATCTAATCCAATGGTAGCCCCCCATGATTGTATGTCTACCGGGGCATTAGTATAGGTCTGATATCGAAAGGCATCCCCATTTTGTAAAGCTAGCAAAGAAAGTGATCCATCACCGGCTTCCCCGTAAAATGGAACCAGAACATCTACATTAGAGATAAAATTCTTGTACTTATTATAATATGTGCTCAAATCAATACTCAATTTTCCCAGCTGAGCTCTATACCCGGCCTCAAAGGCTGTAATTTCTTCTGGTTGAACCAAGGGTGTGTTTACAGCCGTAGGGTTGCCAATATCTACAGAATTCTCAGCAAAAGCATTTTCATAGGCTTCACGTCCAACTATGTCTACGGATTCTCTTCCGGTTAATGCTCTCCCAGCATCGGACAAAGTAAAGGGCCTTACATCTCTGTCCAAGTTATCCGGAGCAGAGCCTACGAGAATTGATCGACCTGTATTTAATCCTATAAAAAGATCTTGTGTAGTTGGATTTCTAAAACCTTGTTGAACAGAAAGCCGGATATTGTGGTTTCTATTTTCTCCTGCCGTATAAGCCACGGTTAATCTCGGTGAGAAAAAGCCATCAAAAAATTCATTCTTATCATAACGTATAGAACCTGTAAGCTTTAAACGTTCGTCTAACAGTTCTTTTTGTATTTGCATATAAGCACCAAACTCGTTGTAAGATATGGGTCCATCCAAATCGGTAAAAATAGTTCCCTGTGAATCTAAGACGTATTCTCTAAAAGAACCTCCGACTTGTAAGTCAAAGATTTCTTTGGTTAAATAACTAAAATTATAATTAGCATCTACATGACGGAATTTCGTATTGTCAATAAATTTAGAGCCTGTTTCAAAATTACCGTCCGAGGTGACTCTATTAAATGCGGATTGAAATTCTGAGGTTCCTGAATTAGATCGTCCTGTATCGGCTACTTGTCTTGCAGCTGCATGAGCTTCATCTTCCCCGAACATAATACCTGTACCTACGCCCAATCTTGAACCAATATATGTTTGTGCATAATCGGTAAACCAATCTGTATCTCCTTCCAGGATCTGTTTATATTAATAGCCGTAAATCTAGTATCATAGGAATCTCCAGAATTTTCAGAAGTAATATAACCTCTAACAAAGAAATTGTTATTTCTAATCTCTATCTTATGCTGCTGTAAAATAAAATTCTTAACATTAATATCTACTGGCTCCCTGATAAATGGTATTTCCACTTCCTACTCGACCGTTGTAAATAATCTCAAAATCATCTGCAAAAGGTCTGTAATAAAAAGAGAAATCACTTTTAACACTTTGAGCATTGTAATTAGTAAGAACACCTTCTTCATAACCAGTTCTTGTTACAAAAGCAGACCCTACCGTACCAGATGGTAACCCAGCCGCTGCGTCAAAATTCAATAGAGTCCCTTCTTCATCCCCGTAAACATTTAGCCCATCATATGCTGGATTTTCTCTAGTGGCTCCGGGAATTGCCAAATCTTCTATACTATTTGCATGCCAATCCTCTCCCTGTAGAAAAGAAAAGTTAGCCTTAATGGCTACTTTGTCACTAAAGGCATGTGAAACGCGAATTCCAAAATCATAATAGGCATTATCACCAGCCGCTTGCTGTGATGTATATCCTGTTTTAAAATAAGCACTTATCCCTTGAAAATCAAAAGGGCTTTTACTTCTCATAAATAAAATCCCGTTAAAGGCTCCAGCACCATATAAGGCAGAAGAGGCTCCAGGTAATATTTCCACACTTTGTACTTCCAGCTCTGACATCCCAACAAGATTCCCAAGAACAAAATTTAAGCCTGGAGCTGTATTATCCATACCATCTACTAGTTGCATAAACCTAGTATTTGCAAAAGTGGCAAACCCCCTAGTATTGATAGATTGAAAGGTTAAACTATTTGTATTTATATCTACCCCTTTAAGATTCTGAAGACCTCCATAAAAAGATTCAGCCGTAGTATTTTTTATATCCCTAAGACCAAAGCGTTCTACCGAAACGGGAGATTCGAAAATACGTTCAGGTGTTCTTGAAGCACCTATCACTACTTCATCTAACATGGTTTGAGATTCACCAAGGATAATTTCAAATGACTCAGTTCCCTGTCTTACCTCTTTATAAATATCTGTATAACCAATACTAGAAATCCTAATTTGAAAGGGGGGAACCTCATCTGTTTGTAGGGTAAAATTGCCATCAAAATCACTGACTGTTCCAATGGATTTTCCGACGATTACAATGTTTGCCCCAAGTATGGGGCTTCCATCTTCATCTACGACATTGCCACTAATGCTGGTTTGGGCAAAACAACCAAATCCAGTCAAAATAGCAAAGAATAAAACAAGCTTTCTCATTCTATGATATAGTTTATTTGTTATCAAGTAACGGCAAGATACCTAAATTTTTAAAGTGCAAATGCAAATTTCAAAAAAATTATGCACGCATAATACTTTTTTCGTAAAAAAAAGGGTATTGATTTTGCAATTTCGTATTAAACAAAAAAAAACGGATATATTCTATATCCGTTTTAACTATTTCGAGGTTATACTTTTTATTCTACCGTAACCGACTTTGCTAAGTTTCTTGGCTGATCCACATTACACCCTCTCATTACAGCAATATGGTAAGATAAAAGTTGTAGAGGAATTGTGGTTAACAGAGGCGTTAAACATTCCAGGGTTTCAGGTACTTCAATAACATGATCCGCTAAATCTCTAACTTGTTCATCCCCTTCAGTTACAATAGCAATTATCTTTCCTTTTCTAGATTTTATTTCCTGAATATTGCTTACAACCTTTTCATAATGCCCATTATTAGTCGCAATGACAATGACCGGCATTTGCTCATCAATAAGTGCGATTGGTCCGTGTTTCATTTCTGCAGCCGGATAGCCCTCTGCATGAATATAACTAATTTCTTTAAGCTTTAAAGCACCTTCCAGCGCAACTGGAAAATTGAAGCCTCTTCCCAGATAAAGGCAATTTTCAGAATCTTTATATTCTTCAGCAATGATTTCAACCAAAGGGTTAGATTCAAGTGCCATTGTTACTTTAGCCGGTATATTTTCCAATTCGGAAAGTATCTCTTGATATGTGGCCTCAGAAATTGTTCCTTTTTCTTTAGCCAACTTTAATGCTATTAGCGTTAATATAGTTATCTGGGTAGTAAAAGCTTTGGTAGAAGCTACACCAATTTCAGGACCTGCATGAGTGTAAGCCCCTGAATGTGTTTCTCTGGAGATAGACGAACCTACGACATTACAAACTCCAAAAACATAGGCCCCTCTTTCTTTCGCTAATTTTATCGCTGCAAGGGTATCTGCAGTTTCTCCCGATTGTGAAATTGCAATAACCACATCCTTATCGGTTATTACCGGATTTCTATATCTAAACTCAGAGGCATATTCTACCTCAACAGGAATTCTAGCAAGATCTTCAAATATATACTCTGCAACTAAACCGGCATGCCATGATGTCCCACAAGCAACAATGATAATTCTTTGTGCATTCAGAAATCTTTCAATATTCTGGTCTATTCCAGCCATTTTTATAATCCCCTGTTCTACCCTTAATCTTCCTCTGTAAGTATCTCTGATAGCATTAGGTTGTTCATAAATCTCTTTTAACATAAAATGATCGAACATCCCCTTCTCTATTTCTTCGAGATTCATTTGAAGCTCTTGAACCAATGGATAAGTTATAGCGTCATCTTTAATTTTTCTAAGTTTTATTTCTTTCCCAAGTCGAATTATAGCCATTTCATGATCATCCAAATAGACTGCATTATTGGTAAACTCTATAAAAGGAGAGGCATCTGAAGCAATAAAAAATTCATTATCCCCAATGCCAATAGCCAAGGGACTACCGAGTTTGGCTACAACGATTTCATCTGGTTTATTAACATCAAAGACAGCTATGGCATAGGCTCCCACAACCTGGTTTAAAGCGATTTGAACCGCCTTCCCTAACAAAACATCTTCCTTTTTTTTAACCTCTTCGATTAGGTTCACTAAAACTTCTGTATCAGTGTCTGAACTAAAAGAGTAGCCTCTTTTCACTAATTCTTTTTTTATAGACTCATAGTTCTCTATGATACCATTGTGAATAATAACTAAATCCCCAGAATTAGAGTAATGAGGGTGAGAATTGACATCGTTAGGCACCCCATGAGTAGCCCATCTAGTATGCCCGATCCCAAGTTTTCCTTTCAATGAAATACTGTTTTCAGACTTTAATTTAAGGTCATTTACTTTGCCCTTAGTCTTTGAAAGGTTGATATCTTTTCCATCAAACAGGGCGATACCGGCGCTATCATAACCCCTATACTCAAGTCTTTGCAACCCCTTCATAATGATAGGATATGCTTCTCTATGTCCAATATAACCTACTATTCCACACATAAAACTTTGTTTAAACCTTCTTAAAATTCCTACAAATTTAAAAGAAGAAATTGAAATTAGTTCTTTTATTTGTTATATAACGACAAATGTCGTTGTGTGGTATCCAATTTAGTTGGGCTCGGTGTAAAAGATTTCAAGTTGAAGTTTCTTATCTTCTTCTACACCAGAGACATTACTTCCAAATAGAACAGTGCTCAAAGGGGTAACAGTATTGCTAACTGGCAAATTCTGTTCTTTTTGCTCCAAAACAGCATTCTTTGTTTGAACAAAAGTTAAATCGGGTGATAAATTGAGACCTAAAGTAGCATTCGTAGAATCTCTTATAATAATATCGTTTATATAATCAGTAATCTTAATCTTATAAAGAGTGCCTTTGTTGTTGTTCTTTTCAAGAAATCCTCCATAATTTAGATTTATCCTTGTAGGAATATCAGTAGCACTTACTACACTAAGATCATAAATAGAGGCACTCGTTTCAGCATTATACAAGTATAAATATGGAGGTTCATCAACAATTCCGGCATTATCCAAAGTCGCCCTATCAACATAGAAAATTAAATTCGCCTCATTTATAATCCAATTGTTCTCTTTTATTTGATTAATAATTGTCTCTCCATTGTTGTTTTCAAATAAATGAATTTCCGCAAATGTACCAGCGCCTCCTTTTAAGAAAATTCGATTGGCATTTTCATCAGTATCCAACTGATCTAAAACTTCTGAAGGATATGCATCATTGACTAATGTATTAACCGCATTTCCATTAAATGTAGAAAAAGCAGAGGTTGCCGTAATAAAACTAAGTTGATAATCTGCCTCATTTTTTACTACTTGCCCATTCTCCAATCTATCAAATTCATAATTAATATTAATTTGGCCATCAGAAATGTCCAGTAATATCAACATATCAGAAGTAATCGCGTTTATTGATAAATATAAACCCCTGATAAATTCCCTAAAATTTGCCTGACTAAGTAGTTCTGTACCTCCCTCTTTATCTAAAATATTTTCCTGAAAGAAATCTGGATCTAAGACAACTCGAATTCCCGGCTGAATACGTTGAGGGTCTCCTAGGGATTCATCTGCTTCGGTATCGGGATCGTCCTCAGCAGGAATAAGTATTTCTTCATCACTTATCAAAACTTCTCCTTCAAAAAGAAGGTCAGATACAAATTCTGGTGCAAATTCTTGAGAAGAATAGTACTCTTGTGATTCCAAAAAACCGGTACCTGGATCTAGATCCCGCAGAAAAAATGTAGAACGCTCTACTTTAAAGTTAAAAGGAACGTCTCTATTTCCATAAATACTATCCAAATCTACTCGCCGCGGAAATCTATTAATTAATGTTTCATTATCCGCATTATCAGGAATTCCATCATTATCAGTGTCACTATTTAACGGATCGGTTCCCAAGACTCTTTCTTCACTATCCGTTAAACCATCACCATCACTGTCGCTATTTGGATCATTTGGGTCGGCATCCAAATCATCTGGTACACCATCTAAGTCTAAATCGCCATTCGGGTTTTGCAAATATGGAATATAGAGTGTGACCTCTTTTATTGTTTCATTTTCATTTATAGTATTGGGATTACCATCATTCGCTGAATCATCCTCAACGCGCTGGGAATATAAACCAAAGATGGGGTTTCCAGCACCATTCTGAAGCCCTATTTGAGAGTTGATACTAGCTGTTGTTTTTCCATACAATGGATCATTATATACCCCAATTTGATATAAGGCTAATTTGTTCGCCTCAACGGTTTTAACATTTTTATTATATGCAAAAACATCAAATATTGCCCTATCAGTAACAAAAGGACTGTTGCCAATTACCCCGCTACCTAATGTAGTAATTTCTTCATCACAAGATGTACTATTGAGTATAAATAGGATACTAATAAGGGCAAGGATTTCCCTTCTAAAGTAAATTTTCATTGGGATTATTTTAAAACTTCAGTGCTGTAAAAATTCGCATATGCTTCTTCAAATTCTTGTAAAGAAACATACGGCAAGAGAGGTTTTTGTAGGTTGGTAATGTAACTGCTCAAGTCTTCTGAAATATCTTCGGTGGCTAAAATAATAGCATCCGAAAAATTTACAGCAGTCTTTAACAAATTATTATAGTTAGGGCTTTCAAGATGACTAACATGTTCTTCTGAAATACCATCAAAGAGAATTTTGTTTTTCAAATTACTATCAAGAGATCCTTCGAAACCCTTCGAATAAATTGACGTTACAATTTTACTATCTGCAAATAAGGGTTCATCTGCATAATAACTCTTAAGATAAAGAGGAACTAAGGAAGCCAACCATCCATGGACATGGATTATATCTGGTGACCAATTTAATTTTTTTACGGTCTCTACAACCCCTTTCGCAAAAAATATAGCTCTTTCATCGTTGTCGGGAAATAAGACCCCATTTTCATCAGTAAAAGTTGCTTTTCTTTTAAAGTATTCTTCATTATCAATAAAGTAAACCTGAATACGTTCTTTAGGAATAGATGCCACTTTAATGATTAACGGCATATCCATATCATTAATAACGAGATTCATTCCAGATAATCTAATCACTTCATGCAACTGATGTCTTCGCTCATTGATATTACCATATCTTGGCATAAAAATCCTAATTTGGCCTTTATTACTATTGACCATTCTAGGTGTTTCGTAAGACATTAAAGAGACTTCATTCTCTGGTAAGTAGGGTACTAATTCAGAAGATACAAACAATATCTTTTTCCCATTCATAAAAAATGTATTTTGTTTATCGGCAAAACGTAGCTGCAAAATTACAAAAATTCTATAGAATAGCCGTAATTATAGTAAGTTTGCTGGCTTTATATTGTATTCATGATTTTATTTCATCATAAAAAGGAGCTTCAAATGCACTTGAGCCTTTTGCTCAAGGACGCTATTACTATAGCATTAGTGCCCACCATGGGGGCTTTGCACGAAGGACACCTATCCTTAGTGAAAAAAGCAATTGACGAAAATCGGCAAGTCGTAGTGAGTATTTTCGTAAATCCAACACAGTTTGATAAAGAGGATGATTTAGATAAATATCCATCAACATTAGAAAAAGATTTGATTCTTTTAAGCGGTATTTCTGAAAATTTAATTGTTTTTGCCCCGCTTGTTTCCGAAATATATCCTGATATAGTAAATGCAAAAGCTTATAACTTTAATGGCTTAGAAAATGTAATGGAAGGGAGGTATCGGAAGAATCATTTTAATGGTGTAGCCACAGTTGTCCAAGAACTTTTTAATATCGTTATGCCTAACAAGGCCTATTTTGGGGAAAAGGACTTTCAACAGTTAGCCATAATAAAAAGCTTAGTAAAGAGTGCCAATTTATCGGTAGAAATTATTGGCTGTCCAATTGTCAGGGAAACTAATGGTCTCGCCATGAGTTCTCGAAATACAAGGCTTAGCAAAGAACATCGAGATAAAGCTGGTTTTATATATTCTACTCTTAAAACTGCCAAATTAACATTTGGCACGAAAAGTGCCTCTTACACTATTGATTGGGTTAAAGAAGTATTTCTAAAACACCCCCTCTTTAATTTAGAGTATTTTGAAATTAGAGATGAGGTGACTTTTGAACCAATTGAAATGAAGGATAAAAATAAAAAGTATCGGGCTTTTATTGCGGTCTATATCCAAGAGGTTAGACTCATTGATAACATGGCCCTTAATTAATTAACTTTGCAAAATGCAGATAGAAGTTGTTAAATCCAAAATTCATAGGGTAAAAGTTACCGGGGCAGATCTTAACTATATAGGAAGTATCACAATTGATGAAAATCTTATGGATGCGGCCAATATTATTCAAGGTGAAAAAGTTCAAATTGTGAATAACAATAATGGAGAAAGGCTAGAAACCTATGTAATCCCGGGCCCAAGAGGTTCAGGAGAATTAACTTTAAATGGTGCCGCTGCTAGAAAAGTAGCTGTAGGAGATATCTTAATCTTAATCACTTATGCAAGAATGGATATTGAAGAAGCCAAAACTTTTAATCCAGCATTAGTCTTCCCTGATGAGAATACTAATTTATTGAAATAGACTTGAATCCAAAGCTCGCCAAACTTTTAAAAACATTTATCCCAATTGCATTGGGGGTTTTTTTGGTCTGGTATTCTTATTATAGCACTTCTCCTGAAGATCGTGTTCAGATCCTTACTTATATTAAAGAAGTGGATCTATTTTGGGTTGCCATTTCAATATCTATAGGCATTTTAAGTCATATTTCAAGAGCTGTCAGATGGAATTACTTGCTGGAACCATTAGGTTATACTCCTAAAATAAAAAATAATATTTTAATTATCCTAATGGCTTATTTCGCTAATTTAGGGATCCCCAGATCAGGAGAAATTTTAAGGGCAACTGCCCTGAGCACTTATGAAGATGTCCCTTTTCAAAAAGGGTTTGGTACTATAGTAACTGAGCGGGTCATAGACCTAATTATGTTATTGATAATTATTGCTATTGCATTAGTTTCTCAAACTGAGGTGATTCTTGACTTTTTGAGTAAAAAAGGTTTTGGCATAGGCACTACAATTACTTTTTTGATTTTAGGCTTTGTTGGCCTCTTTGTCGCCATGCTTTTTTTAAAACATTCCAATAATAATATCGCCTTAAAACTTAGAGGTTTTCTCAAAGGCTTATTGGATGGAATTTTAAGTGTTTTTAAAATGAAACACAAAGTCGCCTTCGTTTTACATACTTTATTTATTTGGGGAGCCTATGTGCTTATGTTTTGGGTAATAAAATATACTGTCCCTGAAACTATTCATCTGAGTTTCGGTCAACTTCTTGTTGCTTTTGTTGCCGGAGCTTTTGCCATGTCGACCACAAATGGCGGTATTGGACTTTACCCAATTGCTGTAAGCAAATCCCTATCTATATATGGGATTAGTGCTGTTGCAGGAAATGCTTTCGGCTGGATAATGTGGATTGCTCAAACTATTATGGTGGTTGTATTCGGGGCAATATCTTTCCTTGTCTTACCGTTATTGAACAGGAATTAATAGCCATGGCTATTCCCTAATCTATCATTATGAAGTGTTTTTCTTTTCTTTGGCTATGCTTATTTGGTGTCCTTGGATTAAACGGGCAAATTACGCAAGAAATATTTGAATCTTTTAAATTACAAGAAAGGAGGGATGTTAAATATTATATTCCAGAGGACTATAATCCTGAGAAAAAATATCCTCTTGTTTTGGTTTTAGATGCTGAATACCTGTTTGATCAGGTGGTTGCCAATGCAAAGTTCTACAGTGAATTTCAGGGGACTCCTGAAACTATTATAGTTGGTGTTTTTCAAAGTAAAAATGACCTAAGATGGGCGGATTGCGCTTTTGAAGAAGACTCGGGTCTTCCCGCAGAAAAAGCAAAATTATTCTTCGAATTTCTAGGCATGGAACTTATTCCTTATTTGAAAACAAGCTATAGTACAGCTCCTTTCAGTATTTTTATTGGGTACGACATTACGGCAAACTTTGGAAACTACTTTCTGTTTAAAGAAAAATCTTTATTTAATGCCTTTATCAGTATATCGCCCTATCTGGCACCAGAAATGGAAAATAGAGTTCCAGCCAGACTAAGCGATATTGATCAGCAACTATTTTATCATTTAATTGTGGGAGGGGAAAAAGATGATAGTAGAAAAGAAATTCTGGCAATGGATAAAAACATCAAAGGATTAGATAAACCGAGTCTAACTTATCATTTTGATGAATTTACTTCTGCAAATGATATCTCTGTAGTTACCTATGGCATAGGTAAAGCATGGGGCAATATGTTTGAAATATTTCAACCAATTAGTCCCAGAGAGTATAAGGAGAAAATTCTTACTTCAGAAGAACCTGCCTATAATTACCTGGAAAATAAGTACAATGCCATTGAAGATCTTTTTGGCTTCCCGAAGGAGGTAGAATTAAACGATATTATGGCCATTTATGCCGCATGCAGAAAGAAAGATGATTATGAATCCTTGAAACCCCTTTCCGAATTATGCAAACAAGAATTCCCAAATACGATGTTAGGTTATTACTTTGAAGGCGAATATTATGAAGAGTTAGGAGAAGCAAAGAAGGCCCTGCGTACTTTTGAAAAAGCCTTCGGCATGGAGGAAATCGATTTTCTTACTAAAGAAATGGCCTTAGAAAAAATGGACGCGCTAAAAGCCGACTTTGGTTTTTAAAAGCCCCCAAGATATTTTCCTTTCTATATTGTAAACAATCTTTTGTTTTTACGGGCATCCACAATATCTTTAGCCAAATCCAATTTAGAGGAGAATGGCCAAATCAAAAACTGTTTTTTATTGCCAAAATTGTGGCACTCAATACGCCAAGTGGGTAGGGCAATGTAATGCCTGTAAAGAATGGAACACTGTGGTTGAGGAAGTGATCCAAAAAAGTGAAAAAACAGCTTGGAAAGCCGATAATACCACCCTATCAAAAGCGGCAAAACCTATTTTAATAAGTGACATAAGTACTTCTAAGGAATACAGGCTAAATATTGGAAATATCGAATTTAATAGAGTCCTGGGTGGAGGCTTAGTCCCGGGATCAGTGGTATTATTAGGAGGTGAACCTGGAATTGGAAAAAGCACCTTAGTGCTACAAATTGCATTGTACCTGAATTTACGAACCTTATATGTTTCCGGGGAAGAAAGTGAAAAACAAATAAAAATGCGGGCTGAACGCATTTATCCAAATAATAAGACCTGTTATATCCTTACGGAAACCAAGACTCAAAATATCTTCAAACAAATAAAAGAGATTGCGCCAGATTTCTTAGTGATCGATTCTATCCAAACCCTGCATTCTGATTATATCGAATCTTCTGCCGGAAGTATTTCCCAAATAAGGGAATGTACCGCAGAACTAATACAATTTGCTAAAGCTACCAATATCCCGGTACTGCTTATTGGTCATATAACTAAGGAAGGAAATATTGCTGGGCCTAAGATATTAGAACATATGGTAGATACTGTTTTGCAATTTGAAGGTGACAGAAATTATGTCTACCGTATCCTAAGAGCTCTTAAAAACAGATTTGGATCTACCTCAGAACTTGGAATATTTGAAATGCAAGGTGATGGACTTAGAGAAGTTAACAATCCTTCTGAACTGTTACTTTCAAAAAATGACAGTGGTTTAAGCGGAACTGCTATAGCCTCTACACTAGAAGGCATGCGCCCTTTGATGATAGAAATTCAAGCTCTTGTAAGTACTGCGGTCTATGGCACCCCTCAGCGATCTACTACAGGTTACCATGCCAAGCGCTTAAATATGTTATTAGCAGTACTTGAAAAAAGAGCAGGTTTTAAACTTGGTGCTAAAGATGTCTTTTTAAATATTACTGGAGGTATTTCGGTAGACGATCCGGCTATAGACTTAGCCGTTATTGCAGCCATCTTGTCCAGCAATTCGGATATACCTATAAAAAAGAATATAAGTTTTGCTGCTGAAATTGGCCTTGCCGGGGAAATAAGACCCGTTCAAAGAGTTGAGCAAAGAATTCTTGAGGCGGAAAAATTAGGCTTTTCTGAAATTTACGTTTCCAACAATAATAAAATAACCCTCAAAAAAAGTGGGATCAAAATTGTTTTAGTGTCAAAAATTGAAGAGGTAATTTCGCAATTATTCCTTTAGTTTTATATGCTTGAAACTCTTTTTGCTTCACAAAAAGTCAGATTTCTTCTATTAAGGAGCCGGATTTGGAAACAGTTCATGAATCTTGTTAATCTCTTCAAGAATTTCTTCCCCAAGTGTTATGTTAATACTACCAACATTCTCTTTTAATTGTTCCATACTAGTGGCTCCAATAATATTACTGGTAATAAATGGACGAGAACTTACAAAAGCTAATGCCATTTGAGTTAGTGATAACTCATTTTCCTTAGCCAAATCAAAATACATTTGAGTTGCTTTCTCAGAATTTGAGCTGCTGTATCGTTTATAATTAGGAAAAAGAGTAATACGTCCATTAGCGGGTTTTAGTCCCCCCAAATACTTTCCACTTAACACTCCAAATCCCAAAGGTGAATAAGCTAATAAACCTATTTTTTCTCGAATCGAAATTTCTGAAAGACCCACTTCAAAAAGACGGTTGAGTAAACTATAAGGGTTTTGAATAGTAATCATGCGCGGCAAACTCTTATGAACTTTACTTTCTTCTAAAAATCTCATGGTTCCCCACGGGGTTTCATTAGATAATCCAACATGCCTTATTTTGCCTTCGTCTACCAAATCTCTCAGCGTTTCAAGAACTTGGTGAATATTATCCTCCCAAAAATCTGATATGTCGTGGGTATAACCTCTTTGCCCAAAATAATTAGTAGCTCGTTCTGGCCAATGTAATTGATATAAATCTATATAATCTGATTGCAGTCTTTCTAAACTCCCATTCACAGCCTCAATTAGGGATTCCCTGCGAAAACCAGTAGTTCTAATAAACTTAGTGAACTCGGCCTTTCCCGCTATTTTGGAAGCTAAAATAATCTTATCTCTATTTCCTGTCTTTTTAAACCAGGTCCCAATAATCTTCTCAGTATCAGCAAAGCGATCGGGATGCGGAGGAATTGGGTATAGCTCAGCAGTGTCGAAAAAATTAATTCCTTGTTCAAAGGCATAATCCATCTGTTCATGACCCTCTATTTCAGTATTCTGACGACCCCAGGTCATAGTTCCTAAACAAATTTTGCTGACTTCAAGTTCAGTATGTGGTAGTTTTGTATATATCATTTATGGATATTGAATTTTTCATTTCTTTTTAAAAACAATTCAATGTAATCATGTTTCAACTTCGACCAAAATTGGGCAATGATCGCTATGCCTAGCTTCAGGAAGAATTACAGATCTAACTAATCTATTTTCCAAGGTCTTGCTTACCATAGCATAATCTAATCTCCACCCTTTATTATTATTTCTAGCATTTGCCCTGTAACTCCACCACGTATAATGATCCGGGTTCTTATTAAAGAATCTAAAACTATCAATAAAACCGCTATCCATAAAATTTCCAATCCACTCTCTTTCAACAGGAAGAAAACCAGAAACATTTTTATTCCTTACTGGATCATGAATATCAATGGCCTCATGACAAATATTATAATCTCCACAAATGATAAGGTTAGGGTGACTAATTTTAAGATTGTCTACATACTTACGCAAATCCGACATATAAGTGAGCTTAAGATCTAATCTGTCCATATTAGTTCCTGATGGAAGGTACATGCTCATTACCGAAACGTCTTTAAAATCTACCCTCAAATTCCTGCCTTCAAAATCCATATAGGAAATTCCAGTTCCAAACTCAATGTGTTCAGGCTTTTCTTTTGAAAGGATAGCGACGCCGCTATAGCCTTTTTTTTGAGCACTATACCAATAATGGTATGGATAGCCCGCTTCTTCAAAAAGGTCAATGTCTAATTGCTCTTTTAAAGCTTTTATCTCTTGTAAACAAACAATGTCTGGATCCGTTTTTTGTAACCAATCCATAAAACCCTTCTTAATTGCAGCGCGTATACCATTGACATTATATGAGATGATTTTCAAAATGTGGTTATTTGCTTCAAAAATAGTAAATGTTTTAAACCTTATTGAATTCATTTTACTTCCTTTATCTAAACATCATACCTATTTAATGTAAATATGATTATTTTTGAACGGAACTATATTACATGAAATCTACATTTGTTTCCCTCCTAATTCTTGGTTTTTCTCTCTTTGGTTTTAGTCAAGAAGCCCCGAAAGATTCTCTTACTTATTTAAATGAGGTTATCATTTTTAATCCAGTTAAGACCAAAAAGGTATTAGGAATAATTCCATCATCTATCATTAGAGAAAAAGCCTTCCAAAATCACAGCCCTATAGATTTAGCATCTTCTATTAACCAAGTTTCTGGCGTATATCTTCTTTCAGGGGCCTTAAATACCAATCGAATAACCATTCGCGGTGTAGGGGCCAGAACTCCCTTCGGCACTGATAAGTTACGGTTATATTTTATGGATATTCCGGTAACCAATGGTACGGGATTCTCAACTATAGAAGCCTATGACTTAGAGGATCTGGGGGCTATTGAAGTAATAAAAGGGCCTAAAGGAACCCCTTATGGTACAAATCTCGGAGGTGCCATTTTACTGGAGACAAAACAAGATGATAAAAACAAAGGGACAGTACTGTCCAATAACTTCACCCTGGGTTCCTATGGAATGCTAAAAGATAACATTAGCTTTAAACACAATGAAGAAAAATTAAATCTCGAATTACGATATAATCATTTAGATACTGATGGTTACAGAGATAATAGCAATTTTGAGCGCGATGGTATTCTACTTACCTCAGCTTTTCAGTTAAGTCCTAAAAGTCAATTAAAATTCTTGGCGAATTATATAGATTACACTGCCCAAATTCCAAGTTCACTGGGAATAACAGCATTTACAGAAAATCCCAGACAAGCAGCAGCCAATTGGCAAGCAGCCCAGGGGTTTGAATCAAATAAATACAGTCTTTTTGGTGTTTCTTTTTCCAATAAAATTAGTTCTAAACTTGAAAATACAACAAGTGTATTTTATACTTATCTGGATCATTATGAAGCCAGACCATTTAATATTCTAGATGAATTCACCAATGGGTACGGCCTAAGAACTCAATTTTTAGGGAGGTTTCAATTTAATAAACGTGAGGGAAGTTACGTTTTTGGAGGTGAATTTTACAAAGATGTATACAATTGGAAAACCTTTGAAAACCTATATGAAGAAAACAATGGAAATGGCAGTTTACAAGGGGCAGAAATTAGTGACAATAAAGAACTAAGAAGACAGTTAAATGCTTTTGCATCAATAACAATGCCCTTTACAGATCGTTTTAAACTTCAATTGGGGCTAAATCTTAATAAAACTCTTTATGATTTTAGGGATAATTTCAATCTTGGAAGTGAAAATAAATCGGCCGAGCGAAATTTTGATCTTTTGTTTTTACCAAGTTTAGACCTACTCTATGATCTGGGCAAGGGAAACTCGCTTTATGGTAATATAAGTAAAGGTTTTTCTAACCCAAGTCTGGAAGAAACCCTTACCCCAGATGGCCTGATAAACCCAGAAATAGTTCAGGAAAAAGGCGTTAATTATGAAGTTGGGGGCAAATTCTTTTTGCTAAATTCAAGATTGTGGTTAAATATTGCTTTTTTTAGAATGAATATTGATGATTTATTGGTAGCTCAAAGAGTTGGTGAAGATCAGTTTATTGGTCAAAACGCCGGCAGTACAAGACACCAGGGGATAGAGATAGATGCCAATTATACCTTTAGAATTTCTCAAAAAGTAAATTTGATCCCTTTTGCCAGTTATACACTAAGCGATCATACTTTCGTAGAGTTTATTGATGGCGACAATGACTATTCTGGCAATCCACTAACCGGCGTTCCAAAAAACAGACTAAATATGGGCCTAAGGCTAGAGTTATTTGAATATTTTTATTGGAACACCACCTACCAATATGTTGATGGAATTCCATTGACGGACGCAAATACTTTATACAGCGAACCTTATAATTTGTTAAATACCAGAATGGGTTATAAAAAAGCCATTTCAGATCATCTTTCCTTTTCTATTGATTTTGGCATCAATAATATTTTTAATATCAATTATGCTCAATCTGTACTAATAAATGCCAATTCTTTTGGAGGTGCAGAACCGCGTTATTACTATCCCGGAAATGATCGCAATTACTATTCTAGTTTGGGTCTGACCTATGCCTTTTAGAATTGTATTAGTTTTCCATTTTTTTTAACCAATATTTTATATCAACTTCTTCAGAAATTGTTTTGAGTAGTTGATCTATAGGAACTCTTTTTTGTTCCATGGTGTCTCGATGTCTTATGGTAATACATTTGTCTTCTAAAGATTCATGGTCAACAGTTATACAAAATGGGGTGCCTAAGGCATCTTGCCTTCGGTATCTTCTACCTATAGCATCCTTCTCATCATAAACAACATTATAGTCCCATTTAAGGATGTCCATAACTTCACGAGCCAATTCGGGAAGTCCATCCTTTTTTACCAACGGAAGAACGGCCGCCTTATTAGGCGCTAAAACCGCTGGTATTTTAAGTACTGTCCTACTACTGCCATTTTCTAATTCCTCTTCTTGGTAAGCGTTTGATAACACCGCCAAAAACATTCTATCCACGCCTATTGAAGTCTCTACAACGTAAGGAACATAATTCTTATTCAAAGCAGGGTCAAAGTATTGAAGTTTCTTTCCCGAATATTCTTCATGACTACTTAAGTCAAAATCTGTTCGAGAATGAATTCCTTCTAGCTCTTTAAATCCGAAAGGAAACTTAAATTCTATATCAGTAGCGGCATCTGCATAGTGTGCCAATTTCTCGTGATCATGAAAACGATAGTTATCCTTCCCCATCCCAAGAGATAAATGCCATTTCATTCTTAATTCCTTCCAACGTTCGTACCATTCCTTTTGGGTTCCGGGTGCAATGAAAAATTGCATTTCCATTTGCTCAAATTCTCTCATTCTAAAAATAAACTGTCTTGCGACGATTTCATTTCTAAATGCCTTTCCAATTTGTGCTATCCCAAATGGTATTTTTAAGCGTCCTGACTTTTGAACATTAAGAAAATTAACAAATATTCCCTGCGCGGTTTCTGGTCTTAAATAAAGATCTGTTGCATGCTCGGCTGAGGCGCCGAGTTTTGTGCCAAACATAAGATTAAATTGCTTTACATCAGTCCAATTTCTTGATCCTGATAAAGGGCAAGCAATCTCTAATTCTTCAATAAGGCTTTTTACATCCGCCAAGTCTTCTGCCTCCAAAGACCTGCCTAACCTCTTTAATATACTTTGACCTTTTTCCTGATAATCCAAAACCCTCTTATTGGTAGCTAAGAACTGTTCTTTATCAAAGGATTCCCCGAAGCGTTTGGTGGCCTTATTAACTTCCTTCTCTATTTTGGTATCAATTTTTGCTACATAGTCTTCAACTAAGACATCGGCCCTATACCTTTTTTTGGAATCTTTATTGTCTATCAAGGGGTCATTAAAGGCATCAACATGGCCAGAGGCCTTCCATATAGTTGGATGCATAAAGATGGCAGAATCAATGCCTACAATATTCTCCTGTAGTTGTACCATGGCCTTCCACCAGTACTCTTTTATATTCTTCTTTAATTCTGATCCATTTTGAGTATAATCATATACGGCACTTAGTCCGTCATAAATTTCACTTGATTGTACCACATATCCGTATTCTTTGGCATGTGAGATTACTTTCTTAAAGATATCTTCTTGCTTTATCATTTGGCAAAAATAGAACTTTATGCCATTTAATAATTAAGGATTATAAAATAAAATAGGAGGAATTCTAATAGAAAAACTATTTTAAAATAAACTCTGCTGAAGATAAAAGTTTCTCATCTTCAAAAACGTTTAATGTATACCTCCCAGGTTCTAAAGAGCCTTGAGGGATAGTAATGAAATCACAAACACTAAATTCCTCACCTGTACAGATTAGTTCAACTCTTTTACTATAGGTGTTTCCATTTACTGAAATCATATTGGCATTATCTTCTATAACCTTCATATTAGGATCTAGGAACTGAAAATAAAGTATTTTTTCCAGATCTTTGCTGCTGGGATCAGCCATTATAGTAACACATCCTCTTACTTTCTCAATAATAGAAGCTTTTGTTGTTTTGATAGGTCTTGTATTCCTAACTCTAAAACCACTTCCTTCAGAATGTTGCAGTTTTAGGTAACTCTTTATTCGTAATTCTTTTCGTAATTCTTTATTCTTTTCGCGTAACAAAGCTTCTGCTTCTTCTAATGAACTACTCTTCCCTCTCAAATCATCAATCATCTTCCTAGTCTCCTCGTATTTATCCGAGAGAAGCATATTATTATATTTTAGATAGCTATTATTAAGCATAAGACTATCATTTTTAGCCTCTAGAACTTTTAACTCTTTCTTATATTGTTTCAACTTGGTCACAGTAAAATTTAAACGACCCACTGAATCTAGGAGTTCTTCAATCCTAAATCTGGAATCTTGCAAGTCTATCTCATTTACCTCATTAAGAGCTGATAGTCTATCTACCTCTGCTTTCATGATAGTCAGATCCCTTACCAATAAACCCTTTTCCTCTTCCAGATAGCTTATTTGAGACTGAGATTGAACATAACTATAGTAGAAGGCAATAAGAATGCCTAAAATTACCGCAACTAAAGCTGCAAGTATTATTTTATAGTTGAATTTATTATCTTGAATAGTCATTCAAAAAAAGCTAAGTAATACGATTAGGTTATATAAGATTTGAATTTCTCTAAGCTATCAAATATAATAAATGATATCAACGCGGTACTTCTGCCGAGGTTGTGTTTTGGATGTAATGCTCGATTATATCGAGGAGAGCAGCATCTTTGTGCATTTTGTCGAAACCAAATACCACTTACCGAGTTCGATTATCTAACAGAAAATGCAGTTGATCGGGTTTTTTATGGAAGAATCAACATAAAAAAAGCATCTTCTTTTCTTTTTTTTACGGAAAAAGGCATCACTAAAAACATCATCCATCACTTGAAATATAAAAACCAGCCTCAAATTGGAGACTTCTTAGGTTCCTGGTACGGAGAAATACTTAGAGAAACCGGGCAATTAAGAGATATAGACTGTGTTGTCCCTGTACCATTACATCATAAAAAACTTAAAATTCGCGGCTATAATCAAATAGAACTTTTTGGTCAAAAAATTGCTAATTCAATAGATGCGACCTATATAAACAATTGTTTAATAAAAACAGCTGATACGAAAACCCAAACGAAGAAAAGCAGGATCTATCGGTGGAAAGATAAACAAGACCTATATGTTTTAAAAAACGCCCAAATTCTCAGTAATAAGAAGATTTTACTAGTCGATGATGTTATTACTACAGGTGCTACTTTAGAAGCTTGTGCCAAGGCCTTACTAAAAGCGCCTAAAACTGAAATCTATATATTAACCATGGCCTTTGTGCCATAATTTCACAATTCTTGAAATTAGTTGTTTCTTTACCAAATATTAAAACCACATGATTAAATTAAGGCGAGTTTTATCCCTAATTTTTCTCGTAACAGTCTTATTCGCATTCCTACAATGCGCAAGGCGTGGCTCACCAACTGGAGGGCCTAAAGATGAAATACCTCCCGTATTGATTAAAGCCGAGCCGGAAAATCTATCTACAGAATTTAATAACACAAAAATAAGCTTAACTTTTGATGAATATGTGCGCTTAGAGGATATACAGAATCAATTAATTGTATCACCTCCATTAAAATATAATCCTCAAATAAGTCCCCAGGGAGCTGCCAGTAAAGTCATTGAAATAATCATAAAAGACACTTTAAAAGAAAACACTACATATACCTTAAATTTTGGCGAGAGTATTGTTGACAATAACGAAGGAAATCCTAACCGTTTTCTTAGCTATGTCTTTTCTACAGGTACTTACATTGATTCTCTGGAGGTTTCTGGAGTTGTAAAAGATGCTTTTAATAGAGAAGAGGACGATTTTATCAGTGTTATGCTTTATGAAATTGACTCCACTTATAACGATTCTACGGTGTATTTAAGACCCCCAAATTATATAACCAATACACTAGACAGTACTAATATATTTACATTAAAATACTTAAAAGCAGGAAGCTATGCCATCATCGCTGTTAAGGATAATAATAAAAATAATATTTTCGACCAGGCAGAAGATAAAATTGGATTTATAAAAGATACCGTTGTATTGCCCGCTGATACCGTATACTTATTAAATCTATTCAAAGAAATTCCAGATTACAAAGTGCCCCTTCCTTCCTATGCAGCCGCAAACAAAATTATTTTTGGATATTATGGTGGTGACGAAATAATTGATATTACCCCTTTAAGTATTTTGCCGGATACTATTGAGACTTTAATAGCCAAGGTGCCTGAAAAAGATACTCTTAATTTTTGGTTTACACCTTTTGAAGTAGATTCTCTAGTTTTTGAAGTGGCTAACGAAAAAGAGAAAGTAAGGGATACTTTTACTGTTAAAACCAGAAAACTTCTTTCGGATTCATTGATGCTCTATCCCAGTAGCCGTCAAAAATTAAACTTACAGGATAACTTTTCAATTGCAGCAAATATTCCCATAAAATCTGTAGATTCTTCAAAGGTTATTTTATTTAATAAGGACACATTAGATGTTCCCTTTAAGTTGCGTTTAGACACCCTAAAAAATAGCCTTCAATTTGATTTTGAAAAAGAAGCAAATGAAATCTACTCTTTAGTCCTTTACCCTGAGGTTCTCAGAGATTTTTTCAATAACACCAACGACACCGTAGCTTATAGGTTGCGTACCGATGGATTGGCTGACTATGGAAATCTTCGTTTTAATTTGGAAGGTGATCTAAGTTATCCCATGATCGTTCAATTAACAGATAAGGATGGGAAGTTGTACAGAGAAGTGTATTTAACAGAAGGTACTTTAGCCGATTTCAACACCCTTGACCCTGATGAATATTATATCCGTATTATTTTTGATGCCAATTTAAATAAAAAGTGGGATACAGGGAACTATCTACAAAAAAAACAACCCGAAGTCGTAATATATTACCCAACTATTATTGAAGTAAGGGCTAACTGGGAATTAGAACAAACTTTTACTATCAGCAATAATTAAATTCATCTCTATCATCTAAAAAGCGAAACTTATCTCTGATTTGTTTTAAACTGTTTAGGTCTAAAGTAGAGAAGATAGTTTCCTCTCTGTCTGAAAAAACCATTTGCTTCCCTAGAGGATCATAGATAGCCGAATGGCCTATATATGAATGCCCATTAGGATCTTCTCCAACTCGATTTAACCCTATGGTATAAGACATGTTTTCTATAGCCCTTGCCTTTAATAAAGTATCCCAAGCCTCAATTCTTGGTGCTGGCCAATTAGCAACATATAAAAGAACGTCATAATCACCTTTATATCTAGACCAAACCGGGAATCTTAAGTCGTAGCAAATGAAGGGGCAGATTCTAAAACCTTTATACAAAACTACCAGTCGGTTATTACCGGATGAATACTTAGCATTCTCCCCAGCAAATGTAAATGTGTGTTTTTTGTCATAAGTATAAAATGACTGATCAGGTAAAACAAAAAATAGTCTATTAAAAAATTCTTCTCCCTCCTTATAGACTAAACTGCCAACTATTGCAGCATTGAGCTTTCTCGCCTGTTCTTTCATCCAATCTAAAGTGATTTCGACCTCTTCACTTTCTAGTTTGGTTGGCTCCATCGTAAAACCGGTTGTGAACATCTCCGGCAAAATTACAAGATCAACTTTCTGAGAGAAATTTTTAAAACGTTCTGAAAACCGACGCCGATTCTCTACTGGGTTTTCCCATAGTAAATCTGTTTGGACTAATGCTACTCGAAGTTGTTCTCTCATTTTAAGGATATTACATTCCCTTTAATAGATTTATTAGGTCGGGAGCCCCCTTTAGTTTTGCATTATCCAAGGCAGTATACCCTCTTTCGTCTTTAATCGACAAATCCGCACCTGCTGCAATCAATTCTTTTGCAATATTTAAATGATTATAGGTAGCAGCATAAATTAAGGCAGTTGCTCCCATGGTATTTCTATTGTTTAAATCAGCTCCATTCTTTATTAGTAATCTAACAATCTCTTCATATCCTTTAAAACTACTCCCCATTAATGCAGTACTCCCTGAGGCATCTCTTGAATTTATATCGGCCTTCTTTTCTAATAAATACGCGACAATTTCGTAGTGATTGAAATAGGCGGCTAAAATAATAGGCGTAAAACCTCTATCATCTGATAAATTAATAGTTTCCGGTTCCTTCGCAAGCAATTCTTTAACCTTGCTTACCTCTCCATTTCTTAAAGCCGTAAATAAATCTTCATTCTTTTCTGCCATGTTTTCTAAATGTATAAAAACGTTTAATTAAGTCAATCATCAAAATTGATAAATTTAAAAAGTTTACAACTGGCGGCGGTATATCAAATCGTTATAAGTAAATAGAATTTTTTTATTAGGTGTCTAAAAACACTTTAGGAGGTTAAGTCATCTAAGTCAAAAAACTTATTGAACTAACGAAAACCCGGACTATAATCTTCTGGCGAGTATAAAGCCCTATTTATAGTCCCAGAAACATTATTGTCATTATAAATATTCCATTCATCAAATGTGTAATCCGGATTTGCCTCAACAACCTCTGATTTTCTTGACGCTTTTCCGTTTTCAAAATCATGATTGGTTTGTGTGCCGTCTTCTCCAATAATTCCAAAACTGTCAATTACCTTCCCAAAAGGATCTATGAGTTCAAAGTTGTCATCTCCATTGGAGTCTGCAGGGCCATTAGAACTTACTTCTAAGTCCGCCAAAAATCCATAAACTGTAATAAATTCTGCCATATTTGAAGTTAATACCAGCGCACTATCTGAGTTTATCACAAGTCCTGATAAATCAACCATGGCACTTGATGTGATATTGGCATTTGTATATCTTTTTAAGGTCCACCCATCCAAATTTATCGCAACAGAGTCGTGATTGTATAGTTCTATGAAACGCGCAGCTAAATTATTATTGGGATCTGCTATCTCTGAAATTAAAACCTTCTTCGTAGTTTTAAGCATGTTGCTTTTCAGACAACTTTCTTCTTTCATAAAAATATCTGTTGTATCTCTAATAATCATTTGAAAGGTTTTTCCTTTTTTGGTTAGTACCCCTGTAATACTTCCATTTCCTTTTGGTAGCCTAGCATTATAAAAATCTGAATAACCACTATTTACTAATTCTATTTTATTCGCCGAACAACTGGTTAATGTTCTTGTTGTTTCTTCTTTTGAAATAGCAAAAGTTGAATCTTTTTCGTTCTCAATTACTTCCAATTCTGATAAATTTATTAGTGTCCCCAGCATCTGCGTATTTAGTGATGACAAACTTGCCTTCACGGGGATAATTTTCTCAGTATTATTACAATCTAATAGCAGGTGTTGAAAAAGAATAGAAGTGGGCAGTCTGCCAATACTTATATTTCCAAAAGAATTTAAGGCTCCCCCTAGTTTAAATAATTCCTTTTGCTTTCCAAAATAGAGCCCTTTTAGTTTTATCAACACTTTACTTCCCAAAGGGAAAAACAAATATGAATCTTGCAGATCTATTTCTATTTGAATACCCACCCTGGGACTTGATGGATGATCTTGGATAAATATTTTCCTAAAAAAATTTCCAAATTGGTCTGATGAGATAACATATCCTTCTATTATAAGGTCCTTATTAATCTCAATTGTTTTGTCTTTGTATGATTCTATTAATTCACTCATGGTAATATTTTGCGAAACTTCTAAAGTGCAATAATCTTGAGTATTGATATCTTTTGCTTCCTTTATACATGATGTAAAAAGGAAGATTAAACATCCGGTGTTTAATATCCTTAATCTAAAAAATGATCTTACGTCTCTTTGGAGAATATAGAATTTAGTGTCCGTTCTCATACTCAAAAACTAATTGAAAGGTTTAAAAAATAGGTGCGTCCAAATCCATACCAATATTTTGGTCCAAAAGAGGGGGTATCGCTGATATTGTCTTCCTGAAACTGTCCAAAATTTCCGTTCCTGCTTTGTTCGTAGCCTCCGCTCCTAAAAGATGTATCCAAAAGATTATTTATACTCAAGAAAACACTTAAATACTTCCCTTCTAACAGCCACGATTTCCCTCCAACAAGATTAAGCATGTAGACATCCTCTAATGCCTCTTGATTTAAAAATGTAGCTAATCGATTCTCCGTGATATTCTCAAAAGGCAAGCCGGTCTCAGGATTAAGTAAAAAACTCTGAGTTCTATTTATAGCGGCAATATTGATATAGTTATTTGCAAAATAATTAGTTTTTAAAGCTACCCACCAATATTTCGGATCACGGTATTCTAAACCAAGAGAAAAAGCCATTTGAGGTCCGGTTGGTAATCTATAGCCTTTTAAATTTGACTTTCCCAAATCCTTAAAACCAGTAGTTGATATTATTTCTTCTTCATCACCAAGGGTATCAAAATTAATTGAGAGATTTGGGTCATTTGCATAAACATGCTTTCCAAGAGCAAAAGCTATAGAGGTATTTATACTTGAAGAAAATTCATATTTTACACCTAGTTCCAAACCCATATGAAGTCGGTCTTGATCAGTTAATACTTCCTGCACAAAATCCGATCCTACTCCGGCCTCCACAAAGAAAAAATTAATGTCTGTTAGATCCTGGAACCTCGTATAATAACCTGTAATTCGACCTATTAAATCAGGAAAGCGCAGATAATAATTTACATCTAATCCAGTAATTCTTTCGACATTAAGTGAATTTACAACATTGTTATTCTCTCTTGGATTTATGAATATATTCTCAAGAGTGGGAGGCCTTTCTAACCAAAGACCATCTAAACTAAGCCAATGTCTTCCATTCAAAAAGTAAGTAAGACCGGCCTTCCCTCCATATGTTTGAAATTGTAAAATTTCGCTCATTCCTTTTGAAGTCCCTATATAACGTTCGTTCTGATAATTACCAATTCTTTGGTTTTGGGACCATTTATAATTAAAGGCTAAGAACATATTCCATTTTTTGAGGGTCCAATTGACTTGAGTAAAAAAATTCAACCCTTTGGAAATGAAATTATAGTTATATTTAAAAATGTCCTCCTCCCCTCTTTCTAATTCACCCTCTATATCATTACGAGACATAGAAAAAGTATCAATATCTTCGTGATAAGTGGCTCCAAAAAGATCGGTTATTTGAGCATAATTATGTGATTTTGACTGTTGGTAGTTAATTCCCAAATCTATTGAAAGTCCTCGCTCATTAATATAATTCCAAGTATTATTTACTCTTATATATTGATTGTCATTAACATCATTGTAAAGCAGGTAAGAGGCTTTTTCTCTTCCAAGTAATTCGCTATTAGTGATATAAAAACGGGGCCATTGTATTTGGGCGTTTTTTATAAAACCCTCTTTAGCTATATAAGCATTCTCAAAACTTGCACCAATAGGACTATTTATAAAAAAGCTTGGTAAATTTCTATAGTAAACAGGATCTGGGTTTGGTGCAGCGAAATAGCCTAATCGACTCTTCTTAAGGTAACCAAATTGATAAGAAGCGGCTAAGTTAAGACTAAGTCTCCCGAAAGAATTAGAATAGTTAAATATAAATAAGGGTTCGTTAATAATTCGTTCTCTTGAATTTCTGATCTGACCTTCTTGCCATCCCCAATAAGGATTATACCTTGACCCCATCAGGGCTTGAACTTCATCTGTTATAGCTGCTCGTCCACCCTTTCTGTTTTGGGCCATGAGCGCGGTAATCCAGATCATAGATTTAGGATTTATAGCATATTCTAAAGATCCAAATACCGAAAAAGCGTCATAAGACGTTCCATCAATATAGCCCTGTTTCGCAAATCTTTTCGAGCCCGAAAATGAATAAGAAAAACCATTGGGTGTATTCCTGGTGAAGCTACCCATTATTCTCCCGACATAGGTTCTGTTAGAGAAGGAAGTTGAAAGTCGAAAGCCTGGCCTAAAGGAGGAGGGTCTTGTTTCCAAGTGTGACGTTCCAAATAATCCTCCAAAGTGATATGGTGAAGTTTGCATTCCTATTGAAAATTCACGATTTCTAACTACATCATTCAATCCTCCCCAATTATTCCATTCAGGTCTTCCATTATATATTTTATTCATAGGAATACCATTAATTAATACCAAATTCTCGCGAGAATCATATCCTCTACCTCGAAAAAAAAGTTGCCCAAAATCGAATGCCGCCCTATTCAAAAAAATATCCCTTGTGGCCGATAAAACTCCAAAAGTTTCATTCTCTCCTTCACTATCCAGAAGCTGTGCTTCTGTTAAGAGTATCTTGTTCTGTTCTAAATCGATTGAAATATTCTTAGTAAGCCATATTTCTCCCAGCATCAAAAATTTTTCTTCCAAGATTATGGGCATTCTTTTGGTTAAATAGCCTTCGGCCGATACTTTTAAGATAAAATTCCCTTTTAAATTAGTAGTTAATTTAAAAGTCCCTTCCTGATTAGAATCGCTTTTAAGCTTTGTCCCTTCTAATAAAATTACTGCATCAGCAATTACCTTATTAACTGTATTGGCTTTAATAGTTCCTATTATTTCTAACTTCTGTGAGCTTAAAATATTCACTAATCCTAACACTAAAAAGCAGCTGATAACTATTCGTCTATAAAAAACCGAATCATTAAAATATTCCAAAGGAAAGTTTTTAAAAAACATATAATAGCCCTTTTATACAGTTGGAAAATAGCATTGGAAATTGCAACAACCATGCGGAAAGTAGGATTACATTTCCAAAAAGAATCGCATGATAAAGATCGGCTTGCTATTATGTTTCTCGTTTTTTTCCCTCCTGAGCTATAGTCAAGAGACGCATATATATTCTTTGTATACCATCGCCTTCTACAATGTGGAGAATCTCTTTGATACTATTGATGACCCAAATTCCTTTGACGATGAAATGACACCCTTTGGGTCCTATCGTTGGAATTTAAAGCGATATGAAGTTAAAATAGATCGCATTGCCAAAGTCATTTCCAAGATAGGAGCTACCCTAAGTAATAAGCCACCTGATATCGTAGGCCTCTGTGAAGTTGAAAATTATGGGGTCCTGGTAGACCTAATAAATCATCCCGCAATACAAAACTTTGGTTATGAAATAATTCATGAAGACTCCCCTGATGATAGAGGAATTGATGTTGCGCTAATATATAGGCGTTCTAGCTTTAATCCCACTTCTTTTAGAAGTCATAGATTACTGCTTTTTGATGAATCCAATAAAAGAGATTTTACCCGAGACCAACTCATAGTAGGTGGTTTCATTGAAGGTGAAGAACTTTTTTTCATCATCAATCATTGGCCATCTAGACGAGGAGGAGAAACTCGAAGCAGGCCCTATAGAAAAGCTGCTGCTCGCCTTAACCGTAGACTAATTGATTCAGTAACAAAAGTAAATCCCAGTGCGAAAATTATAAGTATGGGCGACCTAAATGACAATCCTTTTGATTCAAGTATAAAGAATAATCTGACCGATATTTTAGATACCGTTTATAGGAATGTTAGTTTATTTAATCCTATGGAAAGTCTTTATAAAAAGGGCCTTGGTTCCTTGGCCTACAGAGATCAGTGGAGTCTATTTGACCAAATACTCTGTTCCAGGAATTTGAAAAACTCGGATTTACGTACCCTGGGTTTTTGGAAAGCTGGCATTTTTAATCCAAGTTACTTACTTACCAAAAAGGGTGCATTTAAAGGGTATCCCAAAAGAACATATGCCGGGGGCACTTATATTGCAGGTTACAGCGATCATTTTCCTGTTTATATGTATCTCCTAAAAAAAGTGGCCTACAACTAATCCAGAGATTCTAATGAAATATTCTTCCAGCGAACTCTTATACCACCACCATCATGAATTTGTAAAGCTATGGATCCTTCCCCTTTGCCAATTTCTTCGTCTACTATACTTACCATTTCATGACCATTTAACCATGAAGTTAAGCTATCCCCTTGTACCTTAATCTTCAACGTATTCCATTCTCCTTCTTTGAGATATTCTTCCTTTTCTGCCTCTGGTTTAATTAACCAACCTCTGCCATAAGATTCATATACACCCCCAGTGTGCTTGCCTTTTGGAGCCACTTCAACCTGCCATCCGCTAACCTTGGTGCCATCAATAGTAGATCTGATAAAAACGCCACTATTGCCATCTGCTTCTTGAAAAAAGTCCAAGGTTAATTCAAAATTTTTATAATATTTATCGGTGGCTAAATAACCATATTGCTTATCGGGACCACTCTCAGAAATAAGATTCCCGTCTTCAACATACCATTTCTCGGTCCCATAAATAGTCCATCCATCTAAATTACTGCCATTAAACAAAACTTCTTGTTGAGCTTTAACTACAAAGCAATTAACCAGCAACACAATACATAAACAATATTTCATAAATCTTTAATTTTAATTAAACCATTGACCCCAAGGGATTCTACTAAGTATAAGCAACAAGCCGAGGCCATAAAAGATAGCGATACTTTTGAACTTTCCCTTGGCATCTAAAAACTTTTTATGACGAGACCAACCTATTGTAATCAGAGCAATCGCTATGATATTTATTAGCGGATGCTCTACAGCAAGTAATCTTGCTGCTGAATTTAATCCGCCCATACCTAGTTCTTGTATAGCGTTGAGGCCGTTGGGAGACATAAAAAAAAGAACCAAGCCAATTAAAAGTTGAATATGGGCCAGAATTAAGGTAAAGAGACTAAGTCTGAAATCCTTATGCAAGTTAAAAATTCGATTACTTAGTAGACCTGTGATAGCATTGGCGACCGCAAGAAAAAGTAAAAGCAGCACTATATAGGCCAAATAGGAATGAATATTTTGAACAATCTCCATAGTAAATAATTTGTCTTAAAAATACACATTTCTATTCATAAAAAAACCCTAACCGAAAAGGTTAGGGTTTAAACTATCTAAAAAAATTTAATTAGTTAAAAATATATCTAAGGCCCAATTGCATTTGCCATCTGGAAGACTGAATTCCCGAATCATCCAATTCAACCAAATTTGGAGATCCATCGTCGTTTACTACGCCAGAATTGATGTCAAATGTTGGTGTGTCACCCGTAGATACAGTAGTTAATGGACTTATGTTTTGTCTTATGAACTTTCTCTTTCCCCAATTCTTATTCAATAAGTTGGTGAAATTAAAAATATCAGCAGAGATCTGAATAGTGTTTCTTTTACCTCCAACATCAAAAGAAAAATCCTGAAGTACTTTTAAATCAAATATGCTACTCCAAGGACCTCTCGATCCATTACGCTCGGCATACTGTCCTCTGCGTTCTCTTAAATATTCAACACTGTTAATAAAAGTGTCCAATTGCTGCCATTTAGCTGCTTGCTCCGCGGGTTCTCCAGAAAAAACAATCTCATCAGCGGAAGCTGGTATATACATAAGAGCATTATCACGTGAGTCGTCATTTAATAGATCTCTACCTTCTCTATAAGTAAAGCTATAGGGCTGTGACTGTGATCCTTCATAGAAAACACCGAAGGTAGTCTTGATTTTGTCATTCCATTTTAATTCGTAGCTGGCATTACCAGAAACTCTGTTACCAAGGGCAAAGTCCGATCTAGTAACGGGTAAATTTGAGTTCTTACCATTTACGGTTTGAATATTTCTCCATTGAGAACTATTCTGCGAAGAAGTACCATCAAAGATTTTGAAAGAATCTCCCCAAGAATAAGATACTTGTCCGGCAAAACCATTTTCAAAAGGCTTTCTTAAACTGAAGGTTAAGTTTGTTGCATCTCCACCACCTGTGTTTGAAGCCAAAATAATTCTGTCATAAGTAGAGTCTATCTCATCACCTCTATCATAAAAAGGTCTATTATCGGCACCTTGATAGAATCCAACAGGGCCTTTTAAATTTAAATTCTGATAATATACATCCGTTATTATATCGGTATAAAGGAAATCTGCCGTAACAATAAGACCCCATAAAGGTAGTTTTTGGTCAATTGCAATATTGTACTTAACAACCTGAGGTAATTTAAAGTCTTTTGCAATTAAATCAATGTTACCCCCAACACCTCCACTTCCGGGTAGAGGGTCTTCAAATTGATTATTAATATTAGGCTCAAATTCCTGTCCAAATTCGAACATAAAGCCACCTGTCACTCCATTATTGTTATAGGTTCCACCAGGCCATACCAATGGTAGTCTAGAGGTAAATACTCCCAAACCACCTCTTATTTGTGTGGTGTTATTTCCATTTACATCCCAGTTAAATCCAATTCTCGGAGCTATCATAGCCGTTGGATCGATACTTTGACCTACTCTTGCTCCTTGTAAATCCTTTCCATTTGCTTGCAATAGAGGAATTGTTCTATTATTAAAATCATCATTAACAATTCCGTCATCCCAATATGGAACATCTAAACGTAAACCTATTGTTGCTTTTAAATTATCCGAAAGCTGCACTTCATCTTGTACATATAATCCCAATTGAAAAGTACTAAATTCTGAAGCTCCTGCAGACTGATCTCCAACAGTACCATCTCCAATTAAAGAATAACCATGCTGATAAACATCGGCATCTTGTTCTGTTAAAAACTGGTTTAGACCTGAAGAAAGTAAGTTTCCGCCATCGTCAAACTGATCTTCGAAAGTATAATCCCCATAGTTATAGGCAAAAAATAAGTTCTTTACTTTTGCAAACTCCAAGTTTACACCAAACGTAATTGTATGTCGGCCGGCATAAATATCAAAGTTATTTGTGATGTTAAGTACATCCTGATTTAAGAGATTGGCCGTAGAAAATGGTTCAGCACCAAAGGTTATAGTACCATCATCATCCTGAATATCTACACTGGGAAATGGATCTCCTAAAGGATCTCTATCATCTCTTACTGTAGTATATCCTAAGATAAAATTATTAGAAAACTTATCCCCTATACGTGAACTTAATTCCAAAGCTGTAGAATTGGTTGTAGTAACAAATTCTTCTGAACCGTTAAGAAAACCAATATTTCTATTTCCAGAATCTCTAGCTTCTAAGTTATCCCCTTTTACATAACTATGACGCAATGAAAGTTTATTATTCTGATTGATATCCCAATCTATCTTGGCTGTTAACTTATCACTT
>CALOAJ010000013.1:0-43686 GCA_942491255.1 uncultured Flavobacteriaceae bacterium | reverse complement strand
ACAGGGCAACAGATAGTCACTTAACATAGTTTTAGCGTTTAAAATTTGGAATTCTCTCTTAATGTCCTAGTTTAAGTAGTGAATTTTAAAAACAAAAAAATATGGGAATAACAAAAAAAGACAAAAAAGAAAATTTAATAGGAAAACTACCCGAACCAACCCACCAATCCAACTGGAAATACTAATGTGGAAATAAATCAATTCGATTTGGACAGCAGTACAATTAGGAGGCAAAAAAACAAGAAGTAGCCGTGCCCTATCTATTTCCAAAATGAGTCACTAATAAACTTTAGTCCAACAGGTAAAGACTCTCTCCAAAAAGGCCAGGTATGTGCTCCGTCTCGTACCCTATATTCATGGGGTATTTGTTTAATGATCATTTCTTTATGTAAGGCTGCATTGCCAAGGGTTAGAAAATCATATTCCCGTCAGTCAAAATATATCTTTAACTGATTTTAAAAGCTCAGCATCTTTAGAATTAACAAGTCGAAGGACGTCATAAAATTCACTATAACTTTTGTTGAGCCTTTTTTTACCTTTCAAATCTACCATATCAGGCATGGCTTTAGAGACATAGCCGTTCATGGCTTCTTGATCAGAAGTAGTAACGGATTCTTCCGTAAAAACGGCCGAGCTATAAGCTGCGACGGCCCCAAATTGTTTGTCGTATTTTAAGGCTAGTTTTAAGGATCCCGCACCACCCATGGAAAGGCCGCTGATCGCGGTATACCTTTTTCCTGACCGAACCCTGTATTCCTTTTGAATAAAGGGCAATAATTCTGTGATAAACATATCCTCGTAAGCGATAGGTTCCATCGGTTCGGTTCTATATACAGTCGATCATCGCCATCAGGCATTACTATAACCATTTTCTGAATTGTACCAGCTGTGATTTCATGATCCACAATTCTTTGCATACCACCTGCTTCTATCCAGCTGGTTTCATTCTCCCGTATAGCCGTTTAGAAGATAAACAACGGGATAATGACGATTGGACTCTCTAAGGTCCCTCAGGAAGGTATATCGAATATTTAACCTCCGTATCAAGGAGTGCACTTTTCATACTAAGACTTTCTAAAAAGTTTACTTTGAGCCAGAAGGCTCGTGCCAGTACAAATAAGGAATAAGAAAAGGAATAGTTTTTTCATGAAGTTGGTATTTTATGTAAATGATGAGTGGCAGGGTAGTATTGTGTTATAATTAATCTGCTCGACGTTTAAGATCATAAGATAATAAAAGCCATCATTACTTATGAATAAAAAAAAGAAAATTCTGGTTTACAATACTCAAATCAGGCTTTAGATTTACCTAAAGGGAATCTAATTCCCAATATTTTTTTTCTCATGAGGCTAAAGGTAAGCAGCCCAGCAACACTAAAAACGGAAGAATCAAGGGCGCTTTTTAACATGGTCGAAAAAGTCATTGACAAGCCAAAAAGCAATAAAAGAATACCGCTTAGTTTGGCAAACAGTGCCGTTTTAAAACCAAGAATTAAGCAAATCGAAAAAACTATTTCAGCAGGGGTGGCCACAACAGTAAGACCCGGAATAAAGGCCTCCGGCCACTAGGGATTTAATTGTCCTGTACCGGCCATAAAATTATCCCAATTACCCCAAGCAGATACCTCGGGACTCCATAAGCCAAATCTGTCTGCTAAAGCCGATAAGAAACCTATAGAGATGGCAAGTCTCAGAAATAGTTTTATAACATGATTCATAAGTGCCGATTTAATGAGTATAAAAATGATTTACTGATTTGATACTGGTCACTTGAGGTAATTTAAACTGAAGAAAATACAAGGGAATCAAATAAATAAATTATAGGAATAAAAAAAACCGCTTCTCATAGTGTAATTCACTAGAGAAGCGGGTTTAAAGCGTTGAGAAACTGATAAAGCTATTCCTATTGCAACTTTAAAAGTCGTAACTATATCTGTTTCTCCTCCTGCATCGCTCAGGCCGCTATTTGGTTTTGTAGGCTCGTGTCTTAAGGTAAAACTCAAAGTTCCTGAACTTGAGGCCCTGGCAGTTAAAGAGAAAGGCTGTTCCAAAGGATTACCATCTTCATCAAAATTGGTATAGGTAGTTGTTAAATCGAGACCGCTGCCGGCGGTATAAAAGAATTGATGTTCATCGCTTTCTTCTTCTACTTCTTCTGTTATGTTTTCAGCCGGATCTACAGTTTCATTTAATAAAACAATAGCTCCGTTATAGGTTGTGCCGCTCACTAAATCTCCTGAAACACTTATAACAGGGGCGTTGGGTCCATCACCATCTAAATCCCTGGTTTGTAAGACAATCGCATTTCCTCCACCAACAGGGTTTAGCGTGACGGTAAGCGTAGTAATTACTTCTTCCTCGTTAATAGGAAGAGGATTTCCATCATCAACATTGAGACAAGCTGGTAAAAAATAGGCCTAAAAGACTGAAAAATTGATAAAATGTTTAAAGGTTTTCATTAGATTAAAATTTTAATTAATAATTTATTTTAAGGGTTAAAAGTAAATTTCTTCCTAAATCATCCGCATAAAACCTAAAACGGTTTAGATAATTTCAGGTAAGATGTATTTAAAAGATTGCTTATTGTAAAGCCTAATCCGAGCGTGGATTTGGAATTCATTTTAAAGTCCATGGTAGCATCAAAATTAAATAGATGATAGGCCGGAGGGGGTGTGCTTACATCTACTAATTCCGTAGTTCCCGTCTCTGGAATAAAGACTTCAAAATTATTATCGGGAAATTCGTTTTGACGAAAAACATATTCACTTTGTAATGCTGAACCCACAAATTGTTCAATTCTTGGTTTTGGTATACGGGGCGCATTTTTAGTACTCAACGGGGGCATGTTGATAAGAGGCTCATATCGATCACGGACATATCCTTTTACCAATGAAAATTGACTGTACAAACCAAAGAATTTATTGAAGTTGTAATTTATATCTACATCAAAACCCAAGAGCTGTGCATTGGTCTGTCTGTATTCCCAAACTTGAAAATTACCCCTAATGGTCTGTTGTATATCAGTAGGTTCTAGTACAATGAAATTATTGATAGTATTGATATATGGATTAATGGCAAAAACAAAGGCTCCTGCTTTCTTCTGGAAACTTAGAGAAATATTATGTCCTATTTCCGATTCAAAACGGAGATCTCCCAGCTCTGTTCAGGAAGCAGAATGATGCAGGCCCTCACTAAATAATTCTGCCAAGTTAAAGTGTCGACGAGAACTAAGACCATAGTTATGAATAGTTTATAGTTATTACTAAAAGTATAGGTCGCACCAAGACTTGCTGATAGGTTGTTAAAATTGGTTGAGGGTTAGTCAGAATTTGATTATTGAATTCTTCAACTACAATTCTCCGGGACCAATTCATCATAATTTCGCGCTTCCCAAAAAGAAGTTCGATAAAACTTTAAAAACATCCATATACGAATAATCAAATCGACTCCCGCTTCCAATAACCATTGATCATTAAAAGAATACTCTCCAAGCGTATAAAAATGCCTAATTCATATTTGTCACAGTCAGGAATTAATCTTCGACCCCGTATTGGGGTCTGCAAAATTTTTCTGATAACGTCCCAAAATACCTGATTTTAGGGAAATCAGTTGGAATAACTTATAATCTAAATCTAGTAAAAGAGTATGGGTGTCTAACTGCAGGTCAATGGATGCTTTGTCTCTATCATCACCTCTTCGGATATCAAATTCTAACCTGTTATTTCTCTGAAAATCGTATTGAAGGCTTATTTTTCCAAAATTGTTTATTCTTTTATAGCCCTTTATTCTTGCTAAATTATGGGTTACATCCTGCTTGGGAGCCATAATATCATAGGTGAAATCGGCATTTATTATCAAGGGAACGTCACTATTGATAGCACGGACCTGATCCTGAGCTCCACCTAAATGAGGCTAGTAAAATGCCTATCTCATTTTTGTAGAAAGAATAGAAAGCTTCCAGGCCATAATCAAATCGATTAATACCGGCTCTTATAGAGAAATCTCTTTCAAAAAGCCCAGTATTACTTAAAACATAATCCGGGGCTTCAAAATCCCCAAATCTTTTTATAGTTCCCTGAATGGTTCCATACCATCCACTCTCGAAGCTTTTAGTAAGGCTGGTGGTAAGGGCACCGCCCCTTCCATTAGTCGCTCCGTTAAGAATAGTTTTGCCAAAAAGACTGTCTTTTACAGCCATCTTTGCGGCTTCAGCAATGATTACCCCACCGATGGCATCACCTCCATATTGCAGCCCTCCGGCCCCTTTGAATTACCGAAATTTTCGCAGCTGTATTTATATCCAAATTAGGTGCGTGCTCTGCACCCCACTCCTGATCTTGCATTCTAACCTCATTATTAATGATAACTACTCTACTACTATGAAGTCCATTTATCATGGGTTTTACGATGGTATTTCCAGTATTTAAAGAATATACGCCACTAATACTGTTTAAAGCATCTCCCAAGGTTGCTATGCTATATCTTTCTAAATTAGCTTCTGAAAGCTCCTTTACCAGTTTGGTGTTCGACTTATCAGAATAGGCCTTTCCTTTTACGATGACCTCATTTAGTTCTTCCAGATGGTGTTCTAATCGAAAGGTTTTAATAGTGTTCTGACTGACATTAACTACAAATCCTTTTGTTAGACAAAAAGGATGGGAGACCTGAATGGAGTACTGCCCTTCGCATAGAGCGGGAATGATGAATTTCCCATCCAGGTCGGTTATTACCTCTTGTCCAGTATCTGTAATGATCAGCATGGCTCCTTCTAGTAAAGAACCATCATGTAAGTCTATTACAGTCCCGGAGAGGGTGTAATTACAATTTTGTGAAAAAGTCGTAATACTGCATAAAAGCAGTATTAATAAGGCAGTTTTGCGCATAAAAAGTCTTAATTAACATAACAAGGATTTTTGATTAATTAAGAATGTGCGGGTGGGGCTCTAAGCTGAGCAGTGCTATCGTTTACATTATTAAAAAGTAAAGGTCCGGTAAACTTAGCAGGCAGATAAAGTATTTGGACTGCTACAAGTTTGGGTAATTCAGTGAAGGTATAGTCAAATGGTGAAAAATGAAAATCACATAGCTCACAATCAGGGGCATCTTTATGTAAATGTGTGGTTATATCATCACAGACTTTGTGTTGATGGCTTTCAAAGATATGTAAAAACTGCAAGCTTAGAGGAAGCATCAAAGTCAACATCATCATTGATGAAGCGATTTTCAGAAAAAGTACCTTTCTTCTATTCATAGCAGTAATGCAAGTGCGTCAAATTTACTGTTGTAATAGTAAATTCTAAAAACTATTTTCTTAAAATTTACATAAATTGACTTTCTAGCTCGCTCAAATAGTAGATTTCTCCTCCTTCTTATTACTCAATCCGACTTTGATGAAACATTTTTTTTGAATTGATAGAAAGCAAAAATGGCCAAGGTTAATTCTCCCACTGTGCCCAAGGCAAAGGCTGGAGAAGGGATTCCATCAAGGATTATTCCGACAAACCTACCCAGTCCCAGGCCACCCATAAAAACAAGATTTAAAATAGTGGCGGTATTCCAAAAGGAATTTTTGAGTATTCCCAAAATCCAAACAGCTGAGGTGCAAAGGTAAAGCCCCATAATGGCCCTAAAAACACTCTTAAGGTCAACAGATGCTACTTCAAAATCAAAAAGGATAGGTAAACTTTTGGATGGGGACAAACCATAAATAAGGGCGGCGGGAACAACTACGAGAAGAGAGATAATTAGATGTAAATTCTTAAAACGAAAGGTTTGTTCATAATTTATTACTTGATAAAGTAACGATTAGCTCTTGAAATGGCAACATAAAATTCACATATTTCACTTTTAAAGAAAACAATAGCAGAGGGCTTATTGACGATTTATTGAATAAAGATTTATATTTTCTCTTTTTCCTTCTAGAGGACTATTTCCTAAGGAGACTTTATTAAAGCCAGAGCCCAGTGGCAATACCTGTATTAAGTCCTCAGAAATTAATAAGTTAAGCTGATATTTATTGCAGAGGCTTTGAATTCTTGCCGTGGTATTTAAAACATCTCCCGTAAAAATTATTTGTTTTTTAAGAGCCCCTATTTCACCGGTAGTGACATTCCCATAATGAAGAGCCGCTTTAAAGGAAGGAACAACTCCAAAGTTTTTGGTATACCAGTTTTCTTTTTTTTTTGAGATCGTCTTTCATAGCGAAGAAGCAATTAACACAGTTGTTTCCAGTAATTCCTTCTTTATAATTCCAGGATATAACTATTTCATCTCCAATATATTGATAGACCTCCCCGGAATGATTAATGATAGCATCGGAGAAATTAGCATAGTATTCTTTTAATAATTCAAAATATTTGATATGCCCTAATTGTTCGGCAATACTCGTAGAAGATTTCATATCAAGGAACATAAATATTCTTTTCTCTTCCTTTGGTTTGTGATATTTACCAGTAAAAAAGTTCATCAGAACAGTATTCCCAAGATTTTCACTTATTTCAGAATAGAAGAGCGATAGAAAAAGGCTAAATGCTACAGAAACCAAAGTGCTTACTAATTCAATACTAGTTAAAAAGTTTAAGAACTTCTGCCATATCAAAGGGTCTAGAAAAGGTATTTTTAATTCTAAACTTGCTGCTATGGGATAGGTTATTAAAATTGTCACCAGCATAAAGAAGGTGTAAAAGCCCATCTTATAAAGAATTTTTTGTAAAAAACTTTTTCTATCAAAAAGATTAGCTAACCAATAAACCTCAACCACGCCTACTAAAAGACCAATAAATGTCACGGCAATACTTGCGAAAAGAAAGACACTTGTGGTTACCGTAATGGCAGAAGAAGGATTTAAATTTTGATTTAATGTGGCTGCTTCTTGTACAAATAATAGAATCCATCCTACCAGAAGCCAGATAACTCCAAATGGAATAACTCTTTTGATGTTTCTTTTGGTTTTTGGGGAAAGGGCCAACGCTAGTAAGAATTAAAATTTATATAAAAGTATTGTTTCTTTTTTTTAGAATAAAAATCTAGATCTTATTCATCTCCTGAAGTGTAGTCCTCTTCTGGTTTAAAATCAAACATTCTTTATTTGGTTTATTGTTTTCATCACTAAATTCATATATAAATCCAGAAAATTGATTCCACTTTTTTCATTATATCATTGTCCTAGATTCTTTTTTTTATGAAAGTATTTATCCCGAGACCATTCAAGGTTACTTTAATAAGGCGTATTATGGTCAGTTTGGACCTATTACCATCTGCGTGGAACTATTTATAGGCGGTTACTATCTTCTTATTGGACATAAAAAGTCCAATTTTGCTCTGGCCTTGTTTGCTTTTACAGCCTTATCTGATATCATTTTTAACGTCTCTGGTTTGTTTATAAGCACCGTCCCTTTATATGGTATGCTACTATTCTTTGGATGCGCCGTTTTTGCCTTATGGATTGCTTTTTCCTGCCTTTAAGCTTGGAAGATAATACTTTACTAGCTTTGGTCAGTTTTATTTAGGAAATATCGTGAAGTTTTCTTTTAATTATTTTTAGAGTTTCCGAATATTACTTTCCTTGTTTTTAGCTAACACTTATTTTGTAGCCCTTTGTAACTTATCGTTCAGTGTTTTACCAAGACCAATATTAGGTAATCTCTCTGCGATAATCAGATCTAGTTTAAGTTTGTCCAGGCGGTGCATCGCTGCGTATAAATTTTTAGCTGCTTCCTTTAAATCTCCTGATTTCGACAAAATTTCCTGATACTTACTAGGAGCGTTTTCTATTTGATTTTGAAAGAGTAGGAATCCTATTTTTTTTCCTTTATTCGATTGTATTAGCCTTTGGACGTCATTGGTGAGATAGGTGTCTGTAGAAGGGGCATAATGTCTTGAAAGCATACCCGGTGCACTTGGGGTACTATCATTATGTGTTTCAGTTAATACGTTACCAATTTTATTTTCAATTTCCTCAATAGATAGGGATCCTAATCTATAGATAATTGGTTGATTTTTTTCAAAACCTATGATGGTAGATTCAATACCTTTTTCGCATTCACCACCATCTAAGATAACATCCAAACTATCTTTAAAGTAATCGTAAACATGTTCGGCACTCGTTGGACTAATAGAGCCAAAAGGATTGGCACTAGGGGCTGCTAATGGAAATTCAAGTTGCTCTAAAAGCTCTAAGCTTAATGGATGATTAGGAATTCTAATGGCGACTGTGTCTTTTCCTGACGTAACTAAGTCTGGAATGGTAGATTGTTTTTCCAAGACTAAAGTTAAGGTTGGCCAAAACTCATTTGCTAGTTTTTTGCCACTTCCGGAACTTTGGCAACATTATTTAAGTAATCGGCCGATTTAATATGTACAATTAGAGGGTTATAAAAGGGCCTTTTCTTTAAATTGAATATTTTTTCTACGGCCTTCTCACTATAAGCGTTTCCTGTTAATCCATATACCGTTTCAGTTGGTATTGCAATGATCTTATCATCGTTTAAGGCATTTTTCGCTAAGCTGAGATCCATAGTTATCATTAGGAGGCATTTAAAAAGAGCAGCAATATTAATTCATTGATTTTAAATTAGAATGTTTGTTCTATTATTAATTGAAATCTCCCTAGTGTAAACCCTAATTTTTTATTATAATTAAATTACTCTTAAAAGTGTTTCCTGCCAACAGATTCCAATTTTTTTTGACTAGTTCTTTGTCTCTGCTATTTAACTATGCAGGGTTTAGACCAATGACAACTGAGTTTATACTAACCTAGAGGGCTAGAGTAAAATTGGAAATCTCAGTAATTCTAAAATATAATTCTTTTCTTCTGCTCAACTTTGTATATCTCAATACTTATTGAAATTGATAAAAACTTTTAAATAATACCTCCAATAAATATGGCAACCTATGATTATATCATTGTCGGAGCTGGCTCCGCTGGATGTGTCTTAGCTAATCGACTCTCTAAAAATCCTGCCATCAAGGTACTACTATTGGAAGCAGGTGGGCCGGATAAGAAATTGGAAATTGGTATTCCGGGAGCTTATGGAAACCTCTTCCGAACGAAGGTAGATTGGGGGTTTTCTACGGAACCACAGGCACAGTTGTACACATCGCAAAATACTATCTTCCACGCGGCAAAACACTTGGAGGGAGTAGTTCAACAAATGCTATGGCCTATGTTAGAGGAAATGCTAATGATTATGATGAATGGGCGGGATTAGGAAATTCAGGCTGGGCCTATAAAGATGTACTACCATATTTTAAAAAGAGCGAACAAAACGAAGACTTAAAGGGGAAATATCATGGCAATGATGGGGAACCAAGCGTCGCTTATGAGAATATTTTCAAACGCCTTTTTTCCGTGGCTTTTTGTGGATGCTTGCTACGAGACGGGTATTCCTAAAAATGAAGATTGTAATGGTGCCCAACAAGAAGGTGTGGGCCATTTACAGTTTACAATAAAAGGGGGAAGGAGACAGAGTACAGCTACCGCCTTTTTAATGCCTTCCATGCATCGCAAAAACCACACAGTAAAAACCCATCCCTTGTCTAAGCAGCTCTTATTCAGGGGAAACAGAGTATAGGGGTTGAATATCTGACTAAAAAAATGAGAACTGAAAAAGTATTTGCATCAGAAGAGGTTATCTTGTCGGCAGGCTCATTTCAATCTCTTCAGTTACTATTACTTTCAGGTATTGGGCATCGTGGCGAATTGGGAGCTCATAGAATTCCAATAAAGCAGGAGCTAAAAGGGGTGGGCAAAAATTTACAGGACCATTTGTTTACCTTCACTTCAAGCCTGTCATTACAACAGCAGGGATTTAATCACCTTTTAAAACCTCATAAGCAGTTAGTTCATTTAATTAAATATCTGATCATCCCAAATGGACCTTTAACTTGCAGCCCGCTAGAATCGGTTGCATTTTTGAGCGTTAATGGAGCAAAAAGCACAAACCTTCAGTTTCACTTTGTTCCTTTCCATAGAGGTCAGGATTTTAGTGCAGATATTTACGACTTTAAAACACTCCCGAAAGGTTGATGGTTATTCCGTTATGCCAACACTTCTAAAAACCAAAGAGTAGGGGTTATGTGTCACTTAGATCCGCCAATCCATGGATGCTCCGGTCATACAACCCAATTTTCTTTCGGAAAAGAAGACCTGCAAACGTTGATAACCGGCACTCAGAAAGCACTGCAAGTACTTAATTCAGAGGCTTTTGCTCCTTATAGAAAAGTCTATTATTAGTCCAGCGGATCCATCCGAAAAAGGGATCATTGAGTATATTAAAAATGGAGTCGAGGCAATTTACCATCCCGTCGGCACTTGTAAAATGGGGAATGATTCTATGGCAGTTGTTAACGACAAGTTACAAGTGCACGGGTATAGAAGGATTAAGGGTTGCTGATGCCTCCATCATGCCAAGATAGTTGCAGGTAATACTAATGCTTCTACTATTATGATAGCCGAGAAAGCGGTCAGTATTATTTTGGGAGCGTAGAGCTATTGTTTAGAAAATCAAATAGTAAATGAACCTGGATTGGAAAATAATTAAAGGTTCACAAAAATTTGAGGATTCAATTTTTTGATTGATTTGATGAAATCCTCCTCTTCCTTGGGCGAAATAACAACAAGTATTTTATTAACTGATTTGATCGCTAATCTCTTAAATGAGTTTGCAGGTGCAGAAATAATACTGTGGGTCCTTGAGATTTCAGATATCTTGGATATTCTAATTTCTGAATAAGTAAATGGACCAATTTTCACTATTAAGGTGTTATTTGAGATATAATAGCCAGTTTTAAACCAAACTTTTCCCATACCTTTTTATCGAAAATAGAAACATCTAACTCCAAACTAGCGGCTAATGGGTATAGAAAAAGAATGGTAAGGGTTAGAAAAAAACTATAAAAACCTGTCTTGTATAGTATTTTTTGCGAGAAGGACTTTTTATCAAACAAATTACCCAGCCAAAGCACTTCTATAGTACCAACTAAAAGGCCTACCAGAGTAATCGTAATACTTGCAAAAACAAATACCTCAAGGGTTACGGTGATAGAGGCTGAAGGATTAAGATTTTGATTTTGTGTGGCGGCTTCTGATAAATAGCTGAAGCCAACCCCCTAAAAGCCAGATAATGCCAAAAGGATAATTCTGCCTATATTTCGTTGAGCTTTACGAGAGAGTGCCATGGAATTATTTCGGTTTGGCATAAAAAAGTTATTTCTTTAGAGCTTTTCTTTTATTAAAAACGCCAATAAAACGTTTATGCCAATGCTATTTTTGAGGATTACTGCTTAAGGTCCTTTTTAAAGAAACATAGTTTTTGAAGGATCTTTTTAATAATTATATGCTATTTAAAAAACCACTTAAATCCTGTTCTTTACGGAGACCTAGTTTCTTTTTAAGCCGGTATTTTGACTTGAGGACGCTGTCTGGCATTACATTTAGGGTAACGGCAATTTCTTTGGTGGTTAAATTCATTCTTAAAAACGCTGCTAATCGGATTTCTTTTTCTGAAATACCTGGATAAAAGGTTCTGAGTTTTTGGTCAAAATCGTTATGAACATCGGCAAAATAAGTCTTAAAAACTTCCCAATCTTTATCGGAAGCGTTCTCCTTTTTGAGTAACATAACCATTCGCCTGAATTCCGTTTTAAAGGTGTCAGGAGAATTTTTAATATTGTCTAAATTCTCCATTAATTCTTGTATAAAAGTGTTTTTTTGGACAAGGTGCAAAGTCTGACTGGTTAATTCTTTCTTTTTGTGTTCAATTTCCTGTCGGTATATTTCTTCTTGTTTCTCCCGCTCTATTTTATTTTTCTTGATTCGTTGCTGAAAACCAAATACTAAGAGTCCAGATAGGGCAATTGCAGAGGCCATTCCCCCTGCATATAGACCCTTGGTAAGTTTGTCGACTTTGGCTTTTTCATTTAGCGTTTTTATTTCTTCTTCTTGTAAGGCTATTTCTGCCTCTTTTCTTTCCGTTTGATACAGAATCTCTAATTCATTTATTTTATTTGTCTTATCTACACTATATAAACTGTCGTTTGTTTGCTTATATTTTTCAAGATATTTCAGGGCGTTTTTGGTATCGTTTTTTTCTTTATATATGTTATAAAGATTTTCATATGCTTGATTAATACCGACGTCGATCTTTAATTCTTGACATAAATTGAGGGCTTCCATGGAATTTGCTAAAGCAAGATCATAATTGTCTAAGGCAAGGTGAACTTCACTTAGATCTAATAAAATAATTTGTTTGCTAAAGCCAGAATCCATCTTATTTGCTATAATTAAACTTTCTAGGTAGGTTTCTTTAGCCGACTCATACTCTTTAAGGACGAATTTTAATCTGCCATATTCGTTAAGCGAGGTAGAAATTAGTACTGAATCCCCCATTTTATGACTCAGTTCTAAGGCTTTTGACAAGTTGACCTCTGCGCTATCCTTTTGCACTGGGTCTCTGGTATAAAGGATGCCAAGTCCTTGATGGGCCAAAACCAAAGTGTATAGAATATTATTTTTTTCGAATACCGGAATAGATTGGTAGTAGTACTGAAGAGCTTCTGTTTTATTACCTAAAGACTCGTGAACACAGGCAATATTATAACAGGTTTTTGCATAACCAATTTCATCTTTTTGATTTTTAAAAATTTTAGCAGCCCTTAAGCCGTATTTCAAGGAAAGTTCAAAATAACCCTGTTCTAAATAAATGGCATTTTTTAGTATAAAAACGGATCCAAGTTGCAATGAATCCTTCGGCTTTGTTAAGACATTTTCTGCCAAATCACAGTATTCAATAGCGCGCTCGTATTTAGATTGATAAAAATAGTCGTTGGCCATTCTTATTACAGTCCTTACCTCTTGTTCTGGAAGTTTATGTTTCCTAAAAATATCTAAGGCTTTTTGAAATTCTAATTCTGCTTCTTTAAAGTTGCTGATTTGTGAGTTGGTTAGGCCAAGATTGGTATGCCCAATTCCCATCCCTTTTGGATACTCTAGTTCTTGAGAGAGAATAACCATCTCATTGGCATACTCTTTGGCTAGGTCAATATTATTATTTAAGGAATACATCCATAATTGATCGAGTATTTTTATGCTATTCGTATCTTTTTTAGTGGTATTGTAAACGTTTAAGAGACTATCGATTCTCTCAATTTCTTGGGAATATATAAACTGCGTAAAACTTGTTAAAACTAGAAAATAACAGATTAGTGGTTTCATACCTTTACTTTTTAATACATACAAGATACCTTAAAAATCTGTTTGATATGGGATTTGGATTTCTGAAGAAACGTCAAGAGCTCTTTACTTTGTCCAGTATTACTGAAATTTTGTAGAATAACAAAATATCTTTTATGTACTGATTTTATTGGCTTTTTCACGCAATTATATTCTCATGGAATTACTTCTTGTCCATACTTCGGTACACCATCCTTTTTGACTGCTGTCCATAGTTTGTCCATGGACAAAATTAGGTAGAAGCTTGATTTGCAGATAGTTTTATACCGTTGAATCTTTAAAGCAAGAAATTATGAAAACAAGACTTTCTATTCTAAAAATGTTTACAAACCTTAGTTTAATATTACTACTAGTTTATTCCTGCAGTAGTGATTCGGATGAATTGGTAACTCCAATTGATGATCCTGTTTCGCAAGACGATCCGGAGGCTACTTCTTTTAGCGGCGTAGTTGCCAAGGGAGGTGAGTTTGAAGAAGTACCCGAGTCTAGGTCTGACGTGACTCTGGCAGAGGGCGAAGGTTATCCGGATGACTATACATCTGGAACGGGTTCGGAGGCAGAGACCCTTCGTTTTATCTGCAAATCCCGAACGGTCAGTGTTACAGACGGCACAGGGGATTTTCAGACCCTAGGTGGGGTAGCCAGTGAAATATACCCTGGCGCTCTTTTACAGGGCAAAACGATAAATAATGTAAAACCCCAGGGGATACCCTTAAAAAGAGCAGGGGGGAGTATATCTTATAATCTGAATGACGGGAACCCCGAAGCCTCTCAGGATCTTACTGAAATGAGCGAGTCTCAGGTTAGACAGGCCATGAATGATATTATTGCAGGTAGTACCGGGGTAGTGCCGGCTAATTTTGATCTGGATTATGAAAATGTGTTTTCAGAAAAGCAGGTGGCCTTACAAATGGGGCTTTCCTTTGAAGGTTACGGGGTAAAAGCAGAGGGAAAACTCTCCTTTAGTCAGGATCAAACCTATAATAGGGTACTAATAAAACTATACCAGTCGTATTACGATGTGAGTTATGATTTTCAAACGAGCTATGAGGATGTTTTTGACCATAGTGTAACACCAAGAGATTTGGATAGATATATACAGGCAGACAACCCCGCGACTTACATCAAAAAAGTCACCTATGGAAGAATTTTCTATATGCTGGTAGAATCTACTTCTTCCCTGGAAGTAATGAACACCCAGATTGAAGCTTCCTACAAAAGTTTCAATAAAGAAATAGCAGGTAATCTAGAGACCGACAGCATGGAGAAGATGGAAAATCTAAAATCAAGGTAATCGCCTATGGAGGAGACTCCAAAAACACCTTTTTCAGGACTAGGTGAAACTAGTATTAGTGCCTTAGCCGACATGCTGGCCGCCAGTACGGATATAAGAACTGGCCTACCCCTTTCTTATGAAATTTATTCTTTGGAAGATCCTTCTAAACAGGTTGGAACGAATATTTCCACGGAAATGGAGGTTGTGGAATGTAGTTTAAAAGGGGTTTTACCACCCATCTTGTATTCCAATCTTGTAGACCTTTTTGAAGATGGGATAGGAGCAGCTACACAATTAAATAATGAATTTACGGCCGTTTTTAATGGGGCTGGCACAGAATATGCCATATTTAATGCCTCTACAGGGGAGGTTTCAGATCCGTACAGTATCAATGATGCGAGCGGGCCATTGGGAGCTACCACCTTTAGCAGTGTTGGGGCATCTTTACGGAACTTTCTTGATGAGATTTACATCTTTAATGGGGATGGTACCCAATATGAGCTAATAGACTACCAACCGGATAACATCCGAAGTGCCCCTAGTTCACCAATAGGAGAATACAGACAACAGAATGGTTCCAATAGGAGATGGGTGGTAAATGAAGAGTTTTCAAAAAATAATGGCGTGAACGAGTCCTTTGCAGACGGTTCCTTCATTGGACCTGAAGGTCGAGATGTAACTTGTCAATCCTTCCCATTATTTGGTAAAGGAATCAAGGCAGCAGTTCGAAGAGATCGATATTTGCAGCAAGTAGGTATTTATGTAGAGGCCCCGAATGTCAGGGTAATCAATGGTGAAGTAACCTCTTCCTATTATTACTCTAATGATACCAACGGCAGCACCTATAGCAGACGAAATTATTACAATCCCTATTTTATTTCGTTGCCAAGTGGAAATCTGGGTTTTGCAGATTTTAATTGTTGGGAAACAGAACAGGATACCGAGGTGGCCAGTGAGGGAATCGAGGCAGCTTGTAAAATCAACATCAATGGAGCTACTATTCAGCGAATCCTATATTTTACCACAGAAGGATTATTGGTAATACGGGAATTGAATGGAGATCAAGAAGGTCCGTACGCCTTGTAAAAGGGATTAATACAGTCGGTGTCCAAGAGTTGCAGGTTCAACAACTTGATGCCGGCTGTTATTTTTAAAAAAAGAGGATAAGAAGTTTTTAAGCTATTCTTCTGAATCGTTAATTGCAACTGCGGTAATATTTTCTAATAAAAAGACATAGTCCTGATAATCGCCATTACTTGCTTCTTCAAAGCAAACCAGGTACTGCCCGTTAATAATAACACCCTCAGAGTTCTTAACCTCATATATTCTGGCCGCGTGGGCTACATGTTCTTTGAACCATAAAGCATTCCATTTATCTTCTGAATAGGCATCATGGCTAGGGCTAGTAGTGTAAAAGCCAAACAATTTATCTTTAGGGTCGAAACTGTTTTTTCCATCTGCCAATGCAGGATAAAGGGTCTGATGTTCAGGATACATCTCGGAACCTGCCAAAACACCTACCTCATGTTTTACAATAGTATCCGTAAGGCTGGTGTAATACCCAAAAGGCAAGCCAAAGGGAGGGCTATATCTGGCCACTGGAGTCATATAAACTTTCCCAGGCTCATTTTTCTGAAATAGAGAGGGAGGTAACTCATCGCCCTGTAAATCGGGTAGAACGTGATTTGCCAGATCTGTCCAGCCTATATTTATGGCATATCCCAAAGTAGTCACTACATCTGCCAGGGGAGGTTCGTTATTCCCTTCCAGAGCTTTAGTACTAAGTCCCTTTAAGGAATAGGCAATCTCTTTGTGTTCAATATGCAGAATTAGTGTATCCTGAGCAATACCAATAAAATTAGGTATTGGTTCAAAAAAAACAAAGAACGCTATACTGTCCTTATTCTTTAATTCACTCTGGGAAGTATACTCAACTCGCCATGAATCGGCATTCTTACCTTTAAGGGAAAAGGTGGCATTCATTATTTCTTCAGGACTATTTGAATACACTATTTTTTGGCCCTTACTTTTTTCACCCTGGATGGCACTTTGTATAATTCTTTGTTCCGAAAATAGCTTCTCTGTCTGTTTATTCTGTTGGCATCCCATTAGGAGGAAGAGACTTAACAGCATAGATATTTTGATGTAGAAATATTTCATAGTAAACGTAAAATTGATTTTAATAGTGATTTCTCATTCTTAAGTAAAGATACATAAGCCTTAAAGCTCGGAGGCTATTTATTAGATACAAGGCGGAATAAGTCGGTTATGCAGAGACTATGTATATTTTTAAACTTTTTCGACTAAACTTAATAACCATGATTATCTTTTTAGGAATCTTGCTCCCAGTATATTTTAGTATGCAGAAATACAAAAGAAGCTCTTGAAGTATATTCAAGAGCTTCTTTTAGGCATATTTTATACTACTACCTTATAATTCTGGTACCAATATTTTAATTATGGCGTTCGGGTCAAAGGGATTAAAACTCGCTACATTTCTCCTGTTATCTCCTTCTTCAACAAAGAAACTAAATTCGTTGGTATTGTGGTTTTTAACAAATCCAACGCCTGAAAAATTGGAATAGGTTCTAACCTGCGTACCTATGTCTTGCTTTATTTGGTCTAAGCGATCGCGTATTTCTTCCGTGGGAACCGCATCAAAAATGGCCTGGGCACTAACTAGAATATCACTTGTCTCAGCGATAAATTTCACATTATCCGCAGCCGTTTTTAATTGATTTACCTGGGTATTGGTTAATACCTCAAAATTTAAAGAAACATCTCTGTTTGTTGCCAAAGGGATTACACATCCAGTTAACTTCCAGTCACTTCTTATCTCAGCAGTAACGGTTTCATTTACACGATTCAAATTTGCTAGCTGTCGCAAAGAAGCCTCCAATTCTGTTCTGGACTGTTCGGTATCGTTTTCATTATTTACCGCATTTCTCATACGCACCAAAGCATTCTTATAGCGGTCCACAATGCCATTAACAATGCTTGGTATATTATCACTACAGAGAACTCTGCCGCGATCATCAAGTTCTGCTCGTGCTCTTCTTCGACCTTCGGCAATGCCTTCATCTACCTGTTCATCTATGGTTTGTAAGGCGGTGGAAATGATTGTGGGTAAAACCTGGCGTAATCCTCGAAGACTAAATTCAAATTCATAATCGGAAGTAGCCTGTTCTAAATTAGAAAGGGCGTCTTCGGCAACCGCTAAAGTAGAATCAATTCTTTGCGAAATCTCCACATCGAGGCCTGCTACAAAACTATTTGGTGCTTTCACCAGAACTTCGCTCTCGTCTTTTTTTATCGCAGCATTTACGGACCATTCCTGGTCGTTCTTAGTATATTTCCCGCCAATTTCAAATGCTGGATTGGAAAGGCGAATAGAGCCCTCAATTCCCTGACTGCTATTAGGGGTTTCAATGCTTAAGCTACCGGCGGCCGCAATATCAAATTCTCCATTTTGATTTACATAACCTTCGGCATTTAAGCTCCCGTCTGGTTTTATAGGAATAAAATTTGGATACCACGATAAATCTGGATCTACAATTCCATTTATAAATGCTCTGGCCTGCACTCCACTTGCGGTGGAAGCTTCTGCAACTACTGCAGCACTCCCTTCGGCTATGGGAAAACCAAAAGAGATAAAGGAATTAATTTCAAGGGCCAAGTCCAAAGAACCATTAAAACCAGATCGATAACCTACTCCAAACTCCGAGGCTAAAGGATCCTGTAGATCTGCATCCACGCTAAAACCTTTGTTTTCATACAATAGACCGATCATCTCAATTATTTTAAAAAAGGAAGCAGACCCCCCCACAACGGTTTTGGCGCCAAAACTAACTACGTCATCTACAGGATTGGTTGGAAGGTATACAATATTACCTCCAAAAGAGCCGCCAAAGCTAACTCCCAATAATCGGCCGTCATTGCTATTATTATTATTATTATATCTATTATTATCCCCGTTATTATTGTCCCCATTTTGGTTGTTATCTTCTCCATCTCCACCAGCAACGCCCCCACCAATAGAGAAGAAAAACATAGGGTCTGTATAATCCGTGATTAGGGCAACCCCAGCACTTCCCGGACTTATGGAAAGAGGTTTGCTGGCATTTGGGTCGTCATTGACTCCAATTTTGAGTTCTATGTTGGCCTGTATATTAAAGACAAAATAGAATCTTTCGTCTTTTAAAACAATTTCGTAGTTACGATTATCATTTAAAAATTTACCGGAAAAAAAGCCAATCTCTGCTTCTAAAGGTTCTGCAAATTCAAAAAAGTTTTCTAATGGAGGAACTTCAACATTTCCAACCAGGCTTTGTAAACTGCCGTCATCATTAAAGGAAACATCAATGTCGGCATTATCGAAGACCACTTCCCCAACAGAATCCAAAGGGATAGTAAGTTTACCGTCTACTTGGTAACCATCTACTGTTTCGGTAACAGTTGCCCTCCGGGATAAAAGAATCTCGATTTAATCCTGTTGCTACGTTTTCACATTGGTCGGGACATTCATTAGGATTAGCACAAGGATCACTCACATGGATTTGTGGCGATAGGGGTACTAGGTGGCTCAATAACTGCTTCCAAATCGTCTTTGCCACAGGATATGGCAATTGCCAATAAAAAAAATAAGGCCAATTTCTTGAAAGGAATAATTTCCGTTTTCATAATCTTTTGTTTTGTGGTTTAACATTTTTGTTTTGTGCGTTCCTGTTCGGATTTGGTCTGCAGCCCTAGGCCGAACAAGACACCACAAAACGATTTATCAACTTAATGATGACACAAACCTAGCTTGTGAAAATCGGGAATTAAAAAAAATAGGGATGACAAAGGGGGGACACTCTTGAAGTACCATATTTTATTGATGGTTCAAGACTTTAAGTAAGAGCTCGATAAATTTTTAAATCGTTATAATCAGGCCTTCCAAGGATTCATTAGGGGTAATTCCGAGCTTTTTTCTCAGTCTGTTTCGGGCCTTTTTTACCCCTGAGATAGAGATATTTAGAATATTTGCGATTTCTTTAGACGACATGTTCATCTTCATTAGGGCCATAAACCTGAGTTCGTTTTTGGTGACTTGGGGATATTTTCTTTTGACATCGGTGGCGAAATCTTTATGTACCTGTTCAAAGTATTGGGTAAAACTTTCCCAGTTTTTATCGTCCTGTTGATCAAATTTGATGGTTTTAATCAATTCTTGATAGCCAGGACCCCCTTCTTTTTTCTTTCAACATTTTTGCTTTTGTTTTTATACTTTCAAGTACCTCGTTCTTTTTAGCCAGATGGAGGGCATGGGTGGTAAGCTCCTTCTTCTTAAACGCCCAGCTCGGCATCTACCTTTTCCTTTTCTAGTTTGTTTCGTTTTATTTTGGCAGAGGCTGTAAAAACTAAAACCTAGAGTTAGAGAGAGTCAGCCCCACTCTAAAATTTTTTTAAATAATTAATCATATCTTTCTAAAACAACAATTATTATTTTCTTTTTCAATAATATTTGTTATGTACCTCGGTTTTCGTAAATCATGTTAACTCACTAATTTGTGTGATTTGGTTCTTATAAATGCTGTATTTTTTGTAGGTCTTGAAATCCTCCAAAGCCTGACAGATAATTATTTAGTTTTCTATGCAACTGTAAGTCTTCTAAATAAGCAAGACGGGGTGTTTTAGATCCATTATACTTTGCTAATAACATATCGTAATAGAATTTAGCCTGTAATGATGCTCTTTTTTTGTTAAAAAGGTGTAGCCAAGGGCATTATGTAGCCGCCATTAATTTGTTTTCATTTCCAATAATTTTGCCAATTCGCCTCTTGAAGAAGCTTAATACCATCGTCTAGTTTGTTTGAATATTTTCCTTCTCCCTAAATCATGAATAATACTGCTTAAAAAACAAGTCTTTAAGTGTTTCTACTTTTGGCAAGACATTCCTCGAAATACTCACAGCCTTTGTATAATTTTTCAAGGCTATTATATGAAATTAATACCAACATCCAATAAACGCAATTCAAATGCCAAGTCGTCATTCTTTTTATAAATTTCCGCTGCTTCAAGGTTGTAGGAAATAGCCTGTTGGTAATCTCTGCTGGTTGCTAAGACGCTAATTGGTATAGCGCTTCTGCCTTTTGCCACCCTTATTATCCTCTAGGTATTGTTGTTTTAATGCGTCAATTGTTGCTGTTTTATAATTACCCTTCCTGCTATAATTAATCAAGGCTTTTATGTTGTAAAAAGAGGTTAATTCTGCCGGATCACTATTACTCTTCTCAAAAGTAACAAAGGCACTGTCTAAGAGAATAAGAGCATAATTGCCGTTGTAACTATCGTATTGGCTGGCGGCCCGTTTTTTATGGCCCATGCTTCTAAACGATAGTTTTTTATATTCCTAAAAATATCTCTGGCAATTTCATATTCCAAAATTCCTGAATGACCTTTGTTGATGACCACAAAACTGCCAACGTTCATGTAGACCAATCCCAAACCTCGCACAAAACCGACCTCCTCTGCAAGCTTTAACTGCTCGGTATTGTACTGCATGGCCAGAATTCAATCCCTGTCAATATACCAATTAAAAACTCTTGCGGCGTTTCTTTCTGGTAGAGTCGTTGGGGAGTCTTCCATATTCGGTTAAAAGACTGTCGGACGATATTAATATTTTGCCCAAAGGTCGGCGTTCAAATTTAGAAAAAGTAGGGCAGCTAGGTTAATACAGGTCTTCATGGCAGCATTGCAAGTGGTTCAAATTTACTGCTGAAACAGTAAAGTCTAAAAACTATTTTCTTAAAATTTACATAAATTGACTTTCTAGCTCACTCAAATAGTAGATTTCTCCTTCTTTTTATTACTCAATCCGACTTTGATGAAACATTTTTTTTGAATTGATAGAAAGCAAAAATGGCCAAGGTTAATTCCCCCACTGTGCCCAAGGCAAAGGCTGGAGAAGGGATTCCATCAAGGATTATTCCAACAAGCCGACCCAGTCCCAGGCCACCCATAAAAACAAGATTTAAAATAGTGGCGGTATTCCAAAAGGAATTTTTGAGTATCCCCAAAATCCAAACAGCTGAGGTGCAAAGGTAAAGCCCCATAATGGCCCTAAAAGACACTCTTAAGGTCAATAGATGCTACTTCAAAATCAAAAAGGAAAGGTAGACTTTTGGATGGGGACAAACCATAAATAAGGGCGGCGGGAACAACTACGATAAGAGAGATAATTAGATGTAAATTCTTAAAAACGAAAGTTTTGTTCATAATTTTTTACTTGACAAATTAATGATTAGTTCTTGCAGTGGTACATATAACACAAGTGCTTCTTTTAAAAAAAAACATATCAAAGCATTAAATATGATTTACCGTATAAAGATTTATATTTTCCTCGTTTTTACGTAACACTTATTTTGCAGCCCTTTGTAACTTATCGTTCAGTGTTTTGCCAAGACCAATATTAGGTAATCTCTCTGCGATTATCAGATCTAATTTAAGTTTGTCCAGGCGGTGCATCGCTGCGTATAAATTTTTAGCTGCTTCCTTTAAATCTCCTGATTTCGACAAAATTTCCTGATACTCAATAGGAGCATTTTCTATTTGATTTTGAAAGAGTAGGAATCCTATTTTTTTCCTCTATAAGACTGCATTAGTCTTTGGACGTCATTGGTGAGATAGGTGTCTGTAGAGGGGGCATAATGTCTTGAAAGCATTCCCGGTGCACTTGGGCTACTATCATTATGTGTTTTAGTTAATACGTTACCAATTTTATTTTCAATTTGCTCAATAGATAATGACCCTAATCTATAGATAATTGGTTGATTTTTTTCAAAACCTATGATGGTAGATTCAATACCTTTTTCGCATTTACCACCATCTAAGATAACATCCAAACTATCTTTAAAGTAATCGTCAACATGTTCGGCACTCGTAGGACTAATAGAGCCAAAAGGATTGGCACTAGGAGCTGCTAATGGAAATTCAAGTTGCGCTAAAAGCTGTAAGATTAATGGATGATTCGGGATTCTAATGGCGACTGTGTCTTTTCCTGAAGTAACTAAGTCTGGAATTATAGCTCGTTTTTTTAAGACTAAAGTTAAAGGTCCTGGCCAAAACTCATTTGCTAATTTTTTTGCTAATTCCGGAACTTCTCGGGCAACATTATTTAAGTAATCGGCTGATTTAATATGTACAATTAGAGGGTTATAAAAAGGCCTTTTCTTTAAACTGAATATTTTTTCTACGGCCTTCTCACTATAAGCGTTTCCTGCTAATCCATATACCGTTTCAGTTGGTATTGCAATGATCTTATCATTGTTTAAGGCATTTTTCGCTAAGCTCAGATCCGTTGTTATCATAAGGAGGCATTTAAAAAGAGCAGCAATATTAATTCATTGATTTTAAATTGAGAATGTTTGTCCTATTATTTATTGAAATCTCCCTAGTCTTAAACCCAATTTTTAATTATAATTATATATAATACATTGCTTTTAAAAGTGTTCCCTACCAACAGATTCCAATTTTTTTTTTGACTAGTTCTTTGTCTCTGCTATTTAACTATGCAGGGTTTAGGCCAATGACAACTGAGTTTATATTAATTTAGAGGGCTAGAGTAAAATTGGAAATCTCAGTAATTCTAAAATATAATTCTTTTCTTCTGCTCAACTTTGTATATCTTATTCCTTATTGAAACTGATAAAAGCTTTTAAATTATACCACCAATAAATATGGCAACCTATGATTATATCATTATCGGATCCGGCTCCGCCGGATGTGTCTTAGCTAATCGACTCTCTAAAAATCCTGCCATCAAGGTACTTCTATTGGAAGCAGGTGGACCGGATAAGAAATTGGAAATTGGTATTCCGGGAGCTTATGGAAACCTCTTCCGAACGAAGGTAGATTGGGGGTTTTCTACGGAACCACAGGCACAGTTGTACAATCGCAAAATATATCTTCCGCGCGGCAAAACACTTGGAGGGAGTAGTTCTACAAATGCCATGGCCTATGTTAGAGGAAATGCTAATGATTATGACGAATGGGCGGGATTAGGAAATTTAGGTTGGGCCTATAAAGATGTTCTGCCATATTTTAAAAAGAGCGAACAGAACGAAGACTTAAAGGGGAAATATCATGGGAATGATGGGGAACTAAGCGTCGCTTATGCGAAATATTTTCAAACGCCTTTTGCCCAGGCTTTTGTGGATGCTTGCCACGAGACGGGTATTCCCAAAAATGAAGATTGTAATGGTGCCCAACAAGAAGGTGTGGGCCATTTACAGTTTACAATAAAAGGGGGAAGGCGACAGAGTACAGCTACCGCCTTTTTAATGCCTGCCTTGCATCGCAAAAACCTCACAGTTATAACCCATGCCTTGGCTAAGCAGCTCTTATTCAGGGGAAACAGAGTTATAGGGGTTGAATATCTGACTAAAAAAATGAGAACTGAAAAAGTATTTGCATCAGAAGAGGTTATCTTGTCGGCAGGCTCATTTCAATCTCCTCAGTTACTATTACTTTCAGGTATTGGGCATAGTGGCGAATTGGGAGCTCATAGAATTCCAATAAAGCAGGAGCTAAAAGGGGTGGGCAAAAACTTACAGGACCATTTGTTTACCTTCACTTCAAGCCTGTCATTACAACAGCAGGGATTTAATCACCTTTTAAAACCTCATAAGCAGCTAGTTCATTTGATTAAATATCTGATCGCCCCAAAAGGACCTTTAACTTGCAGCCCGCTAGAATCAGTTGCATTTTTGAGCGTTAATGGAGCTAAAAGCACAAACCTTCAGTTTCACTTTGTTCCTTTCCATAGAGGTCAGGATTTTAGTGCAGATATTTACGACTTTAAAACACTCCCGAAGGTTGATGGTTATTCTGTTATGCCAACACTTCTAAAACCAAAGAGCAGGGGTTATGTGTCGCTTAGATCCGCCAATCCAATGGATGCTCCGGTCATACAACCCAATTTTCTTTCGGAAAAAGAAGACTTGCAAACATTGATCACCGGCACTCAGAAAGCACTGGAAGTACTTAATTCAGAGGCTTTTGCTCCTTATAGAAAGTCTATTATTAGTCCAGCGGATCCATCCGAAAAAGGCATCATTGAGCATATTAAAAATGGAGTAGAGGCAATTTACCATCCCGTCGGCACTTGTAAAATGGGGAATGATTCTATGGCCGTTGTTAACGACAAGTTACAAGTGCACGGTATAGAAGGATTAAGGGTTGTTGATGCCTCCATCATGCCAAGGATAGTTGCAGGAAATACTAATGCGCCTGCTATTATGATAGCCGAGAAAGCGGCCAGTATTATTTTGGGAGCGTAGAGCTATAGTTTAGAAAATCAAATAGTAAATGAACCTGGATTGGAAAATAATTAAAGGTTCACAACAATTTGAGGATTCAATTTTTTGATTGCTTTGATGAAATCCTCCTCTTCCTTGGGAGAAATAACAACAATTTTATTAACTGATTTGATCGCTAATCTTTTAAATGAGTTTGCAGGTGCCGAAATAATACTGTGGGTCCTTGAGATTTCAGATATCTTGGATATTCTAATTTCTGAATAAGTAAAGGGACCAATTTTCACTATTAAGGTGTTATTTGAGATAAAATAGCCAGTTTTAAACCAAACTGTTCCAATAAATATAATGGTGATAATAGAAATAGAAAAAACTACAATAAACTGTGAGAAAGCTGAGTTTTCAATTGCCTGATAGAATGAGAAACCAAAGGAGAGTAATAGTATGGCCCAAAGAAAAATTCCAAGCGATTTACTTCTTGCCGAGGGAAAATATTTTGTCATGTATTAAGATGTTTGAATAATTGGTACAAGCCAGTGATAAAGGTCCTTTGATTAAATGAGAGCCTCTCTAAAGTACAAATTATTCTGTTTAAGCTCAACTTTAAATAATAGATCCTATACTTTTTACTTCTAAAAGCTATTTTTTATGAAGGTTGTTCAAAACGGTTTTATTTAGAAACTCGTAACGTTTCTATTTTCGTTTTCTAATGGAGCGTCTTTTTCTCCATAGAGAAGTTCGTCAACCGAAATTAAGTTTTTGATAATTTAATTTAGATTGTCCTTGTCGTTCACAAGAGAAGAAGCCATTTCAGGAGTAACTAAATTCTGTCTTATAAGGGCATTAATAGATTTAGTTTTTTTTGCAGAACCTTCCTACTTTTGACATTTCTTAAAATAAAAAAAGACCCATTACCGAGGTAATGAATCTTTTGTTTTCTTTAATTTAGCTTAACCCTATTCTTGCGTGACGCGGTAAACAACATTGGCTCCACCTCCTGAAATATAAATAGCTCCGGTACTGCCAACGGCAACCCCATCAAAACCCCAGGTAGGGGGCAAACCTTCTAGTCCGGGATCACTAAGTTCAAGCCCTTCAACAATCGTGGTTACTTCCCCGGTCGCCAAGTCGATTTTAGATAGGCGTGAAGCCCCGGTTTCTACCACGAGTAAGTTTCCTTCCAAATCTAAAGCCAATCCTTCAGGATTCATTAGATCAGATGCAATTGGAAATGGAGTGCCAGGGATGTTTCCTTCAAAATCAATTTGCCAAACAAGACCAGTTCCCCAATCAGCAACCCATACTGTTTCGCCGTCAGTTGCTAAACCACCGGGAGCAAATACAGTTGCGTTGTCTATAGGAAGTATCATCGAATTATCACTGGCCCAAACTACGCCTCCAAGTCCTAGATCCGATACTATAAGATCATTCTTGAATCGGATGACATCAATAGGCGCTCCCATAGCGTAGCTCTCAAGAATCATATTGGCTTGTGGATCCCAAACTTGTACCAAACCACCAAACCAGGCAGAAATTATCAGGTTATTGCCGTCTGCCGAAACATTCTGTGGGGTTGTAAGATCTCCTTCCCCGGGAATCAGATAGCCTCTATAGATATTCTCCTGTTCACCATTAACAGCATTGAGTTCTATAAGGCTGTATTGATCGGCCACAAAAAGGGCATCCTGATTATCTGATCCAGTCAAAATGGCTAGGCCTTGCGGAGCTACCATTCCTCCGGGACTAATTGTACGAGCTGCTCCACTTGGAAGTATTTCGGCTACCCATCCTAGGTCATTATTCGTCATATAGAGTGCATCGTCCTCATCAAAAGTAAGGTTATCGAGCCCGCGATCAAGAGTAGTGAAGAGCGTCTTTTCCCCGGTATTGATATTTATTTTAAAAACTTCTCCAGTTTGATCCACAACATGAAGTACCTCGTTGGAATCGAATTTTGCGGCTGCCGGATGTTCAAAACCAGTTGCTACAACTTCAGCGATACCATCTCCAAAAGGATCTGTAGAAACAGGATCTCCAGGATTCCCTACATCGACTCTGATGACTAAGCCTGCGGCGAAAAGCGGTCCGTAAAGGCGACCGTCTGAACAGAAATCGAAGGCATTTAAGAATCCTAATGGAAATGGGTTCTCCGGAGTAGCAACAACAATGGGCCTGGGTGGCTCGATAAGATCAGGATCAAGCTCATATAGGCCGTCACCTAGAAAATCAAGGGCCACAAAGAGTCGTCCTTCAGGGGAGAAATTAATTGGATTAACCCCGGGGGCTACAAATTGCTTGGTCACAACTCCCTCCGGTGTCATTTTGCCCACTTCACCTATCAGGATATCTGTCCAGTAGAGAGAACCATCGGGACCAAAGACCACGTCATCAGCGCCATTTACCCCCATCTCCCGTCCGATTCGGTTTATGATAGTACCGTTATCTTTGTTCATCACAACAATTTCCAAACCAATAACACTACCAATATAGAGATTGCCATCTATACCAATATCAAGACCATTGGCTCCTTTTAAGGCAGCACCTGTTGCCAACTCGGTCAACACATAATTTATTTCTTTAACTTCTTCTGTCTCCTTCTCTTCTTCTGCCTCAACTTTTTCAGTAAGACTCGTTATAGGCTCGTCATCAGTACATGAGTAAGGGATAATAAACACAGCCAGAATGGCCAGCGTTAAGAGGGGCTTCATAATGGAATTGTCGATTGTTTTCATAGGATGTGGTTTTAATTGATTAAATAATTTTGATAAATCTGAAATAGTGCTAAAAGAGTAGAGAAGACGGGGAGGGAATTGGACTTAATCGGACTCCTTTATTAAATATCCTCTATTTATGGTAAAACAAAAAATGATAGAGGACGAGTGGGTGCTTTTAATGTCCGAAACTATCTAATTGATTTTCAGAAGTTTAATTATGACAGGAATATTGTATTCTAAGGAGCCTATTCTGACTATTAAATGGATGGAATTAATAGAAGCTACTGCTTTAAGTGATGGCTAAAGGGCTCTTGAAAATGATCCTGATAGTATTCCTGAGTACAATCAAAAAAACCAATAGTAGGGGTAATGGACTTATGCCAATTCATTTAAATGGCCATATGAGGACAACATATCCTTCCACTTTACAAAGTCAGAAACCTGAAAATTGTTTTTACTATAGTTTTTAAATACGTATTTTAGGAGTGGAACCAATTTTTATAAAAAAGCCCATGAATAAAGGATCGATAGTAAAATATCTTGTAGCAATCGTTCTACTTTGTGCTACAATATTAACCTCCTGTAAAGAGAAAAAAGTAGAAAAAGAAGGGATTGAAAAAGACACAATAACTCCAAGTTTAAGGGAGGCACTTACTTTTTATGCCTCTTTTGATTCCGGAGTGAATGCCGATTTTGCCCTTGGCGATTCGCTTATGTATACTGTTGAAAATCGAAAAGCTCTGGATTCTTCCAGGGTTGGTTTGCACAAATCGGATATTAGTCGACAAGAGGGGAAAGGGAAATATGGTTACGGGCTTCAATTTACCGAGCGAAGCAAAGAATATATCTACTATCCCAGTAGTGGAAACATAGCATACAACAGAGAGAATTGGAACGGGGCCATTTCTTTTTGGCTAAGTCTTGACCCTGCCACCGACCTGGAACCGGGTTTTTGTGACCCCATTCAAATTACAGATGTTAGTTATAACGATGCCGCCATTTGGGTAGATTTTACAGAAAATAACCCCAGGGATTTTAGATTGGGAGTCATCGGTGATCGAAATATCTGGAACCCAGAAGGATTGGAAGAAGAGGATGAGCTATTTTTACCACAACTCGTACCAGTCAACAACCCTCCTTTTGCCAAAGGGGAATGGACGCATATTCTTATTAACTTTTCCGGCTTGAATACAGAAAAAGGGAAAGCTTCTCTATACATAAACGGGGAATTAAAAGGGGTAAGAGGGGATATTGCCAATCCTTTTACCTGGGAACTAGATAAGTCTAATATCTTTCTGGGTCTCAGCTATATTGGACTTATGGACGATTTGTCCATTTTCAACAGAGAGCTGACAACAAGTGAAATTAAGACATTGTATTCTTTGGAAAACGGCGTGCAAACAATTTTAGAATAAGGTACGATTTTTGGAACTTCGCTCTGAATTAATCCGGTTCTTTTAGAGAGCCATTTGATAACACAGGAATTCTATATACCAAAATCTGCGATAAATCATTGTATGAGTTATTACCCACCAAGCCTTACATGGTTGTCGGGGAAATGAAATTAATCGATATGATAAATGGGGCTTGTTTAAACAACCCTAAAGAAATTATTTGCTATTTCCCAACTAACCAGATATGAAATATCCTCAAAAAATAAATAACCAAATCTTCCTGGTCTTATTTGCTTTGGCGGCGGTGGTAATTCTATTGGATTTTGTTCTTCCCGGCCATGAACATATCGAACAAATCGACTCCGTTAGAAAAACGCGCCAACAAACCTATAATGCGGCGCGGAACTTTCATTATTCGTACGGCCTGAAAACGGAAAATTTTTACTTTCCCGTATCTGAAAAGTTTGCCGCTGCCATAGAAGAAAAGCAATCCGTAAGGTTCAGGGTATCCCACATTTTCAATAAAGTGAATACCTATGAATCTTTGGAATCCCGTGAAAGCGGAATGTATTCCCTAAGATTGGTCTCAGGTCTTATCCTGCCCACTCCAGTACTGATTATTCTGACTGTAAACTATAAGGGCTGAAAATCCGGGGTATTTAGGCTTATCATAAAGATTTTATTGCTATTTGACCTGGTATATCTGTTGTATTAATAGATATCAGAAATGGTCGATAAAGTGACTTTTTTTAGGGCCCTCGCCACTTTCTTCTTCAATTTCTTCTATCGGTCATTAAAATAGATTCGTCTGAATCCATGTAGTAAATACTTGAATCCTCTTAAGCAGGGTAGTTAAGAAACAAATTATAAATGCCAAAAACTTTTCAAAAAACTGGTATACCACGAAGGCGCGGCAGTGGTTGGACAACCAACCTTAATACTCCCAGTTCAATGAGAATTATTCTCAAAATTCTAATTTTTCTTACCATAGTCAAGTGTGTGTTACAAGAATCAATTTTTGCGTTTAAACAGGCTGCAATTAAGAAACCTGATAGCTGTCGCTATCGCCTTTTGTATTTTCGGGTCGACTTGAAAGCTAAACGCTTTCAGCCTTTCCTAAAAACACAAAACCACGCTTAGCGCGTGGTTTCTTGAGTGATGTGATGGCACTAGGATTATTAAAAAATGATCCTGATAGCTCTCTCGGCTGCAATTAAGAAACCTGATAGCTGTCGCTATCGCCTTTTGTATTTTCGGGTCGACTTGAAAGCTAAACGCTTTCAGCCTTTCCTAAAAACACAAAACCACGCTTAGCGCGTGGTTTCTTGAGTGATGTGATGGCACTAGGATTCGAACCTAGGACCGCCTGCTTAGAAGGCAGGTGCTCTATCCAGCTGAGCTATGCCACCTAATTTTTTTAGCGCTGCAAATATAGTAAGGTATTGTGAAGTATGAAACTTTATTTACTTAATAAGTAAATTTCTTTAAAGATTGGGTTTCCAGATGATAAATTAACAGGATCACAGCTTTAAATCAATTTAGAATTCAGCTGTAAAACCCGAAAACCATTTAATTAAGATAATTAAAGATTAGTGTAGCCTATTTTAGCCCAGACAGCATCTCCACTGTTATACTTCTCCAAAACCATTACTACCTGATTATTTTGGATAGAATGGTTTGCTCTGTTTCTGGCATTGGGAAAGTCACTGGATCCTAATACCCCGGTATTTACATTCCTATCCCCCTCAGCTTCATAGAAAATGCCCAATGGAGAATCTGGTTTTCTTTTGAAAAATTCCGTTTTACCATCAGAATCTAAAATCTGTACATAGCCCTCTTCTTTAAACAACGCCTTAATAGCCGATTCAGCCTGTACGAAATTAGGGTCATCTTCTCCATATATCGCAACGTAATAGGAATAAGAATCCGAAGAATTGATGGATTTGGCATTTTCCCAAAGTACTTCGCGCGCGGCGTTTATATTATCAACTAGTTGTTGTTTGGAATCTACTGCAACTAGTCTAAGAGAGTCGTTTCGAACCGCTAAATTCTCGGCCTTTGTTCTTTCTTTATTTGCCTCATCTTTGGCATCAATAGCCATGATAGCCAGATAAAAGGAAAACCCTACCAAGGCTACAATAAACAACCATAGGATATTATTAATGGTTCTACTCTTTTTAGCCACTCTGTTAATTTCCGCTATCTTATCTTTTATTTCGCTCATCAACTAAATTTTAGGTATTTATATATCTACTAAAATCCTTTTCTAAGGATAAAATTTGCTCTTCCGAATTGGCAATAATACCTTCTTCCATTCTTGAAAGATCTTTTTCAAAAACTTTTACTCCCTTTAGTCTTTTTTGTTGCTCTTTTGAATTGTTTAAAGATTTTACGCCAAAAAGGATAGGCAAACCTTCTCCTATCAGCGATCCTAAGATTTCCATATTTTCTGAAAGATTCTTTAATTTCGCCATAATATTTTCCAAAAATTCGGGCTTAACTATAAATAGGATAAAAATGACTATGGCTATTCCTATTCCTAATCGCATATTAAATTTTGCGCTTTTTATTTGTGAAATCAGTTCTTCTTTGTAAAGTTCCATTTCCTCTCTTACATCACTGATGAGAATCAGCTGTTTCTCCGTTAAATTAGACGCTGGCATAATCGTATTTTTTATTTATATTAATTCTTAAGGTATCAGAATGTACCCTTTTAGGATACAATAGAATGAAATTTGTAGCACCTGTATAGGAATTGTTAAAGTAGTAATAATATTTCATTTATTTAACATTATTTGAATATTATTCCTACAACTTAATTGAAATATTCGCACCCTAAAAAAATATCATAGAACTATTTAAAGACAAGAGTGTAATAAATTATGTCAATAGAGTCTCCTCTAAATAAACGATAAAGGCATCCTTCTCATTTTTCGGTTTAAACAGGGTATTATATATCACTTGAGCCCTTTCAAAACACTTCATTTTATATCTTATTCCGGCTTTTTCAGCAACTTCTTGGTAATTTTTTTTTGCATCTTCCAGGTCACCAAGATAAATATTCGCTTCTGCCAGGGTAACAGACTTGGTCGCACTTGGGTAAAAGTATTTCTGGGCCGCTTCTTTTGCTATTAGGGCGTATTCTCTCATTTCGCGCTGGTTGAGATCCATCTTTGCAAACATAAAAGCGATTTTAATGGCATTGGTAAAAACCTGTTCCTCATCTTCTGTTTTAATGGCAAGTTTGTAAGCTTCCAAATGGAAGGCCAAGGCGTCTTCCCCATCTTTATGAATCTTGGTTTTAAGATACTTATTGCGATAAAGATCTCCCAGGGTTTCCATTAAATCAGCATCGCTTTTGGTCCTTTTATGATGTTTGAGTGTCTTTATAGCATCATCAACTCTGCCCACAGCCTCCATAGATTTTATTAATTTGATGAAATTTTCCTCATCCAGTTCGTCTGCTTTTGGTTCTAATTCTGCTACTCTGGCTTCGTGATTTTCTATGTTTTTAGGAAAATAACTTAAAATCAGATTCTCTGACATCTGCGTTTTAAAATAAGGAGTTTGCACGCATGGATTGTCATTCTCATCCACATATTCCGCAGCCTTTGAGGGGACTATCTCAAAGATATATTCCACAACATCCATGATACTTACTTCAGTATCCGTAAAAGCTTTCTTATGCTTACCTGTCATTGCTTTTAGTAGTGCTTCTGTAAAGAAACTATTGTCGTCCGCCCCATAGGACTTCTGGTTGTCTTGGGAAGAGGCCAGAACCCATACACCCTGTTCTTCATTTAGTTTTTGTGCCATCCCATAAAGACCTGAAATACCGCTTTGAACAAGGCCCTCGGCGTGACAACAATCTAAAAAAAGAGCTAATTTACTAGAAGGTAGGGCATTTATTTTATCGCGTAGTTCTTCCGAGGTAATTTTTGTTTCTTCAAAATTTTCAGCAGTTAAACCATGGGGCTGGATAAAAAATTTATGGGATTCTTGGTATTTACCGCCATGCCCGGAATAATAAAGAAAAATGGTTGAGGACTCATCGGTTTTCTCGATTAATTCATCGAAACCACTTAGGATACCTTCTTTAGTGGCGCCTTCCTCAGTTCTGAGAATTACATTTTCCTCAGGATAACCAATTAAACTTTTATCTATCAGATTCTCTTTGAGTTTTTTGGCGTCATTAACGGTATATTCTATTTTGTCTCCCCCTACACCAATTATTAGAGCAAAGTTGTTTTCCTGGTTTTTCATAAATTTCAATATAATATTTCTCTGTATTTTATTCACTAAGGAAGAATACCTTAGTACTACCGATAGAAAAAGCAATAATTACTAATTCCAGAATTCTAGCACTTTTTTAAAGGATTCTTTTTGAGCATATGGTTTAAACAGAATATCATTCTGAAAAGTAGTTGCTGTAAATCGTTTACCTGAGGCTACAGCTTTCAGGAGATGGTCCATCATCATTTTTTCATCTTGAGTCATTGCATAGTACTGCGCAAGGGCATAGTCAACATTACCAAACTGATATTCCATATTATTCTGTTTCAAAGCTTCAATTATGCGATCAGATTCGCTTATATCGCCCTGTTTATAGAGTGCTATGCCTAAATAAGGCAGCAAGCTCAAGTCATCTTGGTCCTTGGCCACTAAGCCTTCAAAAATTTTACTAGCTTTTGAATATTCGGTTTTATAGAAAAGCGCCATGGCTAGCCTCTGCCGTTCATCCAAAGTTAGATTTTCCTGATTCCCTTGTAGTTTGTTTATCAAAAGATCATAGTATTTCGAAGCCCTGTTCATATCTTCATTTCTGAGATACTCATTGGCCGTTTTTAAACAACGACTTTGCCAATGCTCTTCGCTATCAACTAATTTAATATGTTCGATTATACCATCTACCTTTTCGTTATCTCCATTGATGACATAGGCTTTTACAAGGGCATCTTTAATCCATGGCAACCCTTCAATTCTTGAAAAGGGACTCAAAAGTTCAATAGTTTCCTCTACTTTTCCTAACTCCAAATTGGCCATTCCTTGTATGAAGTATCTATACTCGCATTGAATACAATTATCGATATCCAAATCTTTCATAGAGAAGGCATGGTAAATTGTATCAACGTCCTGAGGTCTATTTACAAACTGCAAGGCTAATATCATAGCACTGGTATTGAGTTCCAAATTAAATGGCTCAATATTATATTCTTTTTTATAAGTTTCGTAACCATTTCTATAGTCTCCTACTAATAAAGCTTCATAATGCTCTATCATATTTTTTTGACGTTGGTTGCCTCCAGTTTCAATTGATAATAATCTCAACAGGGAATCGGTCTTTCGAAATTCATCCATGTTGTAATAATTGGAGATTCTATCAACTTTGGGTTTAAAAAAAGAATTGTCTTGCGCTATAGACTCATTCAATAAACTCATATTCATTGCTTCGTCGTAATTGTATTTTTTAGAATCCAGCCATAGCTTATATGCTATAAAATTGGGGGGAGTTTCTTCATAACCAATTTGCTCTTCATTCTGGGTAATCAAATAACCTAAAATTCTTTGCTTAATGGTTTCAATACAATCTAAGGGGGATTCAGGATTACAACTTGCAACTCTAAAGGATACTAAGGTTCTATTCATGTTACCATCAAGAATAGAACATTGCACAAGTAGTTGTCCTTTACTTACATAATAGGTCCCGCTAACGACTTTTGAGGGCTTTAAATAGGCTTTTAGAATACCGTTGTCGCCACTTGGTACAATAGAGGCTTTTAGCACCTTTGAGTAGTCGTCAACAATTTTTGGAGATATTACTTGTCCAACCTTATTTTGCGTTATCCCATGCAAAATCCAATCGGCTGCCATCTTACCAATTACATCTAGGTTTTTATCCGAGGTATTATTTTCAAAGTTTAAAACAGCAATTCTATTACTATTTTCTAATTCTTCCGAAATATTAAAAACGCTTTCGGATGTTTTATTTAAAAAATTAGCCCTGATAATTAACGTAGCTGAGAAAGTAGCCATAAGGGATATGACAAAAAGCGAAGTAAAATACATTTTCTGAAAGGGACTATAAAAGTGAATTCCGGGAAACTGAATCTTCTTTTTTTTAGGAATGTTTGTTCCTGACTTAGAAGTCGCTCTTTTTAAATCTTTAGATCCTTCAGTTTTGGACCTTACTTTCAGCTCCAGAGGTTTTAGTCTAAACTTCCATATTAGGTATATGTAGAGAGGAAAACCTACGAGTAATAAAAGCAATAGATAGGTCATGCTAATCTTAGGCAGCCCAAAAGGTTCCCAAATAACCGAAAAGACCTGAATTAAAACCCAACTAGATACAATATATATCGAAAGGTTTTTAAAAACGTCTTTCTCGTGACATTCAGTAAAAAATTCTTTAAATTTCATGTGGTGCTTTCGCGGTAGCTAATTTGTAATCAATATGTTATCCAAAACATAGGATATGTGGTTATTTTTCACTAATATAGTAATAAATTAACTCAAAAAATTTATACTATGTCAACTACCAAACCCAAAGCAACTTCCAAAGGTGGAGGTCATGTTCCAAAGCAATCAGCCACCTCAAAAGGGGGTCATGTTCCTAAAAAAGTAGCTTCTTCAAAAGGAGGGCACGTTCCAAAACCGTAGTGCTTTAAATTTTCAATTTTAATATATGATGACCGAGATTTTTTCGGTCATTTTTTGTATCTATTCCCAAGATATTTTAGCCTTGTAAAATTTAAGCTTAAACCTTTATTTCAAAAGAGCATAGAAATATTAAATTTGACGGACTTTATCTATCTGAAATATAGAATCAAAAGTAAAATATATAAAGTATAAAATTCTGAGAGCCTATTATGCAAGATTTTATTATAAAATATCGTTTGTGGATAATTAGTGTAGCTATAGCAATAACCCTTGGCTCTCTATACCTTATTCCTTCCTTAAAAGTTAATGCCAATGTAAGCGGATACGTACCTGACACCATTAAATACAAGGTTTACTTAAAGCAATTGGATAGTATTTTTGGAGGAAGTGAAATGATCCTTCTTATGCTTCATTCAGAGGATGTAGTAACCAATGAAACGCTAACAAGACTTCAAAACATATCACTAGAATTAGAGGAATTAGAAGGCTTGGACCGCATTATTTCTCCTTTTACTGCTCAGGATGTCCGAATGGAAGATGGCTATATGATAATGAACCCCTTCTTTGAGGGAATGCCTTATCAAGCATCTCAATACCCGGATCTTAAAAGTCGTATTGAAGCTAATATAATGACCAATAAGTTTTTTTCAAACGATTTTAGCCTGGTTTCTCTAATATTAGTTAAGAATACCAACGCTCCTGATTTAATTATTGATAAAATAAAGGAGATCTCAGCAAAATATCCCGGGAAAGACGAAGTAATCTTAGGCGGTCTCCCATTTATCAGATATTCCATTGAAGGCAATATAATGAAGGATCTTATTTTTCTTTTGCCTCTTGCAATGATATTAATGGTATGTATGCTATATTTTTCATTCAGGGAATGGAAAGGTGTTTTTATGCCTTTTGTCATTGTTTTAATGAGCATCATATTATCATTTGGACTAATGTCCTTTTTGGGCTGGCAAATTTCCCTGTTCAGTATCATTATGCCTATTATGATTATCGCCATTGCGAACGATTACGGAATTCATCTCATTGCACATTATCAGGAACTGGCACGCACAACTGATCTCAATATGATTAGTATTTGCAAAAAGATTTATTTAGATCTTAAAATGCCCATTCTTATTACAGGCATTACTACTATCGGAGGTATTCTTGGCTTACTAAGTCATACTATGAAACCTGCGGCCGAATTAGGAGTCTTAACGGCTATTGCAATTGCCTTTGCCCTGCTTTTAAGTCTATGGTTTTTGCCGGCAATGCTTTCCTATTTTAAACCAAGGCGCCCTAAGTCTTTAGAAGGAGCAAACAAGATTTTAAAAAGAGAAGGTTTGTTGGATCGGACCAGTTTATGGGTAAGTAAACAACCAAAAAAGATAATTATCTCGGCAATACTTATAAGTGTGGTATCTGTCTTTGGGTTTTTAAATTTAGGGGTAGATACCAATATCGAGAATTATTTTTCAGAAAAGTCGGAGGTAGGCAGATCAACGAGATTGATCAATGAAAAATTTGGAGGTTCCCAGTTTATTTCAGTGCTCTTTACTGGTGAAGTATTGTCTTCAGAGGTGTTACATCGTATGGAATATTATGGAAAGATGCTGGAAGAGGATCCTGGAGTTGGGACAGTTAGTTCTCCGGTTAATATTGTTAAGGAGTTAAGCAAAGGATTTTATAGTCCGGAGGAAGAAGGCTATAATAGTATTCCAAAAAACTCAGACGAGATTTATCAGTTTATTGAGGTCTTTAATATGAGTGGAGAAGAAGAGGGCTTATCACAGTTTTTGGATTACGATTATAAAAATGCAAGGATGATTATTAGTCTTAAGGATGGAAGTAATTCTGCTAGTAAAAGAATAGTAGAAAAACTTGATGAATTGACTAAAGAAGATCCTAATGTTCGATTTGCTGCAGGGGCAAGTCTAACGCAAATTGAATTGGCGGATCAGGTAGTAGAAGGGCAAATAAAATCTTTGTTAATAGCTATTCTGATAGTTTTCTTCTTATTAACCGTAATATTTAAATCTGTAAAGGGGGGCTTGCTTTCTGCCTTACCTATTAGTTTGGCCACCGCTGTGCTTTTTGGCCTTATGGGGATTTTTGGAATTGATTTAGACATAGCAACCGCTCTCTTGTCTTCTATAATGATAGGGGTTGGTGTAGATTATACTATTCATTTTTTATGGCGATTTAAAAAGGAAAGAGCAAAGGGATTAATACATTCTGAAGCTGTTTATAATACACTAACCACCACAGGAAGAGGTATAGTTATTAATGCCTTATCGGTGGTCATTGGCTTTATACCTCTTATGTTTTCCAGTTTTATGCCCCTTAAGTTTTTTGGAGCATTAATCGTTATTTCTATATTGGCTTGTCTAGTTAGTTCTCTCTTTCTTGTTCCTGCCATTATTTTATTAACTAAACCCAAGTTTTTAGGCTAGGTGGGATTTACAGATAGATTTTACTTTTCTTTCACCAACTCTGTCTAAATAATAAAGTAAATACTACTTTTTTACTACTTTTGGTTGTTGAGGGAGATTTAGTTTTGAATTATCTTCGGACTTTTAGGGAAGGAATTTTCACCATAGGGTAGGATGAGTTAATCCTTTCTTGTGAAGTTACTTAGCTATTGACAGAAAATTGTAATATTGTTATCTATGAATAGGATCAATTTATTTTTATTTTGTGTTTTTTATATCGTTTGTGCGCAGGCACAAGATGCAGAACAAGTTTTTGAGAAAGCATTAGACCAATTATTGACTCAAAATATGGAAATGACCATAGAGATAAAGGAATGGTCTTCCGATGATAAGTATAAAACGAGAGAGTTGAATGTTCTTATGGGAACATTTGAGGCTGGCGAAAAAATAAGAACAGTAATTCAACAACCAATAAAGGCTAAAGGAATCACCATATTAATTGATAAAAAAATAGGTGAAATGGGGCTTATAGAGATTTATACCCCTGCAAATGGAAAAATTAGAAAAATGAAAGCAACTGATAAAAACATGGCTTTGGTAAATTCTGGTAGTTCCATTTCCAATTTTGGAAATATAGATACTGCAAAAATGCGTTTTGATCCCCTTGATAAGGAAAAATATAAAGAGCAAGATTGTTATAAGATTGTTTTGTGGGACACTACAGATAGTGATAAAGGAAAGACAGAATATTTAATAGATCAGACTTCATATAAAATTCTTCAGTTTAAAGAGTATAATATAGATAATTCAGAAAAGAGTATAACGGTACTTTCTCAATATCAGAAAGTACAAAATTCCAAGAATAAAATACAACCTATGCAAATTTTATACTTTGATGGCCAAAGCGCCAAGAAAAGTGAAATTGCTATTTTACAAATTAATCCGCGAGCTAATTTGAGTGAGGCGGATTTTGATTTAGAGAAGCTAATTAATTAATAACAGGCATTTGCCAAATCAATTTTTAAGACATGTCCATAAGGAAATCTATTTTTAAGCCTAAAGAGCTGTCTGCTTTATTGAAATTTAAACTGGAAGCCAGACGGAATGAAGGATCTTTAAAACAGCTCAACCATACAAAGGATGAAAGTCTACAATATTGTTATGATACCTTGAATAAAGTTTCCAGGTCATTCGCGGTAGTTATTAGAGAACTTCCACAGGGTCTGGATGATGCGGTTTGCTTATTCTATTTGATACTAAGGGCGTTGGATTCTATAGAGGATGATATGGACCTGCAGAATGACAGTAAAATAGAATTGTTGCGGCATTTCCATTTAAAAAATTATGAGCATGGTTGGTCCATAGAAGGGGTAGGCGACAAAGAAGAATACAGAGAATTATTGGCTAATTATCATATTGTTATTGAAGCATTCTCCAAGCTAGATACAAAGTATCAGGGAATTATCTCTGATATCTGTTCAAAAATGGGTGCTGGAATGGCCGATTTTACCGAGAAAAAAATCAATGCTATAGAAGATTATGATCTTTACTGTCACTATGTGGCAGGCTTGGTGGGTATGGGCCTTTCAGAAATTTTTGCTGCTTCCGGTTTGGAGAATTCTTCCATCAGTCAACATGAGACCCGCTCCAATTCTATGGGTCTTTTTCTTCAAAAAACAAATATCATCAGGGATTATAAGGAGGATTTAGACGAAAGCCGTATTTTTTGGCCTAGGGAAATATGGAGTACTTATGCCTTAAGATTGGAAGACTTTTCATTGGAGCCCGAAAAAAAAGAATCCTTGAGCTGTTTAAATGAATTGGTTAACAATGCATTGGTTCATGCCACGGACTGTCTGGATTATTTGAAAATGTTAAAAAATGATCGTGTATTTAGATTTTGCGCCATTCCACAAGTTATGGCCATAGCTACTTTAGCTGAAGTTTACAATAATCCAAAAGTCTTTACGGAGAACGTAAAAATAAGAAAAGGTATGGCAGCTAGTCTTATTTTAAATGCAAATAGCATCGAAGATGTAGTTGTAATTTATAAAAAGATGGCGGAGACTATAAGAAGAAAAATCCCTCATAATTTTCCCAATTCAGAAACAACAAATAATCTTTTAAATCAAATTAGCTCTTATTGTTCGTTATCACTTCAAGAAACTCCTGAGTTTAAGTAACCTTTTTTGCTTACTCTGTGATGAAATTTTAATAGAAGGTATTTGAACTAGGCACGACTTTCTATTGTTACTTCTTTAAGGCAACTTTTGGGTTTGCATAGTTGAAGAATAAGTAGTTTCTTCTCCAAAGTACTCTCACATTCAAAATATTAGCCAAAGAGGGCCCAGATTCAATAGATATAAATTACATTTGATGTCGTCCATTATGAAATAATGGACGAAAACACTAATATAAAAATTAAATAAAGAAAAAAAGATGAATATTATTAAAAAATCAGTTTTGGCCTTCATGGCATTGATGATTACAGGTATTGCACTAGGACAAGAAGACACTACATGGGAGCCTAGAGAAGCGGTAAGTAAAATAAGTACTAAAGGGACAGTTACCGCTATCGATAAAGGCACCAGAAATATTACCCTAAAAGGACCAGATGGGGAATTGGTTACCGTTAAAGCCGAAGCTGAAGTAGCACGTTTTGATGAAATTGCCGTTGGAGATGCCATTGCGTTTGATTATTATACCTATTTAAAGGCCGAGTTTAGAGCGCCTACAGAAGAGGAATTAGCGAACCCCATTGTTGCAATCGCTGAGGAAGGAGTAGCACCAGATGATATGGCCCCGGCCGGTGCAGTTGGAGCTATGGTAAAGGCGTTGGTTACCATTGAAATATTAAACAGACCACAAATGCTTGCTACAGTTCAAGGCCCTAACGGAAACTATTTGACCATTCCGATGCAAGATGCAGATTTTATGGGAAAACTCAGTATTGGGCAAGTAGTAATACTTACCTATGCAGAGGCAATGGCTGTCTCTTTAGAGAAGATTGCAGAATAAAAGGTTTATACTCTATATTAAAAAGGGAGCCATTTAGCTCCCTTTTCTGTTTTATTAGGTTGCCTGTTTTTATTTAATTCTTCATGTTTTAAATACAATTTCAGTAAATTGTGTTTTACAAATAATTATATGAAGCGCAGAATAAGCTGTATTTTTTTTATAACGATCTTTTTAATAACCGATTTCTATTCTCAAGAAATTAGTGATGAAGAAACGCTGGAAAATATGCATCAGATAGTTTTGATCTTTGGTTTATCCCATATTCCGGAGGCTTTTGAAGAAGGTGAATTAGAAGAACAAGTCTTTCTTCCTGCCATAGGTTTCGATTATTATTATAGATTAAATGAGAAATGGAAGTTAGTTTTCGGAATGGATATTGAATTAGCTAAATACCAGGTTGATTTTCAGGGCGAAGAAATAAAAAGAGAGGGTGCTTTAATTATAGGAATTGGAGCGGTTTATGAGATTCTTCAGGGTTGGTCGGCAGGTTTTGGTCCGGGTTTAGAATTTGAGAGAAATAAAAACTTATTTGTACTTCGAATTTTTACGGACTACGCCTTTGAACTAGGAAATGATCTTGCCTTAGCTCCATATTTTAGCTATGACTTTAAACAGGAGTATGACACCTATAATATAGGAGTAGGGCTGCACAAAAGATTTTAGGTCCATATCCCGATTATTTAATATCTTGTACCCATGGAATGATAAATTCATTTCAGTTAAATAATCAAACATAAACCATTAAAACTAATTCCAATGTCTAACGTTCTCATCAAAAACTGGTATTTACTAACTATAAAAGGAGTACTTCTTATTATTTTTGGCTTGCTAGCCTTTTTTAATCCACTCTGGAGTGCCGCTGCTCTTACCATGTGGTTTGCACTTTTAATAGCAATATTTGGAATTTTTACCATTATTGCAGCTATTAGTAGTTGGAAAGAACGGGAAGACAAATGGATGTTTTTGTTAGAAGGGGTAATTAGTCTCGTTTTTGGCATAATTCTTTTCAGTACTCCTGGCTTAACCTTACTCATCGTCTCATTTGCTATCGGTTTTTGGTTTGTATTTCTGGGCATTAGCAGAATATCTATGGCCATACAGTTACGCAAGGAAATTGAAGGAGAGGGTTGGTTAATTGCCGGAGGTATTCTCTCCGTGGTATTTGGTCTTATTATCTTTGCCCGTCCCGCTTTGGGCGTTGGTTCCCTAATGTACCTTATTGCATTTTTTGCCTTAGTTATTGGAATTTTATTCATTGCAGTTTCCTTAAAGTTGCGTAAAGGAGGTAAATGGGTAAAAGGAAAAGTAGAAGAACTAAAGGACGAAATAGACGCCATTGAGTAATTAGCTAATTCCTAGTAAATAGTATAAAAGGGAATTAGTAGGTTCTGCGCCTAGTTTTCCCCTTTAGACAGAATTATTTCTAAAGGTTTTTGTAGCAAGATGTATATACCAAACTATTTACATTTCTACAGGAAAATTTTATGCTATTTTTTGTTGCCCCGGACTTTTCAGTGACCAATAAGGTTATGTTTCTGTATAGGTAACTACAAAAATAAATTATACTTTTTTACTACTTTAATTAGCTGTTTTTTAAGAATTCTGTCCTTAAATTTTATAACAAACAGAACCATTATTTAATAGGTCCTATAATGAGATATTGGATTTCAGAAATTTTTTTAAAAAAAACTATTTTTTATTATTATTTTCGTGGTCCTAAACGGACTAGTTGGAGATAGTTATTTAATTCTCGAGTAGTGTTTTATGGTTAGACCTAGGTAAACTAAATAATTGAATAAATTAATTTTAACTAGGTCTTTATACCAATAAGAAATGATAACCAAACTGCGCCTTTTATTTAGTTTACTGATGTTTACGGTGCTTACCGTTGCCGCACAGACAGATTCAACAAAGACGATCAATATGTCTAGTCAGTCTGCTAAAATATTTGCAAAAGATTCTACAAAGCGACAAGAAAATAGTCCTACCGATATCACCTCAGATAGAGGATTATACATTCTAACTAAAGACGGAGATATGCAATTGCGTATTTTGGGGTCTGTTCGATTTTCTATTCTGTATGATTTTGTAGACTTGCCTGTAAAAAATGCCTTTAACACCTTTTATATTCCAGTTGGTGATGAACGCCAAGGGGTGCCTAGTTTTAATAGTTCTTTAGATCAATCTCGACTAGGTTTTGAGGTTACCAGAAAAGTAAAAGATCAAAATGTATTTGTAAGGTTAGAAACAGATTTTGCAGGGGTAAACGGGGCCTATCGTATTAGACATGCTTATGGACAAATGGGAAGGTTTTTGGTTGGCCAAACATGGTCTCTGTTTAGTAATGTTTCGTCTTTGCCGGCCACAGTAGACCCAAATGGACCCACAGGTAGTGTAACCCTAAGAACACCTCAAATTAGATATAGTAACACTACAAAGAAGGGAGATAGATGGGCTGTGGCGCTAGAATACTCCCAGCCAGATCTAAATAATGAGGAATTGGATACGACTGGATTATCCACTGTACAAGTAATTCCTGATTTAACAGCTAGAGTGGAACGGGCCGGTTATTTTGGTGCTGTGCAGTTTTCCTTAGTAGCCAGTACCCTATCCCTTATTGATGCAGACGATAATGTGAGTTATAAGTTTGGGATTGGAGGTTCTTTGTCTGGTACC
>CALOAJ010000012.1:0-50041 GCA_942491255.1 uncultured Flavobacteriaceae bacterium | reverse complement strand
AGGCCCTTGGAAATTTAGTTTAAGAGGAATGGGAGAGTGCCTGCCTTATCATGAAAACAAAATAAGTCTTAGTAAAACAGATACAGATGAATGGGGTATGCCTTTATTAGTTATCGACGCTGAGTACAAACAAAATGAAAAGACCATGGTTCAGGACATGATCAATTCCGGAGTTGAAATGTTAGAAAAATTAGATTTCAAAAATATTGAAGGAATAGAAGACACTCGCAATATTGGCCTAAATATCCATGAAATGGGAACCGCAAGAATGGGGAGGGACCCAAAAACTTCGGTTTTAAATGGTAATAATCAGGTTTGGGGTGCGGAAAATGTCTTTGTAACAGATGGTGCCTGCATGACCTCAAGTGCTTGTCAGAACCCATCAATTACCTATATGGCTTTAACCGCCAGAGCAGCTGATTACGCAGTAAAAGAATTAAAGAAAATGAATCTATAGGCCTAAAGAATGAAAAGAAAAACATTTATCAATACTATAAGCCTGGCAAGTGGTGGAGCAATAATTCTCCCAACAGCAGGTCTTTTACAAAGTTGTGAGTACCATCCTAAAAACAGGGTCACCTTACAGAAAGAAGATATTGGCTTTCTCAATGAGATTGGGGAAACTATTCTACCGGCGACGGAAGCTTCTCCTGGTGCAAAAGCCGCTGAAATTGGAAATTTTATGTACAGCATATTTCAGGATTGTATGGATCCTGAGAACCAAGCCATTTTTCTATCGGGTTTAAATGAATTAGATGCACAGGCCGCTGCACTTTTTAATACTTCATTTATAGATGCCTCGCCGATTGAAAAAACAAAATTGCTTGAAAAAATACAATTAGAGGCGATAATCTATAATGAGGAACAAGAAGGAATGGAAGAGATATTGCCACATTATTTTGACCTTTTTAAAAACCTTACGACCTATGGATATTTTACTTCAGAAATTGGAATGACCATCGCCAGGGACTATTTGCCTATCCCTGGCAAATATGAGGCCTGTATCTCCTATAAAATTGGGGATCGTCCCTGGGCAACTTAAGATGGATTTTTTTGGAACAACATATATAATTATTGGTGGCACCACTGGAATGGGCCTGGAAGCAGCGATGGCTCTAAAGAATCGGGGTGCTAATATTGCCGTGCTGGGAAGAAACCCTGATAGTGTTTCCGCTGCTCAAAAAATCCTAGGAAGCGACACAATTGCTATAAGTGGTGATGCTATGGATCCTAAATCGGCGGAGACTATTATTGAAGCAACCCATGAGGCCTTTGGAGCTATTGATGGATTGTTTCATGTGGCTGGAGGTAGCGGTAGAAAATGGGGCGACGGGCCCTTAGACAAAATGACCCTGGAGGGTTGGAATAAAACTTTAGAGTTAAATCTAACCAGCATTATGTTATCAAATAAAGCAATGGTCTCTTACTTACTTAAACACAATAAGGGCGGGGTTATTTTAAATATGGGTTCTGTCCTTGGAGCCTCCCCTTCTCCCAAATATTTCGTTACCCATGCCTATGCCGCAGCAAAATCTGCCATTATAGGTTTCTCGAAATCCATCGCTTCTTATTATGCAAATAAAGACATAAGGGTAAATGTAATTACCCCTAGTTTATTTATAACACCCATGGCAAAAAGAGCAGCTGAAGATGCGAATATTTTAGCTTTTCTCAAAACAAAACAACCTCTGGATGGCGGCAGGCCGGGAGACCCCTCAGACATTGTGAGCGCTGTTCTGATGTTCTTACATCCATCATCAAAGTTTATTACCGGTCAGGTGTTGTCTGTTGATGGAGGATGGTCCATAAGTGAGGGACAATACTCCTAATTAAAAAAATATAGCGATGCATTTTTTAGGAATTGATATTGGGGGGACAAAAATTAAATATGTCATTCTAGATGAAGAGAGTACAATTCTTGAAAAAAATCAAATTTTAACTGAGGATAATTCTTCCGAACTACCTCTTTGGAAAGATAGAATACTTGATCTTATTAAGGAAAAAATTAAAGTCCATTCAAATAATATTATTTGCGGGATTTCGGCTCCAGGGCTAGTAGATCAAAATAATAAAATGATACTTCATATGCCCGAGCGTCTAAAGGGAATAGAACAATTTAATTGGTCTTTAGCTGCAAATACTAATATTGAAGTTATCAATGACGGACATGCTGCAGCCCTTGCCGAATACGAATCGTTTTACAAAAAAAAAGGCATTAAAAACATGCTGTTATTAACACTTGGCACCGGAGTCGGCGGCGGCATTATAATTGACGGGAAGATTTATCAAGGAAATTTACAAAGGGCAGGACATGTGGGACATATGACCATTGATCATATGGGAGTCCCTACCATGACTAATATTCCTGGAAGTTTAGAGCAGGCGCTGGGAAATTTCTCAGTTAAATCAAGGTCAAATGGTAAATATAAAAGTGTTCGCAAGCTGGTCGCCGCATATAAAAAAGGGAAGTCCTTAGCTACTTATTGGTGGCTATCATCCATTCAACAATTAGCCACAGCCCTGGCTTCTTTAACTAATATACTTTCTCCAGAAATTATAATTTTAGGAGGAGGTATCTCTTCAGGCGCTAAAAAATCTTTGCTGAAACCTCTAAAGAAATTTATGACCCTATACGAATGGCAGCCTGAGGGAAATAAAACAAAAATCAAACGGTCTAAACACGGCAGTTATGCCGGTGCTATCGGTGCCGCCTTTTTTGCCAAAAACCAGAATAATAAAAACAAATGAGCATTACACAAGAGTATTTAAATAAAGGGAAAGATATTATCTCTAAAATCGAGAATCAAAAACCTGTAATTCTTGAAGTAGCATCCCTTTTTGCTAAATCGATTCTCGATGGACGTATGGTCCATCTTTTTGGATCCGGCCATAGCAGAATGATGGTCGAAGAAATGTGGCCCCGTTATGGTTCGTTTCCTGGCTTTAATCCCATAGTAGAACTTTCATTGACCTACCATAATTTAGTAGTGGGTGCCAATGGGCAACGACAGGCCATGTTTTTAGAAAATGTCTCAGGGTTAGCTCAAAAAATATTACGCAATTTTGATACGGACCCCAGAGATACCGCCTTAATAATATCCTCCAGTGGATGTAATGTAGTCCCCATAGAAATGGCCGAAGAGTTTCAAAAAAGAAAAGTTAAGGTAGTTGCCCTTATAAGTAAAGCACATCTGGAAGGAAGTACTTCAAAAAAGACTGATGGGCTAAAGCTGACAGATTTTGCAGATTATATTTTAGATACCGGTGCACCTCTTGGGGATGCAATGATTTACCTGGAAGGCTTGGACTCTCCCGTAGCACCAGGGTCTACTCTTGGAGGAGTTCTACTCATTAATTCTTTAAAAGCTGAAATTGCCAATATCCTCCATAAAAATGGTAAATCCCCCAAAGTATTAAGCAGTGGTAAAATTGTCGGGGAACAACGCGCCATAGACCTTTTTGAATCGGCTTATGATGAACATGCGCACCTTATGGCCAAACTTTATGAAAATGTAGGATCCAAAAAATCGCAATCATGACCTTTTCAACCAGCATCTCTAAAGCATATAAGACCGACATACTTGTAATTGGCAGCGGGAGTGCGGGATCTGTAGCTGCCTTAGCTGCCTCTAAAGGGAAATACAAAGTAACGCTTGTAGAACGATATGGTTTCCCGGGCGGAACTTCCACACAAATGCTAGACACTTTCTATGGGTTTTTCACCCCTTCAGAGCAAGCAAAAAAAATTATTGGGGGACTGCCCGATATTATTGTAAATGAATTAAATAAGAGTGGAAATATTTTTTTAAGGCCAAATACTTATGGCGCCGGTACGGGAGTAAATTATAATCCGGAAAAGCTAAAACAAGTGTGGGATTCTTTTTTTATAAATGCTGGCATTCAAACCCTTTACCACACTACACTCGTCGCTGTTGAAAAAATTAATGAAAGATCGATTTGTGTTTTCTTTCATAAAGGGATTGGTTTCTTTACCATTAGTGCCCATCGAATAATTGATGCTAGTGGAGATGCAGATTATTGTCACTGGGCCGGATTGGCATACGAAAGAGCCGGAGAATCTGAACCTGCTCAAAGTATGACCACTACCTTTAGAATGTCTAATGTATCCTTAGAGAGGTATGAGCAAGCTGGCGGTAAAAAAATGCTGAAAGAAAAAATGGCCGAGGCCTACAAAACCGGCAAATATCCTTTAGCCAGAAAAGAGGGCTCTGCCCATGAAATGTGTCAGCAAAACTGTATCTCTACCGTAGCAGTAAAAGTTACCGACTTGGACCCCTTGGACCTTGAAGGAATTACCATGGCAGAGATGGAAGGAAGAAGACAGGCTTTTGTTTTTGAAGATTTTTTTCGGGGTGAAATTCCCGGTTATGAGAATTCAAAAATTATTGGCTTATCAAATCAGATAGGCGTACGAGAAACGAGAAGGGTCTTCGGTGAATATCGTCTAACCAAAGAAGACTGTATGCAAGCAAAAAACTTTGACGATCAGGTTTTTTTGTGTGGAGCTCCTATAGAAGATCATCGAAAAGCATTGGATGGAAAAGCCGAAACTTTTTGGCAATACGTTCCCAATGGTGGCACCTATGGTGTTCCTTATCGAACTCTTGTGCCTAAGAATAGTGAGAATACCTGGGTGGTGGGTAGGTGTTTCTCTGCAACTCATGATGCGCATGCTTCCTGCCGATCTATGGCTCAAACTATGAGTATGGGACAGGCAGCTGGTTTTGCTGCAATTCAATCCCTGGAGAATGATATTGACGCTAAAAATATTGATACAAATAAATTGAAGCTAGTTTTAGTTAAAAATGGCGCCATTTTAGAAATGCCTGAAAATGAAGCTGATACCAGTCGAAATGGCTGGGCTAATAATTTTAAATAAAATAGAATGAGTTTTTTCAGAACTGTTTTAGGGGATCTTCCCATATCACAAATGGGCCTTACCTACTCACATGAGCATATTGTAATTGATGATAGCTATGTTACCGCTGGACATCCGGAATTCTTATTAAACGACTCATCCTTAATCTCCCAAGAACTACATAATTTTTATCTGGCCGGAGGAAGAACTGTGGTAGATACAATGCCGGCAAATTGTGGAAGAAATGCTTTAAAACTAGCCGAAGTCAGTCGTAATAGTAAGGTTCAAATTATAGTGCCCACAGGAATTCACCTAGAAAAGTATTATCCCAGGAATCACTGGCGCTATACCTACTCAGAAGATGAGCTTAGCAGACTCTTTATTGCAGATATTGAAGAGGGTATTGATCAATTTGATTATTCAGGACCCTTTATAAAAAGAACAAAACATAAGGCCGGACTTATAAAACTAGCCACCGGAGATGACCCCATCAACAAGCATCAAGAAAAAATATTTAATGCAGTAGTCAATGCGCATCTAGCCACCGGAGCTCCTATATTAACACATACGAATTTCGGCCGTCAGGCCTTAGAACAAGCCCTCCTATTCAAGAAACTAGGGGCTAATTTAGAGCACGTGGTTCTGTCGCATGTAGATAGGGCTAAGGAGGTTGACTACAATAGGGCTGTTCTTGACATAGGGGTTAAGGTGGAGTACGACAGTGCCTTTAGATGGAAAAAAGATGGTCCAAACTATACTTTGAATCTTCTCTTAGAATTGTTGCCCGAATATCCTGGGCAGATAACTATGGGGATGGATATGGCAAAAAATGCTTATTGGAAAAGTTATGGTGGAAATCCGGGTCTTAATTTCCTGATTGATACCATCCCTGCTTTCTTAAAGGAGCATGATCTGGAGAAGTTTTACGATAATATCTTCTTTAAGAATCCAAAGAAGCTTTATTCGTTTGAAGTTTAATACTTAAAGGAAATAACTGTTTCTAATAGGTACCTTAGAGGTATTGCAAAATAATTCACTATACAAAGTTAGTCCCTTTTTACTTGTTTTAAATCGGGCCGAAATATGTAGTACGGGGTCCCCAATCTTCAAAGACAAATTCTGGGCAATTACTTTATTGGCCTTTTCAGCTCGAAGTTCCTGTTCTGAACCCATAATTTCTATCAGAAATTCTTGCTGTAATGTTTTAAAAAAAGAGCCTTCAATGAAATCTTCAGGCTTTAATAGTTTTAAGGCATCTATAGAATACCAATTATGTTCAAGCATCACTGCTTGCTCATTCATATATCTAACTCTTTGAAAATAAACACATTGCCCGCTTTTCTCTGATTTAGTCAAGGGAAAACCAATCATATCATCCCAATTTTGTATTCTGGGTTGCAAGAGCATTACCGTTTTTACCTGGTAATTGGTGACTTCAGAAAATCCTTTTACTGTTAAAAGTCCCAAGGCCTTTCTTCTTTGTACAACCTTACTTCCTTTTCCTTGTTGTTTTTCTATAAAGCCTTCTTTAAGTAACTCCTCCAGAGCCTTTCTTACGGTAGTCCGAGTTGTTCCAAAATGATGGCAAATTTCATTTTCTGAAGGCAAATAACTGTCTATTGGATATTTTCCGGTTTGAATTCGTTTTCGGATATATTCTTGAATTTCGAGATATTTCTTTTGCTTTTTCAAAGGTCAAATTTGATAGATAAACTTAATTCTGTAATCCTTTTCGTTGATGCAATATGTCTGCCGAAATAATATTCCCCTTAGTATTTCCAAACTCGACACGTATATAGTTTAATATATCGGCAATATCAGAATCAGATAAATTACGATAGGAGGGCATTTCACCTTCGTACCTAATTCCATCTACATCAATTGGTTCACTAAGGCCTAAAAGCATAACATCTATAAGTCGATTTTTATCCCCCGACACCCAATCACTATTTGTCATGGGCGGAATTTCCCCAATATTCCCGCTGCCATCAGGCCTATGACAGGCTGCACAATGAGTCATATACAAGTTTTGTCCCCTCATAATCTCATCGTCCGTCGCGTTCATATTCCAATTTTCATCGGGCAGATTATATGGCTCGGGGTTTTCTTTTAATAAGTAAACTTTTTGATGTTTCTCGAATTTCGTGATGGAAGATTTAGGTACTGCTTCTATTTTAATAATTCTATCGCCCCTTTTTTTCGGAAGGGAGTCGTACATCCAAGGCTGATGTCCCGGATGCCAATCCATATTGCTACTACTTAGGTATATCTCACCCTTTGTCCCTACCTCAACATCACGGAGCCTTCCTAGCGCTTTTTGAAGAAATATTCCCTCTTTTTCTATGGCACCATACGCATCCAAATTCAAAACTCTCAGGGACTGCCCTTTTAGGGTTGCCAACAACAAGCTATTGTTCCATTCAGGAATTTCCGGATTTTCATAATAGGCAAGTCCGGCGGTTCCCAAGGTAGGGGTCCATGCCTTTATGGGCTCCGTAATTGAATGTTCTTTACAATATTCTATTTCCTGATCCAAATCACAGAAACCGTGAATATCGGGCCAACCATAATTAGCTCCCTTTTCGATAATATTAATTTCATCATCATTTATTGGTCCGTGTTCAGATATATAAACCTTCCCATTAACATTGGTTATTCCTTGAATATTTCTATGTCCTACACTCCAGACCGGGGAATTGGGATTTACATTATCTGTTGGGATAGAACCATCTAAATTGATCCTGAGTATTTTTCCATTAAGGCTATTTATATCTTGTGTTTGTTTGGTATAACCAGCATCACCTGTTCCTACCCATAACTTAAGATCATTGGTAATCATCATCCTTGACCCATTGTGAAAAGTGTTTCCGGGGATGCTATCCAAAATAATGGTTTCCTCCACTAATTCTTCATTCTTAAAACTAAAACGAACTACTCGGGAGGCTATTTCGTCTTTAAATTCTTTATTCCTTTCTGCATAGACATAGTGAACAAACAAATGAGGAGTAGTTCTAAAATCAGGGTGTAACACCATACTGGTTAGGCCAATTGATTTTCTATAAAAAACATCGCTTATTGTTTTCAATACTTGTTTTTCTCCACTTTTAAGATGAACCCTGTTAATAGTTCCCTTTTGCTCTGTAAACCAAAGCCAATCATCAGGTCCTTCAGCTATATCCCATGGAACTTCAAGGGAATCCGTTACTTCGGAAATCAGGAGCAAGGTTGAATCTAATTCCAGATGTGCAACATATTTTAGATGATGGGTTTCTTGCTTGTTTTTAGTACAGCCACCTAAGGCTAAAATCATCCATATTGTTGCTACAACTACTATGCTTTTGCCCATAGATCTCTTATCCTTTTTAGATCTTTGCTCATAGCGGCATAGACTACTTTTTTATCAATTTCAAGTTGTTTTGTTCCGTGTTCGGCCCCTCCCAAGGGATATTCCAAATGTAGAATTGCCGGCACCTTAATATCATATTTTTTAAGGAGTTTAAAATAGGATATAAAATCTACCATTCCTTCACCGATAGGAGTATTAACCAGTTCCCATTTACTGTTTTTATAAACCCATTTGTAGTCTTTTAAGACGATCGTTTTAATCTGATCCTTTACCAGTTTAATTCCATTAGGCCATGAAAGAGCGCCTTCTACCATGGCGTGCCGAATATCGTATTGGACGCCAAAAAAATTCTTATCGGCTGTTTCTAAGAGCGTTGAAACTTCCCAAAGGGAAGATCCTATACTAGTACCCGCATGGTTTTGATAAGCGCCCACTAATGCAAGTTTCTTGCTAAGTATGGACAGATCTTTTATTTGATTTTGATAGTATAATAAAGACTCTCTCATACTAATATCGTCCTTATAGCGAAACCAATTAGTCCTATAGAGTTTTATACCTTGCACTGAAGCTGTTTGAAGCAATTTCTTGTCAAGGGGATTGGATGCGCTTTCAATAGCAGTGGTTATCAATGTACAAGACGACCCATTCTCAGAAATATCTTCTATGGCCCTTGGTAAATTATACTCCACTTCTTCGGGTTCTATATGTCCCTTAGGTCTAACAGTAAGGTCTATTCCGGAAAAACCAATTTCTGCGGCCACCTCAGCAGCAGCTTTAAAATCTAAAAACTGCAAATGCTTGCTAAATATATGTACCTCGAGGGGGTCATTATTTGCTTCAGACATCTTATAAGCTCCATTTTGTGCCAAAACAGGAAGACCAATTCCTGCAACAGTCGTCTTAATAAGAAAATCTCGTCTTTTCCAGTTTTTCAAAATTGAATGGGATTATCTCTGTTCATTTTACAAGTTAGTATATTAATTCGAAATGCTTTTGATTTTCAAAATAGTTGATTGTTCTTTTCAGGGCATTAATTATAAATTGTAAATTGGTAAAAGATAAATTCTTCAAAGAAGCTTTATTATGGCAGCGATAAAAGATTTAGCTGAGGTACATGAATTGATCTCAGAATTATTTGAATATCCCAAAACAATAGAGGAATGGGAGCAATATAAATTAAGTGATGAGCAAGTTGCACATTTCCATGAATTTGGATATATCTCTGGCATAAAACTTTTAGATGATAGCCAAATTGAAGTCTTGCGCAAAGAATTAGAAGAAATTACCCAACCCAATCATCCCGGTCATGATTTGTTTTATGAATTTCACAGTAACGAATCTGAAGACAGTAATTCTGTTTTGTTTCATTCACTGGGACATTGGCGTATCACCAAGGGCTTTCATGATGTATTATGGAACCCTGCCTTTGTAATGGCAGCTCATCAACTACTTGATAACAAACCAGTTCGTTTTTGGCATGATCAACTATTCAGCAAACCGGCTAAACATGGTGGCGTGGTAGCATGGCACCAAGACTATTCGTATTGGACGAGGACAGTAGCTATGCAACATTTAACTTGTTGGACAGGTTTGGATGATGCTTCAACTAAAAATGGTTGTTTACATTATATTCCAAAGAGTCATAAATGGGGACTTTTAGATGCACCGGCCTTGGCCGGGGATATGAATGGCTTAATGGCTTATTTATCTGAGGAACAAAAAGCAGAATTTAAACCCGTTCCCATCGAATTAAAGAAAGGTTATGCCACTTTCCATCATCCCCTTTTGGTTCATGGCTCATATGAGAATAAATCAGCTATTAGTAGAAGAGCTTTTGTTCTAAATGTATTTGCCGATGGTACAATTAGCAATACGGATGATGAACTCTTAAAAGGAGTGCCTCCTATCCGAAAGGGGCAGAAAATGGAGGGTAAATTTTTTCCGTTATTATTTGAGGTTAATTAATACAGGATTCAGAACAGACCTATTCTTCAAAGTGATATAGATCGGCCAATTTGTAAACTAAAAAATTAATGATTTCAGTATCTGAAGAACCCTTTCTAAACATGAGGTAAGATTTTTCTAATTGTTCTTGTTTAAAGAAATCCAGATCATCCGAGCCATATTCACTAAAGGCATTCCAGGATTTAAGTCCTTCTAGCATCTCCCAGTGAGCCTCATACTTCAATTTTGCATTAGCCAATTGTTTTTTATATTCAGATTTGTCGCCCCTGTCTTTGGGAGCCATTAGCAGGTTGTTATATTCCTCTAAAAGACGTTGGTCTGCCTTCTGTGCTTCCCTGATTAATTTATGATATGCCCGGGATACATAAGAATCATACAATTCAACAAAGAGAGAGGCCCTCTCTCGATCTACGGAAGTCATTGTGGCCAGAACGCCCTCCTCATTAGAGGAATAAAGTTCCTCTGGGAGTTCATTATTCAATTCTGAATTTTTGTTGAGTGAATTCAGCCAAGCCTCCGATTGAACTGTTTCTTTCCAAACCCTTCTATACTCCTTCTTGAAATAATTCTGTGAAGTATGGCAAGAAGCAAAGCTTATGAATAACAGCAATAATAATGTTCCCGGAAAAATCCGCAATAAGTTCTTTCTCTTCATTTTCATTTATAGTATTATAATCCTGGAATTATAATCCACTTTTACTCTCCTGTTCTAAAGAGAGATAATCATGGCACAAGAAACAAAAAGTAACATATTAAAAAAAAGAAATCGCCTTAAAGGATGTAATTCATCGATGATTCTATTATATATGATCGGTTAAACCAAAACCTAAGCTTAAATATGGTTAAATATTACATTACTTTAAAGCTCAAGATTAGGGTTTCTTATATTTAAAATACATCAGATGTTCAGGCAAAACTGATTTCGATATAATTACATAAATGATTAAACATTATATACAGGTAAATGAAAAGTAAAAGCGGTTCCTTCATTTGGTCTGCTAAAAACCCTAATACTTGCATTGTGCAATTCCATAATCTTCTTTACAATGGCCAATCCAAGTCCAACCCCTACTCCTTGTTGCCCAGTTTTCATTTGGCGATATCGTTCAAAAATTAGTGCTTGGTTCTCTTGTTTTATACCGGGGCCATTATCCTTTATGGTTATTTCTACATCGTCTTTACCTGCCAATATTTTAACTACTACCTCTCCTCCATTTGGAGTAAACTTTAAAGCATTATCCATTAAGTTCTGAATAGCGCGTTCAACCAATGAAATATCTCCAAATACTAATGGTATTCCTTCATTCATTTCAAGTTTAAGACTAATATCCTTTTTTTTAGCCATCATTATGTAATTCCTATGAATGTCGTTAGCCAGTTCACTGATTAAGAATGGTTCTTTTACGGGTTCAATTTGATTGGCTTCTAGTTTTGAATATTCGAATAATTGGGCAATCAATTTGGATAATCTTTCTCCACTTGTATTAATTGTTTTCAGATATTCAAGGCGTTGTTCAGTATCTAGTTCCTGATCTTTCATTTGTAATGTTTCGATATAACCTTGAATAATAGAAAGAGGAGTACGAAGATCGTGTGAAATATTAGCGATCAATTCAGTGCGAAGATTCTCTAAAGATTTTATTTTGTCGATATCAGCTAGTATAGTATCTGCCATTTGGTTAAAGGTTGTTGTTACACCTTCTAAGTCACTCTTTTCTGCATCCTTTATTCGATACTGTAAATCGCCGTCCTGGAATCGCCTTGCCGCAAAGACCAATTCCCCAAATTCTTGGTAAATACCAACTGATAAAATTCCCAAAATTGCGCAAATAACAGAGTTAAACTGATGCACCCGTCCAATTTAGTGCTACTACCGAACATTGGTCCTTGATAAGATACTCCTTTCCGGCAAGTATATATAATATAACCCTCCTTACCGCTTTGTTAAAATAACCGCAGAAAAGACACTTTTAACAGAGGTGTCTTTAGGTCATCTCCCAAAATAATTAGAACCATTTTTGTCAAGAATTCTTGAATTGGCTCTACGATACTTCTTTGATTGGTCTCCGAGCATCGTGATCCAAAACAACCGAGTACTGTACATAGCCATTTACATCAAGCAAATATACCTCAATAGCCCTGTTGACAGCCATCATATCATGCATGATATCCCCGAAAAGTTCCTTGTTTACATTGCCTAAACTATCAATTGGACTCGCTTCAACAAATTTTTCATCTATCAAATCTTGTGCAAGATTAGCATGTAACCGCTGTGTGGTTTCGTAGAAATAATTATTGGAAAAATAAATAGCAGCTATGGTGTATCCTGTTCCAGCCAATAATAATATAGCTAAGAATGAAAAAACCAATTTCCTTATTAGCCTATTTGAAAGTATATTGTTTTTCATAATTCTTCATTGAATTTGTATCCAACACCCCAGGTAGTGAGAATAAATTTGGGGTTGCTCATATCAGGTTCAATTTTAGATCGCAATCTATTAATATGTGAATTAACGGTATGTTCGTAACCCTTAAAATCATAGCCCCAAATTAAATTCAGTAATTTGGAACGATCATAACTTTTACCTGGATTAGAAGAGAGTAGAACCAATAATTCAAATTCTTTTGGAGACAGGTCCACCCTCATATTATCAACACTCACTTTTCTCATCTCAAGATCTACCTCTAAATCTCCAAAATGCATTACCTTATTACTATTTATTCTTGTTTTTGATCCTTCAAACATTCTTTCCCTTCTAAAAATAGCTTTTACTCTAGCTATAAACTCACGGACGCTAAAAGGTTTAGTCAAGTAGTCATCAGCACCAACTTCAAGCCCTAGGACCTTATCAATCTCCTCTGATTTGGCCGTCAGCATCATAATAGGTGATTGGATTTTGTTAGCCCTTAATTCTTTACAAACCTCGATTCCATCCATCTCCGGAAGCATTATATCTAATATGATTAAATCTGGGACTTCTTCAATGGCCTTTCGTAGGCCAAGGCCTCCCTCCATTGCGGAAATAACGTCACATCCTAAATCCTTTAAATGAATTTCTAGTAAATGAATGATTTCAGCATCATCCTCAATTATCAATACTTTTTTCATGTTGATCGAAATAACAAATTAACTATCACGAAAAGTTCACGGTTTTAAAAGCCGCTGTTATAACTCGTGACAAAATGGTCGAAAGTTTATTCAATTACTTTCAAGAAATATCGAAATTAAAACTTAATCATTTGATTATCAATTAGTAATAATTTTTTATGTTTTTGTGATTTTTCTGCAACACCTTCTGAGTTTCTTTGAATAAACTTTAAAGAACATTACAATGAAAAGAATAAACACGATAGTAAGATTAAGCACCATTATATTCTTCTTGGGCATTATAGTAAGTAGCTGTGAAAATGATGACAACAGCGCTACAGAAGAACCTACATTATTAAATGCGGGTGTTCTATCAGGAGGTCCTTTTACCTTTACAGTAGATGGAAATCCTGATATGGTAAGCGGTATTACCCTTGATGCCACAGAGCTTAATGGAAGTATTCAGAATTATGTCATCACAGATAATAATAAAAATATTTTAGGTTTACCTCCTACTCTTGAAGCGGTAGAGGGCGTCGATTTCGATGGTGCAGGAGAGGGTAGCTGTTATATATACCATATCACTCATGAAAGTAATCTGGTAGGCTTAAATACAGGCGATAATTTAGATGACCTCCAAGGAGATTATGACCTGTCTAATTTTATTACTGTAGTAAGAAATGGTCTTAATGCAGGAGTCCTAACAGGGGGGCCATTTGAATTTGTTGTTGACGGAAATCCAGATATGGTTTCAGGCATTGAATTAGACGAAGAATTATTAAATGGTGATGAAAGGACTTATATAATAACTGATGATCAAAACAATATTTTAGGCTTGCCTCCTACTTTAGAAGCAGTCGAAGGTGTAAATTTTGATGAAGCTGGCGTTGGAGAATGCCTAATTTGGCATTTATCTTATGCGAGTGAACTACTTGGTTTAGAGGTTGGCAATAATATTACCGACTTCCAAGGAGCGTATGCCTTATCTAACTCAATAATGGTGTCACGAGAAGGTCTAAACGCAGGCAGTCTTACTGGTGGGCCATTTACTTTTACTGTTGATGGAAATCCGGATATGGTTAATGGAATTGTCCTGGACAACACAGGCCTAAATGGAAGTAAACAGGGATATGTCATTACGGATGCCGACTTAAATATTTTAGGTCTACCACCAACGCTAGAAGCTGTTGAAGGTGTAAATTTTGATGCAGCTGGCGCTGGTGTATGTCTTATATGGCACATAACCTATGAAGAAGGTCTAACAGGTCTCGCGGCAGGGAACAATGTAAATGATTTAGATGGGTTTTACGGCTTGTCTAACAGTATCACCGTGACACGAGAAGCGCTAAATGCAGGCAGTCTTACAGGTGGGCCGTTTACCTTTACTGTTGATGGAAATCCGGATATGGTTAATGGAATTGTCCTGGACAACACAGGCCTAAATGGAAGTAAACAGGGATATGTCATTACGGATACCGACTTAAATATTTTAGGTCTACCGCCAACGCTAGAAGCTGTTGAAGGTGTAAATTTTGATGCAGCTGGCGCTGGTGTATGTCTTATATGGCACATAACCTATGAAGAAGGTCTAACAGGTCTCGCGGCAGGGAATAATGTAAATGATTTAGATGGGTTTTACAGGCTTGTCTAACTCAATAACTGTAACAAGGGATTAGGAATTGCCGCTTATGAAAAAGAAAAGTTAGTTGGTTTATTTATGATGCGGTAGGGTCCAGATGAAAGTTTGGGCCCTTTCCTATTTCTTAAGCATGACTATTATATCCCATCTGAATATTTAAACTGATTTTTCAATCAATCTTTTAGTTGCTCTTATCCCGTCTTCATTGCTTAAATAACCTTCCTTGCCTTGAATATGATATATCCCCTGAACAAGGAAGAATACTTCAAATCATTGCCCAAGGATATAAAGCTGAGGTTTTAAACTCGTTTCGGGTTTTCATTTACCCATAAATACCAAAGCGACTTATTTTTAAAGAAACTCCTATTATAAAAAAGTTAGGGTGTGCTAGTTTTTATTAGGCGATATACATATCTAAGATAAAATTTAACTATTATCTTAGTAGAAACTCATAGAAAACTACAGTTCAATGGCAAATAAGTATATCGATATAAATACCCTAAAATTCTTACTTTATAAAGTGCATAACCTAAAAAGTGTTTTGGAGCAACCTCGCTTTTTAGACTATGACGAAGGTTCTGTAGAGCTATTTTTAAATGCTACCAAAGACTTTTCAGACAAAGAGCTCTTTTCCTTTTTTTAAAGAAATGGATGAAAATCCCGCACACTATAAGGATGGCGAAATAATTGTACATCCACAGGTAAGGGAATACATGAAAAAGGGCGGAGAAATGGGTCTCATTTCAGCGCTCTTTGATTATGAAGTAGGAGGTTTGCAAATGCCAAGCATGGTGGTAACCGCAGCAGCCTATATTCAAGAAACAGCTAACAATCAATTGCCGGGATATATAGGTCTTACCTTAGGAGCCGCAGAATTAATTATTCACTTTGGTAATACAGAGCTAAAAGAAACATTTATTCCTAAAATGCTTTCTGGAAAATGGGGAGGTACCATGTGTCTAACGGAGCCCCAGGCAGGTAGTTCTTTGTCCGACATTATTACAACTGCCACTCCAGACGGAGAATCGTATAACATTGCCGGGCAAAAGATATTTATCTCCGGCGGCGATTACCAAGGTGCTGAAAATATTGTTCATTTAGTGCTGGCCCGTATTAAAGGGGCACCATTGGGTACCAAAGGAATCTCGCTTTTTGTAGTCCCCAAAAACAGACCCGATACTCAAGGTGGTCTTGTCTCAAACGATGTCATAACCATTGCCGATTTTGAAAAAATGGGACAAAAAGGATATTGTACCACCCATCTTTCTTTTGGCGATAAAAACGATTGTAAAGGATGGTTGGTTGGAGAAGCCAATCAAGGACTAAAGTATATGTTTCTGATGATGAACGGAGCCCGTATTGGAGTTGGGCGCGGTGCTGCAGCCATCGCTATGGCTGCCTATCAAACTTCCCTGGCCTATGCCAAGGAAAGACCTCAGGGCAGAGCTCTCAGTAGTACGGGCAAAAAAGATGTTTCGGAAAAACAGACCCTCATTATAAACCATCCCGATGTAAAAAGGATGTTGTTATTACAAAAAGCGGTCGTGGAAGGAGCCCTAAGTCTAATCTTATTATCGGCAAAATACCAAGATCTTTCCGTAACTCATCCCGAAGAATCAGAACGTAAAAAATACATGTACCTCCTGGAAATGATAACCCCTGTAGCCAAAACCTATCCCTCCGAAATGGGTGCTCTTGCAGTAAGCAATGGCCTGCAAGTCTTGGGCGGCTACGGATTTTGCACAGATTTTATCTTACAACAATATTATCGTGACATTAGAATATTTTCAATATATGAAGGAACCACAGGAATTCAATCCCTGGATCTTCTGGGAAGAAAAGTCACTATGGATCATGGGAAAGCGCTGCAATTGTTATCTGAAGAAATCATTACTACCATTAAGGCGGCCTCTGAATATGAAGACCTCTTGTCTTACGCCAACCTATTAAAAACTAAGTTGGGACTGGTTCAAGAAGTATTAGGCTTTCTTATGCCGTTTGCCCAGCAGGGAGATTACAAGCGCTATTTATCCGATGCTACCGTATTTATGGAATTTTTTGGCAATATTCTTATCGGATGGTTATGGCTAGATATGGCCTCTCATGCAAAAAAAGCCCTACATGAAAAAGACACTCAATACAGTGAGGATTTTTATCTGGGTAAAATCCATGCCATGAAGTTCTATTATAAATATGAGCTTCCAAAAACAACTTCCTTATCAGAAATCTTGCTTAATAAAGAAGTACTGACCGTGGATGCAGATACTAAAATATTTGATTAAAAAAAGGAGCTAAATAAACACTTTTTAAAAGAAATATAAAATTATGAGTGTCATTAAATCTAAATTTGACCTTAGCGGCAAAGTCGCCGTAATAACCGGTTCTAGTAAAGGTATTGGGAAATCTATTGCCCAAGGCCTTGCGGAGAATGGTGCCAAGGTTGTAGTGAGCAGCAGAAAACAAGGAGCGGTAGATCTCGTAGCAGAAGAGTTTAAAAAAGTTGGCTTGGAGGCTATTGGGATTAAATGTCATATTGCTGACTCCGAACAGCGTAAAAATTTAATCGCTAAAACGATCGAGGAATTTGGAAGGATTGATATTTTGGTGAACAATGCTGCCATAAATCCCTTTTATGGGCCACTTGAAGGGGCTGATGAGGATGTCTTCGATAAAATCATGGAGGTAAATGTGAAGGCTCCCTGGTTGCTCTCCAATCTTGCATTGCCTCATATGCAAAAAGCAGGTGGCGGAAGTATTATTAATATTTCATCCGTGGAAGGGCTGCGGCCCGGATTTGGTCTTGGGTTGTACAGCGCTACAAAATCGGCTCTAATAATGTTGACTAAAAATCAGGCAAAGGAATGGGGTCGTTACGGAATAAGAGCCAATGTAGTCTGTCCCGGGCTAATTAAAACGAAATTTAGTGAAGGCCTTTGGGCCGATGAAAAATTAGTGGACCAATTTACAAAATCACTCCCTTTACATAGAATAGCTGATGCTGATGAAATGGCAGGCTTGGTTATGCTTCTGGCTTCCGATGCGGCATCCTACATGACCGGGGGCGTCTATGTGGCCGATGGAGGCTATATGGTTTCAGGATAAAATATTTATCCTATTAAAAAACAACATATGAATTTTGAGTATAGTGAGAAGTCACTGGGGCTTCAGAAAAAATTAAAGGATTTTATTGAACTAAACCTTCAGCCGGTTCATGAGGAAGTAATTTCTTTCCATCGTGATCCAAAAAATATATGGAAAAAATGGCCCGGTCTGGAAGCCCTAAAGGAAAAAGCTAAAGATGCTGGCTTATGGAACCTATTCCTGCCTAAAGCCTACGGTCATCTAAGTCCCGGCCTTACAAATTTAGAATATGCTCCTCTTGCCGAAATTATGGGAAGAATACCCTGGTCTTCAGAAGTATTTAATTGTAGCCCCCCGGATACCGGAAATATGGAAGTATTAGCCAAATATGGCAGTCCCGAACAGCAAGAAAAATGGCTTGTCCCGCTTATGAACGGGGATATAAGATCCGCTTTTCTTATGACCGAGCCAGATGTTGCCTCCTCGGATGCCACCAATATTGAAACGGCCATTGTAGCCGATGGGGAGGAGTATAAAATAAACGGAAGGAAGTGGTGGTCTTCGGGTGCCATGGACCCCCACTGTAAGATTGCCATCGTGATGGGGAAAACAGATTTTAAGGCGGCGCGACATCTACAGCAAAGCATGATTTTAGTGCCCTTGGACAGCCCCGGACTAAAAGTTGTAAGACCGCTTAGTGTTTTTGGCTATAACGATTCCCCTGAAGGTCATGCCGAGGTCAATCTGGAAAACGTCCGTGTCCCTAAATCGAACCTCTTGGTAAGCGAAGGCAAGGGCTTTGAAATAGCTCAGGGGCGCCTGGGTCCCGGAAGAATACATCATTGCATGCGATTAATAGGGATGGCCCAACATTCTTTGGAATTAATGGCGCAAAGAGCCTCAGAGCGCATCGCTTTTGGAAGAAGCCTGGACAAATTTAGCAGCATCCGCCAGGACATTGCTCTTTCTGCTGCTGAAATAGAGCAAGCCCGACTATTGGTGCTTTCGGCAGCCGATAAAATGGATAAAGTTGGCAACAAGGAAGCCAAAGATATTATTGCAATGATTAAAATTGTGGCCCCCAACATGGCGTTAAAAGTGATTGATAGAGCCATTCAAATTATGGGAGGGAAAGGAGTTAGTGGAGACACTCCCTTGGCACATTTCTATGCAGCCGCTCGCACCCTGAGATTGGCCGATGGGCCGGACGAGGTTCACTTGAGTCAATTAGGGAAAAATACCGTAAAGAAATACACACAAAATTAAAATGGCAGAAAAAGAGCTAACCAGAACTGTTCGAAAAGGCGAAGAGCTCAAAGCAGAGCCTTTGAAACTTTTTCTGGCGGAGGGAGGCTTAATCCGTGATATTGACAGTGAACTTTTAATAAGTCAATTTTACAACGGTTACTCTAACCTTACCTATTTATTAGAAATTGAAGGAAAAGAATACGTACTAAGACGACCCCCCTTTTCAGCTCCTAAACGAGGGCATGATATGGGTAGGGAATTTAAAGTCCTTCATAGTTTACACAAAGTCTTTCCCAAAACGCCTAAAGCGTATCTATATTCAGAAAGTTCTGAAGTTATAGGTGCTCCCTTCTATGTGATGGAGAAGGTAGACGGGATTATCCTGAGTGCCAAGGAAGCTAAAAAGCGGGAGATTAGTCCCTCCGAATTTAAGGTAATTGCCAATACCTGGCTAGATACCTTTGTGGAACTGCATCAGGCCGACTATAAGGCGGCCGGTCTTGAAAGCCTTGGCAGACCTGAAGGTTATGTTGAACGACAAGTAACTAATTGGGGGAAGCAGTATTTAGCTGCTGCGACGGATGAAGTTCCCTCTGCTAAAAAGGTTATGGCCTGGATGGAAGACAATCAGCCCAAAGAATATGAATTTAGTCTCATCCACAATGATTATAAATATGACAACATCGTTTTCACAGATAAGAAATGGGAAAATATTGCTGCTATCTTAGATTGGGAAATGTGTACTTTAGGAGATCCTTTAATGGATTTAGGAACTTCCCTGGGATATTGGACAACTTCAAAAGATCCTGCGTTTATGAAACAGGGAATTCCTTCCCCTACCGTCATGGAAGGGAATCCTTCTCGCCATGAAATAGTCCAACAATATGCCTTAAAAAGTGGTAGAAATATAGATTATCTTACTTTCTATTATGCCTATGGCTTATTTAAAATAGCGGTAATTGCCCAACAGATATACTTTCGTTTTAAAAATGGCCATACTTCAGATCCGCGGTTTGCCAATTTAAATCAAGCAGCCGCCTTATGCTGTGATATGGCATGGCAGGCTATACAAACCAAAAAGATTGACAGGCTATTTTGACCTGAATTAATAAATCAATTGATGAAAAATAAATCTTATATAGAAGGACGTAGGGAAGTGTTTCAGGACCTATCAAATTTACCCAAAGATGAGGTGTTGATAATGCTTAACTTCCTAAAATACAAGCAGGATGAAAATGAAAAAGGATTTTCGGGAAGAGTTTTATACCAGCAATATCTTAAAGCGGCCACTCCTTTCATAAAAAAAGCAGCGGCAGAATTAATATTTTTTGGAAGCCCAAAAATGATGCTTATTGGCCCTGAGGATGAAGCGCTATGGGATGACGTTTTGGTCGTAAAATACAATAGCCCTGAAAGTTTTCTCAACATGATCCAGGCCAAAGACTATCCTTCAGAATTGAGAGCAGAAGCCCTTGAAGACTCCAGACTTATTTATTGTAATTCTCAATTTGTAAAATAGAAATCAGTGTTTATAGATAAAGCCTTTTAATATATGGAACTTGAAAATAAAGTAATACTCATAACAGGAGCCGGCAGTGGTATTGGCGCTGCAGCGGCTGTCTTACTTAGCTCTTTAGGGGCAAAAGTGGTGGTGTCTGACATCAATTTGAAAAGGGCTGAAAAAGTGGCTGCACAGATAAAATCTGAAGGAGGGGTTTGCTTTGGCAAAACAAGTGGATGTGACTCAATATGAGGAGGTCAATTTACTCATAAAAAGTGTTGTGGAGGAATTTGGTTTCTTAGACATCTTGGTGAACAATGCGGGGATCGGAGGGGAGCATCAAAAGAAGACCGCAGATCACACTATGGAAGACTGGCATAATGTAATAGCTGTCAATCAAACAGGTGTATTTTATGGTATGAAAATAGCCCTTCAACAAATGACAAAACAGGGACATGGTAATATTATTAACATTGCATCACTTGCCGGCCTCAAGGCTTCCGGTTATAACCTTTCCTATAGCGCCAGTAAGTTCGCTGTAGTGGGAATGACCAAATCAGCTGCCTTAGAATACGCACATAAAAACATCCGTATTAATGCGGTTTGTCCGGGATATACAAACTCGGCTCTATTGGATAAGTTATTATCTGCACGCCCGGATATGGAGGAAAGGCTAAAAAGGGTGATTCCCATGAATCGCTTTGGGGAGGCTTCCGAAATTGCCGAAGCTATTGCCTGGCTAGCTTCAGATAATTCGAAATATATTACCGGGCAGACTATTACCTTGGATGGGGGCACCTCCTTGATTTAACTTATTTAATCTAACTATATGAACACCTTAGAAATAATACATAAAGAAAATTATAGTATCGTTCGGATGAAGCGAGGAAAAGTAAATGCCATCAATCATGAAATGGTAAGGGAACTTAGTATAGTTTTTGAGGAAATGGAGGAGGCCTCCTCTATTAAAGGCGTTATCCTGACGGGGCAACCTCATTATTTTTCTGCAGGTCTGGATCTCATAGAATTAATCAGGTACAACGAAGAAGAGATCAATGATTTTTTTAGAGCCTTTGGCGAACTTTATGATCAGTTGTTACGTTTTCCCAAGCCCTTTATCTCAGCTATTACTGGGCATTCTCCTGCGGGGGGTTGCGTCTTGGCCATCACTAGTGATAATCGATATATGGCAGAAGGAGAAAAATATCGCATTGGCTTAAACGAGGTGGCTGTAAATATTCAAATTTCACAAGGGCTTATTGATGCCTATGCTTTCTGGTTGGGAGAAGGCCTTGCCAACCGGTATATCTTGGAAGGTAAGTTGCTTTTGGGACCGGAAGCCTTAGCCGCGGGACTGGTAGATGCGTTAGTACCGTTAAATGAAGTCTTGGAAATAGCAGAAAACAAAATGAAGCAGTATCTTAAAGCCGATCCTGAAATATGGCTCGCAACTAAAAAGAAACTTAGAAAACACTGGCTAGAAAAGACGTCTATAGAAAGAGGCTCCCTTAAGGAGGCGGCAAAACTTTGGTGGAAGCCAGAAATAAGAGAAAAAATGGAGGCCTATGTCAAGAGCTTCTCTAATAAAAAGAACACTTCAAAATAGAAAAAATGAACAAACAATTACTTTTCGTAAAACGTCCTACGGGGGCCGCAGATGCCACAACCTGGTCTTTGGTTAGCAGTCCAATGCCAACCCTAAAAGAAGGCGAATTTCTTATAAAACAACACTATGTTTCCTTAGACCCTGCAATGAGAGGATGGATGAATGATTCCAAATCCTATATTGAACCAATGGCCATAGGATCTGTGATGAGGGCTGGGGCAGTAGGTGAAATAATAGAGGTCAATAACAATCCCAATTTTAAGGTTGGAGATTTCGTTTCTAGCTATGGGGGTGTGCAGCAGTACGCCGTTTCAAATGGTCAGGGGTGCTATAAAGTAGATCCTAAACTGGCTCCTCTTCCCACTTATATCGGAACTTTGGGAATGCCGGGTATGACCGCCTATTTTGGTATTCTTGAAGTAGGAAAAATAAAAGCCGGAGATGTTGTGGTGGTATCCGGAGCGGCCGGAGCCGTAGGGAGTATTGTCGGACAGATCGCTAAGATAAAAGGATGTACGGTGGTGGGTATTGCAGGAGGACCAGAAAAATGTAAATATCTTTTGGAAGAACTCGGTTTTGATGCGGCTATAGATTATAAGAATGAAAATGTAAGAAATAGATTAAAAGAAGAATGTCCAAAAGGTTTGGATGTGTACTTTGACAATGTAGGAGGCGAGATTTTGGATATTGCTTTGAGCAGATTAAAAATGCGTGCCAGAATAGTAATCTGTGGTGCCATATCACAATACAACAATAAAATGGCCATTAAAGGCCCCAGCAATTACCTTTCCCTTTTAGTTAATAGAGCGACAATGCAAGGAATGGTTGTCTTTGACTGGGCAGATCGCTATGGAGAAGCTGCCGCTGCCATGGGCACTTGGTTATCAGAGGGAAAATTAAAAAGCAAAGAAGCCGTTTTCGAGGGAATTGAAAATTTTCCAGAGACCTTCAACAGACTATTTTCAGGAGAAAAACTCGGGAAACTGGTGCTAAAAGTCATCGAAGATTAATCAGATATGTTAGCAATACGTTGTAAAGAATACGGCCCTCCCTCCTCCTTAGTTTTAGAAGAAGTGGAAAGTCCAACGCCCGGATCCAAGGAAGTCGTGGTTAGTGTAAAGGCATGTGGTATTAACTTTCCCGATACTTTAATCATACAAGGTCTTTATCAGATTAAACCAGACCTTCCCTTTACCCCTGGCAGTGATCTGGCAGGTATTATAAAAAAAGTAGGCGAAGATGTAAAACATCTCTCCGTTGGAGATGAAGTATTTGGTTTCGTTGCTTTTGGAGCCTTGGCAGAAGAAGTTGTCGTCTCGGCCAATAGTTGTTTCCCAAAGCCCAAAAGTATGGACTTTCCTGTGGCAGCCTCTTTTATGATGGCTTACGGAACTTCTTTTTATGCTCTAAAAGACAGAGGGCAATTAAAAGAAGGAGAAACATTACTGGTACTTGGGGCTTCCGGAGGGGTGGGCTTAGCCGCAGTTGAATTGGGAAAACTTATGGGTGCTACAGTAATTGCAGCAGCTTCTACCGATGAAAAACTAGCCCTTTGCAAAGAATATGGTGCGGACAAGACGATTAATTATAAAAAAGAAGACCTAAAATCAAAAATTAAAGAGCTTACAAACAATAGGGGTGCAGATGTAATCTATGATCCTGTTGGAGGGAACTATTCCGAAGCCGCTTTTAGGGGTATTGCCTGGAAAGGGAGATACCTTGTCATTGGTTTTGCAGCCGGAGTCATTCCAAAAATTCCCCTAAACCTGCCTTTGCTTAAAGGAGCTTCCGTGGTGGGGGTTTTTTGGGGAGGATTTGCCATGAAAAATCCGAAGGAAAATATGAAGAATACCCAAACGCTTATGCAGTGGTATCACGAAGGAAAATTAAAACCACATATTCATAGAATTTATGAGCTGAAGGAAACCTCTAAAGCTTTAGAGGAAATGCTGGCAAGAAAAGTAAAAGGGAAGCTTATCGTGGAAGTAAATTAAATATAACAATCAGTATATGAGACTAAAAGAAAAAATCGCCATAGTTACAGGGGGTGCGAGAGGAATAGGACAGGCTGTTGCCGAGCTTTTTGCAAAAGAAGGTGCCACGGTTATTATTATTGATCTCTTACCATTAGGGCAAAATGTTGCCGATAGCATTAACAAGTCAGGAGGAAAAGCAGAATATCATGCCATATCTGTCACTGATAAATCTGCCATAGACAAGCTTTTTAAAGAGGTAAACGATCGTTATGGAAAAATAGATATTCTTATAAATAATGCCGGAATTACCAGAGATCGAACCTTGGACAAAATGAGTGAAGAAGAGTGGGATGCGGTAATTGATGTTAACCTAAAAGGGGTCTTTTTATGCACCCAAGCAGTTGTTCCTTATATGAAATCAAGAAAATATGGGAGAATTGTTAGTGCGGCTTCAAATGTAGGTCTAAGGGGTAACTTTGGACAAACCAATTATGCGGCAACTAAGGCGGGAGTAATTGCCATGGCTAAAACATGGACAGTAGAATTAGGCAAGCACGGAATTACAGCTAATGCCATTGCGCCAGGATTCACCATGACTGATATGGTAAAAAAGATTCCGGATGAACATTTTGCTGCTATCAAGGCGAGTATTCCTTTGCAGACAGTGGCGGAACCTATAGACATTGCCTATGGCTATCTCTATTTGGCATCAGATGAGGCCCGCTTTGTTTCGGGTATTTGTTTAACTATAGATGGAGGAACCTCAAGATAACTTTTGATATGGCAAAACTGCAAATAGAAGATTTTAAAGAATTCAGAGCCTTAGAAGGAAAGGATTTACCTGCCGGTGACTGGCTAAAGGTCACCCAAGAAATGATTAATGATTTTGCAAAGGCTACCTTGGATTTTCAATGGATTCATATCGATGTAGAAAAGAGTCAAAAGTATTCCCCTTTTAAAAAGCCCGTAGCCCATGGCTTTATGTCGCTTTCGCTTTTATCCAAACTACTGGGAGACTTAATTAAGGTAAAGTCGGCCAAAATGGGGGTTAATTATGGACTAAACAAAGTCCGTTTCCCAAGTCCGGTTCTGGTGGATAGTCAACTAAGGCTAAAAGGAAACATTCAGCAGATAGAAAACTATGGTGAAAATGGAATAAAAACCACTTGGAACCTAATAGTTGAATGCGATCAAAATGAGAAGCCTGCCTGTGTAGCCGAGTTTATAAGTTTGATGTTTGAATAGAAGTATTACTACTATTTAGCACAAATATTATTTTGTATCTTCCTTGTGATAACTAAAAAACCAACCAATGACCCGACTTTTTGACCTCCTTAATTATCAATTAGAAAATGAGCCTCTTCAGGCCGCCGTTAGTGCCCGAGACCCCCAAGGAAATTGGCATTCTTATAGCTCTCAGGAAATAGCAGATACCGCAGCAAAAGCCGCTGGTGGCCTGTTAGCCCTGGGCTTACAACCGGGAGACAAAATAGCTCTTGTTTCCTATAAAAACCGTCCGGAATGGCTTATCATGGACTTTGCAATTCAAATGGCAGGCATGATCAGCATTCCCTTATATCCTACTATAAGTATAGGAGAATATGAGTACATTTTAGGTGAGGCAGAAGTAAAAGCAGCTTTCTGCGGAGGGCTCGATCTGTTTGACAAGCTTTCTAAAACACAAAAAAATGTGCCAGGCTTTCAACATCTTTACACCTTTGAAAAAGACAAGGATAAGCCCTTTTGGGAATCCATTTTTGACACCTCCAAAACAGAGGAGCTTACAAGAATTAATAGCCAAATAAAAGGAGAGGACCTGGTTACCATCATTTATACTTCCGGTACTACGGGAAATCCCAAAGGGGTAATGTTAACACACGCCAATATAATGCATGTAGTTCTTGCTACTTCAGATCTTATAGAGCTTCATCCGGGGGAAAAAACTTTGAGCTTTCTCCCTATGTGCCATATTTATGAAAGAGCGGTTTCTTTCGTGTATTATTACAAAAGAGCCTCCGTACACTTCACAGGCACCGATAATCTCAGTGGCCCAAATGGTGATCTCGCAGATGTTCGTCCGGTGATGTTTACCACGGTTCCCAGGTTACTGGAAAAGGTCTATGAAGCTATTTATAATAAAGGTTTAGCCCTGGAAGGCATAAAAAGAAATTTGTTTTTCTGGGCGCTTAGTTTAACCGATAACTTTGAACTAAATCAAAAATTATCATTGGTTGATAAGGTAAAATGGGGGCTTGCGGATAAACTTATCTTTAGCAAATGGCGTGCGGCCTTGGGAGGAAATATCCGCACCATTGTTACCGGAGCAGCTCCTTGTCCACTTAAAATTTTAAGGGTATTTTGTGCTGCCGGCATCAATATAAAAGAAGCCTATGGCCTTACAGAGACCTCCCCTACCTTGACAGGCAATACGGTTGAAGCTACTATGTTAGGTACCGTGGGTTATGCCGTAAATGGGGTGGAATTATATATAGACGAAACTGCCGGCGACTATGGAGAGGGAGAAGGAGAAGTTTTAGCTATTGGCCCCAATGTGATGCAGGGCTACTATAAAAAACCAGAATTAAACGCGCAAATATTCAAGGAAATTAATGGTAAAACCTGGTTCTGTACAGGTGATATAGGCAAGCTGATTAAAGGCCCCGGGGGGAAAGAATTCCTAAAAATTACCGATAGGAAGAAGGAGTTGTTAAAGACTTCAGGAGGGAAATATGTGGCACCTGCCCCAATTGAAAATAAGTTTAAAGAGGACTTTTTGATTGAACAAATAATGGTCATTGGGGATAAGCAAAAATTTGTCTCCGCTTTAATCCTTCCTGCAGAAGAGGCATTAAAAAGCTGGTGTCTGCATAAAAAGATGGAGTGGACTTCTCTTGAGGAAATGATTAAGGAGAAAAAGGTAATGCGGAAATATCAAAAGGTAATAGACAAATACAATCCTGAGTTTAGTCATATAGAACAAATCAAAGAATTTAGGTTGCTGTCCACACCTTGGCTTCCTATCCATGAAGACCAATCGGAGGCGGAACTTACCCCGACGCTAAAACTCAAAAGACGGGTGATTCGAAAGAAATTCAGTGCAGAAATCGAAGATATATACTTAAAAGCCTAGAATTATTTTCAATGGTTTAACTGTTTTTTCGCTTTAGTGATTTTGGGAAACAGTAGTGATAAGAAGTAAGAAAGTAAACAAATTTTTGGAGGAGCTCTTTAAAAATCCCAACCATTATTTTTAAAAATAAGGCATAGGAATAGACGTGAATAGCCGGTTGCTAAGGAAAGAAAAAAATTACCGGATCCTTACATAGTATATGCCATTGTGTAGGCATATCTAAATTTTCTGGCGAAAGTACGCATCCTAAATAGAAGCGTTGATCCCTTCGATTTCTTTTGATTTTTTGTTCTTGATTTTGTGTTTTCCATAGATTTCATAACTAACATTAACGTTACAAAAGTACTGTAATTACTTTTTGTTTACAATTACTTAACGTTAAATTTACATTAAACGTATATCCAGGGCTCACAAAAAAAAGAAAAACTGTCTTAAAATTGTATTTTTTTAGCTACTTCTAAGGCATAATTGTCAATGGGTTACTCTGTTCTCAGGCTTTTTACCGGGTTGGCATTTGCCGCTTTAATTGCTTGAAAACCTACTGTTAACAAGGCAATACAAATAGCGATAAAACCTGCAACAACAAATACCCATAAGTTAATCTCAATCCGATAGGCGAAACTTTCCAACCAATTTTGCATACCCCACCAGGCTAGAGGGCCGGCAATTAAAAGCGCTACTAAAACCAAACTCATAAAATCTTTAGACAGTAATTGTACAATTTCTGTAACGCTGGATCCCAAAACTTTCCGTACTCCGATTTCTTTTTTACGTTGATCAGCCGTATATGCTGCAAGGCCAAATAACCCAAACAGGAAATGATAATGGCCAATAAGAGAAAGCAAATGTGTGCTATCTAAGAGTCGTAGCTCCAATTGTTTTTCAATAAGGATGTTAAACTGTGGTAAGAGAAACATCAGTAATAAAACACTTGTAATGGACGCTAAGATTTCCGTAATCATAGCCTCTGTAATAAACTGAGAAATCAATCTATTTTTAGTGGGTCCCAAGCTAGTCTCAGTTCCATTTTTACCTCAATAGAAAAGCTTTCTATAACTTTTGTGCTAACTATAAAAGCTTATAAAAAAGTTTAAGGAGGCCTTAAGTTTAAAAATCTAACTCATTTTAAAAAGAGGTTGACGATTGATAAGTTTTATTCATTAATTTGTTATTTCCAATCAATACCAACCTATTGTAATGAATATCACAAGTATCTTAAAAGGAATAGAAAATCTTGCTCTGGAGCTTTTTATTTGGATAATTTTTATTCCAAAGACCATATATCAAATTATAAAAGACCCCAAAGCAATCCCGGATTATATAACCACTGAACTTGCAAAGGAAAAAAGGTTTGAGAACTATATGTCGCCTGTGCTTCTTTATTTAACTGTTTCTGTTATTCTATACGCCTCCTTAAGATATGTAAGCTTTATTAACAACAACAGCAATTTCACCGAGAACGTTAAAGGTCCTGAGGGTTTATTATTTCTTTTTATCCCTTTGTCCTTTGTTTTAGTCACAGCAATATTTATAAAGGATGGATTCCGCAAAGAAGTACTTACCCGTAATTTATATATTCAGTGTTATTACTTTTCAATTCTTATGCTATCACTTATGTGCTGGCGCATAGTAGAGAGTACAACTTTTTTTACAGGATATCATTTAGGAGATTACCCTTCATTTGGCGCTCTAATTGCAGCCAAGACTAAGTTTAATGTGGGTAATATCCCATTTTTACTTCTAGCAGCAACCATCATTTGGCTATTATATCTTGAGTTTTGGCTGCTTCGCAAAGAATTGAAGATCGGTAAACTGAAGGCTCTTGGCATTATGGTGTTCTATTTAGCTATACTTATTTTTAGTTCGGTTGGCTATGATTTTTTAAGAGATACTGTAATAAATGAAAATGGTACAGCGGAGTCGGAGAGTGCCTATTTCTATGTAAAAGAGGACGGCTCATATTATATAAGAGTTAATTCTATAAACACTAATTTCTATGGGTCATTACCCTCTGGATATTGGCTTGATGCTTATGAAAATGAAGGGTTTAGGATAGTACTCAAAAATAATTCCGGGGATCCCATATCAAAAGAAAATTGGAGCTATTTCAAAAACAAGAAAGAGTCACTTGATGGACTTCATATAAATTGGAATATGACCTTAATCGATTCCATAAAACCTAAGACCCGTGTAAACTTTACTGCCATAGAAGGGGATAGTCTGAGTTTTACATTTAGGTTATTGGACAGTATAAAAGGAAGAAATATAAATGATATTGCTTTTGATATTATAGATAGTTCTAATAATTCCATTATTTATGATTCAATAGGTGTCAGAAATACCCATTGGGATCTTAAGATAAGAGACTACAATAAGACAGAAGGCAAGTTATTTGATGAGCTTGTTTTTAGTGGTTTAATAAAAGAAACCAACAATTATGATCTTTTAATTAAATCTAATTATGTTGGCCTTTATGATCTGCGTTTAAACAGAACCAGAAGTGCAATATTAATTGATGATCCCTACGCAGAGGAACCATTCACAGATATGACAAATGAGACCTATTCTTCAGTCTATTCCGATCAAGAGATTGAATTTAATCAAATATACCAAGGGGTTTTTCAACAATCTTATTTCTACTTTAAAGCAAAAAAAGGAGATGCTATTAAAGTGTTTATTTCACCTTTACCATGGGATACAAATACCGATATAAGTTTTGATATCTTCCAGCAGGGTAAATCTGTCAACCAAGCAACTATTTGGGGCTTTACTGATTATTTTTACATCATTTATATACTGTTCTTTGCCCCTATAATTTTTCTCTTATTTCGTGGCTTGATAAAAAAATCTAAACAGCCCTAATAATGCTTAGTTCTGCATTAAAATTATTGAACCACTCTGGTTCTTACTTGGTAATAAAAGGTTTTGAGGTTTTTAAAAGCAAGGATGAACAATATCCTAACTGTAACAATTTCATGGATAATTAATCTTTACTTTATTAAACCAAAAAAACTTTTTTATTATGACCAGATTAGTATCCTTAAAAACCCGTGCTTTGATTCTCCTGGGACTGTGTATGTTTCTTTCTCTGACGGCCGCTGCCCAACCCAACTATCCACGTACACCAGAAAAAGCGAAGCTTGTATATACAGACCTGGTACATTTTGTGGAGGCCTATAACGAACTTCCTAAAAATACAGATACCCTTCAGGTCCTGCAGACTATGTATTTTGATCGCGGATCCGATGGGTTAAAAGAATATATAAGTCGACATGAACTTAGCCCGGAAAGGATAAGGGATGCTATCCTGGCAGATCCGGAGCGCTATGCTTTACTTCCAGATTTTTTGGCCAATATTTCTAGCGTGGAAGAGGTTTACTCAAAACTCATGCAGGACTATAGTAAGGTATTGCCCGAAGCGATGTATCCACCCACCTATCTTTTGGTGGGGGCCAATAAAGGTATAGGGCAGGCTTCGCAGGTGGGGCAACTGATAACCGTAACCCGTGTAGCTGATAATGTGGAAAAATTGAAAAAACTAATGACTCATGAATTATCGCATTTTCAGGAAGCCATGGCCATGGGAGGACAAAAATATGCAGCACTCTATACGGCCCCAAACAATATGCTCGGCATTTGCCTTAGGGAAGGAGGGGCAGAATTTGTCACCTCTCTGGTACTCAACGAGATCACTCAAACCGCTGCCCTGGATTATCTAAACAAAAACGAAGACAGTCTAAAAGATCAGTTTACAGAAGACCTGAAAACTCAAAATACTGAGTTTTGGCTTTGGGCCTCAATCGACCAAAACAAATATCCAAACCTTCTAGGTTACGCCATGGGATATATGATCTGTAAAAATTATTACGAACAGGCGGCTGATAAACCCGCAGCACTTCAGGAAATTTTGCGGATGGACGATGCAGCCTCCTTTGCACAAGCCAGTGGTTATTTAGATTAGTAAGTTGAGAAATAACCTTTATTTAGAATCTTAGGAATGCTATCAAAGCATTTTGCCCATAGGGCCATAAGATAGTTGTGTCGTTTAAAGGACAACATTGGTTGTTAAGAGCAAACATTTTAAGTTTTTAAATAAAATTCATTTTATTTGGTATTAGAAAATAAAGCGTTTCATTTTCTGAAGAACGTAACCTTTAACCAAGAATATTATGAAAAACTGCCTAAACATAAGAGCTCTGATGCTCTTCGCGCTTGTCCTTTTTACAGTCCAAAAAACCATGGCCCAAGACGTCAACTCCCAAGCAAACTATACTATCGTGATAGAAGGCTACGATTGGGGGCCGGCAGTTAATAAAGTAATCCTTCCTTTAGAAGAAATGGTTTCAGAGGTCGATCCGGATAACTATACGGTCTCCGTTAAGAGAAGTGCGGCAGGAATCCAAATGCAAGCTGACGAAGCCTCTGGAAGCAGAGAAGTGATCTACGCCTATGTCTCTGACGAAAAAGGAGAAAGAGTAGAAGAAGGGAAGCATGTAACCTTAACCTTGTTCGTTAGCCCTGATTATGTATTGGGTTCTCCTATAAAATATATTCGGCAAAACAATCGTGGTAGTAATAAATGGATAGATTACGAAATGACCATCACCAATAGCTCAAACAATAAAGTTTGGAATAAAGAAAAGGGACGTATACGGCCCGGCATCGACACATTCGATTTAAGCGGTTCTTATTCGTATAACGATAAATTGACTATGTCCTATGCTTCTTTTACTCCCAATACAACTCGAGAAAAATCGCCCTTGATCATTTGGTTACACGGGGGAGGCGAAGGAGGTACAGACCCAAGTATTCCTATAATTGCAAACAAGGCGGCAAATTACGCCTCCGAAGAAATTCAATCATTCTTTGGCGGCGCCTATGTTCTGGCGCCTCAGTGTCCTAGCGCCTGGATGCACAATGCAGAGGGTGTAAGCACCCACGGCCGGGAAAATGATATCTACAATGAAGGCCTTATGGCATTGATCAATGATTATGTTATATCCAATCCTAAAATTGACACCGATCGCATTTATGTTGGAGGTTGTTCTAATGGAGGTTATATGGCGCTAAAATTGATCCTGCTATATCCCGATTATTTTGCAGCCGGCTATATCAGTGCCTTGGCCTATCAGTCAGAATATATAACGGAAGAGCAAATCAATTCTATCAAGAATGTACCTATTTGGTTCATTCATTCAGCAGATGATCAGACTACAATCGCTCAAAAAACAGTTTTGCCAGTATATAAAAGACTAATTGATAGCGGTGCCAAGGACACGCATCTTTCCTATTATGAAAACGTAACAGATATTACAGGCTTCTTTGGAGGAGATGATTACCGTTACAATGGCCACTGGTCATGGATTTATTCCCATGCCAATGATGCCAATTTCGATTTTAATGGTAATCCCGTGATGATAGAAGGAAGGCCCGTTTCGCTGATGGAGTGGATGTCGGCGCAAAAAAACTAGTATTTAAACGCCTTTAGGGGTTTAGCTATTGCTCTAGGTAAACTTACTATACTTCCTTCTACTACAGGAGACATCTCCCCTTTGTTTATGAATTTTCCAGCTGTTATGTTTACATATTCATCAAAATCCTGTATCTTAATTTCCATAAAACCAACCACATATGAAAAGTATTATTCTGGGCGTAGTCTGCGTATCCCTGGCCTTGTTTATATCCTGCGAAAACAAGCCCGAAGCCCTTATTTACGATGACAGCGCCATTGCCAATGAATCCCAAACGGAGAACTGGCTGGCCTATGGGCGTACCCATAACGAACGCCGTTTTAGCCCCTCTGATCAAATTAACGCCGACAATGTATCTAGGCTAAAGGTCGACTGGTTTATGGACCTTCCTTATGATGTTGGCCTGGTGTCAACTCCCCTAGTGATAGACGGGGTTCTATACTTTACCGGCACAATGAATGTCATTCGTGCGGTGGATGCCGTAACCGGTGCCTTACTCTGGGAATACAACCCTCAGGTAGCAAAAGAAATTGAAGGTAAAAAGACAATAGGCTGGAAACACAATCGCGGAATCTCCTTTTATGAGGGAAAGATTTTTGCCGCTACTTGGGATGGAAGACTCTTTGCACTGGATGCCAAAACCGGAGAAGAATTATGGATGGTTCGTACCTTCAGCCAGGAACGCTCCCTTTATATTACGGGAGCACCCAAGGCCTTCAAAGGAAAGGTCCTAATAGGAAATGGAGGGACAGAGCATGGGCCCACACGTGGCTGGGTTACGGCCTATGACGCAGATACCGGGGAGGAAGCTTGGAAGTTCTATATCGTACCTGGCAACCCTGCTGATGGTTTTGAAAACGAAGCCATGGAAATGGCCGCTAAAACCTGGACCGGAGAATGGTGGAAACACGGAGGTGGAGGCAATGCATGGCATGGCTTTACTTATGATGAGGAACTAGATGTCCTCTATATTGGTACCGGCAACGGATCACCCTGGAACAGGAAGATCCGCAGCCCCGAAGGCGGAGATAACCTCTTCCTGTGTTCTATTGTAGCCCTAAAACCCGATACCGGGGAATACCTGTGGCATTACCAGACAACCCCGGGTGAAAGCTGGGATTATAATTCTAATATGGACATTGTGCTAACGGACCTTACAATAGACGGAAAAGAAATTAAAGCAATGTTGCATGCTCCAAAAAATGGTTTTTTCTACGTAATTAACCGGGAAACCGGAAAACTGGTTTCTGCCAAACCTTTTGTGAAAACCACCTGGGCCAGTCATATTGATATGGAAACCGGCAGGCCGGTAGAGGTTCCGGGAGCTCGCTATGAAGACAATAGGGCCTACATCACTCCCAACCCTTATGGAGCACATAGCTGGTATTCAATGTCCTATAACCCTCAGACCGGACTGGTCTATCTCCCGGCATTGCACTACGCCACAAACTACAGTGATGAAGGGATGGATTTGGACAACTGGCAGGCACAGGAATTTATTGGAGGGCTGGGCGTGGCCCCTCTGGAAGCAGAAGACCCGGCAGACTATCCGGCTTCCCTAATTGCCTGGGACCCTGTTAAACAAGAAGCGGCCTGGACCGTGCCCCAGGAGATGACTCCTAACGCAGGGACGCTTACCACTGCCGGAAATTTGGTTTTCCAAGGGCGGGCAGACGGGAAACTACTGGCCTACGAAGCCAGTAACGGAGAGGTGCTTTGGACATATAATCTGGGCCTCGGTATTGCGGCACCTCCTATTACTTATGAAATTGATGGCAAGCAATACCTTTCCCTGCTGGTTGGCTGGGGTGGTGGTGCTGCGGGTCTGGGGAACCTGTTTTCGTCTAAAAAACACACCACACAACAACTGGGATGGGCATACGGAACTCATATACGAAGGCTGGTAACCTTCTCATTGGAAGGTACTTCAGAGATGCCACCTCTACCTCCTCCATATTTCCCCAAACCTCTCGAGGCCCCTGAGTTTGAGGTTGACACCGCCAAAGCCGCATTTGGAGCACAGCTTTATGGACTTTGCCAAGGTTGTCATGGCGGGGGAGTCTTGGCTGCAGGTATGGCCCCTGATTTAAGGGCCTCACAAATTGCACTAAACAAAGAAGCCTTTACCGCCGTAGTGAGAGGGGGCACTAATGTGGCTGCCGGAATGCCTGCTCACCCCGATCTTACCGATAAGCAATTAGACGCCCTGCAGCATTTCATTCGTCAAAGAGCCCGTGAAACTTTGACGGAATAGGAAGTCCGGCTATAGATGAAAAACACTAATTTAGAAGAACCAGCCACTTCCTATGATTAAATTTTTTCGGCGAATCCGCCAACGATTATTGTCTCAAAATAAATTCAGTAAGTACTTGCTCTACGCCATTGGTGAAATTCTGCTGGTAGTGATAGGAATATTAATCGCCTTACAGGTAAATGATTGGAATGAAGGAAGAAAACAGCGGCTAGTTGAACTAAAATATTTTTATAATTTAAAAAATGATCTCCAGACAGACAACGAGCGCTTAGACTATATCATTGGTATTGCCAATACTAAGGTGAAAGCAGCTAAAAAGGTTAAACGACAAGCAGATCATGACTCCATAGGCTCCCTATATGATTTCACAAGCGATATGATGACGCTGATTTTTGTTGAAGAGTTCCGGCCCAATGAAAACACCTATGAAGAAATGAAGAGTTCCGGTAATTTCAGCACCATTCAGAATGATGAACTCAAGCTGAAATTGATGAATTTGAAAAAATCCTATACAGAAATAGCGGCATCTCAGGAGCATATGCGGTATGACTTTAATGTCTTTCTGGAGGATTTTGAAAAATATGTCGACTGGGGTAAATATTATAATCTTAATAAATCTAATATCCCAAAATTAGATTTTGTATATGACTCCATTTATATAGAACGGAATGCAGATATTATGAAGTTAGAAGTTCGAGAACTCTTTAAAAACAAAATCTTTCTTAACAATATCTTCCTGCTGGAAATTAATTATACTTATGAAACTGACCTGCTCCATAACACCAAATCTCAGATTAGTGAAATAATCGATATATTAAATCGGGAAGTAAATTAAGCGTATGGCACTTCTACTTTAGATCTGGTTTCGGGCGTTTAAGCAAACCATAAATTTTGAATAATACATTACGAAATATTCTTGCAATCAGTATTGCCATTTTACCGGTCAATATCCTAATGATATGGTATAGGTTAACACAAACTGAAAATTTCTCCACAGTGGATATGATCGTTTACCCTTTGCTTTTTGGCGGAGGATTAAGCATTCTAATTTTACTTCTTAATAAATACCTGATTAAGGATACTTTTAAGGAAACCTTTAATTCAGGAAAGGGAATTTGGTATTGGGACATATTAGCTGGTTTCGGATTAACGGCTATATATTTTGCCCTTTTCTTTTTAGAAAGAGCAACCCTTTATCAATGGATCCCCAATCATAATCCGCCAAATACAGAATTGATTGACACAATGATGGCTCTGGCAAACAATCCGGTCTTACTGTTTATTTGGTTCGGACCTGTTTTATGGATTGGAATTGCTCTTTTTGAAGAATTATCTAGAGTGTTTTTACTAAAATGCTTGTGGAATATAAATAAGAGCAAGAATTGGCATATGACTGCAATTTTCCTGGCTTCTAGCTTAATCGGTGTCGCTCATCTATACCAAGGAACTGCCGGGATAATTTCTATAGGGCTTAAAAGCGTAGTCATGAGTTTTTACTTTTATAAATACCGCAGGCTATTACCCTTAATCATTTCTCATGCCCTATATGACGGAATACAATTTGCTTTTTTTGTAATGCAATTTCGAAATTAGAAAATAAAAGAAGTAACTGATTTCCTGAATATTTGAAAAACCCTGCCTAAAAAACCTAGTTTCGTACAAAATAGCGAAAGCTATAGGACAGCTTTATCAGGATATACTAACTTTAATTGATCTGGAAATCATTTTTAAAATTACTCCCATCTGTCCATTTTGTTCTGACACAACCGCAATAGCACATAAAACACCTATAAAAAGTTGTGGAATATTTAAATGTCACCCTATGAAACATCTGATAATAAAGCTTTACCTGCTAACCACTTTTTGCTGTTTTTCACAAAATGAACAGGAAAGATTTAGAATAGTCGCCAGCGAATTCCAATCCAGTTATAATGAATCTAACGATAAGGATATATATGGAATGTTTGATGCGGTAATGAAGACTTATCTTTCATTGGAACAGACTTCAAATTTCCTAAATACCGTTCGGTCTAATTTTGGACTCATTGAGAATATGCAGTTTTTGGGCATAAATAATTCGGCTCATATGTATAGAACCACCTATGAATTGGGCGTAAGTGATATTCTAATTGCCTTAAATAACAAGAATAAAATTAGTGGCTTTTTTATCCCGAAAAACCTCTCAGAAAATATTCTAAAAAGGGAACGAAATGCAACCAAAATGATTTTTCCGTTTAAAGAGGAAGCTTTTGTGTTTTGGGGAGGAGAAACCAAAGAGGCAAACTATCATATGGCGGATATAAACCAACAATACGCATATGATATACTAATGGTTGCCGATGGCTCTTCGCACAAGGGTGATCCGACAAAAAATGAAAGTTATTTTGTTTTTGGAAAAGACATTATTGCGCCTTGTGATGCAAAGGTGGTCAAAGTAATCGATGGGATAAAGGACAATACACCAGGTGAAATTAATATGAAAGACCTAACGGGAAACACAATCATCCTGGAAACAGCCAACCAAGAATATGTGCTGTTTGCACATCTTAAATTAAACTCTATTCTTGTCCAGGAAGGGAATTTGGTTAAGCAAGGCCAGGTAATCGGACAGTGTGGCAATTCAGGAAATACCTCTGAAGCACATTTGCATCTTCAACTTCAAAATACAGCTGATTTATTTAATACCGTCGGCGCAAAACTATATTTTGAGGAAATAATAGTTAATGGCGTAGTTAAAAAGGACTATATGCCGGTGAAAGAAGATTTTGTGAAAAATAAAAGAAAATTTACGGATCAAAAATAAAGCTATCACATACTTAAGACCTCTATCATTCTGCACTAAGCTAAAAGCCCAATTTAAAAATCCCTATTTTTAATTAAAACTAAAACAGCCCAGATTGTTTAAAAAGTCAGGGCTCTTCCAAATCGCCAACAATACCTTTATACACCATAGAAGTAAAGTATAAGAATGATGATTTTAAGACCCTTTAAAATATGAAAAAAATCCTACTCACCGGAACAACTGGTGCTATAGGTTCCGAAGTTCTTAAACAATTAGATGCCGCCAATAAACTCCATGGCGTCAGTGTTTTAGTGCGTGATTCCAAGAAAACAAGAAAGGTGCTAAAACCATTTGGTGATAAAATCAAGGTGATATACGGGGATATTACGGATCGAGAGATCGTTAAAAAGGCGGTTAAAAATCAAGAGATGGTTATTCACCTTGCGGCAATAATTCCGACCGTCGAAAATGACAACGATAAATTAGTGTATAGTGTAAATGTTGGTGGCACGGAGAATATCGTCCGAAGCATGGAGACCGAATGCCCCAAGGCCCTTCTTTTATTTAGTTCGTCCATAGCCATTTACGGAGATCGGGTTAAAGATCCCGGCATCCTAATTAGTGACCCTCCCAAGGGGCTTGACCATGATAATTACGCAAGGACAAAAGTCGATGCTGAAAATATTATTAAGTCCAGCAAATTAAACTGGAGCATCTTTAGACTTACAGTGATTATGGGAATCGGAAACCACAAGATGTCGGGAATTATGTTTGAGGTTCCCCTGGAAACCACCTTCGAAATTTGCACCCTTCGCGATACCGCAAGAGCCTTTGTAAATTCAATAGAGCAGCAGGAAGAATTGACCGGCAGAATTTTTAATCTTGGGGGAGGAAAATCGTGTCGAATTACCTATTTCGATTTCTTATCAAGAGCATTCAATGCCTTCGGCTTGGGAAAACTTAACTTCCCAAATCATGCATTCGCTAAGCAAAACTTTCATTGTGGGATTTTTATGGACGGAGACGAACTGGAACATATACTTCACTTTAGAACAGATGATATCGAATCTTATTTCCAACGATTTAATGATTCAGTACCGGGAATTCAGAGATTCTTTACACGCCCTTTTGGCATAATTATTAAGCGGTTCTTACTCAAGCTATCTGAGCCATATCGAGCCTATAAAAAAGAAGATCAGGAAAAAATGAATTTTTATTTCGGTAATATTGAACCATGAATTTAGAAAATTTCAACCTATTTAATTATATCTGGATTGGCATCGCGCTGATAACATTCCTGGCGCTTGTTATTTTTGATATTCGCGCTCCCTATGGTCGACATACCAGCGAAAAATGGGGAATGATGGTTTCCAATCGCTGGGGATGGTTCTGGATGGAACTCCCGGCTTTTCTCCTTTTTCCTATTCTTGTATTCATAGGGCCGCGGGAAAAAGATTGGTTAACCTGGTTGCTGGTTGGACTTTGGACATTACACTACTTTAACCGAACATTTGTTTTCCCTTTCCGATTAAAAACTAGTGGCAAGAAAATGCCGCTGACAATTGTTTTTAGTGCAATATTCTTTAACGGAATAAATGGCTTTTTAAACGGTTATTACCTTGGTTATCTGGCCCCCGAAGATCAAACAGGAATCACTCTAAATATTGTTATTGGTCTCCTTCTCTTCTTCGGAGGGATGTATATCAATAATAGAACGGATTCACGATTAATTTCCCTTAGAAAAGAAAAAGAAGGTTACTCCATTCCACAAGGATGGTTGTTTAAATGGATCTCCTGCCCAAATCACTTTGGTGAAATTATTGAGTGGATTGGATTCGCAGTGGTTGCATGGAATTTGCCAGCCCTGACCTTTGCTGTGTGGACCTTCTGTAATCTAGTTCCGAGAGCCCTGAACCATCACGCCTGGTACCATGAAAATTTTAAGGAATACCCAGCTGAACGGAAAGCTGTGATTCCCGGGCTTTGGTAGTAAAAGCCTCTTTTTATAAAGACCTTCAAAAGCAATAAGGCTTTTTATTTTCCTTGAAATCTTCCTCATCTCCTCTTTTACTCTCTTCTGCTCCACTTTTCTATAATACCCCCGGGTTATTCTATAGCATTAATACCATAATATTTCTTTACTTTAGGAAGATCAACCAACCACAAGCTGCACATGATTAAATTCTTCAGGAGAATAAGACAACAACTAATAGCTCATAACAATTTTTCTAAATACCTACTCTATGCCATTGGCGAGATTGTTTTGGTTGTAATCGGAATATTGATTGCCTTGCAGATTAATAATTGGAATGAAGAATTAAAAAATCAAAGGAATGAATATAGCTTTTACCGGGATATTCTTAGCGATCTTGAAAAGGATAGTATAAAATTAAATGGTCTTAATAATTATTATAAGAATAGGATTGAACATGCGGGTTGGCTCTTAAAAAAAGTAAGAAATCCAGATAGTCCGTTTGAAAATGAAGAATTCGGGAAACATGTTGAACCTTTATATCTTGGTCCGCTACCAGTAACTTACAATTCTTCCTACGAGGCGGCAAAAAGTTCCGGGGCATTCGCAAATTTTAAAAATGAGAAAATACTAAAAAACATAAACCAATTTTACGCCGATTTTGAGGAACTAAATGCTATTATGAAAGCAACTTTAAATTCGTTGGAATCTAATTTAGAACCCTTAATGGCTACCATTCCGGAAAATTTTATCACTTTAGAAAGCGGGGCTTATGTTGTCATGTCTCAGTGGCATGGTGATAGCGGACTATATGAGTTTATAGATGATATTAAAGATAATCGCAATCTCACGGTGGATATAAAAACATTTATACAAAAACCTCCATTTGAACATTATTTGATTGGGGACCTTGGTAGATCATTCAATGCTCTGACAAGTCTTAAACTCCGAGAAGAGAGACTATCCAAGATAAAAAGTGAAATTAAGGAATATCTCAAGGATTGAAATTTCTTTCAGGTCAGAGCGTGAATAATATGAGAAATTGATTCGTGAATCAATTTAGCGCTTGGACCCGTCTGTCGCTGTAGAAAATCAATAAGATGTTTTTGCCGATTAACTTATACTTCAAAATAATAATATTGCTTCCAAGTATAACAATTATTTATTGCCACTATCTCTTACAATTCCTAAATTCATAAGCGTAGCCTGATCAATTTCCCCTGTAGCTTCAAGTTTATTTCTTTCTTGATATTGTTTTAGGGCTATTTTGGATTTAACCCCAAAATCTCCATCTATACTGCCTTCATAAAAACTCGATTCTTTTAATTTTCTTTGAACTTCTTTTTTTAGTTCCTTATCAGAAGATGGGGATAACTTTTGCGGCAACCAAGCCTTAAAACTATTCCAATTTAGACTACCACTATTCGTAATTGTTTTTGTCAGGTTTTCTTGATTATTATTGATTGTTTGAGCCAAAAGATTAGTTGGTCTGGTAGCAGATTTATATAAACCTTCCAATTGCTGCGTTTGCTGCAGATAAAGCAGATAATATCGTGCCATGGCATAATTAGTGCTTTGCTTTATATTGTTGATGATAATAAATTCTTCATCCTCAGACTTCCCGTTAAATGAATCCCAATCGGCCATTAGAAACGATTCAAAATTGAAATCTCTATCACGTCCTCTTTCCAGGACTGTTGAAACAATTTGTCCTCGCCAATTGGTGATTCCTGTTTTTTGATTTGTCTCTGTTGCTTCGTATAAAGAAGGCAGACCTTCTGCCAACCATGGTGGCAAAAATGGCTGTTTGTAGTTTAACAATAAATGCGTGAGTTCGTGTCTAATTGTTCCACGATATCTATAAGGATCTTTAGGAATCATACACAACATACTAAAGGAATCCATCATTGAGAGACCCATCGTATTTCCAACTTCAACTATCCCATACATGGATGCAGCCAAGCTTTGCATGCGGCTCCTATCTTCCGCAATCGTTATACTCACTTTATAAGGGATAGAAATTAGATCATATTCTGCCAAGAGAATATCATAAAAGGCATCTAATTCTTTTGCTAATTTATTCAAACGATCAGGAGACATTGGAAAGTAACTTGTAACAACAAAATACTTGCTGGTGGCGAATTGTACCTTCTCACCATTATGTTGCATTTTATAATAGGCTAATGCCTTTTCACTTTGGTCAACGGGAAATAATTTTAAAGGCTTAGAAATATTGGCCCCGGTTTGCCTTGTGCTTTTTGATATTTTTGTTTCATATTCGGCTCCATACAAAATAAAATCAGCATTTTTACCATTACTTCTGCCAATGGAGATTGATGCATCGGCTATAGCAACATCCCGGAACAAAGTATACAAATTGGCATTCGCTTTATTGCTATTAGTGGGAGCACAATTTTCAGATAACTTTTTAATGTCTATTTTTTGCTGCCCGGATAACCCTTTAGCATATTCTTCTTCTATGAACCCAAATATCATTTTTGCCTGCTCCTGATCATTTTCAAAACATAAAGACTGGGCCAGATAAAGAGAAATGGCATAACCCTCATTGCCTGTTACTTCCTGATCTTCATCATTACTAAACTTGTAATAAAGATCAATTACACGCTTGTATTTCGCCTCTGAGAAAGCATCTTTTATTGAAGAATAATAACTGTTCTGAGCGTGAATAGGAAGAACGCAAGCAGTAAAACAAAAAAGAACTAAAACAGTAGATAGTATTTTGTTCATTTTTTCTCAATTTTAGGAAACTTCGTCTTTTTTGCGCCTTGTTTTTTCTCATCTATCCCTTCCTTAACTAATCTTTCAATATCATCAGTGGTCTTCTTTCCTCCTTCTTTTACGTCGAATTCATATTTTCTATCCATAAAGAGAGAGGCGTCTTCAGTGCTTATTTCGGGATGATAGAAAAGGGTAGAGGCAATTATTATTGTTCCGAAAAACGCTAAAAACAAGCCAGGAGAAGAAGAGTTAAAAGACAATTTACCCAAATTTTTTACATCAGAATCAAAATTGCTATTCGTTTCTTGCATTTTTCCCACGATAAAGATGGCTCCTATTAAAACCAATATGGTTCCTACTAAGAAACCCAAATATTGTATCCATATACGAGAGGTAAGTAACATGTTTCCCTGGTGATATCGTCTGTCTATTACATAAGTCTCCAGGTTTTTTTTAACCAGTAATTCTTGTTGTTCAGAAGTTAAGTTCGCATTCTTGTCAAGAACGTTTTCAAAAAGAAAGGTTGGAGCGTTGTTCTCCTTGTAATCAATTTTATCTTGAATTCTTAGAAGCTGATAGGCTGTGGCAGAAATAAAAAATACTGAAAAAAAGATAATAACCCCTACCATCAAGGGAAAAGCTCTTTGTTGCCAGGCACGGGTGTATGCGGCCTCTGTTTTCGATTGCTTGTTGGTTGGCATGGTTTTCCTTTTGGTTTAAGAATACAAGATAGATAAAAATAATGGGGGTTTTCTAAAACTTTAAAGGATAGTACTTTGGGTCTAAAGAGGGAAATAAGGCCAATTGAAGGAGATTATAAGACATATTATAACGCCATTAAAAGTCCAGCTGCCTGTAAAATAATAATTACTATCTTAAACAACTATATAAAAATAGCTAACCACTTAAAATTACTACACATGAAATTAAAATACGCTGCCCTTATAATGTTGTTTTTTGTTGCCCTGACCTTACCGGTAAATGCCCAAAAAACACTTGCTAAAATTGTTAAAAACGGGGAAATCAGAATTGGTCTTTCAGGAAATCAACCCCCTTATAGCATGAAATCTAAAACAGGCGATTTAATGGGCTTAGAAGTTGATCTGGCCAAAGCCTTGGCCAATGGCATGGGAGTAGAATTAAACATGGTGATTTTGCCCTTTTCAGAACTTTTGCCAGCTTTAAAAGCAGGGAAAGTAGACGCGGTGATGTCAGGAATGACGGTCACCACCAATCGTAGCATAGATGCTCTTTTTGCAGGGCCCTACACGGTATCAGGCAAATCCATACTTGCAAAAGCATCTGTCTTATCCAATATGAAAGGGACCGAAGAAGCCAATAATGAGGCCTATAAAATTTGCTTTTTAAAGGGGTCAACCAGTGAGACCTTTGTTAAAAAATACATGCCCAAGGCACAGGCCATGCCGGTTAATAATTATGATGAAGGCATAGCCATGATCCTGAACGATAAGGCGGATGCCATGGTAGCAGATTACTCTATCTGTGTGATTACCATTATGCGCAACCAGGGGAAAGACTTAGTAACCCTGGAGAGCCCTTTGAATATAGAACCAATTGGCATGGCTCTCCCGGCCGGGGATCTCCATTTTCTGAATCTGGTAGAAAACTATCTCCAAGCCTTTGATATGGCCGGGGCCCTGGAGCTGCTCGACCAAAAATGGTTGAAAGATGGCAACTGGTTATTTAGCATGGAATAGAGAGGGATTATTCTCTATATTTAATAATCTATCTGAAGTACATGTCACAATCGCGTCAACTTGCTGTTATTATGTTTACGGACATTGCAGGCTATACCGCATTGATGGGCAAGGATGAAGAAAAGGCCTTCAGAATCCTGGAAAAGAACAGAGAAATCCACAAACCCATTATTGAACAATTTAATGGCCAATGGATAAAGGAATTGGGAGATGGCGTCATGGCGAGTTTCCAAACGGTTTCGGATGCTGTTCATGCCGCCATCGGTATTCAGAAAGAAAGCAGGGAAGTTCCGGATCTTCAAATAACCATAGGCATACACCTGGGAGAAGTAGTCTTTGAAAATGAAGATGTCTTTGGCGATGGGGTAAATATTGCCTCCAGGATACAAGGTTTATCCCCACCCGGGAGCATCTATATTTCCGAGGCAGTACATAATAATATTTATAACAAACAGGGTATTGAATCCAGATTTGTCAGGGAAGAAAAATTAAAAAACGTAGCCTCCTCCATGCGTATTTATGAGGTTGTAACCACAAAGGATTTAAGCTCTTTACACATAGACGCAGAGGCAAGGATACAAAGAACCACAGGCAAGAGCATTGCGGTGTTACCTTTTGTAAATATGAGTAATGATCCGGATCAGGATTATTTCTGTGATGGCATCTCAGAGGAGATTATTGATACGCTGGCACAACTAAACAACCTGCGTGTCATTGCGCGTACTTCTATGTTTTCCTTTAAGGGCAAAAATCTGGACGTACGCGAAATTGGCAAAAAACTGGATGTAACCACACTTTTGGAAGGCAGTGTGCGAAAGTCGGGTAAGCGATTGAGAATTGCCACCAAACTGCTGAGTGTTGACGATGGTTCTCATCTATGGACCAACCGATATGATCGCGAATTAGAAGACATCTTTGCCATACAGGAAGATATTGCCACCAAGGTGGCCACTGAACTTAAAGGATTCCTAACAAGCGATGAAAAGGAGGTTATACGGCCACAAAAAACATCAATTGAGGCCTATGAGTATTATCTCAAAGGGCTCGAATTATTGCACCAATTAGATGTTTGGGAATCAAAAGCAATGTTTGAGCGAGCCATTAAAATTGATCCCGATTATGCTCCCGCACATGCCGGCCTATCTGAGGTAATCTGTCAAATTTGTGAATGGCACGGTGGAACCGCCAAAGATTTAGCCGTGGCAGAAAGCCATAGTAAAAAGGCCCTTGCTTTATCACCAAATATGGCCGAAAGTCATGCTTCTTATGGCTATGTACTTTCCTTGCGAAAAAAATACGCAGAAGCTGAAAAGGAGTTTATAAAAGCTATAAAAGTAAATCCAAACGCCTTTAAAGCGTATTATCGGTTTGGGAGATACTATTTTGCAATGGGTAATATCGAAAAATCGGCTGAGATGTTTCTAAAAGCATCGGAAGTTCGGCTCGAAGATTTTCAAAGCCTTCTGCTGCTTGCTCAGTCTTATAGAATCCTTGAGGATGATCGATACAAAGAAGCCTTAAAAGTAGGTTTAGAAAGAGTCCGAAAACATTTGGAGCTCAATCCAACGGATAGAAGAGCTCTCTCCTTAGGATCTGCTTCCCTCATTGAAAGTGGGGAAAAGGAAGAAGCGCTGCGTTGGATTAACAAAGCCATCGCCTTGTACCCGGAAGATGGGGCAACAATATTTAACGGGGCATGTGTTTTTGCAAAGGCCGGACATAAGGAAAAGGCCATAAACTTACTGCAAATTGCCGTAGACAATGGCTTTGGAAACAAAGAATGGATAGAACAGGATAGGGACTATGATTCGCTCCGAAATGAACCTCAGTTTAAGGCATTGATCAAAAAACTGAATGAAAAATACCAGTGAAGAAGTATGCCCATATCCCATACTATTTGCTTTTGCCTTAGCCCTCTTTAAAATACTGGTTTAAGACTGGCACCCCCTCCTAAGTCGGGGTTTATGAAGTTATCCTTTAAGATATACGGTTATCTTAAAACTGTAAATTTTTTGATTTTTACCATAGATAAATTCAATAACGAAAATAACATTTTTTTTTTTAATGTAGTAAAGACATCTAACATTAAATGATCGTTCATCTTTTGGTTTTTATAACCCTGGAAGAGACCACAAAAATCGGCTTATTTAATTTTAAAATATGAAAGTCTTTGTGTTTTTACAATTTGCCTTCGGTTCTTGGTTTTTCCCATCCATTATACTAATCCCGCCTAACTGATCCGAAGATGTCATTGCTGACATTTAAAGATCGTCCCTACCTTCAATGAGATCTAATAAAGGGCAGTCTTAGTCTACTCTTGTCATTTGTTTTCTAGGAATATTTGATCATCTCTCTGGCCAATCCATATAAGGGCATTTTTGGGTGCTATAATCTGGTTCCCTTTTCCCCATCCACTATACTTCCCGCCTAGCTGATCGGTCATGCCGATAAGATCGCCTACCTTCAAACAGAAGGGGTTTTGCTCCCTTCTACCAAAATGTATCGTCATGAAAACTTTTCCCTATATCTTTTTGATCGCCTTGCTTTCGTTAAATTTCTCCTGTAATAAGGATGATGATGAGGTAGACATATTAACCAAAGACGGGCCATTCCTAATCAGCGAACTCGTAGGCAGCTGGGATGCCACCAAGGCCCAATTTAGTGTAAACACCGTCTCCGTAGACGTTGTGGAGGACGGGGGAACAGCGCGCATGTCCGTGCAATCCAATGGTCGCTTTACCATAACCCTGGATCCTGTAGATCGGGATGCTTATACCGTAAGCGGTGAAATGTTCTGGGAGCCCTGGCAGCAAACCTATTACTTTTCTATTTTATGGGATACTTACCCCGATGATTGGGATACCTACGGCCACACTTATGACGGGACTACCCTGTCCTTTAATGGGGGCGCCGATACCGGGGAATACGACTTTAATAATGACGGGGATATGTCAGCCTGTTCTATCCATTTCATCCTGGTACGTTCTTAGAATATTTGGCGGTTCCTATCGGTTAAACAAGTCCCTTATATCAACTATTAATCATAATTAATACGATCGCGTATGGTACCATCCTGTCTATGGATAATCACATCCGCCTTGTACTTTCTGGCCAGGCGTTTTGCTTTGTTAATGGCCGTATCCTGGCGGCGGTGTTTAGAAGTGATACGTTTATTCCCTTCACGCCTTACGGCCCAACCATCTTTGTACGGCACCACGTGTTGGTGCCAGGTACGTCCCCGTTTAGTTTGACGCGCACTTTTAAAATAGACCTCTATAAGTTCACTCAAAATATCTATCCAGGATCTGGATGGGTTACTTTCCGGCATTTTGCAATTTTTGGATGGGACCGAAGATACTATTTTTTAACACGAGCAGGAGGCCTGGCCTAGAAGGGGTATTTCGGTTCTGTTTAATAATTCCTTCCCTTAGGAAGAACAACCAAGTTAATGCGTAATGGTCGCACAAAATCTATTTCTTCAACATTCATCTTATGCGTCTTACCATAAAGATTATCTTTCATACGGAATCTCTGACATAAGACATCCAGGCACTTCTGTATTCATACTTGGATTAGAGATATAATAGCCTGCTATGTGTTCGGGGTGATAAGGGTCATCTTCAGGAAGTTCCCACTTGGCTGCGTCCAAGGCCAGCATGTGTTCATTCAGTTTCATTTGTATTTCTTTTGCAAGTGCTTCGGAGGCAAAGACCTGCCAGGGACAAACGTGGGCATCAGGGCCATTTACCATCATCTCAATGCCTCTGCCTGTTGGATATCCCAATAAATCACCAATATCAACCTCGTCTCCTTCAGCTACAGCAAGTCGAGATATGTGATCAAATTCTACCAACCAAGCCGTAGGACCACCATGTGGCTTAAGCCATATAGCATAATCCTGACTCTGCGCATCCTGCAAATGTATGCTGGCCACATATCCTTTCATTGGTGAAATAATCTCAGTTGAACTATCTAGAGCGTATGAAAAGTGTGGTAATGCCTTAATTTCATTGTTATTACCGACTACCTCAAAACCAAACTCGTAGAACTTTAATCCCTCTAAAGCTGCTCCATCAAGGGTGAAAGCCGTATCAAAGTCTACCCCAAGGTTCCAAAGGACCGGTTTAGGTCCCAAAGCCGGATCTGGTTCTTGTTCAATTGGTATGTCTTCCTCATTATTCTCATTATTGGAACATGCAGCAAACAGCAAGGCAAGAATAAACAGTCCTATTAATTTGACTGTTTGTATTTGAATTGATTGGATATATTTTTTGAAAGCAATATTCATCAATAAAGTCAGATTACCTAATGTTGTAAACACAATTTATGAAAATATTGTATCAATTCAAATAATGAAAAATCAGATTTATTTCCCAATTTTCAGTTTTAAGGTTCATAGTCGCTATTAAAATGTCCTTTTGAGAAATTTGTCCTACCAATTTACCATTTTCAACAATTGGAAAACGTCTTCTTTTGGCTTCCAGGAATTTATTGGCGGCATCAAAAATATTCATGTCTCCGTTAATGGTTTCAACATCTTTAATCATACTTTGCTCCACCTTGCCATCATCAAGAGGCATATTATAATACCTGCTCTTACTTATATGACTAATACAGTCACCCTCGGAAATAACACCAATCAACTCGTTATCTTCATTCACCACCGGCCCTCCAGAAATTTTATTGGATATTAGTATTTCAATAACTTCTTTCATAGACTGCTCTGGCTTAAAAGTGATTAATTTCTTTGTCATAAAATCACTTACCTTAAAAGGTATTTCATCCCTTGATGACTGCGACATTCTGGGACCTTGAAAACTTTTAATTCCCATAGTATATGTTTTTTGGTATATCTTTAATTTACTCTATCTGGGAGAAATAACCTAAAAAACAGCAAACTTTTAAGTAAAAATTCACATTTTGCCGTCTGTGAGTACCTGATTATCAGTGTGCTATAATTGGCAATTTCAGCCAGGGCATACTCTTATAATCAGATATAACCGGGATACTCTTTTTAACAATTGCAAGATGCTTGGCTGCCGACAAGGCAGGCTGGCGTCAGCGAGGCCTACAACAAGATATTCAACTTTATGGACACAAACCCTGTAAAACATCTCTCCGCCTCTCAATTAATCCTGGAATGGCATCAAAAGGCATGGAACTTTTCAATTAAACCACAAACTGACAACAGATGACATACAAAGCTAATAAGTAGTAATAGGGTGTTAAGGAAGTATATTCAATATCGTGGTGAAGAATTGGCGGCGGTCGATATTAAACCACACAACTCTGTTTTCTATGCCTAAATGCCTTTTTCGGCACCTCTATGTTCATCCAAGCAAGGTAATCGAAATCCTTCTGAAAACCCGTATACGGCCGACCTCGGAAATGAGGTCGCTGCTAATTCTAAACAAAAAAAGAGTGATTTATTCCAAGCTTGCCAGGGCAATGGGAATCCGAATGGGTGCCTGTTTTTTAATTAATAGTTGAAATTTCCTTCTCTATTAATGGTTTAAAAGCTACCCCAACGGCAACTAAATCTCGAAGATAGTCTAATCCAGACACTGAAGAAATTTTAGAAGCAACTAAGTTCATATCCTCCTATAACCCAAAAGAACCCCCAGGTGAAATGGAATATATGTTAAT
>CALOAJ010000011.1:0-110556 GCA_942491255.1 uncultured Flavobacteriaceae bacterium | reverse complement strand
GTGTGGCTGTTGATCCATTGTTGGTAGAAGATGTAATGGCAGAAGCATTTTTAATTGCTAATGCCGAACATATTTGAAGAGAAGGCTTTATCAAGAACGCAAATTGCTGGAATTAAGTATTTATCATTACTGTCGAAGTTAAAAGAACGTTATACTTTGATGATATTGTGCTAAGGTCAAGATAATACTAGTGTTTCAGATTCGACGTACTGGAACAATGGCTCTAAAAGTGATGACACCATGTCATTTAAAAGAAAATATAGAGTTTTGATTCTAAGATCTAATTGAAGATATGATTAGAAGAAGAAGTAGTATTATGAATATTAGCTATGCCAACTGCAGAACTACTATTTCGGCATTTTAAAGAGAGTTTGTAAAACAGTTGCGAGAAGTGATGAAAGCAGATAAAATTGAAGATTCCGTTGTTTAAAAGGTTTTCTTTGATCTAAATGAGCCTGAAGCTACTATAGCGGAAAGATTTTGAGAAGCGACCGTCTGAATAGAGCAGAAGAACAACCAAAGATAGTACAACGTTACAAACTTTATACTGCAGCCTTGTTAGTTCAAGAAGAAGCAGATGGGACCACTTATAAGGAGTAGATCTGAACTTTATTCAGCAGTTTACCAGGATTTCGCCTATATCTCAACATAATTTTGACGGTTTAGGTTCTGTAGAAGACTCGTAGAGAACTTGAAAATGTTAGTACACCTGAAAATCCTGTAATTAGTTGATGACATCAAAGAAGAACAAGAAATCGAATGGATTATACAAACCTAGAAATCGTTGATCTTATTGAAGGCAGATGAAGCAACAACATTCTGCGCCATGATTACCAATTTTCAAACCAGGACCGACCCGCTGTGACACAGTGAATAGAATAGAAACAACAAAATCAAACCTATTATAACAGCAACTTTGATAATATGCTATCGGTTTATAGTTGGTTTTGTTGGTAATGTTATACTGGCGGACTTAAAATGCGCGACAACAGAAAAGACCAAAAAGATTTTGATGTCAACGCTGATGTTTCTATATATCCGCGAAAGAGAATTAAACATGACTATGGTTTTAAAACCGAATGATGATTGAAGTACATTGCAACAAGCGGTATTAATAAGGAAAGTACAAGATGAATTAGACGACTTAAATGTAGACTTTGAAGCCAGTAGCAGATGAAGTCATGAAGAATCACATTTAGGTGGCCAAAGTATTAGTCAATCAAAAGAACAAAACGTAATGTGATTAATTATATTGAAGAAGTAATTACAAAAATGATGTTCGATTAAACAAGTCAACGAGAAACATCATGCTATTAGAATGAATAATTTGCTAAAATAAGCTGTAGATTACGGTAGATTAGAATTGAGAAATTGCATGGAAGAATACCAACTGTGCCGATTATGTCCTCTGGAACATCAATAGATCGAGATTAATAGTGAAAGATATCAGCAGATTATCGGATTTACGATTCAGTGTTGAAAATCTTCAGATCAATGCAATTTGCGTCGGAATTCAATGATAGTGTGTTTCTGAGAATTGGATTATAATGAAGACTATGGTAAATTAGTGGCGGCTGGAAATATACAAGGAAACCGGAATTTATACGACAACTTCAAAATGAGGCATGGCACAAACATATCAATGTGATCATGAGTTCAGAGGTACATCATTTGTTCCAGAGTTGAATGTATCCATCCGACAGGATTATACTTCAAAATTTAAAATATTAGGCGAACTTTGAGGTCTCGAATTTGAATTGCATCGGAAATATGTGTTGCGGCAAGAAGATTTTGAAATAACATACAAGAAAATCCAACAACGCCACGAGACATTATTATGGAGATGTCTCCAGCATTAATATGGTATCCATAAGCAGCGACTATGGTGAAATTATTTTCTTTAAAAACTAAAGTGAGTTCAATAAAATCAAAAAAACTATATGATGAAAAAAGTATTCTTATTAATATGTGCCATCATCTTAACAACAGGACTGCAGGCACAATGGGGTAAAAAAATAAAAGGAAACGGGGATAGAACCACCGTGGAGAGATCAACTTCAGATTATGACGCTGTCGCCGTTTCTGGTTGGTTTGATGTAAATCTTGTTGAAGGTGAAGAGGGGCAATTGATACTGGAAGGAGAGTCAAATCTTTTAGAACATATTAAAACAGAGGTAAAAGATGGGAAATTAGTTATTAAAGTAGCCAAGGGTGTAAACTTAAAACCATCTTCTTGGAATAAGGATGGGGGGATATATATCACTGTCCCGGTAGAATCTATTAATGAAGTTACCTTATCAGGCTCTGGCGATATAGTTGGGGAGAAAACCATCGAAACCAGGAATTTTTCAACCAATCTTTCCGGCTCCGGTGATATTACTTTAGCGTTAAACGCCGAGGAAGTTTCCGCTGCTATGTCTGGATCAGGAGATATAACCAGTGGGAAAACAATGACCTTGAAGGTGATTTGTGACTCGGAGATATAAAAGCTATGATTTAATAGCGGATAATGTAAAAGCAAGTATTTCGGGATCAGCCGATATTAGCGTCACGGCAAATGAAATGTTGACAGCAAGAGTTTCGGGTTCTGGTGATATACGATATAAAGGAGATCCTAAAAAAATTGACACTAAATCTTCCGGTTCGGGAGACATTACTAAAGGTTAGATCATCATCAAAAACGAAGAGTTATAAACCCTGGCAAATTTGTCAGGGTTTTTTTGGCACCCTTGCCAGTAAAAATAGGCCAATAAGAAAAAACACACCTAAAAAAATTGTAGAATCACGCATACTTCCAGTGTATTGAATAATGGCCGCATAGAGAAAAGTTCCGATTACAATACCTATTTTTTCGGCTACATCATAGAAACTAAAAAAAGAAGCCGTGTCTGTAGTCTCAGGAATAAATTTAGAATAAGTTGAGCGCGAAAGAGCCTGTATACCTCCCATCACCAGACCTACAAAACCGGCAGCTATATAAAAGTCCATTGGTGTCATCAAAAAATAGGCATAAATACATATAATTACCCATAGCATATTAATAAACATCAGCGTTTTGATGTTACCAAACTTGCTGGAGGCTTTTTGCAGTTATTGTTGCCCCTATTATTGCCACCAATTGTATTACCATTATACTAACAATAAGTCCTGTTGTTCTCTCCTCATCTGAACCCCATTGTATTTCTTCTTCTCCAAAATAGGCAGCAATAAGCATTACTGTTTGCACAGCCATACTATAGACGAAAAAAGCTATCAAATACTTTTTCAACCTTATTTCTCCTTCTAATTGGTGCCATACCCCTCTTAATTCTCTAAAGCCATTTAGAATTACTCTCTCTCTTTTTCCTTCCCGCTTTCTTCCCTTAGGTAAATAAAAAAAAGTGTATTGGCTAAATAATATCCACCAGATGCCTACGGTTACAAAGGAATACTTCATGGCTATAATCTCGGCAACAGCATCTTTGGTGTCTTTTGTAATTCCAAAGGTGGTCTGGACTCATTACCATTGCCAAGTTTAAAAGTAATAATATAACACTTCCCAAATAACCCATTGAAAAACCTTTGGCACTTATGTCATCTTGCTGTTCAGGATAAGCTATATCGGGTAGATATGAATTATTTATGGCAAAACTTACCCAAAAACCAACTATACCAAAAAAATAACAAATAATTCCTAGGTAGATATTCTCTAGGGAAAACCAATACAAGCCAATACATGAAACACCTCCCAAATAACAGAAGAATAGTAATAAATAGTCTTTTATTTCCCTAAATAATCAGCAATTCCGGAAAACCAAAGGGGTTACTAAATGGTATAAATGGAATAAAAAGGCCAGTTGAAGTAACATAGCTAATAAGGGGTGCGCGCGCGATTTCCCCTCCAAAAACAGAAACTTTTTCAATTTCAGCTACTCGAAAAAGGGCACCGTAAAAAATCGGGAATATGGCAGAAACAATAGTCAGACTGTAAACAGAGTTCGCCCAATCATAGAAGGCCCAGGCATTTAGGAGTTTTTTACTGCCCTTCGGAAGAATCTGTAATTTCATTTAAAAAAAAAAGGAAAAAATATGACAAATATCAATTCTCGTTAAGATACTATTATTTGATATAAAACTATTGGAAATCAGTTACACCGAATTTCTTTGCCTCTTCTTTTGCCTGAGGCGCCCATTGTACCAGGTTTTCAATACGAGTGTCGTTAGAGGGATGTGTACTGAGAAACTCAGGAGGTGCTTGTCCGCCCGACTTGGCTTTCATACGTCTCCAAAGCTCAGCTGCTTCATCAGGATTGTATCCTGCAATAGCCATTATTTGCAATCCTATCCTATCCGCTTCAGTTTCATGGTTTCTACTAAAAGGTAACATGACCCCTACCGTAGAACCAATACCATAAGCCTGATTAAACATATTTCTTGATTGCGGGTCTTGAATAGCTATATTACCCGCTACAGCGCCCAGTTGTTGAAGTGTACCTGCACTCATTCGTTGTGCTCCATGATCGGCCAAAGCATGCGCTACTTCATGGCCCATAACCACGGCAACTCCTGTTTCACCCGCGCAGATAGGCAAAATACCCGTATAAAAAACAATCTTTCCTCCAGGCATACACCAGGCATTGATGGTTGGGTCTTTTACTAGATTATATTCCCAGCGATAGTCCTTCAAATAGCCGGGATAACCATTGGCAGAAAGCCATCGCTCTGCAGCGGAAGAAATGCGTTGTCCCACCTTGGTAATCATCTTGGCTTCAGAAGTTTCTTTTAGAACGCTATTTTGCCCAATAAATTCATCATATTCGGCGAAGGCCATAGGAAAGACCTGACTATTTGGATAAAAATTCAAAACGTTTTTCCCTGTAAAAGGGTTTACTTTACAGGAAATAGCTAGAACTAAAACAACTCCTAACAAAAAATAACTTCTAAATTTCATACCCTTGGTAATTTTACCTGAGTAAATTACAAAAATTTAAGCGCCAATTAAATGAAGTGTAGAAAAATCTTTAGTTACTTCAAAAGAATTGCTACCATTCAATTTAACCGACTTTAAGGTAATTTCTTCCGTATCAATTATTATCTTCTTCACCTTAAAAGGCAGGCCTATAAGATTAATTTTGAAGGTTTCATAAGAAGTAATAAAGGTTCCATTTTTAAACTGTTGTATGACTAATTCATTTTCTTTACCATTTAACTTAAAATTTCGAAGACTGTAGCTACCTTTAGCATAGTCATAACCATCCTGGGCATCTTCATAGACAGTTGAAGTCTCAATACCCAATTTATAATATACGTCCAAGGTTAGGAGCTCAATTTTCTTTTCACCAACATACTGCTGCACAGGATATTTGGGAATAATGGCTCCTTCTTTTATAAAAATTGGAATTTTATCTATATCAGCAGTCACCCATTTCTCCATGCCTCCGACCACTAATTCGCCTGTCCAGTAGTTATGCCATTGCCCTCTTGGGATATACATCCTTCTTCCCTTAGCATTAGGTTCTTGCACCGGACACACTAAAATTTGGTCTCCGAAAATAAACTCATCTGTTCTAAAATGGGTTTGCATATCTTCCTGATCGTAATAAACCAGTGATTTCAGCATGGGAACATTGTCATTTGAATATTTCCAGAACATGGTATATAAATAAGGTAGCAACTGATAGCGCAATTCAATGAACTTTCTAACAATATTAGTAACCTCCTTATCAAAAGACCAAGGCTCTTGGTCCCCATGATCCCCACTTGAGTGAACTCTAAAAAAGGGATGAAAAGTACCCAGCTGTACCCATCTGGCAAAAAGCTCCCCATTAGGTTGTTCAGCAAAACCACCTATATCCGAACCTACAAAAGACATTCCGCTTAGACACATCCTCTGTACTTGTACATTGGCAATCCACAGATGCTCCCAAGTAGCTACATTATCACCTGTCCATGTAGATGCATATCTTTGAGCCCCTGCATATGCTGCTCTAGTAATTACAAAAGGTCTTTTTGGATAAACATATTTTTTAACACCTTCAAAGGTGGCCCTTACCATTTGTGTCCCATATATATTATGGGCTTTTCTGTGGCTACAAGGATGCCCGTCAAAATCATGCCTTGTATCTAAAGGAGCTGTTTTAGAAGGCACTTCCATAACGGCCGGTTCATTCATATCATTCCAAACAGCATGTGCCCCGGTTTCGGCCATTAGCTCTTTATAAAGACCCGCCCACCACTTTCTGACCTTAGGATTGGTATAATCAGGAAAACTGCATTCTCCGGGCCATACTTTGCCTCTCATTACCGGACCATCACCTCTTTTGCAGAAATAATCATTTTCTAAAGCCTCCTTATAAACCCAATAATCACTGTCAACCTTAATCCCGGGATCAATCATTACAACGGTTTTAAAACCATCTTTGTAAAGTTCCTGGATCATTCTTTTTGGGTCTGGAAAACGCTTCTTGTCCCATGTAAAACATCGGAAACCATCCATATAATCAATATCCAAATAAATGGCATCACAAGGAATTTTAAGATCTCTAAATTTTTTCGCGATACTTTTGACATTCCTCTCTGGAAAATAACTCCATTTTGACTGATGAAAGCCTAAAGCCCAAAGAGGAGGCAATTCTGGAGTTCCGGTAAGATCTGTATAATCTCGCACAACTTTAGACATCTCAGGACCATAAATAAAATAGTAATTCATTTCACCTCCATCTGCCCAAAAACTTGTAATGTTTCTTCTTTCATGGGCAAAATCAAAATGAGTTTTAAAGGTATTATCAAAGAAGATACCATAGGCGTGGTTATGATGTAATCCTATATAAAAAGGAACGGCCTTATACAGGGGGTCCTGATCTTTGCTATAGGCATACTGATCGGTTACCCAATTACTTACTCTCTTTCCCTTTAAATTGCTATGTGTGGCCTTATCTCCCATCCCGTAAAAGCTTTCAGCGGGCTGGGTTATTTTACTCATTTTAACAGAATTTCCGCCGTATTCATGATTCTCTTCCCAGTGAAAACCTAATTCGTCCTCATTAATGATGTTACCTTCTATATCAGAAATTTGCGTTCTAAGTGTACTCTTATCCACTAAAACCCTGATCTTAGATGTGATAATTACATATTCTGTTTTGGTCTCAAGAGTTTCTAATTTATTATATCCCCTACTTGCATCCGGGCTTATAGCATAGGAGAAATCGGGTTGAAAATTATAGTCGGTGGCATATCTAAAACGGATAGCACTATTTCGCAATACCGTAAGTTCTAGAATCACCCCATTTTCTGACGTAAAATAGAACTTGTCCTTTTCCTGTTTAAAATCAGTAATTTTATTGGGATATAGATTCCCTTTATATTCTAATTCAGTATTGGTAATCATAGCTGGTGTTATTTTTAGAGCAACAAAAAAAATACATTAAGCTGTAATAATGAAAATTTATTACCATCAATTATAAACTATATCGATATAGTGAAGCCTATTTACTTTAAAATGACTATTCCTAAAGGAGGAATTGTGATGTTAATGGAGTTTTTTCGACCATGCCATGGAGTTTTAGAGACTTTTACTGCGGTATTCTTAGTCCCGCTTCCGCCATATTTCTTAGCATCACTATTAAAGACTTCTTTTAATGTTCCCGAAGATTTAGGTACCCCAATGCGGTATTTCTCCCTTGGAACAGGGGTAAAATTACAAGCAATATAAAGGTCATCCTCAGTTTTGTGTCCATGGCGAATAAAAGTAAGAACAGAATTCGCGGAATCGCCATAATCTATCCATTCAAAACCTTCGGGACTAAATTGCTTCTCATATAAGGCAGGAGAGGTTTTATAAAGAGTGTTCAAATCTTTTATCAATTCCTGAACTCCCGAATGAAAATCATATTCAAGTAAATGCCAGTCAAGACTTTGTTGAAAGTTCCATTCAGAAGACTGGGCAAATTCCCCGCCCATAAAAATAATATTGGTTCCCGGATGTGCAAACATATAACCAAATAGCAGTCTTAAGTTCGCAAATCGCTGCCATTCGTCACCCGGCATTCGATAGAGTAAGGATTGTTTCCCATAGACCACCTCATCATGCGAAAAAGGCAACATAAAATTCTCCGTAAAACCATAAGTCATGCTAAAGGTGAGATCATTTTGATGATGTGTTCTATAAATCGGTTCCTTTTTAAAATATTCTAAAGTATCATGCATCCAGCCCATCATCCATTTCATACCAAAACCTAGCCCTCCAATACTCACAGGCCTGGAAACCATAGAAAAGGAAGTAGATTCTTCGGCAATAGTTTGAACACCCTTAAAATTACTGTACACCACCTCATTTAATTCGCGGACAAAGGAAATAGCTTCTAAATTTTCATTATTCCCATATATATTAGGTTCCCACTCTCCTTCTTCCCTTGAATAGTCCAAATAGAGCATGGAAGCCACCGCATCTACGCGTAAACCGTCTACATGATACTGATCAAGCCAAAAAAGTGCATTACTTATAAGAAAGGCTCTTACTTCATTTCGTCCATAATTAAAGATTAAACTCTTCCAATCCGGATGATACCCTCTCCTTCTATCCGGGTGTTCATATAGATGAGAGCCATCAAAAAATCCAAGGCCATGTGCATCCTCTGGGAAATGAGAAGGCACCCAGTCTAAAATCACACCGATTCCATTTTGATGAAGTTTGTCTACCAAAACCTTAAAATCTTCCGGTTTTCCAAATCTGGAAGTCGGAGCAAAATAGCCCGTGAGTTGATAACCCCATGAAGGATCATAGGGGTATTCCATTATAGGCATAAATTCTACATGAGTAAAATTCATTTCCTTTAGATAGGATACAAGTTCATCAGCTAACTGCAAATAAGTAAGGAATTCATTGTTTTTTCCTCTTTTCCAGGATCCTAGGTGGACCTCATATACCGAATAAGGCTTGTCGAGCGCATTTTTTTCCTCTCTTTTATTCATCCAAGTCTTATCCTTCCATTTGTAATCTGATTCCCAGACTACGGAAGCTGTTTTAGGCGGGTGTTCGCAAAAACGTGCAAAAGGATCCGCTTTTTCTGTTTTTATATCCTGGTTATGTGATTGTATTTTGTATTTGTAGATAGCACCTTGGGTAACTCCGGGAATAAATCCTTCCCAGATACCACTTTCATCCCACCGAACATTGAGTTTGTGCTCCCCTTCTATCCAATAATTAAAATCTCCAATAACTGAAACTGTCTTAGCCGAAGGAGCCCAAACGGCAAAATAAGTACCTTCTTGTCCTTTATATTTAACTGTATGTGAACCCAAAAGTTCATATAGTTTAAAATGCTTACCAGCTTTAAAAAGGTTGATATCAAAATCTGTAAATAAACTGAAAGGGATTACTTGACCCATAAAAAAATGATTAGTTGTTTTCGTTAATAATACTCATTATTCCTTGCAAGGGAATTACAGCCCATCTAGGTCTGGAATTCATTTCGTAGCCCAGCTCGTACACAGCCTTTTCCAACATACAGTATTCCAATAAAAAAATACGCTCCTGACGGTAGCCAATATTTAGGTTTTGTTTTTGAATAAGGGTAACATAAGTTTCTAAAAAGACACCAATAAAATATCTGTAAAGGAGTTCTCCAGCAATAAATAATTCTTCCTGCGAATGTTTATAATTATCCATATTTGTAAAAATAGTGGCATAAACGGCATAATGGAATGATCTGAACAAACCTGCAATATCTTTTAAGGGAGGCTGTTTTACTTTTCTATCTCTAATGGTACTTTCAGGTTCCCCTTCAAAGTCTAAAAGATAAAAATCATCTCCTTGCACAAGGACTTGCCCCAAGTGATAGTCTCCATGGACCCTTATTCTTTCTCCTTTTAATTTGGTCCAATCAAAATTTACAAATCGTTTTCTAATCTCATTTTTTCGTTCAAGAAATTCATTTGCCAAGTTTAAAGATAGTCCTTCTAGGCGATGTAAATTATTTTCAACCGTATTTAATCGATTTTGAAATTGATATAACAATCTATTTTTTAACCAAACCTCATAGTCTCCATTAAAATGTGTTGGTGTAAAAGCCGTATCTTCAAATTCAGAGCCCAGGGCAATATGCATCTCAGCTGTTCTCTTTGCCAAAGTTTGTAACTTTAGGAACACATTCAAACCCGCCCAATCTATGATTTCTGGGGGTACATCACGGATATTAAGTCTTTCAAATAGCTCCGTTTGAGGTAATTCTCGAACATTTATTTGTTTATATTCAAGGGTGTTAAAAATCTTGTTTAATTCTTTTAACATAAAATCCCAAGCGTCTCCGTCATTTGGCACTAATTCTTGCATTAGAGCAATGGTTACATTAACATTCTCGGAATCCATAATACTTATACTGCCTTGGTAAGCCGGAGTATTCTTATAACCCTTTCTTTCAGATAAAAACTGACTCATCTCATAATCAGGATTTTTATCCGCATATATCCTTCTAAAAAACTTAATTACCGACCGTTCATTTAAAATAATAGAAGTGTTGCTTTGTTCTAATCCCATAAAACGAGACGATTCATAAACAGTATCGTGAAAATCGAGACTTTTATTATAGCGAACACGGGTTAGATCGTTTGGCTCTGCCGTAGCAATTCGCTCAAATACAAGTTTTCTAAAAGCTTCAAGATTTAGCGCATCTATAATAAAACCTTCATGTTCATTCAGCGTCAATGGCAATATCCGATCCTTCTCTGCGAAGGATTCATCTGTTACAAAAGCAATTGGAAGAAAATAATGCTGGTAAAAAGCCTCTTCAAAATTTACTTCCAGTAAAAGACCATAATAGACTTCACCTTTTTGCTGAATCTTAAAGTATTCTCGAAGTTCGATATATTTTAATTTGCTTGCCTTTCCTCCATACCATCTTTGTTTTACGACATATTCCTCAAGAATATCAGACAAAAAGACTTTTATGAATTTCTTGTCTTCCAAAAGATTTTCCCAGGTAACATTAAAAGAATAAGGAGGTTGTAATATGGAATCCTGTTTTTTCTTCGACATGGGAATTATTTAATATGAAACAAATGAAAAGGCAACGCTGGATGAACTTCAACAAAATTCCACTCATCTGCCCAAATATAACTATTGTCTGTAATAAGATCATGCATGGTTAAGGCTTTTCCTTTAAACTGTCCCAAAACATCCTCAGGAAGCTGAAGCATTCCCCTTTGTGAATAATTAGAATCAAGATTAATTACCACTAAAACCTGATCCGTTTTTTCATCATCCCATTTATAAAATGCGATTAGTTGAGGGTTTTGAACTTCACAAAACTGAATATTATTTGTTTGCTGTAGTGCCGGGTGCGACTTTCTAGCAAAGTTTAGTCGTGTTATAATATGTGTGAGCTTGTTTTCCAGGGTCCAGTCCCAATACTTTATTTCATATTTTTCAGAATGCAGGTATTCTTCCCTTCCTGGCATAGCATCGGAAACCATATATTCAAAAACAGGCCCGTAAATACCTAAATTTCCACATAAAGTGGCCGCCAGGACATAACGCGAGATATGCATGGCTTCATTGGCTCCCTGCAAATGATAAGGGTTAATATCAGGAGTATTTGGCCAAAAGTTGGGTCGGTAATACTCCTTCATATCACTCTGGGTCAACTCTGTCATATATTCAATTATTTCATGCTTGTGAACCCGCCAAGTAAAATATGTGTAAGACTGCGTAAAACCTTGTTTTGCAAGTTGCTGCATCACCTTAGGTCTTGAAAATGCTTCTGCCAAAAATAAGACATCAGGATTTTTCTTCTTTACTTCTGTTATCAACCAATTCCAAAAATAGTGTGGTTTTGTATGTGGATTATCTACCCGGAAAATATTGATTCCCAGCTCTACCCATTGCATCGTCACAGCTAGTAATTCCTCCCACAGACTTTTAAAAGCCTCTGTTTCAAAATAGAAATTAACAATATCCTGATACTTTTTTGGTGGATTTTCCGCGTATTGCATGGTGCCGTCCGGTCTTTTGCGAAACCACTCAGGATGCTCACTGATATAGGGATGATCCGGTGCTGCCTGAAAAGCTAAATCGAGTGCAATTTCAATATCCATGGAGTTTGCTTTTTCTATAAAAGACTTTAACTCCTTTTCCGTACCCAATTCTGGGTGTATGGATCTATGCCCTCCTAATTTTGACCCTATAGCCCATGGGACTCCAGAATCTCCTTCTTCAGCATTGGTTGTATTATTCTTACCCTTTCTATTAACCTCTCCGATTGGGTGAATCGGCGGGAGGTAAACGACATCAAAACCCATTTTGGATATTCGGGGAAGAAGGTTTTCACAATCCTTAAAAGTACCATGTATCCCTTCCTTGTTAGCCGCAGATCTTGGGAAAAACTCGTACCAGGTGCTAAAATTAGCCTTTTTCCTATCTACTATAACCCCAAGTTCCTTGCTGGTGTTCGCTAAAGACCTACTGGGATAATTAATAAAAAGTTGATGAAGTCGGTCAGAAATAGCTTCCTCTATTGCTTTTTGATAGGTATCTTCTTCTGCAAATAACTGCCTTAAATCTGTTACATACGGCTTATCCTTCGCGGATACATTCTTTTTAAGATAGTCCAAATACTGCAATCCGTCTAAAAGCTCACTTTTTACATGCTGATGGTCCTTTAGCTTCGCTTCAATGCCGTGTTGCCAGTTCAGGGCATGATCAACCCAAGCGCGGATCCTGTAAACATACTCCCCTTTCTTTTGAACGTTAAAATCAGCTTTATAGACATCGTTCCCGAGATCTACCATGCGAACTTCCTTAAAAGATTTGTCCCCGACATGTTTAAACTGTAATTCTGCCTGTATCACATCGTGGCCATCTCCCAGAACATCTGCATAAACAGTTACCTTTTCACCGATAACCCTTTTTATAAAAAAAGCTCCACATTGAATTTGTGGAGAAATATTTTCGATTACAACACGTTGTTGTCTCAATACCATAAACTAAAATTTGACTTTTTGTTAAAAATAGGAAATAATCTTATATCCCTAGTTTCTAAAGGCGAATTTTTGGGCGGTTTGGATTCTTAATTGAAATAATATTTTTTTTGGAACGCTTTTTGTAACCTTAGCTTTGAAAGCTTATAAATATGAAACAAAGAATCGCAGAGAGCGATTAAAATAATAATTAAACTACTCTTATGAAACAGATAAAACTACTTTTAGGAAGCTTACTAGCCATTTTAATTCTATCCTGTGAAGGTCCGTCTGGCCCTCCCGGACCTCCTGGTTTTGATGGTGTTGATGGTGTTGATGGTGTTAATATTTTGGGACAGGTCTTAGAAATAGAAGGATCATTTAGTCCAGGAAATGATTACAGTCTTTTTTATGAATTCCCGACAACCATAGAGGTATTTGAATCAGATGTTGTCTTGGTGTATATTTTGTGGGATCAAACCGTAGATGGAAATGGAGAAGCAGTTGATATTTGGAGATTACTGCCTCAAACACGAATTCTAAATCAAGGGTTGCTTCAATACAACTATGATTTCACTTTTTTAGATGTCAGTGTTTTTCTAGAATCAGATTTTGATCTGGGTACACTAGCCCCTGGAGATACAGATAATCAAATTTTTAGAATTGCCATTGTACCTGCTGAATTTGCGCAAGGTGCTAAATTAGATACTTCTAACATTGTTGAAGTTATGAATAGTTTAAATGTTAGCGAAGAAGAAGTAGGTCGGGTAATAATCAACGACTAATGCTTAATTGGCAGAATTTTTTCTGAGTGAAGATAAACCCTTAAATTTGTAGGTACTAAGGTATTATCCTTGGTACCTATAAAAAAAAAGATAATGAATAAGAAAATGAAATTATTAACCCCCTTACTTTTGCTTCTGATCTTTAGTTGCAAAGGGGTTTCACAAGAAAAAGATGTCGCTAATTCCCCTGAGGAGGAAGCCTTAAACGAGTATAAGGTGCAGAAGTCGGAAGAGGAATGGCGAAAAGAACTTACCGATTTACAGTTCTACATCCTTCGAAAAGCAGGAACTGAAACGGCAGGTACCAGCGAATTACTCTCGAACAAAAGAGAGGGCACTTATGTTTGTGCAGGTTGTTCCACCCCAGTATTTGAAAGTCAATACAAGTTCAATTCCGGGACAGGCTGGCCAAGTTTTGATAGAGAAATTGAAGGTAATGTAGCTTATGATGTAGATTATAAGATTGGCTACAAAAGAACCGAAGAGCATTGTGCTACTTGCGGTGGACATTTAGGACATGTTTTTGAAGATGGTCCAAGAGAAACTACAGGTTTAAGGCATTGTATTAATGGAGCAGCTCTGAAATTTATTCCTACAACACCTTAACTGCCTTTATTGAATCGGCAACAAATCAAGGAAGAGACCTTCTTCTAGCCCATTTCCAAGTTTTTTTTATAAGTTGAATTGCATTCAATTTGGTTTTGTAACTTTGCTGCCTTATTGTTTTGAAATTAAAAATACAGGAATGGCCAAATTCGATATAATTGTTTTAGGGAGCGGTCCCGGGGGATATGTAACTGCAATCCGAGCTTCACAACTTGGGTTTAAAACTGCTATTGTTGAAAAAGAAAGCCTTGGAGGGGTTTGTCTGAACTGGGGATGTATTCCTACCAAAGCTTTGATAAAATCTGCACAGGTTTTTGAGTATTTGCAGCATGCAGAAGACTATGGCCTAAAGGCAGAAGGAGTAGATAAAGATTTTGATGCTGTAGTAAAACGCAGCAGAACTGTAGCCGATGGTATGAGCAAAGGTGTTCAGTTTTTAATGAAAAAGAATAAGATTGAAGTTATAAATGGTTTTGGCAAACTGGCAACCGGTAAGAAAGTTATCGTTACAGATGATAGTGGTAAAAGTACGGAATACGATGCCGATCACATTATTATCGCTACAGGTGCCAGAAGTAGAGAATTACCTTCACTTCCACAAGATGGAAAAAAGATTATTGGTTATAGAGAGGCCATGACCTTAGATAAACAACCTAAGAAATTAATTGTTGTAGGAAGTGGGGCCATCGGAATGGAATTTGCCTATTTCTATAATGCTATGGGCACTGATGTTACCGTAGTAGAATATTTACCTAATGTGGTTCCTGTTGAAGATGAAGAAATTTCCAAACAATTAGAGCGAAGCTTCAAAAAAGTTGGAATTAAGATTAAAACCTCTTCAGAGGTTACTAAAGTAGATACGTCCGGAGAAGGGGTAAAAGCGACAGTTAAAACAGCCAAAGGAGAAGAAGTTCTTGAAGCTGATATCGTCTTATCTGCCGTAGGAATAAAAACCAATATAGAAAATATTGGCCTCGAAGATGTTGGTATTGCTACTGACCGCGATAAAATCATGGTCAATGATTATTATGCTACAAATATTCCGGGCTATTATGCCATAGGCGACGTAACTGCAGGGCCTGCATTAGCCCACGTAGCTTCGGCCGAAGGAATTCTTTGCGTTGAAAAACTCGCAGGAATGCATGTTGAAGCCCTCGATTATGGAAACATTCCCGGATGTACATACTGCCTTCCAGAAATTGCTTCTGTCGGATTAACGGAAAAGCAAGCAAAGGAAAAGGGCTATGAACTGAAAGTTGGTAAGTTTCCTTTTTCTGCCAGTGGTAAGGCAAAAGCTTCCGGACATTCCGACGGTTTTGTTAAAGTCATTTTCGATGCTAAGTACGGAGAGTGGCTAGGCTGCCATATGATTGGTGCCGGAGTAACCGATATGATTGCTGAAGCGGTAGTAGCCAGAAAATTAGAAACTACCGGACATGAAATTCTAAAAGCTGTGCATCCTCACCCTACAATGAGTGAAGCTGTAATGGAAGCAGTAGCTGCAGCTTATGGAGAAGTAATTCACCTATAGCGAGAGAACGTGCTTAAAATTTTTAGACTTACCGCCCTTCTAGAAGGAATTAGTTACTTATTACTATTTAGTATTAGCATGCCGCTAAAATACTGGGGAGAAATTCCCGGACCCAATAAAATTATTGGCTATGCCCATGGGTTTCTATTCATTCTTTTTGTGGTTTTAGCTATTCTTTTTGTGTTCGAAAGAAAGTTGTCTTTAAAAAAGGGGTTTCTTATTTTTCTATCTTCTCTATTACCGTTTGGCACTTTTTATTTAGACAAGTATTACTTGAAACCTTTATCTAAATTAGAGGAAGCTTAAAATAGCCAACTCATAGCTTTTTAGCCCAAAACCCAAAATGACACCTTTGGCACCACCGGCTATATAAGAAGTGTGCCTAAAACTTTCTCTGTTATGTGTGTTGGATATATGAACTTCTACTACGGGAGTACTAACGGCTTTTACGGCATCTCCAATTCCTACGGAGGTATGGGTGTAGGCGGCAGCATTAAGAACTATACCATCATAAGAGAATCCGACTTCTTGAATTTTATTGATTAATTCTCCTTCCACATTGGACTGAAAATAATCGAGCTCCAAAGTCTTGAATTTAGCTCTTAATTCATGGAGATAGGATTCAAAAGTTTTTCCTCCATATATTTCGGGTTCTCTTTTTCCCAATAAATTTAAATTGGGACCATTGATGATAATGATTTTCATTTGGTAAAAATAGGAAAATGTTACTCATTCTAAAAAGAAAGAGATTCACCAATATTTTAAAAACTAAAAGTATGTAAAACTCCCAGGGTAACAGTATTCCAATTGGCAATATCTTGGTTTATTCCAGTATAAGAAAGATTAATCTCGGTCATGGGACCTAAAAGATATCCTATCATAGGTCTATAATAAAACCCTCCGTCGTTTCCCTCGTTAAGTCCAAAAGCTTGCCCTACTTCACCCCCAAATGAAAAAGAATTTGAAGGCCAGATACGCAAGGAAGCGGCTAATGGCAAAAATTGCATAGTAGGATAATCAATCTGAATAGGACCCGCTTGAAAAGTCTCAGGAATTCCGATTATATAACTTGCCGAAATACCAAGATCAAAATATTCATTGATAGCAAACATATATCCGGTTTCTATACCTAAAACCACACTCACGGCATCATTAAAATCATTAAAAGGCAAACCCGCTTGTAAACCTAGTTTAAGTCCTTCCTGTCCATTTATTCCAGAACTTAATAATCCAAAGGCAATGATTATGAGAAATTTTTTCATGTATATTGATAAAGGTTAGGTGCTAAAACTATAAGAATCTTCCTACCCCACCATATTTTTGTTGTAAAAGCTTCAAAATCAATGGTAAAAATGAAGAATTGGTAATTAGTTCACCCAAATAATTTAATTTTTAGGGTATAAACTTCGTGCTATCTCCTGCTCTCTGTATTATATTTCAACCCTTTTCCTTTTTATTTATACCCTAAATAATATCTTTATGAAATGACCTGGAAAGATGCCTTATTAGATTTTCAACACTATCTTAAAATAGAGAGAGGTCTTTCTGTAAATACCCTACAAAATTATACCAGAGATATTTTAAAGTTAGAAGCACATTTAAACCAAAAAGAAACGGGTATTTCACCTGTTGATGTAGATAAGGAAATGGTGCAACAAGCTATCTATGAAATAGCTAAGAATGTAAATGTCAGATCTCAAGCCAGAATTATATCTGGCCTTAAAAGTTTTTTTAGCTATCTGATTTTTGAAGGACTAAGACAAGATAATCCAATGGATTTAATTGAATCTCCTAAAATTGGAAGAAAATTGCCAGACACCTTATCTACGAATGAAATAAACGAAATCATAGCATCTATAGATTTGTCAAAGCCAGAAGGAGAAAGAAATAGAGCAATTATAGAAACCTTATATGGTTGTGGCTTAAGAGTTTCTGAACTTATAAGCTTGCGTATTTCCGATCTTTTTTTTGAAGAAGATTTCTTGCGGATAACGGGCAAAGGAAATAAACAAAGATTAGTTCCTGTAAGCGACATCAATAAAAAATATATTAACCTTTATCTATATGAGATCAGAGTGCATATTCCCATCAAGAAAGGACATGAAGATATCGTTTTTCTAAATAGAAGAGGAAAACAACTAAGCAGGGCTATGATTTTTACTATTATAAAACAGTTATCTGATCAAATTGGGCTTAAAAAGAATATTAGCCCCCATACCTTCAGACATTCTTTTGCTACCCACCTCTTACAAGGGGGAGCAGACCTTAGGGCAATTCAACAAATGCTGGGTCATGAGAGCATTACAACCACAGAGGTTTATATGCATTTAGATAGAACCGATCTTGCAAATGTTATTAACAAATATCATCCAAGAAAAATATAAATTTGCCCTTTACGTATCTTTAAACTGAATTAACTAAAACACCATTATGAAAAAACTTTTCTTACCACTTATCTCCTTTTTTTTCGGCAACCTACTATTATTTGCACAAAATAATAACCAAGAAGTTCTAAGTAACCTGGAAAACAAAACTTCTTTTTACAGCACTATAGCCATGGAAATATGGGAATATGCTGAAATGGGGTTTTTAGAAGAAAACAGTGCCGGTTTACTTCAAAAAACACTAAAAGACGAAGGTTTTACCATTAAATCCGGCGTTGCCGGAATTCCCACAGCTTTTGTAGCAGAATACGGAAGTGGTTCTCCTGTAATCGCTATTTTAGGGGAATACGATGCTCTTCCCGGACTTTCCCAAATGGCTGTTCCTGAAAAAACAACAGCTGGCAAGGCAGCGGGACATGGTTGTGGACATCATCTTTTCGGAACTGCTTCTACAGCTGCCGCCATTGCTACTAAAAATTGGATGAAATCTAAAAACATTAAAGGAACTATCAGGTTTTATGGCTGCCCCGCTGAAGAAGGAGGCTCCGGCAAAGTATATATGGTGAGAGAAGGTCTTTTCAATGATGTAGATGTTGCTTTACACTGGCACCCTGGGGCCACTAATGGTGCTGATGTAGGCGCTTCTTTGGCTAATAAATCTGCTAAATTCAGGTTTTATGGAATTTCCGCACATGCAGCGGCAGCTCCTGATAAAGGCAGATCAGCACTAGACGGGGTGGAAGCTATGAATGTTATGGTGAATATGATGAGGGAGCATATCCCCGAAAGAGCACGAATTCATTATGTCATTACCGATGGAGGAAAAGCACCTAATGTAGTCCCCGATTATGCCGAGGTTTATTACTATGCCAGACATAACAACAGGGATGTGGTCATGGATATTTTTGATAGAATAGTTGACGCTGCAGAGGGAGCTGCAAAAGGCACGGGTACCACTATGGAATTTGAAGTATTAGGCGGAGTTCATGAATTACTTCCCAACCAAGTTCTGCAAGAGCAGATGTACCAAAACTTGGTCAGAGTTGGAGGCTATAATTACACGGATGACGAAAAAGTATTTGCCGATAAAATAGCACTAACCCTTGGTTTAGAAAGCGCTAATCTTAATACTATTTCAACGATTCAACCTTACCAGGCTGAAGGCAAAGCCTTTGGCTCCACTGATGTAGGTGACGTTAGTTTTGCGGTTCCAACCGTAGGAATGAGAGCGGCAACATGGGTCCCCGGAACGCCCGCTCACAGCTGGCAGGCAGTTGCGGCAGGAGGAACTTCCATAGGTGAAAAAGGTATGATGATTGCGGCCAAAACACTTGCCCTGACCGCAGTGGATTTATTTCAAAACGAGGATTTGTTAAAGCAAGCGAAAGCGGAGTTTTTGGAAAGAAGAGGTGATAACTTCATCTATACTCCCCTACTTGGTGATCGCCCTCCCGCTTTAGATTATAGAAAGTAGGTGAGGTAATTATCCAATATATTCCTATTTATCAAGACAATCCCAATTGGTTTTGTAACAAAAAATAAATTATTACTACTAATGTTTTAAGAAGCACTAACCTAAAGCGTGAATAAAGAACTGGAGCACAAATTTGTTACGGAACTAGAGAGCAATCAAAATATTGTTCATAAGGTTTGTAGTTTGTATACTTCTAACAGAGAAGCGCACAACGATTTATTTCAAGAAATTACCATTCAGCTATGGAGGGCCTATCCCAAATTTCGGGGTGACTCTAAATTTAGTACCTGGATGTATCGTGTTGCCCTAAATACGGCAATAACACTATACCGTAAATCGAAGAAAAGGATAAGAACCCAAGACTATGATAGTGTAATCTTTAAAATCAAAAGTGATGAATACGACCCCACCCAAGAACAACAGTTGCAGTTGATGTATAAGGCAGTAAGGCAATTGGGAGATATTGAAAAGGCCCTGGTCTTTCTCTATCTCGAAGATAAAGATTACCGTGAAATTTCCGAGACTTTAGGAATTAGCGAAGTCAACGCCCGAGTAAAAATGAATCGTATTAAGACTAAATTGAGAACCATACTAAATCCTTGAGAATATGATGGATGAATTAGAATTATTAAAACAGGATTGGCAAAAAAAGGATAGTGTTCATCCTCAAGTATCTTATGATGAGATCTATAAAATGATAAAAAAGAAATCTTCTTCTATTGTTAAATGGATCTTTTACATCAGTATTATAGAATTTGTTTTCTGGGCAGTATTAAATCTCTTATCATATAGTAAAGAGTCTCTGGAATTAGAAAAAACCTGGCATATTTATGAAATCACCTCGGTTTTGACGGTCATAAACTACCTTGTATTAATTTTCTTTATTTATAAATTCTATACGAATTACAAACTCATCTCTTATACTGAATCCTCCAAAAAGTTGATGAAGACTATTCTAAATGTTAAAAGAACGGTAACCCAGTATGTATGGTTTAACATAAGTATTTTTGTTGCCTATCTTCTTGTAAGTCTTTATGGCAATTTAAATTATGGTGTTAATAGTGCACAAATTATGGAAGCTGCTGAAAGGGCGGGTAACGAAACCCTATTTTGGGCCATGCTAATAGGATTAGTTGTTTTGTGTATTGGTATTGTCCTGATTCTAATATGGCTGTTTTATAAACTACTCTATGGTATTTTAATGAATCGCCTTAGAAAGAATTATTATGAACTTAGGAAGCTGGAAGTTTAACTTTTTCTCCATCGTCGTTCCTTATTCTTTTCTTCATAAGCCAAGAGTTCTTTCTCCGGTATCACTTTAAGAAAAGAAGGGTGTTGTTCAATAGCGTATTCTAATTTTTCTATGATAGAATCAACCGATTCATTCTCATAATCAATTTCCAAAGGATCTTTTATGACCAAAGACTGAAGAATTCCTTTTTTCTTAATTAGCAGTCCTTTTTTATCGAATGACCTTCTAAAACCATCAATTACAACAGGTACCACTACAGGTTTATACCTTTTGATGATATGTGCCGTTCCCTTACGCAAGGGTTTCCAAGGAGTGGTAGTACCTTGAGGAAACGTAATGACCCATCCGTCTTTCAAGGCCATTCCAATATTGGATATGTCGCTCATTTTAACTTGGCGGTTAACATCCTTTCCTTCTGCACGCCATGTCCTTTCTATACTTACCGAACCGACATAAGCGAAAATTTTAGTCATAAGACTTTTACGCATGGTTTCAGCTGCGGCCACGTAATAAACATTTAATTTGGGATTCCATAAATAACCAACATTTTTTATGCTATCATCCCGACCATGAAGACTGGCATTAAAAACATGAAACATGGCTACTACATCAGCGAAATATGTTTGATGATTACTCACAAACAACACGTTTTTATCCGGCAGCTGTCTTATGATTTCAGATCCTTCAATTTCCAATGTATTAAAACCTTTATAGCGTTGATGTGTCAACACGCCTAAAAAACGTATAATCCATTTTTTTACAAAAAGTATATGTCCAAAAGGATTTCTCTTAAATAAAGCCATAGGATACAAAACTACAAAATAAGGATTATAACACCTGCTTAAAGAGGTCTTTGATTTCGCTTAACATCATCGCCGTTGCTCCCCAAACTGTATAACCTTTTAATTTAAAGGCAGGTACTTCCATTTTATCAGCATAGGAAGTAGTAAGTACTTCAAGAATTAAGTTATCATCATTCATAAAATCGCTAAGTGGAACCTCAATTAAGGCTTTTACTTCTTCTTGTTGTCTTATAAAGGCCCCTTTTTTATCGTATAAACCCAAAAAAGGCTTTACCTCAAAATTACTTGGAGGAATATACAACTCACTTAAAGATTTTACAATCTCCACTTTTTCAGGAGCAACACCTACTTCTTCATTGGTTTCCCTTAATGCTGTAAACAGCAAATCCTTGTCAGAATTCTCCACCTTTCCCCCTGGCAAACCTACCTGATTAGAATGTATTCCGGGGTAAGTGTTTCGTAAAATCAGCAGAAGATTCGTCTTTCCCTTCTCACTAGGATAAAATAAAGCTACTACTGCTGCTTTTTTTGGCTTATTATTTAAAGGTTTAAGGGCTTTTAATTGCTCAATGCGAGTCTTAGGTGCCATTTTATAATGAGAAGAAGATCCCGGTAGTGGTAGATTTTTTATTTTAGCTACCTGAAATGAAAAATCGGAAAAATTCATGTTCTATATTAGATTTACCCTAGCTGCAATAATACTATTATTTTTTTTGAATGCCTGCGGAGACAACCCTACAAAGAAACAAGGTAATCAAGAGGAGCAAAAAGCCAAAGTAGAAAGCGCTGATACTATTATTGTTGAGGAAGAAGAAGCTTTTGTACTTACGGAAGAAAATGCCATTGATTTTTTCTTTAATTATCAGAAAGGCCTGGGAACAACCAAGGTAAGGTTAAATACTTCCATGGGAAGTTTTGTTGTGCAGTTATATGACAATGTGCCTTATCACAAAGCTAATTTCATTTACTTAACCAAAAAGGGTTATTTTAATAACACTATGTTCCATAGGGTTGTCAAGGATTTTATTATTCAAGGCGGTAATGCCGACAATAGAGAAACAGCCAAAAAAAGAAGTGAGATTGGCAGATATCTTCTTCCTCCGGACACCAGAAAAGGTTACAGGCATGATAGAGGTACCATCTCCATGCCCAGCAGTGAAATAGATAATCCACATATGCTAGCCTCTCCTTATGAATTCTTCATTGTAGTTACGAATCCCGGTTCTTATCATCTAGATGGCGATTTTACCCCTTTTGGAAAAGTAATTGAGGGCATGGATGTGGTCGATAAAATTAATCAGCAAGAGGTAGATGATGGGGACTGGCCTATGAAAAATATTTATATTGAAACCGTCGAAATAATAGAATAACTAAGTCGATCTATAAATGTTGGGAAGAGCTATTTTAAACTTCACCGCTGTTAAACGTATGCCCACTACAATAAGAATGGCTATTACATAGACATATTGGTCTGGAATAGGCAGATTTCTCAATAAAAAATAACTGGTCCCTCCCACCACGCAGGCTGTGGCATAAATTTCCTTACGAAAAATGACAGGGATTTCATTACAAAGAATATCTCTGATAACTCCTCCAAAACTAGCGGTCATAGTCCCTAAGGCAATACACATAATCGGGAATAATTGAGCTTGTAAACCCTGTTCAATACCCACCATAGTATACAATCCAATTCCCAGGGTGTCAAAAAGGAATAAGGACTTTCTCAGATATCGCAATTTTTCTCTAAACAGAATGGCCAGAATAACCGTAATAATAATAGTAAAGATGTAGACATACTCACGCATCCAAACGACCGGTGTATTACCAATCAGTAAATCTCTTAAAGTACCACCCCCTACAGCAGTGACAAAGGCTACGATAAAGACTCCAAAAAGATCTAGTCGTTTATCCATGGCAACCATAACCCCTGATATAGCAAAGGCCACAGTCCCCAATAAATCCATAATTAGATAAAACATAAGCGCCTACAATTTTTGTGGTACCAAAGTGAATTGCAAATTACGTTTATATAACAGAATAATTAAACCTTCTTTGAGTAATTCTAAACTGTATATTTTAGAAAGCGATACTTTTTATGGTAAAATTCAAATGACTTTTATAATATACTGCTGATTAATCCTTGTTTCTAGCAAATAGAATTAATTTAGTACTCATAATAATATCTGATTTAATAGGAATTAAAAGATTTAACTCGGTTCCATAAAAGACTAAAATGCCTTATATTGTTCATAACCTTATTGCTTTAATTATGTTGATGAATTCTTATGTTTTAGTCGATTTTTCACCTCAAACCGATTTGAGTAGCTGGAGAATTGTAAATGATGGGGTTATGGGTGGTCTTTCAAAATCACAAATCGAAATTACTGAAGAGGGTCATGCAAGATTTAAAGGAGATGTATCTCTTGAAAACAATGGCGGATTTGCCATGGTACAGTATCAATTTGAAGCCATAAATATTTCAGATTACAAAAAAATGGTGATCCGCTTAAAGGGCGATGGAAAATCCTATCAAATCAGAATAAAAGGTAAACAAGAAGAATATTATTCTTTTGTATATCCCATTACAACTAACGGGAAATGGGAAGAGATAGAAATCAACTTATCTGATATGTATCCCGCCTTCCGTGGCAGAAAGTTAAATATTCCAAATTTTAATTCTAAAACTCTGGAACATTTTGCCATACTTATCGGGAATAAGAAAAAGGAAGAATTTGAATTGCAAATTGACAAAATTGTTTTAGAGTAACGTTTTAAATCATTTGAAAATATAGTATCTTCAAAATCTTATTTTTATCTGTTGTATGCGCTCCGGAACACTCCTTTTATTACTATTTATTTTTCTTCCCTTATCAGCTCAAAGACTCAAAGTAAGTGATAATCATCGTTATTTAGTTACAGAGGAAAATGAACCATTTTTTTGGCAAGCCGATACGGCTTGGGAGTTATTTCACAAATGCACTCTGGAAGAAACAGAAATGTACCTCAAAAAACGTAAATCTCAAGGTTTTAATGTGATTCAGGCCGTGGCTTTGGCCGAGTTAGACGGTCTTAATTCTCCAAATTCCACTGGAGATACTCCATTGTTAAATAATAATCCCTCTACTCCTAACGAAGCTTACTTTAAACACGTGGATACCGTTATTGAAATGGCCCATAAAATGGGAATCTATATTGCCCTTTTACCCACTTGGGGAGACAAACTTTATAAAAATAGTTGGGGAGTTGGCCCCGAAGTTTTTGGGGTAGAAAATGCGGCCGACTTCGGACAATGGATTGGCAATCGTTATAAAGACTTCGACAATATTATTTGGATTATTGGGGGAGATCGAAATCCACGAGAAAATACCACCGACATCGCCGTTTGGAATTCCATGGCTGAAGCTATAGCCAAGGCCGCGGGAGGGTATACAAATACCTTAATGAGTTATCATCCACAACCCAAAAAAGATGGTGGCTCCTCTACGTGGTTCCATAGTAAAGAATGGCTGGATTTTAATATGCATCAAACAGGGCATTGTGCCAATCAGGGAACATATAATCATATTACCCATGATTATAAATTAAACCCTACAAAACCAGTTATTGATGGAGAACCACTTTACGAGGATCATCCAAATTGCTTTAATGCTAAAGATTTAGGATATAGTGTTCCAGATGATATCAGAAGAATTATGTATTGGAACGTTTTCGCAGGAGCGTTTGGGCAAACTTATGGTTGCCATGATGTATGGCAAATGTACAAAGCCGATGAGGAGGGGATTAATGGGCCACTAAGACCATGGCCCGTTGCACTTGATCTTCCTATGGCCTGGCAGATGCAACATTTAAAAAATTTAATGCTTTCCCGACCGTATTTGGATAGAATACCGGATCAATCATTAATTATAGAGGAGCAAGAAGAAAATTCCGATTATGTTATTGCAACCAGAGACCTAGATGGAAGTTATGCAATGATTTATTTTCCAACAGGCAAAACAATATCTCTTGATCTTTCTTCTTTAAAAGAAAATCTAACAAGCTGGTGGTACGATCCCAGAACAGGAAATGCCTTTAAAAGTAAAGATTTAAAATCCTCATCTAACTATAAAATCACACCACCCACCCAGGGTATGGGACAAGATTGGGTACTAGTCCTTGATGAGGCAGCAAAGACATACAGGGCTCCAGGAGAAAATTAATAAACTAATACTAACACTTAAAAAAGTACTAATTCTATGAACAAAAAACTTTTTACTCTTCTCTTTTTAATAGGCTGTTTTAGCCTAACGGCTCAGAAAATAACGGGTTTTAAAAATAGTAATACTGAAAAACAGTTAAATTTAGAAGCCGCTTTTGATGCCAAAGTAAATCCGACCAACCTCGATGTCTGGATGAAAAAAATGGCTGCCGAACCCCATTATGTAGGTACACCCTTTGGAAAAGAATTAGCTGATTGGATGGCAAAGGAATTTAAGAAATGGGGGTATGATGTTAGAATTGATACCTATCAGGTTTTATTCCCTTATCCTAAAGTACGACTGCTAGAACTAACCGGGCCCACGAAATACCAGGCAAAACTCACAGCGGTGCCTGTAGAAGGCGATCCTTATACCAACCAGGGAAAAGCTTTACTACCCAGTTACAATGCCTTTTCTACCGATGGCGACGTAGAAGCTGAATTGGTATTTGTAAATTATGGAATCCCGGCCGACTATGAAGAATTGGAGAAAAAAGGGATTGATGTAAAAGGCAAAATTGTTATTGCCAAGTATTATGGTTCATGGAGGGGCATTAAGCCAAAACTGGCGGCTGAAAAAGGGGCCATTGGTTGTATAATATATTCAGATCCACAAGACGATGGTTATGTTAAAGGAGATGTCTACCCAAAAGGGGCCTTTAAAAACAAAACAGGGGTGCAAAGGGGCTCAGTAATGGATATGCCGCTTTATCCCGGAGATGTTTTAACCCCGGGTTACGCCGCTACAAAAGATGCCAAAAGACTAAAAAGAGAAGACGCCCCTACAATTACCAAAATACCGGTATTACCGATCTCTTATGAAGATGCCCAACCTCTTCTGGCTGCTTTAGACGGGGCGGTAGCGCCCGATGCCTGGAGGGGTGGAATGCCTATTACCTATCATATTGGTCCCGGTCCGGCAAAAGTTCATCTTAAATTAGAATTTGATTGGCAACTAAAACCTGCCTATAATGTTATTGCCACCTTAAAAGGCTCAGAATTTCCTGATGAATGGGTAATAAGAGGTAACCACCATGATGCCTGGGTACATGGGGCCAACGATCCCATAAGTGGTATGGTAGCCTTAATGGAAGAAGCCCGATGTGTTGGAGAATTGGCCAAAAAAGGAGAGAAACCCAAAAGAACTTTGGTTTATTGTGCCTGGGATGCAGAGGAGCCGGGACTTATTGGGTCTACCGAATGGGTTGAAGATCACAAGGCGGAATTACAACAAAAAGCTGTGGCCTATATTAATACCGATGGTAACGGACGAGGCTTCTTCAGTGCAGGTGGCTCCCACTCGTTGGAAACAATGGTATCCGAAGTAACCGAGGTAGTAATTGATCCTCAGACAAATGTCTCTATAAAAAAAAGAGCCTTAGCCAGGGATCAGGTGAATGGGGGAACTGACAAATTTGAACTATATGCTTTGGGATCAGGATCTGATTATACTCCTTTTATCCAGCATGCTGGAATTGCCTCCCTAAATATAGGTTTTAGTGGTGAAAATGCAGGGGGTGAATACCATACCATTTATGATACCTATCCACACTATACCCGTTTTAAGGACCCGGGATTTGCCTATGGAGCCGCACTGACTAAAACAGCCGGACGAATTGTACTTCGTCTTGCAAATGCAGATGTCTTACCGTATAGATTTGCACCCCTAGAAACTACCATTTCTTCTTATCTCAATAGCATAATAAAACAGTGCAATACTATGAGAGATGAAGTGGAGAAGCACAATGATTTCGTTAAAAACGATCTTTATGTGCTGGCTTCCGATCCAACCGTCCCATCTGCAAAACCAGAATTAAAAGAAGCAATACCTTATCTCGATTTTTCTCCACTTCAAAATGGCCTTTTAAATTTGGATGAGACTATTAAAAAGTTTGATGCCATTGATTTGTATGCCTTATCTGATGCTAAATTACAGGCCATCAATGAAAAACTTATGCATACAGAACAAACGCTTACTTCTAAAATAGGACTCCCCAGAAGATCTTGGTATAAGCACCAAATTTATGCCCCGGGATTCTATACCGGATACGGCGTAAAGACCCTACCGGGCGTGCGGGAAGCAATCGAACAAAGAGAATGGAAAGAAGCGCAGGAACAAATTCTAGTATTAGCAAACACCCTCTCTTCTTTAAATGCGCATATAGAAGCGCTTATAGTACTTACAAAATAATGTATAAGAATAATTTAAATACCATCTCATTATGATGAAAATTAGAAATAGTCTTTATAAAATTACCCTATTAAGTAGCTTAGGTATTCTTATATTCTCGTGTAATCAAAAATCAAATATTCCCATAGAAATCCCAATAACTTATGAATTGGATTCCTTATCAGCAATAACAATTGCCGAAGAAAATACAATCAATATCAATCCTCAATTAGCTGATGGCCTTAAATTAAGTCTTTGGGCCTCAGATTCTCTGGCTCCGGATCCGATTGCATTGGATGTTGATGATGAGGGAAATGTTTATCTCACCAGAACCAATCGCCAAAAAAATTCAGAATTTGATATAAGAGGATATCAGGACTGGATGATTCCCTCCATTAGTCTTCAAACCGTTGAAGATAGAAGAGCCTTTTTAAAAAAGACCTTTGCCACAGAGTTAAGTGAAGAGAATGAATGGTTCCCTGATTTAAATAAAGATAGTATTCATGATTGGAGAGATCTTACCGTAGAAAAAGATGAGATATGGAAAATAGAAGATACGGATGGAGATGGTTTAGCAGATATTTCTACACGGATTTTGGAGGACTTTCATGAAGAAATAACCGATGTAGCCGGAGCCCTATTAATAAGAGAAGATGATATTTATGTAGGAATTGGGCCGGATATGTGGCGCGTAGAAGATACAAATGGCGATGGGGTAATAGATACCAAAACTTCAATAGCCCATGGTTTTGCCGTACATATTGGTTTTGGAGCTCATGGCATGAGTGGTGCCATAGAAGGTCCCGATGGAAAAATATATTGGGGAATAGGTGATATTGGGGCTAGTATTACCACCGTGGAAGGAGAAAAATCATCATCTTCCTAACCAAGGTATGATTGTTAGATCAAATCCAGATGGTACTAATTTTGAAGTATTTGCAAGAGGGCTGCGAAACACCCATGAATTTGTTTTTGATGCTTATGGGAACCTTATTTCTTCCGATAATGATGGAGATCATCAGGGAGAGAGTGAACGCTTAGTGCATATAGTTGAAGGCTCCGATGCCGGCTGGAGGTCAAATTGGCAATATGGGAAATATGTTGACCCAAAAAACAACAACTATAAAGTGTGGATGGATGAAAAGCTGTACCTCCCAAGATGGGATGGGCAAGCGGCTTATATAATTCCTCCTATTGCCAATTATCATAATGGCCCCACGGGCATGGCATATAATCCTGGGACAGCTTTGGGAAAAGACTGGCTAAACCACTACTTTTTAGTTGAGTTTGTTGGAGACCCAGCCTTATCGCACATTTGGTCTTTTACCTTAACTCCTAAAGGTGCCTCTTTTGATCTAGACAAGGACATAGATGTCTTAAGTGGAGTATTGCCAACAGGAATAGAGTTTGCCCCCGATGGAAGTTTATTTTTGGCAGATTGGATTAATGGATGGGGTACAAAAAATTATGGTCGTGTATGGAAGTTAGATGTTGAAGAAAATAAAAATGACCTGGCAGAAGTTCGGAAGGAAACAGAACGACTTATTAAATTGGATTATAAAGAAGAAGCTACGGATAATTTGGCTGAACTTCTTGGATATCCGGATATGCGAATTAGACAAAAAGCGCAATTTGAACTAGCCAATCGGACCTTCTGGGGTTATAGAGCCTTGAAAAATACTTTGGTAGAAAACGACAACCAATTTGCCAGAATCCACGCTATCTGGGGAATTGGACAGATCGCTTCTGATTCCTACAGCAAAGCGGAACCGCTGCAAGATCTTCTTGGCGATCCCGACCCCGAAATCATTGCACAAGCGGCAAAGGTACTTGGGGATCTGCGTTATAAGGAGGCAGGAGAATCTTTAATCCCTTTATTAAATCATGACAGTGCACGCGTTCAATTTTTTGCCGCTCAGGCTTTAGGTAGAATTAAAATGAAGGAAGCCATTAATCCGCTATTAGAACTTTTGGCATCAAATGCCGATGAAGATTTATATATCAGACATGCAGCGGTACTAGCCCTAAGTAGAATTGGAGAAAATGCTCCTTTGATTGCCCTCTCAGATAATCCTGATAAAAGTTTACGCCTGGCGGCCGTTTTGGTTTTAAGGAGGATGGGAGATCCGGCAGTTGCCGAGTTTTTAACTGACCAAGATGAATATATTGTTACAGAAGCTGCAAGAGCCATTAATGATGATTGGTCTATCCCTGAAGCACTCCCTGCCTTAGCAGAGATCCTGGCTGATGAAAGATTTACTTCGGAACCTCTGTTAAGACGAAGTATCAATGCTGCCCTTAGAGTTGGGGAAGCTCCTCAATTAGATTTACTCATAGCCTTTGCAAAGAGTCCAACAGCTTCAGGAAGTATGCGAGGTGAAGCCTTGGCGACTATCGGTAGCTGGCCTGACCCTTCGGTACTAGATAGGGTTGATGGCCGATTTCGTGGAGAATTTAAAAGAGATCCCGAAATAGTAAAAGAGAAAATTTTAAAGGACATTCCTATATTTCTTTCAGACAAAGACCCGAATATTCTTATTGGAGCCTCTCAAATTCTCAGAACCTTGCAGATCAATGATTATAACAGCAATCTTGAACTTATTTTAAGGCAAGACAAAAGACCTGAAGTAAGAGTAGCCATGATAGAAACTTTAGGGGCCTTAAAAGTAGAAGGAATAGCCAATATTGCGAAAACGGGGATGCGCGATTCTGATGAAAATGTACGTGCCGCGGCCATCGGACTCATTCCGGAGCTAGGTATTTCAAAAAGTGAACTGCCCGCTGTCATTGATCCTATTTTTTCTAAAGGAAGCACAAGAGAGCAGCAAAAAATGATCTATGCGCTGGCAGACATGCCTTTAGAACAAAGCGGAAAAGCCCTAGAGGACCTGATAAACAAAGCTGGAAAAAATCAATTAGAGCAAGGGGTGGTACTAGATTTAATTGAGGCCGTAGAAAAAACAGAATCAGAGTCCTTAATAGCAAGTTTAACAGAATTAAAAAATAGCGGTTATGGCACTGATTCCTTTAAGGAGGCCCTTTATGGAGGAAATAGATGGGCAGGTTCAAGGGTATTTAAGAATAATTCGGCAGCCCAGTGCGTAAGGTGCCATGCCTTGGATGGTTCTGGTGGAAAGGTTGGGCCACCCTTGGATAATATTGCTGCTATTTTGAGCAGAGAAGAACTTCTGGAATCTCTTATTGAACCTGGTGCGCGTTTGGCGCCCGGTTATGGTTCTGTTCTTTTAACGTTAAAAGACGGACAGAAAGTTGGAGGCGTTTTAATGGCTGAAGACAGTAAGGAGATTATACTTAGAACCTCAGAAGCGGAGCCTATGGAAATTCCCATTTCCAGGATTAAAACGAGGGAAAATATGCCCTCGGCAATGCCTCCAGTGGGACAGGTTTTGAGTAAAAGAGAATTACGGGATTTAATAGAGTTTTTGGCGAGCTTAAAGGACGTATAGAAAGAGATTAAAGTTGAAATGAGCTGGGTTATTGCGGTCTTTATTAGTCAAGTATTAGTGTCTTTTTAATAGTTTAGTTGTTAAAATTATTCTCTGACACCTGTTTAAAAACTAGGCAGATAATTTTGATGACTATTGGATGAATACACCAGTAAAAAAAGCAAATTGAAAAATATACATGGATGTCTTTTAAAAAATCAGATAGGATGAAAGTCTTGCCAGAACCCTTACCTTTATAAGGGTCACCGCGTAAAATGTTATCAAAAGAATTCAGCATAGGAATTATACTTCTAAAATTAAGTGATTATGAAATTAAGATATAGGTTTTTGGGAATACTATTTTTTTTATTGGCAATGACAATACATGGGCAAGAACTATCTGTACTCGCCAATAATTTTATCGAAACATTGAGTCCTGAATTAAAGGCTGAAACCCTCATGAATCTCGACAACGAAGAGCGCTTGCGATTTAACTTTGTTCCCATTAAAAGAAAAGGAGTCACTTTTAAGGATTTTAATGAAACTCAAAAGGAAGCTGCTATTGCTTTGCTGAAAGCATCTTTAAGCGAGGATGGCTATAAGAAAACAGTAGCGATTACCCAGTTAGAAAATGTTTTGATTGTTCTGGAAAACAATGAATTAAAAATGCCCGACGGCAGCCCGATGCGCGATCCTTTAAATTATCATTTTCTTGTATTCAAGGATAAAAGTAATGATACTTTTTGGGGCTGGAGCTTTGAAGGACATCATATTTCTTTAAACTTTATAGCCCAAGAAAATAAAATCTTATCCTCTACCCCATCTTTTTTAGGGTCAAATCCGGCTATAGTCCCAAGTGGACCTCATAAAGGTAAAGAAGTCTTAAAAGAAGAGAGCGAAATGGGTTTTAAACTAGTGAACGCTCTTTCCAATGAACAATTAAACAAAGCACTTATATCCTCCCAAGCTCCCAGAGATATTATTTCAGGTACACGTATATCTGCTGAAAATTTGGAACCTTATGGCATATCTTATGCGGAATTATCCACTTCTCAACAAAAAGCTCTAAAAGACCTGATACATGTTTATATCAATAATTATGAGTCAGAATTTGGAAAAAGCTTTTGGGATAAAATCAATACTTCAGGAGTCGAGGGTTTGTCTTTTGCCTGGGCGGGAAGTTTAACTCCCGGTAAAGCTCATTATTATCGCATTCAAAGTCCAGTCATATTAATTGAATATGATAATACCCAGAATAATGCCAATCATGTTCATACCGTGGTAAGGGATCTTAGCAACGATTTTGGGTCCGATGTCTTAAAAGCACATTATGAGGAAAGCCACAAACATTGATATTAGTTGCTGAAGAATCAATTTTGAAATAAAAATCTTAATCCCCCGGGTTTAAATAAAGGTGCATTTATACTTACTTCCCTACCATTCCTTACGTAAATAATACCAGTGATACATGTTTTAACTAAAGTTAATAGGGCTAACCTTAAATTTAGTATCTTTATTTTGAGGATATTATACTGGATATCAAATTATTATCAATCTTTTTAATAGGCAACTTCTCCCTTTGTCCTAAAAAATAAATGCTATGAAAACATCGAAATTTATTTCTAAGATTTTTCTGGTATTTATTCTTATTTGCCTAATTGGATGCAAGGAAAAAAAAGACCCCAATCTGGAAGTAATGGGTCTGATTAGAGGAGATTTGGCCTTATGCGGTAGTGGTCAGTTTGGCGAAGTCAACTTTTTACTTTCTTGCGGCGAGGATACGCAGTCCGAATTTAATCTTGCTATTTCTTTACTACATTCTTTCGAATATACAGAAGCAGAAAAAGCCTTTGTAAGAGTAATAGACCAGGATCCGAATTGCGCAATGGCCTATTGGGGCATTGCCATGAGTAATTTTCATCCTCTATGGTATCCCCCCTCCAAAGAAGAACTGATAAAAGGATCTAAAATTCTTGAGATAGCAAATGAACTCCCCCAAAATACAGAAGTAAAGGAATACTTAGAGGCAGTATCTTCTTTTTATAATGATTGGGAAACCGTTGATCACCCAACACGAATAAAACGTTTTGAAAAGGCCATGGAAGCAATTTACCTGCAGCATCCCGATGACAAAGAAGCTGCAATTTTTTATGCTTTAGCACTTAAAGCTTCTTCTGACAAAGCTGACAAGACCTATTCCAATGAGAGAAAAGCAGGAGTCATCCTTGAAGGTTTATTCCCCGATCAGCCCGACCATCCGGGAATTGCTCATTATATTATTCATAATTATGATAATCCCGTTTTAGCACCCATGGCACTTGGAACGGCCAGGAGATATGCAGAAATCGCTCCTGCTTCTGCTCATGCTCAGCATATGCCTTCGCATATATTTACCCGCTTAGGTCTCTGGGATGAATCTGTGGCAACAAATCTAAACTCGACTTCTTCAGCTGTTTGCTACGCCACAGCCATTCAGGAAAATGCCCATTGGGATGAAGAAGTGCATGGTATGGGGTATTTGGTATATGCCTATTTACAAATAGGTGATAACCAAAAAGCGCTGGAACAATACCAATATCTTAAAAGTTTTGATAAAATATTTCCCGCTAATTTCAAAATCGCTTATACCTCAGCTGCCATCCCATCAAGAATAGCCTTAGAAAATAAGGATTGGTTAGCAGCCGCCAATTTAGAATTACCCCTTTCCAACTTACTAACATGGGATGATTTTCCTTGGGAAAAATCAAATATGAATTTTGCGAAGGCCTTAGGTTTTATTCATTTGGGAGAAAAAGAAAAAGCCATAGGTGAATTAGAAATTCTCAAATCTAACAATCGTGCATTAAAAGAATTGGGGGATGATTATAAAGCCAACCAAATCCAAATTCAGGTTGTTGCTATATCGTCATGGCTAAAGATCATGGATGGAGAAAATGAGCAGGCTGTATCCTTAATGAAGGAAGCGGTTAATATGGAAGAAAGCACGTCTAAGCATCCTGTTACTCCCGGAGAGCTTATTCCTGCTAAGGAACTATTAGGAGATATGTTAATGCAACTCGGAAAAACAGAAGAAGCCTTAGTAACTTATGAGCAAAACCTCGCAACGCATCCTAATAGATTTAATGGTTTATATGGGGCCGCTATGGCTGCAAAAGAGGTAGGAGATTTTGAAAAATCGACTTATTATTTTAAACAACTATTGCTTAACACCCAAGAATCAAATAGTACAAGACCGGAATTAATTACGGCCCAAAACTTCTTAGACACTCAAAAAGGTTAATTTTAAAATACTAAAAACATCAACAACTATTCTAACCAAAAACATCATGAAAACTAAAGTCAGTTTTACCTTTATCATCCTAGGAATTGCAATTCTAATATATTTTCTACTTCCAAAAGCAGAAGAGCCTCAGCTAGATCCCTCGCAACAGGCCTCATTTTATTCTATAAAGTGTACGGTGGCCAAATATCTTTTAGAAGATATCGATACCACCAGACAAATTTCGCCCTTATTTGAAAACCTTGGAGACCTAACATTTAAAATTTCTACTTCTGAGGAAATGGCTCAAACTTTTTTCGATCAGGGACTCAAACTAACCTATGCTTTCAATCATGCCGAGGCCCATCGTTCATTTATGGAAGCTTCAAGAATAGATCCAACAGCACCTATGCCCTATTGGGGACAGGCCTACGCCTTAGGACCTAATATAAATGATCCTTTGCCTACGACAGAAAGAAAAGAAAAATATAACGAAGCCCTAAAAAAGGCCCAGAAGTATATGGCTAAAGCAAGCTCCAAAGAGAAAGCCATGATTAAAGCTTTAGAATCGAGATATAGCGATGATCTTGAAAAAGATGTGGCTGAATTAAATATGGATTATATGGAAGCCATGACCAAGGTGGTTCAGGAATTTCCCAACGATACACATATTCAGACCTTATTCGCAGCATCGGTCATGAATACTGTCCCATGGAATTATTGGGATGCGGAAGGCAATCCATCACCCGGCATCGCAGAAGCCAAGCTTGCCTTAGAAAAAGCTATTGAAATTAATCCGAATAACCCAGGGGCTCATCACTATTATATACATATGGTAGAACTTCCTAAACCGGATTTGGCCGTTCCTAGTGCGGATGTCCTGGCTTCCCTAATGCCTGCAGCCGGACATATTGTTCACATGCCATCTCATATTTATATACGAGTTGGACGCTACCTAGATGCCGTAAAAACCAATCAGGCAGCGATATTAGCAGATGAAGATTACATTTCCCAATGCTATTCTCAGGGATTATATCCCTTAGGCTACTATCCTCATAACATTCATTTTCTTTGGTCTGCTTCCAGTTTATTGGGGGCTAGCGAAATAGCTATTGATGCGGCTAAAAAAACAGCTGAAAAGGTACCCACGGGAGAATTAATAGAGCTACCATTTTTACAAGACTTCGCCTCTACCCCTATGCTTTCGTATGTTCGCTTTGGAAAATGGAATGATATTCTGACGATTCCCAGTCCAAACCAAGAAATAAAACATCTCAATCTAATAAGACATTATGCCCGCGGGATTGCTTTTGTAAGAAAAAATAATATTGCAGAAGCGGAAGAAGAATTGGAAGCGATTGGTATACTAAAAGAAGATCCGGAGCTTAAAGAAATTGTTGCCACCGCCAATAATAGCTCGGATAAAATTGCCAATATTGCTTATGAGGTAGTAGCGGGGGAAATAGCCTCTTCAAAAGGCGATTATTCCCTAGCTATACAGCACTTAAAAAAAGCCGTGGAACTTGAAGATAATCTAACTTACACGGAACCTGCAGCATGGCATATACCAACAAGGCAAAACCTAGGGGCAGTTCTATTAAAATCTGGAGAATTTGAGGAAGCCGAAATGGTTTATAGAGAAGATTTAGAAGTTCTGAGACAAAATGGCTGGTCATTGATGGGATTATATAAAAGTCTATCGGCGCAAGGCAAAACAGAGGAAGCTGCTGTCATAAAAGCTGAATATGATGTTGCCTGGGAAAATGCTGATATCGATATTAGTAATTCTATCCTTTAGTTACTTTTTAAACCATGAGAGTAGACTTGTCAATTTACTAATAGTTATCTTGTATTTATAAAAAGTAATTAAATGAAAATCGATCTAAGATTTTATTTTCTTTTTGCAACCCTAATAACACTTAGCAATTGTAAAGAGCAGAAAAAGGAAACTCCAGTCCAAATAGTTGAAGATAAAATTACCTACGCTACTTTGGCTGAAGGTGAATTGGTAGCCTATGAGGACGACTTTTGGGAGCTAATTAACAAAGAAACTCCCATAGAAATTATCGCTGAAGGGCATGATTGGACCGAAGGCCCTTTATGGGTCCCTCAACTAGAGATGTTGCTATATACTGACATCCCCAGAAATGCCATATATAGTTGGAAAGAAGGAGGCAAATCAGAGTTATACCTACAACCCTCCGGGTACCTGGGAAAAGATTTTGAAGGTAAAGAACCAGGAGCTAATGGGCTTTTATTGAACCCACAAAACCAACTAGTTCTATGTCAGCATGGAGAACGTAGAATAGCTGTAATGGAAAGCGAGCTATCGAATCCAAAACCTCTTTTTCAGCCTATCATAGCTAAATTTGAAAACAAAAGATTTAATAGTCCCAACGACGGAGTTTATACTTCTAAAGGAGATTTATTTTTTACAGATCCACCTTATGGCCTTCCAAAACAAATGCAGGACCAAGGAAAGGAAATAGATTTTCAGGGGGTATATCGCTTTACTATAAAAGGTGAACTCCAATTAGTAACGAAGGAGTTTACGAGACCTAATGGCATTGCCTTTTCCTCTGATGAAAGATTGCTTTATGTTGCAAATTCAGATCCGGAGATGGCCATTTGGAAAGTATTTGAAGTATCCGAAGACGGACAAATTGGAGCAGGAAAGTTATTTTATGACGCCACGAAAGAAGTTGCGAATGAAAAAGGATTACCTGACGGGCTTAAAGTGGATAATGATGGCAACATATTTGCCTCCGGGCCAGGGGGAGTTTTTGTTTTTTCAGGGGATGGAAAAGTACTCGGGAAAATAAAAACCGGTCAGGCCACTTCAAATTGCGCCTTTAATAATGATAAAACCACATTATTTATTACCGCCGACAGTTATGTCCTAAGAGTGAAACTAAGGGAATAATTAAAAACTGGGAAGGTTTTTCCGGGCATCAAGGAATTCTTCCATTAAGTCAGAAACAATTTCCGCTGCAGGTTTTATTTGATGAATTAAAGAGGCAACCTGTCCTATTTCCAATTCTCCTTCTTCCATGTCTCCCTCAAACATTCCTTTCTTTGCTCTTGCTCTGCCTAAGAGTTTGGACAAAGCTTCTTTGTTGTACCCTTGATCATAAGCCGCCTTTACATCTCTATAGAATTTATTTTTAAGGAGTCGTACAGGAGTAAGTTCCTTGAGCGTTAATTCTGTATCTCCCTCTCCGGCATCAACAACACTATTCTTGAATAAATTATGAGAAGAAGCCTCATCGCAGGCGACAAATCTACTTCCTATTTGTACTCCATCTGCTCCTAAAATCATTGCAGCCAACATAGCCTTTCCTGTAGCAATACCCCCAGCAGCAATTAAAGGAATCTTAACTTTTTCCTTCACTGTAGGAACTAAAACCATGGTTGTGGTTTCCTCACGACCGTTATGACCTCCTGCTTCAAATCCTTCAGCCACTATGGCATCTACTCCGGCAGCTTCCGCTTTTAAAGCAAACTTTAAACTACTCACTACGTGTACTACAAGAATTCCATTCTCCTTTAAATAAGAAGTCCAAGTAGCCGGATTTCCGGCTGAAGTGAAAACGATTTTTATACCCATTTCAACAACCACTTCCATAAGACGATCTATTTCAGGATATAATAAAGGTATATTTACACCAAAAGGCCGGTCCGTGGCTTGCTGGCATTTTTGAATATGCTCCCTTAGGACTTCAGGATACATACTACCGGCACCTAATAAACCCAGGCCACCTGCATTGGATACTGCGGAGGCCAACCGCCATCCACTGGCCCAGACCATTCCTGCCTGTATAATAGGGTAATCTATCTGAAATAGAGAAGTTATTCTGTTTTGCATTATTGCTATTTTATTATTTGGAGCAGAAGGTTAAAAGTAAGATCTAATCGGTTTATTAGGCAATTACTCCTGATCCCAAAGTTCATCCCCCTTATACCATGCAACAAATTGACCTTCTGTAATGGCAGACTGTTCTTCTTCAAAATCTACATACAATCCATTATCCACTTTATATAATTTGGCCTTTACAAGGGGCTGCCTATAACGTATCCTGGCACTAACTTCCATCACTTCATCAATACCAAGTTCTAAATCGGGCCTTACCCAGTGAATCTCCTTATTGTCAACAAAAAGAGTTCTTCTATAAAGGCCGGGATGAGATTTACCCTGCCCGGTGTAAATAACATTCTCTTTTACATCGGTATCAATAACGAATAAAGGTTCTTTAGTACCCCCGACATCCAGACCCTTCCGCTGCCCTTTCGTAAAAAAATGAGCTCCCTGATGCTCGCCAACTACTTTACCGTCTTCTTTGGAATAAAAAGGCTTTCTTGAAAGCTGCGCCAATTCTTCAGTTAAGGAAGAAAAATGACTTTCCTTTTTCTCGTAGACCATCAGATTTTTCGGAATTTCGACGATAACCCCTTTTTTAGGTTTTAGTTTTTGCTGTAAAAATTCGGGCAGACTTACTTTCCCGATAAAACACAAACCTTGAGAATCTTTTTTATTGGCAGTAATTAATCCCTTCTCCTGCGCTATCTGTCTTACCTCAGGCTTTGTTAACTCCCCGATTGGAAATAGGGTCTTTGAAAGTTGTTTTTGAGATAACTGACACAGAAAATAAGACTGATCCTTATTCATGTCTTTTCCTGCCAATAGTTGAAACCTTTCAATTCCCTTGATATCTTTTAAGATCCCTTTTCTACAATAATGTCCGGTAGCTACATAATCTGCTCCTAATTGCAGGGCAATATCCATGAATACATCGAATTTAATTTCCCTGTTGCAAAGTACATCTGGATTGGGAGTCCTCCCCATTTCATATTCCTTAAACATATAATCAACAATCCTTTCCTTATACTGTACGCTTAAATCGACCGTTTGAAAAGGTATCCCTAATTTTTCAGCCACAATAAGAGCGTCATTACTATCTTCTAACCAAGGGCACTCATTAGAAAGGGTTACAGATTCATCATGCCAATTTTTCATAAAAAGACCTATTACATCATATCCCTGTTCTTTTAACAGATATGCCGCTACACTAGAATCTACTCCTCCGGATAAACCTACTACTACTTTCTTCATAACTATAATACGAAGCAAAATTACAAAATTTGGACCTTAATAAGAGTGATTATTAATATAAGAACATTTACATAATTATTAGCGAGATATATAGCATATAGGATGAGATTCATATAGGTAATTAAAAAGATCAAGGGTTTAACCGGGAACATTTAACAAGTACAGAGAATACTAAAATTGTCTTAAATTTCTTTTAGAAGTACAAAATCAACAAAAAAAATCTGAATTTTAAGGCATCAAAAAAAAAGAACAATGAAGAAGTATCTAAAAATGTATCCCATTATCTTCCTAGCCATGCTTGGATTAATATTGTCTTGTAGTGATGATGATAATGGAGGAGGAAACTCAGGATCAACTATTGTTGAGATAGCCCAAGCCAACACAAATCTCTCTACCCTGGTTAGAGCATTGGAAATAACTGATTTGATAAGCACCTTGAATGGGAGTGGTCCTTTTACTGTTTTGGCGCCAACGAACGCAGCATTTGATGTCTTTTTGACTACAGCTAATTTTCCGAGTATTGAGGATGTACCCGTGCCGGTGTTAAGACAGGTTTTACTGAATCATGTTATGGGACTGACATTGGACGCAGCAGCTCTTAGGATATTAGGAAGAAACTACGCTACAACCTTAGCCGATGGCCCTGGAGGCGATTCCAATTTGTCTCTATATTTTGATGCAACCAATGCTTCTATAGAATTTAACGGGAACGCTTCAGTATTGGAAGAGGACATTGATGCCTCAAATGGTGTTATTCATACCGTGGGCAGAGTGGTTGATTTACCTACCATAGTAACCTTTGTAACAACAGATATAAATTTTGATCAATTAGAACAAGCCTTAACCACGGCCACCCCGGGGACAGATTTTGCAGCCGTTCTTTCAGGTACCGGCCCCTTTACGGTTTTCGCTCCTGCGGATACAGCTTTTGACGATCTATTGGCTACAAATCCAGATTGGGCTACCGTTGATGATATTGATGAAGATTTACTCACTGCTGTTTTAAACCATCACGTAGTAAATGGTAATAATCGATCAGAGTCTATTACTAATGGATCCACGCTAATTACCTTAGAAGGAGATAGTATAAGTTTTAGCACAGGGTCAGGACAGACAACCGTAACCGATGGATCGGGAAATACCGATATAGTGCTTGCTGTGACAGATCTACAAGCGGCCAATGGAGTTGTACACCTGATTACCAAGGTTATGATTCCAGATCTAACCAATTAACCAATAAATAAATTGTAAAAGTTTAAGAGCCATCCTTTAGGGGATGGCTTTCTATTTTGTCTTGTTTATACTACTCCAATTGTTAATTTTTGTTAAGTTTTTAAATTTTTTTATTAAACAAAGCAACTATTTAATAATTCTTGCATCTCACTGAAAATAGGAAATTAAAAAGAAATTATAACATATATATAGCCTATTAAAATTTTATTTCTATGTTAAACAAATAATAAATATGTTTTTTTGTTTAACTTTTAATATATTTTTGCTGAACAATAATTTAAATAAGTCTAATTAATTAATATTTTAAATCTTACAAATGAAAACAATCGCTAATTTATTTAAAACCGTAGCCATAGCTTTTGCTTTGGTATTTACCGCTTCCTGCTCAGATGATGATAATGGAAATGTTCCCCCAGTTGAAACCCAACCTAATATTGTAGAAATTGCCTTAGCTACTCCAGAACTAACTAGTTTAGTCGCTGCTCTTCAAGCTGCAGATGGAAATCTTGTAGAAGTACTAAGTGGAGACGGACCTTTCACCGTTTTGGCGCCAACTAATGCGGCTTTTACAGCTTTTTTAGCTTCTAATGGTTTTTCTTCCTTGGATGAAGTACCAACAGATGTACTTTCTCAAATACTTTTAAATCATGTTATCTCTGCAGACATCACTTCAAGTGATCTTACAAGTTTAGGAGCAGGATACGCAAGCACGAATGCTGCAGGTGTTGAAAATAACAACATTAGCATTTATTTTAACACTACAAACGGAGTTCGTTTTAACAATGCTTCTGCCGTTACTACTGCCGATGTGGATGCATCCAATGGTACTATTCATATTGTAGATGCCGTTATTCCAATTCCTTCCATTTTGACGCATGCTGCTGCAAATCCTGATTTTACCAGTTTGGTTGTTGCCTTAGGAGCCGCTGATGGAAACTTAATCGATGTTCTAGCTGGAGAGGGACCCTTTACAGTTTTAGCTCCAGATAACACTGCCTTTGAAACTTTCCTTGATGGAGCAGACTTAGGTGGCGTAAATACAGCTGTTTTAGCTGAAATTCTTTTAAATCATGTGATAAGCGCAGGAGTCACTTCTTCCTCTTTAGTTGAAGCCGGAGCTGGTTATGCAAACACTAATGCAACTGGACCTAATGATAACGCTATAAGCCTTTATTTTAACGCTTCTGATGGGGTTCAATTTAACGGTCTATCATCTGTTACAGCTGCTGATGTAGTTGGATCAAACGGAATAATTCATGCTGTAGATGCAGTAATCGACATTCCTACAGTAGTAACCTTTGCCGCTGCAGATCCTTCTTTTTCAACCTTAGTTGAAGCCTTAACCACTTTAACGCCTGCAACAGATTTTGTTAGTATCTTATCCAGAACAGAAGGTAGCAATGCAGATGGAATTAATCCAGAGTTTACAGTTTTTGCTCCAACGAATGATGCATTTGCAGCATTAGAGGAGATTCCCGGAGAAGTAGTACTTACCCAAGTCCTATTGCACCATGTAGTAAGTGAAGCTAACATCACTTCTGGCGACTTAAACAATCCTGGAGATACTACTGCTCCAACCCTAGAAGGTGATGACATTGTTATTACACTTCCTGGAACCGGCACGAATATTGCCGACGTAACCGACGGAGCTGGTAATACCGGAAAAGGAATTATCGCCGTTGATGTTCAGGCCGGTAATGGTGTAATTCACGTATTGGATGCAGTATTACTACCAGACACTACTAACTAAGTAGAACTTCTAATCTAATAGCTATATAATTAGCTACCTATATATCAACTCCTTCGTTTTTGTGACGAAGGAGTTTTTTTATGGAAAGAATGTATTATTATATTCTTTTTGTTAAATCTTTATTAATTTTTATTAAACAGAAGCAACCATTTAATCTTTCTACACTCTTGTTGATAGATAATACAATTTAACCACAAATACATTGTTTTTAAAGAATCCCACGAGTTCACTAAAAATTAATTGTAACGTGATTTTTAAATTTATTGTTTAATTATTTAAATATTTTATTAAACTAATTAACTTCTAAAAACACTCTTATGATGAAAAATTTAATTCAATTGAAACGCATTTTAGTTTTGGCGTTTGTTTCTATGTTCATTGCTTCTTGTGAAAAGAATGATGATGATATTGCAAGCAGAGAAGCCGAACTAACCATTGTACAAACAGCACAAGCCACAGATGCGCTTGGCAACTTAGTAGCGGCACTTACTAAAGCCGATGAAAAAGAAGGAACAGACCTAATAGGAACCCTAAGTTCAACAGGGCCATTTACTGTTTTTGCCCCGACAGATGAAGCCTTTAATACTCTTTTAGAAGGTCTTGATGGCTACGATAGCTTAGAAGACTTTGCTTCAGATGATGAAAAACAAATTCTTGCTGACATCCTTAGTTATCACGTCATTCCTGGAGTGGCTGCTGCTTCCACTGATCTGACTGATGAGCAACTTCTAAAAACAGCGCAAGGGGAAGAAGTAGAAGTAGACCTTAACAACGGGGTCTTTATAAAAGATGCTACTGAATCAGACGCTAGAGTAATTATCCCAAACGTGGAGACCAGTAATGGTATTGTTCATGTAATTGATAAAGTATTAGTTCCTCAGGCCATTTTAGATGCCTTAAATGGTTCAGAGGATATGGAGGGTATGGAAGGTACTCTTGTAGAACTGGTAGTTGAAACTGAGGCCTTATCTATATTAGAAGCAGCTGTTATTAAAGCTGGTCTTGCAGAAACTTTATCTAGCGAAGGTCCGTTTACTGTTTTCGCTCCGACCGATGATGCCTTTATAGCTCTCCTAGAGGTTTTAGGGGATGATTATACTAGTTTAGACGACTTTGATACGGAAGAAGAAAAGATGTTACTTAAGGACATTCTATTATACCATGTCATCCCGGCATCCGTGTTCGCAAGTGATCTAAGTGCCGGTCCTGTTGGAACTGCCTTAGCGGACAATTCTTTAGAAATAATAGCTTCAGGTGAGACCTTCGTTATAGGGGATGCCACAGAAACTAATGCAAACATTACAGGAACAGATTTTACAGCTTCTAACGGAGTAGCACATACTATAAACAAAGTTTTATTGCCACAGTCGGCTATCGATTTTGTAGCATCCTTAAGCCTTAAAACAATTGTTGAAATAGCCGTTGAAACAGACGATCTTAGTCTTTTAGTCGGTGCTTTACAACAAGCCAACGCCGGCTTGGTAGAAGCTTTAGGAACGGAAGGTCCTTTCACAGTATTCGCTCCTAATAACGAAGCATTCGTGGCCCTCTGAGATGCGCTTGGTGATGACAACTATCAATAGCTTAGCTGATTTTGACACCCAAGAAGAAAAAGATTTATTAGTAAAAATTCTTACCTACCACGTTGTTTCCGGAACTGCTGCCTTTTCAGGAGACCTATCTGACGGACAAAGTATTCCTACTTTTTTGGAGATAATGTTGGAGTTAGTTTAATGAACAATATGGTGCAAATTACAGATGCTACGGATATGCCAGCTACTGTTGTATTGCCAGATGTAGAGGCAAGCAATGGGGTGGTACACGTCATCAACAAAGTTCTTTTACCTCAGGCAGCACTAGATTTTTTAGCCAGCATGAGTCTAAAATCTATTGTTGAGATAGCTGTTGAAACGGATGACTTAAGCCTTTTAGTAGAAGCACTACAACAAGCTGACGCAGGCTTAGTAGAATTCTTAAGCGGAGACGGGCCTTTTACAGTGTTCGCACCTACCAACGATGCTTTTGTAGCTTTATTAGGAGCTTTAGGGGATGAATATCACAGCCTAAGTGATTTTGATACCCAAGAAGAAAAAGATCTTTTGGTGAAGGTATTAACTTATCACGTTATTAATGGTACTGCCGCTTTCTCCACAGATCTTATGGATGGACAGAGCGTAGGAACTGCTCAAGGTGAAGAAGTAGGTATTTCATTAAAAAACAATACGGTACATATTCTTGACGCCACAGGAGATAATGCAACTGTGGTTATGGCCGATGTAGCTGCTAGCAATGGTGTAGTTCATGTAATAAACAAGGTTCTTTTACCTCAAGAAGTATTGGATATGCTTGCGCCTTCAGAGCCAAATATTGTAGAACTAGCCCAGTCAGTGGATGATCTTAGCTTATTAGTGGAAGCTCTTATTCAAGCAGATGCAGGATTAGTAGAACTTTTAAGTAGCGAAGGTCCCTTTACTGTTTTTGCTCCAACAAATGCAGCATTTACAGATTTACTTAATGCTTTGGGCCCTGACTACCACAGTATAGAAGATTTTGACACTCCGGCTGAAAAGGAACTATTGACTAAGGTTTTAACATATCATGTAATAGGCGGAGTAGCGGCAGCTTCAACAGATCTTTCAGATCATCAGGAGCTACCAACAGCCCAGGGTGAATCTTTATTTGCCATTATTAATCACGGCGTATTTATAAGAGATAAAACTGATATAGACGCCACAGTAACTGGTGCAGATAACGTTGCGAGTAATGGGATTGTTCATATAATAAATAAGATATTACTACCTCAGGAAGTTTTAGACTTATTGAACCCTCCCAGCCATTAATACAAAAACAAATAGTTAGTAGTTTGGTTGATGTGTTCGGACAAAAAGCTCCCCTTGTGAAAGGGGAGCTTTTTTTGCTTAACTACATCTTTAACCAACTAATAAAAATGAACACAACATAATTAAATCAATTAGCATACAAAATGGATGCCTTGACAACTATTCTTTTTATTTAAGGGAATGTTATGACATCTTTGAACTCCCAAATCTTATCAAACCAAACCTACTTAAAGCTAGAAGCCCCGACCAATTGGTCAGGGCTTTTTTAGTTTCAAAAAGATACTTTTTTATTTACTTTTTCTTATTTTGCTCTGCTTGCTCCATCATTTCTCTCATTTTTCGCTGAAACTTATTTTCCTTCTTGGGTTTCTTCTTGTTCTCCTGTATTTGCGCGTGAATCTTATCCTCATTAAGTATAAATTTCTTTATCGCCAACATAATCAATATGGTTATTAGGTTAGAAACAAAGTAATATAAACTTAAACCACTTGCATAATTATTAAAGAAGAACAGCATTAGCAAAGGAGACAAATACATAATAAACTTCATATTTGGCATACCTGGTTGTGTTTGCATATTTTGCCCTGTAGTCATCATCATATAAAAGAAAATAGCAACAGAAGCCAAAATAGGAAACAGACTGACATGATCTCCATAAAAGGGAATATTAAAAGGAAGTTCCGCAATGGTATCATAAGATGATAAATCCTCCGCCCATAAAAATGACTTTTGACGCAAGGCAAAAGAGGTGGGAAAAAACATGAATAATGCATAGAATATGGGCAACTGCACAACCGCTGGCACGCAACCGCTCATAGGACTAACCCCTGCCTTATTATAGAGCTTCATAGTCTCTTGTTGCTTCTTCATAGCATTGTCTTTGTACTTATCGTTCAGCTCTGTGATTTCAGGCTTTAGAACCTTCATCTTGGCTTGTGACAAATACGATTTATAAGTTACAGGAGACATAGCAAGACGCACCAAGATAGTCATGACCACAATTGCAAGTCCGTAAGGTAAAAAGGAACTTAAAAAACCATAAAAAGGAGTAAAGACATATCTGTTAATCCAACCAAAAATACCCCAACCATATGGAATAGAATCTGCAAGACCCAAGTCTTTATATTGAGATAAAACCTTAATATCGGTGGGACCATAATACCAATTCATTTGATAGGCCAATTCCCCGGCCTGTAATTCTAAAGGAGCTATGGTATTGTATTCTTTTGTGGCCTCTGCCTCTTTACTTTCCTCTTCTACAAGATTCTTTGAAACAAAGTCTGCCGTTTTAAAAGGGGTGGCAGTAGCCAAAATAGAACTAAAAAAGTGCTGGCGATAAGACAGCCATTTAACATCTATTTCAGATTCCTCATCATCACTACTTTCAGAAAGTTTGCTAATTTTACCATCTTCATGATTGTAAGTAAGACGAGTATATCTATTTTCATATTGAATACTCTTATTATGTCTGATTCCAATTAATTGCCAATCCAGCGTAACCGGCTGGGCATTATTGATAACAGAAGATAAACCCTGAGAACGAAGTACAAAATCAACCAGATATTCTCCTGGTTTCATTTCATATCTATATTCCAAAAACTGATTTTCAGAAACTTTAGCTTTCATAGAGAGTATTTGCACCTCTCCATTCTTACTCAATTGGGGTTCAAAAAATAAGTCCTTTGTGTTTAGAACTCTATTGTCTGAAGTAGAAAATGTAACACCAAAAGCAGCATTACCATCTTTCACCAGATAAACAGGAACTGAATCGAAGGTCACAAACTTTTTCATATAAGCCTGTACTATCTGTCCCCCTTTATTACCTACCTCCAGAAATAAAACATCGTTTTCTAATACAGTACTTCCCTCTTCAGCCTCTGTAAAGCCGAAATCGCCAACAGTTTTTTTATAATCCGCGATAGCAGTGGAATCATTAAGATTGACTGTGCTTTGGGGTAAAGAAGTAAGAGGCTTTTGCTCTTCCGCTTCTTCAATAATTACTTCTGTTTCGGCTTGTTGTGCCTTTTGAGCTTCTAATTCTTCAGGAGTGGGTTGGTTTTGATAAAACCAAAAAATTAGAATTCCAAATATCAATAAAAACCCCACTATGGAGTTAACATCCAATTTCTTTTCTTCCATTTAAGCTGTTTTAATTAACCGTCCTCTTAAATCAATAGTATTATTAAAGGACAGTGCGCTTCTTCAGCGGTGCAAATATATATCCATTTGTGGGTTTTATGCCAAACTGGCACTAGTTTGTTGCCTTTTATACAAGAGGGCAGCTCTCACAAAGCCTACAAATAAGGGATGTGGACTGGCAACAGTGCTCTTATATTCGGGGTGATATTGTACGCCGATAAACCAGGGATGGGAAGATAATTCAACAATTTCAACCAATCCGGTTTCTTTATTTATTCCCGAAGCCAGCAGGCCTGCGGCTTCCATAACTTCTTTATAGGCATTGTTAAATTCATATCTATGGCGGTGTCTTTCAGATATAGCTGTTTTTCCGTGATAAACCTTGTTTACCAGACTATTTTCCATCAATTCACAATCCCAGGCTCCCAATCGCATAGTACCGCCTTTATTGGTTACAGACTTCTGCGCTTCCATCAGACTAATAACCGGATAATTCGTATCACCTTCCATTTCTGTTGAATTGGCGTCTTTGTACCCCAATACATTTCTGGCAAACTCTATCACAGCCATTTGCATTCCAAGACAAATACCTAAAAATGGAATATTATTTTCTCGAGCATATCTAACCGCTTTGATTTTCCCTTCTATACCCCGTTCACCAAATCCGGGAGCGACAAGGACTCCTTCAAGCCCCTTCATCTTTTCTTCAAAATTGGCATCTGTAAGATATTCTGAATGTATGGACCGAATATTCACCTTAACTTCATTGATCGCACCTGCGTGAATAAATGACTCCAAGATAGATTTATAGGAATCCTGCAGTTCTACGTACTTTCCAATTAAACCAATAGTCACTTCGGATTTTGGATTTTTATGTCTATCTAAAAACTCATTCCATTGTTCTAAATCCGGTTCGCTTTTATCTGGTAAGGCAAGTTTTCTTAAAGCTACGGTATCCAAACCTTCGTTCTGCATCATTATAGGCACGTCATAGATGGTTGATGCATCAATTGACTGAATAACGGCCTCTTTTTTAACATTGCAAAAAAGAGCTAATTTTTCTTTGATCTCTGAGGTGAGTTGATGTTCTGTCCTACATACCAGGATATCGGCCTTAATACCACTTTCCATTAAAGTTTTGACGGAGTGTTGCGTGGGTTTTGTCTTTAACTCCCCCGCTGCCGAAAGGTAGGGGACCAAAGTAAGATGTATTACAATCCCATTATTATCTCCCAATTCCCACAATAATTGTCTAACAGCTTCAATGTAAGGCAAAGACTCTATATCCCCTACGGTACCTCCTATCTCGGTAATAACGATATCGTACTCCCCGCTGTTTCCTAATATCTGAACTCGTTCTTTTATCTCGTTAGTTATGTGGGGTACTACTTGAACAGTTTTACCTAAAAATTCACCGCGTCTTTCCTTTTCAATGACACTTTGATATATTCGTCCCGTCGTAACATTGTTGGCCTGTGATGTCTTAACATTGAGAAAGCGCTCATAATGTCCCAAATCCAAATCTGTTTCAGCCCCATCATCCGTAACATAGCATTCCCCATGTTCATATGGATTTAAGGTACCCGGATCTACATTTATATAAGGATCTAATTTCTGTATGGTGGTTTTGTATCCTCTTGCTTGAAGAAGTTTTGCAAGAGAAGCCGCAATTATTCCTTTTCCCAAGGAAGATGTAACCCCTCCCGTAACGAAAATATATTTTGTATCTGACATTTCACCATTCTTTGTTACGGGATTCAAAGGTACAAAATAGAGCCAGAACTTATTAATATGCAAGCAGATTTTCTTTTACAAATGTCTATTTGTATAAAAAAATAGTATCAGACAATATAAGAGATACTTTTATTCCTAACTCTTATATTGGTTTGTTAAGAACCTTGAGACATTTATTATAGACTTCATAGAATCTTATGTTCCGGAGTTAAATTGGGGCCTTATAAATTGAGTTAAAAAAAGTATCTTTAAGACATCTAAACTATTAAAATGAAAAGAAGAGCATTTATAGGGGCCTCCGTAGCGGCCTCTGCCGGTCTCGTTACCCATTCGGCTTCGGCCATAGGAAGCAAAGAGAAAGTTACAACCAAATTAAAGGGAAATATTAAACACAGTGTTTGCTATTGGTGTTATAACACCATTCCGTTAGAAACATTTTTGCAAAATCTAAATTCTTTAGACATTAAAGCAATAGATTTAGTGGGCCCGGATGAATGGCCTCTTCTAAAAAAATATAACATACATGCCTCCATGTGCTGGGGAGCTGGTTTAGGTATTGAAAAAGGTTGGAATGATCCTTCACTCCACGAAGAGCTTATAAAAGATTATTTGAAAATTATTCCAAAAGTTGCTGAGGCCGGGTATACCAACCTCATTTGCTTTAGTGGAAACCGAAATGGAATGGATGATGAATTGGGTTTAAAAAATTGTGCAATGGGGTTAAAACAAATAATCCCTGAGGCGGAAAAACACGGGGTGGTTATACAAATGGAGTTGTTAAACTCAAAAGTTAATCACAAGGACTATATGTGTGATCATTCAGATTGGGGCGTGCGCTTGTGCAAGGCCTTGGGTTCTGAAAACTTTAAACTCCTTTATGACATTTACCATATGCAAATTATGGAAGGGGATGTTATCAGAACCATTCAAGAGAACCACGCTTATTTTGGACATTATCATACAGGAGGAAATCCCGGACGCCATGAGATAAATGAGACCCAAGAATTATTTTACCCTGCCATTATGAAAGCAATACTTGAAACTGGTTATAAGGGTTATGTGGCGCAAGAATTTATTCCTACTTGGGAGGATAAAATTGCCGCTTTAAATGAGGGAGTAACTATATGTGATGTATAAGAGACCCTATTTTTTAGAGTTGTCCATTCTTTAAGGCCGTCTTTATTTTTTGATTCCAAAGCCGCTGATTAGGTATGTTTCGTGAAAAATCGGTTTCCTGATCATAAACATCCTGAAAAACACTCAATTCCTTAATAATACTTTGGTATATTTCTTTGATCTCCTTTTTTACATTAGCTGTGAATCGTTTCTTTTTTACTATGATTTCCATTTTCCGGGCAAACAATTCAGCTATATCAAAATGTAGTTGCTCATGATTTAATATATTTTCATCACAAACCTCTGGTTTATACCAAGATTTTTGGGGATAGAAAAAAGCACTTACTTGAAAGTCAAGAACAATCTCTTCATTGATTTGTTCCGCCGAAAACTGATAACTAATACCGCTCGCAGTAAGGGCCGCTGAAGTATCGCCTTCTGGTGGCATATCTTTAAAATTATTCCAGCTAAGCGGAATCTCCGGATTCCATAAAATAGACTCCTCTTGGGCATAACCAAAATGAATAAAAAAAAGCAAGATAATAAGGTGGCCACCTTTTATAATTCCCATTGGAATTCAATATCTTTTATAATATCAGGATGTAAACTCTGAATAACAGGGCAGGTTCTTGCTGTATTCTCAAGAACTTTCCTATCCTTTGCCTTTATATTGCTTGGTAATTTCAGGGTGACTTCTATTTTAGAAATTCTTCTGGGACTTGCAGACATATGTTTAATCACTTCAGCAGAGGCATCCAATAAATTTACCTCCATAGTGGCTGCTTTGATGCCCATAACGGTGAGCATACAACTTGCCAGAGCCGTAGCAACGGTATCTGTTGGTGAAAAAGCCTCCCCTTTTCCATTGTTATCTGTTGGGGCATCCGTTATAAAAGTATTTCCAGAACGAATATGTGTACATTGGGTCCGCAGGCCTCCTAAGTAAACTACTTTTGATGTCATGGTGTCAAAATAGGTTTGGGTGCGTTGTCTACTCTAATGATTCTCATATCCTGATACATCATAATATAAGTGGCCAAATTATTATAACCTGAGGAACCTTCATTTTCATAATCGAATTTATTACCACAATACTCAGTAGTTCCAACTAAACTAGAGGCTTCGTAGAGGTTTTGTTTGTAAGCTAGCTTTAAGAGTAAATCAAACGTAATATCAAAACCTCGAATTGCATAACGATCCGGATCTGCTCCAAATTTCTTTCTGTACCGCCTAAAAAATGCATTGTTGTTGCTCTCTTTATCAACAGAAGGATAAGTAAAATTAAGGTTAGACAGGTGAGCCCCTGAGATAACATTATTTTCAAAGGCTTTGTTCTTATTAGTAGTAAACATTTTTACCAAGGTAGTGTCAGAATTCGTAGAATTTAGGATAGAACTAACACTGGAAACTACTTGAAAATTATCGGTTTCTACAAAAACCCAATTTTCTGTCTCCAAAGATAAAAGGGCAACAAAAGCTTCCAGATCCATAGAAATATTTTTCTCATCCTCTAACATGGAAACTGTTTGTGCAGATGGAAATTTTTCCTTTATCTGATCGCTAACAGGCTTACTCTTTGAATCGGATATTACAATAATGTTCTCATCCTTCCTTTTTTCTTCAATATAAGCCAGCATTCTCTCTCTTAAAATCTGATCTGAGGGAATCGTAAAAAATACATTGTCTAGTCCAAATTCATTTGCCGAAGTAAGGGGTGCTATCACGGGTATTTTTCTATTTGCGGCTTTTATAGATACCTCTTTTAAAGAATTCAATTGCAAAGGACCTACAATAGCACTTACATCATTGAAATTTTCATTACGTAAAATTTCTCTGGTCTTATCCAAACTCAATTGGGTATCATAGGTTTTCACATCTACAGAAATACCTAGTTCAGCAATGGAGTCCATAGCAACCAGGGCCCCACTATAAAGTCCCAAACTATATTTAATAGCATTACTTTTTTCTATAGCTTCCGAAGCCAACTCTATATCGCTCAAATCTAATTTATCAGTTCTAAAGGGCAGCAGATAGACTAACTTTGGATGATTTACAATATTAATACTGTCAATTAAGTTGATCTTGTCTATTAGAAGTGAGTTCTTAACTTCCAAATTTGGCGCCTTTTCAATTGGAATTTTCAGAATCATTCCCGCTTTTAATCCCCTGGTTAATTCCGGATTTAAAGCTATTAATTCTTTATAATCCAGTCCCAGATTACGTGTTAGAGAATACTCCGTTTGTTTTGGCTTCACCTCATAGAACAGATAATTATCTGTGTTTATCTCATTTTCTAGCAGCTTCTTCTCAGGCAATCGAATAACCATGCCTTCTTTGAGTCCACCATTTTCACTGATTTCAGGATTAAGGCGCACTATATCCTGAGAGCTTATATTATACTCCTTGGATAGACTGTAGAGGGTCATTTTCGCTGGTACATTATAAGACACATATAATTCTACATCCTGATCTTCCAGGCTACTACCGGGTTTTTTAGGAACTTTCAAGGTTTGACCAACGGCTAAAAAGTTATTATTGGTAGATAAGGATGGATTTAAAGCAATAAGGCTGTCTATTGTAATTTCATTTTTATTAGCAATACTCCATCTGGTCTCTTTGGGTAAAACAGTGTAGATTTCCATGTTATCCAATGCAAGACTATCAGTTTCTGCTTCTTCTTGTTGCAAATAAATTGGAATTCGCAAGCGCATTCCTTTTTTTAAAGGAGAGGCGTATAGTTCCTTATTGTATCGTTTAATGTCTTCCTCCGTAACATCATAACGCCTCGAAATACTAAAAATAGTTTCTTTTTTTCGCACTTTATGGTTCGTAAATCCATTAGGCTTAATTTGAAGATCTTCTTCTTGTTTAACTATAGTATCGGAAGCAGAAGCCGCTACTCCATTTTTGGTCGTCGAAGTTAAAGGAACGACTAAAATTGTATTGGGTTTTAGTAAGGCATCCTCTTTTATTTCTTTGTTATACTTCATTATCTCAGACGGACTCACCTTGTACTGCCGGGCAATACTATAAACCGTCTCACCTTCTTTTACCGCATGGGAAGTAAACTGTTGTGCATTTACCTTTAAAAAAGTGATAAGAATTAGGACTATGGTTAGAAAAAATCGAATTGTCATATAAAAAGGTTTTATTCCCATTCAATTGTTGCAGGAGGTTTCGAACTTATATCATATACCACCCTATTTACACCGGGAACTTTATTAATAATTTCATTAGAAGTCTTCTGTAAAAACTCATAAGGCAAATTTACCCAGTCTGCAGTCATACCATCAGTACTTTCGACGGCCCTTAAAGCTACACATTTTTCATAAGTCCTTTCATCTCCCATTACTCCTACACTATTTACGGGTAAAAGCATGGCTCCGGCCTGCCAAACTTTGTCATAAAGACCCCATTCCTTCAAACCGTTAATGAAAATGGCATCTACCTCCTGTAAAATTTTTACTTTTTCTTCCGTAATATCTCCTAAAATACGAATCGCCAGACCTGGGCCTGGAAAAGGATGCCTTCCCAATCGTTCTTCCGCAATACCCAAACTAGCTCCCACTCGTCTGACTTCATCTTTAAACAACATTTTTAAAGGCTCTATCACTTTTAATTTCATGAAATCTGGCAGACCTCCAACGTTATGGTGACTTTTAATTGTTGCTGAAGGACCTCCCGTTGCCGAAACAGATTCAATAACATCAGGATAAATTGTTCCTTGTGCCAACCACTTAGCATCTTCTACTTTATGAGATTCATCGTCAAAAACTTCAATAAATATCCTTCCGATGATCTTTCTTTTCTTTTCCGGATCATCTTCTCCTGCCAAACCTTCCAAAAAGCGTGCCGAAGCATCTACACCTTTTACATTTAGACCCATATGTTCGTATTGATCTAATACTTCTTGAAACTCATTTTTTCGCAGCAAACCATTGTTTACAAAAATACAATGTAGATGATCCCCTATCGCTTTGTGCATCAAAACGGCCGCAACCGTAGAATCAACTCCCCCGGAAAGCCCTAAAATTACCTTTTCTGTGCCAATTGTCTCTTTTATAGTTGCTATAGAAGTCTCCGCAAATGCATCGGGAGTCCATGTTTGCTTTAGTCCGGCAATATGTACTAAAAAGTTCTCCAATAATTGTTTGCCTTGTTTGGTATGATAAACTTCAGGATGAAATTGGATACCGTAGGTATTTTCGCCTTCTATTTTATAAGCTGCATTCTTCACATCGTTGGTACTTGCCAAAAGAATAGCATTTTCCGGCAATTGCTTTATGGTATCACTGTGACTCATCCAAACCTGGCTACTTTCGCGTATCTCATAAAAAAAAGGCTCGTCTCCCTTGATACTACTTAAACGGGCCCTTCCATACTCTCTGGTATTAGAAGGCGCTACATTTCCACCGTGAAAATGAGCCAAATACTGCGCTCCGTAACAAATTCCCAAAAGAGGTACTTTTCCTTTAATATTCTCCAAATCAGGATGAGGAGCATCTTCCGCACGGACAGAAAAAGGAGAACCAGAAAGAATAACTGCCTTATATTCCGACAGATCGTCTGGTAACTTATTATAAGGTTTAATTTCACAGAAAATATTAAGTTCTCTAACCCGTCTAGCGATGAGTTGAGTATACTGAGAACCAAAATCTAGGATAAGGACGTTGTTTTGCATGGGCAAAAATAGTAATTCAATATATTTTCAAAACAAGTTTTCGCTATATTTATTACATCTTTATTAACCCTTTGTCTATGAAACATTTGAATGCCGTTATATTTGGAATTGCCATGGTGGTTTCGGCCTATTTTTTAGGGAATGCTTACGCAGAGAGAGCAAATCCCCCTCAGCATATCTCAATTACCGGCCTAGGCACAGAAAACTTTTCTTCGGATCTAATTGTATGGGAGGGGCGCTTTAGCACTTTTAATACAAATCTCAAACAAGCCTTTGAGGCGCTTAAAAAAGATAAGGAGTTGGTAAAGGACTATTTAACCAAAAAAGGTATAGCAGAAGAAAATATTATTTTTAAGGCCGTTCAAACTATAGAACAAAGAGACAACCGATATGAAAATGGAAACTTTGTTGGATCAGATTTTAGAGGATATGAACTAAACCAGGAAGTCCAAATAGAGTCGGCCAATGTCGAAAAGGTAGAAAGCGTTTCCCGGGAAATAACTGAATTATTAAATCAAGGAGTTCAATTTAATTCCTCGCCCCCAAGATATTATTATACCAAACTGGCTGATTTAAAAATAAAAATGATCTCCAAGGCTACAGAAGACGCCAGAATTAGGGCAGAAAATATTGCAGAAAATTCCGGGAGTAAACTGGGAGATCTTATCTCGGCCAAAATGGGTGTATTTCAAATTACAGGACAGAATTCAGATGAAGCCTATAGTTGGGGGGGAGTTTATAATACAGCTTCAAAAAAGAAGACTGCGTCCATAACGATGCGACTGGAGTACAAAGTAAATTAAAAATTTTTCTTCATAATTAAATATTCCATTTAAATTAAATTACATACACTACTGGTTTTGAGTTTTTTAATTCAATTCCTACAATTTCATGTTTACAGGCATTTGACTGATATTATCCCGTATTACGATTACGGTTTTTAAATAATAATTGGTTTACAAAAGGCAATGCTGGACGGCAACAACCGCTTTTTATTATCCTAAAAAGAAAAAGCCCTGGTGACTCTCACCAGGGCTTTTCTAATCAAAAACCAACCTAAACACATGAATTTATTATAACACAATTTTTATTTCAAATAATATCTTTATCACAGCAATTTTTATATATAACAATTACAGAATAAAATACCCTACCTCATTTTTAAATTTTTTATCTTTAGTCATATGAAAGAGACGGCAAGAACAGATCAATTTTTTAAAGAAGTACGGCAAGAATTAAAAAATGGCGTATCCGAAAAAGAACATCCATTTAAAACTTTTGTTCTAGGCACAGTGGGTTTGGACAAAATGGCCAGACAACGAACCGTGGTTTTAAGAAAAGTATCTGAGGATCTTCTTCTCACCTTCTTTACCGATTTTCGTTCTAAAAAAATAATGCATATTAAAGAAAATAATAAGGTTGGACTTCTGTTTTATCATCCGGAAAAACTTCTTCAGATAAAAATTGAAGGTCTGGCGCAAATTGTTTCAAGTGATCCTGGTGTAAGCAAGACATGGGCTAGTCTTTCTCAATCAGCAAAAAAAGACTATACTACAGCGCAAGCCCCAGGCAGTTCTCTAGAAACCCCCGAAGTTTTGGAATTTCTATCAGAACGAAACTATTTTTGTCAGGTAGACATAAAGCCTTTTAAGATTGAATATTTAAAACTGCAAGCACCTAATCATTTAAGAGTGCGCTTTTCTTCCAGTCAGGGATTATGGAATGGGGAATTCTTAGTGCCTTAACTATCCTTAGTTCATGGTGTCTAAAATCATGGCTATATCCTTTTCAGTGGTGTGAGGGTTGATAAAACAGAAGCGGGAAACAGTCTCAACTTCATTATTCTCTTTCCATTTTGTTGGGGTAACCAGGGCAATACCATCACGGTGGTTTTTGTAGGTCCACTTATTATACTGCTCAGGACTCCAACCCTTTCTTCTATAAAGGACACAAGATAGACTAGGGGGTCTTACTAGCTCCAGATAGTCCCTTGAAGTTATCATTTTGGCCGCTAAAGAAGCTAACTCAATACCTCTCTCTACTGCACGTTGATATTTCTGTGTACCATGGGTTGCTAAGGAAAACCAAAGAGGTAATCCTCTCAATCTTCTGGTAAGTTGTATTTGATAATCTGAGGGATTAAAACCCTTTGCCCCTGGATCTTTCATTATATCGAGATAAGACCCTTCTTGTTCGTGAGCTTTTTTTGCCAGTTTAGGGTTTTTATAAATAATAGCTCCACAATCATAGGGGGAAAAAAGCCATTTGTGAGGATCTATAGTGATACTATCTGCCTTTTCTACGCCCTTAAAAAGATGTCTGACCGAGGGAGCTGCCAAAGCCCCGCCACCATAAGCAGCATCTATATGAAACCATAAATTATGACTACTGCACACCTCGCTTATTCCTTCCAGATCATCAACAATACCTGCATTGGTGGTTCCACCGGTGGCGACTACCGCAAAAACGCGTTCTCTTTGTTCCAGAGGCATTGCGTTGAGTTTTTCTTGTAAGGCAACACCCTCTAGTTTATCCTCAGTTTCCACTAAAACTACCTCGGCATCAATCACTTTTGCCATAGCTTTTATAGAAGAATGTGCTCCGGAAGAAGTAACTAAACAGCCCTTTTTATGGTGGTTTTTCGGATTTCTTCTCCAATATTCCCTAGCGGCTACCATAGCGGACAAATTAGCCGCAGTACCTCCGCTAGTGAAAACTCCAAAAGCCCCCGGGGGCATACCTGTGAGGGAAACCAACCATTTCATAGCTTCATTTTCACAAAAAATTCCTCCTGCCCCTTCCATCCAGTAGGCCCCATGTATACTCGCAGCAGAAGTAACCAAATCAAACATAACAGCAGCCCTGGTAGGTGCAGCGGGTACAAAAGCTAAATGCCTTGGATGGTCTATTGGGACTGTAGCTTTGACTAATTCATCCTTGAACAAATTAAAAGCCTTCTCTCCTCCTATTCCCTCATCAGTAATGGTTTCTCCAACGATTTCTTTTAACTCCTCTTCTGTAATAGGTTTTCCTAAATCAGGGGGGACCATCGTAATGCGTTGAATAGCATATTTCATGACATCCAAAGTCATTTCGACCAAACCTATATCAACTTTGTGCATTTGACTTGTAGTAAAAGATTATTTGCGCCTTATAAAACCCTTCGGCAAAGGTATTAAAACCTTAATACGGAAAAGCTCATATCCAAGGGCTTTAATTCCTTTAGTAGAAATGGTATCAGGTCTTTCCCCTTTTCCATATAAAACTCGGAGAAATTCATCGTACGCTCCTGAAGTGATCTGCCGGGAAACAACTGGTCTTGAAGCTCGCTTATTCTAATAACCTCGTCCTTTAATTTTCGTTTCTGAGCTTTTAAGAGACGTTTCTCTAATTTATCGATCCCTTTTAATTGTTTCACTTCCTGAGCCTTAACTGCCCCATAAAAGGATTTATCCGTCTGTTCTGCAAGCTTATACATAACTTCAAAATGATCCTTTAAAAAAAGCTTCTGTTCAGATAGGTCGATTTCAATATTTGAAATCTCCCGAATTCTTTTATTAATAAAACTGCTTTGTTTTAAGAAAAGGTCTTCTATTTTTATGCCTAACTTATCTAATTTCTTAGCTTGTTTTTCAGAAACCAGAAGAACCGAATTACGCAGAAGCAAACTTGGAAAAGGCACTTTAAAAGAATCGAAAAGGGACTTTAATTCTAACCAATAAGCCAATTCACCCCCACCTCCTATATAACATAAATTGGGAAGAATAACCTCCTGATAAAGCGGTCTTTTGACCACATTGGGAGAAAATCTTTCCGGATACTGCTCCAATATTCCTAAAAACTCTTCTTTTGAATACTCAAGCTTGGTATTGTTAATATAGAACCTACCCTCTTTCTCCAATATTCTTTCGCGCAGACCGTCAAGAAGATAAAAGTAATTAACGGGTCTTGGATTTACCTGAATAGTATAATCAGAAGAAAGATTTTCTAACTCTTCTATGGTTTGCTGAACCTTATTCTGGGAGATGTTATTTAACAGATCTTCTTTCACAAAGGGAATAAACTCTCGTTTTAGATCAGAACTATCTCCATCTACCACTACAAGACCTTCGTTCCCAAAAAGGGCATTTGCCAAATATCTTGTGGCTTCAGCCAAGGTTTCATGTTCTAAATAACTCTTTTTAAACAACTCAGATTAATTCTAAAGCGTTTAAAGAAGTTCCCAATTCCTGAACCAAAGCTTCATAAACCTCATTTAAGCCATTAGTGGATAATCTTCCTACAGCACCAGAAGCCTTTATATTCCATTGAAATTTTTTTCCATGAAGATTAAAGTAATTTATTTCTTCAAAATCATGATCTTCTGTAGCCATCCAATAAATAGGTACAAAGTTGTAGGATGGATAAGCCTTTTTTAAGTCACGGCTAAGATTTATGGTACTTACAATTTTATAAAGAAAATATAAGGGGCCTGTAAAGATGTTTAGTTGATGTCCCGTTACTATTGTAAAAGTCTTATTATCGCCTAAAAGTGTAATATTCTTCTCAGTATCCTCAGAAACTAAAAGCTCCGCATACTGACTATTTAGAGCTTTTACCAGAACTTGCCTCTTCTCCTTCGTAAAGCTTTTCTCCTTCTTTTGAAGTTGTAGCTTAAAACCATCGATACTCGGAAAGGAATTATAGAACCCTTTGAGTGAAGGTTTTTCATCCAGGTAATCACATATCAGTGAAGAAAAGTATCCGGTTTTTTTAAAAGGTATACTGGCTATTTCCATAGATCTAATTAAAATCCGATCAAAGATAACGGTATCGAAATTTTCTCATCCTAAAAATACGTTAAGATGTTTAAGACTTAAAATTTCTACATTGGTTTTAATAAGAATGGTTCCACTTAACTAAAAAGCGGTATGCTAATCGATCACAATGTAATAATCTAGAAAATATGCTTAGCTTTATTCCCCAAAACTTAAATAAGTATATGTTAAAAAATATTTTGTTTTTTAGTTGCCTTCTTATAGGTTTTTTTTCGAAAGCTCAAGAATTAAAATCCCCTTCAGAATTCTTAGGCTATGAACTAGGAACTCGCTTTACCAGACATCATCAGGTAGTTGAATATTATAATTATTTAGCTAAAACGGCGAATGACCGAGTTCAATTAATTGAATATGGCAAAACAAACGAATACAGGCCTCTTTTACTTGCTTATATTTCTTCTGCCGGGAATATGCAGGATTTAGAAAAAATCAGACAATCCCATATTGCAAATACAGATGGAACAGGAGATCCTTCAAAAGCCATTGTATGGTTAAGTTATAATGTGCATGGTAATGAGAGTGTCAGCACTGAAGCTTCTATGCAAACCATTTTTGATTTGTTAACCATAAAAAGTGATTATTTAGAGAATACTGTGGTTATTATGGATCCTTGTATTAATCCAGATGGACGTGATCGTTATGTAAATTGGTATAATCAGCACAAGAACACGCCTTTTGAGGTAGACCCAAATAGTAAAGAGCATCATGAAGGTTGGTGGAGTGGAAGAAGCAATCACTATATGTTCGACCTTAACAGGGATTGGGCCTGGCTTACGCAGAAAGAAAGCCAACAAAGACTTCCTTATTATCAAAAATGGTTACCGCATATCCACGTAGATTTTCATGAACAAAGTGTAGATTCTCCTTATTATTTTGCTCCCGCTTCTGAGCCTTTTCATGAAGTAATAACAGATTTTCAACGGACTTTTCAAGTCACCATAGGAAAAAACCATGCTAAATATTTTGATGCTAATGGATGGTTTTATTTTACCAAAGAGCGTTTTGATCTTTTCTATCCCAGTTATGGTGATACTTATCCGATGTATAGCGGAGCAATAGGGATGACCTATGAGCAAGGAGGTAGCGGAAGAGCTGGTTTAGGCGTCATTACCGAAAATGGAGACACCTTAACTTTAAAGGATAGAATTGCCCACCATTATACTACCGGTATTTCAACTGTAGAGGTAGCTGCAAAAAATATAGCAGCACTGAATTCGGAGATTAGAAAATTTTACGCTCCCAAAAACTATAAATACAACTCTTTCGTATTAAGTGGCAATGACGATCAGCTTCGAAAACTTACTAGCCTAATGAAGGAGCACCAGCTCGAGTTTTCCTACTCTAATGCCACTACCCTCAAGGGGTTTAATTATTCCACCGGAAAAACAGGAAGTTTTAAGACCAAAGAAGGTAGTATCCTTGTAAGTACAAAACAGAAAAAAGGAACCTTGGTAAAAGTCTTATTTGAACCTAATGCCGTCTTGTCTGATTCGTTAACATATGATATTACTGCTTGGTCATTACCTTACGCCTACGGCCTTGAGGCGATTGCTACGAAAGTAATAATAGATGGCAATACCTCTAACACAGTAGCTGAAGCAAATAATACTGATTTAAATAAGAATGCCTATGGCTATCTCACAGATTGGAATGGGATGGATGATGCTCGTTTTTTGGCTGAATTATTGCAAAAAAACATCAAGGTTCGTACTGCTCAAGAAAAATTTACACTTCATGGGCAAAACTATGAGCCCGGAACGCTTATTATTACCAAAGGAGACAATGAACAGATAGTTGATTTAGGATCTACTTTGGAAAAATTGGCGAAAAAACATCACAAAAAACTTAATAGTGTAGAAACCGGTTTTGTCGACAAGGGAAAGGATTTTGGTTCCGATGATGTAAAAATGATTGCTCCCCCAAAAATCGCCGTTTTAACGGGAGAACCAACAAATACTCTACGCTATGGTGAGATATGGCACTTTTTTGAACAGCAATTAATGTATCCAATGACGGCCCTGGATACAGAGTACCTGTCAGAAGTGAATCTTGAAACTTATAACATTCTAATTCTACCCGATGGTGATGGCTACCAGTCCTTTTTAGATAGTTCAATGCAGGAAAAAATTAACGATTGGGTAGATAAAGGAGGTAAATTAATAGCCATGGGTTCTTCCCTTTCTGGCTTGGCAGACAAAGATTGGATTTCCCTGAAGTCCAAAAAAATGGCAAAGGATAGTACTTTTATACAGCCTGAAATTTATGGAGATGTGGCAAGAGAGGAAATGAAAGAAGAAATTACAGGAGCTATTTTTAAGACTAAAGTAGATAATACGCATCCTATGGCCTTTGGTTACAATGAGATGTATTTTACCCTAAAGCTGGGTAATAACGCCTATCATTTTTTAGAAGAAGGAAGCGTTGCCTATATAGAAGATAATAGTAAACCCGTTGCTGGTTTTGCGGGAAGTTTGGCTCAGAAAAAAATGAAAAACACCTTGGTTTATGGCGTACAAGAATTGGGTGAAGGATCTATTGTTTATATGATAGACAACCCTTTATTTAGAGGGTTCTGGGAGAATGGAAAACTATTCTTCGCCAACGCACTTTTTATGGTAAATCAGAACTAGTAAAGCATAAAGGAAATTAAAGCAATCCCTAAGAATGCTATCGGCACAACTAGTATTGTATAAAGAAAGGATATGGCACTTGCCTTAAAAAAAGCACCAAACCAAGAACTTTTATAAAAATTGTGCAAGGCTATAATAAGGTAAAAAACGAAGGAAAACCAAATAAACACTTCGATCCCTAGAGGTATATCGACCACAAAATTAACCAGAATAAGGACACAAAGCGCTGTAAAAATAAAGGTGAAAAAATAAAAACTAAATACCATATGATGGGCAAAAGTGCCTGTTTTCCAATAAAAAATCTTTATTAAAATAGCAAATAAAGGAAGCATCAAAAACATGGCTACGGGGATGGTATCATATAAGGCTTGTAAAATACCACCACCTCTCTTTTCATAAAGCTTTAGTAATTGGGTGTAAAATCGTTCTTTAAAGGCTGAAGGATTTTCAGCCATACCCATTGCTTTTAGTTTCTCTTCTTTCGTTGCTCCATTTTCAATTAGAGAATCCAATTTTTTTCTTTTAAAACCTATCCCATTTATCTCATTATCCTGCTCTGATTTAATTACAGAATCCAATTCTTGTAAATCTTTATCTGAAAGTCCAATTGCTATTTGATTTTGTTTTATCACTTTTTGAGCTTGAGCTATTTTAATAGAATCAGGACTTAAGGGAATGGTATCAAAACTTAATTCTGAGTCAAAACTCTTTTGGATTGCTTTAGAAACAGTATTATCCGCTTTACGCACTGAAAAGGAAAAAATAAAGAAAAAGATAACGGAAATAAAAAGGTAAAACTGTGCGGGATGGAGATAAGAAAGGCGTTTGCCATCTACAAAGCGTCTGGCCAGTACTCCAGGTTGAAACATAAGAGGAATAAAACTTCTGAAAAATCTGGCATCTATAGAAAAGTAATTGCTAATGGTATTACTAAAGAGTACTCCAAAAGTAAGATTATCTGCTGTCTCTTGTCCGCAATATGGGCAGTAATCAAAAGATGCATCAAAACTCTTTTCGCAGTTTTTACATTGGTCTATAGTTGGCATTGAGGTTGTTTTATCCAAAAATACAAAAATGCATTTACGCTTGCTAAATACTTTTTATAGTCGTCATTAAATCCCAAAAATTGATATCACCATCGATAAACACAAAAAAATTACTAAATGATAATCTACTTATTAAAATGTTTATTGAATAAAAATATGTTTGGGTATATTTGAAAAAACAAGTTGTTTACATTTATCAAAGTCGTGCCTAACTACTATTAATAAATGCCTTTTCAACTTCAATTTACAATAGAAATAAAATTCTTAATTCTGATCAAATGAAAACTAAATTATTATTTCTTTTTGTTCTTTTAAACACTAGTCTTCTAATTGGGCAAGATCGTCTTTCAGGCAAATCTTTTGCAAGTAGGTCGGAGGTCTTGGCTCAAAATGGAATGGCTGCTACCAACCACCCTTTAGCCACACAGATTGCTTTAGACATATTAAAAAATGGAGGGAATGCAGTGGATGCAGCTATAGCCGCCAACGCTTTTCTAGGACTAGCAGATCCGGCAATGAATGGGATTGGAGGAGACCTTTTTGCCATTATTTGGTCTGCTAAAGACAAAAAATTATATGGTTTAAATGCCAGTGGCAAATCGCCTAAAAATTTAACTTACAAGGAATTAGAAAAAGAAATAGGAGATGGAAAAACCTATCGTACCGGAGCACTTTCGGTAACTACTCCAGGATGCGTAGATGGTTGGTTTGAATTACATTCAAGATTTGGGGTAATGAATTTTGCTGATTTATTAACTCCTACAATAAAATATGCACGTGCAGGGGTACCCATAACAAGTGAGGTCTCTGACTTTTTTATAATGTTTGAAGCGAATATTCAAAAGTCCGAAAACCCCTCCTTTAAAAAGGTCTTTTTTAAGGACGACCATTTCCCTAGAAAAGGGGACTTGTTTACCAATACCGACTTAGCCAATACCTTAGAAATTATTTCTAAAGAAGGTCGAAATGGCTTCTATACCGGAAAGGTGGCGCAGACAATAGTGAATCATTTAAAAGAAAAGGGCGGATACTTATCCTTAGATGACTTAAAAAATAACAAGCCTCAATGGGTTGAACCTCTATCGATTAACTATAAAGGCTATGATATTTGGGAACTACCTCCCAACGGACAAGGCATATCGGTATTGCAAATTCTAAACATCCTTGAAGGAACTGATCTTTCTGAAATGACCTTTGGCAGTGCCGCACATATTCATCATTTCATCGAAGCCAAAAAGCTTGCCTACGAAGATATGGCAAGGTTTTATGGAGACCCAGAGTTTGGTGATATTCCTTTGGAAGAATTACTTTCCAAAGAGTATAGTGCCAAGAGAAGGGCATTAATAGATCCAAAAAAATCTGGTAGTTATGAGCCCGGATTAGAAGCTGGAGATCATACGATATATCTTACTGTGGCCGATAAGGATGGAAATATGATATCACTTATTCAGAGTCTGTCAGCCGGCTTTGGATCAAAAGAAGTACCAGATGGATTAGGTTTCGCATTACAAAATAGAGGATCTGGCTTTGTCATGGATAAAGGTCATATTAATCAGTATGCTCCTGAAAAGAGACCTTTTCATACTATTATTCCCGCTTTTGTCACAAAAGATGGATCACCCTTTATTAGTTTCGGATTAATGGGAGGCGATATGCAGCCACAAGGGCACACCCAAATTATTATAAATTTAATCGATTTTGACATGAACCTCCAAGAAGCTGGTGACGCCCCTCGTATTTATCATTATGGAACTACGGCCAGAGGAGGTCATAAAGATGGTGTTGGTGAAACTTATCTTGAATCGGGCTTTGATTATGAAAGCATTAGAGATTTAATGGATATGGGACATGACATCAGAATGATGAAAGGAATATATGGTGGTTATCAGGCTATAATGAAAAAAAATAATATCTATTACGGGGCATCGGAATCCAGAAAAGACGGACAAGCTGCCGGGTATTAAAAGGAATTTTAAACTATTATAAACATCAAATTTATGTCAAAATCTTTATTTATTACCCTTACTATTTTTCTAAATTGTCTAGTGGGTATCGCCCAAAAAGATACCAAACAAATTATAGATGCCTTGGATTCCCAAAATGAACATTATGGTAACTTGGCTCAAGAAATATGGGAAAATCCTGAACTTGGCTATTTGGAAAATAATAGTTCAGCCCTCATAATTAAAGAACTTGAAAAGGAAGGCTTCACCGTAGAAAAAGGAGTAGCCGGCATTCCTACTGCTTTTGCTGCCACCTATGGCTCCGGGGTTCCGGTAATAGGGATTTTAGGGGAGTATGACGCCCTACCGGGTATGTCTCAAGCAGCAGAACCCATTTTTAAAGCAAGAGTAGAAGGAGCCCCGGGACAAGCCTGTGGGCATCACCTCTTTGGAATAGGTTCCTTAGCTGCCGCTATTGCCACCAAAAATTGGCTGGTGAATTCTGGAAAAAGTGGCACTATTAAATTTTACGGAACCCCTGCCGAAGAAGGAGGTTCCGGTAAAGTATATATGGTTAGAGCAGGACTTTTTAAAGATGTAGACGCGGTTCTATCATGGCATCCCGGAGATCAAAACACTTCTAATCCAGGAACTAATTTGGCCACTATCTCGGGGAAATTTCGTTTTAAGGGCAATTCTTCTCATGCAGCAGCAGCCCCGGAAAGAGGAAGATCGGCATTGGATGGCGTGGAAGCGATGAATGATATGGTTAATATGCTGCGAGAACACACTACAGAATCTACCCGGATCCATTATGTTATTACCAAAGGAGGCGATGCTCCTAATATAGTACCTGCAGAGGCCGAGGTATATTATGTTATAAGACACTCCAACAGAGAAGAAGTTCAAGCTGTCTGGGACCGTGTCGTAAAAACTGCCGAAGGTGCCGCTATAGGGACCGAAACCAAAATGACTTATGAAATCATCGGAGGCACCTACGACAGATTGCCCAATGAAACTTTGGCGACTTTGATGCATAAAAACATGACTTTGGTGGGAGGGGTTCAATACTCATCTGAAGATTTAGCCTTTGCCGAAGAAATACAAAAGACTTTGAGCAATCCCAAACCAATTACAAGTGCCCAGACCATACAACCTATGGAGTTTACTTATGGAAAGGCTTCAGCTGATACAGGAGATGTAAGCTGGAATGTGCCTTTAGCGGCTATCAGAGCTGCCACATGGGTGCCGGGCACACCTCCACATAGTTGGCAGGCTGTTGCTGCCGGAGGAACTGATATTGGATATAAGGCTATGATGGTAGCTGCTAAAACGATCGCCTTAAGCGCTATTGATATCTATAAGAAACCTCAGATTCTTTTAGAAGTAAAAGAAGAATTTAATGAGAGAAGAGGAGCCGACTTTAACTATATAGCTCTTTTGGGTGATAGAGAGCCAGCCTTGGATTATAGAAAATAAGAGGATAGATTAAAACATGTGAAGAACCAAATGAATCCCCTAAATGAGCTAATTAATCAGATTGAGATTCAAGAACTATGGGAGCCAGAAATAGTACTTAAAAGAAATGATCATATTATTAGACGAATTATTACAGGACCTCACAACTAGAACGCAAAGGCATATTGAACAGGTAGGTCAGTGGAAAGAATTGCCGCTAAGTACTCTTATTAAAAGGCCTTCACCAGAAGCATGGAATGTTTTGGAATGTCTGGAACACCTTAATATGTTTGGAGAATTTTATTTAGCTGAAATAGAAAGAAGTCTAAAAAAAGCTGAAAATGATTTTAATCCAAAATTCCATTCGGGTATTCTCGGCAATTATTTTGCCAATAGTATGCTTCCCAAAACAAAAACTAAGAAGTTCAAAACTTTTAAGGATAAAAACCCAATTAACCAAACTTTAGATACCAAGGTTCTTGATCGTTTTATAAGGCAGCAAGAAAAAATGCTGGCACTCTTAGATAAAGCCAAAACAAAAAATCTAAATAAAATTAGAACCTCTATCAGCATTACAAAATGGATAAAACTAAAGTTGGGAGATACTTTTAGAATCGTTATTTATCATAATGAACGACATATTGAGCAGGCAAAAAAGGCCATTCATTCGAATTAAAAAATCTCCATTTGCTCCCCTAAAAAGGATGTGAATGAGAAGGTAAATCTGATCCTATTTAATTAAAAATACTATAATTCATTTGATGTTTTCTTATATTGAGAGCTAATATTTTATCAATGAAGGCTTTCTTACAAGAGACATATGGTTCTGTTCAAAATCTTAAATTGACGAATATTCCCAAGTCGATTCCCAAAGAAAATGAAGTTTTAATAAAAATATATGCCACCTCCATAAATGATTATGACTGGAGCATGATAAGAGGCAAACCTTATATTTATAGGTTGATGTACGGGATTTTTAAACCAAAAAATAAGGTCCTGGGTATGGAACTCTCTGGTATCATTGAGCAAATTGGCGAAAAAGTTAGCAACTTTAAAATTGGAGACGAAGTATATGGAGATACCTCGAATTATGGTTTCGGTAGTTTCGCTGAGTACCTGTGTATTGATGAAAAAGCTGTTCTTCCAAAACCGAGCAATCTTAGTTTTGAAGAGGCAACAGCCCTACCCCATGCAGGCGGACTAGCATTACAAGGTTTACTTGATGTGGGTAAATTAACCCCCGGAAAAAAAGTTTTAATCAACGGTGCAGGTGGAGGAATGGGTATTTTAGCTGTGCAAATAGCGATAAACGAAGAGGCGGAAGTAACCGGAGTGGATAGTGCAGAAAAATTAGAGGGTATGAAACCCTATGGTTTTAAAGAAGTAATTGATTATAAATCCACCGACTTTACAAAGCAAGGAATACTTTATGATTTAATTTTGGATGCCAAAACAAATAGATCCCCTTTTAAATATTTAAAAGTTTTAGAACCAAATGGGTCTTATATAACCGTAGGAGGTTCTCTTTTGCGATTGTTGCAAATTTTGTTTTTAAAAAGATGGATAAGCCTTTTTCACAAAAAACACTTTGAAATAGTAGCCTTAAAACCTAATAAAGACATGAATATACTAGAAAAACTAGTAGAAGAAGGAAAGCTTAAAACGGCCCTGGATGGTCCTTTTATGTTAGAACAAATCCCCGTGGCAATAAAACGATTTGGCGAAGGAAAGCATTTAGGTAAAGTGGTGATTTCGATTGCTCGATAAAACCGAAAACCTGCTATGAACAAAATAGTTTATTATGTCGCCGTATCTCTGGATGGTTTTATTTGTGGTAAGGAGGGAGATATCAGTCAATTTGCCCAAGCAGGTAATGGCGTAAAAAAATATCTTGAAGATCTCAAAGCTTTTAACACCGTGCTCATGGGGCGCCATACATATGAGTTCGGTTATCTATTTGGGCTTCAACCAGGAGATCCCGCTTACCCGCATATGGAACATTACATTTTTTCTGATACACTATTTTTAAAAAAAAAACATCCAAAAGTGCATGTAGAACCCAGCAGTATTAAAAAAATAAAAGAAATTAGAAAACTTTCAAAATCAGACATCTACTTATGTGGGGGAGGAAGTTTTGCCGGATGGATGCTAGACCAAGGGGAAATAGATATTTTAAAATTAAAGATTAATCCCATTGTACTGGGTAGTGGTATTAAACTTTTTGGAAACTCAAAAACAAAATGTAACTTGAAACTCATGGACAGCGTGCTATATGAAGAAGGATTACAAATAGCTTCTTATAAAATTATTAGGTCGCAGTAGCGTATGAAATATAAAAAAAAACTAATCAGTTCAGGTTCGCCCTTTGAAGAACAGATGGCATATTCCAGAGCCGTAGTAGATGGTAATTGGATATTTGTTTCAGGAACCACGGGTTTTGATTATAAGACCATGACTATTCAGGATGATATCGTAATGCAAACAGAACATTGCTTTAAAAATATTGAAAAAGTGCTTAAAGAAGCTGGGGCAGAACTTAAAGACGTTGTTCGGATTTTATATATTGTTCCCCAAGTAGAAGAGTTTATACTTTGCCAGCCTATAATTAGAAAATATCTAGGAGAGGTAAAACCTGCAGCTACAATGATTTCTGCCGGCTTAGCAGATTCAAGAATGAAAATTGAAATTCAGGTAACTGCAAAAAAATAGCTGTAATCCATTCTTTCAAATAAAATTTTACTTTAAATAAAACCCTATGGAAAGAAATATAAAATCAATAAGGGCGTTTATCGGGGCCTTCAATTTTGATGAATCCAGGAACTTCTACAGAGATTTTGGCTTTAAAGAAAATAGCGTTTCTCCAAACATGTCCTATTTTGAAATAAGTGGATTTGGATTTTACCTTCAAGATGCAGCAGTAAAGGAATGGGTAGACAATTCTATGCTCTTTTTGGAGGTTGATGATCTCAGTAAGTATCATGACTTTATTAAAAAAAAGGAATTGGAAAAGAATTTTAAAAAAGTTCGCGTTTCAGATATTCAATATAATGATTGGGGAAATGAATTCTTCGTTCATGATCCCTCTGGTATTCTTTGGCATATTGGAACATTTATGTCATAATTAAATTTAGTTCCATTTTGAGCTCAGAATACGACAAAGAAACGGCATTCCATTATGCCTCATACAGGCCTCCCCTTCATGAAGTAGTCCTTAAAAAATGTCTTAAGGGACAAAAATTTAAAAAAACCCTTGACATTGGTTGTGGAACAGGAGTTTCAAGTATTGCCCTTTGTCCATATAGCAATAGCATTATAGGATTAGAGCCAAATGAAACCATGTTAAAAGAAGCCATATCCCATCCTTTCATCACCTATCAAATAGGAAATGCGGAACTAATTCCCTATCCGAACGCTTATTTTGATTTAGTGACTTTAGCTGGTGTACTATATTATGCCAAATCTCAAAATTTAATAAATGAAATATCCAGAGTAATAAAGAACAGTGGGATTGTTTTGATATATGATTTTGACGTCCTATATCGCTCTTATTTGGAAGAAATAACAGCTGGGGCTACTAAAGTGCAACCACTTAAATATAATCATCAGGTAGATTTTTCCGGCCTCAATCTTATGGGGCTTAAAAGGGAAAAATCGGTAATAGAGGAAACCATTTTAAGTTTAAATCCTGAAGAATTAGGCCATATAATGCTTGCATCCAAAATTGATTTTGAAACTTTAACAAATTGCTTTGGATCGCAGAGAACTCATAAAAGAGTTAGTAAAAAAATAGAAAGTTGTTACGGAAGAGAAATCAGGCTGGCAGCCAATCTTTATTATTCTATATACTCCAAAATCTAAAAACTTTGATACTATTTTACACTTGAAACTTCCCTAGTTGAATTCTAATAAAGTCCCATGATGCCTATAAAAACTACCAAAATGAATAATTGTTTGGTCTTAAATACTTATTAATGTTCCTAAAAAGTTATTTTTAGGAACTAATCTTTAACACGCCTTGAAATGCCCTTATTGCAGGACCCGCTATATGTTTTATCCGTTTTATCCTTTATGGTTATACTCGCTGTTTATACCGAAAAATTCGGGTTTGGAAAAAAACTAGGGGCCGCTCTCTTGGTGATTCTTTTTACGGCTGTAGTCGCCAACCTTGGTTTAATTCCTACGGCATCTAATTCAATTGCTTTATATGATGGAATTTTCACCTACTTGGCACCTGTGGGCATTTTTTATCTGCTGTTGGGGGTTAGTTTAAAATCAATTAAAAAAGCCGGGGCTCCCATGATTATTCTCTTTCTAATTGGATCTTTTGCCACGACAATAGGTATCTTTTTGGCATGGTATCTTCTTAGCCCGGATAAGCTAATTGGGGAAGATGCCAAAATAATTGCCGGAATGCTTACAGGCACTTATACAGGAGGCAGTGCCAATTTTAATGCGGTAGCCCTGGCCTACGATTTTCAAGAAAAAGGCATTCTATATGCCGGCACCATCGCAGTAGATAATGTTGTAAGTACCATATGGATTGTTATTACCATAGCTCTTCCCGGAATTCTAAGAAAATTCTGGAAGGATAAAAAGGTAAAGACAACTGAAAAAGAGGTTATAGCAGAAGAGGTAAAAGGCATCGATTTCCATTCTCTCATCTGGCTAATATTTTTAGGGATCGCCTGTTATTTTATTTCAGAAGAAATAAACCAGCTATTACCTCAAATTCCTTCAATTATTACCTTATCTACTTTGGCCATCATTTTGGCTCAAACCTCCTTTATAAGAAATTTGCAAGGATCACACGAATTAGGGCTATATATGGTATATCTTTTTCTGGCCGTAATAGGAGCCTATTGTGAAATAAGCGCTGTAATAGGATTAAAAGAAATAGGAATCACTTTAATGCTGTTTGCCCTTACCGCTGTATTCTTACATGGGATTATCATTATTGGATTAGGTAGTCTTTTTTATAAGGATTGGGAAATGATAGCACTAACCAGTCAGGCTAATATTGGTGGAGGAACTACTGCTATAGCCCTTGCAGAAACTTTTGGCAGAAAAGAACTTATAGTACCGGCAATTTTGGTAGGAAGTCTCGGTAATGCCCTGGGCACCTATTTAGGTTTTTTGGTAGTGACTTTATTATAATTAGTATCTTAGGAATAACCCAATATAGAATGAACTCTTACTTTAAATACTTTTAGGGTAAATCTTTAATCAAGTCGACTTACTATGAAAAATACAATAGTTTATTACTTTATTATACTCATCCCATTGGTGTTTGAGTAGTCAGAGCACAGCCAGGAATAACCTTTAAATCTGCCCAAGAAATTATTGACCAAATTATTTTGGAAACTGGGACAGAACCTCTGAAATCTACTGTAGATAAAATTATCGTTGGAGATCCTAAAACACCGGTTAAAGGTGTCGTGAGTTGCATGTTTGCTACCATGGAAGTTCTGGAAAAGGCAGTAGCCATAAATGCCAATCTAATTATTACCCACGAACCCACCTTTTACAATCATTTTGACAATACTGAGCCTTTTAAAGACGACCTCATCTTTGAAACCAAAATGAAATACATTCTTGATTACGAACTTGTCGTGTGGCGTTTTCACGATTATGTTCATCGAATAAAAAATGATGGAATCTTAATTGGTATGGTAAAAAAACTAGGTTGGGACCACCCCCCCCCCCACCCCCCCCCCCCCTGCCCCCCCCCCCCCCCCTCCCTCCCCCCCCCCCCCCCCCATGTACTTTGAGCAAACGAAATCGTTCCAAATAATACAAAAATTAAAGTGATAAATACTTTCTTCATAATATCCGTGTCATTTTTTTTTATTTAAAAAGATTAGATAAATAAATCCTAGTCCTGCGATTGCGTATAGTATTAGTACAGCTTCTATCATTTCTTATCGTTTTTATTGCTGTTCTTAATCTCGTTCTGTAGGTCGTTAAGCTTCGCCCATAAGACCCAGGCTAGGCAACAATTTACTATGGCTACTATCATTTCTTTACGTTTGTTTTTTAACTCAATTCTTTGTTTTGGGCAGTTTTATTTCATTCAAAATTTATTCTGCAAGTCTAACTTTCAAATTACCGTCGAAATTACTATAGCTTGTTACTTTTCCATTTTCAAATTTTACAGAGCTTAAGCCAAATTCCATTAATTTTCCCAACCTGCCTAGATCTCTGTAAGCCGTAGGATTCCCCATTACTTCCAAAACATTCTTTTCCGTGGAGCCAATTGTGAAAAAGTCATTGTCGTCATCCTTATCTGATATATCTGATACAATATTTTTAGAATCAATTTTCAAATCAGAAATCTCCTGTTCAAGAAGTCTATTTTTTTCTTAAAGATTCTTGATATATTCTTTTTTTCAGTCTTATTAGATGTATTACAACTAATCGCTAGGATTATAAGTGCAACAACTAGAAAAAGAGTTTCATGAAATTTCTTAATGATTTAATTATTTTTAAGTTCGATGATTTCAAATTTCGCACAACGTAAGAATTAATAGCATTATACTTTTATATCGATTATTTGACAAATCTATTAATTCATATTTTACCTTGAATGAATTTCTTTTGATAAAGGGTTGATTTCTTCTAGCACACGCAAATAAATTCCATTATTAAGTGATATACGGATAAGGACAGTATTCGACCTCTCCTCCGATTATAGAGTGAATAGAAATTTTAGATAAATTTTGAGCTTTTCACTTTCTCAAATGCATATTGGAACTATCTATACGTAATTTCCTACAAATTATACAATAAATAATTGCACTTCAGTTAATTACATTAGCTTTAAAATAGTATGAACCAAAAAAAATTAATAAAATGGCATCAAAAAAAGATGGAGTTGCAGACGGTTGGATCCTTTATAAAGGGTGGTGTGAAAGAAATGGAGGGACACCTATTAGAGGAAGTTCTAGTGCTGACCACATTTGTTTTATCGGCCCATTACCGGACGACACCATAGACCCGGGAGATGATGGAACTGTTGAAGTTGGAACAGGTAGTATTAAACCTGAGTTTCGTGACAAACTGCTAGATTTGAATATGAAAGCAGTAGAATTAGAACAGGAAAAATCTAAAGTTAAATTTGACATTTCCTAAAAATTAAATCTGATCATGACACATCTAAGGAAAACAAAAAAAAAAACCTCTTATCACAGAACAAAGCAACCACAACTACAAGATGCATATACAAAGCTCATATTTGCTACCTCTCTCTCTCTCAACCAAAAAAGAAGACATTACCAGAAAGTCAAAATAAAGCCTGATCTGCATTCTACCTTATAACTATCCTTACTGGCCTCTTTACCAGTATCTGCTTTATAGTTATTTTTAAAGGTTGGAAAGGCTCTCTCTGCAGTATTGCCATTTGTGAGTACCTTATCTTTAAAGGAGGCTATTATTAATGCAGCTTTCCAATGTGCATTAAACCATACAAAGTAGGAGTTCCAAGCATCCTTAAAAGTCTGAGACAGTTTAACCAGTCCGTTAATGTAGTCCTCGCTGGCAAACTTGGTAATATCGGAGGTAGTACTTTACTATCCGCTACTACTCAAATTACAACAAAAAACTCGTCTAATTTATACTCTAGGGCTGTCGTCTCTATCCAAAGTTTTTTTATATTGTAGGGAAACCAGAAATGCCTGTAACCTCAGTAGCTCTTGCGCCCGGAGCACCCGGAAGTATGAGGCAAATAAATCTATTGCAAGATCCGGAAATTGATGTGGTAGTAGGAGGCGAAGTATCCCAATGGGAAACATATGAATATGTTAGAGATGCGGTTAAACAAAATCAAAATAAGGCTATTGTATTTATTGGCCACGTAAATTCTGAAGAAAGTGGGATGATATATGCGGCTGAATGGATACAGAATTTTATTAAGGACATCCCTGTAACGTTTATACCCTCTGACTCTTCCTATTGGAGTTATTAAAAGTTAAAGCTATAAAATCAAAATTGCCATTTGTTACTGAAACTTTTCAACAAGAATTATAATGGCACTGATTAGAAGGGGAATAAAACTAAAAACCAAATTTCGCACAGATCTATTCACATCTAAAAACTTTTTAGATGCAATTAAGGAGTTAACAAATATCTGTTCTCCCAATTGTTCATATAATAAACTCTCATTGTCCATAAGTTCCTCAAGTTGCTTTGCGTAGGCTTTACTCCCCCCGTACTTGGTAACTGCATCGTGAAAGAAAAACATGTTAGGATCAAATTTGGTTTCAATTTGCGGCATAAAACATTTAAAACTAAAATATATCGATCTCGAAACAAAAAATATAAAAATCAATAAGGTAGATATCAATAACAAACTAAGCTTAGGGCTATTTTCTATCCCTGTGGCCACTTCAAAAATTACACCCAGCAACAAACCATAAAATGAAATAATAAGTCCAGCCTTAATTTCCGAGGATCGGTTAAGACCATTGATATAACTAATTCCGGACCAATAGACGTTTATTTTTTCATCAGGGGTAAGCTGTTTCATTCCTTTTATTTTTATGACCTCTTAAATATAATAAAATTAATGGGCTGCTGCTTTTAGTGTTCGTACTTTTCTCCTTTGTTTACCTAATAAATCATATGGGAATCAAATGTTATTTAATTAGAAAGCAAACATGAAGGGTCAGATGTACAAAAAGTTAATTAAGAGTAACATTACAATTAGATCAAAAATATTTCAACGAAGTATTTTATTAAACAAGTAAAAATAAGACATAAAGAATAATAGTTTATTATTGTAAAATTACTACCGTGATAACATCAACTTCTTATAACTAATCAAAAAAACGTATATTTTCACTTATTTTCTCAGGACTAGAAATTTGATTTTCATGTCTTTTATAAAATTGAAAGCATTCTAACCTAATGATTCTTCGCAACAAAGATAAATACCCAAAGGTCTGTTTTGAGATCTTAAGTGAATTAGAGAAGAGCTTGTCTTCAGAATTAACTTATCATTCTATTGAACATACCGTTGATGTAGCTAATGTTTGTGATGATTACATAGAATATTATATCATCCCAAAAGAAGATGCTGATCTTATTCGTATTGCAGCGGTCGGTCATGATATGGGGTATTTGGATTCTCCAAATAACCATGAAGAAAAGAGCATACTAAAAATTAATTCTTTTTTAGAACCTCTTATTTCTAAAGAAAAAATCGAAATTATTAATGGCTTAATTAGAGCCACTAAAATTCCCCAGCAACCTAAGACTTTTTATGAAGAAATATTAGCTGATTCCGATCTCGACTATTTAGGAAGAACCGACTATCCTAAAGTAAGTAGGGAACTCTACCAAGAGTTTTTGCATTTTCAGTTGGTTTCAAATGAAAAAGAATGGCTAAAACGACAAATTAAATTTTTGAAAAACCATAGGTATCATACAAGTTGGGCAAAGTTAAATAGAGAGGAACATAAAGCAAAGAATCTTAAGGAACTTGAAATCAAGTTAAAGGAAATATCAAACTAATTATTTTTGTCTTTTTACCTAGAAACAACATCTTGCATGACAGATATCCAAGCACAAAAAAAATCCAATATCAATCTATGAATCTGAATCAGATAACGGTACCCTCTAAGGATCTAAAAAAGGCTATTACGTTTTATGAGACTTTAGGGCTCAAACTAATTGTAAAAGCTCTCCCAAATTATGCCAGATTTGAATGTCCTGAAGGGGATGCTACCTTTTCAATACATTTTCAAGAAAAACTACCTCTTGGAGATGGTATTTATGTGTATTTTGAGTGTTCGCAAATAGATAAAGATGTTGATCGACTTATAAAAAAAGGTTTGCAGTTTAATGAACTACCGACAGACAAAAGCTGGCTTTGGCGCGAAGCACGACTAAAAGATCCTGATGGAAATCAAATAATTCTTTATCATGCCGGCCACAACAGGAAAAATCCACCATGGCGCTTACAAGACTAATTAAAACCTAAAAAAGTCCTAAAATAATTTGAATATTAATAGGTTTTAATGTAACCTTATGCTGTATGTCTAAGCATTGGTTTCTTTTTCTAATTCTGGTCTTTTCTTTACACTTTGGTTATTCTCAAAGTATTAAGGCCTTGGACTCTTTAAAAACAATTCCTTTTATTGATACCTTGTTAATTGATCGTGATATTAACAATTGGTCGGTTCGTCTCTTTGGAAGTTTCAGGGATCAACGTTTTATCTTAAGCAATAAGAATAATAAGTTGAGATATGTCCCAAATAATCCTGCAGGTGTTGGTTTTGGTTTAGCTACTAAGAAGTTAATTGCCGACTTTACGATTAATATTATAGGGAATGAAGAAAAGGCTACCAAAAGAGTGGATTTTAATTCCAAGCTTCTTATTAAAAATCACCTTTTTGATCTATTCCTTCAAGATTATGAGGGATTTGAGGTAAAAAACGATTTAAATGATGAGACAATTTTTAGGCCGGACATTGAAACTTTTGGAATAGGAATTAATTATTTATACTTATTTGATGCGGAAAAGCTTTCTTTTTCTGGCATGCACGCAGGCCTTTATCATCAACAAAAGGCCGCCTACTCCTTTGGTGTTGGTGGATTTGTAGAGTACGGTAATCTAAATGCCGACACCTCTATTATCCCTGATGAGTTAGAACCCTTGTTTAATGAACAAGCACAAATAACCCATAGTACCGACTTTGCCTTTGGAGTCAAAGGAGGAATTATCTCTGTATTTCCCTTAGGTAACAACTTCTATGCTATGGCTAATGTAATTCCCGGATTGGGGATAACTCTTAAAAATCTTGAAACGGCAGACTTAAGTTACAGACCGGCTAACCCCCTTATATTTGATATGGAATTATCGGGAGGAATAGGTTATAACGCCAAAAGATATTATGTGATTCTTACGGTTAGAACAGACCTTTTTGCAGCAAGTCTTGGTTTTGATAATAAAAAAGCCTTATCCATGAAACATCCGCTAAATTAGCTATTGGTTATAGACTTGGTCGAAAAAACCGTGAAGCCTCAAAAAATAAAAAGACACCATAAGGGAGGTCTAAAATTTGGAATTAGCCTAGTTAAAGCATCCACTTATAATTTTTCTAAGCTATATAGTTTTACTTCTTTTATTTATAGGTTTAATAACATACTGAATTTATAAGCTTTAAAAAGGGATGCTCAAATATCAGAAAGAAATGAAAATCAATCCTTTCAAATTTGGATTGATTGGGAGTACTGATTAGCACACCTCTCTCGCCACGGCAGACGACAATAATTTCTTTGGAAAAGCTTCCAATGTGGAACCCTCCAAAGAAAGAGCTAGCCATGTGTTTATGCAATCTCCCCTGGGCACTATTTATGCCTCAGAAACAATCGCTTCTGGTTATGCTGCTGTTTGGGCTAAGTCAAATACTAGAAAAGACCTTTTTGACGCCATGGCAAGAAAAGAAACCTATGCTACTACCGGCTCGAGAATTAAATTACGCTTTTTTGGGGGTAGGGATTTTACAAAAGCAGACTTGGCTGAAAATTATGTTGAAACAGGCTATAAGCGTGGTGTGCCTATGGGAGGAGACTTAACAGCTCCTACCTCTGAAGCACTTTCATTTTTGCTACATGCCTTAATGGACCCGGAAACTGGGAGCTTGGACAGAATGCAGTTGGTAAAAGGTTGGGTCAATGAAGATGACTCTTTAGATGAAAAAGTGTACGATGTAGCCTGGAGTGGGGAACGTAAGCCTGATGACAAAGGTAAAGTGCCCTCTGTTGGAAACTCAGTTGATTTAGATAACGCACCTGGTCTAATGATATAGGAGCAACAGAATTAAAGATAGTTTGGACAGATCCCAATTTTGATCCTGCAAAAGAATCCTTTTATTATGTCAGGGTAATTGAGATTCCTACACCACGCTGGACCCTTTACGACAAATTACGATCTGAAGCAGATTTAGAAAATGACGTTCCGCTTACGACTACCTAAAGAGCTTATAGTTCACTCATTTGGTATACCCCTAAGTAGTTTATATACTCCGTAGAGTCGTTATCGTTGCATTCTTAAAATTAAGTATTAAAGATCTTATTAGTACCTGAGTAACTTTGTATTCATTTTCTCTTAAAAAGTAATGTCCTGTTTAGAGATCATTTAATGAATATTATGAGTCTATAATACCATACTCCCTATGCATAATATATATGGAGTATTTTTTTTGCTAGATTGTAAGCTTTAATTGGGATTATGAGTTCTTTTTTGACAAATCTAAAAACAGTAACAATTACTTTTCTAAAACAACCCTATCCCTTTTACTATAGTGGAAAATCGCTCTGGGTCATCGCCCTGCTAATCTCATTAATGTCCTTTTTGTTTAACTATTTTTTTGAACCGTTTAATGTTTACTCTCCAGAGCACAAAATGGACTTTATTTTCATAAGCCTTCTCCATGGCCTCAATTCAAGTCTAGTGCTTATCCTTCTATCAATTTTCTTCAGAAAACCAAGTATTCAGGAGAATTGGATGGTTTGGAAAGAAATGCTGCTTGTTGTATTATTCTTTTTTTTAGTGGGAATTGCACAATTTCTAATCAGAGATATTATATATGATAATCCCAATAACTGGTCTATTAAATATCTCTTAGAGGAAATCAGCAATACTTTTTTAGTTGGCTTTCTTTTTCTCTTTATCCTAATCCCCAGTAATTTTAGCAGGTTAAGGAATATTCACAGCAAACAAGCCGGTCTATTAAACAAAATAGATAAAGATTCCTATATCAATCATACCCTTTTGAAGATCGACACACCCATAATAAATGAACGTTTCACCTTAGAGTTAGATCATTTTCTATTTGCCAAAGCAGACGGAAACTATGTAGAAATCTATTTAAAGGGTAATCCTATTATTAAATTACTCAAAAGAATTCCTATTAAAGAATTAGAACTATTATTATCCCCTTATCCCTTTATAATAAAAACCCATCGCTCTTATTTAGTGAATACAAAAGGTATAGAGAAAGTAAGTGGCAACGCCCAAGGGTATCGACTTGAGTTTTCGGATTTTAAAGAAGATATACCGGTCTCAAGAAATAGGATTCCAAATTTTGACAAAACTATTAAGAGATTAAACTAGGACTTTGTCATTCATCACAAGCTTTTGCTATTCGCCACTTTTAGCTTTCTAAAATGAGAAAGTTAAATACATTTGAGAAAAAATGGGATGCGCAGACACGATTTAGATTGGCTACGGGTATTAGTATTTGGATTACTTATTTTCTATCATGTAGGTATGTTCTTTGTACCCTGGAGTTTTCATATCAAAAATAACATTACCTATGATTGGCTTCAGTATCCAATGTCGTTTCTCAACCAATGGCGCTTACCTATTTTATTTGTAATCTCCGGAATGGGAACCTTCTATGCTTTGCAAAAAAGGAATGCAGCTCAGTTTGCCTTAGAAAGAATAATCCGTTTACTTATCCCATTAATCTTCGGGATGCTTTTTATCATACCTCCGCAGGTTTATATAGAAAGATTAGCAAAGAATCAGTTCATAGGTGGTTATTTTGATTTTTGGCCCTCAGAAGCACTTAATGGTGTTTATCCGGAAGGCAACCTTAGTTGGCATCATTTATGGTTTCTCCCCTATCTTTTGATCTTCTCTTTAGTTTTAATACCTCTTTTTTTTTATTTAAAAAGACACCCCCAAAACAACTTAACACAATGGCTTTCCAAAAGAACAATAAAACCCTTGGATCTGTATATTTTTATAATACCACTTTACTTTATTGAGTCGTTTGTTGAACCATTTTTTCCTGTTACCCATGCGCTCATTGGGGATTGGTTTACCATTGTGAACTATCTTTTTCTTTTCTTTTACGGATTTATTCTTATTTCGATTAAGGATCGCTTTTGGCCTTTAGTAGAAAAACATAGAAGATGGTTCCTGATAGCCGGTATTATTTGTTTTAGCCTACGTTTACTACTTAGAGAAAGTTTTGAAGATACAACACTTAGGCATTTTACAGAGGCCTTTTTTAAGGTGGCCAACCTTTGGTCCTGGGTATTAGTTTGTTTTGGTTATGCTGCCAAATATCTAAATCGGCCAAGCAAAATTCTTAACTATAGTAACGAAGCGGTCTATCCTTTTTACATATTACATCAATCAGTTATGTTGGTACTTGCCTTTTTTATAATGGATTGGGAGATGTCTTTTGGAGGCAAATTCTCTATCCTTGTCGTCGGGACTTTCTTTATCTCATGGTTGATGTATGAACTTTCTATTAGAAGATGGTCCATAATCCGTCCGTTTTTTGGCCTAAAAAAGAAACCTAAGGATTAAATAATTGATTCCTTAGGGTGGCAAAATATTAAGTATCTTAATGGCATAAACCATTTTAGCTATGCCATTAAATTACATCCTTAGCCTTATCTTGATTTGTCTGTATTCTTCAATAGGAACTTCTCAGGAAAAAGAACGTCCTAATGTAGTTCTAATCATAACAGATGATCAAGGATTTGGAGATATTGGCATTCACGGCAATCCCCATATAAAAACTCCTACCTTGGATGCTTTGGCCCTCGAAAGCACTCAACTTACTAATTTCTATGTATCCCCGGTATGCGCGCCCACAAGGTCTAGTCTTATGACGGGTAGGTATTCCTTGAGAACCGGGGTGCGAGACACTTATAATGGCGGCGCCATAATGGCCACCTCAGAGGTTACTATTGCAGAGATGCTGAAAGAAGTTAATTACGCCACAGGAATTTTTGGAAAATGGCATCTGGGGGATAACTATCCCTTTAGACCTTCTGACCAGGGATTTGACGAATCGGTCATTCACCTAAGCGGTGGAATGGGACAGGTAGGGGATGTGACTACCTATTTTAAGGGGGATAGAAGTTATTTTGATCCGGTACTGTGGCACAATAATAAACAAGAAACATATAAGGGTTACTGCTCAGATATTTTTACTGATAATGCCTTGCGGTTTATTGAAAAAAACAAAAACGAACCCTTTTTCTGCTATCTATCATTTAATGCCCCTCATACTCCTCTGCAAGTCCCTGAAAAGTATTATGATATGTATAAAAATATTGATCCCTCAATAGGCTTCGAAAATTATAAAGGAAGGAAGCCAGAAATGACTGAAAAAGATAAGGAAGATGCCCGTAAAGTATATGCTATGGTTAGCAACATTGATGACAATATTGAACGGGTTTTGAGGAAACTTGAAGAACTTGAGATATCTCAAAATACTGTGGTCATTTTTATGACGGATAATGGCCCTCAACAACGCAGATATTTAGGAGGAATGAGAGGAAGAAAGGGAAGTGTATATCAGGGAGGCGTAAGAGTCCCTTTTTACTTAAAATATCCTGCTGTTTTTAAAGGAAAAAATAAGATTTCCTTGCCAACAGCACATATTGATGTGCTTCCTACCCTGGCAGATCTTTGTGGAGCGACTCCCCCTGAAGATCGCAAAATTGATGGTTCTAGTATGATACCTTTATTTGAGGGAAAAACTTCCAACTTGCTTGAAAGAGACCTATTTTTTTATTGGACTAGAAAGTATCCCGAGCTTAATTTTAATATGGCCTTTCAAAAAGGAAATTATAAGTTAGTGGGGATGACCGACTCTAATGCTTCTATTGATAAATTTGAATTATTTAATTTGAAAGAGGACCCTTTTGAGGAAAAAAATTTGATATTAGAAAACAAGGAGTTGGCCAATTCTTTAAAAAGCGCTATGACCAAAACTTATATAGAGCTAATTACTTCAAAAAATATCGTAAACCCCCCTCTTATAAACGTAGGTGATCCCCTTGAAAATCCCGTTATTCTAAACAGAAATGATGCAGGAGGGGACAGAGGAATTTGGGATCAAGAAGAAATCTTTGGGAAATGGGCCGTAAAGATTGAAACCGGTACTTATCAAATAAAATATAAGTTTATTAAACCAGTTGAAGGAGGCGGTAAAGTGGTTTTAGAAACCGGGGGAAAAATTCATCAGCAAGTGGTAAATGAAAAACAAACAGATATGATCATCATGGATAATGTTCAACTAGAAGAAATGGAAGTCGATCTCATTCCTTTTTATTCTATTAATAACAAACGCATTTTTCCGTTTTGGGTATCTTTAGAAAAAAAGGATGAAACTTCTAAAAATTAAAAAAGTTCTGCCTCAATATCAATGATTTTTGAAAGCAATTTCACTAAATTACACCTTCAAAAAAATATTTAAAACTAAATTCTTTGTGCGGTTTCTCTTATGATCTGCTTCCTAATATTCAGTAGTAATAGCTCTTCAAATAAGGTAAAAAAATATTGGCTTTCGAGCCGACGTAATTTTCATTTTTCTTAAATAAAAGCCATCAAATAAATATTTCCTATAATACAATTATGTTAACCTTTTAAACCAATCAATATGACAACTACAAACCTATTAATGAGAAATAAAAAAATTCTAATTCCCATGGCCCTTCTTGCTTTGGCAATTGGCTGTAAAGATGTTCAACAAACACCTGAGGTACCGGCTGTAATTGAACCCAAAGAACAAAAGGAAACGGTGGAATATTTTAGTCTTCGACCGGAAACTGAGAAAGCTTATGGATACACCCATGCTGTAAAAATTGGGAACGATATTAAGATATCTGGGGCCGTAAGTATGGATGATTCCGGAAATCCAACTGCAGTTGGAGATTTTGAACAGCAAATGAAAAACTGTTATGAAGATCTTGATAAGATATTGAAACACTTCAATTGCACCTTTGATGATGTGGTTGTAGAAAATGTCTTCACAACCGATATGTCCTTGTTTTTAAAACATGCTGAATACAGAAATACCATTTATACCAAACAATTTCCAACAGGTTCATGGCTCGGTGTTAAAGAGCTGGCCTTACCCGAGTTTTTAATTGAAATAGAACTGGAAGTACACAAATCCAATTAAATGCATTAATTAAGAATCCTAATATTAGACAGACAATACTAATCTTGGTCTATTTATCCATTTTACCAATGAAAAATTCTATTCTCTCAACTCACTTTATAAAATTTATATTTCGCTGTTTTATTTGGTTATCATTTCTCTCTTTTGCAACTTTCACCTATAGTCAACAATCTCAGGATTGGATTGCAGAAAGCAATAAAAATACAGAAGTTCTCTTAAAAGTTCTAGCCGAATTTAATCCTGAATCGGCAGCAAGTTTGGGTATTGACGGTTTGGATGAGGAAATTACTGATCTTTCAGAAGGTTATGAAGAAAGAGCGCTGGCCGAGCTAAAGAATACTAAGAGCTACCTGAACAAACAATTGAAGGTAAGTCAAGACGAAAATGTTCAGCAAGATCTTCAAATATTACTAAACAGCACCAATAGTTCCATAGAAGGATATGGTTTAGAAGAGAAATACCTACTCCCCTATCACAATGTCGCTAGCAGAGTCTATGAGTGGTCTTCGAAGTCTCCTGGAAGACCGAATTCCGGCAGAAAGAAGAAGAGCGGCCTTAGTCCGACTTAAAAAATACGCGGGGAACTATGAGGGTTATGACCCTATGACCGTCTTAGCGAAACAAGATATGCAAAGGGAATGGGCAAAAAATGATAATAGAATAGCCCCATTTATTACAGAAGTTGAACGCGATTTAAAAACGGCTGAAGAATACATCAAGGAAATTGAAAGTCTTTTTATAAAATACGATCTGGATGGTTTTCAAAATGATTACCAAACCTTGGTCACCCAAATAAAAGATTATCAACAATATATTGAAGAAGAAATACTTCCTAGAGCAAGAACTGATTTTAAGTTGCCTGCTGAGCTTTATGCTTTTAATTTAAGGGAATACGGAGTAGATATGCCTATTGAAGAGCTACAAAAAAGGGCCATGGTGGCTTTTAAAGAGTTACAGACGCAATTGCAGGTCTTGGCCAAGCAAATTGCCCTGCAGGAAAACTATTCTTCCAATGATTATAGGGAAGTCCTAAGTGCCTTTAAAGAAGTTCAATTGGATAGTGCTATAATTTTAGGGGTCTATCAGGATAAAATAAAAGAAATAGAAGCTCTCATAAGGGATAACAAAATTTTAAGTCTTCCAGATAGAGATATGGTCATAAGACTAGCAACTCCTGCAGAAAGCGCTGCTGCTCCAGCCCCCTTTATGAGTCCCCCGAGACTTATTGGAAATACCGGAGAATATGGGGAGTTTGTTTTACCTCTAAAATCAACCGGTGGATCGGAAGGCTCATCCCTGAAAATTGACGACTTTACCCATATAGCTGCTTCTTGGGCATTAACCGCGCATGAAGGCCGACCCGGACATGAATTGCAGTTTACGGCCATGGTTGAAAGAGGAGTCTCTCAGGCGCGGATGATTTTTGCTGCCAATAGTGTTAATATAGAAGGATGGGCGCTTTATGCTGAGGAAATCATGCAACCATATTTACCTCTGGAAGGACAATTTATGACCTTGTGGAGTAGACTTGTACGATCGGCAAGAGCATTTTTAGACCCTGGCCTTAATTTAGGAACTATAAGTACGGAAGAAGCGCGCTATATTTTAAGTCACGAGGTCCTTCTATCAGAAGCCCTTGTCCGGTCAGAATTAGAACGCTATCGATTTAGAGCTCCTGGACAGGCGACTTCCTATTTTAACGGATATTTGAGGATGATGGAACTAAGAGGTCAGACCGAATTAATATTGGGTGAAAAGTTTAATGAATTAGCCTTTCACGACTTTGTATTGGCACAAGGTTTATTACCCCCTTCTTTAATAAAAAAAGCAGTTGAAGAAGTCTTTATACCGATGTCTCGATAATTAATAAAAACATCTATTTATGACCCCACTTGTTTCTGTTACTTGGTTACATCAAAATTTGGGTAATCCTAAACTCGTTATACTCGAAGCTGGAATAGACATAGAAGATTATCAAAATAATAGAAGTATTCATGGTACAAGATATTTCGATCTAAAAAATACCTTTAGAGATTTATCAAATCCACTACCCAACACACTTCCAAATCCGGAAGAATTTCAAAAGAATGTCAGGTTACTGTGCGTTAACAAAGATAGCATTATCGTTGTCTACGATAGAAAGGGAATATATTTTAGTCCCAGAGTATGGTGGTTGTTTAATGTAATGGGACATAGTAACATTGCAATACTTGACGGTGGACTCCCGGCATGGGTAGACCAAGGTTTTACCATCGAAGACCCGTCCGAAAAAAAATATAAAATAGGTTCCTTTACCGCAAATTTTCAAAAAAACTTAGTGAGGTATTACCCAACTGTTTTAGAAAATACTGAGACACAAAATGAAATTTTAATTGATGTCCGCTCCAGGGGAAGATTTAATGGCACAGAGAAAGAACCTAGGAAAGGACTAAGAAGTGGGAATATCCCTCATTCCATTAACCTGCCCTATACGGAAGTATTGAGTAATGGAAAGTATAAGTCTTTAGAAGAAATAAAAAGCCTCTTTTCCAAAGCAGAACTTCTCAACAAACCTTTTATCTTTTCCTGTGGTTCCGGAATAACCGCCTGCATTATAATGCTGGCTGCTGAATTAGTTAGCAGCACACCTAAATCTGTGTATGACGGGTCATGGACCGAGTGGGTACTAAAAGAATCAAAAAGCAATTGATTTATGACACTTCCAGCTTTTAAAGAAATATTGTTAATACTCCTCATCTTAAATATCTTTTCCTGTCAAGAGAAAAAAGAAAATAGGGGGGCTGCAATAGAAACAGAAAAAATTGTATCAGAAGAAACCACCCTGATAGTCCTAGGAAATGTTCAGGATGCGGGATCACCTCATATTGGGTGTAAAAAAAGCTGCTGCAAGGCCTTGTTTATAGATCCCGATAAAAATCGAAAAGTTGTGTCCCTTGGGGTGGTAGATCCTGTAAACCAAAAGAAATTTCTTTTTGATGCTACTCCCGACATGACGGAACAACTTAAAATACTAAAAAATTACCTCCCAAAAAATACAAGTGAAACCCCTGATGGTATATTTCTTACACATGCCCACATAGGCCATTACACGGGCCTTATGTACTTCGGCAGAGAGGCTTTAGGAGCTAAAGAAATCCCCGTTTATACCATGCCCGGGATGAGTTCATTTTTAAAAGAAAATGGTCCTTGGAACCAACTTATCAGCTTAGGAAACATTAAGCTGCAATCCTTAAAGGACAGAGAAAGTATTACTCTTACATCTACCATTAGTATTGTTCCTTTTCTTGTTCCTCATAGAGATGAATACTCGGAAACCGTAGGTTTTAAAATTATTGGGCCAAAAAAGACAGCTCTTTTTATTCCGGATATTGATAAATGGTATAAATGGGAAACAGATATAAGGGAAGAAATTAAAAAAGTAGATTATGCTTTTTTAGATGCTGGTTTTTATAGCGAAAAGGAAATTAATAACAGGGATATTTCCGAAATACCCCATCCTACAGTATTGGAGAGTATGGCTTTGTTTGATGACTTGACAGAAGTTGAAAGAGACAAGGTTTGGTTCATCCATATGAATCACACCAACCCCATGCTTAATCCTGATAGTGAAGAATCAAAGGCGGTCCTATCAAAAGGTTATCACATAGCTCGTTTTGAGGATAGGTTTGCTCTCTAGCAAACAAATCTTGAAGATTCCCAAGGCTTATTTCATGAAAACTAACTAGACAATCCTGTTCAATGCCTCGAGCATTAACTTATTTCCCGTATCTGGTTTTTCAGTAAGTAATAAAGGAGTAATTATTCCAACAGCATCTTTTACCATAGTAAATGACTGCGTAACCTTCTCGGTGGTAGCTTCGGAATTGGCTATCCTCATTTGAGTACCATATCTGGCCATCCCTATAAAGTGATTTAGCAATAGTCTTTTATCCTTATTAAGACCTGCAAGAATAGAACATGTCTCGGCTGCATATTTATCACCTCGACTTATATATTCAAAAAATGCCTTCCGCAAATCCGGATTATAAACGACCCCATAAAGGCCATCGGCTAATATATTTGTGGTCTGTGTACCAAGATGTCTGGTAGCATAAAACTTTTCAACAGCCTTCCCAAGTTTTCTTTTGTTCTTAAAATCTGGAACCTTTTTCAGATTATCACACAAGAGTAATACATCATTTAAAGCAGCTGTCATTCCTCCTCCGGTCAGAGGATGTCTCATATTTAAAGCATCTCCCAGAATTACTCCTCCTTGTTTTAGAATTGGTTTGGCCGGAAGCCTATGATTAGGAAATGTTTTAATCTTCCCTTCATCAACTGCTTCTACAAAAGCTTTTCTAGCGGAGACTGGTAAAGCATTTTTAAAAGTATCCTTAAGATACTGCTTAAACTCCTTCCCAGGTCTTGGAGGTCTCTCCCCTTTAAAATCAATTAAAATTCTCCATTCATCGGAAGTAACCGGATAAATTACCATGGGTGGATGATCCCCCATAATCAAATGACCATGATTGGAATAAGGCATCGCACAATTCTTCAGTAATAGCCCCATAAAATAGCCATTCAACTTCTTTTCCGGAGTGGAAAGCATCTCTCTCAAACTAGACAAAGGGCCATCTGTTATGACGGTAAGATCTGCAAAAAGATCCTTCTCTTCCTTGCTTGATTTATCAACATAACGAGCACCAATAAGGGCATTATCCTTTTCAAGAAGCTCGGTAACTGAACCTTCCAGTACAGTGATATTTTCATCAGCAAGAATATGCCTTCTCATATTTTGTAAGAAGGCTCCATTTCTAAACCCATAACCACAAGGTTCCCCTGTCTTGTTCGGATATGAAATTACATAATTATTTTCTTCATAGATAATGTCATAACCATATACCGGCTGGGCATCAATGTTATCAATAAACTTAGTAAAACCCATTTCTTGAAGTTTAATAACCCCACCAGGTTGTAGTAACTCGCCTATTATGACATCTCTTTCCCTTAAATCTCTTTCAACAACAAGAATTTTCTTACCTAACTTCGCCAAGTTGGCGGCCATTGCGGACCCTGCTATACCGGCTCCTACAATAAGAACATCGTATTTATAATTTGAGTTTAGACCGCTATTTTGCATTTGTTTTAAAACTTATTTTAATTTTTCAATTAATCACAATTAACACCTACCTGTGTAATATAGACAATTCTTAGTCCTACAAAGATATCTCTTTCCTCTTTAAATTCTAAAATATAATTTTTTAATCGTTTCAAAGAGCTCAGAAAACAATCCTATACGTTAAAATCAACATCTTAGGATGTGTAAATCATAACTAATATTTGAGTTATATTTACCCTTAAAAAAGTTGCTTTTTTATAATTAAGAACCTTTATTATTGTCCATTATTTCGATTGACGAAATACAGAACTACTTTACTTAGATGAAAGAATCTATTACCTTAAAAATAAAGGAAAGCCTTGCAAAATCTTTTCATTGGATGAAAGAAAATCAGACAATGGAAGGTACATGGCCCGTGCCCTACGATGGGCCTTTTTTTTTACTGCCTCTTTATATTTTTGCACTGCGAATTTGCGATAGACCCATATCAGAAGAAAGCCGCGGCAAGATGGTGCGATACATTCTTAAGCATCAAATTTCCGATGGAAGCTTTGGGATGCACCAAGAATCAAAATCGGGAACGCTCTTCACCTCCATCATAAATTATATTGCCCTGCGCTTTCTAGGAATGAATCCATCCCAAAAAGAAATAAAAAAGACACTTAATTGGATTCATGATAAGGGTGGCCCCTTATATTCAGCTTCATGGTGCAAATTTATTCTTTCTTTTCTCAATCTATACTCATATAATGGTGTGGCCCCTGTTCCACCTGAGTTATATATGCTCCCCTCTTGGTTTCCGTTTCATCCCAGAAAAATATCGGGATATGTCAGGATCATCTATTTGCCTATGTCATATTTTTACCGGGAAAGGTTAGCTATAGAAGAAGATAGTTTAATCCTGGAGCTACGTAAAGAGTTATATATCCAGGACTATGATAAAATCAACTTTGCAAAATATCGTGGTGCTTTTGCCGATGAAGACAATATAGTGCCCGAGACAAGAATCTTTAAAGCTTCTGTTTGGTGGATTAAAAGAATAGATCCCCTAATTCCAAAATTCATAAAGAAAAAGGCCCTTGCATTGGTCTATGAACATATCAGATATGAGGATAAATATTCCAATTATATTAGACAGGCCCCTGTTAATGCGGTCTACAACACTTTAGTACATTATTTTAGAGGAGATACAATAGAACTGGAAAAATCCTGGCAAAAATTACCTCTTTACCTATGGGAGAATGAAGAAGAAATCTTGATGCAAGGATTTACTAATACTTATACATGGGATTGTGATTTTTATCTTCAGGCTTTGGGGAAGGAAACCGCTTCGGAGGAAATAAAATCAATGATGCTAAAAACGCGACAATTTCTAATGGAAAACCAGGTAATGGAGGAACTTCCAAATGCCTTTAAATATCATAGACTTCCAAGAGAAGGAGCTTGGACATTTAGCTATTTAGATAATGGTTGGGTAGTTTCAGATTGTACGGCGGAAGCTATAAAAGGCCTTTTGGAAACTGAGGGAAATGGAGATAAAAAACTAACAGATGAACACTTAGAGAAAGCCATCAACTTTATGCTTATGCTACAGGGAGATGATGGAGGTTGGACCAGTGTAGACAAAGCCATAGGAAGTCCTAAATTAGAATGGTTTAATGCTGCTAATGTCTTTGTTGACATCATGGTAGATCACGCTTATGTAGAATGTACCGGAAGTATTTTACAGTGTTTTGCAACAATAAAAAAGATGAGACCTCATATGTACACTCCTAAAATGAAGAAAGCAGGAGAAAGAGGCGTTGCCTATCTTTTAAATTCACAATATTCAGATGGCAGCTGGGAAGCCCTTTGGGGCCTTTGCTTTACTTATGGGATTTGTTTTGTTACAGAAGGTCTAATGATGTCTGGTATTAGCAAAGATCATGAAGCCATTCAAAAGGCATGCTCCTATCTTTGGGCTTTTCAAAAAGAAGATGGTGGATGGGGTGAAGCCCAAGAATCAGCTCTGGCTAGAAAATACATTCAAGCTGAAAAAAGCGTCGTAGAACAAACCGCCTGGGCCATAATTGCTTTATTAAATGGTGGATATGCCAAAGATGTTCGACTTATAAAAGCTGTAAATTGGTTAATTGATCAGCAACAAGTTGACGGAGACTGGCCCTTGCAACCTATGAGCGGCTTATTTTATAAAACGGTCATGATTCATTATAGAAACTATAAGCGATATTTTCCTATTTTGGCCCTTCAGAAATACCAAGAATGCTTAAGTGTGGAATAATTTCACAGACCCCTTCCCTTTTTAAATAAAATCTGTCAGGTCGTATGGCTAAACTCATCGATTTCACTATCTTATGTTCCATATTCATTTGAACATCATTTACTTCATAACCAACAAAAAAATAAAGAATGAAAACTATCTTAATTACAGGGACAAGCAAAGGGATCGGATTATCAACAGCAATAACTCTGGGAAGAGTCGGCCACAAGGTATATGCAACCATGAGAAATCCTGAAAACGCTAAAGCCTTTAAAGACCAGATATCATCAGAAAAACTCCCTATAATTATCATGAAAATGGATGTAGATTCTGATGACTCAGTAGATAAAACAGTAAAAAATATACTTGCTGAAAATCAGACTATTGATGTGCTTATTAATAATGCGGGCATAGAACGTCATGGCTCTATCGAAGAAATGCCTCTCTCTGACATAAAAGCCATTATGAATACTAATTATTTCGGAGTAATAAGATGCGTGAAAGCAGTTTTACCAAGTATGAGAACCCATAAAAGTGGGCTAATTATCAACGTAGCCTCAGTTGCCGGCCACGTTGCTTCTTCTCCGCTTGGAGCATATGCCGCTAGTAAATTTGCTTTAGAAGCCATCAGTGAAGCTTTGGCTCAGGAAGTAAAACCCTTTAATATAAAAGTAAATATTGTTGAACCTGGAATAATCGATACCTCTATGGCACGAAACATAGGTGATGCAGGAGATTCAATTTACCCGCATTCATATCGATTTGCTGGGATGTTTACTGCCTCCCTTAAAACTCCCACCCCCCCAACTCTAGTGGCGGATTTAATGCTGGATTTAGTGAATCAAGAAACAGAAAAACTAAGACACCCTGTAGGTCCGGATGCTATTCCCTTTATTGAATGGCGTGCTTCTATGAGTGATGAAGAATGGGTGAATTGGAACTCCGCAGATGACGCAACTTGGTATAAGTCTGTTGAGGAAGTTTTTGGACTAGATGCCCGCTTGACAGATAAAAAGGAAACTGTTTAAAAATAAGTTAATGTGAAAGATAAAAAAATCTTTGGCCAGGCAATAGCCATTGGGGCGGGAGTAGGTGCCGCTATGGGTGTAGCCATGAACAATATAGCTATTGGAGTTGGTATAGGTACTGGAATTGGAGTGGCCATAGGAGCAGGTTTAAGTACTTCCAATAAAAAAAATAAAACGAAAAAAGAGTAAGCTTTGGATTTCTTAAATACTCCTTAGACCTCTGAATTCTTTAAAGAATCAGTAAGATTATTCCTCACCACCGGACTATATAATTTACATGTATTCCGCCTGTTTTCACCATATAAAAAAGATTAAAGCCAAAAACTGCTAAGAATCTCAAGATGACTGCAAACAACCTTTAGATTATAAATTTTATCTTGACTGATGATGCAGGCCCGATAGATTTACCGGTTTATGGTTATCGCCTTCTTGAGGCATTGAGCATAAGACTACTACAATTAAAAGGATAATATTTGTCTTATATAATGACTATAAATCGGCAATCATTGTAGGATTTCCAATAAAAGCGTTTTATATTACCTAAGCTAAAAACATGGCAGAATTTAATGTCTTCTAACCTTTTCAAATCTTAATAGTTATAAGTATGCTTAAAATTTTCAATGTTCTTTCTATATGCTGCTTACTCTTCTTTTTTCAAAGTATAATTTCACAAGATTTATCGGCAATTCAATATCGTGAATTAGGTCCGTATAGAGGTGGCAGAGTTACTACAGTCGCAGGAGTAGCCTCAGAACCCTCGACTTATTATTTTGGCGCAACAGGAGGTGGAGTATGGAAGACAGAGGATTACGGTACGACTTGGAATAATATATCTGATGGTTTTTTTAAAACACCCTCTATTGGTTCTATCGCCGTAGCACAAGATGATCCTAATATCATTTATGTTGGTACAGGTACTGATGGTTATAGAAGTAATCTTATTGAAGGTAAAGGAATGTTAAAATCTATAGATGCAGGGGAGACCTGGACGGAAATTGGACTGACCAATGTTGGTCAAATTGGCGCTGTTCGTATAGATCCAAGAGATCATAATACGGTTTATGTAGCTGCTATAGGAAGAGCTTTTTCAGCAAACCCGGAAAGAGGAATATACAAGACCACTGATGGAGGTAAGACCTGGGATCAAATATTGTTTGTTTCTGAAGAAACAGGTATTTCTGATATAGAATTTAGTCCCGATAACCCAGAGATCATGTACGCTGCTGCATGGAAAGCACAAAGAAAACCGTGGACTATTATAAGCGGAGGATCATTAAAAGAAGGTGGTATTTATAAATCCATCGATGCAGGTAAAAGTTGGACAAAAATTGAGGCAGGTATTCCCCAAAACCTAATTGGCAAAATAGACCTAGAAGTCTGTAAGGCCGATAAAAATTTAGTGTATGCCCTAATAGAAGCTCCTGAAGATGAAGGTGGACTTTATATCTCCAATAATTCCGGAGAAAGTTTTGAATTTGTCTCAAGCGATAAAGGGATTAGAACCAGGCCTTTTTACTATACCAACATTACCATAGACCCAAAGGATCCCGACAAAATTTATGCCATGGCTACTGGTTATTTCAGATCCTTAGACAGAGGGAAAACCTGGTCCAAGTTAAGTGTTCCCCATGGTGACAATCATGATATGTGGATTAACCCTACTAATCCCGACCTATTTATTCAGGCAAATGACGGTGGTGTGAATATTACGCATAACGGAGGAAAATCATGGTCCACCCAATACAATCAGCCTACTTCTGAAGTATATCAAGTAGCCGTAGACAACCAATACCCTTATTGGGTATATGCTGGACAACAAGACAATTATTCTACCATAGCCGTCCCAAGTATGGCTCCATATGGACATCAATTGCCAGGACAGGGCTTTATATTAAATACCGGAGGTTGTGAAACCGGTCCGGCTATCCCCCACCCTACCAATCCGGATATAGTCTATTCTAATTGCAAAGGACGATTTACGGTTTATAACAAAAAGACAGGGACAGAACAATCCTTTTATGTCGGGGCATCCAATATGTATGGTCATAATCCTAAAGACTTAAAATATCGATTTCAACGGGTGTCCCCTATTCATCTTTCTCCCCATAATCCTAAGGTGATATATCATACCTCGCAATATGTTCACAAAACCACAAATGAAGGAAAAACCTGGGAAATTATATCACCTGATCTAACGGCTTTTGAGGCTGACAAACAAGTAATTTCTGGGAGTCCAATTACCAGAGATATAACCGGAGAAGAGTTCTATAGTACTATTTATGCTATAAAAGAATCTCCATTACAAGAAGGGCTTATTTGGGTAGGCGCCAACGATGGCCCCATACACTTGACTCAAGATGGAGGGAAGAACTGGACCAATGTCACCCCAAAAAACTTACCCCCTGGAGGGAGAGTAGACGCTGTGGAACCTTCTCCTCACAATCCTGCCAAAGCCTATGCAAGTGTTCTCTTATATCAGCTCGGAGATAGAAAGCCATATATTTATAAGACTGAAGATTTTGGCAAGTCATGGGAGTTAATATCTAAGGGAAATAACGGAATTCCGGAAGATTATCCGGTAAGAGTGATCCGCGAAGATTCAGAAAAAGAAGGGCTTCTTTTTGCAGGTACGGAATACGGGGTCTTTATGTCCATAAATGACGGTATACAATGGATTCCCTTACAGAATAATATGCCCGTAACGCCAATAACCGATATCCAAATTCATAGAAACGATCTTGTACTTTCTACCATGGGGAGAGGATTTTGGGTTCTTGACGACATTAACACCTTAAGGCAATTGACTTCTTATAAAATCGAAAATACGAGATTGTTCAAACCCAACTCCAGCATAAGATACAGGTATCCATCCGGAGCAAAAAACAGTACTATGCCGGTTTATCCACGGCCTACTGTAAGTATTGATTTTTCAATCACCAAAGAATTAGAATCTCCTATCCTAATTGAGATTTTTAATAGTAAAAATGAGCTTATCAATAGGTTCACAACCGATAGTACTGCCATTAAAAAACCTGAGGACACTAGAAATATGAGTACCGAATTTATGGATGAGCCTCTTTGGTACGACCTAAAAAAAGGCAAATCCCTTTATCGTTTTTCCTGGGATATGAAAACGAAAGGTCCATGGAACACAAAGGAGGAAGATAAATTCAAGAATGGCGCTTTAGTACCACCAGGAAGTTATGTTATTAAATTAACTATTGATGAAAAGAGTTATGAGGAAGAGTTCGAAATTCTCATAGATCCAAGAGTAACTTCTCAAGGTATTAATCAAGAAACGTTAGATTCACAATATGCATTCCTATTAGAGGTAAAATCCCTTCTGGACGAAGTTTTAAGTTACCAGGTTGAATTAGAAAAAGAACTGGAAGTTTTAAACGAATCCGAAAAGAAATCGGACCTAAAAAAAGCAAAACCTTTAGAAAATACCTTGAAATTGATAAAAACAAAGGAAGGTATCTATGAACAACCTATGCTTGCCGACCAAATAAAATATTTGTATAATATGAATAACGGGGCAGATCAGGAAATAGGAAAAGATGCTAAGGATCGATTTATAGAGTTAAAACAACAATTTCAACAAATAAAATCGAACTAGGCAAAAGGTAAAGCACTTTAGTTTGCGGTGCAATTTGTTTTAAATCAAAGTATTATGAAAAACAGAAGAGCGTTTTTAAAAAGGTCGACCTTAGTCATAGCGGGCGCCATGGCAACTTCCCTCTATAGTAATTCCAAGACTAATTTACCAAGTTCGGAAGAAGATAATCTTTATATTATTGGCCCACGAAAAGGATATACCGAAGAAATAGGTACCCTTCTTTCTACTATGACTATGATGCGCAAATGGCTTATTAATAGTGTAAAAGATTTAAGTGTTGAACAACTAGATTTTCAAATTGATGAAAAATCAAATTCCATAGGGGCTATGTTGCTTCATCTGGCAGCGACAGAAAGGTATTATCAGTTGAATACCTTTGATGAAATGACATGGGGAAGCTGGAGTGATACCATAAAAGACGAGTGGGATATTCCAATGAACTTGGGTGAAAATTCTAGAGATATTATTAAGGGGCATACTATTGATTACTATTTAAGTAAACTAAAAGAGGTTCGGGAAGTAACAAAAAAAGAATTTGCCAAACGAGATGATAGTTGGCTAATGAAATCAGAGCTTTTTTTTGAAGACAAACCCACTAATAATTATTGCAAATGGTTTCACGTTTGCGAACACGAATCAAATCATAATGGTCAAATAAAATTTATTTCTAAAAGGTTTCCTGTTTAAATAAGTTTAAATTAAAACTGGTATTACAAATCCATACTTAAAAAATGGCCTACAACTATAATTTCTTCAAACATTTAAAGATAGGCGGCAGAGTCTTAAACGATCCAACATATATTAAAACCAAGGACTTAATAAAAAAAGAAATTAATAAAAACCCGAAAAGAACAGAGATCCTAAATTATTTGTTACAATTTCTAAATAGGGAAACAAAATACCTGGAAATTGGAACTCGTAATACGGAAGATAATTTTAACCATATAAAATCTGCCATTAAATACAGTGTTGATCCAGGGATAGAGTATTCAGACCCCAATATCGATTTTAAGATGACCAGCGATCAATTTTTTGAGCAACTAGAAGCAGGAACTCTTTTGACCAAAGAAGAAAAATTCGATGTCATTTTTATTGATGGTTTACATTTGGCGGAACAGGTAGAAAAGGACATAAAAAATGCCCTGAAATTTGTAAAAGAAGATGGTTTTATTGTACTACACGACTGTAATCCTCCCACAGAGTGGCACGCCAGAGAAAGTTATTATTATAAACATACTCCAGCTGCCGGTTATTGGAATGGCACTACATGGAAGGCTTTTCAAAAAGCAAGATATAATCCCTCTCTTTTTTCTTGTTGTATAGATACCGATTGGGGGGTTGGCATTTTATCAAAAAAACATCCTGTTGGGAAGTCAATTTTACCCAATAATCCTTTTTATGAATATGCTGTTTTCGATAAAAATAGAAAAGTGAATTTAAACCTTATGGGCTTTGAGGATTTCAAAAAAATGCTTCAATAAAGTTCAAAACACCTCAACATTTCAGGGTTTAAAACCTACACGAAAAGAGAACTTGTTTAGCAACCATTACTTTTATAACTTGATTTTTATTGGATATAATAATAATTAACTGTTAATCAAATATTTAGATTCAATTTAATACCATCTTGTAGCAAAACGACTACTTAATCGTCTCTTTTGAAAAACCAATCATGTCTACTCACAACCAAACTGCTCGATTAGCAGGACTTCTGTATTTACTTCTCATTGTTTCAGGAATATTTAGTTTAATGGTAGTCCCATCCAAACTAATGGTATGGGATAGTGCTGCCCAAACTTTTGACAACATTACTAATTCTCTTTTGCTCTTTAAATTGGGAATGGTTGGAGGTATATTTACTTTTCTATCATTTCTTGCTTTGGCCCTTGTTCTTTACAAATTACTTTCACCAGTAAATAAGACATATGCCGGCATCATGCTAGTATTGGTCCTGGTAAGTATTCCAATTAGCTTTGTAAACATGCTTCAAAAATTTTCAGTTCTTACTTTGTTAGGACGTCCGGAATATTTATCAAATTTAGATACCATCCAGCTTCAAAATGAGATGATGCTTCATCTGGAGTATTATTACAACGGCATCCAACTCTCTGAAATCTTCTGGGGCCTATGGCTCTTCCCTTTCGGTTACCTTGTCTATAAATCCGGTTTTTTACCAAAGCTACTGGGCACATTCTTAATGGTTGGTTGTTTCGGTTATCTTATAGATTTTTTCGGTGAATTTCTATATCCTTTTTATTCTAAAACAGTCTTCTCCGACTTTGTTAGTATTCCCGGAACCATAGGAGAGTTTGGAATTTGTCTTTGGTTGCTAATAATGGGAACTTCCAAAATCAATTGGCCAAAAAAGTAACTCTTAAGGTTAAAAAATAAGAAGGGATTAGAAATTTATATTATTACTGAGGTGTGAATTTTAAAATTCATAATTTAAGACAAATTACGTTCCATAGTATTTTATATCAATTAAAATGAAAGCAGTAACGTACTCCCAATATGGTCCTCCAGAGGTATTAACTTTGACCGAAATAGCCAAACCTATCCCTAAGGCAGATGAGATTTTAGTAAAAGTAAGGGCCACTTCTGTAAATAGAACGGATTGTGCGAATCTTAGAGCCAAACCCGGCATCATGAGACTAACTATGGGGCTTTTAAGACCTCGAAAGAAAATTCTGGGGACAGAGTTTTCCGGAGAAGTAGTAGAAGTGGGTTCCTCAGTGCAGAAGTTCACCATAAATGATAAAATCTTTGGATTTGATGATGGCGGACTCAGCGCCTATGCCGAATATCTGAGTATCTCAGAGAAGAAAGCTATCGGCCTTATGCCAATTAAAAGCAACTTCATTCAGATGGCTTGTTCCCTGGAAGGAGCTCATTATGCCTATAATTTTATCAATAAAGTACCTTTAAAAGAGGGGAACAAAGTCCTGGTTAACGGGGGATCTGGAGGTATTGGTTCGGCTATGGTTCAATTATTAAAGTATTACGCAGCGAAAATCACCGCCGTCTGTGATACTAAAAATATTCAATTAATGTATGAACTCGGGGCCTCCAAAGTGATCGATTATACTCAGGAGAACTTTACAAATTCAACCGAAAGCTATGATTACATTTTTGATTGTGTAGGCAAGAGTTCTTTTAAAGCCTGTTCGCCTCTTCTCTTACCGGGTGGCGTTTATATTTCCTCAGAATTGGGAAAAAATTCAATTAACCTTGCTCTGGCGCTTATCTCTAAAATTTTTGGATCGGTTCCAAATCAAATGGGTAAAAAAGTGGCTTTCCCCTACCCTCCAAATAAAATGAGAAGCCTTAAACTTGTAAAAAAACTAATTGAGGAAGGAGCCTTTACACCTGTTATAGATAGGATATACCCTTTGGAAGAAATAAAAGAAGCTTTTACGTATGTTGAAAAAGGAGTTAAAACCGGAAATGTCGCTATTGCCCTTGACGAATTGACAGAGAAAAACAAAGAGATTTTTTGATAACTAGTATTTAATAAAAATCTTAATATTAAGTGAGGAGCCTACTACTATTCCTCATTATCTTTATTTAACTTACCCCTCAAATTCGGATATCAAGCTTCCCTCAATAAATCTATTTATGGGAGTAAACTTTGTTGTCAATCCGATAAACCAACCAAATGATAAAACCAACAACGCGCAAGCGGATAGCCTCTATTGACATGCTCAGAGGGCTAGTGATGATTCTCATGGCTTTAGACCATGTAAGAGACTATTTTAGTGCTGATGCCTTTCTATTTGAACCCAATGACCTTACCCAAACCTCGGGAGCTATTTTCTGGACCCGATTTATCACACACTATTGTGCCCCGGTGTTTGTGTTTTTAGCAGGTACCTCCGCTTTTTTTGTCGGACAAAGACGGGATAAGAACTCCTTGGCTAAATGGCTTTTAAAAAGAGGATTATGGCTAATTGTTGTAGAATTTACCATCATAAAATTCGCCTGGTTCTTTAAACTGGATTTTAGCATACTCCAATTTTTGGTTATATGGATCTTAGGTATCTGTATGATTTTTTTAGCTGGTTTTATCTACCTTCCCAGAAAATTGACCTTTGCTATTTGCTTTATAGGAATTTTTGGGCACAACTTGCTTGATGGTTTCAATCCTACTGGAGAAATCACCTCCTTTATCTGGAGTTTTTTACATCAATTTTCAATAATGGAATATGGTAATATTACCTATATGACTGTCTACTTAATAATTCCTTGGATATTTGTTATGCCATTAGGTTATTATTTAGGAGAATTGTATTTACCTAAAATAGAGCCTCTATTCAGAAGAAAAAAACTCATGCAATGGGGTCTTGGTATGGTATTATTATTTCTAATCCTTAGGTTACTTAATATTTATGGAGATCCTGTTCCTTGGTCTACCCAGAATTCACTGGGTTTTACCATCATGTCCTTTTTTAATGTGAGTAAATACCCCCCATCCTTATTATATCTCTTAATTACTTTGGGACCGTCATTAATCTTTCTTTCGCTTGCAGAAAAATGGAAGGGAAGTTTCTTTGATAAAATGGTAGTTATAGGTAGAGTTCCCATGTTTTTCTATGTCATACATATTTATCTGATCCACATATTAGCCCTATTTGCGGCAATGGCAACTGGCTTTGAGGCTTCTGATATGGTAATAGATCTATGGATTAATATGAGTCCAGAATTAACTGGTTATGGCTTTAGCCTTGAAGCGGTATATCTTATATGGTTGGTCATTATTATAGGTCTTTATCCTTTATGTAACAGCTACAATAATTATAAAAACAAGCACAGGGATAAATGGTGGCTTAGCTACTTTTAGTTTATTTGTTAACTAACTTTATTAGCTTATCGATAATAGGATTGCTTGATTTTTAAGCAACCAAGTTTACTTAGTACCGCTTATATGGCCAAATGATGGCCGGCGGCAATCAAGATCTTTATGAATAATTTTGAAAGAAAAATAATAGTCTGATGAAAAGTATAACATCCTTTATTAAAACGACCCTAATCGGAGGTATCTTTTTTGTGATACCTCTGGGGCACTTAGTAATATTTCTTGTTATCAAAGTAATAGATCTATTTAGAACCATTGTTGCGCCTTTAGTGAGTAAAATTTCGATAGAAATCGTAGATAGTATTACTTTGGAAAGGATAGTATCCGTCTTAATTTTAGTCTTCCTTTGTTTTATTGCAGGCTTACTGGCAAAAACAGCCAAGGCAAAGCAACTACTACAATGGATCGAAGACAATATATTATCTCTAATCCCGGGTTACCTTTTTTTTAAAGGGATGGGAGAAGAAGCAATTGGCATCGAAGCTACAAATCTTCGAAAGGTGGTTCTTATTGATATTGAAGAAGTTTGGCAAATTGGCTTTTTGATGGATGAAATTGACTCAGAATTATTTGCCGTATTTGTCCCAGGGGCTCCCAATCCCAGTTCAGGAGACGTTCTATTTGTAAAAAAAGAACGACTGAAAATTATCGATATAACGGAGCTAACTGCTATGAAAATATATAAGAAAATGGGAGTAGATGCTCATAAATTATTAGACAAAAAGGTAAACCATACTACTTTTTAGATCCCTTAAAAGAAAAGCTTTCTTTTATTATATAATATCAATTACATTTAACTAAAACTATGAATTACAGCATATTTGATATCCTTCCCGAATACGCTACCTTTTTAATACTTACAGCTTTTATTTTACTTTTTTATGAGATAGGATATCAGCTAACACACCGGTACTACCTCAAAGAAACTACTTTGGAACCCAAAACTTTAGGTCAGATTACGGGTGGTTTAATCGGAATGTGGGCCTTCGTCTTGGCCTTTACTTTTTCCATAGTGGCCAATCAATACCAAGATCGTAAGAAGCTCGTAATGGATGAGGCCAATGCCATTGGTACAGCTTTTTTGAGAGCAGACTTAATAGATCCAAATGAAGGAGTATCAATAAAAAAACAGCTGGCCAAGTATGTGGAAGTAAGATTAGATGTTATTAAAACCAGGAATCTTAAAAATGCCCTTGAAAAATCTCTCGAAATTCACAAAAATTTATGGTCTTCTATAAAATCGGTTTCTCTTCCAAACCCAAATGTTAACACTTCCTTATTAACACAATCCATAAATGAGATTATTGACATACATGAAAAGAGAGTTACCGCCGGTACAAGAACTAGAATCCCATTTAGTATTTGGCTTACCCTATTTACCATTTCATTCCTTGCTATTCTTACCCTTGGCATACAGGCTGGATATAACCAATCAAGAAAAATATTAATAGTTATACCATTAATTATGGCCTTTTCTTCTCTTACTACCCTAATTGTTGATCTCAATAATCCTCAGAGCGGCTCTATTCAAGTAGACCAGGAACCATTGATTTCATTGCAAAAAAGCATGCAATCAGAAGGATATTGATACCTATATAATGAGGATATAAAAAGGAACGGTAAATGGTAGAAGTGGAGGGGCCATTCACGCCCTGTTCCCATATAAACCCTGAACACTTGCAGAAACTATGATGCCTCATTCCTAAGAGTAAGTTTTAGAGCACATTTACTAACAGGTTTGCGATTGCTCTTTCCTTAATGCCCATATGTTTTTTCAAGAAATAAAATCACCAGGGATAGTGTAAAACTTGTCTAAAGTGAAGCAAGGAAACTGATGTTATATAACAAACAAGACTTCAAAAAAAACAGACGATATTAGAAGTTTTAAAAGCGCCAATTAAACCGTATATTGAAATTTAAATAACTCAAAAGCCTAATTTATCTATGAAAACAAAAAGATCCCTAATTGTCTTGTGTCTTTTAGTCTGTTTTAACGGATTTTGCCAAACTTCAGATGCTCAACTAATTAGTTTAAAAAAAGAAGTCCAGGAGAAAGTAGACGAAAAATCAAAAATGGCCCAAGTCATGGTAGACAAAGTATTTAGCTTCGCTGAACTTGGCTTCCAGGAAGTGGAAACGTCTAAATATCTTACACAAATTTTGGAAGATAATGGTTTTGAAATTACCTATGGTATCTCAGGAGTTCCTACCGCCTGGTGGGCCAAATGGGGCTCAGGCGGACCGGTTATCGCTGTAGGCAGTGACCTGGATTGTATTCCTAAAGCATCTCAAAAACCCGGGGTGGCCTATCATGATCCCATTGTTGAAGGCGCACCCGGTCATGGTGAGGGTCATAATTCGGGCACTCCCCTTAATATCATTGCCGTACTTTCTGTAAAAGAAATTATGGAAAGAGAAAAAATTCCTGGCACTCTAATTATATGGCCCGGGGTGGCTGAGGAACAACTAGGCACCAAAGCCTATTACACAAGAGATGGGTATTTTGACGAGGTCGATCTATGTATTTTTACACATGTTTCTAGCAATATGAATGTGTCATACGGCGCTGCTAGTGGTACCGGGATGATTTCTGTAGAATATACTTTTGAAGGTGAATCTGCTCATTCTGCCGGGGCCCCCTGGAGAGGAAGAAGTGCGGCAGATGCTGTTGAACTGATGAATATCGGGTGGCAATATGCCAGGGAACATATCCATCCGCTTGGCAGATCACATTCAGTCATTAACAATGGAGGGGACCAACCCAATGTGGTTCCGTCAAAAGCCTCTATCTGGTATTACTTTAGGGAAATTACCTACCCTAAAATTATGGAAGTCTATGAGAGGGCCAATAAGATTGCTGAAGGGGCTGCTTTAATGACCCAAACGAAGATGAGCAGCAAAATATTAGGCACCGCATGGCCCAGACACTTTAACAAACCCATGGCAGAGGCCATGTACAGTAACATCAAAGAAATAGGTTTGCCGGAATGGAGTGAAGCAGATCAGCAACTAGCCATGGCCGTCCAGAAAGAAGTGAATTCGCCAAAAGACAGTACGGGATTGGCCATAAAATTAGATAGTATTGGAGCACCTTTAAAGGAGCCAAGAAGTGGAGGTTCTGATGACATAGGTGATATCTCTTGGAAAGTACCCACCATAACCTTAAGATTCCCTTCTAATATCCCGGGATTACAGGGACACCATTGGTCCAATGCTATTGCCATGGCAACTCCAATAGCTCACAAAGGTGTTGTTGCCGGTGCTAAAGTAGAGGCTATGACACTGTTAGATTTACTTCTGGTACCTGCCATCCGCGAAGAAGCAGCTTCCTATTTTAAAAACGAGCAACTTAAAAACCAAACATATGTACCCATGGTAGGTGCGGACGATACTCCCGCCATTTATCTTAATAAAGAAATCATGGAAACCTATGCCCCTAAACTTAAGCCCTTTTATTACGATGAAAAAAAATATGACAGCTATCTAGAACAGTTAGGGATCAGCTATCCTACACTTAAATAAGTTAGAAAACATCGTTTGGCTTAAACAAATTTTAATTTGGATAGATTAAAAAAATATAGAATGAGAAAATTTAAAGAAATAGGAGTATTAGCATTGATGATGCTATCCATTCTTTCCTGCAAGGAAAAAAGTAGCATGGAAGCAAACAATGAAAAAGAGCTTCCCAGAATTGCCATTGCCGGTCTCGCCATAGAATCCAGCACCTTTTCACCGGCTACAACAGATGAAGAGGCTTTTCATGCCAGAGTAAATGAAGAGGTGTTTTCTTTTTACCCTTTTCTCAGCCAGGATTCTATCAATAGAAAAAGAGCCGATTGGGTCCCGACACTGAGGGCACATGCCCTCCCAGGAGGTATTGTAACCAGAGAGGCATATGAATCGTTAGTAGGTAAAACCTTGAAAATGTTAGAAGAGAATGGTCCCTATGATGGGCTATTCTTTGACATACACGGGGCAATGAGTGTAGAAGGAATTGAAGATCCGGAAGGGGATTTTATTCTTCGTATAAGAGAAGTAATTGGGCAAGAACCTATGATCTCCACTTCAATGGACCTACACGGTAATGTATCCCTGCGCTTAGCAGAACAATCAGATCTTATTACCTGTTATAGAATGGCTCCCCATGAGGATGCTTTGGAATCCAAAAAAAGAGCGGTAGATAACCTCCTGTACAGACTAGAAAATGGTTTAGGTAAACCAAAATATAAAGCCTGGATCCCTGTTCCTATCTTATTGCCCGGGGAAAAAACAAGCACCCGTATTGAACCCGGTAAAAGCTTGTATGCTATGTTGCCTTCCATCACCAAAAAGGAGGGAATTATAGACGCTGCTATTTGGATAGGTTATGCCTGGGCCGATGAACCTAGAAACCATGCTGTTGTAATGGTTACCGGTGATGACAAAGAAGAAGTTAGCGCTGCCGCGGAAAAGCTTGCCAATAAGTTCTGGGAGGTACGAGGCAATTTCGAATTTGTTGCCCCGACCACAACCTTAGAAGAGAGCTTTAAAATGGCTTTGGAAAGTGAACAAAAACCTTTTATTATTAGTGACATGGGAGATAACCCTACTGCCGGAGGGGCCGGGGATGTGAGCTGGACCCTAAAAGAAATTTTGGCAAGAAAAGAATTTAAATCGGAGGGTGGACCTTCCGTTATATATGCCTCCATTCCCGGACCGGAACTTATAGAGAAGGCGAAGGGATTAAAAGTAGGAGATCCCATCAAAGCTTCTGTTGGTGCGATGGTTGATGATAGATTTGCAGGACCGGTTGAACTAGAAGGAGTCATTATGGCAATGGAGCAGGGTGATGTACATGCAGAGACCGAAATAGTAGTGAGAGTTGGCAGTGTAGATGTAATTGTAACCAAGAAGCGAAAACCATATCACAAAGAAGCTGATTTTACACGCTTGGGATTGAATCCGCGGGAATCGGATATTCTGGTGGTTAAAATAGGCTACTTGGTACCGGAGCTGTATAATATGAGGGGTGGATGGATTATGGCCCTTACCCCCGGAGGAGTTGATCAGGATTTAGAACGCCTGGGCTATAAAAATATTAACCGACCTATGTACCCCTTGGATAAAGATATGGAAGAGCCCGACTTAAAAACGAGGTTTGTTCCTTTATCTGATTAAAGAGATTAGTACAACATTATATTTCTAAAACAAAAGGCCTGGTTACACCAGGCCTTTTTAAAAAATAAGCGTTAGAGATTAAATACCCCCCTTAAGCATGTCTTGCCATTTTTCTAACTCCTCCCATTGACCAGCATTGGCCAAGCTTGCCTGAGCCGACCAAGTATAATGTTTATGAACCAAATATTGAGGTCCGGCATCTGAGAGTATTTTTTGCAAAGTATCCTGTGAGGCCGCAGAAAGATCTGCATAATTATTGATTTTAGCTTTATATAAAAGGCCTTGTATTTTCTCACCAATACCTTCAATTTTCGTTAGATCTTCTTTATAAGTTTGTGTTGGTTCTGCAGCTGCGGCACCTCCAAAAATTTGTTTGAGAAGCCACCCTAAAATTAAACCAAGAATAAAGGCTGCTAATAACCATAAGATCCATGTCCAGAATACATCCGATCCGTCACATGCCACTGTATTAATTTGTAAAAGTTTCATATTGTAAATATTTTTTAGTTAGTTTCTATTATCTGAATTTCTGCCCTCCTGTTTTGTTGCTGTCCCTCAGGAGTTTCATTAGAACTTCTAGGTTCTGACTCACCTTTAGAAGCCACTTCAATCCTGCTCGGATCTACCCCTAAACTTACGAGATGCCCCTTAAATTCATTAGCCTTTTTAAACCCAGTTTCATATTAAATTCTTCTCCGCTAGTAGCGTCGGTATGGCCGGTAATAAGGACCTTGTCGTTAGTATCCTTTAAGAATGCGGCCAGATCATTAAAATAGGTCTGCAAATTTTCATTGTAAACTTCTTCGGCAGTTCCATATTGATAGAACACAATTGTTTTGTCTAACTCTTCAATAATATCATCATTCCGAGTAACCCATTTGTACATGGAGCCATGTAAAAGATTAGCCATTGTACCTTCGCAATCTCCTGCTGATCTGGTATCCACTTCTATTTCATCCATTTCTAAGTCATTTGCAAAAAGTAATTTTACATTCTCTGCCCGGGCGATACCCTGGCTTTCAGTTTCTCCATTGTAGTAAGGTCCAATAATCAATAAGTTCTTTCCCGGCGCTTTTAAGGCCAGAATTTCCATTTTCTTGTCCGGCCAAAGCTCGTTGGTAATTGGTTGATCCGTAGAGCAATCAAAAATAATTGGTCCATAGGTCACCACTACCTCCTCTTCTGCTATCGGACAGCAGGCAACGGTATCTTAATACCAGTCCCAACTTAACCATGCCAGAAGTAAAAAGACAAGAAAAATGATAAAAGCTAGTGTTTTTTTCATTTTGGTTGATTTAAATTAATGTTTAGTGTTAAAAAATTTTTAGCTTAATAATATACAAATATTTTGTAAAAAATTTATTAATCCTGTAAGAACATTTGCCTAGAAATCAGGCAAGTAGTATGCTTTACCATCCATGATTTAAACTGTATTCAATTGACTATTTATGGATGACTGCTCTTTTAATTCCAACATATAGCATTTAGATGGCTTGTTTTAAGATGTTTTTTTTATTGATTTAGAAAGTTCCTTTTTACTACATTTAGAAAGTTTTATAAGACTCCATCAAATGAATACCTCTTCAGGTCTATTTTGTAGAATGGATCCAATCAAACGAAACAAGTAGCTAACCATTATTTATAGCATTTTATGAGAAATATTTGCATCCTCCTGCTTTGTTTATCACCCATATTTGGTCTATCGCAATCTCCAATAGAAGTTGTGGATGAAATCGATTTAAATACCCTTGAACCTAATACAGTAAAACATGTTTGGTTAAAAATAATTGATGATGGTATGGGTAAGCCCATAACAATTCCAGTAATTATTGCAAAGGGAGATAATGAAGGTCCAGTCTTAGGCTTAACGGCGGCTTTACACGGGAACGAACTAAATGGAATCAGTGTAATCCAAACACTTATAGAAGACATCAATATTAATACCTTAAAGGGGACCATTATTGCTATTCCTGGTTTAAACGCTGTCAGCATTCCACTACACCAGAGAAGATATATTGATGAGGAGGACCTCAACCGAAACTTTCCAGGAAAAGAAAAGGGCAATAGATCACAACAATATGTTTGGCAAATTGGCGAAAAGATACTTTCTAAAATAGACTATTTGATAGATATGCATACAGCTAGTTTTGGAAGAGTTAATTCCTTTTATGTGCGGGCAGACCTAAGTGACCCTCAAATGGCTGAAATGGCAAAACTTCAAAATGCAGATATTATACTTAGTAATAAGGGTATTCCTTCGGCAACACAACAAATTTCTGCTACCAGAACTATGAGAGCAGAGGCTGTTCTAAAAGGCATACCAACTATTACCATAGAATATGGTAATCCGCAGGTTTTTCAACCCGAATTAATCAAAAGAGGCATGCAAGGTATTCAGAATGTCCTTAGTTGGTTAAAAATGACATCACAAGAAATTATAAAGGAAGAGGAAGCTTTTATTTGTAAAAAATCATATTGGCTTTTTGTTGATAAAGGGGGGTATTTAGAGGTTCCTGTAGCTCTCAATCAAAAATTAAAGAAGGGAGATCTAATTGGAATCCTAAGAGATCCATTTGGCACTGTCCTAAAGGAGTATTTCTGTCCGGAAGATGGAATTGTCATTGGAAAAAGTAGTAATCCAATAAATATGAATGGAGGAAGAATAATTCATCTCGGAATCCCACAAAACTAAAAAGAATGATTCCATGGCTTATTTGTGGGTTTACTGTAGTCGCTGTTTACTTTTTAGATAAATGGGAAAACAGATATATAAAAATAATTTTTGAATGGATCCCGTCTATTCTCTTGGCATACCTTATCCCAGCTGGGATATGTCTGCTTATAGATAAAGACTATTCGCAAGATGCCATACATGACTACAGTTTAAGCTTCTTTATCCCCTTGGCTATTGTGTCCGTAATGAGTAGTTTGTCACTCAGACAATTAAAATCCATAGGGTGGAAACCCATTGTTGTTTTTGTATGTGGTTCCTTTTGGATAGCCGTTTTTCCTGTTTTCTTATTATATTTTTCATTAGAGCTGCCGGAAATTAAGGAGCTCTTTTTAAACCAAGAATTCTGGAAAGGCATACCCCCGGTAGTAGGTGGCTGGATTGGTGGTAGTACCAGTCAGTTGGTACTTAAAGAATTGGTGGCTTGTCCCGAAAATATATTCCTCACAGTGCTTGTTATGGATAATATTTTGGTGAATATCTGGACCATCCTGATGTTTCAGGGTATTAAAAAAAGTGATTTTTTAAATCGACTACTTAAAATCACAAATAAAACAATGCCCGAAAGTATCAGTGAATCAAATACTAAAAAGACTTCTCCCCTTCTTTGTTTTCTATTGCTAATTGCCGCCGTTTGGTTAACAAGTATAGTGGTAAGTTCTTTTGTAGCTAAAATTATTATACTCTCGCTGGTAGGTCTTTTACTAAGTTCACTTGTAAAAAACTGGAATTTCCGCTTTGTTCTTAAAATCGGAGGCATTCTAATTCTTATCGTGATGTCTATTCTCGGTTTAAAATTAAAATTCAATCTTGTTACTTTTGATTTAAATTTCCTTGGTTTTTTAATCATTTGGTTGTTAAGTCATTTTATTATTTTAATGGGCGTGGCAAAAGTATTGAACGTTAATACAGCCTGGATCCCTATTGCAAGTATGGCCAATGTTGGGGGGATAGCTACAGCCCCTGCGGTAACAGCAGCTTATGAACCTAAATGGATGCCTCATGCTATTATACTGGCTATATTAAGCATGGCAACGGGTACCTTCTGGGGAATGCTAACCATATACCTTTTACAAACTTTCTTGGTTTAAGTCCACTTGCTTTCTTATGACTGGTGTTTTTAGTAAATTTAAACTTTAATACTACCAGTTTCTCCACAAGACATAAGACTAAATGGATTATATAGATTATTACAAAGTCCTTGGAATAAATAAAAAGGCCACTGAGGCCGAAATAAAGAAGGCTTATCGCAAGTTAGCTCGCAAATATCATCCCGATGTGAATCCTAATGACAAGGAAGCAGAAAAGAAGTTTAAGGAGATTAATGAAGCCAATGAGGTCCTGAGCAATGTAGAGAATCGCAAAAAGTATGATAAATACGGAAAGGATTGGAAGCATGCGGAAGAATTTGAAAAAGCGCAACGCAATCAACAGCAACAAAGAAGAAGCTACCAAGGAGCCGGTTCTAACTTTTCAGAAGAAGATTTTTCAGATTTTTTTGGT
>CALOAJ010000010.1:0-17757 GCA_942491255.1 uncultured Flavobacteriaceae bacterium | reverse complement strand
GTTGTAGGCATGTCTTTCTAAAAAATCTGCAAGAAAAGGAATCTCTTCAGCTGTCCAAAAGCTATTTAAGGAATCAATTATACCATCAAAATCCGACCCTATACCTAGGCATCCCCAGGCGAATAGCCCTTCTTTGTCCAATACTTCAGCAATGTGTTGTATCTGATACCAAAGTAATTCCGAACGATAATGCATTATTTTACTTCTAAATGCGGAATTTTTAGTTGCTTTTAAAGTCTGTTTATTAGCTATTCGGCGTTCATCTAATTGAAGACCAATAATTCCATTGCTTTTGGCAATTAAAACGATTTCATGATTAAAAAGATTAATGTCAACGGGGTTAAGTTTTTCCGTTGTACTGGTATTTCCAGGAAACGGTTCTTTAAAAGATATAAGCCCATTGCAGGCAGCATGACTTGCGACAATAGGTATATTTCTAAAAACGCCTTGATCCGTATTCAGCATTTCATAATATTCCTCTCTGGCCTTAGGACTCATATGTTTTATGTCGGGTAGAATCCTCTGCTGCCCTTTATTGTTTAATAACTTTTCAATTACTTTTCTACCCAAGGAGGTAAATCCTGATCCCATCCCCTCAGTCTGATCAGCAAATTTCAATATTATACCACTTAAGCTAGGCGCATGGCCACAGATATGATTCCAGAAATGATGGGCAATAGTTATAAAAAAGGGGCGATATTTCCAATTTTTGATTTTTTGGAGATTGCCCAATACGTCTTCCTCAATAGGTTCCTTTCTTAAACCTGTATTAAGAACATGTAGTCCTTCAATACTAAGAATAACATAGATTGTATTAATTTTTTTATTCAGGAAATCTTCTTCTTCAGCGCTTTTTATCTCCTTGAAAGAACTAACCATTTTATACCTGAATTTTCCTTCGGGAAGCCTAATGATTTTACCATCAAGTTGTAGATAAAAGTCATATTGCTGATGGAGGTCTTTATAATAATCATCTATTTCCTGAATATGATCTATTCGTTTTTTACCTATTCCCATGGCAAAATTAGAAGCTAAATCAAGAAAGGTTTCATTTTTTATTTTATTGCGAACAAACCATTTTTCCAAAGGATATAAAGAAACACAAACAATACGAATACCTCCTTTGGCCAGACTTGTAAAATTGGATTGCGAAAACTTCGTGAGACCTGTGAAATAATTTAAAAGCTTGTCTGTTATTGTCGGGGGATTATAATGCCATAAACTAGCTTTGCTATTTCTCCTTTGAACTTGCACGCCCACTGGGTTTTGGTTAAAACTCTTTCCAAATGGTTTTAAAGAGGGGTGACAATGTAAATCAATATAAGCGTTGTATAAGTCCATATTACACTAATTTAGAATTATACAGAAAAATACTACAAAAAAGTAAGACAGATACAAAATGTATAGGTCTTTCTAATAACTTTTCAGAATTTACTAATACAACAGAGAATTCAAATTTAACTCTTCCTTTATCATCAATCTACATTTATTAAAGAAGCTTGTAGATTATTGGGCACCGCCTTAAATGAAGAAAAGGCCGCATTAAATGTTGCTTTTCCTTGAGTTAAAGAGCGCAAGTTCGTAGAATAGCCGTGCAATTCTGCCTGGGGCACCATGCATTTCAAAATTTGATAGTGATCTTCACTATCAATGCCTTGAATAATAGAACGCCTGGATTGAAGGTCGGTCATCACATTACCTACCATTTCTTCCGGAACTTTTACAGTGAGTTCTTGTATGGGCTCTAGTAATCTGGGTTTTGCATTTAAGAAAGCCTCCTTAAAAGCATGTGTTCCGGCAATTTTAAACGCAATGTCATTAGAATCTACGGAATGCATTTTACCGTCATACACCATCACTCTTACGTCTCTTATATAAGATCCGGTTAAGGGTCCGGACTCCATTACTTCCAAAATCCCTTTACGTATAGAAGGTAGATACCTTAGGTCGATTACTCCTCCAACTATACAATTATAGAATACCAATTTACCACCCCAAGGCAAATCTACTTCTTCTTTACCTCGAATATTAAAACCTTCCGGTTCAGGCATACCTTCACTCCATGGTTCTATTTTAAGATTGACTTGAGCAAATTGTCCTGCACCACCCGACTGTTTTTTATGACGGTAATTAGCATTTGAAGCTCTTTGAATAGTTTCTCTATAAGCGATCTTGGGACGTTCAAACTTTGCCTCAATTCCATATATGTTTTTCAATGTCCAGTTAATAGTGGCAAGATGTAGCTCCCCCTGACATCCAAGTATTAATTGTTTTAATTCTTTGAGAAATTCAACAACAACCGTTGGGTCTTGAGAATGAATTTTCTTTAGTGCATCGCTTAGTTTTTCTTCCTCATTCTTTTTTAAAGCTGAGATTGCTTTCCGAGTTCTTGGAGAGGGATATTTAATAGGTTTAATAGTTATAGACTTTCCAACTTGGTGTAAGGTATCATTGGTTTCCGTATTTTTTAACTTAAGAGTAGCTCCAATATCTCCTGTTTCAAGTTTGGAGACCGACTCTCTTTTTTTTCCATCCATAATATAGAGATGGTTTAATACTTCTATTTCTCCGCTTCTTGAATTTTGAAGTTTGTCATTTACCTTAATACTGCCCGACTTCACTTTGAAAAAAGAAATTTGACCTAAGTTGGGTTGATAGACTGTTTTAAAAATAAAAAGTGCGGTAGGCGCTTCTTTTTTTCTTACCAAGACTTCTCCTTCTACTGTTTGTTCAGGATTTAAATCAGCAGCAGCCGGGGCAACATTATCAATAAAACCCATTAAACGGCCACTACCCATGTCCTTTAAAGCCGATACACAAAAAATTGGAAAAAGCTCGTGATTTAACATGCCGGCCTTTATGCCTTGCCGCATTTCATCTTCATTAAGTGTTCCTTTTTCAAAGAAAAGTTCCAATAGTTCTTCATCATTTTCTGCTGCCTTTTCTACCAATTCATTGTGTAGCTCGTTTGCACGATCTTTTTGATTTTCCGGGATAGGTATTTTTTCTGGCTTCCCTCCTTCTTCTGAAAATTTATAACACTTCATTTTCAAAACATCGATTATACACTGTGCTCCATCTATCTTGATAGGATACTGAATTAGTACCCCATTATTACCAACCAAAGCATTTATGCCTTTAAGAGTATTCTCATAATTAGCATTTATATGATCTATCTGATTAATGACAAATAAGGTTGGTTTTGAATAATTACTGACATAATTCCAAATTATTTCTGTTCCAATCTCCACTCCATGTTGCGCATTAATCACTGTGACTATGGTATCAGCCACTCTTATTGAAGAAATTATTTCACCCACAAAATCATCTAAACCGGGCGTATCGATGATATTAATTTTATAATTACGCCATTCTGTGTGCAAAGGTGTAGCGAAAACAGAAGTTCCTCTCTCATGTTCTACCTCATGATAGTCAGAAACCGTATTTTGTAATTCTACACTTCCCCTTCTATTAATTAGCCCAGCTTCAAAAAGCATGGTCTCAGATAGGGTAGTTTTACCACTGTTATGGGCACCCACAAATACTACATTTTTTATGTGTTTCTCGTCGTATATTTTCATGACATACTTATTTTGAATAATTAATTCCCCTAAGCTAGTTAGTAATATTTAATAGGTTTATGACTTTTGTTAGGTTTGGGTATCTCTGCTCCTTACAAGATAAGTTTTAATTGGCTTTTTTAGAAGCTTTAAATCCAAATTTTGCAAATAATTCCTTGAGGAATATTATTTAACTAAAAAATTCAAAAGTGATTCAAATATTATATCTATCTATATAACAACACATTACGCTTCCACTTCATTTTTTAAACACTCTTAAATTGTTAAAAATTGTATAAAATGGTACTTGTTATAACATAGTACTGTAACAATTTAGAAGTTTTCTCGTCTATTAGTTGTAGGTCCTTAAGATTTACCTTTTAAATTAGAATAAATTAATCAAAAAACATAAAGCATGAGTAACAGGAGTCAATCATCACCAACAGAATCTAGGAGACATTCATTTTTCTCCCATTTTAAAAACAGCAAAAGAGTACGCTGGTCGGAATCGCGAAATTATACGCATTAGACATCAATCAGAATTAACAATCACATCAAAAAACGAACAAGTCATGAATTATTTTGTAAAACAAACACCCACGGAAGCTAAAAGACACGGTTATTTTTCCAACTTTAAGAACAGCAAAAGAGTTCGCTGGTCAGAGTCAAGACATTACACCGTCTAAAAGTAGAATCATCATCAATTTATTAATCATTTAAAAAACAACATCATGAAAATTTCAATGCATCATTCACCAACCGAATCCAGGCGTTTTGCCTACTTCTCTTCCTTAAAGGACAGTAAAAGGGTTCGTTGGACAGAAAGCAGAAACTATGTTTCTTAAACTCGACCCCGAGAAGTTTAAAGGGGCTAACACCAACTAAAAAGGAAGTAGCAATAAACACTACTTCCTTTTTTAATTCAATTATTTTAATAATACCTTAATTAATTCCTTTACGCGATGAAGATTAAATTTGGTAACAATAGAAATGTTTAGTGAAATCCCTTTTGTTCTATAGAAGTTACCTGACCGCTATAGGTAATATTGTTTCTTCCACTACTAATAATTAAGACATTGGTTTGCCCTTGTTTTCCGATCGTAAGTTTTGCATTATGTGTTTCCGTACTACTAGCGAAGATTATTCTAACAATGATCTGCCTCTTTTTTTCAACATAAGACACTTCATATTTCTCAGGCACCCCTTTAAAGGTGATTCCAGGGTTACCGTTATAGCCCCCGCCGGCTCTGATAACTCCAAAATAGGGCATATCGATATCTACTTCTTCATTATCAACCAAAATTTTGTTAGGATTAGTGGCCATAGAAATACCTCCGGCTCCGACGGCAGTGGCTCTATTTGCCTCAAATATGTAGTTACCAGACTTAATTAAAGCTTTCATATTCGCAAATTGTTGATCCCCTTGGATTTGTTTTTGTTTTTTACTCTCTTCTTTTTCAAGTTTTTTCTCCTCCTTTGTTTGTGCAATTCCCAATTGAACTGAAAAACAGCTAATAACTAAAATAATTAAGTACTTTTTCATAAGTGACAATTCTTTATGTGAGTATATTGAAATTAAGAGGATGGCAGAATACCTACCATTATCCAGATTTTCTTTTCTTCATTGTTTTCCCAATAGCCCAATTTGTCATAAAATTGAGTATCTACAAAGCCCGCTTCTAAAAGTTCATCTTCTACATAGTCGGAGGATAAACTATGCGCAGTTGTCTGTTCTGACCTTGACTTGCCAATTATCTCACTTTTTAATTTTTCCAATATTAAAATACGACCATTGGGTTTTAGGGCTTTCTTGATATGCGAAAGAACTTCTTTGTATTCCCTTATCTCATGATAAGCATCTATGATTAAAACAACATCCAGGGAGTTTTTAGGAAGATGTGGGTTATCATAATCTCCCAAAATGGTTTCAATATTTTTTTTGCCCTTTTTTCTTGCAATTTCATTTAGAGTCTCCAAGCGGTCTTCTCGAACGTCTACCGCAAAGACTTTCCCCTTATTTCCTACGGTTTCAGATAGATGAAAGCTTATATATCCCTCATGACATCCAATATCCGCCACCATACTTCCCTCTTCAATACCGGCATAATTGAAAATTTGTTGTACATCCATCCAGTTGTCCCGGTCCTCCCAATCGGTTTCGGCATATTGAGCATAAGCAATTCCCAAATTGCCGATAATAAAAACTCCAATTAAAAGATTTTTTAGCATAGTTAAAAGATATAAAGATATTGTCCAAAATGAACTTAATATTCTCTTAAAATATGCTATTTATTATTTAATCATAGGAATTTTAATATTAGAGGGATACTCTGCGGAATGATGTATTTTATTCTTTGCAACTACTCCAATGACTTCGTCATAATTGTCACCTCCAGTATTTAAATTTCTGGCAAAACGTGGAAAATTACTACTAGATACTTCTATTCTTATTCGGTGCCCTTCTTTGAAATAGTTACTGGTTGCCATAGGGGTAAGCTCTAATTTATAAATCTTGTCTTTTTCCATAAATACTTCTTTATCATAACCCTCTCTATATCGAGCTCTTTGAATTGTTTCATCCAAGTTGTAGGCGGTGCCGTCTGGATAGACATCAATAAGTTTAATTGTGAAATCAGTGTCTTTGGCATCTGAGGAAACAAATAGTGTACTTTCAATAAAACCACTTACCTCTACCCCATCTTTAAGTGGTTCTGAGGTGTAAACCAAAATATCTTCTCTAGTTTCCATAGCTTGTTGATCAAAGGCACCTCCTTTTACTGCATTACCGGTACAACAAACATTGCCTCCATAAGATTTAACAGGGTTCATTGGATCATAGATAAAACTATCTGGTTTGTCACCTTTGGACTTTTTTGATAAAGACAAAATTCCATCCCCATACAGACTATTGGCATGGCCATTACTTGACAGGTAATAAGTGACCATTTCGGCTTTTTCCGGAGGCCAACTATTGGCCGACTGCCATTTATTACTACCCATAGTGTAATACTGCACTCTAGGCGTAATTTCTTTGAAGTCATTCTTTTCCTCTTTTAACCACAGATCAAACCAAGCGTAAATTTGTTCACTGTAGTTTAGTCTGGCATCCCCAACACTGCGTTCTCCTACTATTGTGTTTTCCGTAGCACGTGTATAAGCACAATGCAAGGTTGGAGCAATAACGAGATATTGGTTATCACGAATAAGGGCATCTTTACTATTATTTCTGACATGATTAAACAAGGCCAAATTTGGGCTTATTGAGACGTCGTACCAAGAGGTGAACCAAAAACTGGGGACACCAATTTCCATGTCGTCATGATAAAGACCTCCTTTAAACCAATCCTCATCATTGGGTTTTCTTATGATCATCTTATCAAAGATTTCCCTTTTCCCATTTATATTTGATAAAATATCCTTGATAGGTAGATGTGCTAGAGCTTCCGCCATATCTACCGGCGGATTTTCGGGAGCCAAATCATAGAATCTGGAGATACGGATTAAATCTTCTTGGGTAGCACCCTTTGGAATTCTTGGCTTATATTTATCCTGTTCTACGCCATAAAGCCATGCGATAAATAACATTTGTTCAGCACCGCCCCTATACCAATTTCCTTGTTCAAAATACTCTCCGACTCTACCCACGCCGGCTCCAAAACCCTGAGGTACCATTGCAGCATGTGAAGGATGATCTAGGGCAGCGACTGCCATTTGCCATTCCGCAGTAGAAGAGCATCCCAAAGTTCCAATTTTACCATTAGACCAGTCTTGTTCTTTCATCCAAGTGAAAGCATCGTAACCATCCGTCAGCGGGGTCCCCAAAATATCCCATTCTCCTTCTGAATAAAATCTCCCTCTTTCATTTTGGACAACATATGCATAGCCTTTCTGAACTACCTCTAATGCCTTTGTTGCTGTACGTGTTCTTTGCTCCCCATCTCCCCAACTATTAAAGTTATAAGGGGTTCTGGAAAAAATTATAGGCACCTTGACGTCACCTTTAGGTCTGTAAATGTCTGTGGCCAAACGAATTCCATCTCGCATTGGAACCATTACTTTTTGATCAATAATGGCTATTTCTTCTAATTGTTCATGAATAGATTTCTGAGCAATAAGAAGGTCTGATAAACAAAGAAGAATAACAAGAGTAAGGAGGCGTGTTCTGAAAAAGTACAATTTCATCGAGTAAGTGTTTTTATGAATTTTAAAAATAGGAAATATTGAACGATCTTTTTTGCCTTGGCAGCTTATAATTTTATTTAAATAATCCTATCGAAAGTTTATCGTTTTAGCACAAAATAACCAGCTTTTGTACCTGCCGCTGTGGTTGCAATTTTATACCAATAAGAATCGGAAGCCATAGGCTTACCATTAAAGGTGCCATCCCACCCTTGATTTGGGAAAAGTTGTTTTAGTAATTGTCCGTACCGGTTAAAAATATAAATAGACGTAACTTCAATATTAGGAGTTGAATCTACTTTCCATAAATCATTAAATCCATCATTATTAGGAGTGAAAAATTGAGGAACAGGTATGTCATCTGCAGAAACAATAGAACCGAAGGTAGTAAAAGTCTGTTCCAAACAATTTTCAGCCATCTCATTTTGATCGTATGGAGTAATGGTTACATAAATAGTATTCGCTTCTTCCAAGGGAGTATCAAAGTTATAGGTTGTGGTATTGCCCACATCGAGATTGTCTACTAATTCTGTCCCCCCAGGACTGGTACCCACTCTTAAAACGTATCCCAAAATATTATCAACCGGAGACCATTCCAAATTTGTGTTCAAAGCGACATTATTAGTTCCGGGGATCGGATTTGTTAACAAAGTACAGGAAGGTAAAACAGGACCATCTCCCGTCTTAAAAGTGATGGTCTCACAATTCGGAGCACTTCCGAGATCATTAAATGGCGTTAAGGTTACAAAATAAATAGTATTGGCTTCAAAATCTGGTGGCTTATAATTAGTGCCGGTACCTACATAAAAATCATCCAAAATCTTAACCCCACCGATGGAACCTTTCTCAATTGTCATTCGATAACCTGAAGCATCAAATTCCCTGATCCAGGTAATATTTGCAGTAACAGGAACGAATTGAGCTCCGTTCATAGGGTCAATTATCTCCGTGCAACTTGGAGGACTATCACCTCTGGTTCTAAAACTAACCTCGCTACAATTGGGAGATTCATTTTGCAAGTTATAAGGGATAATTCTAACATATATTCGTTGAGTCATGGGAAGGTCATTTGGGGGATTATAGGTAGTGACATTTCCAACATCTAAGTTGTCTAAGATATCATTGCCCCCGGAGGAAGTTCCCAAAGTTAATCTGTAACCGGCGGCCTGCGGTTGTGCTATCCAGGTTATATCTGTTTCCGGAGGTACCCCATTTGCTCTGGAAGTAGGATTTAATAAATTAACGCATGCCGGGATCGTACTCGCTAAACCAGTTGTGAATTGCTCTTCAAAACAATTATCCGCAGCACCGCTATTATTGCTGGGGACAACTCTTACAAAATAAGTTGTTTCAGGGAGTAAACTAGAAGTGGGAGTATAAATAATTGAACTAGACATGGATAGACCATCTACTACATCTGAGGCTCCCATAGAAGTACCGATATACAAAAAATACTCCGTGATATTTGTTATGGCCTGCCATTGAATATTCGTATTTACAGATACATTGGTGGCATTATTTACCGGGGAAGTGAGGAAGGTACATTCCGGTCTGGATTGTCCAAATAAATGGCTTTGGGGCATTCCTAAGAGAAATACTCCAAATAGCCAAAGAACAAGACTATTCTTAAAGGTATTGCAGTGCACAAAACAATAAACCATTATTAAAGATAAGAGAAAAAAGAAAAATAGCTTTCAAATAGAATTAAATCCCAAATCAGTATCGATAGAAGTTGTATTTATGAGGATTAAATGCAAAATTACAAAGTGAATATTCTAAAATTTACGGTATTTGGTTTGCCGCATTTTGTTTGCTTTGCTATTTCCTTTAAATTTTTCTGTGCTAGGATTCCATTCAAGGTCTTCTCCTAAATGATAAGCAATATTAGCAATATTGCATAGACTTGCAGACCTATGCCCTATTTCTATATTACAGATAGGCTGTGTTCTATTTTTGATAGCGTCAATCCAATCTTGATAATGATCATTTTTTACTTTATAAAGTTTAGTGTCTGATTCTTTTAAGTTTACAGTGGTTAAATTTTCAGGCGTTGTCTCAAAATATTGTCTGCTAATATCCATTTGACCTTCGCTACCTATAAAACGCACTCCCCAGCCTCTGTTGAAATCCTGATGAATAACCTCAATACCATTTTCATAGATCATTTTTAGACCTCTGACGGCATTTTTATCTTTTGGCGGAATATATTTTACCGGACCGGTATGATCCATACCCAAAGCCCATTGTACTATGTCGAACATATGAGCTCCCCAATCACATAAAATACCGCCTCCTGTTTCCTGATAAAAACGCCAATCGGGCCAAAAATCAACATCATTGCTGGCAGGCGCCAATCGATGATTATAAGACACTAAAGGTGCGGGTCCACACCATCTATTCCAATCTACTTCTTTTGGTAAGGCTTCTTCATTGAGGTCATAAGGCCTTGATGGATCTCCAACATTTACAAGAACCTGTTTTATTTCTCCTAAATAACCATTTCTTACTAGTTCAGAGGCTTTTCTAAAATTTTCACGAGATCGTTGCATACTTCCTGTTTGAACAATACTTCCGGTAGCCTTAGCCGTTTTTACCATATCTGAACCTTCCTTAAGAGTATGCGATAATGGCTTTTCACAAAAGACATCCTTTCCAGCTTCCATGGCATCTATACTCTGCATGGCATGCCAATGATCTGGTGTTGCAATAACCACTGCATCAACAGCATTATTATCTAACATTTCCTTATACTCCAGATAACTTTGCACCCCCTTATAGCTGCTTAGATTACGATGTTTTGCATAAACTTCTTCAACATGAGATCTAAACCAGTCATTTTTAGTGCTCCATACATCACAGCCACCAATAATTTGAGCATTTGTGTTTTCAACAAATCTCGATGCCAACCCCCTACTCTGTTTACCTAAACCTATAAATCCAATTTGCAATTTATCATTGGGCGCTACAAATCCCCGCCCTAAAACATGTCTCGGTACAATAGAAAAAGCACCTAAGGCCAAGGCGGATTTTTTAATAAAATCTCTTCTAGGATTACTCTTATTTATTATTTCTGTGGTTATTTTTTTGTTTTTTTTCATATCAAGGACTAAAGGATTAGAGATGTCGCTTTCGACTCTTTAAATTACTAAAATTATGGATACTAATAATTCTTAGGGTATAAAATTGTCTTGAATTTATAAAAAAAATGGCGTAATATCCCGAATTATACTAAGCTAAGACTATTTATTAAACCAATAGGTGACCTTAAGAGTAAGTGACCATATCCTACCTTCTAATGGTGAGATTTGCTCTGAATTATTATAAACCAGAAAAATATCAGAGGCTGGCTTATAACGCCACTGCAATCTAGAATTTAAATTAAAGTTCTTTGATTGCTCATTGTATTGAAAGAGGGTAGAAAAGAATAGTTTATTTGTAAAAGTGACATCTAACTGAGGTCCTAATAGCCAAAAATCCGTAGTATTCCATGGCGCAGGTAAATATATATTGTTATAATTAGCCGTTGCATTTAAACTTACGTAGGGCTGAAACCTATAACCTAGCTGGGTTGCAAAACTACTCAAAGTTCCATTTTCATAATATCCTCCATACCTGCCGGCAAGATTGTATGTAAACATACTTTGGGGTTTTGAATTATATTCCACATTGATGGCATTCCAACGGTGTTTGGTTCCCGTTGCCAAAGAATCTTTTCCAGTACCGGTAGGATCAAAAGGATCTAATAATTGTACATACTCATTTATTCCTCCAATACTAAGATCACTCCTATTTCTAAAATTGAAACGATATTTATAAGAAATCTGATGATCTGTTTCTTTAAAACTTTCATTAAAATAATAATTGAAATCTACAATAGGGCCATGACTTACGGCCGGTCCTTTCTCTGGAAAAAAGAGGTAACCAATAAAAGTATTAAAATTTATATAGGATTTCCTTGGTACAAATCCAACCTCTGCCCTGTAATCTTCAGGTACATACTCCTCTTTTATTCCCCAGTTCCATCGGCGGGATTTGTATTCAATATTCGCTGCCTGAGTAAAGCCGTTACCTAAGCTGTCAGGACTAAATGACTTTAAGAAAAAGGCCTTTCCATTCCATATATTATTAGCTGAAGCCAGGTTATATTCTACGCCAATATTTCGATTATATTCAGGATAGAGAATACGCAAAGAATCACTTTCATCCGGATATTTAATAGACTGTTTATTAACAAATAACAGGCCGATATTTGAACGCTGAAAAACTTTTCTTTGCACACTTAAGACTCCAAAATTCTGACTTGGCAGACCAATATTTTCATCTTGGGAGGTTTGAATATCCATAACGCCAAGGCGCCATTTATCTCCTAGGTTCCCACTTATTCGGGCTCCTGCATCTATAGGTACTCCTAAACCAATTCGTCTTGAGAAAAAGGGTCTGATGGTAGCATATCCAAAACTTGCAAAAAGGTCCGCATTCTCTAGAAAGAATTGTCTTCTTTCCGGAAAGAATAGTTCAAACCTATCTAGGTTAGTGACTTGTCGATCAACTTCTGTCTGTGAAAAGTCAGGATTAATTGTTAAATCCAAATTTAAGGAGGAGCTTAATCCTATTTTAACATCCCCGCCTATTTTGGTTTCGTAGGACGTAGTTCCCTCATTATCATAATTGGTACGACCAAGAACATAAGGAATTAGGGAGAAATTAAAACGGGGAGATGGCGGGGGTTCATCCCAAACCAATACTCCTGTATATGCTAATGAAGCCGTGGGAAATTGCCTTGGTATGGGTGTCCAGCTAGACTTTTCACTTGTCGCCAAATGCAATCGACTAAAATTTATACCCCATTCTTTTTCTCCATCCTTATATCGAATAGATTTAAAGGGCAGGGCCATCTCAAAAACCCATTTATCTGGGTCTTGTTTTACAGCTGAAATCCATTTACTATCCCAATTAAGGTCTACACTACCGCCTGCAAACATAGTACCATCCCACTGCGCTCCTGCTGCATTAGACCCAAAGGTAAATCCGGTCGTCTGATTGTTAAATGGATCCAGAAAAAACAGGAAATTATCATTTTTACCAAATGAAAAATCGCGTCTCAAGGACTCTACAAAATATTCCCCGGGAATGCTGTTGTAAAAAGTGGCCACCAAATAAATATGGGTGTCGTCATAAGTCATTCTAATTTCACTTGGATCGTTTGCCTTATCCAGATCCATAGGCAATACCATATAGAAGTCTTTGGCCACTTCTGTGCTTTTCCAAGCCTCTTCATCAGCAATTCCGTCTATTACAATGGGTAGGTTCGATTTTCGAATATGGTATTTAAAACTACTATTCTTCTTCTGGGAATATAGAGATAATCCCATAATGCTGATTAATAAACACAGAAGAATCTGATTAGATTTCATCTTTAATACCTTTCAAAAGACCTTTTTTCTATAAGCCCGATTGTATTATATAGACAATTTTAGAATTAGGTTTGTTTGTCTAAGGTAAATTAATTTTGCGAGCTTGATTCCAATGTTCACACAGACTTCAAAGGACAAAAAAGATAAGCGGCTTTTTAATATATACGGAACCTATGAATCCAATTCTTTCAAAACATTTTCAGCCGATTGGGTGACGTTGAGATAGCACTTATAGCCCCATCTTGAAAAGAAGAAAAGAAAAACACTCATAATTAGGACATAGATCCAAAATGTTCCACTGCTTTCAAGGAATATATCTTTTCCCTTCATAATCTTCGAAAAAACGGGTAAAATGGTAAAAATGAGTAAGAAGCTTAAATAGATGCCCAAACGTTGTATTAATAACATTTGTTTTTTGGTTTTATCATATTTGACAATCATTTCCGTAAAATTGTGTTTACTTATATCAATACGTTTAAGTTTTCTTATAGAAGCAAGGGTTAAAATAGGAAGTATTATTAATAATACAACTGTGAATAGACCGCATGAAAGTAAATACCAAGTATCAAGTATCCTTATATTGAACAGCGTATAAAATGCCATTATAAAACATATAATTGCTCCTATGCCTTCATATAGACCTAATTTATCAAATTTTCTAGTATATCTATCTTTAGTCATTTTCATAATAAGTTCATTGGTTAATGTTTTTTGTTTCTCTAGTTGATCACTCATTTCCGACCAAATTAATTGTATTTCTTCTATATTCATGACGGTTATTTTTGGATATTAGATTTAAGCTTTTGTTTTATTCGAGAAAGCCTTGTACTTACATTAGTGAGACTCAAACCTGATATATTAGCAATCTCCTCATATTTTTTACCTTCAAGCAATAGAAGAATAAGCCCTCTATCCAGAATGTTTAATTTATAAATATGTTCGTACATCTTCTTTAAACGTAATTCATATTCGTAATCATAGGATTCCACTACCATATAGCTTCTTTTATCTTCATTTTGTATAGAAGCCCTTTTACTTTTAAACTTTAGCGCTTTTATTGCTGTATTTAGTGAAACTCTATACATCCAAGTGGATATTTTTGACTCTTCTCTAAAAGAATCATAGGATTTCCATAGTTGATATACTATCTCCTGATAAAGATCTTGGCGGTCTACCTGGCTATTGGTGTAAAGAGTTGTTACTTTAAAAATAACTCCTTCATTTTGCTTGATAAGACGTGTAAAAGATTCTTCTTTTGACATAAGGTTCTAAGTCTATTCTATTAGTACCAATGATGTGGAAATAGTCACACAAATAAATCTATTTTTTATTAAATAGTCTTTTTATGGACTTAAGAAAAAGTCATTTTTCAACTTGGAATGATATGAAAGCACCTTAAATTACAGGCAAATTTTAAAAAAATATGTTCGGGGATTAGAATTCGAAAAGAGACTTGTCCAGGCCTTTTAATAATGAGAAGGCATTTTTAAAATAGACTTTTTGTAATACTTCATCCGGTAAGTCCAATCCGTACATAGACCAGAAAGCGTGGTACTTCTTATAATATGGAAAGTATTCATCGGCTGTCTCCAAAACCCTGAAATAAGTAGGGAATTCTTCTGGCTTATAACTGTCCTTTCCAAATAGAATTCGATCTTGATACTTAATAAAAAAAGCATTGGCCGTTTTGGGCTGTCGACCTAATTCAGCGATTATCGCCCCTATTCCGACATACATATTAGGCATTTCGTCCATCAGTTTTCCTAAGGTACTTAGATCGTTAGCGTACCAACCCATGTGTGCGTTTATAAACTGAGTTTTAGGATGTCTTTTGAACATATTATGCTGCTCCTGTATTATTTGCTCCCAAGAGGCAGGATCGGTGGCCGAACGTTTTCTGCGAGGTCTGGTTTTAAGTTCTAACCATCTTTCATTAGAGCTATCCATAGGATCCCAAAATGATTTAGGATCTGCCGAATGTATAAGCACCGGGATATTTAATTCTGCACATTTTTTCCAGATGGGATCTAGTCTAGGATCATCAACGGCTATCCGATTTCCATTGATATCGTTGTTTCTTAGTCCCAAACTTTTATAAATCTTGAGACCTTTTGCTCCATTTTGAATATCTATTTCAAGCTGTTTAGCGGCCTTTGTTCCCCAATCAGGTTCTCCTACCCCATCAAAATTTACATTTGCAAAAATAACAATGCGGTTTGGATAATTATTAGCTACATTTTGAAGCATACCTTTTAATTTATCTCCCGAACCACCACTTAAATTGACTAAAACGGCCATATTCATTTTGTCCATAGATTGCACTAATTCGGAAAGATCTTGTGTATCCATATTAAAATGATGACTATGGATATCAATAAAGGGATATTTGGCCCTTTCGACAGGGTGTTCTTCTACAACCAGAGTTGATTTTGGATTGTATTCTTCAAAACTCATTTCCTGTGCACAAACAGAAATCGACATGAGCAGAAATGCCACAAAATAAAATTTTATAGTTTTGAATATCATAGTGTTAAAAGTTTTCTATTAATAATTACTTTAAATATTTTAATGCCTTATAATAATCATCCAGTGTATCCATATCCCGCGCTTTTCCTTCTGGATCAAGGAGGATCACCTCATTCGCATACTTTTTAAGTAAATCCCTGGCACCCTGGTCTGTGTTTAATTCTTTTAATTCTGAAAAATAGACCTTATCAAAAATAGCAGGTACTCCTGCTTTATCAAAATAGTTTGTGGCAATTATCCCATTACTTCTGTTAAGGTAGTTGGTAATAAGCAAATTTAAATAAGCAGTGTCTATAAAAGGTTGATCAACCAGTAGTATAAGTACAGCTTCATACTTCATTTTGCTTTTTTCTAAAGCGCTGATACCAGAGGATATAGAGGACCCCAAACCGGATTTCCAGTTTTTATTAAACACTATTTGAACTTTTTCGTCCTCGATTTGTTTTTGAATTGTATTGGCATGAGCACCCAAGACGACGGCAACCGTATTACACGAGGCCTGTTTTGCAGACCTAATAACGTTACCCAATAAAGTGGTATTCCGCCAAGGTAATAATTGTTTGGTAGTGGATCCCATGCGCTTTGATGCCCCGGCGCTCAATATCAGGATAGCTATTTTTGTTTCTGAATGGATCATCAATAAAGGAAACCTTAAAGAAATTAAGAGTGGAAGATTCTACACGGTCTTTCCTATGTATTGTGATGGGTTTTTATCAAAACTTACCTTGCATCCATCACAGCAGAAATATACCTTTTCTCCCTGATATTCCACAATGTGTTTAGGATTTTTTTTAGAAACAGGAACTTGACAAACAGGATTAATATAATATTCTTCTGAAAACTTATCTTGTTCTTCTACAGCTGATGTTTGTTCCGATGTTTTGGAACCACAGCACGAGGCCTCAGATTTATTCTCATTCCTAAAATGATCAATAACTTCCGCTAAGATACTTATAGCCACCTCACTTGGCAACTTCGCATTAATATCCAAACCAACGGGACTTCTCAATTCAGCTACACGAGCTTCAGAAACACCTTCTTTCTTTAAATATATTTTTATATCGTCTGCTTTTTTAGCGCTAGCTACAAAGCCTACGTAACCTACTGAGGTTTCTAATGCCTCTTTGACGGAACGTTCGTCATTTTCCCCTTGTGTGGTAACTATAATATAAGTATTTGTTAGCCCTTTAAAAGTACTGAAATCTACTCTATCAGAAATACTATAGGCATCTGGAAACATCTGCACATCTGCTTCAGTGGCCATCACCGATACCCTAAAATCTGCTGCCGCAGCCATTTGCACCAACTTTCTTGCGATATTCGATTTGCCAATTACAATTAATTCCGGTTGTGGTATTACAGGTTCTATCATAACTTCTAATGTTCCTTTACTTTGACAAGACATTACGTACTCTTTATAGGTAGCGGTTTCCCTAGAACCACCTTCAGGTGAAATACGTATACGTCGATAGCGTTTCGTTCTGATGACATCAATGGCTTCCTTTATTACGATACCACGAACACAGCCACCTCCTATCCACCCAATCAATTCACCCGTTTCTAAAATCAGCGCCTTATCCCCTACTTTACCGGAGCTCGGGGCAATACGATCCACTACTTGAGCAATGGCAAAGTTTGAGCCTTTAGCCAAATGCTTTTCTATTTGTAAAGCTAGTTCGTTAAACATCCATCAATAATTTTTCTAATTTTAATAAACTATCCAAGTTGTGAGCCGATTCAAATGCATCTAAATGCGGCATCACATTCACCATTCCTTTTTGAATAGGCTGATATCCATCCATTCCTTTCAACGGATTCAGCCAAACTAAGGTCTTACATTTTCTACGTATCGTTCTTACGGCCTCCCTAAGCACAGTTACACTGCCAGTTTCGAGTCCGTCACTGAGTATCACTACAATATGTTTTTGGCTCAAAAATTTACTTCCATACTCAGAAAGAAATTCCGTTAGCGATTCCCCTATCTTGGTACCACTCGACCAAGAATGTACATTCTTGCCAATCTGTTTTAAAACTTCCTGTTCATTGTTTTGTCGAAGCATTGGCGTAACATGAGTCAG
>CALOAJ010000009.1:0-60194 GCA_942491255.1 uncultured Flavobacteriaceae bacterium | reverse complement strand
AGACATAACTAGAATCAGCCGTTAGAATAGGGTTCAAATCCGTTTTATTAAAACCTTGCATCCATTTTGTACTAACCGAAATTTTATCTTTCGGAATTTCTGATGGGGAGGTTTTGTTTTTGCAAGAGATGTTACAGGCAAGTAAAAAGATACATAACAGAATTAGATGAGATTTCATTTTTTATAGGTAAAAAGTTAGTTTAAAAAGGAGATGTTTTCAATTTAAGTCCAAATGAAACTGAAATGGACCTTGATGTGAATATACTTAATGTGGAAAGATAAGGATTTACTTCTATTTAGGTCTTCATCCCTATTAAAATAAGATCTTAGTCCACCTATATAAAGATTATAATTTGATCAATAAGTAAAGGAATTGGGAGGCCCAAAATTAGAGACAAAAGAATATATCCAAAAATAATTTAGCTATTTTAGCAACGATATGTCTAGCTTTTGAAGATAGGGATCCTAACTAATAACGGGCTGTTTGAGGGAAGCAGAATTGTTAACCTAAGCCCTGATTCTTTAAAAGCTAAGAAGATTTATAGGTTAATTCCCGGAAGGGTAAATCTGTATAAGGGAATGAATTAAAATATTTTACCAGGGCAATTAAACATTAGTCAAAAAGGATGCTTGCACTTATTAAGAATACACTCAGGGGTTTGGGGACTTGGATTCTCTTTTTTGTTTTGATTTTCTTTTTCTCTAATTGCCGTGATACGCATAATAAAAGTGAGGGTGTGGTAAAAATAGAAACGGTCTTGGAAGAAAAGGAGGCGGTAGAACCGAAAGAGAAAGACATTACAGAAAGACCATCGCTTGAAGCCTATGCCGATACTACCTTTATCAGATTGGCGGATTTCAGCGAGGATTTTAGTTATGATCTTCGTTATGCAACCAAGAATAATTTTTTAAAAGCCAAGGTATATCCTTGTGCCGAGTGTTATACCCGTGTAAAAACGGCCAGAGCTCTTATAAAGGCCAATGAAGAATTTAAGAAGTATGGATTCAAGATTAAGTTTTTTGATTGTTACAGACCCAACGCTGTACAGTATAAGATGTGGGAATTGGTCCCAAATCCGCAATATGTAGCAAATCCGGTAAAAGGCTCCATTCATAATAAAGGAGGAGCTGTTGATATTAGTCTTGTTACTTTGAGTGGTGAAGAGGTTGATATGGGAACCGACTTTGACTTTTTTGGAAAAAGGGCCTATCATGATAACGTTGATCTTCCAAAAGAAATACTGGAAAATAGAAAACTATTAAAAGACATCATGGAAAAAAATGGTTTCTGGTCTATTAGAACAGAATGGTGGCATTATAATCTTCAAGGGAGTTCAAATGAGCCTATTGCTAATTTTATATGGCCTTGTAAGGAAGATAGTGGCAACCAAAAACCTTAATATATAATTATGAAAAAATTTATTGGACTATTAATAGCAGTATTGTTTGTTAATCAATCTATGTTGTCACAAGACACCATTATATCCTTGTGGCCAAAGAATGAGGTACCAAATCGCATTCCCAGCGATGAAAAGGAAGTTCATAAATCAGGAGATATTCTTTTAGTAAGCAAGGTGCAATTTCCTGAAATTGAAGTTTACCTGCCTTCAAAAAGGAATAATATAGCAAAAGCTATGTTGATATTTCCAGGGGGTGGTTATCATGTTTTGGCATATGACTGGGAAGGCAGTGATATTGCCAAGTTTTTAAATTCTAAGGGTATTGCGGCTATAGTTGTAAAATATAGATTGCCCGATTCCAAATCCTTAGAAAACAAAAAAATGGTACCCTTACAAGATGCTCAAAGAGCAATTCGTTTGGTTAGATACTATGCAAATTCTTGGAATATAGATCAAAATCACATCGGTATAATGGGCTTTTCAGCGGGAGGTCATTTGGCTTCCACACTTGGAACCCACTATAAAGAGGAGGTGTATGAGAAAATTGATAAAATAGATGCTATTTCTGCAAGGCCGGATTTTATGACCTTGGTATATCCCGTAATTACTTTTACTTCCGAAGTAAAGCACTCAGGTTCTATGAAGGCTCTTTTAAGACCTGATCCCTCAGTTGAAGACATCTTTTCAATATTTTTCCAATGAACTGCATGTTACCATGGAAACACCTCCAACAATTTTATTTCATGCATCTGATGATAAGGGGGTGCATCCGGAAAATAGCTTGTTGTTTTATCAAGCTTTAATAAAGCATCAAGTAGCTGCAGAAATGCATATCTTTCCTAAAGGCGGCCCATGGTTTTTCGTTAGCCACCGATAATCCGGAATTGAATCGCTGGACGAGATGTTATCTCAAAATGGGTCCGAACTTTCTAAATAAAAGTGATTTACTTAGTAAACTGATTTGGATGCGGATGAGCATACGGAGCTCTATAGGGTCTGCTCAAGAGTGCCGTGGCTTCTGCATCATTTACAACAACTAAATTTTTTGAATCATACACCAAAGGCCGCTGAAGTTCCATTGACATATTTGCGAGTATACAGCTGGCTGTAGAAATATGCCCTTCTCTTATATCGGCAATGGGAAGCGACTTTTTATCAATGGCTGCCAAGAAATCGAGCATATGCAGTCGGGTTGCCGGAGCCGCATTCAATTCGATGCCTTTTTCAGTTAGATCTTCCGGGTATTTTTCTTTTTCATAAACTACATCCATATGAATTGGCTTAACATCATCTCCATAGGGAACAAAATCATATTGCATTGTACTGCCTGACAAGGTACCTTTTTCTCCAAATAATTTAAAGGACCAAGGGTATTCCGGATCATCCGGGGTTCCCCAACTTCTGTGTTGCCATATACAATTCAAATCTTCATATTCAAATATTGCAGACTGTGTGTCCGCGATATTGGACTTGCCGTCTTTCTGTACATATATCCCTCCTGTTGAACTAATTTTATTTGGCCAGTCTAGCTCTAACATCCACCGAACAGTATCGAGCATATGGACGCACATATCACCCATAATACCGTTACCGTATTCCATAAATGTTCTCCACCATCTTTTGTGAGGTATACCATCATAAGGCCTCAATGGGGCCGGACCGGTCCACATCTCGTAATCAAGAAATTCCGGTACTGGTTCTAAAGGTGGATTACCATTTGCACGCATATGAAAATAACAACACATTTCTACATGAGATATTTTTCCCAAAAGCCCTTTGTCGACAATATTCTCCTTGGCATTAATTAAATGAGGGGTGCTTTTTCTTTGCGTACCAACCTGTACCACTCTGTTGTAGTGTCTGGCTGCTGCAACCATAGCTTCTCCTTCCATTACATCAACACTAATAGGTTTTTGCACATATACATGAGCTCCGGCCTTTAAGGCATCAATACACTGTAAGGCATGCCAATGGTCAGGAGAGCCAATAAGAACAATTTCCAAACCTTCATTTTTTAACATTTCCTGATAATCATTGTAGATTTTAGGAGTCTTTTTAGATTTTTGACGTTGGGACACCAAATTTGCGGTGTCTGCTGCAAAATTTTTATCTACTTCGCTTATGGCGATAACCTCGACATTCGCAACCTGTATAAGCTTAAAAAGATCACTACTGCCATACCAACCCGCACCTATAAGTCCAACTCTCCAGGGTTTTTCGCGGTGCATGAGTTCAAATCCATAGGTGCCAAAAGAAGATAGCACGGCTGCAGCTGTGGCACCTTTTAGAAAATTTCTGCGATTAATGTTGAAGATTTTAGATTCCATAGTATTAGAGGTTGGTTTTAGGTGATTAAAACATATTTATGCATTTAAATATACCCATTTTTTTAGAATAATTTAGCACAATGCAGCACTTGTAGGGCTTGATTTTGATCCCTGATAAAAAACAAATAATCTTTGCCTCCATCTTGTATCTTGGTCTTTTTACGAATTTTGTCAACCGATTCCGGAAAGTTTCTAATAGTAATATTTGCCTTAGAAAGACCCATGGTTTTGGCAATTTTCTTATGGTATGGATGAATAGCCAGGATTTTAAAGACTCTGCCCGGGAATTCAACTAATTCATCTGAGGTATAAAGGTGCGTATGGTCCTGAAGTTTTTTTAACTGAAATCTCTGACCAATACTCTTAAAAGCCCCGCCTTTAAAATGGCTGAATTTGGTTCATATAGATAAGTAAGAGGGGTGGATAGAACAGAACTGGCATCCGTTTCTTCCTTTATTGAAAATTCGAATACTTCTTCGGTTTCCTTTTTTATGTTTGTGCAAATGATTTGTATTTCCTGACTATAATCCTTCTCTAAAAGCCACAAGAGTTCTTTAACTTCATTGTTTACTGCTAAAATGTGAATAGTCTTTACACCACTAAGTTCTTTGATACCAAGACTCAAATCAAGAAGTGGAGAGGTTTTAATAAGAATATGCTTTGTTTTTTTGTACAGTAAGTCTAAATTCTCCGGGATATTTGGAGAACAATCGGCAAGTTGAAACACTTTTCCTTTTGACTCATGTCTTCTGGCAGGATCAGCATAGATCCAGTCAAAATGTTCCTTTGTTTTCTTTAGGAGAGCAATACCATCTTTTGATAAGACCATGGCGTTCAAAATGCCTAATAGTTCCAAATTATATTTGGTGATTAATGACAGTTCCTCATTTATTTCACAAAGGATTAAGCGATGAAACTTTTTGGAAAAATAATAGGCATCTACTCCAAGGCCTGTTGTTAGATCCAAGAGTTTTTCCCCACCTATTAAATTGGCCTTAAAGCGAGCAGTGATTTCTGAAGAGGTTTGTTCAATATGAAGCTTTTTGGGGTAATAAATTTTAGGAGTATTATGCCAAAGGGGAAGTTTTTTAGCACACTTTTTTTTACCCTCAAGTTGTTGAACCAGCTCTTTGTTGGAAACCTTCTCAAAATAGTCTTTTTTTAATAAAACTGACATGATGTCAGTCAATAAATTATTTTTTATAAAGTCCTGTACACCAGTATTTAATATATTTTTATTCAAGGTAATACTATAAGTTTTTTGTCAAGGACTTTACAATCTTATTATCGGCATAAAACTCTTTTAAAACCACCTTTATTACGGTATAATAGGGCACCGCGATGATCATTCCTACTACCCCTAATAAAAGTCCCCCTATAATTATTGCAAGAAATATTTCCAAAGGATGTGACCGAACACTATTGGAAAATATAAAGGGTTGAGAGAAAAAATTATCTACCAACTGTCCAATGCCGAATCCTATCATTACATAGACTGTTTTTGGCAAAATAACACTACTGAAATCAGCTTCTAAATTACTGGTCATTGTTAGGAGAATCATAAGAGCTGCACCAATTATTGGACCTATATAAGGAATCAAGTTTAAGAGTGCACATAAAAAGGCAATGACCACTGCATTTTCAATTCCTACCACTAATAGCACAGCAGTATATATGATAAAAAGTATAAAGATTTGGAGTACCAATCCTATGAAGTATCTGGAGAGTAATTCCTTTATGGTTTGTATTGAGGAATTAAGCTTAGCTTCTTTATTATCCGGTATAAGAACCATAAGATTCTGTTGGAATAACTTGCTGTCTTTAAGGTAGAAAAAGGCAATGAAAATTACAGAAAAAAGCCCAACACTGAGACTTCCAAGGATTCCTGCTAAGGAATTCAAAAAGTCCGGAATAAAACTTAAGTCGAGATTAGAAAATAAATTAAATTCTATTATTTGTTGCTCAATTACATCGGTTTGGAGTCCAAAATAATTGATAATTTGGAGATATAAGTTATTAAAATTATTCTGTAGCGCTTCAATGTCAAGCAGAGATAAATTCTGTCCTTGTTGAATAAGAAGAGGAATAAACATGGAAATAACGCCTAAAATTATACCTAAAAATAAACCCATGGTAATAATTACGGCAATGGTATTATTTATTTTTATTTTTTCTCTTAAGAAAACCACCATGGGCCTGCCGATAAGCGAAATAACTATGGCAATGGCAATGTAAATAAGGACCGTTTGAATCCTATAGAGAAAGTAAAGTAGCAAAGCCACCCCGACTATTACGGCCACAGCCTTTAATATCCCCTCTGATATTATTTTAGCATTCATAGTTCAGCTTTTAAAGGCATATAATAGAATATTAGCACCCATTTTAAGGGCTTTCTCTCTAACATCTATTGGGTCATTGTGTACTTCGGCATCTTCCCATCCATCTCCTAAATCAGCCTCATAAGTAAAGAGCAATACTAGCCTGTTCTCATAGAAGATGCCCAATGCCTGAGGTCTTTTCCCATCGTGTTCATGAATTTTAGGGAGACCATTTGGAAAAGGAAATTGCGTATTAAATATAGGGTGAGTTGTTCCTACTTCTTCAAGGCTTATGTCAGGGAATACTTTAATTATTTCCTTCTTAAGATATGGCTCCATGCCATAGTTGTCATCTATATGAAGAAAACCTCCTGATAGTAGGTAGGTTCTTAAATTATCGGCCTCTTCCTGTGTAAAGAAAACATTCCCATGACCGGTCATATGTATAAAAGGGTATTGGAATAGGGCAGGGCTCCCAATTTCTACTGTCTTAGGTTTAGGTGATAGTCTGGTTCCAATTTCTTTATTACAAAAGTTAATTAAATTAGGAAGTGCGGTAGGATTAGAATACCAATCACCGCCCCCGTTATACTTCAAAACAGCTATTTCTTGTGCGTTTAGATGAGGGAGTGAAAACACTGCGAAAAACAGGAAATAAAGAATATTTTTAGTCATAAACACATTTATTAATCAATTCACCAAGCATTTAGGAGCCACTATTTATTATCGCAACTGCAGTGCAGGCGACGATGGCCGCCGTTTCTGTTCTTAATCGAGCCTCCCCTAAGGATATTGGCAAGAAATCATTATTATAAGCCATTTCGATTTCTTTGGATGAGAAGTCACCCTCTGGTCCAATTAAAATAGTGACTTTATTGTCGGCCGCAATACATCGTTTGAGATCAAGCTTTTCTTCTTCCTCGCAATGGGCTATAAATTTTAATTCTTGATATTCTTTGGTCACAAACTCAGAATAGGAGATTGGTTTATTGAGCTTCGGCAAATAGGCTCTTAAAGATTGTTTCATAGCTGCCTGAATTACCTTTTCCAGCCGTTCCATTTTAATAACTGTTCTTTCTGAGTGTTCACAAAATATAGGGGTAATTTCTTGTATGCCTATTTCAGTGGCTTTTTCTAGAAACCATTCGAAACGATCATTACTTTTCGTAGGTGCCACGGCGAGATGTAACCAATGCATCTTCCTGTGCTTGCGATCAGTCCTTATTATGGACGCCCTGCACATTTTACTACCTATCTCAATAATTTTTGCTGTAAAAAGGTCTCCTTTTCCATTGGTAATATGTACCTCATCACCTTCTTTTTTTCGTAAAACTCTTACTAAGTGCCTGCTTTCTTCTTTGTCGAAGGAGAATTGAATAGTACTATTATCTAAATCCGGATGGTAAAAAAGCTGTGTCATTAAAGTTGTAAAAGGGCTTAAATTTTCTTTAATTTTAGTTGGGCATGTTCTAATCCCAATTCAATCCATGTTTGTAATTGTAATTCGGTTCTATAACCCGCTTCATCCACATAGATAAATTCTTTCATGGGCCTTTTTGTAAAATCCATTGGTCTGATATTTTTGTCTTTTAACAATGAAGGCATCTTTGAATCAATAACTCGAACCATTAGACTGTCATTGACAATACCTACGGTCATTTTTCCTTTATAAAGAAACGCCAAGCCTCCAAACATTTTTTTCTCCTTGAAGTTAGAAGTGATTTTGTTTGGAAACAGATTTACAATATTTCTGATTCTCAAAGCTAAATCTTCATTAAAGGCCATACTTTTAGCTGGTTAATTTATATCTTGCTTTTGCCGTGATTCCTTGATCTGTGAATTCTCCTTCAAGATACTTTAAATAGCCAACAATACCAATCATTGCGGCGTTATCCGTGCAGTATTCAAATTTAGGAATATAGGTATTCCATCCCAAAGTTTTTTTTCGTTCTTTCAGAGCTGCTCTTATGGCGGAATTAGCGGAAACTCCTCCTCCAATCGCCACCTGATTTACAGCGGTTTTTTTAACCGCTTTTTCTAACTTATCCATTAGGATACCCACAATGGTGTATTGTATTGAGGCACAAATGTCATTTATATTTTCTTTTACAAATTCGGGATTGTTTTTTGTTTCTTTTTGAACAAAATAAAGGATGCTGGTTTTAAGGCCGCTAAAGCTGAAATTGAGATCTTTAACCTTGGGCTTAGGGAATGGGAAGGCTTTAGGATTTCCCAACTGTGCATATTTGTCTACGAGGGGTCCACCCGGATAAGGTAGTCCCAAAATTTTAGCACTCTTATCATAAGCTTCCCCAACGGCATCGTCAAGGGTTTCGCCCAATATTTCCATATCAAAATAACTCCTGACCAATACTATTTGAGTATGCCCCCCACTAATGGTGAGTGCTATAAATGGAAAGCTAGGAGTTTTCATTTCCGGGTCACTTATAAAATGAGATAGGATATGAGCCTGCATGTGATTTACTTCAATTAATGGTACCTCCAAGCCAATAGAAAGCGACTTGGCAAAAGAGGTTCCAACAAGTAAAGAACCTAATAGTCCAGGTCCGCGTGTAAATGCTATGGCAGATACTAGTTTTTTGTCGATATTTGCCTTAGCTAAGGCTTGATGAACGGCCGGAACAATATTTTGCTGATGCGCTCTGGAGGCTAATTCAGGTACAACTCCTCCGTAGGCTTCATGAATTTTTTGAGTAGCTACAACATTACTTAACACTTTATTGTTATGTAAAACAGCCGCTGAGGTATCATCACAAGAAGATTCTATAGCGAGGATATAAATATTTTTCTGGGGATTCATCCTTTGGAATAAAAATTGTAATCACAAAGGTAAAACATATTGGCTCTATCAGAAAATTAAGAAAAATACTGGTTAGAACGCTCTTAGTTCTGCTATTACTCTCTGTTTTAGGGACAATTATACTTTCCTTACCACCGGTTCAGACTTATTTTGCACAGTATGCAACTACCACCATAAATGAGAAATTTGGAACCAATATCAATATAGATAGATTGCGTATTTCACTTATTACCTGGGACACAGCCTTAAAGGATGTTTATATAGAAGATTATAAAAATGACACACTTATTTATATCAAAGAACTATCTACCTCTATTTTAAATGTTAGAACTATTGTAAAAGGAAAGTTAGAATTTGGTGATATTGGTATAGACGGTTTGCTCTTTAATTTAAAGACATACGAGGACGCAGCAGATAATAACTTGGGAGTTTTTGTGGATAAATTGGATAGTGGTAAACCAAAAGATCCAAATAGTCCCCCTTTCTTTTTTTCATCAACACATATAGAAATTTACAATAGCACATTTAGACTAACAGATTTAAATAAAGAAAAACCGGAAATATTAAACTTTAAGAACTTAAATATAGCAGCAGGAGCATTTCAAATACTAGGTCCGGATGTAACAACCAATATTGAAGCACTTTCTATGGATAGTAATATTGGAATAAATGTGGAAAAGCTATCTACTTCCTTTTCATATTCCAAAGAAAAAATGAAATTTGATTCTTTAAATATTAAAACTCCAAAGTCTAATATTACTGGTAATTTACAGTTTGACTATGAAAGAGAGGATCTCAGATATTTTATGGATAAAGTTCAAATTACCGCCAATTTTGTTGAGTCTAAGGTAGTTTTGGATGAAGTTAATCTCTTGTATGATCAATTTGGGACGGGAAAAGAGGTGTTGTTTTCGGGAAATATTAGTGGAATATTGAACGATCTGAACATTGAACAGCTTTTTCTCATTTCTGATAATACAGGAATAAGAGGAGATTTTAATTTCACCAATCTTTTTACAAAAGAAAAGCCTTTTGAACTTAATGCCGATATTAAGAATATAACTACTAGTTACTACGAGTTACGTTCTTTAATGCCAAATTTATTAGGGAAGTCTCTTCCCTCTATTTTTAACCGCCTTGGACAATTTACTATTAGGGGAGATGCCATTATTACCCAAACATCCATAAATACGAGAGCCAACCTTAATACTGTTTTGGGGAGTAGTTATCTGGACTTAGATCTTACCGAAATTAATGACATGGACAATGCCAGATATAAGGGTTTTGTATCTCTGATTGATTTTAATTTAGGACGTTTTGTAAACAATGCCAAATTAGGAAAGGCTACCATAGATGTAAATGTCGAGGGAAAGGGTTTTGTTAGTCAAAATTTGAACACGGAGGTCTTCGGTGAAGTGTATTCTGCAGTTTTTAATGATTATGAATATAATGATGTGAAAGTTTCGGGTGTTTTAAAAGATCAACTTTTTGATGGATCGCTTATTAGCAATGATGAGAATATTAAATTTAATTTTGATGGATTAGCCGATTTCAGTGATGAAGAAAGTAGTTTTAACTTTAATGCTTTTGTAGAATACGCCGACCTAAAAGTGCTAAATTTTATTAATGATAGCGTCTCTGTTTTTAAGGGGGACGTAAGCATGGATATTACAGGGAATTCTTTTGAAAGTATAGAAGGGAATATCCAGTTTTCCCAAACAAGTTATCAAAACATAAATAACACCTATTATTTTGAAGATTTTAGCATTGTTTCCACCTTTTCAAAAGATTCAACCAGAAGTATCGAAATAAATTCACCGGATATCATCACCGGATATATGCGCGGTAAATTTAAAACAAGGGAACTGGGAAAACTTGTTCGAAATTCTATCGGAAGTATTTATACAAACTATAAGCCTTTTGAAATATCAAGTGGACAGACACTAGCTTTTAATTTTAAAATATATAATAAGATTGTTGAAGTTTTCTTTCCTGAAGTGGAGTTTGGTCCAAACACCTTTATCCGCGGAAATATCATAGCTGACCAGGGAGATTTTAAACTCGATTTTAAATCCCCTCATATTCAGGCGTTTAAAAATGAATTAGATAGTATTGATTTCCGGATAGATAATAAGAATCCTTTGTTTAATACTTATTTAGCCGTGCAAAGTGTTCAGACGCCCTATTATGATGTAAAGGATTTCAATCTAATAAATACAACGCTTAACGACACCCTTTTCTTTAGGACAGAATTTCAAGGGGGTAGTGCATATAATGATAGTTACAATTTAAATTTCTATCATACTTTTAATGAGGATAATAAGTCAGTGATAGGTTTAAAAAAGTCAGACGTCAGTTTTAAAGGAAATACATGGGTTTTAAATAGAAATAGCAATACGAAGAATAAAGTAATTTTAAATAGGACGCTAGACAGCATTACGATAGAGGAAATTGTAATGAATAATGATAATAGAGAGCAGATTAGACTTCGAGGGCAATTAGCAGATTCTACCTATAAAGATTTAGAATTACAATTTAAGATTGTTTCCTTAAATAAGATTGCACCTAGCATTGATTCATTAAATCTTCAGGGCGAAATTAATGGAACTCTTAATTTACTTCAAAAGGATAATATCTATTTACCGGTCTGTAATTTAGATATAGCGAAATTCGGTATTAATGGAATTGACCTAGGGAATTTAACAATAGGCATTGTAGGCAATAAGGATCTTACAGAGTTTTCTGTGAATTCACAAATCAGGGAAAATGGATTAGAAAAGTTCGGAGTCTTCGGAAAGTTTACAAACGTCGAAGAAGTTCCAAAAGCTGACCTGGTGGCTTCTTTTAGTGATTTTAACTTAGAACCTTTTAGTCCCTTAGGAAAAGATGTAATTTCAAATATTCGAGGAAGCTTAAATGGAAGTGCCCAAATTATAGGAGATATAAGAAACCCCGAGATCAGAGGCTTACTTACACTTAATAATGCCGGCTTAGGAGTGCCTTATTTAAATGTAGATTATGATTTTGCCCAAAACGCTACGATCCGCTTGTATGACCAAACTTTTGATTTTCAAAATATAGGTCTGACAGATGTAGCGATGAACACAGAAGCCATACTTCATGGTACCATTAGACATAATTTCTTTAAAACCTGGAATCTTGACTTGGATATCGACACTAGGAATGATCGTTTACTAATATTGAATACTCCTTTTGAAGAAGGAAGCCTTTATTATGGCACCGGTTTTGTAAATGGGAAAGGTAGAATTTTTGGCCCTACCACGGCATTGAATATCACTTTTGAAGGGGCTACCTCTAGAGGAACTTCTCTTAAAATACCTATTAGCGATGTGGCCTCTATAGGAGATTACTCCTTCATTAACTTTATTGAAAAAGATGAGGTGGCGACTTTGGATATGGAGCGTCAAATTAAAAATTATGAAGGCCTGGAACTTAGGTTCGACCTCGATATTACTCCAGAAGCAGAAGTGGAAATTGTCGTTGATCAAAAAACCGGAAGCTCTCTAAAGGGCACTGGTGCGGGCCTTGTATATATGGAAATAAATACGAATGGCAAGTTTAATATGTTCGGGGATTTTGTAGTGGTAACAGGAGAATATAATTATAAGTTTGGGGGTATTATAGACAGGACCTTTAATGTAAAACCGGGAGGTAACCTGGTATGGGACGGGAAACCATTAGAAGCTGTTCTCAATATGGAAGCAGTATATTCTTTAAACGCGAATCCTGCACCCTTATTAGATAATGCGGGCTACAGCAGAAGAATACCTACAGATGTGATTATTAGGCTTACAGACCAGTTAGACAGGCCCAGTATAGATCTTAGTATAGAATTCCCAGGGACCAGTTCTACGGTGAAGTCAGAACTTGAATATCGGCTACAAGATCCAACCATTGAAGAGCGTAACGCCATTTTTCTTTTGGCCCAGGGAACCTTTGTAAGTGAGACCTCCGGGATAAATCAACAGGCCGTGACCGGAAATTTAATTCAAACTGCATCGGGGCTATTAAATCAGGTATTAGGAGATGAAGATGATAAAATTGACTTTGGAGTTTCGTATGAACAAGGTTTTTTAGATCCGAATGATATTCAAACTGAAAACAGAATAGGGGTTACCGTTTCTACTCAAATTAGTGATAAGGTATTATTTAATGGCCGATTTGGAGTTCCGGTTGGAGGAGTCACGGAAACAGTGGTGGCAGGAGATGTAGAAGTACAGGTCTTGCTAAATGAAGAAGGCACTTTAAGAGCCAAAGTTTTTAATCGAGAAAATGAAATACAGCAGTTTCTGCAACAACAGCAGGGCTATACTCAGGGAGTCGGTATTTCCTATGAAGTGGACTTCAACACTTTTAAGGAACTGATGAAAAAATTGTTCAGAAATAAGGAAAAGGAAATACAAGATCAGGGAGTAGAATCCTTGTCCAAAGAGCAGGCAGCAATAATGCCATCAGCCGTAATGGGGCAAGACAGTTTGGTTAAATTTTATCCAAAATCCAATAAACCAAAATTGAAGTAGTTTGGCATTCCTAAAAAGTTAACACTGCAGACCTTTTTTGTTGTTTTTGTAAGCTTCTTATTGTTTGAATTTACAGTCAGGTTTAAGGATCCCTTAGAAATAAACTATTTTAAGTCATATTGTAAACGTATTCACATGACTTTGATGGGCTCTACTACAACGATATTGATAACGATATTGTTAAATTAAGACAATATCCAATTCATTTTATCCGATAAGTTTAGTATTTTTGCAATTCTAAATTTTTCAATGAGTTCAGAAATTAAAAAAATTGCAGTTTTCACATCCGGAGGAGATTCTCCAGGAATGAATGCGGCTATACGGGCTGTTGTGCGTACCTGTGCCTATTTAAATAAGGATTGCATTGGTATCTACAGGGGATATGAAGGAATGATAGAAGGAGATTTTATCCCCATGAATGCCAGAAGTGTAAATAACATTATCAATAAGGGAGGAACCATTTTAAAATCTGCTCGATGCGATGATTTTAGGACGGTAGAGGGAAGAAAACTTGCCTATGACCAATTAGTTGCCAATGGGATAGATGCTTTTGTGGTAATAGGAGGGGATGGAAGTTTTACAGGAGCCCTTGCTTTTTACAAAGAGCACAAAATACCATTCATTGGTATTCCCGGGACCATAGATAACGACATTTACGGCACAAATTATACTTTAGGGTTTGATACGGCTTTGAATACTGTCGTTGATGCGATAGATAAAATTCGCGATACAGCAAGTTCTCACCATAGATTATTCTTTGTAGAAGTAATGGGACGTGATGTTGGACATATTGCTTTAAACTCAGGAGTTGGAGCAGGGGCGGAAGAGATTTTGATCCCTGAGGAAGATTTGGGCTTAGAAAGACTTTTGGATTCTTTAAAACGTAGTAAGGCCCGTGGTAAGTCGTCCAGCATAGTAGTAGTTGCCGAAGGCGATAAAACTACCGGTAAAAATGTCTATGAATTAAAAGAATATGTAGAAAAGAACCTTCCGGTATACGATGTCAGAGTATGTGTTTTAGGCCATATGCAAAGAGGTGGAGCGCCTAGCTGTTTTGATAGAGTACTCGCTAGTAGAATGGGTGTGAAGTCAGTGGAGGCCCTGTTGGAAGGTAAAAGTTCTTTAATGGCAGGTATTATGGATAATAAAATTACGCTAACACCTGTGGAAGAGGCGATCAAAGGAAAAACAAAAATCGATAAGGAACTTATAAGAGTTTCTGATATAATGACAATATAGTTTTAATCTTAATCAATATAAAATGTCTAAAGTAAAAATAGGAATTAACGGATTTGGTAGAATAGGGAGATTAGTTTTTAGAGAATCTTTTAAAAGAGCAGATTTAGATGTCGTTGCAATAAATGATCTTTTAGATGTAGACCATTTAGCTTATCTTTTGGAATACGATTCTGTTCATGGAAAATTTGATGGTACCGTTGAAGTAAAAGATGGACATCTCTTGGTTAATGGAAATACTATTAGAATTACCGGAGAAAGAGATCCTAAAAATTTGAAATGGGATGAAGTTGGAGCTGAATATGTAGCTGAATGTACGGGTATTTTTACCACGCTTGAAACAGCTCAATATCATATTGACGGAGGTGCTAAAAAAGTAATTATTTCTGCTCCTTCAAAGGATGCGCCAATGTTTGTTATGGGTGTAAACCACAAAGATGTAAAAGCTTCTGATACGATTGTTTCTAATGCCTCTTGTACGACTAACTGTTTGGCCCCTCTTGCCAAAGTCTTAAATGATAATTATGGCATTGAAGAGGCGCTTATGACAACGGTACATGCAACTACCGCTACACAATTTACGGTAGATGGTCCTTCTAGGAAAGATTTTAGAGGAGGCCGAAGTGCTTTGTTAAATATAATTCCTGCTTCAACAGGGGCAGCCAAGGCTGTAACCAAGGTTATTCCTGCCCTAGAAGGGAAACTTACCGGGATGGCTTTTAGAGTCCCAACGGCAGATGTTTCTGTAGTTGATTTAACTGTTCGTCTGGAAAAGGAAACATCCTATGAGGATATTAAAAAAACTTTTAAAGCAGCTTCGGAAGGGGATTTAAAAGGGATTCTTGGATATACTGAAGAGGCCGTAGTTTCTCAAGATTTTATTGGTGATTCTCGCACAAGTATTTTTGATGCAGGCGCAGGTATCGAATTAAACAGTAAATTCTTTAAGGTGATATCTTGGTACGATAATGAAGCTGGATATTCAAATAAATTACTTGATCTTACGCAACATGTTGCTTCCTTGTAAGAGGATTAAAAATAATTAGTAATGAGGAATCCTCGAAAAAGTTATTTAAGCTTCTTTGGGGATTCTTTTTTAAGGCTTAGTAAATGATATTAATAGTTGATAGTGGCGCCACAAAATCAGATTGGATTGCCCTGGATAGTAAGGGGAATGAATTATTTATGACTCAAACTTTGGGTTTAAGTCCTGAAGTTCTGACCAGAGAGGTCATAGAAGATAGGTTGGCAAATAACTTTGAGTTATCTAAAAATAAGGATAAGGTTAAACATTTGTATTTTTATGGAGCCGGTTGCGGAACGGATCGAATGAAAAATTTTCTCAAGAAAATTTTTAAAAATTTCTTTCCAAATGCTAATGCTCAAGTACAAGAGGATACCTACGCCGCCATCTATAGTACAACAAAAATAGGACATCAGGGAATTGTATGTATCCTTGGGACAGGATCTAACTGTAGTTATTATGATGGGCATCAACTTTTTCAAAAAGTTGTTTCATTGGGATATATTCCCATGGATGATGGCAGTGGCAACTTCTTTGGCAGAAAACTTATTCGCGACTATTACTTCCACAAAATGCCACAAGCATTGGCCATAAAGTTTAATAAAGAATACAATTTGGATCCGGATGTTATAAAAGAGAACCTTTATAAGCAACCTAATCCAAATACTTACTTGGCCACCTTTGCAAGATTTTTAATAGAGAATAAAGATCACCCTTATTGCAAAGGAGTTATTGATAAGGGCCTGCAACAATTTGTCAATAATTATATAATGCAATTTGAATTAGCTACCAAAGTTCCCATACACTTTGTAGGTAGTATTGCATATTTTCTAAAAGACGAATTATTAGCGGTTTTAGAACGGAATGATCTAATTGTTGGGGTAATAAGACAAAGACCAATTGAAGGGTTGGTTGAGTTTCATAAGGAAACTATTTGACCGCAATCATTGATATTTCGATGTTAACATTTTTTGGTAATTCTGATACTTCTACGGTCTCTCTCGCCGGAGGTATTATTCCTTCAAAAAATTGACTATAAACATCATTTATCCTCGAAAATTGGGACATGTCCTTTATAAAGATGGTCGCTTTAACCACCTGCTCAAAAGTCATCTTGGCCTCTGTTAAAATGGCTTTTAAGTTTTCCATACACTGCTTTGTTTCCTCTTCAATTCCTGACTCTACCAGTTTTCCACTAAGAGGGTTTATTGGAATTTGCCCGGATATATAAAGTGTGTTGTTGCTTAAAATAGCCTGACTATAAGGGCCTATGGCGGCAGGAGCATTTGTGGTATTAATGGCTTTCTTCATAATTATTTTATTAGGTTAACAGAGGCTTAAAATAAGATTTCTTTTCTTCTTATAATTTTTAAAAAGAGTCCTATCTGGGTGGGGGTTGACTTCTATTTTCAAACTTAAGATCTTTAAGCAAAGAACTTTTGATTCCAATAAAAAAATACCAGCGCTCAAAATCACCAAAGGGAGTCCAGTCAAAGTTTAGCTTAAAACTACCCAAGTCTCTTCTAAACCTCAATTGGGTTACTGTAAATCCCTTCCCCTTAAAATCATAACCAGAGGAGACCCCTACGTCCCATCCAGGGGAAAGAGTTACATTTCCTGAGAACATTAAGGAGTTGTTTGTAAAATCGTTTTGCCTAGTGGAATTGCTATAAGAAAGAGCATATTGCAAGCGGAGGTCCCATTCAATTTTATTCTGATAAATCGGATTCTCCTTATTTAATTCATCCTTATCATCAAACCTGCTTTCATTAAAATTATTAGCTTTCCCAAAAAGGTCATCTGTTCTACCCCCGGAAGCCTCGACATAAATATCTCCTTCGGTAGGATATTTTTCCCTATCTGAATCTGGTTTAAAGTCCTCACTACTAATAGAATAGCTAATATTAGCTCTAGCGGATGTTAACCTAAAAAGACTCCCTCCATTTGCAATGTTAAAGGTGTTTATTCTCCGTCCATTATTGTCTAAAGCATAGGGGTCCAGGTTGGCACCAAAGTTTATGGACATTTTATTGTTCAGAATATTAGTACCTCCCGTGATGGCTACAGGGTTTAAGTTTAAGGAATCCGATTCAAAATTATATCCCGTCGTTAAATTAAAACTATTTAAAAGAAAAACCTTTTTGGGTTCTAGTTTAGTAGAATCTTTGTCTCTTACCTTGGCCTCCAAAGAATTAGCGAGCGAAAAGCCAAGGTTGCTAGATTGCCCTCTGCTGGGCACTCCGTATAAGGTGTTTTGGAAGCGCGTATATGTCACAGTATCCCCGGATACACCATTTATATATTCGTCATAATACTGATCAAAGGAAGGGGCGTATCCATAACTAACAGAGGGTCTCATAATATGCCTGATAGCCTGTATTTTTTTATCCTCTCCTATATTAAAAGTACCGTAAACAGTTGTTCCAAGACTTGTACTTAGGCTATACTGATTAAATCGATCAAAACCACTGATGGTATCTGTTACTACAGTCTGGGTTTCCTCATCAAACCTTTGATTATAAGTCTGTAACGTCCAAACATCTTCATAATTACCTCCCATACTTAGACTCAGGAATTTAGCGACTTTAAAATTAGTGCTAATAGGTATTCTGTGTCTGGCACCTACTTTTGCATTGTCAAACATTGCAGCCGTACCAAATTCGTCATTGGTTGTACTAATACTATTACGAGCGTTTAAATCATATTGAAAATTAATATTTTGTAAGGCTCCTTTTTTTATACCTTCTCTTTTGGCAAAAGGAAAAATTCGTTCCAGACTTGCTTGTAATGTAGGTAGGGTTAAATCTACAGCTTCAGTATTAGTATTTTGATTGTGCGTGGCGGTTAAACTAACATTTACAGAAGGATAAGCCGGAAAAGTCTTTGAATAAGAAATAGAGGATGATAAGTTGTTTATCTGTGTGTTAGGTAAATTTTGTTGGAGCAAGGAATTTCTGTAATACTGACTACTACCAAGGTTCACCGAAGCCGACAAGCGCGAATTTGGATTGGCTTTTGAATCTTGAGAGTGTGATATTTGGATATTATATATAGTTCCGCGACTATAATCGTCAAAGCCTTTTTGACTTGTTATTTGATTTTCATACCTAAAATTAAAATTCCCCCGGTACTTATAGCGTTTTGAATAAACAGATGCCGCCCTAAAACCCCAACTTCCATTTGTATATAGATCTCCTGTAACTGTTAAATCTGCGTAATCACTCATAGGTACATAATATCCTAAATTTTGTAAAAAATAACCACGGTCAGGGTCATTTCCAAAAGTAGGCATCATAACCCCGGCTGTTCTACCTGCTGTCAGTGGAAAATAAGCAAAGGGCAAAGCAATTGGGGTAGGGACATCGGCTATATAGATATTACTCAAACCCGCAATTACTTTCTTTTTAGGCACGAACTTCGCTTTACGTACTCTGATATAATAATCCGGATTAATAGTATCTTTTGAAGTGGTCAGTTTACCTTCGCTCAAGAAATAAACAGAATCATTTTCTTTCTTGGTGACATTAGCGTAAACCTTCATTGCATCACTACCTAACTGTCCCAGTCCTGCTTGTTGTTCTGTCCTTGAATTAAAAATAAGCGCTTTTTGGGTATCAAAATTAAAACGAATACTATCAGGAATAACAATATTCTCTCCTTGTTTAAAGTAGGGTGTTTGTGTATAATTACCCAAAGAATCTATTAATCTACCTGCATAAACCTCGTTTTTGATGTAATCAAGGATAATAACTCCAGCTTTAAGCTCCGTGTCCTCATAATAAATTTCCGCCTCGTTATACAGATAAATTTTTTGATCTTTTTGACTTAGTCTTACGTAATCTTTTGCTTTGTATTTTATCTTATCTGTTAAAAAACCTTGTTTACTTTGAATAGAATCGTTCTGTAGTGAGTCTACGGTGACCGTATCCCTGACCACGGGTGCCGGCATTAAAGGAGCTATTATGCTATCTTGCACTGCCTTTATGGGCAGAGGTTTGATAAAATCTTCCTGAGCATAAAAGGTCAAAGTGCCCATAAACAGTAGCAAAAAGAAAAGAAGATAATGTTTGTTTGATTGCAAAGCGATATATCCTATTTTTGTAATGGTAAGGCTTCGTTTTTGGTAGTCAAACTTACATATATTTTTTGGTCTGCTTACAGCACATTACAATAAATTTAACCTCCGTGCAAAGCAGCAAAACACTAAGGCCTCTTATATTTGTTAATCTTTAATTGAAGATTATCTGGGGTTTGATTGAGAAGTTGTCATTGAAGTCGTACCAAACAGTTAAGAAGTAGATAGTTATAAAATTTGTAAATCCTAATTAATGAAGATGTTGAAACGGTTTGTATTAATACCCATTTCTTTTTTATTTGTTTTGATATCCTCCTTTTCATACAATTATTTTGAAGATAACGATGAGCCCTTTTTGGTAGTCTTAGACGCTGGCCATGGTGGCCATGATCCTGGTAATTTGGGCAATGGTTATATGGAAAAGAATATTGCCTTAAACATTGTACTTGAGGTAGGTAAGTTACTTTCGACCAATAAGGATATTAAGGTGATATACACAAGAGACAATGACACTTTTGTGGACTTATTTGTACGAGGTGAAATCGCAAATAAGGCGAATGCTGACCTTTTTGTCTCCGTTCACTGCGATTCTCATACTTCGGATGCCAATGGGGCAGGAACCTTTGTTTTGGGACTTCATGCAAACAAACAAAATTTTGAAATAGCTAAAAAGGAAAACTCGGTTATATATCTGGAGGATAATTATGAGTCTAGATATGCCGATTATGATATAAATTCTCCGGAATCGGTTATTGGACTTACAATAATGCAGGAGGAATTCTTGGATCAAAGTATAATGCTGGGTAAAATGATGCAAGATAATTTTTCCAAAAAGTTAGAAAGAAACGACAGAAAGGTAAAACAGGCCGGATTTATTGTTTTACATCAAACTTTTATGCCCAGTGTTTTAATTGAGACAGGTTTTTTAACAAATAAATCAGAAGGAGCTTACTTAAATTCTAAAAAAGGGCAACAAGAGATGGGTAAGGCAATTGCCGAAGCTATCATCACTTACAAGAACAATACCAGAGCCCCATCCAGTAACCAATCATCCATAGCAGTTAAAAAAGAGCCTGAGGCAGGGGTTATTAATTTGCCCGTGATTGCTTCTGCTGACAAAGAAGTGGCGGATAAACCCAATACTACTTCAGAGAAGGAACAAGTTGGTGTTGCCGTGGTTGCCACAACAACCGTAGAGAATTCTACAGAAAAAACCGGTATAGAAAAAGATAAGGAACTCCCAAAACAAGTATCCGATACTAAAACGACCGATGAAGGCGCGGTTACAGCAATGGGTAATGATAAACAGCAGCCAATAAAGGAAGAACCAACGATTCAGAAAGAAGAAATCACTAATTTTATCTGAAGAGAAAAGTACCGCTAAAAACGATATAACTTCTCAAAAAGACGAGATTGTTAGCATCAAAGAAGAGATAGTGCAACCCCAAAAGATAACGAAAACAGTCTTAAAGCTAAAGAGGATATAATTATTTTTAAAGTACAATTGCTGGCCAGTGGTAAAGATCTTTCATTGATTCCCTCTAATTTTAAAGGTTTAAGCACCATAAGCAAAGAACCCTATAAGAATCTATATCGTTATATGTATGGAGAGACACAATCCTATGAGCAGGCACAGTTATTTAAGGCCGGTGCTACCTCAAAAGGTTATAGTACGTGTTATATTGTCGCATATAAAGAAGGAAAAAGAATACCTGTGCCAGAGGCTTTAAAATACCTAAGCCAATAATGGGAGTCTATCCAAAAAATATTTATAATTTTGTTAGTAAACTAAATCAATGCGATTAAAACTTTCAAGGGAAATCAAGACAGGCATTATAGTAGTAGGAGGAATTTTATTATTCATTTTAGGCTTTAGTTTTTTAAAATCGACCCCCCTTTTTAATAATAGCAAGACTTTTTACGCAATATATGATCACGTTGGAGGTTTACAACCCGGGACTCAGGTTTCAATCAATGGCTTGAATGTAGGAAACGTAAATAATATTGCCTTCAAAGGAAATAGCGGAGTTCTTGTGGTAACCTTCTCTGTTGATAGTAGTTTCGAGTTTTCTAAAAATAGTTTAGCTGAGTTGTACGATACGGGAATCATAGGGGGGAAAGGAATTCAAATTCTTCCTGTTTTTGACGGAGCTCCTCTTGCAGTATCGGGAGATACACTAACTTCAGGTATTAAACCTGGTATAACGGACCTCGTGCAAAAAAAATTAGCCCCTCTTCAAACAAAGATAGAAGGTGCAGTTTCCAATGCTGATTCCTTATTTATTAATGTGAATGATATTCTGGATGAAGAAACCAAGGAAAATTTAAGGGTAAGTATCCAAGGGTTGAGAATTACGGTAAATAGCTTTGAAAAGAGTGCTGCGCTGTTTAATGAGATACTTGAAAGTAATAAAGGCAAGTTAGACAGTTCCATTACGAATATAAACACAATTACTACCAACTTTTCTAATTTGTCTGATTCTTTAGCGCAGGCAGGGCTTGCCAGTACTGTTAGGAGCTTAAAGGCTACTATGGAAAATATGCAGCAACTTTTAGCTAAAATTGAACAAGGGGAAGGATCTTTAGGAAAATTGGTAAATAATGATGAGCTATATAACAATCTCACGGATGCTTCAAAAGAATTAGACTTACTTCTGCAGGATATGCGCTTAAATCCAAAACGCTATGTTAATGTATCCGTTTTCGGTAAAAAACAAAAAAGTTATGAAAATCCAGAGGGTGATCCCGCGGAGATAAAACCCGAACAGTAAATGTCTTACCTACCTAATATAATCTTTTTGCTAGCCCTGGTTCTAGGAGTTGGTTATTTTTCCAAAAACGTTAAGAAATTACTTCGAAATATAAAATTGGGAAGACAAGATTTTCCTCAAGACAATCCTTCCGAAAGATTTAAAAATATGGCCATGGTGGCTTTGGGCCAATCAAAAATGGTGGTCAGGCCTATAGCGGGTATTTTACATATTGTGGTCTATGTTGGATTTATAATAATCAATATTGAGGTCTTGGAAATCATTATCGATGGTTTAATTGGCACACATAGGGTGTTCTCTTTTCTTGGGCCTGTTTACAATATATTAATAGCCTCCTTTGAAGTATTAGCGCTACTTGTAATTTTGGCAGTTTTGATCTTCTGGATAAGAAGGAATATTATTAAAATAAGGCGGTTTATAAAACCTGAAATGAAAGGTTGGCCTAAAAAAGATGCAGATTATATTCTGTATATAGAAGTTGTTTTAATGATGTTGTTCTTAACAATGAATGCAGCCGATTATCAATTACAACTTTTAGAAGTCCCTCATTATTCAAGGGCTGGTTTATTTCCTGTGAGTCAGTTTTTACTGCCTTATATACAAGGTTTATCTGTTGATAGTCTCATTCTCCTTGAACGGACTGCCTGGTGGCTTCATATACTGGGGATACTCTTCTTTTTAAATTACCTTTATTTCTCAAAACACCTTCATATTTTATTGGCTTTTCCAAATACTTATTATGCCAAACTTACCCCAAAAGGAGAGTTTGATAATTTAGAAGCCGTTACAAAAGAAGTAAAATTGATGATGGATCCTTCGGCAGATCCTTATGCCGCTGTGGACGAAAACATGCCAGCTCCTGAAAAGTTTGGTGCCTCTGATGTTATGGATCTTACCAAGGTACAGCTTTTGAATGCCTATTCTTGTACAGAATGCGGTAGATGCACAAGCGAATGTCCCGCCAATATAACAGGCAAAGAACTGTCTCCAAGAAAAATAATGATGGACACGAGAGATAGGTTAGAGGAGGTAAGTAAAAACCTGGATACTAATAAGGGTATATTTCAAGATGACGGAAAACAACTTCTGGGAGATTATATTAGTTCAGAAGAATTATGGGCCTGTACCTCTTGCAATGCCTGTGTTGAGGCTTGTCCAATTAGCATAGACCCACTTAGTATTATTATGTCGATGAGACAATATTTGGTGATGGAACAATCCGCGGCCCCAACAGAATTAAATATAATGATGGGCAATATAGAGAATAACGGTGCTCCATGGCCCTTTAACCAAATGGACCGACTAAACTGGGCGGAAGAATCATAAAAACACAATTTTATCAATGAGTGAAAGTATTAAAGTATCAACCATGGCCCAACTGTTTTCAGAAGGCAAAACCCCTGAGGTATTATTCTGGGTAGGTTGTGCAGGTTCTTTTGATGATAGAGCCAAAAAAATCACTAAAGCCTTTGTAAAAATACTTCAAAATGCAAAGGTTAATTTTGCGGTTTTAGGAACAGAGGAAAGTTGCTCGGGAGACCCTGCAAAGCGTTCTGGAAATGAATTCCTTTTTCAGATGCAGGCGGTCACTAATATTGAGGTGATGAACGCTTATGGTATAAAAAAAATCGTTACTACCTGTCCTCACTGTTTCAATACACTCAAGAATGAATATCCGGGATTAGGAGGGGATTATGAGGTAGTCCATCACACACAATTTATTAACGCTCTTCTAAAAGAAGGAAGAATTTCTTTAGAAGGAGGAAGCTATAAGGGAAAACGAATTACATTTCATGATCCCTGTTATTTAGGAAGAGCAAATAATATTTATGAGGCACCTAGACTATTAATTCAGAAATTGGATGCTGAATTGGTTGAGATGAAAAGTTGTAAGAAAAGAGGTTTATGCTGTGGTGCCGGGGGAGCTCAAATGTTCAAGGAACCTGAAAAAGGAAATAAGGATGTTAATATAGAAAGGACCGAAGAGGCTTTGGAAACCAAACCAGAAATCATAGCTGCCGCCTGTCCATTTTGCAATACAATGTTAACGGATGGGATAAAGAATAAAGAAAAGGAAGCTGCTATAAAAGTTATGGATATAGCGGAGCTTATTGCAGAAGCGGGGGATCTTTGATAAGATTAAATTGGCATTGGTTTAATCGTGTCCTCGCTTAAATTAATTAGGTAAAAAGAAAATTATGTTGGTGACGTTTAATAGTTTACCTGGTTCATCCAGGATTTGGATATATCAGTGCAACCGATCTTTTACGGTAGAAGAAGAAAAAGAAATTTCTGAAGCACTCGATAGTTTTTTGGAAGAATGGACCGCCCATGGCAGTGATCTTAAAGCTGCCTATGAGATTAAATACAGAAGGTTTATTGTTTTGGCTTTAGATCAGCAATACGCCTCCGCCTCCGGCTGTTCTATTGATGCTTCCGTTCACTTTATTCAACAATTGGAAAAGCGATTTGACGTTGTATTATTAGATAAAATGAATGTTAGTTTTAAGCAAGGGGATTACATTACTTACAAACCTTTGGTTGAGTTTAAAAAAATGGCAAAGGCCAAATCTATTTCGAAAAACACTATAGTTTTTAATAATTTAGTGGTAAACAAAGAAGAATATATGGAACATTGGGAGGTGCCTGCCTCTGAAAGTTGGCACGGTCGTTTTATATAAATCGCCCAATATAAGGCTTCCTTGACGCCCCCAAGGAATTTTTAATTTGATGACCGCCAGTATAAATGCAATATATATAACTGTTTATAGTTAAAGTCTTGAAGGAAATATTTATGGGGAAATATCTACTATCCTTACTTTTTATTAGTTTTATTTTTTCTGCAAAGGGACAATACTCTCCCTTAAGTTCTAATGATAGCGTATATCAGTGGAAGTGGGTTGAAACCACCTATGATCAGATGTCCCTGGAGGAGCGAATAGGGCAATTATTTATGGTAATGGCTTCGTCAGAAGAGAGTGCTAAAGGAGAGGATAAGATAAAGAGTTATATCCGGGACCATTATTTAGGAGGAATAATTTTTTCAAAAGGAGGTCCCTTACGTCAGGCTAAAATCACCAATGAATATCAAAGACTTTCCAAAATTCCATTACTAGTTGGAATGGATGCCGAATGGGGTTTAGCCATGCGATTAGACTCAACCTATGCTTTTCCTTGGAATATGACCTTAGGAGCTGTTCGTGATACCTCTGTCATTGAAAGAGTAGGGAATCAAATAGGCGAGAATACCGCCAGACTAGGAGTTCATATCAATTTTGCGCCGGTAGTTGATGTCAATATAGATCCTAGAAACCCCATCATAGGGAATCGATCTTTTGGAGAGGATAGAGAAAATGTTTCGATGAAAGGGGTTGCTATTATGAAAGGAATGCAACGAGCTGGTATTTTGACCAGCGGGAAGCACTTTCCCGGTCACGGGGATACCTCGGTAGATTCTCATAAGTCATTACCCATTTTAGATTTCACAAGAAAAAGACTAGATAGTATAGAGCTTTTCCCTTACAAGGCACTTATTAAAGAAGGACTAGAAAGTGTCATGGTAGCACATTTAAGTGTGCCGGCTTTAGAATCAGAACCATCAAGACCAACCTCTCTTTCAAAAAGCACCATAACCAATCTATTAAAGAATGAGATGGGTTTTAGTGGATTGATTTTTACCGATGCCCTGAATATGAATGGAGTTTCCAATTTTGCGGAAAATGGAATTACCGAACTAGAGGCTTTTTTGGCAGGGAATGATATGCTCTTAATGCCAAAAGATTTTATAAAAAGCAAGAACACCCTTTTAAAAGCCTATGAAAGTGGACTTATTACTGAAGAACGTTTGGCGCTATCTGTTAAAAAGGTTTTAATGGCTAAATACAAAGCCGGACTTCATAAAAATACTTCAATTCAGACGGAAAATTTATATGAAGATTTAAATAATCTCGAGAATGTTGCGGTATATGAAGAGGCCATAGAAAGCGCTATTACTTTAGCGAAGGATCCACTGAATTTAGTGGGTATTAAGAATCTCAATAATAAGAATATAGCTTATGTGAAGTTCGGAGACGATGGGCATCAACCATTTTTAGACAGGTTAAGTAAGTATGCCAAGATTACTGAAGTAAAAGCTAAGGATATTGTCAGTCTGAAAAAGAAGCTCGATGAATTTAACTTGGTTATTATCGGCTTTCATAAAAATAATGATTCCCCATGGAAGTCATACCGATTTTCACAGACAGAGTTGTTTTGGCTTCAGGAGATAGCGCGACAGGGAAGTTCTAATGTAATATTAAGTGTTTTTGCAAGTCCATACGCCTTGTTAGATATTGTTTCTTTGGCTGATGTAGATGCGGTAGTAGTATCTTATCAAAACAGCAAAATTGCTCAGGAGAAAACAGCAGAAATATTATTTGGTGCTATTCCGGCAAAAGGTGTCTTGCCGGTTACAGCGCATCCCGAGCTTCCAGTGAATTCATCTGTTGAGTCTCCTTCCATGCAAAGACTTGGGTATAGCATTCCGGAAAGAGTAGGAGTGAATTCATCAGAATTAGCAAAAATTGATGAATTAATGCAGAATGGACTGGACTCATTGATGTTTCCGGGGGCACAAGTACTGGTAGCCAGAAAGGGTAAAATCATATACAACAAGGCTTTTGGAAAACCCACATATGATTCTGATAAGGAATTGACCACGGATCACATATATGATTTAGCCTCCTTGACCAAAATATTGGCAACCCTTCCGGTGGTGATGAAAATGGAGGAAGAGGGAAAGATTGCACTCAATGATACCTTTGGCGAGTTGATTGAAGACTATGCAGACACGGAATTAAAAGATGTAACAGTTCTTAAGGCCTTGAGTCACTATGGCAGATTGCCGGCCTGGATTGCCTTCTATTTAAAAACACTAAACAATAAACGCAAACCATCTCCGGAGTTTTACAGAGATAACGCTTCTGATGGCTTTAATACTCAGGTGGCCAATAATTTGTTTTTACAGGATGCCTATAACGATTCAATTTACAATAGAATAGGACGCCAGAGTTTAAAATCGAATAGGTATCGCTATAGTGATGTAGCATATTATGTTTTAAAGAAATATATTGAAGACACTTACAATGCCGATTTAGACGATTTGGCGAATCGCTTTTTATACGCCCCCCTTGGAGCCAATAATACCGCTTACAATCCAATAGAAAAATATCCTTTAGATTTAATAGTACCTTCTGAGGTTGATAATTACTATCGCTATCAGACTGTACAGGGATATGTGCATGATATGGGGGCAGCCATGCAAGGAGGCGTTGGAGGCCATGCAGGGTTGTTTAGCAATGCAAATGATGTAGCCAAAATAATGCAGATGTATCTTCAAGGGGGATATTACGGTGGGAATCGTTATTTAGAGACAAGGACGGTAGAAAAGTTTAATAAGTGTTACTTCTGTGACAAAGATGTTAGAAGGGGTGTTGGATTTGATAAGCCACAGCTTGTCCCAAAGGGTCCAACATGTGGATGTGTATCAAGAAAAAGTTTTGGACATAGTGGTTTTACGGGAACTTTTACCTGGGCAGACCCGGAGGAAGAAATTGTATATGTCTTCCTTTCTAATCGTACCTATCCAAGTGCCTCCAATAGATTACTTGTTAAATCCGGGCTTCGAAGCAGGATTCAACAGCTGATTTATGATTCTCTTATCAATTAAAGAAAAAATTTAATCTTAGTTTTGTTTTATAGGGAACAGTAATTTAGGTTCTTAACTATAACCTAAACCTAAATAAAAGATATATGAAAATAGCTATAGTATGCTATCCCACTTTTGGTGGTAGCGGTGTCGTAGCCACGGAGTTGGGGATTGCTTTGGCCAATAGGGGGCATGAAATCCATTTTGTTACCTATAAACAACCGGTAAGGCTTGAACTTCTTAGTAATAAGATTCATTTTCATGAGGTTCACGTACCCGAGTATGCTTTGTTTCACTATCAACCTTATGAATTGGCACTTTCCAGTAAGTTAGTGGATACTATTAAGTTATATGGGATTGAATTACTTCATGTGCACTACGCCATTCCGCATGCCTATGCAGGATATATGGCAAAGCAAATTTTAGAAGAAGAAGGAATTTATATTCCTATGATAACCACCTTGCATGGAACCGATATTACCTTGGTCGGGAAGCATCCTTTTTATAAACCTGCTGTAAACTTTAGCATTAACAAAAGTGATGTAGTAACTTCAGTATCAGCTGATTTAAGACAAAAAACACTTGATTTCTTTGATGTAAAAAAAGAAATTGAAGTAATACCAAATTTTATAGATAGCTCCAAGTACAGTTTAGAATTCACGGATTGTCAGAGGACGCTTATGGCGGAGGAAGATGAGAAGATTATTACACATATAAGTAACTTTAGGCAAGTGAAGCATATCCCGGATGTAATTCATGTATTTAATGGAATTCAGAAGGTAATGCCCGCTAAGCTAATAATGGTAGGGGAGGGTCCTGAAAAAGAAAATGCCGAGTTGCTCTGTGAGCAATTAGGAATCACTAATAAAGTCGTTTTCTTGGGAAATAGTAACGAAATTGATAGAATATTGTGCTTCTCAGATTTGTTTTTACTGCCTTCTAAATCGGAGAGTTTTGGATTAGCAGCTTTAGAGGCTATGATAAATAGAGTGCCCGTAATTTCTAGTAATACAGGAGGTATTCCTGAAGTTAACATACATGGGCTGACAGGTTTTTTGAGTGATGTAGGAGATGTAGCCGATATGACTAAGAATGCCTTAATAATTTTGGAGAACGAAGAAGTGCTCGCCCAATTTAAAGAAAATGCCTATAAGACAGCTTTGAAATTTGATATTAAAAATATACTCCCCTTGTATGAGGCAGTATATGAAAAGGCATATAACACTACTTATAACAATAGCATTTGAAATCATTAATCATCTTTGGAATGTTTTTATTCCTAGTTTTTATAAATGCTTGCGGGGGACAAAAGTTAAAAACCGATACAGTTCCGCAAAGCATGGAAGGTGGATCGTCCTTAGAATTAATTGTGAGTGATTTGTATGGAGGCACAGAGGATACTACTCTTACGGTAATCAGAAAACAGGAAGCACTTCAAAAATTTTATTCAAAAGTGAACAGAACAAGAAAACCAGGATTAAAGGCCCCGGTTATTGATTTTAATAAAGAAATGCTTTTACTATTTTGTCCTGGAAAAACCAATAAAGACTTACAAGGGCAAAAAGCCTTCCTAAAAGAATCAGAGGGATTGCTTTTATTTGGTATTGATGACAATTCTACAAATGACAAGGTTCAAACAGCCCTTCTCCAGCCATTTTATCTATATAAATTACCACTCGACGATAGGGAAATTCAACTTATAGATCAAGAATAATTCCATCGGTTATTTTAGTGTAGTCTAACGATTAAAGAGGTCGATCATAGTGTTTTATGGTATTGCTAAAGGACATAAATTAATTTTGTGTAAGTATTTACCCTAAATCTTTGTGTTATGAAAACCTACATCACAATGTTTATTTTTATAAGCATATTTGGCCTTAATCTAATGAAAGGTCAGGATCTACCCACTGAAACATCTTTAGAAGACTTACAATTAACTGCCAAAGATAGTATGGTGGTAAGCTCATGGATGGTTGGCTTAGGCTGGAATTTCGTAAATGATACCGGACAAAGGCTTAACGGTATTACCACAGTGAAAGATAGATGGAATGCAGTAGCTTTCCCTTCCAGAATAAGTATAGGGCGTTATTTTAGGAGTGGGATAGGATTAGAGGCAATGGCCACTTATAACAACTACAAAGAGGGTAATTTGATAGATGGCAATATAAATCCTGAAAACAAGCCATATTTTGGTTTTGATACCAGATTTAGTTATGATTTAAATAAAATAGTTGGTCAAACAGGTTGGTTCGACCCCTATCTGGGCGTTGGTGCGGGTTATACTTATGCCAATGACGTGTCGAGAGCCACTTATAATGCAGTTGTAGGATTCAGAACATGGTTTTCAGATAGATGGGGACTGGATTTTAGTTCTTCCGGTAAATGGTCGTTTGGAAACGAAGCTTCTAATCATGTACAATTAGCAGTAGGGGGGGTATATCAATTTGATATTGAAAAAGAATTAAACAAAAAAGGCCGTGAAAAACTAGCGCTAATGCAGGCTCTGGAAGCAGAGCAAGAGCGAGTTCAGGATTCTATTAATGAGGCATTAGCTGCAGAGGCAGCGGCTTTGGCTTTGGCGGAAAGATTGGCTGAAGAAGAAGAGGCAGCAAGGCTGGCGGCTTTAGAAAAAGCCAATCAAGAGGCAATTGACCTACAGAATCAGAAAAGGGATGAACTTTCTAACCTTAGTAAAGTCTTTTTCAGGTTCAATTCTTCATATTTAAAAGTTTCCGATGAGGGTATTTTGAATGAATTAGTGGCATTTATGAATAAATATCCAGAAGTTGTCATTGAAGTGAAAGGACATGCAGATTCAAGAGGGAATGCAGATTATAATCTGTGGTTATCACAGAAGCGGGCAGATAACACTGTTGAATATATCGTCGCTTCCGGGATAGATAGTAATCGAATATATGGTAAGGGGTATGGGGAATCTCAGATCTCAAACGGATGTACAGATGGGGTAAGATGCACTTCAGAAGAACACAAACAAAATAGAATAACCGAATATATGATAGTTGAAGTAACTGAGAACACAGTTAGTTTAGTTAAATAGGCCGTAAATAAAACTAAGGCACAGTTTTATTCAAAAGCACCTGGAATTTTAGATTCTTATAGTTCCGTTTTTGGTTTGTAATTGTACTATTCTTGAAAAACTATCTTTTTACAATTATTTTTTCCTCTTATCACATAGAACCCCTCTTTTGGTAAATTATATAATTTAACATCTAAATAATATTCCTCTGTGGTATATATAAAATCATTTATAATAGTTTTAAAATAAAAATTTTTCTCATCATTGAGATCTATTGGGGAAATGTTACTGAGAGAAGCTAAATTTTCATGATTTTCAAGACTATAATTAATGGTATTCTCATCGTGGTTTGTTTCCGTCTTAAAGGCACTTTTTGCTTTTTTAAACATTAAACTGACTTTACTGGATTTCAGATATACATTAAGACGGGTCTTGTTACCCTCCCAGAGAGCAATAAGATAAGCAGGTAAGGAGTTATTTGGAAGTAAAATATGATGCTCATAATTATAGATGTAATTGCACCATCTTCTTTTGTAATCTAATTCACCCCAACCCATATCTAAAAACTTATAGTTATTCTCAAAACATATTTCTAGTTTTTTATAGATCATAATATTTCCTAAGCCAAATTTGAAATAATTTACATCATATGAGTCTATATAGCTAAAGAAAACATTGCCATAGTGATAGCAAATAGAGATAGATATGGGAACGCCTTCGTTGTAAATGACAAATAGAGAGGCTTTTTTGTCGTTAATTAGGGAATGTAAGCTTGTTTCAACCTGTATCCAGTTTTTTAAGCTGTCACTTACTTGATTACGTTCCTTAAATCTTGTGATAATCATTCCTTTTAATATTGCCAGCAATGCAAGACAATCATCCCTATCAATTTTCCCATAATACCTTTTATAAGTAATATCATAGCATTTTTCTAATCGTTTTACTCGCCTGAGGAGCTGGCTTCGTGCTTTACTTTTAAATTGATCTCGCATGTAACTATCTATGTCATTATAGTTATCCAGTGATATCGCGAACCCCGTTATTGAGGGAAATACTTGAGTTTTAAAATTTTTATAGTCGAAAAAGGTAATGTTCAAATATCTCGGCACATTTTTAATAACATACAGATTCTCGTCTATATTTTTTCTTACTACCTCCTTTTCTGACTGCCATGCATAGTCATCCTTATCATCTAATGTAATACTGTCACAACATTCATTTAAAATATCAGACTTTAAGTGCAATTCTGTTAATAGCATAACACGATGTAACTTAAATAGGCCCATGATTAATGATTAGAAGAATTGTTAACTAATGTAAGCATCGCGGTTTTATTTAGTCCTAGTACTACAAACTCATTAGGATTAGTATTCAATTTATAAACCTTTATATCTGCTGTAAATTCAAAATTCAAATATTGAAAATCATAAATAGTCTTACGTAAAAAAGCAAAATCATCACAGTTTATATCAATTTGGGACGTTGACAGATCATTAAATGTTTGCTTTGTAATTTCCTTCGGTGTAAAATTTATTTCTTTAAAGGTTCCTTTTTTATTAATACTTCTTTTTTGTTTACCGACTATTTTATGATAAAACAAATCTATTTTTCTTTTCTTAAGGAAAGCTTTAAGTCTTAGAATCCAAGCTATGATAAAAGCCTTGAATTGTATATGTACTTTTCTTTTATTATAGATAACATGATGCTCAAAGATATATTTGGAATTACACCACTTATGCTTATAATCTAGATTGCCGTATGACAAATCTAAAATGGTATAATTGTTACTAAAGCACCAATCTAATAGTTTCATAATGGCAATTGAACCTAATCTAAATTTAGAATAGTCTATATCATATGAAGGGATATTAAAAAATAAAATATTTTGATGATGATAATTTAGGCAGATGTAAATGGGCTTATCTCCATCATATATTACAAACAGAGATGCCTTTTTTTCCAATATCATACTATAGGTACTGTTTATATAATTATCCCAATTTTTTAGACTTTCGTGTGTATCGCCTCTTTGTAAGAATCTCCTGGAGATCATTTTTTCTAAGGCATTCATTAAAAAATGAAACTTCTTATTTGTAATCTCACCGTAGTACATTTCATATCGAATGTCAAAACATGTTTCCAGACGATTTACAAATTTTCTTAAGTTTGATCTACTTTTTGAACCAAACTGGGCTTTTATGTAACTATCGAGGTTAATAAATTCCTTCAGATTAACTAAAAATCCATCCAAGTAATAGACTTTGAATAGCTTATACGTTCCATTTTCTTGGTTTATTCTTGCATCAAAATAGGCCGGGATGTTATTAACTACTATTATATCCTTTTTAGGATAAGCATCTATTTTATCTGCATTATTATAATAATCTTTTTCAGTGGTCCGATTATATATGTTATAGTAGCAGCCATATATTTTTCTTAGTGTATAAAAGTCAAAATTAAAGTTGTTATTAACCTTCAGGAAATCCATTTCAGCAATATTTGATTAAAGGTTTATTTAATTTTTTTAATAAAAAATAGGGTTTAGCCAGGGTAAGATTATATTGCTTACATCAAAATCAACTATTTTTCCAGTTATAGTTCTTTAACTTTTTCATCTTCGTATAGTAATACAAACTATCAAGTTGAAATACACCTCCGATAATACCATGATCTCTTAAGAATTGCTTAATAAGAAGTTTCCGAGCTATAATATGGGCCATGACTTTAGAAATTAAGGATTTTCTCTTATAAAAAACATGGTAATCAAATTGATAAATATGATTGCTCCACCTAAGTTTATTATCGGTTGCACCTTTAGAAAAATCCCAAAGATTTACATTATTACTATAACACCACTCGATATTCTTAAATATAGCAATATCACCCATACTATATTTGGAATATTTTACATCGTATATCTGAATATGACTAAAGACAATATCCGAAACATGAAAGTTTAGGGTAATAGTTATGGGCTTTTCTTTATCTGATATAACAAATATAGAAGCATTCTTTTGCTGAATCATTGGGTAAAACAATTCATGATAAAATTTCCACTGTATTAAATTTCGGTTATATATTTTTTTCTCATGGAATCGATTTTCCATAAGCTCATAACAAATATCAAAAAGATAGTCGTAGTAATCTTTATCAATTGATCCATGATAAAAGTGATAACTGATGTCATGCTCAGATTCCAATTTTCTTTTTTTAGACCTAAAGTTCTTTCTTGGGTTTTTACTTAGGGTTTTATTGAATAATTCATCAGCATTACTAAACTTAGTAAAATCAATAAGATAACCTTTATATTGAGGAACCTTCTTTACCTCCCAATCATGACTTTGTTCCTTCAGTATAACATTTAAAAAGTCAGGAATATCGGCAACGGTATATACTTTTATCTTATTATCATAATCACTTTGATTATATGGAGCGGTAATCTTTTGATTGGTTAATTTGTTGATTAGTATATTATCATAAAAAGGGATAATGTTATTTTCAAAGCAAAGTTGATCTAGAAAATTACTATTCATGGAGTAGTCTAAATTTTTGGCACTTTATTGCTTTATATATTTATAATATAAGCAATCGACTTCATTCTTTTATCAGCACTGTCTTGTAAATAATATCCCACAATCATTTAGTTTTACTATTTATTTAAAATCAGCGTAATTGTAAAATATTGCTCTTGTTTTCACCAACAATTAAGTAACGAGACATCTTGTCAAGTATTTTGTAAACTTTAATATTTTTCAAAGTCTCAGCGTTGTAATATAGAAAATCAAGCACAATTGGTTTAAGGTGTTGTTCTTCTGCACTTTGGAAGTCGATAAGTTTCAATGATTCTTTTTCAATGGTACCATCGATATCAAGGAATTCATAGCTCTGAGAATTTATTTCTTTTTTGTTTTTGGATCGAAACCGAAATTTGTGCAATATTTCATTGATGTTTTTCTCTCTTAAAGACTGTTTTAATGTAAAAAAATATTTAAGACAAAAGGCCATACAAAAAGATCGTATGGACCTGGAATCGTAGATTATGTGATATTCAAATCGATATTCCAGGTTTCCCCAGCGCTTCTTAAAAGGATAATAACCCTTAGAAAAGTCTAAGATATTAAGCTCTTTTTCCGAGCACCATTCAAGTAATTTAATAATACTCGTCGTTCCAACATTATATTTGGAATAATCTATATCAAATCCCATCATAAACTGATATAGACTATTATCTGAAAGGAAGTTTAGCATTATACATATGGGATTGTTTTTTTCTTTAACTACGAATAAACAAGCCTTTTTATCCTGGATCATGGGGTAAGCCACTTCGTAATAAAAATCCCATTCTTCAGGGTTTAGGTTATTATTATAAATTCCCTTTTCATTAAATCTTTTTTCCAAAAGCATCTTAAAACATCCAAAGATAAAATCATATTCTTCCTTGGATATATTACCGTAGTACATCTTATATTCTATATCGAAACTATTCTCAAGGCGTTTTTTATCTCTTTTAAGTTTGTTTCTGCTCTTCCCTTTAAATCGGTCATTTATGTATTCACTATAATCCTTAAAACTTTCTAAATTGATCAGATAGCCAGGATATTGTCTGATTTTGTGTAGCTTCAGCGTGTTTGGTTTAAACTCCGGATTTATATCAAAATAAGTGGGAACATCATAAATCAGAAGAACTTTCCCCTTTAAATCTAAGTTGCCATGGTTATCTACAGAGTAGTTAATTCCCTTGGTTTGTGTTTTGCCGTAATTGAAATAAATAGGTAAAAACTTGTGTTTTAAGAACAATAGATTCTTTACAAAAGAAAAATGTATTGCAGTATTGTTCTTGTCAAAGTGCTTCGACCAGATTCTTATAAACATATCCGATGTAAACGGATTATTATTCATAGGATTTTTTTTGGATTATTTTATGTGTATATCACATCTATAGCAAGGAAAATAATCATTACAATTTTTCCAAAATTTCTGACATGTCTGAGCTTCCTTTTTATTTACCAATTCTTCGTATACGGTTGGATTAACAATGTATTTCCAAAGTTTAAACTGTTTGAAATCTTTGGAGAATCCAGATTTAAAATGAAATAAACTATCTTCTTTATTTCCAAGGCCACCTCCAAGGTTGAAAAAATGAAACCCCTCTTTGGTAGCAATTATGCGCATTTCATCGATCAACATTTTTAGAGGGTATTTATTTAAATAATCTTCCCTGGCTCCTGCTAAATGGTATTGGACAATATCTCCTTTTTTTATAAACATGGCCCCGGCAATAATTTCACCTGATTCATTTTCAACTGCCAATAAAAGATCGGTCTTAAAACTTTTACTATCCCATAAATCACTAAAATAAGCCTTATCAAAAAAATAGTATTTTGTGGCATTAACCCGTCTCATGTTTTCATAGTAGAGCTCAATAAATACCAATAATTCTTCTTTTGTAACGGCCTTTTTAACCTGCAATTTTTTCTGGCTTTATTTATATGAGTTCTGAGTCTTTTCGAATAGGCTTTTTTTGTTGTTCAAGGTCTAAGGTTTAGATCTATATTTACAACTTGACCAATGGTTGAGATTTCTCCAATGGATTTTAGGCAAATGTCTTGACAGGGTAAATATGGGTTTAGTCTTGAGAAAACAGAAACGATATTATTTGCATAAAACAGCTTTTGCAATTCCTTTTTAAATAGTGAGTTATCAAAACTTTCATGAACATCATTACTTAAAGGTCCGGGATAACCATAGACGGAAGTTGCATCAAAATATGGCGTATCAAATATTTTTCGGATCAATAGGGGTAGGGCGATTGTTTTATTTCCTTCAATATATTTTATTAATATTGGCTTTTCTTCCTCCAATTTAGTAATGCGGTGATAGTCATAAGTATGATATAGATCACATTTTTCGAAAGTATCGAGAAATGCGTCCCATGTATTTTTATCATCAATAATTTCGATCTTCATGTATTTCTTTGATCTTTTTTTCTTATTCAAGTTTTACAATTGAGATAAAATACTTTCTAATTTATAGTAAAATTTATCAATTGAAGCCCAAAGAAGAGCTATAACGATAAAGTTATTTCAATGCTTACCTTCTTTTGGAAAATTAATCCAAATGTATCAAGGTGTTTCTAATAGCACAAATATTTCTTATCAGCAAGATGATCTGTTTGCATCCAAAGTACATAATATACATTGGCTAAATAAAGATTTTAATTTATTACTTGTCTGTAACGTTTTATCATTTATTGCATTACTCTACTTTAGATATCTATTAGCATTTTTATGTACATTTTTTTTGATGTTGATGTCATTTGTTTATCATTAGTAATTTTTTGGTCTTGGAATGACGTACACTCAAAAAAAGAATTACTTAAAAATATGTTTATTTCTTTTCCATTTAATAACAAAGCATAATAGTATAACTCATATAAATACTAGTTACCGGTAAAGGCATCCATCGTAGCATTGGTGTTCGATGATATACCCTCGCGTTGTATTACTTTAACCATAGTGAGATATAAAATTTTCATATCTAATAAAAAAGAACAGTGCTCAACATACCATATGTCAAATTCAAATTTTTCTTGCCATGAAATTGCGTTTCTGCCGTTAACCTGTGCCCAGCCTGTTATTCCAGGCTTAACTAAATGCCTTTTTTTCTGTTCTTCACTATAAAGTGGAAGATAAGATATTAAAAGTGGTCTGGGTCCTATAAGGCTCATTTCTCCGGCAAGGACATTAAACAATTGTGGTATTTCATCTAATGATGTCTTTCTTATGAATTGTCCAACTTTAGTAATTCGATCTCCATCAGGCAGTAGCTTTCCTTGCAAATCTTTCTTGTCGTTCATGGTTTTGAATTTTACAATTTTGAAAAGCTTTTCATTTTTTCCAGGGCGTAGTTGAGTAAAGAAAGGTTTCCCATTATTGCAAAAAAACAAGATTAATGTTATTGTTAGAATAATTGGAGTTAGAACTAAAATACCCAAAATTGAAGCTATCAAATCGGTCAACCTTTTAAAGAATGATTTATACATAAATTAATTTGGTTTCAATAATATAAAAGACTTTTATTTAATTACTCCGCAGAAATCCAATATTACTTTATCCGAACTTTTGGGTAATAACTTAAACTCTTTATGGGCAACTAGGAAGACAACAATATCCGCCTTTTCAAAAGCTGTTTTATAGTCCGTGAGCTTAAATACGTTATGCTCGTTTATGTTGGGTTCTACAATATAGTACTCTTCATTATTCGCATTTTGTAATACACGTTGTACAATGTATTTTGCAGGAGATTCCCTTAAATCATCAATATTAGGTTTAAATGCCAGACCCATCAAAGCAATTCTGGGTTTTCTTCCATGTTGAAGTTCAAATTGTAATTTAACATTTTGAACTTTTTCAGCACACCAGAATGATTTGTAATTATTTACTTCTCTTGCGGTACCTATAATTTTAGATTCCATTGGATAATCAGAAACAATAAAGTAAGGATCCACAGCGATACAATGACCGCCAACTCCACATCCTGGTTGTAAAATATTTACTCGTGGATGTTTATTGGCCAAAGTTATTAACTCCCAAACATTAATATCTGCTTTATCGCATATTAACGATAATTCATTGGCAAAGGCGATTTGTACATCTCTTGACGAGTTTTCCACCAATTTACACATTTCGGCAGTCCGCGCATTGGTCTTATGTAATTCACCTTTTACATATTTGGCATAAAAAGCAACCGCTTTTTCAGTTGAGGCCTCATCAATTCCTCCAATAACACGGTCGTTATGTACCAATTCATACATTACATTGCCTGGTAATACACGTTCAGGACAATATGCAATATGCAATTTTCCATTGAGTTCTGGACGCTCTTCATAAATATAATTCATCATCCTTTCAGTAGTTCCAATGGGTGAAGTAGATTCGATGATATACAAATCACCTTCTTTTAGTAATGGAAGTATTGCTGTGGTGGCAGCTTGGACGAAAGAAATATCCGGCTCATGTTTATCTTTAAAAGGAGTGGGTACAACAATTAAGTATGTATCTGCCTCCACTGGCTTTGTTGCAGCCATTAAAAAACCTTTGCCTACTGCGTTTGCAACCGATGTATCTAGAGATGGTTCCACTATATGAATTTCACCTCTATTGATGGTATCTACCACATTTTGGTTGATGTCAACCCCATGTACATAGGTTCCTCCTTCAGCTATTAAAGCTGCTGTTGGCAGGCCAATATAGCCAAGGCCGATCATTACTACTTCTGGATTGTTCATTAATTTAAATTTTGTATAAATTTCATAATTCTTTTACTTGCCTTTCCATCTCCATAAGGGTTATGAAGTTTGCTCATTTTTTTATAACGCTCTGAATTTCCCATTAAGTTCAATAGTCTCATTTACAATTTTATTTTTATCCGTACCTACCAGTATTACTGTGCCCGCATCAACAGCCTCAGGCCTCTCAGTGGTATCGCGCATCACCAGAACTGGTTTGCCTAAACTTGGAGCTTCTTCTTGTACCCCACCACTATCAGTAATTACAAGTTCACATTTATCCATTAACCAAACAAAGGCCGGATAAGCCAAAGGAGAAATTAATTTTATATTGTCTTGCTTTCCTAAAATATCATAAACAGGTTTTTGTACTTTCGGATTTAAGTGTACCGGATAAATGATTTCTACATTATCTACACATTCCCTAATTTCTTTTAAGGCATTACATATGTTGATAAAGCCTTGCCCATGATTTTCCCTTCTATGTCCGGTGACTAATATGATTCTTTTAGTAAAATCAATAGAATCGCGCTTTAGATTTTTTATTTCTGCTTCCTCAATGTTGTCAACTCTCGAAACGCTTTCAAAAAAAGCATCGATAACAGTGTTGCCCGTGATTAAAATATTTTCTTTGGAAATGCCCTCATTCCGCAAATTGTCGAACGAAGTTTGTGTTGGGGCAAAATGATAATCTGCAATATGTCCGGTGATAGTCCTATTAATTTCTTCCGGAAAAGGGGATTTTTTATTAAAAGTTCGTAAGCCAGCTTCTACGTGACATATTTTTGCTCCTGAATAAAACGCCTGCAATACTTGATCCCATGGTAGTGGTGGTATCTCCATGAACAAAAACATAATCTGGTTGGAAATTCTTCAAGAACGGGTTGTAAACCAGTAATTATGGCTGCAGTCAGGCCATACAGGTTCTGTCCCGGTTTCATAAGATTTAAATCGTAATCTGGAGTAATTTCAAAGAAATCTAAGACCTGATCTAACATTTCCCGGTGCTGGGCAGTCACACATACTTTGGTGTTGAACGATTTATCTTTTTTAAATTCTTTTACTAATGGAGCCATTTTTATAGCTTCAGGGCGTGTACCGAAAATAATTAATACTTTTTTTTCCATTCTTGAATTATATCAAATTGTTATATTGAAATATCACTTAAAATTTATCAAAAGTCTGCTAGATACAAATACAATTAAATGAATCGTAATCAAGCCAAAACTCTTTTCATTTCCTTTAAATACTTATGTGCTAATTTCTCTCTATCAAAATGCTCCTTGGCATAAGTATAGCCATTTTCCCCTTGTCTTTTTATATCAAAATCTCCTCGCATATACTGCCTAACTTTATTCAGCTATATCGTCTGGGTTTTCCGGTTCCACAAACACCCCACAATCTGCTTCTTCTACTAATTGTCTAGAAACACCATCAATTGCTAGTAAAACAGGTTTTTTACAAGACATATAATCAAAAGTTTTATTGGAATAAATGGTTTTAAAGGTATCGACTTTTTTTAATACGGAAGTTCCAATATCGGAGGCTAAATATATTTAAATGCCATTTCTTTTGCAACATGACCTACAAAGCGAACATTTTGTAAATTTCTTGAACTTTGACTTCTTCCATTAATGAAGTCTTTGGTCATTCCATCTCCAATAAGTTGAAATAGAACATTAGTGTCTTGTAACTTTTCAGCAGCCTCGATTAGTTGAATTAAATGATTTGCAATACCATGTGCTCCAATATATGTTATAACGAATTTATCATCAATTCCTTGCTCTATTCTAAATTTTTTAGCGTCAAAATTTTCCGCTACTTTTTCAGCTAAAGAAAAATCAGCGGCGTTTGGTATATAAATAATCTTATCTGCAGGTATTTTCTTGTTATTTATTAGTTTTTCCCTGAATGCAGGTGTCAGAACATTGATTAATTTTGCTTTTTTATAAATGGTCTTTTCAAACCAGTAAGAAAATTTTATCAGTACCGGATTACTAATTACACCCATGTCTATAGCAGACTCAGGCCAAAGATCCCTTACTTCAAAAATTAAGGGTAATTTTTTAAATACGGATAAAATGTATGCAGAAATACCTACAAATAAAGGTGGGGAGGTCACAATTAGCACATCGTACTTTCCCTTATCTTTAAACAAACCAGCCCAAATACTTGAAAATACAAATGTAAAATAAGCCCAAAAGCCTACCTATAAAATTAACATTATAGGCAGGAGAAACATGACATCGAAAAACATCTATATTTTTATAAAAATCTTTTTCATGGAAGACATACTTACCTTCATAATTTGGATTTTTTTTCCCTGATACGTCCGGCCAACTTCCAGCCAATACAGTTACTTCATGACCCTCATCCGACCATGTTTTTGCCATTTCATTAAAACGTGCTCCCCCTCCTCTGTTTTTTCCTAAAAAGTATTGATGTATTAATAGAATCTTCATACTTATTTAATTTCTAGTGTAGTTTTAAATCCAGTTTTTGAAAAATAGGTATATCTGATGGATGGTTCAATTTCTCCATAATAATTGGAACACCATTTTTCTTCTATTTTCGGATGTAAAATATTGCCATTTCCATCTATACAGTTGATACTGATTTGATCATAGGTTTTTGGATTAAAATGCCAATAGAGTTGAGATACATAGCTGTCTGCATTTTTTAAAATATCGGAAACTACCCATTTATTTACCTTCTTTGCTTTAACTACTTTTCTATTGTGAACAATTTTATTTCCAAGTTCTGGAAAACCTGTGAATTGGCCATCGAATTCGAAACTGTTTCCCTTTTCAGTTAATGTTGCTTTCGCTTTTTTATTCCAATAATTCCAAATAAACCTGATTCCCTTTAGCATTTGGTTCTTGTTATCAACAGAAACTGTATTATGTCCATAAACGTGGCCAAAAAACATATCATACTTTTTTATCGTATTATTATATTTATAAGATCCAGTGTCCCAGACATAATTTTCTCCATCTAACCATATATCTAAATGTAAATTATCTGCATGTCCAGGTCTATCTTTGTATTTTGCGCATTTTAGTGTAGTTTTTGAAGATCCATCATTTATAACATAAAGACCACCAAAAGGATATGACGCTAAATTGGGTGGTTCAAAAGTGGTTATTATCGTAGCAATTGTTAATACCATACCACAATTGACTTTCATTATGTTCTGAAACTTCATGATTTAAAACAGCACTTAAATCATTAATTTGGGAAGTATAAACGCGATAGTCGTCATCAGTTAGTTTAAAGAATAGTGCCCCATCATTGGCTCCATAATTTGGTAATTTTCCACTCGTTTGATCCTGACATGTTCGTAAATAGTTTAACGATTTTTTCGCCCTTTCATATACTGTTTAATTAAATGGGTCCCTATGAAGTTTCTGCCAGTCTAATACCCCAAGTAAGTAATTGGATGGCAACTCGGTGATAATTCATTGAAAATTGTAAAAATGTCCCATCCTCGTAAATTTGATAGGCAATTTCTTCCTGGAACCAATTTTTACCTTTTAATGACCATTTCTCTGTATTGGGCAAAAAGGAAACAGCAAACCACTTAAAAAGAGCATAAGAGTTTCAGTAAGTGCATGATTATTCCTTACTGCTATTCTTGAAAAATTGATGTTATTATACACATGATGTAATTGCCAATAGATCGAGTTCATAATTTTTTTGAAGCGCTCTTCGCTTAATTCATTAGAATTTCTGAAGTAATATATGGCAAAAGTCCAATTTAGGATTCTTAAACTGATTTCCTGACTGCACTTGTAATTAGGCCCCAAGTTTATTGGGTTACTGTCTATAAATGAATCGATTTCCTGAAAAACAAGTGATGAACAATCCTCTTCAAAATGGTAATCATAGCGGATGATGTCATATAAAAAAGAAAAACGTGCTTTTTCCCAAACATATTTTATATCGCCGGCTTCCTTTGACAAATCCTTGATTTTGGACCAATGCTCTAGTTGATATTTGTAATTCGTATCTGGATTGGTCAACCAATCATAATTTTCACCTAATGAGAACTTTGTTTTACTAAAAAATGTATAGATGTTCCCTTTAATTTCTTTGAAAGATTCTTTCAAGGCAACATTTTTGTTCTTTGGGATAGTTAATGATTCTTTTGAATCAAAAAAGAATTTAGGTGCTTCCTTACGCCATTGTTCAAGTGTTATAGAAATATCTATATCTTTCAGGGTTAGATGGAAACTTAAATTTCAAAAGCCCAATTTTTACCGATATTTCATGAATTAAGCGAAATCGGGTATAGCGCATACCCATATTCTCAATGGTATTAAATAGTCTTATAATTTTCAAATTAGAAATATTTTTACGTCGTTAAATACACTGAATAGTTATTTAAGTTTAAATAAACACCTGTTTTTTTTAACAAGTACTACTTATATAACTTGCAATGTATTTTATATTAACAATCATTTTTTAAAACAATTCCATTAATTAGGGTCGCTTGATTCTTAGGATTGTATTTAGTATCAATAATGTTGTAACATTTTTTTTGAATATCCTCTCGAGGAATATGTCGCATTGTTGATAACCATTTGCCTATTTTATCTGCTAAATCTTTAGTGGAGCCCCTTTTAAATAAATCTCCATTAATACTCGGCTCAATAGCCTCATATTCAGGCATTTGATGATTGAAATCATCGTGAGAAATAACAGGTGTACCATAACCTAAAGCTGTCATTGCGGTAAGACCAACATTTCCAGGAGATACACAGATGTCCGCTGAACCAATTAAGCGTGACAATACTTCTTCTTCGTAACAGGGACCATAAAATTTAAAATAATCTTTAAGCCCATATCGATTAATTAAAATTTCCAATTCTTCCTTCATTTCTCCCTTACCTACAAATAACGTATTTACTTTTATATTATTTTCAAATAAAAGTTTAATTGCTTCAACAATCATATTTAACTTTTTCTGCGGGGTTAATCTACCCACGAAAACAAGGTATGGTAAGGAATCGTTTTCAAAAGCTCTTTTTTTGTTTTAAAAATAAGGTCATGATCAATATCGCCACGGTATTTCAGCTGTTGTTCATAATCTAATGAATTATATATTACGTGTAATTTGTTTTCTGGAAATCCATTTTTGATCATTACATTTTTAGCATTGTTCTCATAGAGAAGAATACCACTACCCAAGCTATAAAATGATTTCCGAAAGAACCACTTAAAATTTTTCTTGTCATCGGTAACTCCATGTGTCCATAAGAATATTTTTTTTCCTTTAAATTTCAAATAGATCATAGCAGCCCAGGTTGAAATATAATAAGCGTTGCCTAAAAAAATAACACTATCAAAATCATTACTTTTTAAAAGAGATAAGATACCCCGTTGCCATAGAAGCGTATTGGGTAAAAACCATTTGTTAGCAACAAATTTCCAACGTAGCCCCCCATCTTCGACATTTTTATTAGCTAAGTCCGGGTTTATTGACTTAATATCGCTTCCCGAATCTGAATCTGAAATTAGAGTGTAATTAATTTCAGTCGATTTCATTAGTTCTTGTATGACCGGTAATCTATAATGGGCAAAGTAAGGATATATTATCGCTACAGATTTTTAAGGTTTATCCAGATTGTTCATGCGTTTGTGTTGATATTCGAAAGATTAAAAACCATTCCTATTCCAATAAATAAAAGGGCTGCAGTATAAATGCCTAGACTAAATTGGCGCATAATGATGCTATATTTTTAAATTTATGAATTATATTCTTCCGCAGAGGATAGAAAATAGATTGTTCTAGATTTAAGCTGTCTAGATTCATGTTTAAATTTTCATGAACTTTTCTTCCCAAAAATTCCTTGGATATATGTAGACATGACATACCATATTATTCTTGAATATTTGGATCAAAGTTAGCTTGCTTATTTGAATAATTATTAAAGGATTGGTTTAAATATTCAATTATTCGATAAAAACTAGTTTTTTGTCTATTAAGTAGGTGTTCTCATTTATTTTTAATTTAATTTGCCAAAGAATGAAAATATTATTTAGTGATTAATGATAAGGCTTTAAAATGTTATAAATGATTATTGCTTATATCTACTCGTTTTTTCCGTTACTTTTGAGAGTTGGGACCCTTTTCAATTAGTCGGTACATATTCGGTTACCTATTTCACAACTATTTTTTATTTGGCAACTTGGGTTCCATTGATTCGCAAGAATTTTCATTTTGCCCCCTTTAAAAAATTTGTAATACCTCTTTTATTATTAATTCTGGTTGGGTTTATTTGTTCTGCTATAAACTCAGAATATGTAACTGAATTGAAATACGCATACAACTATAGAACACTTCTTTTAATAGTGTTAATGACGTTTATTGCCGCTCATCTATATTGTAAGCCAAAAACTTTACCTATAGTTTTGAATAGCTATATAGCCAGTATGCTTTTGGTTTTTTTATTGGTAACACTTGGCAACGGTGTCACTTATGCGCATGGTAGATTATTGTTGTTTGGAGAGAATCCTAATGTTATGGGAGCAAAGGCTGCTTTAGCTTTCTTAATTGCTATATCAAAGTTAATAAACAATTTTTCAATTAAAAGATTCATAATAATAATTGCCATTTGTATCCCATTTATAAGCTTAGTTGCTACGTCTGCTTCGCGAGGAGCTTTTGTATCTATGTTTTTGGGTCTTGCCGTTCTACTCTATTTTAGAAAGACGGGAGTTCTCAAGAAATGGGCACTAATTGTATTTGGAGTATTTGCCTCTGGTGTGCTGATAATTTATTTATTGGAAACTAATCCCATTATGGCAGAACGCTTGTCAACAACAGTGGAAACAGGGTGAAACAGGAAGAAATGTTTTATGGGATGCGGCATTTAAAGTAATTGAGGATCATATAATAATTGGCTCTGGGTTCGAAGGGGTTAGACCCAGAATGTTTGCATATTCCGGGGTCAATATGAATCCTCATAACATCTTTCTCTATGTATTCATTTCTTGTGGCCTTTTTGGAATAATTTTATTTATAATCTTTTTAGCTCGGTTAACCAAATTACTATTTCGTCATTTCAAAAAGTCTGGAGATTCTTTAAATCTTGTAATATTCGTAATTGTCATCTTCAATATGTCTAAACAGGGAGGAAGTATAGGAAAAATATTATTCTGGTTCTTTTTTGCAGTTTTAATAGGATCAACTGCTCAAATAATGTCAAAGGTGAACAAGAACAAATAGCTCAATGAATATTTTGGTAGTATCAAATAATTATCCATCGTTAAAAAATCCAGCTAGGGGTGTAATTTGTTTACAATTTGATACAACAGTTTTGTAAGTTGGGACATCAGGTAACAGTAATATCGCCAAAAAATATTTTGGCTACTAGAGCTAAAAAGGGAAAATCATATGGCGAATTGAGAACTGCACGGTGTACCGTCCAATATTTTTTGCTACCTCTAACAAGCAGATAGGTTCATTTAATACTTATAGATTTACCGAGTTAGGTCAGATTAGAGGCATACAGAGAACTGTTAGTAAATATAATCTGGAATTTGATTTTATTTATGCACATTTTATGACGAATGGTATTATCGCCTTAAATGCGCTTCAGAAATATAATAAACCTGTCTTCGTTGCTATAGGCGAAAATGACCTTAGATTAATCTTACAAGTTTTACCAAATTTTATCCTAAAGCTTATTTTAAACAAAGTATTATGCAGATTAGCGGTTTTGTAGCTGTTTCAAATAAGTTAAAAAACGAATTAATCGGCTATGGGATTTCTAAAAACAGAATATTTGTGAAACCTAATGCCGTTGACCTGACTATATTCTATAAAAGAAATAAAGCAGAAATGAGGAAGAAATATAATCTTCCTATGGATCTTAAACTAGTCGCTTTTGTAGGCAGATTTGAGCCCGTTAAGGGACCTTTGCGAGTATTGGAAGCCGTTCAAAATTTAGACAATGTTGGAGCACTTTTCTTGGGTAGTGGATCTCAGGAACCGATTAGTTCTTCTGTTGTTTTTAAAGAAAGTGTACCTTCTTATAGAATCCCCGAGTTACTTTCAGCTGCTGACATTTTTGTTCTACCCACTCAAAAAGAAGGATCATGCAATGCTATTGCTGAGGCCATTGCTTGCGGGTTGCCAGTTGTATCCTCAAATATTCCTGAAGTAATTGTTCAATGCGATCCTTCTTTTTCCATTTTGGTAGATCCTTTGGATATAAAAGCCATGGAAAGAGCTATTGATTCAATTCTCAGTGATGAGGAAAGAAGTGCTGAAATGTCTGAGAACGCCCTGGAATTCTCTAAGAATTTTGAAATTGGTGAAAGGGCTTCCAGTATTCTGAATTTTGTTCAGGGGATGATGGAAGAATAAAGTAAACGAACATCTTTTTTATTATCGTATCGGCTTTTGAGGCGCTAGTAATGATACCGATATGAGTTACATGGTTCATTATTCTATTTTCCACCAACCAATAGGCAATTGGGATGTAGGTACTGTTACGAATATTAATGGTCTATTTCAAGGAGATCGGACCGAACATAAAACTTATTCTAATCTAGATATAAATTCTTGGAATATGAGTAATGTTACAAATATGTATTAAATGTTTTATGGCGTCTATGCATTCAAGCGAGACTTAGGCAATTGGGATGTGAGTAGTGTACCTAATTGTAGTTTCTTGCTGTCTAGACTGATCAATTTTTATATAATATTACTGCAAAAAACCTGAGATAGCTCTGAGCTGAAGTTCTCACTCCTTTGCTCTTTCCAACAGTTCTTATTCTAAAAGATTCGATTTCAATTTTATTAATTATAATATTAGGCTTCTTGAATTTTTACATTTTGATATAAAATATACGATAAATAAAAGTAAAAAAAATAGAAAGTATAGCAAATATAGTATCTATTAGGCCTTATCGCTCGTCAGTTGCATGATTCTCGAACCAATTTTAAGTTCTTTACAACTTAACACTCTCTTAAGTCAGGGGGGATGCTCAGCATTTGACTTGCAAAAAGAACATTGGCCAGTTTTTAGGTTTACAGTTTAACTAATCGTTTAAACTTAAAACAGTATTTAGTCAATATTATTTTTGGTCAATAAACGTTCTAAACCATATCTCTACTTCTAAAATCCTAAATAATAATCTTGAATGATCCTTCTTTTTTGATACCGTTAATTTTAGTAACTTATTAATATCATCTTTATCAAATAGATTTCGATTCTTCAAACTGTCGCTCATTAATATATCTCGCACCTTTTCATTTTGAAAAAATACATTTTCTATAGGCGTTTTGAAAGCTATTTTATTCATATCATAAACAATACTATGGGGAAGAATATCTTCCATAGCTTTTCTATGTATATATTTTCCAAATCCTTGCTGTATTTTAAACTGTGAAGGGAGTTTAAAAGCATATTCTACTAACCTATAATCCATAAAAGGAAGTCTGCTTTCTAAGGAATACATCATTGATATTGCATCTCCATAGTGTAAGAGATTCGCCAAACCGAATCTGTGTCGTCTCTTTAGGCTTTTATTTAGTCTTTTTTCTTTATTACTATATTTCAACTTGTTGATTACAATAGATTTCTTATTGTAGGATCGTATTTTACCTATGTAAATGGAATCTATTCCATCTAATTTTCTATAAAACCGTCTGGCCCACATTGGTAAATATATTCTTCCGAATAATAATATCGCAGTTTTAAATGACCAGACTTTATTAAATTCTTTTAGCTGCTTTAGAGCCATTTTGAATTTAAATTCCAATAGTAAATCAATAAAATGGTCGACAAAATACCAGTCTAGGTATCCTGCTATAAGTTCATCCGCTCCTTGGCCCTCCAGAACAACAGTAAGCTTTTTTTTAGCTTCTTCGTGAACTTTGCTCAGAGGAAAGATTGCAGGTGAAGCGTGTCCAGATTCTAGGTGATAAACTAATTGATGTAGTCTTTTTAAAAAATCATCGTATTCAACAACCACTTTATTCGGAAGAAAATTATGATCTTTTCGCAAAGCGTCTACAGTATTATATTCATCGTATTTTTCATCCGGAAAACTCGCTGTATACGTATTTATTTCCTGACCAAAAACCTTATCCACGGTACATACTATAGACGTAGAATCAAGACCTGAGGATAATGTTGCGCCTAGAGGAACGTCACTACGAAGTCTTATTCTAACAGCATCATTAAATAGGTCTGTATACGTTTGAAGCGCTTCTGGCCAAGCGATATTCTTGTCAACCTTACTTGGGTAATCCCAGTATTCATATATGGTACATTCCCCTTTTTCTATAATCAAATTATGGGCAGAAGGCAATCTATATATGCCTTCAAACCAGGATTCTATATTCTGTGCTCCAACTGACTCTCTACAAAAAGCAGAAATGGCCCCATAATTAGGTTTTCTTAATTCCGGATTATATTCTAAAATAGATTTTATTTCTGAAGCAAATAAAAAATTTTCTTTGAAAATTGTATAATTGAAAGGTTTTATCCCAAATCTATCCCTTGAACAGAAAAGTGTATCCTTATCTTTGTCATAGATTGCAAAGGCCCACATTCCATTAAATTTTACACATTCTTCTCCCCATAGATGGTATGATGCCGTAATTACTTCAGTATCAGACTCAGTTTTAAAGGTGTAGCCTTCAATTTTAAGTTCTTCTTTTAATTCTATATAATTAAATATCTCACCATTAAAAACAATGGTGAAGTTCATATAATCGAAAGGTTGATTTGCTGATTCAGAGAGATCCAATATTGATAACCTCGCATGGGCTAAACCTACATAAGGTGTTAAAACATTAGATTTTCTAAAATTTGGACCCCTATGCTTTACTTTCTCAATAGAGTTTTTTATTTTGTCTTCACTAACTTTTGATTCTTACTTAAATTTACTATACCAAAAATACCACACATTATTTTATTTTTTTATTATGCCAAGTTTTGCCAACTTTGGTCATTATTATTTATATGTTATTCTTCTACTAAAATCACATAACGTATTAATCCTTTATAATAACATACGATACCAATTTCATAAGCTGAGAAATCTTTAAAATCCACTGAACCAATAAAATCATATAGATTTACATTAATATAACCTTTTTTATCCCCTAATAACAGGCAGTGATTATGGTTTGATTTTATAAGATCTCCAATAAAACCAAATCTCTAATGTGGGAAATCCAGTAGATATGAGTAATATCTTCGTCATAAATTATAAAATGTTTACTAAGGGGTTAAGTCAATGCTTTATAAATGATTCATACAATATGTCTAAGTCATTAATCTAATACAAATTTCAAGTATTTTTTTAGTTACATAATAAACTTGGACTTTTTCAACTTATTGTATTAGACTAAAACATATAAAAAATATTAGCTTATTAACTTGAGTTCTTTTTCAAAGATGTCAGGAATACATTTATTATTGATCATTATGATTTTTATTTAGTTTTATCATTCTGGTAAAGTATTAGTTCTATATCACTATTTAAACTTGTAATTTGTTCAGAGGTAAGAACTGAAAGCTGTTTGATCCCATAACCTAAACTTTTATAAACACCTCCAGTTTTACTCGACATTTTATATGCTTAATCAGCGCTTGTTTACTTATAATCTTTATCCGAATCTGAGTCTGAAATTAGAATGTAAATAACTTCAGTCGAGTTCATTGATTCATTGACCACTATGTCTAGTGCGAAATTATGATATATTAACGCCTCAGATCTGATGAGTTTATCCGGGTTATTCAGACTCTATCAGTCTTGTTCGAAAAACTAAAAAGCAATCCCATTCCAATAAATAAAGAGACTGCGGTATAAATACCTAGACTAAATAGGTTCATAATACAATCTTTTTGAATTCGTGAAATATATTCTTCAGAGCGGATAAAAGAACAGTTTCTTTTTGATATAGGTTGTCACGATTCATATGTAATTTTTCATGAACTTTACTTCTTAAAAAGTCATAGCATATATGAAGACATGACATACCATATTATTCTTGAATATTTGGATCAAAGTTAGCTTGCTTATTATGAAATTTATTAAAGAAGTTGTTTAAATATTCAATTATTCGATAAAAACTAGTTTTTTGTCTATTAAGTTGGTGCTCCTACTATATTTTTTAATTTAATTTGTCATCAGACTTTAAATGACCTAAAATAAATTGTAATAAGGCCTTTTAAACAGCGGTAGTATAGGAAAAATATTATTCTGGTTCTTTTTTGCAGTTTTAATAGGATCAACTGCTCAAATAATGTCCAGAGATGAACATGAACAAATAGCTAAATGAATATTTTAGTAGTATCAAATAATTATCCATCGTTAAAATATCCATCAAGGGGTGTATTTGTTTACAATTTGATACAACAATTTTGTAAGTTAGGACATCAAGTAACAGTAATATCGCCAGATAATATTTTGGCTGCTAGAGCGAAAAAGGGAAAATCATATGGAATTGAGAACTGCACAGTGTACCGGCCAAGATTTTTTGCTACCTCTAACAAGCAGATAGGTTCATTTAATACTTATAGATTTACCGAGTTAGGTCAGATTAGAGGCATACAGAGAACTGTTAGTAAATATAATCTGGAATTTGATTTTGTTTATGCACATTTTATGACGAATGGTATTATCGCCGTAAATGCGCTTCAGAAATACAATAAACCTGTCTTCGTTGCTATAGGCGAAAGTGATCTTACAAGTTTTACTAAAAGATATTCAAAGGATTACTTTAATCGAAGTATTATGCAAATTAGCGGTTATATAGCTGTTTCAAATAAGTTAAAAAACGAATAAATCGTCTATGGGATTTCTAAAAACAGAATATTTGTGAAACCTAATGCCGTTGACCTGACTATATTCTATAAAAAGAAATAAAGCAGAAATGAGGAAGAAATATAATCTGCCCATGGATCTTAAACTAGTTGCTTTTGTAGGCAGGTTTTTGCCCGTTAAAGGACCTTTGCGAGTATTGGAAGCCGTTCAAAATTTAGACAATGTTGGAGCACTTTTCTTGGGTAGTGGATCTCAGGAACCGATTAGTTCTTCTGTTGTTTTTAAAGAAAGTGTACCTTCTTATAGAATCCCCGAGTTACTTTCAGCTGCTGACATTTTTGTTCTACCCACTCAAAAAGAAGGATCATGCAATGCTATTGCTGAGGCTATTGCTTGCGGGTTGCCAATTGTATCCTCAAATATTCCTGAAGTAATTGTTCAATGCGATCCTTCTTTTTCCATTTTGGTAGATCCTTTGGATATAAAAGCCATGGAACGAGCTATTGATACAATACTCAGTGATGAGGAAAGAAGTGCTGAAATGTCTGAGAACGCCCTGGAATTCTCAAAGAATTTTGAAATTGGTGAAAGGGCTTCCAGCATTCTGAATTTTGTTCAGGGGACGATGGAAGAATAAAGTAAACTGACATGGGTTTTAAACATTAATATGACTATCGGATTGATCGCACAAAACAATTTTTCATAGCAATATGATTATAAGTAGCTTATATTCTAATGCTATTTATGAAACGGTTTCTGAGTTTATTTTGCACTAGTTTTAATAGAAAATAACTAAATCCAGCATTTGATAAATTGTAAATAGCACGTTATCAAATAGATAAAATAACAAAAGCCGTATGCAACGAATCCGATAATCATAGAAAATTAATGTGGTATTTAGTTTTTTTAATAAATACCACTGTTTAAAAGGCCTTAAATAAGGAATAGAAATTTGGAACAGTAAACAATCAAGAAAATATTATGAAAGAAAGACAAACTATCATCTATATAATGTCTAATCAACGATCTGGATCCACTCTAATTGAGAATATTCTTTCAAAATCTTCCCAAATTGTTTCGGTAGGAGAAACGTATCTTTTAGGCGGTTATATTCATAAAATTGGACCTGGTGGCACCTGGGATTGGAATTGCTCTTGTGGATCCAGTTTAGAGGAATGTGATTTTTGGAAAAAGATATATCGAAACCTGAATATTTCAAATCCAAAAGAAATAACAAATACTAAGATTAATTATCCAATGGGGAAATATAAAAGTCATCAAGAAGAAGTGAACGAGAAGGCTGTTTCTTTAATGAACAAGATTTACACTGCAGTCTTTGAAACTACTAATTGTAATATATTGGTTGACCCTTCTAAGGAACCATTTCATGGGACATCACTTTATCAAAATTCTCCTTTTAATTTTAAATTCATCTATTTGAAAAGAGATTTGCGTGCCGTAACGCTTTCAAAGCAAAAATGGCGGAAAAAATACGGCGAAAAGGATATAAGCTATCTTAAAATGCTTTTAGCCAACTATTTACATAGATTGAAGTGTAAGTTTATGCTTCGAAATGTAAAGAAAAAAGATGTTTTTAATCTTAATTACGAGGATTTTTTTAAAAATCCTCAACAGACCTTGGACGATATGTCAAAATTTTTTGGATTTGATCACCTACAAGATTCAGAGTTTATGGAACTAGATAATGACCATACTATTGCAGGTACGCTTAACCGTTTTAAGAAGCGAAAGATAGAATATGATGCCGGATGGCTGAATATTGCAAAAAAGCGTCCGCTTATCAATGCGTTGGGCTCAATACTTAATAGAATCGGATGAGCCTTAGTGATAAAATCAAGAATGCAGGTAAATGGCAGTCATTTTCGGTCGTCTCCCTAAGTGTTTTACAGATCCTTTACTTTGCCATCATGACCAGGCTTTTATTTAAAGAAGACTATGGTCTTATGGCTATAGTCAATGGAATCATAGGAATTGGGAATATTTTCCTGCAAGGCGGTATGGGTTCTGCATTAATACAACGAAAGAAAATAAATAACAAACACATTAATGGCGCCCTGCAAACCAGCCTTCTTTTAGGATTCATACTGTATGCCGTTTTTTATATTATGGCCCCATTTATTGCTTCGGCATACAATGACCTTAGGTTAGATAATCTCATTAAAGTATCTTCTTTGAACATCATATTACTTGCGCTGAGTAATATTTCAGTCAATTTGCTTTTTAAATATTACTTCTTTAAAAATGTCGCGATAGTCAATATTGTCTCAAATATAATTGGTTATGGTACTGGTGTTTATTTAGCTATGAATGGTCATGGAGTATGGTCTCTTGTTATTGCGACTCTTATTTCCTCTTTACTAAGCGCAATAGCGTTGTTTATTTAGCTCCTATAAAAATCAGTCTGAAGGTTCATTATAAAGAAGCCCGTGAGTTGTTTGGTTTTGGTTCAGGTATGATGTTGTTGACATTTAGCAATTTTTTATCGAGCAAGGGGCTGAATCTTGTATTTGGAAAAATCTTTACACAAGATGTACTTGGTATCTATGAGAGAACCTCCAGGAGTAAAGGAAATACCCAGTCAATTTCTTGCAAAAATTATAAATCAAGTTATGTTTCCTGTGATGTCCGAAATTCAGGATGAGAAGGAAAGGTTGATTAAAATTTACAAATTTGGGTTGGGGTTTAGCAACTCGATTATGATTCCCGCTACGGTTTTTCTGGTTTTTTTTTCCCCTGAAATTGTACAAATTCTGATGGGCGCAAATTGGCCAGAAGCTGTCTTACCCCTGCAAATTATGTTTCTTATTCTAACCTTCAGTAATTCCGGAAAAATGACAGATGAAGTTATTAAGGCTAAAGGACTTATTTATAAAAATGTCACTCGCAAGTACATTTTTACTGTAATCATTTTAGTACTTTCAAGTGCTTTGGGTTATTTATACGGAATCAATGGTGCGGCCGTTGGAATTGTTATAAGCTACTTTATAAATTATTTAATGATGATCGTTTTAGTAACAAATGTTTTTGAGGGATCCATTAAAGAATATTTTTATCAGCCTTTTAGATAGGGATTGAAGCTGGGTTTATATCTTGGAGTATTGATTTTTGCATATAAATATTTATTCAATTTATGGGGAAAAACTGATGTCACTATGTTTATTGTATTTACGTTAGGTTTACTGATATTATGTGCTGGTTTATTAAAGTATAAACCTTCTATTTTTGGGTATTATTTGGAATCGGCAATTCGAAATACTTTGAACAAAGGGTAATATTCTTATTTTAAGTATAACAAGATTATAAAAATTTTTGAATTTTAATTATGAAAGAACAAACACCAATAAATTTCTGGGGCATAGGAGCACAAAAAGCAGGAACCTCATGGTTATATTATAACTTGTCCAAAACACCTGGCTTTGCTATTCCGCCAGTAAAGGAATTTCACTATTTTGACCGCGATACGAAATATCCCTCACCCAATATTCTTTCCAAGACTAAGGCTAAGGATAGGATTACCAGTATGCCCTACATAAAGAAAGCTGGAAGGTCAATTATGTCAGCATTGCTTAAAGGAAATATGAAAGACGTTGTTTTCTCTTATAAATGGCATTTCTCAGATTATAGTGATGAATGGTATAAATCAATTTTCAACATGTATAACGGAATAAAGGGAGAGATTACACCTAGTTATTCTATGTTAAGTAAAGAGGATATTTCAAGAATGTATGCCATGGCTCCAGATGCAAAATTGGTCTTTATGCTTAGAAATCCCATTGATAGGGCATGGTCTCATTTTAGGCACACTAAAAAACGCATAAAAGGCTTTACCCTTGATAGCGTAGACGAGAAAGAAATCATAGCGTTTATGCAGAGTGAAGGGCAAGAACTAAGATCCGATTATACCCGTACTATAGAAAATTTTACTAGTGTTTTTCCAAAGGAGCAGCTTTTAATTGGTTTTTTTGACGCTATTATTGAATCTCCAGAAGAACTTCTTCAGGAAGTAATCCAGTTTATTGCTCCTGGTGCAGAAACAGCGGAAGGATTAAGGAATTCCTGGAATAAGGAGGATTCGCCTACAAAAAAGGTCGTAAACAAATCAATAGAATTGGATTGCCCACCTGTGGTTTTGGCATTGTTAAAGGAAAAGTATCATGATATGATCTTAGATCTTTCCAACAAATATGGGGGATATTTTAATAAATGGTATTTTGAAACCTATGATAGGCCCTCTGAAAATAAAGACGATAGATTTTTTCCTACAATTCTTCTTTCATAGCAGTTAGTCAAAATCTACTACTTATCAGCACATCTAATATGAGAAATTTAGACTTCTAAATGGTAATTAAGCCATTAGAAGACTTAAGGATTATGTTTGGTTGTTAATGGAGGTTTCATTAATAGTAACTCAGAATATAAACCTATTCTAGCGAGACTTTGAGTTAGTACATCTTAATCCATCTGGGGAAACCCAGGTATTAATTTTGCTTGTTCCAAATTTCCAATAAGTTTAGTAAATATGAAATACCAATAAGAATTTAAAAGAAGCTATGAATAGGTGACTTTCATGTTTTTTTAGTACTTTTTCCTAACTTACTCCTCGCCAATCACTCAGTGTCTTTTCTTTAAGTGGTATTAAGACGAATATTGGGTTCCCCAAATATTCTACATTAATATGTGTATAGATATTCTAAATAGGTTTCTAGAATTTTATTAAATCGGCCATTCAGCTAGTCTAGCGGTAAGGGCATAATCAATAGAGCAATCAAGGTTATGTTTTATTAGAGTGTCATCTGATGGTTCTAAAAAAAAACACTAGTAGTAGTAATTAAATCAGTTATAACATCTTGTTACTATTAAGTGAATTTCCTCAAATAAGACCAAGTTAAAACTAAAAGTACTTTTTCCCAGTATGAAGCATCCAATATTTCCGATCACTCTATTAAAGCGTTATTTCGGATCTAATATTGTGCAATATGGATTGTCTTATTTGGTAAGGAACTAGGCATTCTCGATTATTTAGGCTGTTGTGCACTTCGTCTCCTGAAATATTATCAAAACCTCTTTTATATTCTCTTGAATAACGTTATTCATAGGTCAACAAAGATGATTTGTGCATTTCCATTTGTAGCTTTAATTATTTTACAGGTTTTATCATCCAACGGATAGAAAGCAATTTATTTAGAATTGGCAAGTCCTAAGATCATGTACTTAAGAAATTAAAAGTGTACAACGATCATCGGTCAGGACTGATTTCTACCATTTACTGATCAGGTTTGATAATTTTTCTTAAAAACCTAAAGTATCTGTTAAAAAATAATGTAGTTCATCGAATAAAATAAATGGAGAGATCTAAAACTAAAAGTTGAACCGTAAAAAGATAGTGCCAAACAGGTAATACATCGAAAAAAAAATAATGGTTTTTATCGATATTTCAGAATTTTTAAATAGTTTTATAAAACCCAAATTAGTTTATCAAATTGCTTAATCTATCTTACGCATGAAATTTAGCCCCAAAAGTCCCCTAGTCGTGTTATGTCTTTTTTTTTGTATCAATATCTTCGTGTCATGCAGCAAAGACTCTGATTTGCTGTCTGATTATGTGTCTTTAGACCCGAGATGGAAACCATCGCGAGGTTTGTTAAAAACGATTCGTATCAAATATCCATAAGCAATAACCAAGAAGATGAAACATTTGAAATAACGGTTAATAGTGCAAGTAGTGGTGATGAAAATAGTGCAAGTAGTGGTGATGAAAATAGCGGAACTTTTGGAACTGCCGTAAATGACACTTTTGAAACATCCTCAACTGCCAACATCATCCTTAATGTTTTGGCCAATGACACTTTTAATAACAAAGAAGAGGTTGTAGTTAGCGAAATATCTCAACCCAATGGTGGAGAGGTTTTAATTAATTCGGATAATACTCTAACGTATACTCCGTTTACAATTGAATCAAATGAGGATACCTTTACCTATACCGCGGAATTTGTTAAAGAAGATGGTACGGTTGGCAACGAAAAAGCTAATGTGACTGTTAGTATAAATCCACCGACTGCTGATCAAGACAAGGGACAGGGATCAATAATATGGAATACTGATTTTTGATAGTTCAATGGTCTCTAAATGGTAGCCCCCACTTCACAACAAATATGGGAAACTGATGGCGCAGCATGCAACCCTATTGACAGGTAATTCAAGAGAGGGAACAGGTTGTGTTAAGTTAGCTATGGCAACCAGACAACAAAAGAAATGAGATGCACACGGATAATTTACGGAGTCCAGCGTGGGAACAGAAATATGGTATGGATTCTCCTTTAAGGTTGTTACGCCAGTTCCTAGCTCTAGAATGTTTCATCGGATACGATCAATAGCAGGCACAGACCAGAGTGTATGCCCTATTGTCTTTAGAATGGGAGGTGCGGGCAGTGGTCTATTTCTCACTCAACAAATGAGTCTTTGTATGATGCTATACCTACTCCTTGGAGTGGTGCTGGAACTGGTACAGAAACTACTTCAGGTTTAACCTATACACACTTAATCTCTGGCAAGACATCGTGGTTTACTGGAAGCCTAATAGTGCAGGAAATAATGCAGATGGGACTATAAAAGTCTGGCATAACGGTGAGGTTGTTGTTAGAAAAACAAAACACAACAGTTCTTTATCGTAGAACTCTAGAAAACAATGGCGTACAGAATAAATACTGCCCAAAAATAGGCCCCTATACTGGTTCAAAGGCCAGGGTAGAGGAAATACATTGTGATACATTTAAGTCGTGGAAAGGAACGGGAGGGACTTATGAAGATGTAAGCCCTTTAGGACTAAGTCTAATGGGAATTAGCCCGAATGGTTCTTCGCAATCAAAGCAAGACAAAAAAATCCTGACAACTCTGTCAGGATTTTTTTGGTCCTTCATTTTTGCAGATTTTAAAGTATGGACCCACACGTTCTTTTAAGACTCCTTTAGCATCATGCAATGCTTCCTTTTTTGAAAAAGCATTTTTCTGAGGTTCGTTCTCAGGAACTCTTTATGGACCACCGTTAACACAATAGTATCATATTTATCATTTGGCTCTGTTTGGTAGTATTCATTACCCATAATCATGTACCACTCGTATAAACTTAAAGAGTATTTATTCAATACTATTTTGGTCTATAAAAGTTCGAAACCATATCTCTACTTCGAAATCCTGAATAATAATCTTGAATGGTTCTTCTTTTGATATGGTTAATTTTAGTAATTTTTCTAAGACATCTTTATTAAATAGTTTTCGGTTTTTCAAACTATCGCTCAATAAGATATCCTGAACATTTTTGTTTCGGCAATTACTTTTTCTATTGGCGATTTAAACCCGATTTTGCTCCTACCATAAATAATATTATCTCTGAGCTTTATCTTCCATGGCTTTTCTATGTATAAGCTTACCGAATCCTTGTTGAATTTGCTGTTGAGCAGGAAGTTTAAATGCGAATTCTACCAACTTATAATCCGCAAAGGGCAATCATAAAGAGAAAAAAATACATCATTGAAATGGCATCTCCATAGTGCAATAAATTTACAAGTCCTAGTCTTATGTTGGAAATTTAGCATTTTAATTTAGCCGAGTATCTTTTTTATTGAAATTTATTTTTGGAACCTTAGCGGTAGTTTTATTATATGGTTTAAGATGGTCAGAATATACAAATTCAGTTCCATCTAGTTTTTCTATATAATGATCTTGCCCATCACAAACAAATGGAGCCTTCAAAAGTAATATTGCTATTTTAAAAGTGACCATGCTTTTTTTAAATTCACTTAAATCATGTATCGCTTTTTTAAATTTAAATGAACTTATTAAATCAATCAGGTGGTCAACA
>CALOAJ010000008.1:0-161954 GCA_942491255.1 uncultured Flavobacteriaceae bacterium | reverse complement strand
CAATATTGTGGGTCCAACTATTATGGGAGGTAACAGCACGTTTTGTAATCAGTTTAAAACGATGTGCATTGGATTTTTCATTCTCAAAATGCTTATCCAATTGATTTGACTTTTCCAACAAGACTTCCGGAGCCAACCACACTTTTTTATCTTGGGTCATGACTCTCTTCGGAATAAAGCTTCCTGGTTTGTGTTCTTCAACTAAAATTCCATTCTTGCTTTTCAGCATTTTTTTGAAGGAAGATTGCCCGGTAAGTCGCAATAGTCCATTTAACAAAGCCTCTTGGGGTAAGCTTGGATGGTCTTTTTTGTTTTTCCGGGTGTGATAGTTCTGTATCCCTGTAAAAAATGCCTGAGCCATTTTTGAACCAAAAAGCGGCATGCCTGATGCTCTGGCCAGATCAAGATAAATAGAACTTTCATCACGCTGTTCCCCTACAGGTTCCAGCACTGCTTTTGTGGCTTGCATATAGGGTTTTTGTTGCAGGCCAAGCATCAACGGAAATATAAATGGAAGATCGGGACGCTGTAAAGGGTCGGTACATGGCAACACATAATGTGCCTCCGAACTTGTTTCGTTCTGGTAAATATCCAAGGTCACCAAAAGCTCCAATTTTTGTAAGGCTGTTTTCAATTTCTCTGAATTGGGCATGGTAATCAATGGATTTCCTCCGGTAACAAACAGCGCTTTCAATTGCCCTTTGCCCGGGGTAAGGATTTCATCTGCCATGATACCTCCGGGAAAAGCATCATTTACAGAAGTCATGCCACCAATCCTGCTTTTATCCTTCCGCATAAGAATACCATTTTTAACGCCGAATTTTATAAAATCCATCACGCCTTTTCCCACCAGTGTTCCTCCCTTTCTGTCTAAATTGCCCGAAATAGCGTTGATAACCTCCTGTAACCAAAAGGCCAATGAGCCATTTCCGCCCATATTAACACCGGTAGAACAGTATAAGGCAGCGCCATCTGCCTGAATATAATCGCTAACCATTTGTTTCAAAGCCTTTGCTTCAATATGGGTAACTTCTTCTGTTTTCTCGGGAGACCAATTTTTAGCCAGCTCTTTGATGGCTTCTATGCCAAGCGTATGATCCTGAACAAATTTATCATCTACCCCATTTTGATTGAAGAGCTCATGGAGAAAAGAAAGGTAGAAAAACACATCCGTAGAGGGGCGTATAAACAAGTGATTTCCGGCAACCTTTGCTGTTTCAGTTTTTCGTGGGTCCACGATATACAATTTACCTCCTCTTCTTTCAAGATCTTTTAATTTCTTGCTGGGGTTTGGTACTTGTAAAAAGGACCATTTGGATATGATAGGATTTGCACCAACAATGATCAGGCAATTGGTATGATCCAGATCCGGAAAAGGAAGTGTGAAGGGAAATCCGTAAATAAGTTTTGAAACAGCAAATTTATTTGAACAATCTTGTGTAGATGAACTATACATACTTTTTGAGCCCAACCCAGTCATAAAACCTTGGGCAAACACAGGGTGTAAAACGCTAAATCCAGCTGCTGTTCCTACATACATGCCAATGGCGTCTGCCCCTTCCTCTTTATGCAACTTTTTGACCTTATTGCCTATTTCTTGAATAGCTTGCTTCCAGGAAACGCGTGAATAAGAACCATCTTTTTGTCTTTTTAATGGATACTTTAAACGATCAGGCGATTGATACATTTCGTGTTGATACAAACCCTTTACACAGGAAAACCCATCCGTAGCCACGTGATCTTCATTGGGTTTAATGGCAACAACTTGATTGTTTTTTGTATTTATTTCCAGACCGCATAAGGACTCACATATACGACAAAAAGTATGGTGGGTTTTGATTTCATCTTGTACTGGCTGCATGTAAATTTCAGTTATTGTGGATTATTAGTAATTTGAAATTACACATAATACATATGATTAACAAAACATATGTCCACCTAATCCCTTTTTTTGGGTCTTTGTTTGCTTCTCCTCCGGCTGTCTCTTCTTTTATTTTAAATATTAATTTAGTGCTTATCCTGAATACAAAAAGTGAGTTTTATTTTTTTGTTAAAATATGTTTATGCTTTGTCCTCTTTAAAAACCCTCTGTATGCACCTATATAAATGCTGTTTTTGGGACCAAAAGTATAAGTTGCCCAAATGTTATTGAATACTTTCTGGTCATAATTTTTTAAACCCAATGAAAACGATTTCATCATGAAGGATATATTATCATTGAATTCTCCTTTGTCAAATTCAGGTCGCAAGTAAAAAACTTTCCTTCCCGTTTCAAAATCAATTGCAGTCAATTGCCAATCATAATGACCATCATCAGATCTTCCTGTCGGTTAAGACATAGATAACACCGGTTGCAGTAGACATTTTGGGTGTTGCAGTTTTTGCATCAATATCCTCTACTGGCCAATTTTTCTTTCGTGCAAATTTCCCTGTTTCTTCATTGTAATCAAAGCGGTCAATTCCGCCAGGAGTATCATTAAAGTCAAAAGGGTCGATATAATTAGATGTGTTACCTATAAACAGACTGTTCTTATAGGCTACTATTGAGTTTTCGCAAGCGCTACTGTCTTTAGCGAATACACTGTGCCGGCCGACAAGGTGTCCATCTTTCTGCGAATAGATGTTCACGTTAATTTGCAGAGAATCATTATCTGCAATTATGACAAAGCGATCATCCATTAACGTAGGGGTTGTTCCACTACCATCATTTAATTGGCCTTTCTTTTGGATGCCGTCATTCGGATAGATCTGATCTCCGGTTTCTGAGAAAGTAAGCTGCCATTGGGATCCAGTCTATTCCTTTGTTCAGCATAAACCTTAGTTTATACAAGGCGATATTTGAAACAATATACACCCCATCCGGTCCAATCGAAAAAGAGTTCTGGATTTCTTCGCGGGTTTCAGGTTCCATCATGAAAAAATCCCGGAATTCTTTTCTGTACTCAACATCGGTCATCCCTTCTCTATAAAACTCTACATCTTCAAGACGCTCGTACTTTTTTCCATAGAAATGTTCTATCTTTCTCAACAAACCAAATCCACCAATGTAAAAGGAATAGGTGCTCGGGCACAGCCCTTTTTCTTTGAAATCTCCTTTATTAAAACCTTTAAGGTCAACGACTCCAATCACACCCATTTTTGATGTGTACCAGATATTGCCCTGGGCATCGGGCATTACCGCAGTTAATTTATTACGGCCTTCCTTGGCAGAAATACCTTCAACAAAAAGGTCTCCTTTTTCTATTTCCTCTAAAATATCATAGCTTACCATATGATCTCTATCGAATCTTTTATTTTCAATAGGGATATAGAAAATACTGTATTCAGGCCCGGGAATAATAACCTCATTGTCCTTCGATAAGAAGAAATAAGCCCCTCCGGAAGTATTTCTGAATAAGGCCATTCGTTTCTTTTTGCCAGCGAGTTCCATGGCTTTATGTCCTCTTCCCGGGATAACAATAGCATCAAGGATTTTAATCGTATCCTGAATGTCGATAAGGAGTAAGCTGGTGTTGGTTCTTCCAAACGACAAAGTAACCATGGTGGATTCATCAACAAATGCAAAAGAAGGACACATTCCTGAAAATTCTTCTCCCTTTTCTTTAACCTGAAAGTATTGGACCATTGCATTTTCCGGCACCGGCCCTTGCATATTACTGATATCTGAAGCGTAGGAATCTTCATGCATAGCACTCGGCAGGTTATCCTTCATATAAGGATGCTTCCATTTGATCAAAGGTTCAAGCGCATCGGGATATACAACTTCACCCTGATGATATTCAAGCCAGCTTGGATACCATTCGGCATCAACAGTACATATTTGGTTTTTCCTGACTGGAAGTCTATTCTTCAATTTCAAAGGGATTAAATATTGGCCATGGAGAATGCTAGCTTTTACCAGGATAACGATACAGTAAAAAAGGATAAATTGTTTTCATCATTTTAAGATTTTATCATTTCCTAATTTACCCAACTAATTCAAATATTTTATATCAATTTTATTGATCTTTCCATTAAATCTAAATGGAGCCCTATCATAATAATCCAATGCTACAGGTGAACCCAGATCTACTCCAACATCAAAGGTTTCAGAAGCAGTATGGGCAGCAGGTACCGAGCGTTCAATACGCCCTTGGCCAACTTGTTTCCCGTTAACTTTTAAAGTTACTGTGGCCGGAGCCATTCGTTCTTTGGTGTCATAGTTGGTTTCTACTTCAATCTTTACCTTTCCGGTTGGAATGGCTGACTGTGATGATATTTTATAGCGGTTCAGGGTCATGGCGTTGTACTCGGCCTTTAAAAATCCTTTATCCATGTATACTGTAAATCCTGACCCTTTCAAAGATAACATTGCCAGCTACGGAGACAAGTACCTCCAGTGTATCAGGATCATTATCTAAATCAAATGAAAAATCATCTCCTGTAGTAGCATCCCAAAGATCTTCAGAAATGCCATTTATGGCTATAATAATTATATCGGTGCCTTCCCGTAGGGTCAGGGTTTGCGCATCTGTGCTTAAACTCCAGACACCAGCGTCAAAGCCACCATCAAAATTTGAGGTATAAGTATTATCTGCAGTTAGGGAAATTGTCCCGGTAATTTGAGCTTTAAAAGAAGCTTGAAGACTTTGTCTAATTAGTTAACCAGACCAATTGGTCCTATGCAATACATTTCTTCGGGATCTTCTAAGAGAAATTTAATACAGAAGAAACTTTACAAACCTAATTCCTTGTTGATAACATCAATTAGCTGTTTAGCCCGCTCAATCAAGGATTCCGATTCTATAATGGACGTTTCCATATGGGTGGCTCTCAAGCTTAAATGATTAAAAAAAGTTCTGTTGGCAAACAATTCCGAATAATCACTTTTTAAGGAGTTATTTTTCATTCCCTGCTTTGCGACACTTTTTGAAATTAATGAGGCGGTTACCAAGGATCCCATCACGTTTTGAATCGCTAAATACTCAGCCAATATCGTATAGTAGGGACCTTGTAGTAATTTATTGGCATATCCTTCCTCTTCAATCATATCCTCTATGGCTCCGGGCCAGGCCAGCAGCTCTTTTTGTATAAGATTATTTGAGATAAGATTTATTTTTCCTGAGCTAAAGAGCAAACCAATAGAGCCTTGTTGACTATTAAAGGAGGGGGAATAAAAAGTTAATGCAATAAGGCTATCCAACGTATGTTCCGGATAAGCAACTAAATTATTATTTGCCACATTGAATATTTCTTGGGTCCCTTTGAGAACTTTTAGTCTAACGGTATTCAGAAACTCGAACTCCTTAATAGTGCCTTCCAGATCAGCCTTTACACTTTTAAGCACCTTGATTTCTTTTTATTTCTCTAGTAGTTCCTCGTTCCAATTTGTCAAGGCAAATGCCCCAAGAATACCTAAAATGATCACAATAATTTCAATAACATATTCTGCCCATTTCTCCCTAAGTATGCTCAGAATATTTTTCATATTATTGGATTTCTTCCTCTACTGAATACACTACTTTTCCATCAAAAATTGTAATGGCAATTTCCGTATTTAAGAAGTCTTCTTCTGATACCGTCATTATATCCTGATTATAAATAGTAAAATCAGCTAATTTTCCAACAGTAATTGAGCCCTTTATATCCTCTTCAAACGCACCATAGGCAGCATCCAAGGTATATGATCTAAGAGCTTGCTCTCTGGTCATTTTCTGTTCCGGTTCATAACCGCCTTCAGGAGTGCCTTTTAAGGTCTTTCTACTTACACTGGCATACAAACTGGCTATGGGATTCAAAGGTTCTACAGGAACATCCGTGCCATTTACAATGGGAATACCACTTTGCAAAAGAGTCTGCCACATATATGCTCCGTTTTTAATGCGTTCCTCGCCCAGGCGATCTATTGCCCATGGTCTGTCAGAGGACATATGTACTGCTTGCATGGCAGGGATTACCCCTAATTCGGCAAAGCGGGGTATATCATCCGGATGCAAATGTTGTGCATGTTCTATACGAAATCTATGGTCGGCTTTCAGTTCTGGTAACTCATCAAAGGCCAGTTCATAGCGGTCTAGAATTTCCCTGTTAGCCCTGTCTCCTATAGCATGAGAGCAAACCTGAAAGCCAAATTGCAATCCGTTTAAGGAGGTTTCTTCAACAAATTCCATAGGAAGGGTTTCGTGACCAAAATGTCCGGGTCTGTCGGTATAAGACTCCAAAAGCCATGCTCCTCTAGAGCCCAAGGCTCCATCACAGTTCAATTTAACGGAGCGTATGGTCAATAAATGATCAGGATCTACAAAGGGACCCCTTTCAAACCATTCATTTAGTAATTCTTTGTCCCAACCTGTAAGCATTACATAAAGTCGGGCTTTCATTTTACCCTCAGTTTTCATTTTTTCATATAAAGCAATTGTCTCCCTACCAATACCTGCATCATGAAAACCTGTAATTCCGTTTCTATGACAGGCAGCTATGGCCATTTCAAAGGCTTTGGCATCTTTCTCAGGAGTAGTTTCGGGAATATGTTTGGTTATCAAACCCTGGGCCCGCTCATTGAAGATTCCTGTGGGTCTGCCAAATTCATCGCGCATTACTTCGCCACCCTCAACTGCAAATTGATTAATACCTTCTTTGGGTAAAATTTGTAATCCGGCTATATCCATCGCAGCTGCATTGGCAAAACCGGCGTGACCGCTGGCATGTCGAAGATATACGGGATTGTCAGGAGAAACCTCACTGAGTCTGTAATGTGTTTGAAAGCCATTTACTGTATCAGAAGGCATTTCTGTCCATTTGCTTTGATGCCATCCTCTACCTGTAATCCATTCTCCCGGTTCGGCTTTTTCCACGGCAGCAGCTACAGCATCAATTATTTCCTGATAACTCGTAGTATTGATGAGATCCAGATTCAATTCATTATACCCTAATCCCATAAAATGTCCGTGACCTTCTATTAGCCCTGGGGTCATGGTTTTACCCTCTAAATCAATTAATTGTGTTTGATCTCCTTTATAGTTTTGGGCATCTTCAAGGCTGCCGGCAAAAAGAATTTTATTGTCTTTTGTAGCCACGGCTTCTACGGTTGTTTGTAGGCTATCTACGGTATAGATGGGGCCTCCAAATATCAGTAGGGTAGCAGCTTCTTTTTTTGGGCCTCCACAAGAAGTGAAAACAAGTAATAAGATCGTTAGGCTCCAGAAAGAAGCATTTTGTAGTCTCATAGATGTTGGTTTTTTAGAAAAACTAAATTTACTATTTAAAATATTAATATGATAAACATTAGAAGGCAATCGAAGCCGTAATTTTTGGTTACCCGATAACAATCAGGACGAAGTTCAGAATTGTGATAATATCAGGTTTAAAAATAAAGGGCAATATAGCAAATAACCTGGAGGCCTCCGTTTATATGGACCAACCTACATTGGTAAGTTAAGGGTTCGTTTAGGGTAGTTAATTCTGATGATCATGATCTTAGAAGCAACTCCAAAATATTAGATACTTAAACTTTTATTCCAAAGCGCTTTTAAGCCCGTCTATAAGTTGTTCTATCTCTTCCATGCTCGTATAGTGTAAAAAGGAAATACGAATTACTCCGGGTTCTAAGGCAATACCCATATCCATAAGGGGACGTACGGCATAAAAGGTTCCTTTCCCCAACATTAATTTATGGTTTGTAAGTCGATCATAAACTTCGTCAAGTTCTTTTTTTAAGGGTAAAATAGAAACTATAGGCGCTCTGTTTTCTGCACTGTCCGGACCTATAATTCTCAGATCATCTCTTGACTTTAAAAACTGAAGTAAGCGTTCAAGTAGCGCATTTTCATGATTGTGAAACAAATCATTTAAGGCTTTATTTCTTTGAGTTGGGTTTGCCTCCTCCTCAAAATGATGTTCATATACTTTGTCAAAATAATCGAGAATACCAGTGGCCGAAGCAATTTGTGCATGATCCGGACCGGCAGGGGTTATCATATTCCTGGTAATTCCTTCCTTAAAAAAATGAGATTGATTTTCCATTTGCGCGATCAATTCCTTTTTTACATACATTAATCCTAAATGCGGTCCAAAGGTTTTATACAAAGAAAATAAATATATATCTGCCTCTAATTCCTTAAGGTTCGGAAAGCCATGAGGAGCCAGACCAACCCCATCAACTACTGATAAAGCGCCGTAACTATGGGCCAGCACTGAAATTTCTTTTACCGGGTTAATATGTCCGATTACATTGGAGCAATGTGGAAAAGCCACCATCTTAGTACGCTTGGAAAAAAGCGCTTTTAATTTTTCCAAACTTAGTAAACCTGTTTCTGTATTTACATGCCATTCGATAACTTTTATTCCCTTACTAGCAAGCCTTCTCCATGCCCCGGCATTGGCCTCATGATCCTGACAAGAAACGATAATCTCATCACCTTCTTTCCACATAGGTCGCATCGCCTGGGCCAATACATATACATTTTGAGTAGTGGAGGGACCAAAATGAATCTCTGTTGCATCTACGTTTAAATAGGAGGCCATTCGTTCGTAGGAAGCATCCATTAATTCACCGGCTAAGGTAGATGCTGGATAAGGATAATGAACCTGCACCTTATTTTTCATATAAAAATTATAAAGTCTATCGATGAATTGTCTACAGGGGTAGGAGCCACCCGCATTTTCAAAAAAGGCCCAGCCCTCCAGTGTTGGTTCGGAAAAAGCGGGGAATTGAGCACGAACAAAGTTTAAATCTAATTTCATCGAGATATATTGTTTAAGTTTGTTTTAGGCAGGCCATTTAAAGCTAGTTTTGAGTAGTCTTACTCTTATACCCAAGATATAAAATATCTTATAAGGGAGCTTTAAATAAATTATTTTGTTATAATAATTTCTTCCTTATTTAAAAATACGAGCCGCCTATGTTTTTATTAAAGGGAATTCTTTATTTTTAAGAGGATATAAAGTCATCTAACTTGGAATTAGTTATTTAGATCGGTGATAAAAAAGAATTATTTTAATAAGCGCGTTTTAAAAGAGTAATTATATGAAATGGAAGGGTAGAAGAAGTAGCTCCAATGTTGATGACAGAAGGGGACAATCGGGTCCGGGAAGAAGTACGGGAGGATTAAATCCTTTGTTGTTAGGGCCTTTATTTAGACTTATCTTTTCAAAAACCGGGCTTATTATCATTGGTATTTTTCTTGTCTTCTCTTTTGTTACAGGTAATAATCCTTTGACCCTAATTGGGAATTTATTTTTTGGAGGGGGTGGACAAACAGCTACTTCGGCGCCCTATGAAGGTACTGCAGAAGAAGATGAACTAGCCCAATTTAGCGCCACTATTTTGGCGAGTACAGAAGATGTTTGGAACCAATTATTACCCAATTACAGAGATCCTACCTTAGTCCTTTTTACAAATTCGGTGGCTTCCGCATGTGGTTCGGCTTCCAGTGCTACCGGACCTTTTTACTGTCCCGGAGATGAAAAACTATATTTGGATTTAAGCTTTTTCTATGAAATGGAAAGGCAAATGAATGCCCCGGGAGATTTTGCACAAGCTTATGTAATTGCTCATGAAGTAGGACATCATATTCAAAAAATCACCGGAATCTCTGATAAGGTACAGCGTCTTAGAGGACAATTAAGTAAAACTGAATACAATAAATATTCTGTACGTCTGGAGCTACAAGCCGATTTCCTGGCAGGGGTTTGGGCACATCATTCACAACAAATGACACAGATGATGGAAGCTGGAGATTTACAAGAAGCCTTAAACGCTGCCAATGCCATTGGAGACGATAGATTGCAGAAACAATCATCGGGGAGGGTAGTGCCAGATTCATTTACACACGGCACCTCCGAACAGCGAATGCGATGGTTTAAGAAAGGTTTTGAAACGGGCGATATGTCTCAGGGAGATACTTTTAGTGCCAATCCTCTTTAATAATTAAAATACTCTTGGGGTTCTTCTAAATATTACCCATTTTACCTCTCGATCCAGAGGTTCTTGCTAAGAAAATTAGATGATTAATCACTAAAGATAAATATACCTAATTGATTTAAAAACAATATTTTAAATCTTTTATAGAAGTATCTAATAAAAGAGTAAGCCTTTGTAATTTTTTTACAAAGGCTTACTTGAAAATAAATTTTAAAAGTGGTCTAAATAACTCTTATCCCTTTGGTCTTCTAAAAATAAAACGGGTAATAAAAATCCCTGTACCATCTCCTTTCCCTGCATCACTTTCTACTCCACTGGTTACAAAAGTTAAATCCCAACCTTGCTCTATCATGGTATTTACTTTAGATGATAATAATGCATCATTTGAAGCTATATTCTGAAAGTTGATACCCGTGGCACTGTAAAAGTTTAAGATCTTGGTCTCATCGAAGTCGTCTACTTTAGCCTCGCTTCTTTTAGATTTATTCTGTTTTTTGTCTTCCTCCGTTCTGGAAGAGGTATATTCCGTATAATCTTTATCTTCCTGATTCGAAATAATTCGAGATCTACCTAATCCCATAGGAACTACGGACTCAATACTGGTTACAATTCGGTACTCATAAGCTTGTGCTTCAACCTCAATAAAGGAGATTGCTAAAAAGGCTACAAAAAGTATTTTTTTAAACATGTCTTGATTTTTAAGTGTTTAGTGTTAATTATTTTATTGAAAACAGATTAAAAAGCTAAATATTGTATGAGGAGTTATTAGAGCCTTTGATAAAGAAATACTCAAAATCAGAATAATTGGTAGAATAAGCCATGAAAGTTGTTGTTCGATTTGTTGCTTTCCGCATTGAAATGAAGTTCTTTTTAAAATGGCTAAGCGCAAATGGTAAATAAAAGGACTATTTTCTTGGAATAGGGATAACTCCGGTTCTTTGGGCCCAAACCATCCATTTCTCAGATAACTCTTGCACCAAGTTGGGGTAAGCTTCTGCTAAATTTTTTACTTCCGTACGGTCCTTTTCCATATCATAAAGTTCCCAATGATCTAAAGGTAGTTTTTCTGGGGTCTCTACAAATCGTGTTTTACTGACTTTTGAAACAAGTTTCCACTTGCCCTTTCTTATGGCTCTATTCCCTTCGTGTTCCCAGTACAATTCTCTATCAATTAAAGCATCATCCTCAAAAACAGGTCTTAAACTAACTCCTTCAGGAACAGGAATCTTATTCCCTCTGTAATTTTCCGGATATTCGGCACCGGCTACATCTATACAGGTTGCCATGATATCAATTAAATGGGAGGGAGTTTCCTGCAGACTTCCTTTATTTTTCTTTATTCCGTCTGGCCAGTGAACAATTAATGGAGAGGCAATGCCGCCTTCATGTACCCAATGTTTATATTCTCTAAAGGGCGTGTTACTGGCGTTTGCCCAATTACGTCCATAGGCCGTATAACCTTCAGGAGGACCGGGCCAGGCATCCTTCATTTTTCTGACAAGTTTGCCATCTCTGGTTCTTTCCGGCATACCTTGTGTTTGAAGTTCTCCCGGGGCCATCGGTTTTAAAATCGTATCATTGGAAGATGACTCCATCCAACTTAAATCTTCGGCACAAGCCCCATTATCCTGAAGATAAAAAATTAGTGTATTATCTAATTCTCCTTTTGCTTTTAAGGCCCTAATTATTTCTCCTATCCCTTGATCCATAATATCTATCATAGCTGCATAAACTTCCATATTGGCTATTTCCCATTCTTTGTCAGGGATATTTTCACTCCATGCGTCTACCAGAGAATCTCTTTTGGTTAATTCCCATTGGGGATCAACAATTCCCATTTCTTTCATTTTTTGGTACCGTGCGGCTCTAAGAGCATCCCAACCTTCATTATAAAAACCCTTGTATTTTGCTATCTCCTCTTCAGGGGCATGCATAGGCCAATGGGCAGCTGTATAAGGGACGTAAAGGAAATAGGGATTTTCTGTCTTATGTTCTTCTATATACTTTACGGCATAATTCGTGAAGTCTGTTGTGGCATAGAAATTCTCCCAAGGCGCAATATAGTCGTTCTCTAAAGTTAGTGATAGAGGGTCATAATAGCTTCCGGCACCTGAAATTATTCCAAAAAACCTGTCAAAGCCTCTTTGTTTGGGCCAATTCGATTTATCCGGATTCTCAACGACATAGGGAGTAACATGCCATTTGCCCGACATATAACTATCATAACCTGCCTGTTTTAATACTTCTGCAATGGTTACAGCATCAAAGCTTAAATCCCCTTGATAGGCAGGAGTGCCTCTGTCGTATACCATATGACCCATTCCAGCCTGATGAGGATAAAGTCCGGTTAACAACGAAGCTCTGCTTGGGCAACATCGAGCTGTATTGTAGAATTGTGTAAATCGCAAACCTTCTGTCGCCAAGCTATCTAGGTTCGGTGTTTTTATCTCCCCCCCATAGGAACCAATATCTGAAAAACCCATATCATCTCCCATGATGAGAATAATATTTGGGCGTTTTGCTGTAGTCTGAGCGGCTAAAGAAAAACCCAAAAGAAGTATGCTAAAAAATAACGAAATACTTTTTTTCAATATTATGTGATTCTTATTTTGATTCATAATTTAATGAAGGCTTTTTAGATACAGTTACTAAAGTTATGGAGTTGCGTTTATCCAAACAGCCATTTCTCCCATGTCTCTATGCGCCCAGGCATAATAAGGAATAGCTTTTATGGATAATTCTTCTGTGCCCAGGGTAGCTTTACCATTGAGAGTACCTAAACCTCCTAATAAACTGTTGTCATAGGCATATGAAAAACTGGCAGCTTTGGATATTCTTATATCTAAAACATTTTTATTGTTATCGGCTGCTTCTACACAATAAACCAAAGGACCTCGCTCTAAGGCTATTTTACCTCTGTTGGCTTCTACCAGCTCGTGGCTTACGACCTTTCGGACCGGCATATCAAAAATAATTTCAACTTTATCCTTGTTGGACCATGATTTTAAGGGAAGATTTAGGTATCCATCAACTTCTTCCGCCATGCTTTCTTCTCCATTAATTACAAGTTTATATGATGACTTTTCATCATCGCTATATTCATAAAGATCTCCATCCATCACTTGATTTTTAGACCAGCCCGGAATTCTCAGTTTAAGAGCTGCTTCGGCTTCTATTTCATTATTAAAACGAAGTTCCACTTTCCCATCCCATGGGTAGTTCGTTTTCTGACTTAAAGACAAGGTGCTAGTACCTACAGGGATCTCCGAAGTATTACTCATATATAAGTTAACATAAACGTTCTGGTCTTCTACGGCATAAATATAACCAGGTAAAGAGGGAAGGATCCGAACCACATTAACGGGACAACACGAGCAATCGAACCATGGCGATCGACCACACACGCCCTGATTAAATTCAAAAACCCCATCTGATTCTAATGGATTTGGATAGAAAAAGGTGTTTCCCTCAAAAGAAATTCCGGCCAAGAACCCATTATACAAGGTTCTTTCAAATACGTCCATATATTTTACTTCTCCCGTTCTTAAAAACATTCGGTGATTCCATAACATAAGGGCAATTGCCGCACAGGTTTCTGTATAAGCAGTGGCATTAGGAAGCTCATAAGCGGGTCCAAATCCTTCGTATTTGGGTTCAGCTCCTATTCCTCCCGTTAGGTAAATCTTCTTATGAACTATGTCGTCCCAAATGGCGTTTAGGGCCTCATCATATTCTTTATCAGCTGTTAGAGCGGCTACGTCAGTGGCACCAGCATAAAAATAACCTGCCCGTACTGCGTGTCCAACCGCGGCAGTTTGATCTTTCAAGGGAAGATGGTCTTGTTGGTATTCTCCTGAATATTTTCCATTGTCTAATTTATGCCCCTTGTCATTTCCCCTCTGATCAACGAAGAATTTTGCTAAATCCAAATACCTTTGCTCGCCCGTAACCCGATATAATTTTACTAAACCAATTTCTATTTCCTGATGTCCGGGGACCCCCATGTTTTTATCAGGACCAAATACATTATCAACTAAATCGGCATTCTTAATAGCCACATTCAGAAGGCTGTATTCTCCTGTGGCCTGATAGTGGGCTACGGCAGCCTCATATAAATGTCCCACATTATAGAGTTCATGATGAGAGACCAAGCTGGTCCATCTATCATTTCCGGCACCGTCATCTGCCTTAGAAGGATCTATGGTTCGGTTGGTATAGAGGTAACCGTCATCTTCTTGGGCTGCAGCTATTTTAAAAATTAAATCATCTAAGTAAGTCTTTAATTCAGGATCATAATATACTTGTAATGAATAACTTGCGCCTTCAATTACTTTAAATACATCCGAGTCATTAAAGAAGATTCCTTCAAAACTTCCCTCTTCCAATCCGCCAGCCTTACTAAAGTTACTTATCCGCCCGGTCTCCTCACATTTTTTGAAATTATAAGGGAGGGTAATTCTTCTATTAGTCTCTAGTCTGGGAGCCCAAAAACCATCATTAATGTCGACTTCGGTAAAAACCACTGGCTTTATGGGATAATCAAATTTTAAGGGTGGAATTTCAATTTTTTTTTCAGTTATGTTGGCAACATTTACAGGATGAGTAGTGCTGTCTGCCGGACAGCCATAAAGAACAATTAAGATTAATAACCAAAATGAATGCTTCATTGAATAAATAGATTAAATACATTTAAATCTACTGAAATTAAATAGTATATGAAATATCAAAGTGACCTATGCTTGTGATTCTTTCGTTAATGCGTTATAAATAGATATATTTAGTCTAATTTTAAAACACCAACTTCCTAGGTAAGAAAAGAGGTTAGAATAATTTAATTAATGAAAATGAAACTAAACATTAATAAAACCTCCTTTGAGGTGGATATTGATCCAAACACCCCTTTATTATGGGTAATTAGAGAGCAATGCGATCTTACGGGAACCAAGTTTGGATGTGGGATAGGTCAGTGTGGGGCTTGTACCATCCAATTAGATGGGGTAGCTATCAGATCTTGTCTAACTCCTGCACAGGCTGCGGTTGACAAAGAAATCACAACAATTGAAGGAATATCCTCCAATGATGAAGATTTACATATTTTACAAGTAGCATGGATAGAAGAGCAGGTACCTCAATGCGGTTATTGTCAGTCTGGACAACTTATGTCCGCTCATGCCTTGCTTGCAAAAAACATTCAACCAACCGACGAGGATATTGACCAAGCCATGAGTGGCAATATTTGTAGATGTGGTACCTATCCGAGGATACGTAAAGGAATAAAAAAAGCTGCGGCTGTATTAGCCATGGAGTCTAATCAAAAAACTGAAAGTGATGGGGAAGTGGAGTAGAAGAGCCTTTATTTCTGTAGGCGTATTAACAGGAGGTGCCGTCGTCTTAGGAGTAGCTATAAGACCAGGAAACCGTGCTAAAAAGGTTCAGGGAATTATTGCAGGAAAGGACGATACCGTCTTGAATGTATGGGTTAAAATCTCAAAAGACAATACTGTAACGGTCATTGTACCTCATGCAGAAATGGGACAGGGGACTCACACTGCCTTACCTATGATGTTGGCAGATGAAATGGATGCCGATTGGTCTAAAGTAAAGATGATGGAGGCTCCGGGACAAGAAATATATGCCAATTATGCCCTGGCAAAAGGCTTCCTTTTGGAGGATAAAAAAATACCCTCTTTTTTAACGGGTACAGTTGACGGTACTTTTATAGCCATTGCAAAACAAATGGGATTGCAAATGACAGGAGGTAGCTCCTCGGTTAGGTTTACAGGAATGCTTGCCATGCGAGTAGCCGGTGCCTCCGTAAAAGCAGTCCTTTTACAAGCTGCCGCTGATAAGTGGAATGTACCTCTTGAAGAATTAGAAGCTAAAAACAGCTATATTTCTCATAGCAAGAGTAATCAATCCGAACCTTATATTAATTTTGCCGAAAATGCTTTAGAATTATCTCAGCCTGCAAATCCTCACCTAAAAGGTCCGGAGGAATATACAATTATGGGAACTTCTCCAAAACGACTGGATTCCCCTGCCAAAGTAAATGGTGCGGCCTCCTTTGGAATGGATGTTAGCTTGCCAAATATGAAATATGCAGCCATAAAGGCTTCGCCGGTCTTTGGCGCAAAACTAAAAACGGTTGATGAGAGTGTCCTAAATGGAATGAAAGGAGTACAAAAGATAGTAAAATTGGAAGACGCCGTGGTAGTTATTGCCGATGGGTATTGGTTGGCAAAAAATGCGCTCGGTAAATTGCCAATTACTTTTGAAGAAACACCAAATGATGTCATAAATCAAAGTGATATTTACGACGACTATTTAGGGAAGCTAGAAAAAGCAAGACAAGAAGGAGATGAAATAAAGGATATAAAAAAGGGCAATATAAACAAGGTTTTTTCGGAAACAACAGGCATATTAGAAGCTGAATATCGTGTACCTTATCTGGCACATGCCACTATGGAACCCATGAATTGTACGGCCTTTGTTCACGATGGTATTTGTGAAGTATGGGCAGGTAGTCAAAATCCTTTGGGATATGCTATAAGTATTGCAGAGGCTTTAGATATCGATCAGGAGAATGTCAAGATTTACAATCAGTATTTAGGAGGAGGTTTTGGTAGGCGTTTTGTTCCGGATGTGGCAGTTCAAGCAGTATTAATTGCCAAAGAAGTAGATTATCCTGTAAAGCTAATTTGGTCAAGAGAAGAAGATATGAGGCATGATCATTATAGAGAGGCCAATATCAGCAAGTTTAAGGCCGCTCTTGATGAGAAGGGAAGTATTGTGGGCTGGGAGAATCAATTTATGTATAAAAACGAACCCGAGGAAGCCACGCATATACCTTATGGCGTAGACAATCAGTTTATTCATTACACCAAAACCGAGAACCATATACCATGGGGTTATTGGCGAAGTGTAGATTCTTCTATGCATGGATTTTTTACAGAATCTTTTATGGACGAGCTTGCATTTGAAGCGCATAAAGATCCTTATGAATACAGACGAGAGCATCTTGCCAATGCCCCAAGATTTTTAAAGGTTTTAGATTTGGCGGCTGAAAAAGCTAACTGGTCTTCATCCTTACCTGAAAATTGGGGTAGGGGGATATCCATACATAAGTGTTTTGGAACCATTGTAGCCCAGGTAGTGGAATTGGAAATAATAGAAGGGAAAGTAAAAGTTCACAGAGTAGTTTGTGCAGCTGATCCCGGTTATGCTTTTCATCCGGATGGCTTTAAGGCTCAAATGGAAAGTGGAATCGTTTTTGGTTTAACAGCAGCCTTATACGGAGAGATTCGTATAGAAAATGGGGCAGTCGTTCAGAGTAATTTTCACGATTATGAAATGATTCGTATGAATGAATGTCCAAAAATTGAAAGCTATATTATCACAAGTGATAATTTCCCCGGAGGGGCAGGAGAACCAAGTACACCGGGAATAGCACCTGCTTTAACCAATGCAATTTTTAATGTGACCGGAATAAGAATAAGACAACTTCCTGTAAAAAATCACAAGCTAGTGGCTAATGAGAATGTGTTGGGCTAATCAACGGTTATCTTACTATTCCACCAACTAGGATCAGGTTCAAAGTCTTTCGAAAACATTTCCTTTCGTTCGTGCTCTAATTTGGGTAGTAATTCTAGTCGTATTTTTTTCTTGTATAAGTTAGCTTCCTGATAATTGAATAAAGAGTCTTTCACAGGGTATTCCGCATTTACGTCCTCCAGCCATTTACTGAGTTCTCTCCATAGTTCATTAGTTATTTCAGGATTGGCTTGACTTATATCTTTTATCTCCCCAGGGTCTGCGCTTAAGTCATACAACTCATTACGATTATCCTCCCAATAGTGAATTAGCTTAAAATTACCTTTTCTAATAATGGAGCTGGGATCTCCTCCCTGGTTTCCATAGTGTGGATAGTGCCAAAACAAGGGTCTGCCGGGAAGGGTAGTTTTATTCTCTTCCAGTAGAGGTTTTAAACTGACCCCATCTATATGCTGTTTAGGAATTAATTCTAAACCAGCCAGCTCTAAAAGAGTAGGGTAGAAGTCGGCTCCGGTTACAGGATAGTCTATTATATTTTTCTCTAACCATGGAACTTTTATAAAATAGGGTTCTCTAATGCCCCCTTCCCATTGATAGCCTTTCCCACCTCGCAATGGAGAATTGGAAGTTGAAAAACTATCTCCGGAGGCCACTCCACCGTTATCAGATGTAAAGACAACTATTGTATTTTGGTCTAAGCCACTTGTTTTAAGGGCTTTTAAAACTACTCCGACTGCATCATCCATTTGTTCAATCAAGCCAGCATATATAGGGTTATCTTGCTTTTTTCGAATGGGAAGATTTTTTTCCATTCTAAAACCTGTACTATCTACACCTTGAATTAAAATCTTTTCCCTATATCTATTCCATTTGCCTTCTGTAGTTTGTATAGGACCGTGTACGGCATAAAATGACAAAAACGCAAAAAACGGTTCGCCTGATTGATTGTTAATAAATGAAGCAGTCTCTTTGGCCAATCGCATGGATAGGTTTTCACCCTCTTTTTGATTGGGTAAATTTGGATTCTCCCAAGGAGAGAAGTAACCTCCTATTGGACTACCCTTTTCCCAACCTCCGATATTAAAATCAAATCCATGATTTTCCGGATAGGAACCTACATTTCCCAAATGCCACTTTCCGGCAAAAAAAGTACTATATCCGGCTTCTTTAAAAGCCTCAGCAATGGTAAAATCACTCTGTGGCAAATTAGGTTGATAGCTTGCCGGCAGCATTAAATCGGATCGGTTGTGAGTACGCCAGGCTTCACCATATTTTGCTCCTATCCAATCTGTAATGCCGTGTCTGGCTGTAAATTGCCCCGTTATAATACTGGCTCTTGAGGGGCTGCATACTCTACTACAGGCATAACCTTGGGTAAAAATGGATGATGCCTGAGCCAAATCATCAATATTAGGTGTTTCATAATAGGTGCTTCCTGTAACGCCCAAATCGTGCTTTCCGAGATCGTCTACTAAAATAAATAGGATGTTAGGTTTTTTTGGAGGAGTATTTTTTTGTTCGGGAGCACAGGAACCCAGAAAGAATCCGATCATTAAGGAAGTATAAAAATAACTAAACGATCTAAATTTTTGGAGAGGAAGATTCACTATGTTCATTTTAGTTATTAGGTAATTCTTTAGGCTTAAAGGTTCACTGCACTCGTAATATAATTCAAAGCAATAATTATCAAGTGCTCTGGTCTTGAAAGTGGTTAGGTAATCCCCATCTATTTTCTTAATAAATTCCAGGTCGGCCTATTTCATAGGTTGCTGATTATGCCAAAAATTTACAACAAGAATTTTAATAAACCAACGAAGGTTATATCATTTCTCAATCCCGTTAATCATAAACTGGCTCGTTGAAAAGAAAAATATCTTAAAAAATTATATTATATATAAAATATTTATTATAAAAAATTAAAATACACTTATTTATAAATTATATAATATCATATTTCACATTAAAATTGTTAAATTTATAGAAATAACTAAACCATAAGAAAATGAAAAAAATTTTAGTACTTGTAGCTGCCTTAGCTTTTGGTAGCACGGTTATAGGTCAGGTGGCCTATGTACAATTTCGAACTGTAGAAGAAGGCAAACAAGCGGAGTTTGTAGAAAAAGAAACCATGTATTGGTCAAAGGTAGCTAAGAAGGCCATTGATAATGGTCTGATGACTGGATGGTCATTATGGCGTAAAGTAGGAATCACGGAAAGAGGTGCTCCTAATTATGTCATTATGAACACCTATGCAAACACAGAAATTGATCAGGCCGCTATTTGGTCTGCTGAAAATTTAGAATCCATGGGAGTTTCTCCTGCGATGGTACAAACTCAGGGAATAGCTCCTACAGCCTTTGATTATTGGCTTCAAATAGAGGATATGATTCAAGGGAATAATAAATATGTAGTAGTAAACTACGCTCGACCTAAAAATCTAGGAGGTTTTATTTCGGAGAACAAAACTTTATGGAAACCACTACATGCCAAAACTATTAATTCAGGTACAGCGGGAATGACCGGCTGGGGTATTATGTCTGTGATACATCCAAAGGGTAATATGTCTCGTTTTTCTGCTATGACCTGGGATGGTTTTGCTAAAATGTCCGATGTCATGAACTATATGAGATATCAAGAAGGACTTAACGAAGATTGGCAGAAAGTGCTTTCTAAATCAAAAATGAATGAATATTTACCAGATGGTTTTCAGTATAGCATTGCCTATGAACTGGTAATGGGTTTGCAAGTGGAAGAATAGGGATATAATTTAAAAACAAAAGAGCCCGATTATAGTCGGGCTTTTTTTTATAAATAAATTGAAATAATCTATTGAAATCTATTCGTCAAAGAACTTTACATAATGATTGTAGCGCTCAAATATTTGGGTAATATATTGATAAGTTTCTATTCCCCGTACATACCCATGCGCTATTTCAGGACGATTATAATTTACCGGATCGCTAAGTGCCAAAATCATCTGATCTACCTGTCCATCCCAAACTAATTGATCACGATTATTTATAACAGCCAATTTCTGGGCATCTCTAATATGGTAATATCCGCAGTTGTAGGCCGCTAAGGTGAATTTTAATCTCTGTAAGGGATTTATTATATCACTAAAATCACTATATATTTTTTGAAGATATGTTGCTCCGGCCTCTAAGTTATCTTCAGGGTCAAGTCTGTCTTCCACACCTAATTCTTCTGCTGTTGCAGGCATCATTTGCATTAATCCGGCTGCTCCTTTTTCGGAGTTTGATTCATTTTTAAACCGCGATTCTTGATAAATTATAGCCGCCAGAAGTCTCCAATCAAAGTCAATGCGCTCAGCATTAGTTTTTATCAATTCATCATAGGGGCTTATCTGTTCGTTATTTAAGCTATAAAAATCGCTCCTTGCTCTGCTTCTAAAGCTTCCTTTATTCTCAAAGTATTTATTGTAGATTACCCTATACTCATAGCTTTCTCTATTTGAATCTATCCATGAATTAATAGTACTTAATAATTGTTTTGAATCAGGTCTTACGGCCCATGCAATCCTCTGAGAAAAACTAACTGGTACTTCTGTGTCTAAAAAAGGGAAATAAGATGCATTGATGTCGGCTATATTCTTATCTGCAATGGTATATTTAATCTTTTCATCATCTACCATTTTCATTATTTCAGCAGTAGAAAGATTACCTCCTAATGTATCTATTACTATGTCTCCTCCCATTTCTTCAGAAAGATTCAGTAGTCGTTTAAAATATGAGCTATTTTTTCTAACGGAAACAGTATCTCCAATTAGCTCTAAGGGGTCTTGAATGAGCTGTTCTTTAATCTGGTCCAGAGTAAGACTGCGCCAATTTTTAGGTTTTTTTTGAACAAGTACCTGTTTCGTAACGTATAGATAGTCAGTGAAAGCTACTCTTTTTTTGCGCTCAGAGGTAACGGCTAAACCATAGGCAACTAAATCTACATCCCCCTTTTCAAGATTACTCAGCAGAGAATCCAGGTTTCTCGAGACCTTTATTTCTAATTCTACTTTTAAATGATCGGCTAATTTTTGCAGTAATTCATATTCAAACCCCATGGGCCTGCCCTTGTATAAAAAATAGCTGGTACCACTATAAGCCAAAATGGCCTTTAACTTTCCATCTTTTATAATAGCATCCAGATCTCTCTTTACTAACCCATTATTATTAACTTCTGAACCATTTTTATTGTCCGAAGTATTGCAGCTTATTAAAAGAACAAGCAAAATTAGGATCGTACTTAGCTTCTTTCTCATATTATTAAACCTTCATTTATTACTTGAAAAATTAATTTTCTATAAATAAAAGTGAACGGTTAAGATATAAAAATATCCGAGAACATAGATTTCCTATAAAATACTCATGTGATTACTATTCATCCTTTTGGTCATCTTCAGGTGGAGGAGGAGGCAGCTTAAACACTTCTGGCTGCGGATCCAAAGGCTTCAGTTCCTTTCCTTCAAAAGCAGGATGATCAGCAGGAATAAAAGTGGCTCTAAAAATAAAATAGGTCGTAGGCATTATATCGTGTGGCTCCCCATCGGGTTTTCTGATATCTCCCCTATAGGGATTTAAATATTCCCATACCATATCTCCTTCTGGGGTTACCTCAAAAAATCGACCTTTAGGACCTTCATTTATAAAGGTATTCCCATTTTCCATTCTATGTGCACCTGAAATAAAGCTTCCATAAAAGGAAAGAGTGTCTTTGGCTACATAGGTCCAATATGGCTCTTCAGGTCCATATCGGTTGTTATCTTGCAGGTCATACGAGCCTTCAGCATTAATAGGTGGATTTAATTCATAAATAGTCGAGTAATTTAAACTATCAGGACCCATAGGAACATCATTGTTATATAAGGTTAGGTTACCTGCCCCGGGTTTTCCTTTTTCTATCCATCTTATATCATGCTGATAGTATAATTTACGATCTGTTGAATCTCCAAGATTGTAATTTTGCGGATTACCCCACCTATAAAGAATATCACCACCTTTACCTCTTTTACCGCCTGAATGTCCTCTTGCTTCTGCCGAAGTAACTCCCCTGTCTATGATAAAAACCTCACTTAATTCTGGAGAACTAAAAGCAATTTGATCTAGTTCTGCATTATAATTAATGGCATTCAAATGAAAAAGATCAGAGCCTCTATTGTTAGTAGTTAAGTTTCTTCCTCTTCCCATCCCGACTAATACATCTACGCTATCCTGCGAAATAACAGGTGGGACACTATCACCTACATTAAAACTAATTAATTCCGGGTGATCTTCCAATTTTCCGAAATTCAATTTCGTAGAATCATAATCCTGGATAAGGTGATCTTCTATCCGCCATTCCCACACAATTTTTCCATCATCCTTGCCCTGAGGTTCTATCTCCACAATTTTTTCCAGCCAGGGTCCGCCTAAGGGCGTATACTCTGGCTTTCTGCCCATTTCAATAGCTTGTTCATAGGGTATTTTTTTATAGGCAAGGGCCAAAATATTACCATCCGGCTTTACGGCGAAATCATGATGTATCATACTATCCTTAGCCGCATATTCGTAGTCCCACAACATTTTGCCATCCCAACTTATTTTCTGTAACCTTCCATAAGGTCCACCAAAACCAAAGGTTGGGAAATCAGGATCCATCGCGCCAACCATTATAGAGCCATCATCCATAAAGTAAGAAACAAAGCCATCGTAATTACCTTTCCATTGATGTACTACCTCTCCCTTGCGATTAATAAGATAAAACATTGGGGAATTTGGAACGGCGTACATTAAGTAGCCATCAAGGAGGTTTTCAGAGGTTTTGGTGAGGCCTCTGGGTATTCTATGACCAAACATATTTCGGTCTTTTTTATCCTTGGTTTTTTCAGATTCTTTTTCGACACAATTATAAGTTAATGCTAGTATGGCTATCATACAGCAGTAGAGCATCGCTTTTTTCATGAAATGGTATATTGGTTGATTCTAAATATATGGTTTTTAGAAGAATATTCTATCGCAACCTACTTAGTTAATGTTGAAAATGCTTAATTTTTATTAATTCGATGCTGACAAGGTCTTCCTTTTGAAAAAGTTGTAATTTATTCTAAGATATTTCTAAAACCAAACACCAGGTTACAAACTAGGGTCTTGCTTCCAAAATTAAATTAAAAGGCGTTTCGGTTGCTCTTCTAAAATGAGAGAATCCACCGGCGGTAATCGCTTCTTTTAATTTTTGCTCCCCGGCCTGAGCTCCTAAAGCAGCTCCGACTTCTTGATTTAAAGAGCAAGGAACGCATAATTGTGTTGAGAATGCATAAAATGCACGCCCTACCGGATTTAGATTATCCTTTAAAGAATCCATAGCAAAAGGTTCTACTATCATACAAGTACCATCTTCCTTAAGAGCACTTTTTGCGTGGGCACAAGCACCTACAGGATCTCCCATATCATGAAGACAATCGAAGAAAGTGATAAAGTCAAAATCCTTATCCTCAAAATCTTTAGCAGTTCCCACTTTAAACGATATATTTTTAAGACCCGCATCCTTAGCACGTAATTTTGCTTCTTCTATTGATTTGTCGTGGTAGTCTATCCCTACAAAGGTAGAGTTAGGAAAGGCCTTGGCCATAATGACGGTGGAGGCTGCATGCCCGCAACCAATATCGGCAACTTTTGCACCTTTTTCCAGTTTACTCACTACCCCTTCCAGGGAAGGAATCCAACTAGCAATTAAATTCCCTTCATAGGAAGGGCTAAAGAATTTTTCAGTTCCGCAATACAAACATTTATTATGGTTGCCCCAGGAGATTCCCTCCCCGGTTTTAAACGCTTCTGTCATTTTTGGTTCGTCGTGATAGAGGGATGTTATAGCATAGAAAGCTCCGGTCATTAAAACCGGGCTATTACGGTCCCCAAAAGCCATGGTTTGTTCCGGAGTCATATGGAATTGATTGGTTTCACTATTGAACTGAACATAGCCCGAAGCTGCCTGCGCTGATAACCATTCTTTAATGTAGCGTTCTGCTGTTCCGGTAGCGTCAGCCAAGCCTTTTGCCGTCATTGGCCCCGATTCAGATAAAGTGGTATAAAGACCCAATTTATCACCAATGGTAATCAGAGGGCCATTTGCTGCCGCTCCCATTTCTACTACTACTTTTCCTAAAAGTTCATGTAATTTTTCTTCGTTTACTTCCATGATTATATATATTAATTGTTAAGGTTGTCTCAAAATAAAAACAGAGTCCATAGTATAAAAAGTGGAGGGCCTAAAGACAAAAAATAAAGAGATGAAAAATGGGTCTTCAACCTAATTACGGGTAAGCCATTAAGTATTTTAAGCCTATTAGTACTAAAGGTATGTTATTTAAGAAGCAAATGAGCTATAGATGTATAAGTGACTATAAATCAAGTATGAAAGGGCATAAAAACTTACCGAATGAATTTACCTCATGATTTGATTAATTCATTGTGAAGAATTAATCCACTTCATGGCAGGCCCCATCCATGCATCTATGGGTCTGTATAAAAATCCATGGTTTAAACCGGTATCAATTTGAAGTTGCTCAAAACGTATAGCATCTTTAGATCTATTAATCCAGAATTTATAGTCTTTTCCAGCTACCGTATCAGATGCCTCATAAATACCCAGGATGGAACCATGCAAATACCAATCAAAAGTCTTCTCAGTATAATCACTGTTTGAGGCTAGAAGGACGTAGTTGATATTACTTTTATTTATATTAGAAATATACATGGCCATAATTCCTCCTTTAGAAGCTCCTATTACACTAATATCACTAGGAGAAACGCCTGCTTTTATTAAAGCATCAATTTCTTCAGAAACTTTTTTTCCAAATTCATAAAAGTCTGTTTCTTTTGTTCTGACTTCATGATGAACCGTTGCCCCAGTTTCCTCTAATGCCTCTATGATTTCTGTATATTCATAAGGACCAAAGTCAGGGCTAACAGCATTTATTCCCTGCACTTCGATTATCATTCCATGTAAGTAGAAAATATGTTTCATGGGTTGTTTTGCTGGTGTATTAGCCAACCAAAATATAGCTATCAATATTAAATATAACGGATTTCCCATAGCAGCTGTTTTTACATTTATAAGGTAGTAATTGTAAAAGAACTTTTTAGAGAAAAAATAATTATCTACCTAAAACCTAGAAATATTAAACCTTCATGAGTCTCTTCCTAAAAATATTCATTTAATTCTTAAAGTCTGTATTAAAAAGCCTAATTTTCTATGATTATTCTATTAGGTTGGTTTTTATCATTCAACCAAGAATTTAAGATAACCAATTTTTTAAACAAACCATTTATGAAGAAGTTTCGATTGCATTTTGTAGCCTTTCTGGTTATTAGTCTTTTTATAAGTTGTAACCAAAAGGAAGCGGTTTCAGAGGAGTCGGACACCAAAGATAGGAATATGTTTGGTTTGTATATCCCAAGGGGGTTGACAAAAACCACTGAAGGGCTTAGTCCAGGCTATGTCATGTTTGTACCCACTAATTCTTCATCTACCTATTTGGTAAATCGCCAGGGCGAAGTAGTACATCAGTGGAAAAGTAATTATCAGATGCATACTCCTTATTTAAACGAAGATGGGTCTTTAAGTGCACTAATTGTTGACCCGGACTTTCCGGTCTTTGCGGGAGGCGGACAAGCAGGGAGACTTCAAAAAATAAGCTGGGATAGTAAAATCTTATGGGATTTTGAATATGCCAATGAAGAACATCTCGCACATCACGATATTGCAATAATGCCCAATGGGAATTTTCTGGCAATAGCTTGGGAAGCAAAAACAGCGGAAGAAGTCTTACAAGCCGGACGCAGCGATGATATGATCCCTACGGCCGGCCTATGGCCTTCGCATATTGTTGAAGTGGCAGCTCAGGGGAAAAATGGGGGTGAAATTGTTTGGGAATGGCATATTTGGGATCATCTTATTCAAGATAATGACCCAACTAAAGATAATTATGGCATTGTTTCCGAACATCCCGAATTATTAGATATCAATAAAGGCCGGCGTTTACCACCTCCGATTACTCAGGATAGTTTGGATATTTTAATGGCTAGAGGAGAAGTCCGGCGCAATCAGACAGTCTATAATAGAGGATCTGATGTATTTCATTTAAATGCCATTAATTACAATGAAGAACTAGATCAAATTGTTTTTAGCTCCCCCGCATTAAGTGAAATATTTATAATTGATCACAGCACAACTACTGAAGAAGCGGCTGCTCATGAAGGAGGTAAAAGGGGGAAAGGTGGAGATTTTCTATATAGGTGGGGAAATCCTGAAAACTATCAGCAAGGCGACTCCACTCATAGAAAATTATTTGGCCAACACGATATCCGTTGGGTAGAAACAAGCAAACCAGGGGCAGGAAATCTGACGGTATATAACAATGATATTCCAATGGGGCCAGACAGTCTTGATTATTCTGCGGTATATGAAATAGAACCTCCAATAAATGAATCGGGTAATTATGAACTACTTTCAAATAATCAATATGGCCCCGAGAAACAGACTTGGAATTATGTAGCTGAGGATACACTTTCGTTTTATGGGAGCTTTATTTCAGGAGCACATCGCCTGAAAAATGGTAATACCTTTATAAACGAAGGACCAAGGGGGAGATTCTTTGAAGTAACTTCCGAAGGTGAGATCGTCTGGGAATATCTAAACCCCTACAGAGGAAACATACATAAACCTAATGGAGACGTGATACCTCCAATACCATTTGCATATTCTCAGTTTCGAAGCACATTTATTCCGGAAGACCATCCTGCCTTAAAAAATAAAAAATTAGTACCCTTGGATCCCCAACCGGAAGAATTTAAACTGCCTCCAAAGCCAAAAAAAGAAAAGACATAGTCTGCCAAATAGGTGTTAAATGATAAGGGTTTTACAGTATTGTGCCATTTCCAATAACTCTTATCGGGGAAGTTGCACTTTAGTTTCAGCTGCAAATCTCCGCCATTCTTCTACTAATTCCTGAAACTTTTCCGGTTGTTGTAGTTTTAAATCATGCAGTTCTCCTAAATCATTGTTTAGGTTAAAGAGTTCAAAATTAGCTTCGCTAAAGGGCCGGATGCTGTTGGTAATTTTCCACGGTCCTTTTCTAATCATGGTATAACCGGTATGTTCCATTCCAAAAACATAATCATCCTCATGAATATTTTTTGATGGTTCCTTTAAAAATGGATCTATAGAACTCCCTTTAAGTGGAAAGACATTATTTCCATCCCATTCAGAAGGGTATTCTATACTACTCCAATCATAGACGGTCGGAGCAATATCCATTACCGTGTTAAAGTTATGGGCGATTGAATTTTGATTTTTCATTCCGGGTTTTCTTATGATCATTGGCGAGATCATCCCTCCATTAGTAGTAAAAGATTTGTAATATCTAAAAGGGGAGGAGCCGGCCTCCGCCCATTGCGGTCCATAGGAAACCATAGAATTAGCTTGTCCTATATTTTCATAAGTATTCGTGTAATAAGGACTCAGATAAGGTTTAACCTCGGGGTCGTTATAATAGTCTTCCCCAGCGGCTCCATTGTCTGACATAAAAATAATGATAGTATTCTCATAAACTCCAATCTCCTTTAGATAAGAAATTAAGCGTCCCACATTCTCATCTAGATTATCAACCATCCCTGCATATAATTCCATTTTGCGAGACTCCATTTTCCTCTCATCGTTATTGAGTACCGACCATGGTTTTATTAGTGGGTGGTTAGGGGGCAATTCAGACTCCTCAGGTATCATTCCTGCTTTTATAAGACTTTTTAGTCTATCTTTTTTAAGGGTCTCATAACCCTCATCATATCTACCTTCGTATTTTTTGGAAAACCGTTCATCAACTTGCAGGGGCCAATGGGGAGAAGTATAGGCGGCATAAGCAAAAAAGGGCTTTTTATCATCCTTATGTTGGTTTATATAGCCTATAAGTTTATCTGTGTATAAATCGCTAGAATAGGCACCCTTTGGCCAGGAGGTGTTTTCGCCATCTTCTGTATAGTGCGATTCTGGAATTCCTTTAAAGATACCCTTTGAATTATAATGATTTCCAACACCTTCCAGCATTACAAAAGAGTGTTCAAAGCCTTTTTGATGGGGATTAGCCTCCTTACTATTACCTAAATGCCACTTCCCTGCCATATAGGTATGATATCCATTTTCTCTAAGCAAAGAGGGCATGGTAACTACCCGATCCATGAGCCTGCCTTCATAACCAAAAACAGGAGCTTCAACTGCTTGTCTTCCCATACCTGCAATATGGTTGTCATTTCCCGTTAAAAGCATCGCGCGAGTAGGCGCACACATAGGGGCAGCATAAAACCTACTAAAACGTATACCTTCTGACGCGAGGGCATCAATATTTGGGGTTTCAATATCTCCTCCATAACAGCCAATATCGGCATAACCAAGATCATCGGCAACCAGAATGATTATGTTAGGCCTATTACCATTAACCACTATTTTAGTAGGTTCAGAGCCGGAACAGCCTATAAACCCTAACATGAAAAGTATGATAGCAAAAAGGCCTAAGCTGTGCAATTTGTATAAATTTAGATGACCTCTTTTCTTAAACTGAATTTGAGGTCTTATGGGAGATTTATTAATATTCTTCAAAAGTTACCAATTTTCCTATTCATCTCCTAAGGTAGTTAAATTTTAAAGTGAAAAAAGGACAGCCTTGTAATGGTCATATACAGGATTGTTCTAACCGGCCAAACTATGGCTCTTATTAATTATTGAAAAATCACTAAATTCCACTTTTAAACTAAATAAAATGAAGGTCTTATTTATAGGGGGTACGGGAAATATTAGCGGCGCATCGAGTAGATTGGCTATTTCAAGAGGGATAGAATTGTATCATTTAAACCGTGGTACTAGCCCCATAAGAATTGAAGGCGTGAAAACCATCACAGGTGATATCAATAAACCGAAGACATTGACGGAACTGCGTATTCATCAATGGGATGTAGTAGTAAATTGGATCGCTTTTACAGCAGAGGACATAGAAAGAGATATTTCCTTGTTCGAAGGAAGAACAAAGCAGTATATTTTTATCAGTTCTGCCTCATGTTATCAAACTCCTTTAAGCTATCCAATAATTACCGAGTCTACCCCTTTGAAAAATAATCTATGGGATTATTCTCATAATAAAATTTTGGCAGAGGACCGTTTAACTCAGGCTTATAGAGATAAAGGTTTTCCTATGACCATTGTTAGACCCTCTCTTACTTATGAAACGGTTATTCCTATTGCTATTGGGGGATTTAATGAATACAATACCCCACAACGAATTTTGGATGGGAAAGAAATAATAATTCATGGGGATGGCACCTCTTTATGGACAGTTACACATGCGGAGGACTTTGCCAAAGGTCTAGTGGGCTTGCTGGGTCTTACTCAGGCAATCGGACATGCTTTTCATATTACCTCTGATGAAGTTCTTACTTGGAATATGATTTATAAAATTTTAGCGGATAGCCTAGGTTGTGAAGCCAAAATAGTACATATAGCTTCAGATTTTATTTGTAAAATAGCGCCCGACTTTACAGGTACCTTGCTGGCGGATAAGGCTGAAAGTGTCATTTTTGACAATACGAAAATTAAAACATTTGTACCCGATTTTAAAGCCACTATCCCCTTTACACTTGGCATTAAACGGACTTTAAGCTGGCTGGATGAAAATCCGGATAAAAAAGTCATTAATCCCTCAACTGAAAACCAAATAGAGGCCATTTTAAAGGCATATTATAGATTGTAAAATTATATCCTCCAATTTATTAATAAAACTTATCTTTAATTTTTGAGATACTCACTAAAATAAATGAAAATGAAAAAATTACTTTTTAGCCTCTGCATTCTTTTTATATCTAATGCTGTCGTAGCCCAAAAACAATTTTATGAACTAAGAGAATATACCATGAAATTCGGGGATGCTAGTACCCTTCATACCTATCTAGAAACTGCACTTATTCCCACCTTGAATGGAATGGGAGTAGAGGATATTGGCGTTTTTGAAGAAGTGGCAGATGCGCTTCCTAAAAAAATATATTTATTTATCCCTTATAGAGATATGGCTTCTTACAGTGCCATTAATGAGGCTTTAAGCAAGGACAAGGATTTTTCAGATAAAGCGAAAGCCTATTCCACAACCGATCCAACTGCTTTTCCGGTAAAAAGAATCACAACTTCTTTTATGACGGCTTTTGAAGGAATTCCAAAGTTAATTAAACCCGCCGCGGGCTCTCAACTTTTTGAATTACGGATTTATGAAGCCTATAATGAAGATGCTCTGGCGCGAAAAGTAGATATGTTTAATTCCAGTGAATTAGATATTTTTAAGGATGTTGGTCTACACTCTGTCTTTTTTGGGCAAAATATTTCGGGACCACAAATGCCTTGCTTAACATATTTACTCGGTTTTAAGGATATGGAAGAAAGGGATGCCAATTGGGCCAAATTTGGACCGCATCCTGAGTGGCAGAGAATAAGTAAACTGCCTGAATATGCCAACACAGTTTCTGATATTACACGCGTTTTTTTAAAACCCGTGTCTTATTCTCAACTATAAGGAAGAACTAAGTTAAATATTAAGTGCAGCTTATTTGATCGTTAAATTTTCTAAAGACCTTGGAATAAGCTATATACTTTTGCATTAAAAGGTGCTATTGCCAGGCGAAGATCGCTTGATAGATCCCCATAAAATTCAGCTGATAAGTCTGAAATAGCAGACATTTTCCCCAATAATTCCCCCACATTTCCCATGTGAGCTAAAACAGCTTCTGAATTGGCATAGGTCTCGCGGATAACAAATTCGGTTTCGTCTTCATTGTAAAACCAATCGTATTGTAAGGTATTCGCCTTTTCCTTCTCTTTTACAATCAGCATGCATTGGACGGCTAATTCTTTAAAGAGTTTGGCTTTTCCGTCATGTATTTTCATTCTGGCTGTAAGTTGAATGTTTCCCATTTAATGTGTTTTTTTTATGTAATAAAAGTTTCTACATTTTCAAAAAAAGCGAATTCATTTAGAATTTAAGAACTTAATCATCTGAAATATATTTCTATTTAGCAATATTATAAAGCTTTCAAGGATAAAAGGGTCTTATTTGTGTCCGAATGATCAATTACTTTTCACCAAAAATTAATAGAATTGAGGAGAATCTGCATAAATTATAATGTGATAGTTAATTGTTTAACGAGGCTCCAAGACAACAAAGGGTATAATCATTTCCTCTAAAGAAACGCCCCCGTGTTGAAAGGTGTTTCGATAATAACTAACATAGTGGTTATAATTGTTGGGATACGCAAAGAATAAATCATTCTTAGCAAAAATAAAAGAACTACTCATGGTAATACTAGGCAGATGAATTTTTGAAGGTTCTTTTGATTCTAGTACATCCCCTTTGTTGTATGTTAGACTTCTTCCCGTTTTATAACGTAAGTTTAAGCTGGTTTCTTTATCGCCTATGACTTTGGATGGTTGCTTTACATTAATAGTGCCGTGATCTGTGGTAATTAACAATTTAAAACCTAGAGACTGGGCCTGTTGTATTATTTCAAGCAAAGGTGAATTTTTAAACCAACTAAGGGTGAGAGATCTATACGCCTTATCATTAGAGGCCAGTTCTTTTATAACCTCCATTTCTGTTTTGGAATGGGACAGCATATCTACAAAATTGTATACTAAAACAACAAGGTCATTGTCCTTTTGGGATCTGAAGTTTTGAGATAAATGCTTTCCTTGCTTAAGACTGCTAATTTTATGATATTCCCATTTTAAATCTAATCCTAACCGATTTAGCTGAGCTCCGAGAAATTTATCCTCGTACAGGTTTTTGCCCCCCTCATCTGTATCATTTTTCCACCATGAAGGATGTTTTTTTTCCATGTCCAAGGGCATTAGGCCTGAAAAAATTGCATTTCGGGCATATTGCGTTGCCGTCGGGAGAATACTGTAATAAGGGACTTCCTTAGTTTTTTTATAATATGGATTTATAACATCTTCAAATGCTAGCCATTGATCGTATCTTAAGTTATCAATAACTAGGCACAGCGTTTTATTATTTTTTAATTCTGGATTTATTAATTCTTTGAAAAGGGTATGCGACATTACGGGTCCATCTCCTTCTTGGAACCACTTAGGATAATTTTTATCAATAAACTTCCCAAACTGATTATTTGCTTCAACTTTTTGCGATTCAAGAATTTCAAACATTCCAGAGTCCTCAATTTCTTCTAATTGTAATTCCCAATAAATAAGCTTTTTATAAAGATCGGCCCACTCTTCAAAAGAATTAACCATTGCAAGGTCCATCGCTATTTTTCTAAACTCTTGCTGATAATTGGATGTAGTTTTTTCGGAAACCAATCTAGAGTGGTCTAAATTCTTTTTTAATGAAAGTAGAATTTGATTAGGATTTACTGGTTTTATTAAGTAGTCCGCTATTTTAGATCCAATAGCTTCCTCCATCAGAAATTCTTCTTCACTCTTTGTAATCATTACCACCGGAAGAGAGGCATTGAGTACTTTTAATTCAGTAAGCGTTTCCAAGCCGGATATTCCGGGCATATTCTCATCTAAAAAAACAATATCAAAACTTTTCGAAGCAATTTCTACCAAAGCATCTTGTCCGCTGTTGCAGGTTACTACTTCGTAGTTTTTACCCTCTAGAAAGAGTATGTGAGGTTTTAAGAGATCTATCTCGTCATCTACCCATAAGATTGTAAACTTGTTCATTTAGTCCTTATATTTACTGATGAAAACTTTGGCTATTTTGACAAAATCAAGCAAGCTTAAAATATTTAATGATCCAATTTACGGATTTATTAGAATTCCTGACCCTCTTATTTTTGACCTTATTGAAGATCCTTATTTTCAAAGGTTAAGACGAATTTCTCAAATGGGATTATCTTATTTGGTATTTCCCGGGGCACATCACACCAGATTTCATCATGCCCTAGGGAGTATGCATCTTATGATGAAAGCGGTTCAACTCCTTAAAGACAAGGGAGTTGATATTACAGAAGAGGAATCCCTAAGTCTTCTGATTGCCATTTTATTACACGATATTGGACACGGCCCCTTCTCACATGCTATGGAGAATAGTCTCGTTGAAGGCACTTCACATGAGTTTATATCGCTCTACTTTATGGAGTTACTCAACATTAAGTTTAACGGAAGTTTAACTATGGCTATAGAAATTTTTAAGGGAAGTTACCCAAAGAAGTTTCTAAATGAATTGGTTTGCAGTCAACTAGATATGGATCGACTAGATTATCTCAAGCGCGATAGTTTTTATACGGGAGTGGCAGAAGGAAACATCAATGCGGAAAGATTAATCACTATGTTAAATGTAGTAGACGGCCATTTAGTTGTTGAAAAAAAGGGTCTTTATCCCGTGGAAAAATTTTTAATGGCAAGACGTTTTATGTATTGGCAGGTATACTTGCATAAAACAGGATTGGTAGCCGAGCAACTGCTAATTAATATTCTTAGACGTGCAAAAGAATTAGTAAAGCAGGGAGTTAAGCTTAATGCGAGCAGAGCCTTGACGTTTTTCTTAGTTAATACTATTGATCAATCTAAGTTTAACGAAACTGTATTGACTAATTTTGCGCTTTTGGATGATGTTGATATTATGAGTGCCATAAAAGAATGGTCGTCACATCCGGATTATGTGCTTTCTAATCTATGCACAAGGATACTTAATAGAAAATTATTAAAAATAAAATTAAGAGATCATCCCATTAATAAAGAGAAGTTTAATAAGTATTTGGATAAGCTTAGAAAGGATAAGGAGTTGACAGAGGCAGAAGCCAAGTATTTTGTCTTCCAGGGTCAAATTGAAAACACGGTTTATAATCATCAAAAACAACTTATCAGGATTCTTCATAAAAATGGTAATGTTTCGGATATCGCATCCGTTTCAGATGATCTGAATTTATCCAGTCTATCTAATAAAACAACTAAATTCTATTTGTGCTTTCCCAAGGATTAAGTATAAAATTGATTTATCAGGGAATTACAGTAAGTATTTTTTTTAATAGTTTAAGAATATGTGCTTATTTACCAGATATTTATAATATAATGCTGAGGCGATATCCATTTGTCAAATTTTCTTACTTTTGCTACTATCCAAATTATGGATTTAATTAACATACAATTTTGGAATTCACCGCAAGTCAAATCGCAGGCATTTTAGAAGGAGAGGTAGAGGGTAACCCTGAAATAGCTGTACACAAATTAGCAAAGATCGAAGAAGGCGAGAAGGGTTCTTTGACTTTCTTAGCGAATCCTAAATATACCTCCTTTATATATAGTACGGACGCGTCCATTACTATTGTCAACAAAGATTTTATTCCGGACCAAGAATTAAAAACTACTTTAATAAAAGTAGATGACGCTTATAAATCTTTTTCGAAATTATTGGAGTACTACAACCAGGTAAAGAATAACAAGACCGGGTTAGAAAATCCCATATTCTTGTCAGATACGGCTCAATATGGGGATGATTTTTACTTAGGAGCTTTTTCATATTTGGGAAATAATGTGAAAATAGGGAATAATGTAAAGATTTATCCAAATGTATATGTAGGCGATAATGTCAAAATTGGAGACAACGTCGTAGTTTTTGCAGGAGCAAAAATTTATTCTGAAACAGAAATTGGCAACGGTTGTGTAATTCACAGCGGAGCCATTATAGGTGCCGATGGTTTTGGCTATACTCCCAATGATGAAGGGGTTTACAGTAAAGTACCACAAACAGGAAATGTTGTTTTAGAGGCGAATGTGGATGTTGGCGCCGGAACAACGATAGATAGGGCAACTTTGGGGTCAACTATTTTGAGAAAAGGGGTGAAATTAGACAATCAGATTCAAATTGCACACAATGTTGAAATAGGAGAACATACAGTCATTGCGGCCCAAACGGGTATTGCTGGTTCTACTAAAATTGGAAAGCACTGTCTTATTGGGGGACAAGTAGGGATTGCAGGACATATAATAATTGGAGATCGTGTACGGATACAGGCACAGTCTGGGATAGGAAGAAATATTAAGGATGGAGAGGTCTTACAAGGGTCACCTGCCTTTAGTTATAGTGATTATAGTCGGTCCTATGTACATTTCAAAAATTTACCCAAATTAGTTAATAAATTAAATGATATCCAAAAACAACAAGATCAATAAGCGAAGATGGGAAAACAACGCACAATAGCTAATGAGATTACCTTAAAGGGGGTTGGACTTCACACAGGTGAGAATGTTACCATGAAATTTGTTCCCGCACCTGAAAACCATGGTTTTGCCTTTAAAAGGGTGGATCTAGAGGGAGGTCCTATCATTGAAGCAGATGCCAACTTTGTTGTAAATACACAAAGGGGTACTAACTTAGAGAAACGTGGAGTTAAAATTCAAACCTCTGAGCACGTTTTAGCGGCCTTGGTAGGTATGGAAATTGATAATGTACTTATTGAGCTAGATGCCCCCGAACCTCCTATTATGGATGGTTCTTCGAAGTATTTTGTGGAAGCCATTGAGAAGGCAGGGATTGTAGAACAAGAAGCCGAAATAGATGAGTATGTCGTCAAAGAAGTAATTACTTATAAAGACGAAGCAACAGGAAGTGATATTACCTTGATTCCTTCTGATGAATATAAGATCACTACAATGGTTGATTTTGGGACCAAAATTCTTGGAACACAAAATGCCACTTTAGAGACTATTTCCGATTTCAAAGCGGAGATTTCAGAAGCGAGGACTTTCAGTTTCTTACATGAATTAGAAATGTTGCTGGAGAATGGTTTAATAAAGGGAGGAGATCTAAATAATGCTATCGTTTACGTGGATAAAGAGATTTCTGCCTCTACTATGAAAAAATTGCAAAAAGCTTTTAAAAAAGAAAAGCTCTCTGTTAAACCCAATGGTATCCTGGATAACCTTACCCTTCATCAGCCTAATGAAGCTGCAAGACATAAATTATTAGATGTTATAGGAGATTTAGCGCTGGCTGGCACCCGAATTAAAGGGAAAGTTATTGCCAATAAACCAGGACATCATGTCAATACTCAATTTGCTAAGAAGCTATCTAAAATAATTAAACTTGAACGAAGAAATAAAGTTCCAAAATTTGATTTAAATAAACCTCCTTTAATGGATGTTACTCAGATAATGGGTATGTTGCCTCATCGACCGCCATTTTTATTGGTCGATAAAATCATGGAACTAACAGATAAGCATGTTGTTGGAGTGAAGAATGTAACCATGAATGAACCTTTTTTTGTAGGTCATTTCCCTGGAGCCCCTGTAATGCCCGGAGTTTTACAAGTAGAAGCCATGGCCCAGACCGGAGGCATACTGGTACTAAATACAGTTCCTGATCCGGAGAATTATCTTACTTATTTTATGAAAATTGATAAAGTAAAATTTAAACAACAGGTGGTGCCTGGGGACACTTTAATATTTAAATGTGATTTAATTTCGCCTATTCGAAGAGGTATTTGCCATATGCAGGCTTACGCATATGCCAATGGTAAACTAGTTTCTGAAGCCGAATTGATGGCTCAGATTGTAAAAACAAAACAAGAGGAATAATATGAATCAACCCCTAGCCTATGTTCATCCCGGTGCAAAAATAGCCAAGAATGTAGTTATAGAACCCTTTACAACTATTCACAATAATGTTAGAATTGGAGATGGTACATGGATAGGTTCTAACGTTACTATTATGGAGGGCGCCCGAATAGGTAAAAATTGTAATATTTTTCCGGGAGCCGTAATTTCTGCACCCCCTCAGGATTTAAAATACGATGGGGAAGAAACCACAGTAGAAATAGGTAACAATACCACCATAAGAGAATGTGCCACTATTCACAAAGGTACTTCTGACCGGATGAAAACTGTTATTGGAAAAAATTGTCTTATTATGGCCTACTGCCATATAGCCCATGATTGTTTTGTGGGTAATAATTGTATTTTTTCGAACAACTCAACTCTTGCCGGTCATGTGACTATTGGCGACAATGTTATTTTGGCAGGTTTAGTTGCAGTTCATCAGTTTGTTTCTATCGGTAATCACGCTTTTGTAACCGGCGGGTCTTTAGTAAGAAAAGATGTTCCTCCTTATGTGAAAGGCGCAAGAGAGCCCATGTCTTATGTAGGTATCAATTCTGTAGGCTTACGAAGAAGAGGATTTAAATCAGAAAAAATTAGAGAAATTCAGAATATTTATAGAATACTCTACCAAAAGAATTACAATAATACTCAGGCAGTTCAAATCATTGAAGCAGAGATGGAGGCAACTCCGGAGCGAGATGAAATCTTACAGTTTATTAGAGATTCTCAGAGAGGAATCATGAAAGGATATTTTAGCACTAATTAATCAATTATATGGCAAGCACTTCGGATATACGAAAAGGATTATGTATTAAGTACAACAATGATATTTATAAAATTGTTGAGTTTTTACACGTAAAACCAGGAAAGGGACCGGCTTTCGTGCGTACCAAACTGAAAAGTTTAACGAATGGAAAGGTTTTGGATAACACTTTTTCGGCAGGACATAAAATTGAAGATGTTCGTGTGGAAACAAGATCTTATCAGTTCCTATATTCGGATGGAGAGACTTATCATTTTATGAATACTGATGACTACAATCAAATTTCTCTTCAGGAAAGTGTTCTGGATACTCCGGGACTTTTAAAAGAAGGAGAAGTCGTGACGATAGTATTTAATACAGAAGATAGTATGCCGCTATCTGTAGATATGCCGGCGAGTGTTATTTTAGAGGTTACTCACACAGAACCAGGTCTAAAAGGCAACACAGCGACCAATGCTACAAAACCAGCAGTTGTAGAGACCGGAGCTAAGGTTAATGTCCCTTTATTTATTAATGAAGGCGATAAAATTAAGGTAGATACAGAAAAGGGTGCTTATATGGAGAGAGCGAAAGAATAATTAATAATATTCTAAAGCTGCAAATTCTTTAATAATCTTTATCTCATCGACTTAAATGAAATTTCCAAAACCATATACTCTTAGCGCTATATCAGAAATTATTAATGCCAAATATGTTGGCGATAAAAATTTTGAGATTCTTGGGATGAATGAGATCCATGTGGTAGAAAAAGGAGATATAGTCTTTGTAGATCATCCGAAATATTATGATAAAGCCCTTCAATCTAAGGCTTCAGTGGTTTTGATAAATAAAGATGTACCCTGCCCCGATGGCAAGGCTCTTTTAATTTCTGAAGATCCCTTTAGTGATTTTAATAAACTGACAAACTTCTTTAAACCCTTCAAGGCATCTCTAAAACCTATATCGGATAGTGCTATTATTGGAAAGACTAGTATCATTCAACCAAACGTTTTTATTGGCAATAATGTACAGATTGGAGAGCATTGTATTATTCATCCCAATGTAATAATTTATGACAATTGTATCATAGGGAATCATGTCACCATACATGCCGGAACAGTGCTTGGTGGTGATGCTTTTTATTACAAGAATAGACCCACCGGTTATGATAAATTGATTTCAGGCGGGAGGGTGGTCATTGAAGATTATGTTGATATTGGAGCGGCTTGTACAATAGACAAGGGTGTAACCGGAGACACAACCATTGGAAAAGGAAGCAAACTTGATAATCAAATTCAGGTGGGACATGATACCTTAATTGGAAAAAAATGTTTAATTGCTTCTCAAACCGGTATAGCCGGTTGTGTGGTTGTGGAAGATGAGGTAACCATATGGGGTCAAGTTGGCATTATCAGTGGTATAACCATAGGCAAAGGAGCCGTAATATATGCACAAGCAGGGATAGGAAAATCGCTAGCGGGTGGAAAGACCTATTTGGGTAGTCCGGCCGGAGAAGCAAGAGATAAGTTCAAGGAAATGGCAAGTATGCGCTATCTTCCGGACTTAATAAAACAGTTAAAACGAGAATAAGGGAAAAACTACTTTATTTATTCTTTACAATCCCATATTTTTGTTCACTTAAAACAAATTAAAGAATGAGCGTCTTAGTTAATAAAGATTCCAAGGTTATTGTTCAAGGATTCACTGGAAGTGAAGGAACATTTCATTCGGAGCAAATGATAGAATATGGTACCAATGTTGTTGGAGGAGTTACTCCAGGCAAAGGAGGTATGGAACATCTTGGTAAACCCGTTTTTAATACGGTAAAAGATGCCGTTGAACAAGTGGGTGCAGATACCACCATTATATTTGTTCCTCCGGCCTTTGCGGCGGATGCCATCATGGAAGCAGCTGAAGCTGGAATTAAAATAATTATTACCATAACAGAGGGCATTCCGGTGGCTGATATGGTTAAGGCCAACAACTATATTAAAGAAAGAAATTGTACCCTAATTGGACCTAATTGTCCAGGGGTTATTACCCCGGGGGAAGCCAAAGTGGGTATTATGCCTGGTTTTGTATTTAAAAAAGGAAGTATTGGTATTGTTTCTAAATCGGGAACATTGACATATGAAGCCGCTGATCAAGTGGTAAGACAAGGTCTGGGGATTACCACAGCTATTGGAATTGGTGGAGATCCAATTATTGGAACTACTACTAGACAGGCTATACAGATGCTAATTGAGGATGATGAAACAGAATGTGTGGTTATGATTGGTGAGATTGGTGGACAGTTAGAAGCGGACGCCGCCAAATGGTATAAGGAAAGCGGCAGTAAGAAGCCAATAGTTGGCTTTATTGCCGGAGAAACCGCTCCTGCCGGAAGAACTATGGGACACGCAGGTGCCATTGTAGGAGGAGCAGATGATACCGCTCAGGCGAAGAAGCGAATTATGAGAGATTGCGGTATTTATGTCGTTGATTCCCCTGCTGAAATAGGTCTCAAAGTGAAAGAAGTTATGAGCTAAGTATGTCGCTTATGCGATTTTAGAAAGCATATTGCTTTAAATCCCGACCTATTCGGGATTTTTTGTAGGTTAATTTCTAACAAAACTTATCTTTGATTAAGATCCAATTTAAAAAGTACAAGTATGAAAATTCTAGAAGGGAAAAATGTAATAATTACAGGAGCCAGTAGAGGTATTGGTAAAGGGATTGCCGAAATATTTGCCGACCACGGGGCAAATGTAGCATTTACCTATAGTTCTAGTGAAGGACCCGCTCTGGAACTGGAAAAGAACCTGACAGCAAAGGGTGTCAATGCCAAATCCTATAAAAGCAATGCTGCAAGCTTTGCGGAGGCAGAAGAACTTGTTAAACAGGTCTTGGAAGATTTTGGAGGTATAGATATACTGATAAATAACGCCGGAATTACTAAAGACAACCTCTTAATGAGAATGGGAGAAGACGATTTTGATAAGGTAATTGAAATTAATCTGAAATCGGTCTTTAACATGACCAAGGCAGTACAGCGTACCATGCTGAAACAGCGAAAGGGTTCTATTATTAATATGAGCAGCGTTGTGGGCGTGAAAGGTAACGCCGGACAGACTAATTATGCGGCATCCAAAGCCGGCATGATTGGATTTACCAAATCGGTTGCCTTAGAATTAGGTTCAAGAAATATTCGCTGCAATGCGATAGCCCCCGGTTTTATCGAAACGGAAATGACCGATAAGTTAGATGAAAAAACTGTGCAGGGCTGGAGAGATGCCATTCCATTAAAACGAGGAGGCACACCGGAGGATGTGGCCAATGCTTGTTTATTTCTAGCTTCTGATATGGCTGCTTATATTACCGGTCAGGTTCTAAATGTAGATGGCGGAATGCTCACTTAAGGATATCTTAACCTATGTAAAACTTAGGCTATTTAGCCAAAAAGGCCATGCAATCAAATACTTTACTGCTTATTATACTTGCTGGGATTTTGGCCTATTCAATGGTCTATTTTCAATACTTTTTTCGTTCAAAAGAGATAAATAGACTGAGATATATTTTAGGCTTTTTGAGATTTTTAGCCTTGTTTTCAATGTTTATTTTGGTTATTAATCCGAAGTTTATTAAGGATTCCTATGTATTAGAAAAAACAAATTTGGTGATTCTAACGGATAACTCTTCATCCATTAAGAATGCCGGTGCCTCCGAGGAATTAAGTAATACCTTGGGTTATTTATTAGAGAGTAGCGATTTAAACGATAAGTTTGAAGTAAGTTCATATATATTTGGAAATGAAATTAATACAGAAGACACACTTAGCTTTGATGATCCCCTAACTAACATTGGAAAAGCTTTAACTACAGTCAATAACATTTACGGTGGAGAGAATACCGCGTTATTGGTTTTAACGGATGGCAATCAAAATATAGGGGAAGACTATGAATTCTATGCCGGGCTGCAACAAAATTCAATCTATCCTATTGTAATAGGTGATACGACACGTTATGATGATCTAAGTATTGATCAGGTGAATACAAATAAATTTGCCTTTCTAAAGAACCAATTTCCGATAGAAATATTTATTTCATATAGTGGTAACCCAAATATAACAACCGAGCTCCGTATAGTTGAAAATGGAAAAGTAGTTTTTAAAGAAAAACTGACTTTAAGTAAAAATCAGAATTCAATAATTAAAAATGTATTATTGGAGGCTTCTGATGTAGGTATTCAAAACCTTAATGTTCAATTAACCCCTCTTAAAAACGAAAAAAACATAACCAATAATAACAGACAAGTAGTCCTTGAAGTAATCGATGAAAAAACTGAAATAGCCATAGTATCAGAAATTTTACATCCAGACCTTGGCGCACTAAAGAAATCTATTGAGACTAATGAACAACGAAAGGTTTCTTTGGTAAACCCATCTGATGATGTTAGCAGCCTAGACTCTTTTGATCTACTTATTCTATATCAACCCGAAGAAAGTTTTACAGAGATTTATGAACTTATCAGTAATAAGGGGCTAAACTATTTTACCATAACCGGAAGTCAAACAGATTGGTCTTTCCTTAATGCTATTCAGAATAGCTATCAAATGAATAGTTTTGATCAAAATGAAGAGGTCTTCCCTATACTAAATGGAGGGTTCACCAAGTTTGATATTAAGGAATTTGAAGTTGAAGACTTACCTCCCTTGCAAACCGTCCTAGGGGAATTATTAATCACTACTTCGTTTGAAAACATTTTGGAGCAGAAGATAAAAGGAATACCCTTAAATGAACCTCTTTTTGCCATCTTGGAAACAAATGACAATAGAGAGGCCGTATTGTACGGAGAAGATATATGGAAATGGCGCATGCAGGTTTTTAAAGAGGATAAATCTTTTAAGAGATTTGATGATCTTATGGCGAAGGTTATACTTTATTTGACCGACAGTAATCCCAGAACCAGACTGAACCTTGATTATCAAACCGTTTATGAAGGAAGTGGTAAAGCCTCAATAAAGGCAACCTACTTTGACGAGACCTATATTTTTGATCCCAAAGCCAGTTTAAAAGTTAGGGTGACTAACTCTGAAACAAAAGATTCTAATGAGTTACCGATGTTGCTTAAAAACGGTAATTATCAAACAGATTTAAGTAGCCTTCTACCCGGGAATTATAACTTTGAAGTCTTAGTCGAAACAAAAGGAATCGCTGAGAAAGGAAAATTTACCATTTTGGATTATGATCTGGAGAAACAGTTTTTGTCTAGTAATTATAAAAAACTTGGTAGAGCAGCAATTACTAGTGGAGGTCAACTCTTCTATCCGGACCAACTTCCCGAAATAATAAGTGATCTAATCCAAGATAATCGCTACTTGCCCATCCAGAAAAGCAATGAAAATATTGTATCTTTGATCGATGTTAAACTTCTTCTTGCAGTTATGGCTTTTGCTTTGGCTATGGAGTGGTTTTTTAAGAAAGTATTACGGATTAATTTAAAAAAAAATAAATGGACAAATTACCAAAGATTGCACTCCCTGCTGTATTCATAGTGGTATTATTAATTATTTTAATTTCCAAATCAGCGATCACCATAGGTTCTGGTGAAGCCGGGGTTCTATTTAAAACTTTTGGGAACGGGGTAGTGACGGATGAACCTCCTCTTAATGAAGGTTTTCATATTGTTGCTCCCTGGAATAAAGTTTTTATTTACGAAGTAAGACAACAGGAAGTTTTTGAAAAGATGAGTGTGCTTTCCAGTAATGGTTTGGACATCCTGCTCGATGCCTCTGCCTGGTTTCAACCTGATTATCTTTCCCTAGGCAAATTACATCAGGAAAAAAGCGAACAATATAAAGAGCGTATTCTTCTTCCTGCGATCAGGTCTGCAGCGCGTAGTGTAGTCGGGAGATATACCCCTGAACAATTATACTCCAGTAAACGAGACGCCATTCAGGTAGAAATTTTTGAGGAAACCAAAGGAATTGTAGAGGATCAGTATATACAATTGAATGAAATTCTTATCCGTGATGTTACTCTTCCTGCGACAATTAAAGAGGCCATTGAAAGAAAGCTAAAGCAGGAGCAAGAATCATTGGAATATGAATTTCTTTTAATAACCGCTGCAAAGGAGGCTGAAAAAGTGCGCATAGAAGCGCAAGGAAAGGCAGATGCTAACCAGATTTTAAGCGCCTCATTAACAGATAAAATTCTTAAGGATAAAGGTATAGACGCCACTTTAAAAATGGCAGAGTCCCCGAACGCTAAAGTAGTAGTCATTGGCTCAGGCGGAGACGGACTTCCTCTTATCTTAGGAAATAATTAAGAACATTTCATTTTGTGGAATAAAAATAAGTTCTAATTTTACAACTTATGAAAAACAATAATATACATCATCATTTATCCACTGGCTCTCAGGCGAGGTAAAAATGTATTATTGTATTCCAAAAATATATCGGACCCGTTTGAGAAATCAAGCGGGTTTTGCTTTTAAACTATTTGGAATATTATAAAAGATAATTAAAATGAAAAACATAAGAATAGCTATTCAAAAATCTGGCCGACTAAACGAAGACTCCATTAGAATTCTAAAAGAGTGCGGCATTTCTATTGACAATGGGAAAGATCAACTAAAAGCATCTGCGAAAAATTTCCCTATGGAAGTTTTTTACTTAAGAAATGGGGATATTCCGCAATACCTCATAGATGGGGTAGTGGACATAGCCATAATAGGTGAAAATGTTTTGTTGGAAAAGGCAAGTAATATCGAGACAACCGAAAAATTAGGCTTTTCCAGCTGTCGCGTTTCTTTGGCTGTTCCTAAGTCATTTAAATATAAGGACATAAATGATCTGGATGGAAAGAAAATTGCCACTTCTTATCCGAATACCCTAAAAAACTACCTAAGAGAAAAGGGTATTACGGCCGATTTGCATATGATTAATGGATCTGTTGAAATTGCACCCAACATTGGATTGGCAGATGCCATATGTGATATTGTTTCTAGTGGGAGCACACTTTTTAAAAATAACCTCAAAGAGGTTGAAGTAATGTACAAAAGTGAAGCTGTTTTAGCTGTATCACCTCAATTGGATGAAGAAACCAGAAAGATCTTAGATGACCTCAAATTTAGAATAAAGGCCGTTCTGAGGGGAAGGAATTCCAAATATATTTTAATGAATGCCCCGGATAATAAACTGCAGGATATAATAAAAATATTACCTGGGATGCGCAGCCCTACCGTACTTCCCTTAGCAGAGAAAGGATGGAGTTCTGTGCATACAGTTATTAATAAAGATAAGTTTTGGGAAGTTATAAATGAATTAAAAAACGCTGGGGCAGAAGGTATATTAGTATGTCCAATTGAGAAAATGGTGTTATGAAAACATATACAAATCCTCCAAAATCGGAATGGAATCAAATCCTAAAGCGCCCAACGACTTCTTTGAAAGATATTGAAGGTACCGTAATATCTATCTTTGAGGAGATTTCTCGGGAAGGTGATAAAGCTGTAAATAAGTACACCAAGCAGTTTGATAAGGCCACATTGAACAATAATCTTGTGAGTTCTTCAGAAATAGAAGCTGCAAAGACCAAGGTTTCTGCGGAATTGAAGGAAGCCATTAACATAGCTAAGGCGAATATTGAAAAATTTCACAAGGCTCAGATAACAGATCGTATTGAAGTAGAAACTACGGATGGCGTTGTTTGTTGGCAAGAAAAAAGACCAATACAAAAAGTTGGTCTATATATACCTGGGGGGACGGCTCCTTTGTTTTCCACTATCTTGATGTTGGCGGTACCGGCTTATATTGCTGGTTGTTCTGAGATTATTTTGTGTTCTCCTCCGGATCAATATGGAAACATAAACCCTGTTATCCTATATACGGCGGCCTTGTGTGGAGTTAAAAAAATATACAAAGTCGGAGGAATCCAGGCCATTGCCGCCATGACTTTTGGTACTGAAAGCATTTCTAAAGTTTATAAAATATTTGGCCCGGGAAATCAGTATGTCACGGTAGCTAAACAATTAGCTACTAAATATGGGGTAGCTATTGACATGCCTGCAGGGCCTAGTGAACTCTTGGTAGTCTCGGATAATACAGGTATTCCCTCCTTTATCGCATCAGATTTGTTAAGTCAGGCAGAACACGGAAAGGACAGTCAGGTAATTTTTGTGAGTACTGACTTTAAACTAATAGAGGCGGTAAATGAAGAAGTACTAAAGCAATTACAATTATTGCCTAGAAGGGATATTGCTCAAAAAGCCATTGAAAACAGCAAACTAATCTACGTTGAAAATGATCAAATAGCTATAGATCTGATAAACGAATACGGTCCGGAACACTTCATAGTTTGTTCTAAAAATGAAGCGTTCTATTGTGAGAATATCATAAATGCGGGTTCCGTTTTTCTGGGCAACTATACCCCGGAAAGTGCCGGTGACTATGCTTCCGGAACAAACCATACCCTTCCAACTAACGGTTATGCCAAGCAGTATAGTGGTGTAAATCTAGATAGTTTTATGAAAAGTATGACCTTTCAAAAACTTAGCTCAGAGGGTCTAAAAAAACTAGGAAAGACTATAGAACTCATGGCCGGGGCAGAAGGTTTGGAAGCTCATAAAAATGCGGTTTCTATTAGATTGAAGGAACTGGAGAAGAAAGAAAAAATTGACATTTAATACGAGGTATATCAGCATGGAGTTCAAATTAGACCGTTTGGTTAGAAAAAGTGTAAAGGGGTTATTACCTTATTCCTCTGCCAGAGATGAATATATCTCAGAAGGGAATCCTATGACTTTTTTGGATGCAAATGAAAGCCCTTATCCCAATGGCATCAATAGATATCCTGATCCACAGCAACGAACTTTAAAGTTTGAGTTAAGTATAAAATATCAGGTGCCTGAGACTTCTATTTTATTGGGAAATGGCAGTGATGAAGTCTTGGACCTAATTTATAGAGCTTTCTGTGAGCCCAATGTGGATAATATAATAACCATGCCACCTACTTATGGAATGTATAAGGTTTTGGCGGGGATCAATGCGATAGAAAACAGAGAAGTATTACTTACTAGTGATTTTCAATTAAATATAGAGGGTATTTTAAATGCTGTAGATAAAAACACAAAGTTAATACTGTTGTGCACTCCTAACAATCCAACTGGGAATAGTTTTTCATATGATAGCCTCTTAAAACTCTTGGTTGACTTCAATGGACTGGTGGTAGTAGATGAGGCTTATATTGACTTTGCTAAACAAAAAAGTCTTTTGTCAGAATTAGCTTCGTATCCTAATCTTATTCTCACCCGGACATTATCAAAAGCTTACGGGATGGCTGGTATTCGCTTAGGGATCTGTCTGGCATCCAAAGAAATAATTGCAACCTTAAATAAGATTAAACCGCCATATAACATTAATGAATTAACTCAAGGAAGGGCCCTTCAGGAGATCATAAACGAAGAACAAACCAAGAAAAGAATTGCCGAAATAATTTCAGAAAAAGAACGCCTGTTAGAGGCCCTCTCAAGCGTCAAATGCATAAAAGTCATTTATCCTTCAGAGGCGAATTTTATACTGGCTAAAGTAGATGATGCTCCCGTTAGATACAAGCAATTATTGGCCAAGGGAATTGTAGTCCGGAACAGGTCGACTCAGCCGCTTTGTGAAAATACATTGCGATTTTCTATAGGATTACCTTCAGAAAATGATATACTAATAGAAGCTTTAAAAAAGATAGGATGAATCAGGAAATATCAAGTAGAAAGAAAGTATTATTTATAGATAGAGATGGTACTTTAATATTGGAGCCAGAAGACGAACAAATAGATAGTTTTGAAAAGATTGCATTTTATCCCTTTGTGTTTAGCCAATTGTATAAAATAGTCAGGGAGCTAGATTATGAATTGGTGATGGTTACCAATCAAGATGGTTTAGGTACTGAATCTTTTCCTGAAAAGACCTTTTGGCCGGTTCATGATTTTATTTTAAAGTGTTTTAAGGATGAGGGAATAAGTTTCGCTGAAGTATTAATAGATAAGACTTTTGCCCATGAAAAAGCGGAGACAAGAAAACCTGGAACCGCCCTTTTGACCAAATATTTTGGAGAGGAATACGATTTAGAAAATTCTTTTGTCATAGGAGATCGCCTAACCGATATGGAATTGGCGAATAATCTTGGCGCAAAAGGAATTTACTTAAATAACAATAATGAATTAGGTGCCGAAGAAGTAGTAACTCCCAATACAGTTTTAGAAAAAGTAATAGGTTTAAAAACGAATAGTTGGACTTCAATCTATGAATTTTTAAAACTTGAACTCAGAAGTGCGAAAGTTCATCGAAAGACTAAAGAAACTGATATAAATATAGAAATAGGTTTAGATGGGAAAGGAGTTAGTCAGATTTCTACGGGAATAGTATTTTTTGATCATATGTTAGAGCAGTTATCCAGACATGGACAAATTGATCTTAAAATTGAGGTAAAGGGAGATTTGGAAGTAGATGAGCACCATACTATTGAAGACACGGCAATTACTCTGGGAGAAGCTTTTTACAAGGCATTAGGAGATAAATTGGGAGTAGAAAGATATGGTTTTTGTTTACCTATGGATGATTGTTTAGCGCAAGTAGCAATTGATTTTGGAGGTAGAAGCTGGCTTGTCTGGGAGGCAGATTTTAAGCGTGAAATGATAGGCAAAATGCCTACTGAAATGTTCTTTCATTTCTTTAAATCATTTTCAGATGGCGCCAAAGCTAATATCAACATAAAAGCAGAGGGAACAAATGAACACCATAAAATAGAAGCTATCTTTAAAGCCTTTGCGAAAGCCATAAAAATGGCTGTGAAAAGAGATTCCAATAAAATGTTTCTTCCCTCTACAAAAGGAATGTTATAAGATCTTAATTTAAACTAAGAATCAAGCTTAATTTTGCATATGAAAATAGTGATAATTGATTATGGAGCGGGAAACATACAAAGTATAAAATTTGCTTTTAAAAGGCTGGGTGTTAAGGCTGTATTATCTAGTAATAGCGATGAAATAATGAATGCGGACAAGGTGATTTTCCCGGGAGTTGGAGAAGCAAGTAGTGCTATGAAAAAATTAGAGGATAGTCATTTAGAAAAAATCATACCGATCCTAACTCAGCCTGTTTTAGGAATCTGTTTAGGGATGCAACTTATGTGTAATTCTTCAGAAGAAGGGAACACTAAGGGTTTAGGGATATTTGATACAGAAGTCATTAAATTTACCAAAAAGGTAAAAGTTCCTCAAATTGGATGGAATCAAATTACTGACTTAAAGTCTTCACTGTTTCATGAAGTTAAAGAGAAGGATTATATCTATTTAGTGCATAGTTATTACGCTCCTATTTGTGCCGATACCATTGCCGTTTCAGACTATGAAAAGCCCTATAGCAGTGCCTTGCGAAAAAATAATTTTTACGGCGTTCAATTTCACCCCGAAAAAAGTAGTAGCACCGGGGAGCAAATTTTAAAGAATTTTTTAAGGATCAACTCTAATGACTAGTTTAAGAATTACTAGGGATATAAACGAAATGGATCTTGAAATGATCGGAACTTATTTGTCTGAAGAATCATATTGGGCAAGGGGTCGGACTTTGGAAGATATATGGACTTCTATGAATAATTCAATATGTTTTGCAGTTCTTAAAGGCAATAGGCAAATAGCCTTTGCCAGAGTTGTTACAGATTCTATTGTTTTTGGTTGGTTAATGGATTTTTTTGTGATTGAATCTGAGCAGGGAAATAAAGTAGGGGATTTTCTGATAAGGGACATATTAGAAATTCCAGAATTAACAAAAGTAAATGGAATTGGGCTAAGAACTCAAAATGCCCATGGCTTTTACAAGAAATACGGTTTTGATAAAATACCAACTCCGGAAACATGGATGCTAAAACGAAATAAATAATGAGGATAATACCGGCAATTGATATTATTGATGGTAAGTGTGTAAGACTTTCACAAGGGGATTATAACACCAAGAAGATTTACAATGAAAACCCACTGGAAGTTGCCAAGGCCTATGAGGCACATGGGATTAAATATTTACATCTTGTAGATCTTGATGGTGCCAAAGCAAGTCATATTGTTAATTCTGGGATATTAGAGGAAATTACCGGTAATACAGGCCTCCATGTTGATTTTGGCGGAGGTTTAAAAACAGATGAAGACCTTAAAATAGCCTTTGATTGTGGGGCTTCTCAGGTAACAGGTGGGAGTATTGCTGTAAAGGATCCCGAAAAGTTTACAAGTTGGATTAAAAACTTTGGTGGGGAAAAGATTATTTTGGGAGCAGATGTTTACAAAAATCAAATTGCTATCTCCGGTTGGGAGGAAGAAACTAATCAAAAGCTTATTCCTTTTGTAAAAAATTATCAAAAGAAAGGAATTCAATATATTATATGCACGGATATACAAAAAGATGGGATGTTAGAAGGACCTGCTGTAGATCTTTATAAAGATCTTATATCAAAAACTATGATACATAAAACCGAGGTTACAGCGAGTGGAGTGGAAGATATGGAAGTCATTGGAATTAAATTGATAGCAAGTGGTGGGATAAGTGGTCTTGAAGACTTATTTATTCTTAAAAGTATTGGTTGTGAAGGTGCTATAATAGGGAAAGCTATTTATGAAGATCGTATTAGTCTGAAGCAACTAGAGAATTTTATATTAAACCAATGAAAACTCAAGAAGTAAAATGGAATAAAGAAGTAGTTGAGAATGCATGCTTTCGACTCGATGAAAGTACACGCATGATAAAAAAATGTCTTGTTCTATGGAAGGATGAGGATATTTGGATAAAACCTAATGAAGTTTCCAATAGTATTGGAAATCTATTACTACATATCTGTGGCAACATGACCCAGTATATTATTTCCTCCCTAGGAGAACAAAAGGATGTAAGAAATAGAAAGAAGGAATTTGAAATACAAAAAGGGCCAACTATAAAAGAACTAACCATCATGTTAGAACGCACAGTAAAAAAAGCTAAAAAGGTTTTAAGGGAGGCTTCTGGAGACGACTTATTAAAAATGCGAAGCGTACAGGGTTTTAAGTTTTCAGGTATAGGTGTGGTAATGCACGCCGTGGAGCATTACTCCTATCATACGGGACAGATAGCAGTTTGGACAAAAATGATAAGAAATCAAGATTTAGGGTTCTATAATGGATTGGATTTAAATAGTAAAAACAAGATTAAAAGATGTTGACGAAAAGGATTATTCCCTGTTTAGATATAAAAGATGGAAGAACCGTGAAGGGGGTAAACTTTATTGATCTAAGGGATGCCGGAGATCCGGTAGAACTTGCAGAAATTTATGCTAAAGAGGGTGCTGATGAATTAGTTTTCTTAGATATTTCTGCTACCGAGGAAAAACGAAAGACCTTAGCGAAGCTGGTAAGGCATGTGGCTGAAAAAGTTAATATACCTTTTACGGTTGGCGGAGGAATTTCTTCCATAGAAGATGTGGATATCCTCTTGCATAACGGGGCCGATAAAGTATCCATAAATTCATCGGCTGTAAAAAATCCAAAATTAATAGATGATTTAGTAGCTAAATTCGGATCTCAATGCATTGTGGTTGCTATAGATGCAAAGAAGATAGAAGATACCTGGAAAGTGCATTTGGTAGGAGGGAAGGTCCCCACAGAAATTGAATTATTTAGTTGGGCAGCCGAAGTAGAAGAAAGAGGTGCCGGCGAGATTCTTTTTACTTCTATGGATCATGACGGTACAAAAAATGGTTTTGCCAATAAGGCACTTAAAAAACTATCTACCGAACGAAATATTCCTATTATTGCTTCCGGTGGTGCAGGGAATATAGATCATTTTGTTGATACATTTTTAGAAGGTAGAGCAGATGCCGCCTTGGCAGCAAGTGTTTTTCACTTCAAAGAAATTGGTTTTAAGGAGTTAAAAACGGTATTAAGGCAAAACGGTATTCCTGTTAGACTATAAAGTTTGTTTAATAACAAATAAGAGTAAAATGAAAATAGCATTTGATAAATCTCCAGACGGACTTGTTCCGGCCATCATTCAGGATTATAGCACTCATAATGTTTTGATGTTAGGTTATATGAATGAGGAGGCCTTGCATAAAACAATGGCCCTAGGCAAAATCACTTTCTTCAGCCGAAGTAAGAAAAGACTATGGACAAAAGGAGAGGAAAGCGGTAATTTTTTAGAATTAGTCAGTCTGGATATAGACTGCGATAATGATGCTTTACTAATAAAGGTAAAACCGACAGGGCCTACCTGTCACAAGGGAAGTGATACTTGTTGGAATAAAAATAATACTCCTAATTATGGTTTTCTTTCGGAATTAGAAGCGATAATAGCTCGGAGATCTGAAAAGGCCTACACGGAAAAAAGTTACGTAAAGTCGCTCTTCGAAGAAGGTATTAATAAGATTGCTCAAAAAGTTGGGGAAGAGGCCGTAGAAACAGTCATTGAGGCCATGGATAACAATGATACTCTATTTCTAGAAGAGAGTGCGGACCTATTATTTCATTATCTAATTTTACTTAAAGCAAAAGGCTTTTCACTAAAGGATATTGAACAAATATTGAAGGAACGACATAAAAACTAAAAAGTTGAATTAGTTAAGTTTTCATTAAATTATTATCCTGTTTTCCTAAATGTCTTATTTTTAATAAATGACTATGAAAACAGAAAAAGGATTTCAATTTAAAACATACATTGCTCCTAATCTGAGCCCTTTTGAAAAACTCTTTGAGATTTTTCAGGAACTCATTACACACACTTCAGGAGATGTAGAGGAGGCTTTGGATTGGTTAAGAGAATTAGATGAGGAATACGGCCTCACTGATGAAAACTATACCATAGAGGACTTTATAGAAGATCTTAAGGAAAAGGGGTTTCTCAGAGAAGAAATAGAGCCGGGAGAGCAGGGGGAAGGTCCAGGCGAAGGAGATCTATCCATAACTGCCAAAATGGAACGTATTATTCGCCAAAGAGCTTTAGATCAAATTTTTGGGAAATTAAAGCGAAGTGGACGGGGGAACCATAGAACAGGGAAAACAGGTCTTGGCGATGAGCATACCGGGGATTTTAGAGAATATAGATACGGAGACTCTTTAGAGAATATTTCCATGACTGAGAGCCTAAAGAACGCACAGATTAATCATGGAATGGATAACTTTTCATTATCAGAGGAAGATCTGGTGGTAGAAGACACTCATTATAAGGCTCAAATGAGTACCGTTCTAATGATTGATATTAGTCATTCAATGATTCTTTATGGGGAGGATAGAATTACACCGGCGAAAAAAGTAGCCATGGCTTTATCAGAACTAATTACAACAAGATATCCAAAAGATACTCTGGATATTCTCGTATTCGGAAATGATGCCTGGCCCATTCCTATTAAAGATTTACCTTATCTTAAAGTAGGGCCATATCATACAAATACCGTAGCCGGCTTACAACTCGCTATGGATATTCTTAGACGAAAGAGAAATACCAACAAACAGATCTTTATGATAACCGATGGCAAGCCAAGTTGTTTGCGTATGCCCGATGGCAGTTATTATAAAAACAGTGTAGGTTTAGATGATATGATTGTAGAGAAGTGCTACAATACAGCACGACAGGCAAGAAAGTTACATATTCCAATAACTACCTTTATGATTGCTCAGGATCCGTATTTAAGGCAGTTTATTCGACACTTTACAGAGGCCAATAAAGGCAAAGCCTTTTATACAGGTTTGGATGGACTAGGGGAGATGATTTTTGAAGATTATGAAAAAAACAGAAAACGAAAATTAAAATAATTAAAAAAGATATTGCTAAAACGCAGAGGAAAAAGACACTATGAACTATAATAAAATAACAACACTAGGAGAATTAAAGGCTACCGGCTATTCATCTCGAAGTATAAAAGAAGAACTGAGACAGAATCTCATAGAAAAAATTAAAAAAGGAGAAGATACTTTTCAAGGGATATGGGGCTATGAAGATTCTGTTATCCCCGAGCTAGAAAGGGCTATTTTGTCAAAGCATAACATCAATTTACTCGGCCTCCGAGGTCAGGCAAAAACTCGATTGGCCCGTTTGATGGTTCACTTATTAGATGAGTGGATTCCTGTGGTTTCCGGCGCTGAAATTAATGACGATCCCTTACACCCAATTTCCCGATATAGTATTGAAAAGATCAAAGAATTAGGAGATAACACCCCTATTTCCTGGTTGCACCGCGATGATAGGTTTTTCGAAAAACTTGCAACCCCGGATGTTACGGTCGCTGACCTAATTGGAGATGTAGACCCTATAAAGGCGGCCAATTTAAAGCTATCATACGCTGATGACAGGGTTATACATTTTGGCATGATTCCTCGGGCTAATCGATGTATTTTTGTGATTAATGAGCTCCCGGATCTACAGTCCAGAATTCAGGTTTCGCTTTTCAATATTTTGCAAGAAGGAGATATACAGATACGGGGTTTTAAGTTGCGACTGCCATTGGATATTCAATTCGTCTTTACAGCCAACCCTGAGGATTATACAAATAGAGGTAGCATTGTGACCCCTCTAAAGGATAGGATTGGATCTCAGATTCTAACACATTATCCTGAGGATATAGCCATTGCAAAGAAAATTACGGCGCAGGAAGCACAATTGGATGAAAGACAAAAAAGCACCATTTATGTACCCGAATTGGCAAAAGATCTATTAGAACAAATTAGTTTTGAAGCAAGAAACAGTGAATATGTTGATGCTAAAAGTGGGGTGAGTGCCAGGACTAGTATTACAGGTTTTGAAAACTTATTGAGTACAGCCGAACGCAGGGTTCTTCTCAATGGAGATAGTAATTCAAAAGTTAGATTGTCGGATTTTATGGGAGTCATCCCTGCAATTACAGGTAAAATTGAGCTAGTGTATGAAGGAGAACAAGAAGGGGCAGATAAGGTGGCGCTCAATTTAATTGAAGATGCTATAAAAACCTTATTTCCCAATTACTTTCCTAAAATTCAGAAACTAGAAAATAAGGATGCTCCCTCACCATATGATGAAATTATCCAATGGTTCTTTGAAAGTGAAGGATTTGAACTAATGGATTCATTGTCCGAAAGCGAATATGAAGACTTATTAAATAGCATTCCTAATTTAAATAATCTAATTAAAAAATATCAGGGAGATATTCCAACGGAGGATTCCTATTTCTTAAAAGAGTTCTTGTTATGGGGACTGGTAGCTCATAACAAATTGAGTAAACAACGAATTCAAAAAGGATATCAGTTTAAGGATCTCTATGGAAGTTTTATTAGCAGACTATAAAAAAAGGCCCTTTGTAAAAGGGCTTTTTTGATTTGATATTATGACCAGGAATCGATGTTTTCATTAATATTATCGAAGGCGTAAGAACCAATGGATTTAACGCGGTGCATAATGGCTATAAGTGTTAGGAAAAGTAGAAATATTTGTAGGCCAAGAATGGTTAGACCAATAGGTAAAAAAGTGTCGGGCATAATATGATCTTGATATTTGCCATAGCTAAGTAATATATAAATTGTATCCATTAATTTAAAAATATAAACCAAAAAGATACCGTAAAGGGCGTACTCAAGATTTCGCATTTGAGGATCTGTAAATTCCTGCTCCTTAATCTTAAATCTTAAAACATATAAATAAATTAAATGTACTCCTACTAAGACGGGGAATATATAATTATCAAATTTAAAAAAGTAAAATTTATTGGTATATAGACCATAAAAGTTAAAGACAACCAATAGTAAAAGAGTAAACACTGAAAAGGCAATGCATCTTTTCCAATTAAAAAGTTTTAAAGTATTATTCATGCTAAGTAGGTTATAGGTCTTTGGGAGACCTCTGCAGATTTTAACGGAGGGCGATATTCTTTATTTGAAAATATTCGATGAAGCGCATACAATGTTGAGTAACTCCAAAAACCTGTGGCGAAAACAACTTGGTAATTAGATGTTAGGGACTCTAAAAGTATTGTTCTATCGTATTAAGATAAAACTATCGAAGCCATGTTCTTTCAATTCCTATGTTCGCAAATTGTACCAATACAGCTCCAATTAGAATAACAAGTATTGGTGTTATAATTCCTTGTACTGCTCCGTAGACCTCGGAGGCATTTGTCATAAAGAAGGAATATCCCATCTGAATAACTATGGCAATAAAAGACAGTAGAAGTACTGGTTTTGCCCATTTTTTTCTTAAAATAAGAGCAATACAGCCTAATAATCCACCCCATACTGCAATAGCAAAAACTGCTGTTATCCAAGCTGGAGTGCTTTCCATTAAACTAAGTTGCTCCTGTGAGTATTCAGATTTCATTTCATCTGTCATATAGGCCTGGCCCAAGTAGGCAAGTACACCCATTAAATTCCATAAAAGTGCTAAAACACTCACAATCCAAAACCACAAAGGTGGCTTTTTCGTTTGTTGTTCGCTCATAATTTCTAAGTCTTGATTGTTTGTTCTCTACAAAATACAAAAAATGACACTTAAAAAAGTTATCTGGAGTCATTTAACTTTCTAATTTTAGGGCTACAAATGAGGAACTAATATTGATCTCATCTGCTAATTGAATTAGCTGAATTAAATAAATATTTTATTCAACAGAAAAAAAACCTAATGCGTCAAAAACACTTTTATCTTTTTAGAGTACAATTTTTAGGTTTCAGATATAGTGGTTGGCAAAAACAGCCGGGGCAAAAGACTATTGAAGGGATGCTCCTAAAAACCTTAAAATTCATTCTGCCAAAAAGGAGATTAAAAGTGTTAGGGGCAGGTAGAACGGATGCAAAAGTATCCGCTATAAATGCAGCATTTCAATTAATCTTGGATGGAGAACCTTTAAGTGACGAAAAAGAATTTATGACTCTTTTCAATTCAAACTTACCCCCGGACATTAAGGTATTAACAATAAAAAAAACAAACAATAGTTTTAATATAATTCAACATAGTAAGCAAAAGGAGTATCACTATTACTTCGCATTTGGTGAAAAAATCCATCCATTTTGTGCCCCTTTTATGGCTAATTTTACTGCCGACCTGGACATCGATAAAATGGCTTTAGCAGCTCGTACTTTTGAGGGCAGCCATAGCTTTCATAACTATACCGCTCAAAAAAGTCCTAATAAGTCCTATGATAGAACTATAAACTCCTGTATCATTGAAAAAAATCAATTTTATCATGGGAATTTTTTCCCTGACAAGAGTTATGTTCTTAAGATTAAGAGTAAAGGTTTCGTTCGTTATCAAGTTCGAATGATCATGGGAGCACTTCTGCAATTGGGAGAGGGAAAGTTATCAATAGACGATATTGACTTTTCATTAAAAGTTGGTAATGACTTCAAAATCCCCGTTGTAGCTCCTGGTTCAGGATTGCTACTGAATGACCTTGATTTTGAGTAATATTTTATTTAATGTATTACTCTTCAAATAAGTCTGAAGAAAGGTAGCGATCTCCTCGGTCACAAATAATAGATACAATGGTCCCACTTTTTAAGGATGAGGCTAGTTCTAAAGCTGCACAAGTTGCTCCTCCACTGCTCATTCCAGCAAATATACCTTCCTCTTTAGCCAGTCTTTTTGCCATTTTCCTTGCTTGTAATTCACTTACTTCTATAATTTGATCTACTTTTTTTCTGTCAAATATTTTTGGTAAGTAGGCCTCTGGCCATTTTCTTATCCCAGGGATACGAGATTCATCTGTTGGTTGAACTCCTACAATATTTATTTGAGGGTTTTTCTCTTTTAGATAGGTTGAAGTTCCCATAATAGTACCTGTGGTCCCCATTGAAGAAACAAAGTGTGTAACTGTTTCCCTCGTATCCTTGCCATATTTCAGGACCTGTAGTGTAATAGTGAGCTTTCCAGTTATCGTCATTGGCAAACTGGTTTATCATAAAGTACCCTTCTTCATTTACCTTTTGTTCCGCATAATCTCTTGCTCCTTCAATTCCAACATCAGAAGAAGTAAGAGTCACCTTGGCACCATATGCACGCATTGTTTGTACTCTTTCTTTGGTAGAATTCTCAGGCATCACTAGTTCAATATTCAATCCGTATAAACTGGCTATCATTGCCAAAGCAATTCCGGTATTGCCGCTTGTCGCCTCAATTAATCTTGTTCCTTTATGAAAATCCCCTCGTTCCAAGCCTTTCCTTATCATGTTATAAGCAGCCCTGTCTTTTACACTACCACCAGGATTATGCCCTTCCATTTTAAAGTATAATTTAACGCCAGGATTCTTGTTTAAAACCTTGGAAAGCACCAAAGGAGTATTTCCTATTAAGTCGGTCATATTATGTGACATTCGCTTGTGTTTTAATTCTAATCTCCGATTTATGAAAGACTGTTGAATTGGCTGGAACAGATGAAGTAATCCAGGCGTTACCTCCGATCACGGAGTTTTTACCTATGATAGTATCACCTCCCAAGATAGTGGCATTGGCATATATGGTAACATTATCTTCTATGGTTGGATGCCTTTTAGTACTTTGAAGGTTTTTAGCAACGTATAAAGCGCCTAAAGTAACGCCCTGGTATAGTTTAACATTGTCTTTTATTATGGTTGTTTCTCCTATGACTACCCCCGTAGCATGATCAATAAAAAATGATTTGCCAATTTTTGCACCGGGGTTTATATCCACCCCTGTCTGTCTATGTGCATATTCTGTCATAAGTCTTGGTAACATAGGAAACCCTCTGTTGTAAAGTTCATGGGCTAACCTGTAAATAGCTATTGCATAAAACCCCGGGTATGCCATATAGACTTCTTCTAAGGATAGAGAAGCGGGATCGCAGTCGGCAATAGTATTAGCATCCAAATTTAGCTTTTGTAGAATTTCAGGTAGTTTTGCCAAATAATCTTCCCAAATTTTAGCGCATGGTTTTTCAATATTCCAACATGCCAAATCTACCAAGACATCGAACTTTTTTTCTAACAAATCAATATTGGACGCTACAGGGGTCTCGGTATCAAATAAAGTTAGGAAAAGTAAGTCTGTAAATTCTTCGGCCCCGCGCTTTAAACTATAGCGTAAATTCGGTTGTTTTTTATTCTCAATGATTTTCTTGACAATAGCTGATCTGTTCATAGGTCGTAGTTGAGAATCAAATTTAACCAATATTTAAAAAGTGACTTCCGTAAAATGGTTAACTTTAGCATAAAATTACCAAAGCTATTTTTCAATGGAAAACAAGATTATTTCAAAACAAATTCTAGACTTTCTTGACGATTTGAATAAAAATAATAACAGAGAGTGGTTTTCCGAGAATAAGGAACGTTTTAGAAAAATAGAAACTCAGGTAAAAGGTTTTTATAATTTTCTATTGGAGAAAATGAAAGAACAGGACGATATCGAAAAACTTAAAATATTTCGAATTTATAGAGATGTTCGTTTTTCGAAGGATAAGTCGCCCTATAAGTCTCACTTTGCAGGCTCTATGTCCAGAAAAGGAAATCACTTAAGAGGGGGATATTATCTTCAAATCAAACCAAAAGAATCTTTTATTGCTGCAGGATTTTGGCAGCCAAATAAAGAAGATCTTTTTCGTATTAGAAAAGAATTAGAGCTTGATGCCAGTCATTTCAGAACTCTTATTGAAGAACCTGGCTTTAAAAATATTTGGGGGAATTTGGTAGGAGAAGAAGTAAAGACTGCACCTAAAGGATTCGATAAATTAGACCCCAATATTGATTTGATAAGAAAAAAGGCCTTTGTTTTTGTTCGTAATTTTACTGATAAAGAAGTGTTGGATGATAGTTTTGCCGAAGAGGTTAGCAGCTCATTTTTAAGAATACGGCCATATTTTGATCTAATGAGTGATATATTAACCACCGATCTAAATGGTGAATCTTTACTAAACTAGCATCGTTTCTTCAAAAGCCTGTATCTGATCTTTCAATCTTTCAATGACCATATTCATCATTCGTTTATTTAAAGCCGAAGAATTTTTAATATAAATTGAATACTCTTCTACTGTAAATTGTCCAATAATGATTCCTTTTAAGGAGTTTCTGAATTTTATATCTTTTTGTATGGCGTTTTCAATATACTTAAGGCGCCGCTCAATTCCTAAGTCATAAAAAGCACTTTTGTGCTTTACGATATAGTTTTTGAAAACCTCGATCAATAAAGTGTTCTGCAATTTCAAAATAGGTCTTAAAGTCCCATTTTGAAACATTTCTTCAGCAGACATATTGGGTAAGATTTTGGCACTTGGTAGGTTTGGTCGTATTCTCAATAACTGTGAGCTCCGTTCGTCCATCGTAGTAGTTTTTATAAAATTAGCTAATAAGAAGCCTTTTGGTAAGGCATAAAAAATTAATTGTTAACTGCTTTATAAACATCAGATGTTTAGATAATCGCGTTACTTTCGTATAAGTATCTTTTTGATATCAGGATAATATGTCCATAGTGCTTTGTACTTTTGTACTTGATGGAAGTCCTAGAAAATATTTAAATCACTGCGTTTTAAATGAAGTTTGGCAAAGTTGAGCATCCTGAGTTTATTGATTTTACCTTACCTCAGGATTCATTATATCCAAAAAGTATTCTGAACAATACAAATAGGCTGCAAGCATTACAAGTTTCTGTAGGCTACCCTAAATGGAACCGCAATGACCTAAAGAATTTTTACCCAAATGGAATTAAAGAGGAACTATCGTTTTATGCAACTCAATTTAATAGCATCGAATTAAATGCAAGTTTTTACAGAATCTTCCCTACAGAGCAATATAATAACTGGAGAGAAATGGTACCCTCCTCATTTAAGTTCTTCCCTAAGGTTGTCCAAAATGTTAGTCATTTAAGAAGATTAAATGATATGGCCTATCCCGCCTTGGAGAGATTCTTAGAGGGAACTGCAAACTTTGGAACAAATCTTGGGACCATATTTCTTCAATTACATCCTAATTTTGGACCAAGGAATTGGGACAGGGTGGTGCGATTGGTTGAGTATTGGCCCAAAGAATTCCCTTTAGCGCTAGAATTTAGACATGCCGATTGGTTTCGGGAGATAACAGTAGCAAATGAACTTTATGAACTATTGGAGGAACATAATGTAGCAAATATATTGGTAGATACTCCCGGGAGGAGAGATCTGCTACATATGCGATTAACCAATAACGAGGCTTTTATCCGTTTTGTGTGTGCAAACCACCCAAGCGATTACAAGCGCTTGTCCGATTGGGTAGCTCGTTTAAAATTATGGCGCAATATGGGATTGACAAAAATAGACTTCTTTATACATCAAAATATGAAAAAAGACTCTCCTTTGCTTGCTTCTTATTTTATTAAAGAATTAAATAAAAACCTGGAATCTAAGTTGTTAATCCCCAAGACTATAATTTAAATAAAACTAATAAATAGCACCAACCTCCACAAAAGTGTTAATACGGTGATAACGCGGTGGTATGGGAGCAGCCATACAGCAAGTAGAACCTAGATAAAATACGGCTATTTCAGAAAGCTTTTTTATCTCATGACCAACTTTTATATCTTTTGGGAGCTTGATAGAACCTACAGCTGGTCCTCCTACAATGGATAGATACCATGTCTTTCCATTTACATCCACTATATCAATATTATACCGCTCGTTTCTAAAAGCAGGTAAGGAAGGATTTTGTTTGTATATCCAGGGCCGCAAAATAACTAAGTCTCCCGGAATATGTTGAATGCGACTTATTTTTCCGTCCACGGGAGCATGTATTCTATGATAGTTTTTATTATGAAGAAATACATTGGTAAAACTGTACTCTCTGGGAATACTGTCTTTAGAAACTCCAAATATGGTCCAGATATTTCGCCTATCCGCTTTTACAGAAGATGTTTTTTGATCCGAAACATAGCTCAGATCGCATAGAAGTCCTTCACAAGGCCAAACCCAATTACTTTTACTATCCGGAATTGACTTAAATCGTCTAATGAAAAAATCTTGAAAACTTTCAAAGTCATTCTTTCCTTCGGGTGGATTAAACTTTGAAAGATAATCCGCATCTTGATAGTAAAATTTCACATAAGGTTTAATGATTCTTTTTGTAAAGGGCAAACTGTAAATTGAAGAATAATAAGAGGATACTCTTCGTTGTATGTTCCCCGGCACATTTCCCCAAAAATCTACGGCCAAAAATTTGTATATACTTGCCCTCCATTCTGGCACTTTAAATATTTTAAAATGTGGATCAGAATAGTCATAGGCACCTTTAATTGCTTCCATAAGGCTAACTATAACTATAAAGATGAGCCTTTGTTGGAAGCGAGGAGGGACAGTTCAAATGCTTTTTTAATTTAATGGTCTGAGTAGGCAAGGAAGCCTGTTCTTTTTCCTTTGATGATGAATCCTCAATGTAATTTGTTGATAATAGCAGAAGAAATGCTATCACGTATTTACTGATCGTTTGCATGATGAAATTGGTTTAGTTTCTTAAAGCTATTCAATTTCATTTGCTCCTTTTAAACAATTAAGAAAACATTATTGATACCTTAACAAAATTTATTAAACGACCTTAAATAATTGTTAATAAGGGTATGCAAAATGAAGTATTATCTTAAAATATGGGAGCTTGGGTTATCTTAGTTTTTATTTTTAAGGGCAAAATTCTGAACTTCATCAAGTACACGCAGAAGGTTTTCTCCCCATAATTTTGAAATTTCTTCTTCGGTGTAACCTCTTTTTACCAATTCCAATGTGATATTAAAAGTTTCAGAAGCATCGTTCCATCCCTGAATACCTCCGCCGCCATCAAAATCTGAACTAATACCTACATGGTCGATTCCTATTAAATTAACCATATAATCTACATGATCTATGAAATCAGCTACCTCTACACCAGAAGGGGTACCAGCCTTGTCATCATATAGGGCATATGCTTGTTTGGTAACTATTTTTCGATTTAATCGGTATTCATCTTTTTGTTCATCGCTTAAATTTTTATATTCCGAGGCATCATACCATTTAAGCCCTAAAGAATCGGCTATATCAGGGAAGATGTTGGCAAAGAATAGCTCCCTTTCTTCTTTTTTTTGTTTGTTAACATAAGTATCTAAAGCAACCGTTTGTACAACTCCACCATTGGCCTTTATTAATTGTAACTGCTCATCGGTTAAATTCCTGCTGTGTTCGCATAAGGCTCTTGCGGAAGAATGTGAAGCAATTATTGGGGCTTTAGATAAATCAATAATATCCTTCATTGAATTAATTGAAACGTGAGAAACATCTATCATAATTCCTAGTCTATTCATCTCATATACAGCTTCTTTACCCATTTCACTTAAACCATTATGAAGCCATTCGTCATTTTCTTCACCTGTATGTGAATCACAAAATTGACTATGACCATTGTGGGCTAACGAAATATATCTGGCTCCCATATTGTAGTAGGCTTCAAAAGATGAAAGGTCATCCCCCATTGGATAGGCATTTTCTACGCCTATCATCGCTACTTTTCTCCCGGAAGCACTAATAGTTCTGACATCTTCTGATGTAAGGGCTAAACCAATTTGATCTGGGGCTATATCATCACATAGTTTATGAATTGCCTTAAATTTGGCCATTGCATTGGCCTTAGCCTTTGTATATCCTCTCTCATCTAACGAATCTTGCCCGGTATAAACAATAAACCATGCTACATCTAAGCCACCTTCTATCATTTTTGGCAGGTTTACCTGTGTATCGAGGTTTTGACTATAGTTGATACTATCTGTGAAATTTGCCACATTAATGTCATCATGAGTGTCTATAGTGATAACTCTTTCATGAATTTCTTTGGCAATAACTAACATGTTTTCAGGATTTTTAGGTTTGGATCTGCTACAAGAAGCAATAGTCAAGAGACAAAATATACCGATGAAATGACGCATTTGTAAGAATTTAAACCTACAAATAAAGCCATTTTACAACACTATATCAACCTTAGGTAACATTTAATTGTTTAAGGAAGACCATTGGTGGATTTTTAGACTATATAAAGTAAAGAAGGTCAAGTTTTTTAGGCCCTAATCGACAAACCGAAGTTTTTTTCTTACAAAAACAACCAAAATCTTACATTCTTTTGAATTCAAAAAATCTACTCTCTCAATTATCTAAACTGGAAGACTCTCTCAATAGCTTCTCTTTTGAAGAACTATCAACAAAAGAGGCAAAAAAGCTTAAAAGTTCATACCAGGCATTTAAAAGTCAACTGGAAGAAAGGATTTGGGGAGAAGATGTTCCCGCAGAATGGACAGATAATGACAACGAAAAAGACAAATCAACTTCTCAGGTTGCTGAAAATCTCATTGCTACGGTTAGTCATGAAATGAGAACACCTCTCACAGGAATTATTGGGTTTACTGATTTGCTTAAGGAGGGAAATCTTTCCAAAAATCAACATTTTCAAGTTAATGCGATAGCTTCTGCATCCAAGCATCTTATGGATATTTTAAATGAGCTATTAGACTACTCAAAATTATCTGCGGGTTTAGAACATTTTGAAATGGTCGACTTTAACTTGCATGATTTGATTCAGGATATTATCTATCTATGCAATACGCTGATGGTTGGAAAGGATATTAGGCTTGTGGTAGATGTCGATAAAAAAATACCAAAAATATTAAAAGGAGATCCATCAAAACTCTCACAGGTACTTCTAAATATTCTCAGCAATTCCATAAAATTTGTGGATCATGGACAAATTGCCTTAAAAGCAAGTCTTCTACAGAAAGAACAAGGCGATGTTCATTTGGAGTTTAAACTATCTGATACAGGGATAGGTATTCAAAACAGCAACTTGGATAAAATTTTTGACTCATTCCAACAACTAAACACCAATGAACCATATAAATATGGCGGCAGCGGCCTAGGTCTAACCATTGTTAAACAAATTATTGAAAAGCTTGGGGGAGAAATAGATGTAGCGAGTGAGGTAGGCAAAGGAACCAAATTTTGTATAAAACTAAAATACCAAATAGGAGATCAACAAAATGATAAGACTTTTATCTCCCAGGAAAGGGAAGAAATAGAATTAAGAAATACCAGAATTCTTGTTTTTGAAGATAATCCCTTGAATCAAAAGATGATTGAACAGCGCCTGCAGCTTTGGGGATGTAAGGTGCTTTTGGCTGAAAAGGCCCTTTTTGGATTAAAACTCTTGGAAACTTCCAGTGTAGATTTAATACTCCTTGATCTTAGAATGCCTGAGATGTCCGGTTTTGAAGTTGCTCAAAAAATAAGAAATCATCAAAAACAACAAATAAAAAATATTCCAATCATAGGGATTACAGCAGATCACTACATTGATATTCACAAAGAACTCACCAAATTTCAATTTGATGATTTCATTCTTAAGCCCTTTAGCCCTGATGAACTTTATTCAAAAATTTCAAAACAGTTGAAGAGTCAAACAGATCATGGAAAACCAAAAACTATTGAGCCTTTAAAAGAATTTCCAGTTAAGAATAGCTCGATAGAAGCAGACCTAGAGGCTTTATTGGAATCATGTCAAGGTAATTTAGATTTGCTAATTGAGGTAATTGATCATTATAAGAGAAATGCCATTGAGTTCATTGGTAAAGTAAGACTCTCTTTAATTACCAATGATTTAGACGGGATTGCATTTGCCACACATAAGATCAAATCTGGATTGCAAATGATGGCTTCCCAAAATTTGATTTCACTTGTCTCAAATATGCATGCCATCTCTAAAACCACTAAAGATATCAATAGAATTCGTTTTTTATATGACCGATTTGTTTTGGATTACCCTAAGGAAGAATTGGTATTAGAAAAGGCATTAAGAGAATTAATAGCAAATCATAAATAGTCAAAATGTTAGAAAAGTACTTACTACTTGCCGAAGATGATGAGTTACTAGGAGCCCTTCTTAGCTATCGGCTGGAAAAGGCCGGCTTTACAGTAATACTGGCTAGAAATGGCAGGGAAGTACAAGAATTTTTAAAACAGAATACCCCCGATATCATTGTGAGCGATATAATGATGCCTTATTACTCCGGAATAGAATTGATAGATTATGTGCGAAGGGAATTGGGTCTGAAAATTCCCATGATAATGATTTCCAGTGCTGGAAATGAAGACAATGTTTTGAGTGCTTTTGAGCTTGGAGCCAATGATTTCATTTCCAAACCAATAAGTCCGGCGGAGTTAATAGCAAGAATTGATAGAGAGTTAAGCAAGGTATAGATGATAAAAATAAATCTTAGCATATATAAATTAAAAGTACTCTTCGGAGTTCCAAAGATCCATACGGATCTTTTATGGGATCTTACTTTTGTTTTTATTGGCTTAGGTTTTCTATACTTCTTTTTCATCTTCTTCTTCAAAAGAAAAATTCGTCTTAGAACAAATTTAGTATCGGAGAGCAAGAAAGATATCGCCCCTATGATCTCAACCTTTTTATTTCATGAAGCAGAAGACAGTAAGGAAGAAAAACGAAACTATGTTGAGTTAAAAATTACGATTAGAGAATTACTAAAAGAACCTCTTAATAAACAAGTAATAGCAGAAGTGCTGGTAGATCTTCAAAAAGATGTTTCCGGAGAGGCCCGTACAAGGGTATATCAGCTCTATCAGGAACTTGAATTGCACATAGAGGCTATAAAAAAACTCGATAGTTGGCGTTGGGAAGTTGTATCCAAAGGTATTCTAGAGCTTACACAGATGAGGGTTACCAGCTCTTATGGTTTTATAAAGAAATTTATAAATGACAAAAGAAGTATTATTAGAAAACAGGCACAAATCGCTGCTGTTACCCTTACACATGAGGGTATTTCATTCTTCCTTGATACAACGCGATATAAGATTTCTGAATGGCAGCAACTTAAACTTATGGAAGTTTTACAAAATTTAGAAGGGTTTAATCCTCCAAGCTTTAAGGCTTGGCTTACCTCTAATAATAGAGATGTTGTACTATTTTCTCTTCGGCTTATTAAACACTACCATCAAATTGATGCAGGTATAGCTATGATTCCCTTAGTTCAGCACAAAAATGATATGGTAAAAGCAGAAGCTATTTATTGTATAAAAGAGTTCCGCGTAAAGGAGGCCATGCAAACACTAAAGGCTGTACTTCCAAACTGCAAAACGGATATAAGAATTATGATACTTGAGGTTATAGCAACTATGGGTGATATCGAAGACCTTCCATATTTAGTGAAATTGAACTCTAAAGAGACAAATTTTATGGTAAAAAATAAGATCCATAGTGTCATAAATATAATAAAACCAGGTACTATAGAACCATCTGATGGAATCGACCCCGATTTAGCCTTGGAAAAATCCAAACAACCAACCAGTAAAAATATTCATGAAAAAACTTTAGTTATGAAAAACAATAAGCCCTCCGAGCATAATGAAGAAAGCAATGTGCCTAAAAAGAAGGAAGTTTCTTCATGGGATAATTTTTTAGATAATGAAGTGGAAGATGAAGCCATTTTTAATCTTTGCTTTAAAGAAGAACTAGAAGATATTCTTAACGAGTTAAAGCCAGAATCGGACAATATTGCCTTTCTGCCTTTAGATTTTTTGCCGGTAGTTTCGGAGGAAAATGAACTGGTTGTAGAACAATTGAATCCAGAAACAAATAAGGAACCGGTAGATACTGACTTGAACGAAAATTTAAATAGGGAATTTAGCGAAGTTCAGTTTCAACTGGAATTAGAAGAGCTACTTGAAGACATAGAAGGAAGGGATTTAAATAGAGAAACGGCTGAAAATCAATTAGAAGTGGAAGCTTCATTTATACCCTTGGTAACCGAAAATGATGAAAATGGTAATTCGGAAGAAAGGAAATTGAAAATCCAACTCTTACGCGAATTGGAAGTATGTTATGAGGAAATTGTTGAGGAGGAAGATTATTTTGAGATGTATCGAGATTTATTAAAAGTAGAATGGTTGCCAAAAGAGGAAGAGGAACCGGCAAATTTTATGGAACATTCTATTGATTGGAATGGGATAACCACAAAGACAACTCCCAAAATAAAGAAATCCAAAACAATTAATACTCCAAATACAGTGGAGGCTCTTATCACTCCAAAAAAATCTGAGCCGTCTTTGCAAAACGAAGAAAAAACAATCAACTGCTTTAGCATTTTCATGGAGCTATTTAGAGATAGTGATAAAGAATCCAAACTAATACTTCTCGATCAAGTTTTAGCTGTTGGAGAAGAAAAGGAACTCCAGTTCTTAAAAACCCTCAGAAATGACAAAGACAAATCAGTCAGGAAAAAAGCAGAAATAATCCATCAAAAACTTGAAAAAATGCTTCTTGAGAATGAAGGTCAAGAAAATGATAAGGAAGAAATAGTTATAACCATTGACCATAATCAAAAGCCATTTCAAGGCGCTAACGAGGAGCTAGATCAGCATGCAACTATAGAAAAATCAAAAGTTAGCCAAGGATCAACTGAGGAGGATTCTATTTCAAATGATAATGAAAACACCTCCGAGATCTTTTTAGATATTGATTTTGATGTACAATTAGAATCGGAATCAAGTGAAAAAGAGTCAGTAGTCATGGATTTAGAGAACCAGGTTCCTTATGAAAGACATGCTGAAAATTCAGCCTTGCATCCTTCGAAAAATGTCTTTTATAGATTAATTAGAAAAACTAAAAGAATTATTAGCGGTCTGTTTTAATGGATAACGGTATTTTAAATATAATAATTGAATATCTAAACGTAATTTTTTTACTGTTTACCACCATCTTGTTTACGATGTTTAGCATTATGGGTTATCTGGCTACACGCAACTCTTTACACTATAAGCATAAAAATAGTTTTATTGACTTATCCAAAGTCATGGCCTCTCCAATGGCTCCCAGCATAACTATCATTGCTCCTGCATACAACGAAGGCCTTACTATTGTAGAGAACATCAGATCCTTACTTTCATTGAGGTATGTCAATTACGAGGTGATGGTTGTCAATGATGGCAGTAAAGACGATACTTTAAAAAAAATGATTGAGGCATATGATCTTTATGAAATTGAATACATACCAGATCCTGAATGGCGATCTAAACCAATAAGAGGAGTCTATAAATCTCGTCAGAGATCTTTTGATAAATTGACTGTTATTGATAAAGAAAACGGTGGTAAATCGGATGCTTTAAATACCGGAATCCAGCTTTCAAGAAACCAATTTGTAGGCTGTATTGATGTGGACTGTCTTCTTTTACCGGATGCTCTTTTACATGTAGTTAAGTCGTTTTATCAAAGAAGTGAAAAGAAGGTTATTGCGGTAGGCGGGGTCATCAGAATTGCTAATTCTTGTAAAATACAAGGGGGGATGTTACAAGAAATAAGGCTCCCAAAAAATTGGTTAGCAAAATTTCAACTTTTAGAATATACCAGGTCGTTTCTTTTGGGAAGAATGGCATGGGGAAGAATTGACAGTTTATTAATTATATCTGGTGCTTTTGGTTTTTTCGACCGCGAATTAGCTTTAGAAGTAGGGGGCTATGATACCAATACTGTTGGGGAGGATATGGAGATTATTTTTAGGATGCGACGCCATATGCACGAGAGAAAACTACCATATACTGTAGAATATATTCCCGATCCTTTATGTTGGACAGAAGTGCCTGAAAGCACTAAAATATTGATTAATCAGCGAGACAGATGGGCACGGGGTAACTTGGAAACCCTATATAAGCATAAAGACATGTTTTTCAATCCTAAATTCGGAAGGTTAGGAATGTTAAGCTACCCTTATTGGTTTTTTTATGAATGGATGGCACCAATTTTAGAGTTTTTAGGATTCTTTTCCATCATAGCCTTTTATTTCCTGGGGATACTAAACATCGAATTCTTTATTGCGATTACGCTAATGGTTTACGCCTTTTCTATTATGTTTTCGCTCTATGCCATCTTGTGGGATGTTTATTCATATAATCAATATACGAGAACAAAAGATATACTCATTTTAGTCTTTTGTGCTCTAATAGAACCCCTTACTTTTCATCCGCTAGTTGTTTGGTCTGCAATTCGTGGCAATTATAAAAAACTATTTAAAATAAAATCAGGATGGGGATCTCAGGTTCGAAAGGGATTTGCTAAAACATAAAAAGTGGAGTCAAAGGAAAAAATATCGTCAGAATCAAAACCTAAAACCCTTCGGGATTTTATAAGGCTGATAATATCCTTTTATTTGGGGCTTGTTATTATTTCTCTTTACCAATGCATTTATCTTTACGCTCAAGGTGTTCTGGATTATGTTTTCTCGAAATCATTTTTTCTTCTTTTACTACACAACAGTGGTTTTACGGCTTTAATTGGCATCTTCATGGCCTTTTTATTTAATTTTATAGAAGGCAAAAGACCTGGTTTAGGATTTAAAATTTCGGGCTTGTTCTTTTTAATTCTTCTGATAATAGAGTTTCTTCTTAGCGACTTTTATGTGAGGGAATATGAAATTCTGGGATCCGGTTTTTTTAAAATATATCAATCTAATACAAGCTGGTGGTATTTTATTAAGGTTTTACTGTTAGCATCAACTTTTGCCTTTGGAATTCTTTATTTCTGTTATAAGGCTTCCGCCTCCATATATAGAACTATTAGTAGGATGTATCCTTTTACAATAGTTCTATTTAGCTTATTTCTGGCAACCTTGATTTCAAAAAAGAAACCTATAAATGAAAATAAAACGCAATACCTGGCCAGTCAAGTATTCGAAGAATTTATCGACTTTAATAAATATGAGGGGAAAGAGGAATACCCCTTATTAAAGAATAAAGTTGTGGATAGAAGCTTAATTCCCTTCTTCGACTTAAATCAAGATAAACCCAACTTTGTAATAATTATGATGGAGGGAATCGGTGCTGATTTCGTTGGAGAAAATGCCAAATATAGTGGATTTACTCCTTTTTTAGATTCACTCGTAAACAAGTCTCTCTACTGGGATAATTTTGTCAGTAGTGCCGGCGAAAGTTATGCTGCTTTACCCGGACTACTTGGATCTCTGCCTTTTGGGCAGGAAGGCTTTACCAATATGGCCAAACTACCAAAAAGACATACATTATATAGTATTTTAAAGGATAATGGTTATTCTACTTCTTTCAATTATGGTGGAAATAGTGCCTTAAATAAACTAGATAGATTTTTATATGAGGAAAGAGTTGACTTTATATTAGATAATAAAGGTTTTGGAAATGCTCATAAAAAGCAAGAAGAAGATGCCGCAGGAATATCCTTGGGATATCCAGACAAAGAACTATTTAATAAATGGCTGGCAGACCCTACAAATCTGGGTGTTCCAAGAATGGATGTTTTCCTGACCTTAAGTACCAAAAAACCTTACCTAATTCCCAACAAAACACAATATGAAAAACAGGTAGGTGAGTTTATAAGCAAAGAACGAGATAGCCATAAAGCTTCAAAACTAATTGGAAAAAACAAAGATGTTTTTGGAAGTGTTCTATATCTGGATGAGGCTCTAAAGAGCTTCTTTAAGGAATATAAAAACCATCCCCAGTATAGAAATACCATATTTATTATTACTGGAAGTCATAATATGACTGACCTACCCCTAGAAGGAGGTTTGGAGCGGTATAGAGTTCCTTTTATCATATATAGTCCATTGCTTGCAGAAGCCGCAAGAATACCTGCTGTGGCATCCCATTTAGATGTAGCCCCATCGATAGTTGGGTTACTGAGTACTCAGTTTGACGATTTTATACAGCCTAATCAAACTGCATGGTTAGGGCAAAGCTTGGTGCATAAAGACATCTTTGATAAAAACAAGGAAATTCCGTTGATAAGGCATAAAAAAAGCATCAAAGACTATATTTCTGGAAACCATTTTCTCTCAGATGGTAATTTATATAGAATAACAAATGACTTAACGCTTGTGGAGGCTGAGAAATCATCTTCAATTTATAAAAGGAAATACCAAGACTTTAAGGCCATAAATTCTTATGTCATGCAAAATGACAAACTCATAATGTCAAATGAAAGCTTATCCTTAAACATGGAGACAGCTCCCACTAAGGAAGAATTGGTATGGATAAACAGTGTATTTAGCGGAACAAATTATGACAATGCTTATGAAACGGCCAAAGAATTAGCCTTCGATGGAAAGCAAGAGAAAGCACTGCTTTTGAGCAACTATATTCTATCTCAGGTTCCGGGTCATGCCGACACTGAAATTCTCATGGGACGCATACACTCCTGGGATCATAATTATAGTAAATCTCAAGAAATTCTTGAAAACGTTGTTAGTAAATATCCCGTGTATGGAGAAGGTTATGCTGCTCTTTTGGATCTTTATTATTGGTCAGATCAAAATCATCTTGCACTAAGACTAGAGCAAAAACTAATACAGAATAAGATGGACGATATTGAGGTGTGGAAGAAAATTGAAAGAGCCAAAGTAGCATTAGAAAAAGATCTAAGTGTGGAAAAGGAATCAATTTCAAAGCCTCAGGCAATAACTCAAAATTAATAGCTTGTTTAAAATTAGCCTACTTGTTGGAATATTTAGTCTTATGTTTTGCACAACATGGGCGCAAGATTTGGCTTATCATGGTAATCCGGATAATTCATTTTTTATTGCTCGTGATTTGGCTTTTAGCGGAAATCATTTAGCCGCAAGAGATACCTTGTCTTTGGTTTTAACAAAATATCCAGATTATACAGACGTCAGGAATCTGCTAGCTAAAACACATAGTTGGGATGGGGAGTATGATCTGGCCCGAAAAGAATTTAATCGTATTATTTCTAAGGATAAAACGAATAAGGAAGTATGGATTGCGGCTATAAAAAATGAAATTTATGCAGAAAACTATTATACTGCCCTAGGTCTATCCAATAAGGCGCTCATCTTTCTAATGGAAGACCTGGACCTTCTTAAATTAAAAGAAGATACCACCAAAAAAATCTATGAAATCCAAAAAGATGAAGAAATGCTTATCGCATTAAAAGAAGAAGCTGAGGGACAGGTATTACGGAATAGGATTGGTTTTATAAATTCTTTTGATGTATTTGATATCGTCTATGATCCTATGATTTTTTCTACTTTTGAGTATACACGTACTACACAATATGGGCAAATTATTCCAAGAATTACTTATGCCAATAGATTTAATACCAACGGACTCCAATTTGAATTAGACTTATATCCAAAAATATCAGAACGCTTTTATGCTTATGCTAATTATGGCTATTCCAATCAACTCATTTTTCCTAGGCATAGGGCAGGGTTGGAGCTATATGCCAACCTGCCAAAAGCCTTTGAGGCTTCTTTGGGGCTTCGTTATTTAGACTTTGTAACAAGTGCGGCAACGATATTTACAGGCTCAGTAGGGATGTATACCGGAAATTATTATTTCTCTCTAAGACCTTATCTAACCCCCAGAAAAGACGGTCCTTTGGGTGTATCCGGAAATCTTATAGCAAGAAAATATTTAAAAGACAAGAATCAATATTTTGGACTAAACCTAAGTTATGGATTTACTCCTGAGATAATTCAAATCATTTCCAATAGCGATATACTATTATCTGAGACCTTATTATTTGTAGAATCTCAACAGCTTTTAATGGAATACTCTTTTAGCGGAAAAAGCTCAGTAAACAGATATAGGGGGATGTTAGGTCTTACCAGACAAGAGCTGATATTTGATGCAGGACAATTCTTTTATGCAATTTCAGCTGGACTTAGGTACGAAACGAATTTTTAAGACCCCATAAACATTAAAAAAAAATGCGTTCACAACAAGATATAGCTAATTCACCACATTTTTTTGTAAAACGAAAACATAAGGAATATGTTTACTAAGCAATTATTGAAGCCCAAATCTCAATAAAGAAAACCAAACTTACCATGTTATACGATACCTACGGGGAGGAATATTTAAAATTCCTTCAAGAATTAAATGAAATTTTAAGTTTAAACGAGTTAGCCGAGGTGGACTATTTATAGGCCACTCGGCTAATTTTTTATTTAATCATATAAATTATGGCAAATCAAAATCAAGACAATGCGGCCTACTTGAATTTTCTCGAAGACCTCAACGACATCCTAACAGATTACGAAATTAACAGATTAAGCTGTTCTTAAGGAAGAATACTTAAATAAAAAAGCTCGGATTTTTTCCGAGCTTTTTTATTATTAGCCTAAATAAGTCTTTAATAATTTACTTCTTGAATTATGCCGTAACTTTCGAATAGCCTTTTCCCTAATTTGTCGAACTCTTTCTCTAGTTAGATCAAAAGTTTGTCCAATTTCAGCCAAAGTCATTGATTGCTGATCTCCAATACCATAATAAAGCTTTACAACATCCGCCTCTCTAGGTGATAAGGTTTCTAATGCTCTGTTTATTTCCGTATTTAAAGACTGTTGCATCAAATTTTTATCAGGCCTGGGAGATTCTCCAGATCTCATAACGTCATATAAGTTTGAATCTTCACCTTCCTTAAGAGGTGCATCCATTGATACATGTCTTCCGGAATTTTTAATAGATTGTTTTACCTCACTAACACTCATCTCAAGTTCCTTAGCTATTTCTTCTGCTGAAGGAGGCCTCTGATGGGCTTGCTCTAAATATGAAAATGTCTTTTTTATTTTGTTGATGGAACCAATCTTATTCAAAGGAAGTCTAACTACTCTGGACTGTTCTGCAAGTGCTTGGAGTATTGATTGGCGAATCCACCAAACGGCATAAGAAATAAATTTAAACCCTCTAGTTTCATCAAAGCGCTTCGCTGCTTTTACTAAACCAACATTTCCCTCGTTAATTAAATCAGGTAATTTTAAACCTTGATTTTGATACTGCTTAGCCACGGAAACAACAAAACGTAAGTTGGCATTAGTCAGCTTTTCTAAAGCCGCCTGATCTCCTGTTCTAATTTTTTGTGCTAATTCTACCTCTTCATTTGCAGTAATTAATTCAATTTTACTGATATCTTGTAGGTATTTGTCCAATGATTTTGATTCTCTATTGGTTACCTGCTTGATAATCTTAAGTTGCCTCATATATGATGATTGGATTTTAGTTTATAATTTCTCAGTATAACGCTTTCTAGCGTCTTTTCCAAACCAAACGCACTATTGTTTTACATAAATTATGACCACAATTTACCAGTAAAAATGGCTAGCGATTATTTAGTGAGACACTGTGTTATATACATTAATTTCATTTTCAAGTTTGCAGAACAGTGTTATCTTTAGCACTTCATTATGAGCAAAAGAGCATTAAAAAGTTATCTAAAGGGCTTAAAGAAGTCTGATTTAGAAGAACAAATCACGGATTTGTATGATAGGTTCCCTGCGGTGAAGCAGTATTTTGACTTTGTTTTTAACCCAAAGGAGGATAAATTGGTTCAGGAAGCAAAAACAAAAATATCAAATGAATATTTTCCACTCAAAAGAAAAAGAGCCCGGGCGAGGAGGTCCGTAGCCCAAAAATACATCAAGCTTTTTCTCAAATTGGAAATGGATCCTTTCTTAACAGCAGATGTAATGCTTTATAATCAAGAAATTGCTCAGACTTTCTCCGAAAATCATAGGGTGCCGGATGCCTTTTACAAGAGTATGCTGAATTCTTTTAAAGAGTCTATCCAATATATTAGTAGGAACAAATTATTGGCTGAATTTAAAGATCGAATTATTATCATCTATCAAAATAGTCAAAAACAAAACTGGCCCTATGAAGAGGATTTCTCTCAAGCCCTAGACATAATCGACTAAATTATTAAAATATGTCCATCGTTATCATAAGACAAGACAATAAAATAGAGGCCTGGAAAACAGCCTTGGAAGAAAGTTCCAAAGACATACAGTTCTTTAGTTTTTTAGAACCGCATCCTAAAGAAGACATAAAAGTGGCTTTTGTATGGAAGCACCCTGTTGGCATTTTAAAAGATTATCCGAATCTTAAATATATAGCTTCTTTTGGCGCCGGGGTGGATTTCCTTTTGGATGATGACACTATTTCTACAGACCTGCCAATTACCCGAGTGGTTGATCCCATTCTTGCCAGTGATATGTCCGAATTTGTCTTGGCATCAATCCTGGAATATTTAAAAAACTTAACTCATTATAAAAAAGATCAATTAGAGACTGTTTGGAAACCTCAAACATATAGAAGGATAACAGATGTAAAGGTTGGTATAATGGGTATGGGAGCCTTAGGGTCCGATTTAGCGAAAACGCTCACCAATGTTGGTTTTGAAGTTGTAGGCTTTGCTAATTCAAGCAAGAAGGAATCTTCTATAAAAGTATATTGCGGTCATAAAGAACGTAATTCATTTCTTAAAGAAAGTAATATTTTAGTTTGTCTTTTGCCACTTACCCCTAAAACTGAAGGTATTTTGAATAGCGATCTCTTTTCGCAATTACCTAAAGGGGCATATATTATAAACGTTGCCAGAGGAGGTCATTTGAACGATCAAGATCTTTTGGATAGTATTGACCGAGGTCAACTTTCAGGAGCGAGTTTGGATGTTTTTCACGAAGAACCTCTAAGGGAAAATCATCCTTTTTGGACTCATGAAAAGATAAACATTACGCCTCATATTGCAAGTGTTTCTGACATTACTTCTGTAATTCCCCAACTTCTAGAGAATTACGATCGCTTTAAAAGAGATTTACCTCTTAATAATCTGGTGCTTAGGCAAAAAGGATATTGATGTGTAAATTTTCCTTATATCTTTTCTTTTAGGACTATTTTCTATTAATTTTGTAAAATTGGGATTTTATCAAATGCCAGTCAGTCACTCTATAAATATTCTTATTTATTTCGCTTTTGCAAATACAAACTGATCAAATAGAAAAAAAGCTTTACGACTACCAATTACAGGATCTAAATACGATTTTTTCGCATTTGGAAGAAGCCTCTGATGATGTGAATATACTATATCAACTCCCAACAGGAGGAGGCAAAACCGTGGTTTTTTCCGAGATTGCTAAGAGATATATCAAGAAAACAAAGAAAAAAGTTGTTGTATTAACGCATCGAATTGAGTTAAGCAATCAGACTTCACGTATGTTGTTAGGTTTTGGAGTAAAGAATAAGATCATAAACAGTGAGGTAAAGGATTTTAAGGATCAGGATGAATTCATGTGCTTTGTGGCCATGGTAGAGACCCTTAACAACCGTCTGCAAGAAGATTTAATTGAACTTCACAATGTTGGTTTAGTCATAATAGATGAAGCACATTATAACTCTTTTCGAAAGTTGTTTAAGTTTTTTGAAAAGTCGAATATCCTAGGGGTAACCGCTACGCCTTTAAGTTCCAATATCAAGCTCCCTATGAAGGATAACTACAGTAAACTTATCGTAGGCGAATCCATCGAATCTTTAATTAAAAAGAAGTTTTTGGCTCAAGCCAATATGTATAGTTATGATGTAAGTCTCCGATCCTTAAAACTTGGAATTAATGGCGATTATACTGTAAAATCTTCTGATGAACTATATGGTAATCAAAGCATGCTTGGCAAATTACTTACGGCATATGAAGAGATTGCAAAAGGTACCAAAACACTTATTTTTAATAACGGTATAAACACATCCAGGTATGTATATGAAACCTTCAAAAAAAAAGGTTATCCTATACGGCATTTAGATAATAAGAATAGCCCATCAGAAAGAAGAGAGATCCTTGAATGGTTTTCCTCAACTAAAGACGCCATTCTTACTTCTGTCAGTATTTTAACAACTGGGTTCGATGAGCCTGGTGTTGAAACAGTAATTCTCAATCGGGCTACCAGATCACTAACCCTATATTTCCAAATGATTGGAAGAGGGTCTCGTATTCTTCCAAATAAGAATGATTTCACTGTTGTAGATCTCGGAAATAATGTAACCCGATTTGGTATGTGGGATGCTCCCATTGATTGGCAGGAAATTTTCTTCTTCCCTGACTTTTATTTGGAAAACATCAAAAATGATGAGGAAATTGAGCGTGATTTTGTTTATGTCATGCCTCCTGAATTACAGGAAGAATTTAAAAAATCCTCTAATATTACCTTTGATATAAAAGCAGAATACAAAAAGGTTTTTGCACAAGGATTAAAATCTAAAACGGTACTGGAGAGAAGTATTGAGCAGCATGCTCAGATCTGCGTAGAGAACAGTGAAGATGTTTTTGATGCCAGAATATTAGCCAAGAAATTAAAAGAAGAAATAGCCTTTAGAGTAAGGCAATACTCTTATTGTATTATGAATAATACTAAGAATTATAAAGAATGGCTGGAAGAAGATTATGAGCGCAAACTTAGGTTGAGTATTTCCCAAAAATTTGCTTCTCGTTTATAACATTCTTTTAATTCTATCAAAGTATCTATCTTAGATAAACAGATTAGAGGGTTTTGTATACTTTAAAGAAAAGTGTTGATGATTTCAGATAAGGTTCTTTTTATTGGTCATAACTGGCCTGAAATACAAAGTACCGCGGCTGGAAGGCGGACCTATGAATTACTTAATTGGTTTCTAAAGCAAAAGAGCTCCATAACCTTTGTGTCTGCAGCACAATCCTCAGAATACAGTAAGTCATTTTTTACCTTGCCCATTTCTTGCATTAAAATTAAAATGAATGACAGTTCATTTGATACTTTTCTTAAAGACTTAAAACCAGATGTTGTCGTTTTTGACCGTTTTCTTACGGAAGAGCAATTTGGTCCAAGAGTTGCAGAAACTTGCCCCGGGGCAATTAGGATTTTAGATACTTCAGATCTCCATTCCTTGAGATATACAAGACAGAAATTGTTTAAAGAAAATAAGAAGTTTAGTCCTTTAGAGTGGATGAGTCAAGATATTACCCAACGGGAAATTGCAAGTATTTACAGATCGGATTTGACCTTAGTTATTTCCAAATACGAAATGAAACTCTTAAAGAAGTGGGGAGGAATAAGCTCTAAATTGCTGTTTTTTTTACCGTTTTTAGCAAAAAAAACTGCCATAAAAAAGAATACATCTCATCCCGCCTTTAAAGAAAGAGAACACTTTATGTTTGTGGGAAATGGGAAACATCAACCTAATGTTGATGGGCTCATCTGGCTTATAACAGAAATTTGGCCGATAATCAAAAAGGAGATTCCTGAAGCCGAGTTGCATATATATGGACCCTATATGCCTCAGAAAGTTATAAACCTTTTCAATTCTAAAAACGGCATTTACGGTAAAGGCTGGACAGACAACTTGGTCAAAACCATGCAACTTCATAGGGTCAACTTAATACCCCTAACATATGGTGCAGGCGTTAAAGGGAAACTAATTGAAGGTTTAGAAAATAAGATCCCCCTAATATCCACTTCCATTGGGGCCGAGGGCTTTAAAGGAATTCGTTATTTAAAGTCCTATATAGAAGATAAGCCAAACGCATTTGCTTCAAAAGCTGTAAATTTATATACAATCGAGGATGCCTGGGAAAAAGCACTTTCCAAAGGGGATAAAATGTTGAAAAAACAAAAATCTGAGACGCTATGGGATCTTTCATTGGAATTTAGACTATCACAACTCAGAAAAGATATTGAAGAATATAGAACTTATAATATAATAGGAAGGATCTTAAGTAGACAAGAGTATCAAAGTAACAAGTATATGTCTAAGTGGATTGAAGTTAAAAATCAATTTTTAGAAGTTAAAAATAAAACGATTGAACCCACTTCAGAATCTTAATAAAATTACGATACAAACCTTATATTTAGATATTAATTAATAGTAACGTTATGAGTAGCAAGTGGGAAACAGTCAAGGAATATGAGGATATTACGTATAAAAAAAGTAATGGAGTGGCAAGAATTGCCTTTAACCGTCCGGAGGTTAGAAATGCCTTTAGACCCAAAACTACCAGTGAATTATACGAGGCCTTTTATGATGCTCAGGAAGACACCTCTATTGGGGTAGTTTTACTAACCGGTGAGGGTCCTTCTCCTAAAGATGGCGTACATTCTTTTTGTAGCGGGGGAGATCAAAATGCCAGAGGCAAAAAAGGCTATGTGGGTGAAGATGGAATGCACCGGTTAAATATCCTTGAAGTACAAAGGCTCATTAGATTTATGCCTAAAGTAGTTATTGCTGTTGTTCCGGGATGGGCAGTAGGAGGAGGGCATAGCTTGCATGTTGTATGCGATCTTACCTTGGCCAGCAAGGAATATGCTTTGTTTAAACAGACAGATGCTGATGTCACAAGCTTTGATGGAGGTTATGGTTCTGCTTACCTAGCGAAAATGGTGGGGCAGAAAAAAGCCAGGGAAATATTTTTCCTAGGTAGAAGCTATACCGCTCAAGCGGCTTACGAAATGGGAATGGTTAATGCGGTTATTCCACATGAAGAATTGGAAGATACCGCCTATGAATGGGCCCAAGAAATTTTGGCAAAATCTCCTATTTCTATCAAAATGCTAAAATTCGCCATGAATCTTACTGATGATGGGATGACCGGACAACAGGTTTTTGCTGGAGAAGCTACGAGATTAGCATATATGACCGATGAAGCAAAAGAGGGTAGAAATGCCTTTTTAGAAAAAAGAAAACCCAACTTCGGCAAAAACAAATGGATTCCCTGAATTTAGACATTTTCACGCAAATAACACTTCCCCCAAAACCCCCTATCTTTACCCCCCTTTTTCACTTTCCACCCTTCTAAATTCTTTCCCTTCCTTCCCTTTCTTCCTCTTCTGTTTTCTTATGAATTTTTATTGAAAAGGTAATTTTAATCGATAAACGCTTACTTCCCTTTATCCATGCATTTTAGCAGGGGTTAATTGATTCAATTGAAATAATGTAATACCCTTTTATAAGGTGGACATTTGGATCCAATAATAAACTAAAAAGAGTCCTGTCTTTGAGAACAGGACTCTTTTACGAGAACACTATATGAAAATGAAAAAATTAACTTTTGATTTATTTATAGTATAAACTTACCCCACTAAGCTAAGATTACCCAATTAATGTTGTGACCTGGGGTATTTCTGTTGTGAAAAGATAAATATTATACATTATGACTAGCTTATAAAGGTTTTAGAGAAAAGCAGAACTGCTAAATTTCTTATATTGCTTATTAAAAAGGGCATATGTCTAATGTAGGATTGATTATTGAAGAAAGAAGCAGGGATATAGGCGACTTTCTTGTGGGAAGACTTATTCCGTTTCGAAAGAAGCGAATGATAGGTCCTTTTATTTTTATCGATCATATGGGGCCTACTACTTTAGGTCCTGATCGCTATATGGATGTCGACCAGCATCCTCATATTGGGCTGGCAACGCTTACTTATATGTTGGATGGAGAGATTATGCACGAAGATAGTATTGGAACCAAACAGCGCATTACTCCGGGTTCAGTAAATTGGATGGTAGCGGGTAAAGGCGTATCTCATTCTGAGAGAACTCCCACTGATTTAAGAAATGGGAAGTCTTTTGTTGCCCATGGTTATCAAATTTGGGTGGCTTTGCCTAAATCAAAAGAGGAAATGCCTCCTGAATTTCATCATATTTCTGCCGGCGACTTACCCGAATGGCGGGATGGTACCACTCATTTTAAGCTTATCGCTGGAAAAGCCTATGGATATATTTCACCAGTGCCGGTATTTTCGCCATTATTTATGGTAGAGATTAAAACAGTTTCCGAATACGAATTAAATACCGGCCTTGAATTAAGCGGTGAAATCGGTATTTGTGTAGTTGAAGGAAGTATAAAAGCTTGTGGAGAAATAATAAATAAAGGAAATATTCTTGTCTCTAAGATATCAGATGTTTGCAATATAATAGTGTCTTCTAAAACACATCTTTTACTATTTGGGGGAGAACCACTTGCTGAAGAGAGACACATATATTGGAACTTTGTATCGCATAGCAAAGAACGAATTGAAAGCGCTAAAGCTGCATGGAAAAACAAGACTTTTCCAATGATGCCTTATGACTCCAGCTATGTTCCCCTGCCATCCTAGTATATTATTTTGTAATCTAACAACAGATGAAGTATCTTCCACGCATGATTAAATGTTCTAGAAGCTTATGTAATTTTTGGTCCCTATCTTCCCTTTTCTTGATACTCTTTCTCTTTAGTTGTTCTCCACCAAAAAAGAAAGATGAATTAACCCTGTATAAAACCTATTGCGCAAGTTGTCATTTGCCCCCGGATATTAATTCTTTGCCAAAGACTATTTGGGAAGAGAATATTTTACCGGAGATGGGGGCTAGATTGGGAATAAGAGATTCGGTATATTCTCCCTATAAAGGCCTTTCTTTTCAGGAGATGGAAGCCGTTATAAAAACGGGGATTTATCCCCCTGAACCAATCATTGACCCGGAGGATTGGATTAGGTTAAAGAATTATATTATCCGCATGGCCCCTGAAAGTCTCCCTATTGTTCCCGAACCTTCAGTTTTAAAAGATCTTTCTCTATTTACTGTAAAAGACCTCACCTTTAAAGATGATAAAGGCTCTTTTATTACCCATTTAGATCTGCAGGAAACAGAAAGTCAAATCTTAATAGGAGATCTTTATGGAAATCTTCAATCCTATAATTTTAAGAATAAAGAAGTTCAAAATAAAGGTAAATATGGCAGTCCGGTAGTAGGGGTTACCTACCTTGGACAGCATACTGTTGTTACAGCAATTGGGAACATCAGACCAACGGAAATATCGACCGGAAAGTTATTTCAAGTGGATGCAAAAGGAGGACAAGTTCTTCCTCTTAATTTTCACCGGCCGGCTTTTACACAGGCCTTTGATTTAAATAAGAATGGAACTGAAGAGTTACTTGTTTCTGAATTTGGAGATATTAATGGCCAATTAACCTTACTTTATAAAGACTCCAAAAAAGAGGCATTCAAAAAAAAGACACTTCTTAATAGCCCTGGCGCCATAAAAACGGTAATAGCAGATATGAATAATGACGGCTTTGAGGATATAGTAGTTTTAAATGCACAGGGGGATGAGGGTATTTCTATTCTTTATAATAAAAATAATCTGGATTTTGAATTAGAAAAAGTTTTGAGGTTTAGCCCTGTTTTTGGAAGCAGCTGGTTTGAATTAATAGATTATAATAAAGATGGTTATCTGGATATTGTAACCGTAAACGGGGATAATGCAGATAAATCATATGTTATGAAACCTTATCACGGCATGAGAATCCATTTAAATGATGGTAACAATTCATTTGAGGAAGCTTTTTTCTATCCCATGAATGGGGCCACCAGATTTAAGGCCTCGGATTTTGACCAGGATGGAGATACAGACTTTGCCTTGATTTCTACCTTTCCAGACTATTCCCAGAACACTGTACTTTCCTTTATCTATTTGGAGAATACAAATTCGGATATATTTGAGTTTGAAGCAAAAACATTTGAAACTTCAAATAGCGCCAGGTGGTTTTTAATGGATACCGGAGATATAGATATGGATGGTGATGAGGATATTATCCTAAGCTCATTTAGTTATGGTTTTACCCCCGTTCCCGAATCGTTTAAAGAAGTTTGGGAAGAGAATAATATAGATTTACTTCTTCTGGAAAATAACCTCAATTAGTTCGCATTTATTATGCTGTATAAAATCAAATATCTAATAATCATTGTTTTTTTATGGCATTGTAAAGGTCCTTCTGAAAAAGCAAAAACTGAATGGAAGTCGATCGAAGTAACTGCAACTGCTTACAACTCTATTAAGAATCAAACCTCTGACACCCCCAACATTGCAGCTTGGGGCGATTCATTAGAATCTGGCATGAAATGCATAGCTGTTTCTAGAGATCTTCTTTCCCTGGGGATTAAACATAATACAAAGGTGAAAATTTCGGGCTTAAATGGTATATATCTTGTTAAGGATAAAATGAATAAAAAATGGGAGAAAAAAATCGATATTTATATGGGAGAGAATATTAAACTCGCAAAAGACTGGGGTTCCAAAAAAGTAACTTTAACATATGAACTTTCAGAAGAATAAAGACTCATCAATCAAAATTAAATATAGCATCCTGGTAATGAAGTATAATGTGATCTTGTTTATCCTAGGTTTATTTTTCTTGAGCTGTTCTAGTAGTAAAAAAATTGTTGATAAGCCTATTGTTTTTAATGAGGAAAGAGAAGAATTAAGTAAGGAATATATGCTAAAAAGGTATGGCCTTAATCAAAATGACGCCACTATTCAACCGCAGATGATTGTTCTTCATTATACCGTAATTCCTACTATGGAAAAGACATTTGAAGCCTTTAATGCCCCTACTTTGCCTGACTGGAGGCCCGACATCAACACCGTCAGCGGCTTAAACGTTTCGTCCCAATTTTTAGTCGATAGAGATGGGAAGATTTATCAACTTTTGCCTGAGACAACTATGGCCCGACATGTAATTGGTTTAAATCATTGTGCTATAGGGGTAGAAAATGTGGGAGGCACTCCAGACTTGCCTCTTACCGAGGCGCAAATAAAAGCCAATATTTGGCTGGTGAATTACTTAACAAAAAAATATCCAATAGAATATCTTATTGGACATTATGAATACACTTTATTTACGGAACATCCTCTTTGGTTAGAAAAAGATGATTCTTACAGAACAGTAAAAGAAGATCCTGGGAAAGATTTTATGGAAAAAGTTAGAAAAGCAACTAAAAAACTTAATTTTAAACCCTTACCAAATAATTCAAAATAAAATGCAATACAAATATATCATTGGGTTTTTAACCATCATATTTACACATTCATTATCAGGGCAAGAAAAGGAAATCACTTCTTCTTTATATGAGTCCTATGAAAAATATAGAGAAACTAGTATCAACAAAAGGCGAATAAAGCATACAGAAATTCAACCCTTAATTGATAAGTATACAAATAATCCCAAGTTTGATGTAAATGTAGTAGGATATTCTATCGAGGAAAGAAGTCTTTCCCTGATAAGTATTGGTGAAGGAAAAACAGATGTTTTTTTATGGTCGCAAATGCATGGCGATGAGCCTACGGCTACTCAGGCAATATTTGATATTCTTAATTTTTTTGACAGTAATGATTTTCAAAAGGAAAAGCAGGCTATATTAAGTGAGTTAAGACTTCATTTTCTGCCTATGCTCAATCCGGATGGGGCAGAAGTCTTTCAGCGCCGTAACACCCTAGGAATTGATATTAATAGAGATGCCCTAAGACTTCAGTCACCGGAGGGAAGGACTCTTAAACGTGTAAGAGATAGTTTAGAGGCCGATTTTGGTTTTAATCTTCATGATCAAAGTAGGTATTATAATGCCGAAAGAACTGAAAAACCTGCCACTATTTCATATTTGGCACCGGCTTATAACTATGAAAAGGATATCAATGAAACCAGGGGGAATGCCATGAAGATTATTGTTTTTATGAATAATATTATTCAAAATTACGCTCCGGGGCAGGTAGGAAGGTATAATGATGATTTTGAACCCAGAGCATTTGGGGATAACATACAAAAATGGGGTACCAGCACCATACTTATTGAATCGGGTGGGTTTCCAAATGATATTGAAAAACAAGAAATACGAAAATTAAATTATGTCTCTATTTTATCAGCCATTTATACTATTGCAAATAGGCAGTACGAAGAAATTCCATTAGCGGCATATGAAGAAATTCCTCAAAATGATCGTAAATTATTTGATCTCAAAATAGAAGACGTTACCTATAAATTAAAAGGAAAGGACTATTTACTAGATATAGGAATCCAAAGGCCTGAGGTTGACTTGAAAGATCATAACGCTTTTTGGAATAGCAGTAGGATCATAGATCAGGGAGATCTTTCTACTTATTACGGTTTTGAGACTTTTACGGCTAAAGATTATGTCATTGTTCCGGGCAAAGTTTATCCTAAAACACTAAATTCAGTTGAAGAACTAAATACCATAAATCCCGTTGAATTATTAAAAGACGGGTATACATACCTTCGAATAGAAAAAATAAACCCCGAATTACTTTTCTCGAAAATTCCAATAAATCTTATCTCAAAAAATTATGTCGTTCCAGAGTTAATAATTAAACCTGGACTCAATCCAACTTTTCTCTTGAGTAAGAATGGACAAATTGAAAAAGCCGTAATAAATGGTTTCTTAATTGACTTAAAAAAACCTAGCAGCTCGTTTACAAATGCCATGATCTATAGATAACCCATTGAGTTAATCGTCCTTCGACCTATTTGTCTTTAAAAGAATATTAAGAAGTTGTAAAAAGGTATCCATATCAGATATACTGTTGTCCTCCTTGATAAAGTAGAATAATTAACATTATAAAAAGAGTTACAACAATCGAAAAGAAAAGAGTAAGAATGGTACGCTTATATAAAGAAGAAAGTTCTCCCAAAGGACCTTGTCGAAGTATTTCATTAACTACATCCATAGTAATATTATTTAGTTTAAAATATAATATGTTATAGGATGGTTGGGTATGCGGTTATCATTATGCTTATATTATAGTAACAATCTATTGGCCCAAAACCCTACTTTCAATTAGGAGAACAAAAAAAGGCGTCCTTTGGAGACACCTCTTTTAAATTATAAATATTTCTTTGTTTATTCGCAGCCTCCTAAAAAGCCATCAGCGCTAAATTTAGTCTGCACTGCACCTTGTAAACTTCCTTGAACCACCTGAATGGCGAGGTTGTTTTCACCACTACCATCTCTTTTTGGACTACAATATTCAAAGAGATAAAAGCTGTTGGCTTGTTCGTTTACTTGTTGAGAAATAGCATTGAAATTAGCTTCCAATTCTTCTTTATTATCCGCAAAAACACTAAAAGTCTTACCGAACTCCATCAGAATTTGAGTGTCTATTTCGGATCCTAATCCAATGGTAAAAAACGAGATATTTGAATTAGCATCTCTTACTTTGGTAATTGCCTCTTCTTCTGTATAACGCGAAGCCTGATCTGTCCCATCAGTAAAAATTACGATTGAAGCTGCACTGATAATATCCTCCTGTGAACTTTCAATAAGTAAATTGGAAGCTATATCTGTAGATTTTAAAACTGCCCCATATAAATCGGTCGAAGGATCATTGCTAATATTTGGAGTTATTCCTTCTATAGCGGCAATTAAATTGTCTTTTGAAGTAGAAAGAGGATTTAATAAATGAAGTACATCTTCTCCGTCAAACCAATAAATAGCCATTCTAAACGAAGTATTTTCTTCTTCAGGCATTACATTATTAATAAATCCAATAGACGCGGCCTGCAATTCTGCAAGACTAGAACTTAAGACACTATTGCTCAAATCCAGCACTAATAAGGTGTTATTGTTAAAAATCTGAGAATTTGGGGAAATCCGCGCAAAAGATTCAGAAGCTGAGATGGTATTAAAACAATCATCATTTCTTCCTTGTTCGTAAATCGTAAATTGATTTGCTCTGAGGTTAGGTACCGGATTTCCATTAATATCCGATACTTTAAAAAATATAGAGACTTTACCGGGTAAAGTAGTAAACTGATCTTGTATGGAAAGAATAAGGTCATTAGCTCCTAAATCTAAACATTGGTCCACATTAGAACCCTGTCCTAGATCTCCTTCAGGGACTATGGTGAAATTAACATCATCATCTGCGTTACCGCACGAAAATAAAAATATAAATAAACTTAAAAATGAGAGTATTCTAAGAAGAGATTTCATGATCATTGTTTTGTTGTTCTAGGCCAACAACGTAGGAAATGAATTTAAATTATGATATTATTAAAAAACATTGTTAAATCTTGTTAAATGTAGTCTTTATAAAATTAGGTAGCTTAGCAGAATACTAATATAAAGACCAGCCTTCCATGAAAATAGCTAATATCATACTACTCCTTAGTGTAATCTTTTCTTTGAATATTTTTTCTCAAGATAGCAATATAGCTGAGAGATTAGGATATAAAAAGGACTCAAAATTACTAATAATACATGCCGATGATCTAGGCGTAGCGCATTCTGAGAATTCAGCTAGTCTTTATGCTTTAGAGAATAGCCCTGTCAATTCTGCCAGTATCATGGTTCCTTGCCCTTGGTTCCCTGAAATTGCCTCTTATGCAAGAAAAAATAAAGACATGGATTTTGGTCTTCACCTTACCCTTAATAGTGAATGGGAGAATTATAAGTGGGGCCCGGTTAGCGCCAGAGAATCCGTCAAAAGTCTTGTAAATCATAAAGGATATTTCTTTAGTAGTGTTGATAGTCTTATTGCCTCGGCCAAAGTCGATCAAGTTGAAATTGAATTAAGAAGTCAAATCAAAAAAGCTCTATCGGAAGGTATCAATGTAACGCACTTGGATACACATATGGGGTCAGCGGCCAGCACCCCGGAAATTGGAGCCGTTTATATTAGATTGGGAAATGAGTTTAAAGTTCCTGTTTTATTAGACAAAAGAGTCTTTTCAGAACCTATGAAGTTAGTAAAAGACTTAATAAATGAAAACACCGTCGTTGTAGATGAAATTCATATGGCTTATCCAAATAGTATTAAAGAGGGCATGGCTTCTTATTATGAAAAATTATTACAAAACCTTTCGCCGGGTCTAAATTGCTTGTTAATTCATACTGCTTATGACGATGAAGAAATGCGAGCAATAACAATTAATCACCCCGAATATGGAGCAGCATGGCGACAAGAAGATTTTGATTTTTTTACCAGTGAAAAATGTGCTGAAATTCTTAAAGAACAAGGAATAATACTTGTTAGCTGGAAAGAACTAAGAGACAAAATCACAAGGGCCGATTAAATATTTAACAATTAACAAATTGTTAAAGAATTTAAAATGCTCTTTTTTTTTGATAACTTACTTAGGAATCAGTAAATACTATAAAAATATAAATTATGCCAACATACCAATTAAACGTAAATGGAGAGTCTAAGTCAGTTAGCGTAGCTTCTGACACCCCCTTATTATGGGTTCTGAGAGATCATCTTGATCTTGTGGGAACCAAATACGGTTGTGGAATTTCCCAATGCGGAGCCTGTACAGTTCATTTAGATGGGATCGCCGTAAGAAGCTGCGCGCTTACTATGTCAGCAGTAGAGGGAAAAAATATTACTACAATAGAAGGGCTTTCAAAGGAAGGTGATCATCCGGTGCAATTGGCATGGAAAGAAGTAGATGTACCTCAATGTGGTTATTGTCAGTCGGGACAAATTATGACTGCTTCTGCCTTTTTAGCGAAGAATAGTAATCCTACAGAATCTGAAATTAAAGATGCTATGCATGGAAATATATGCCGTTGTGCTTCCTATACAAGAATCTATAAAGCCGTTGAAATTGCAGCTTCCAAAATATCCTAATAGCCACTAAAAAATTAAAATATGTCTAAAGATAATACATCAAAAGCCCTAAGTAGAAGATCTTTTATGAAGGCCAGTACCTTGGCTGGAGGGGGAATGTTAATTGGTTTTAATTTCATTAATTCTTGTAAACCGGAAGCCAAATTACCCGTTAATCTGGCTGATTTAAATTATAATGATTTTAATGCGTTTATTCAAATAGCAGATAATGGAGCGGTGACTATATATTCCCCAAATCCGGAAGTCGGACAAGGAGTAAAGACGTCCATGCCAATGATTATTGCAGAAGAGTTAGATGTCGCATGGAAGGATGTTTATGTAAAGCAAGGAATCTTAGATACTAAGAATTATACCCGACAAGTAGCAGGAGGAAGCCAATCCATACGATTTGGTTGGGATCCTTTGCGTAACACTGGAGCGACCGCCAGACAAATGTTAATAAATGCGGCTGCAGCCAGATGGGGAGTAGACCCTTCAGAATGTTCTACGAAAGAAGGAGTTATAACTAACGGTAAGGGAGATAAACTAGGTTATGGCGATGTAGTAAAAGAAGCGGCCCAATTAGAAATACCGGAAGAGATTACGCTCAAAAAAATAAAGGATTATACTATTATAGGAAAGGACACGCCTAATGTCGATGTTGATGAAATAATAACAGGGAAACCCTTATATGGTCTGGATTTTAAAACAGATAATATGTTAATTGCGTCTGTATTAAGACCACCTTCTTTTGGTCAAAAGTTAGATTCTTTTGATGATTCCGAGACAAAGGCAATAGAAGGTGTTACAGAAGTCATTCGCTTTGGAGATAAAATAGCGGTTTTGGCCAAAGATACCTGGACAGCAATGAAAGGTAAGAAGGCCTTAAAAGCTATCTGGATTGATGATACGAAGTTAGAAAGTACGACAGATCATGATAAGTTGCTAATAGGATTGTTGGATGGCAATAAATTTGAAACCTTACGAGCAGACGGTAATATCAAAAAGGCTTTCGCGCAAGCTGATAAAGTTTTAGAAAGGACTTATGAATCTCCATTCCTTCCTCATAATTGTTTGGAACCTATGAACTTTTATGCTGATGTCACAGATACTAAAATACACCTTGTTGGACCCATACAAACTCCGGAGGGAACTGCCAAACACATAGCAGGCCTATTAGAAAGAGAAGAGAGTGAAGTACATTTGGAAATGACACGAATTGGCGGTGGTTTTGGCAGAAGATTATATGGTGATTTTGCTGTTGAAGCAGCCGAGATTTCGAATCTGGCAAAAAAGCCTATAAAAGTTGTGTTTTCTAGAGAAGATGATATGACGGATGGTATTTATCGACCAGCTATAAAATACAGAATTAAAGCAGCTATCAAGAACGGTGAGCTTATTGGTTATCATTTAAAAGAAGCTTCCATAAATTCAAATATGTATGGGTTAATACCGAATTTTTTCCCTGCCGGGGCAGTGGAAAATTATCAGGTTGATGTAGCTAAATATGATAGTAATATTACAACCGGAGCTTGGAGAGCGCCCTATACAAATTTCTTGGCATTTGCGGAGCAAAGTTTTTTTGATGAGTTAGCAGAGGAAATGGAAGTTGATAAAATAAAGCTTCGTCTCGACTTACTTCAAAAGGTAAAAGGAACTACCGATGAAAGAATCCAGTATTCTCCGGAGCGCATGGAAATTGTTATCAATACAGCAGTAGAAAAATCCGGTTGGGGAAAACAACCAGATGGCGTTTATCAGGGTTTTGTTAATTATTATTGTCATAATAGTCATGTGGCAGAAGTGGCCGATGTTGTTTTAGAAAATGGCGAACCAGTGGTTAAAAAAATCACTTGTGTTGTTGATTGTGGAATAGTAATTAATCCACTAGGAGCTCTAAATCAAATAGAAGGTGGAGTTATTGATGGGGTAGGGCATTCCATGTTTGGAGATTTTACTTTTGAAAATGGGGCGCCTACGGCTACAAATTTTGATAGATACCGACTTATTCGAATGAAAGAGGTACCTGAAGTAGAGACACATCTAATTAAAAATACACATTCACCTACTGGACTTGGAGAACCTACCTTGCCACCGGCAGGAGGTGCAATAGCCAATGCTTTTAAAGCAGCCACGGGTAATAGACTTTACAAACAACCCTTTAGCAAATTCCCGGAATTATTAAAAGGACCTGTAAAAGAAATTATTGGATAATATGACTATATTATTATTTGGTGTTACCAGAGACATCGTGGGCTCTGAATCGCTTTCTATACCTATGTCTAAGAGTAATAGCTTTTCCAAGGTATCAGATCTAAGGACTTTTTTGGGAGAGAACTATCCAAGACTAAAATCCCTCAGTTCAGTAGCTATTGCTGTAAATAAAAAATACGCCAAGGACGAGGATACTATCACTAATTTTGACGAGATTGCGCTGATTCCTCCGGTAAGTGGAGGTTAGATAGCAAGGCCTAGTTTCCATTTTATATGCTAATTGACAATCATAACAGAAGGATTAATTATTTAAGACTCGCGGTTACAGACAGATGTAATCTTCGTTGTAACTACTGTATGCCCTCTGAAGGAATCAACTTTGCTAAAAAAGAAAAGTTACTTTCCATTGAAGAACTCTACAAGACGGCAGAAGTACTGGTAGATATGGGAATTGATAAAATAAGAATCACCGGAGGTGAACCTTTTGTACGAAAGGATTTAATGGTTCTTTTGCGAAAACTGAGCAGTCTACCTAAATTAAATGATATTTCTATAACAACCAACGCTACCTTGATTGGTCCCCATATAAAGGAATTAAAAGAGCTTTCCATTACCAACGTTAATGTGAGTATGGATGCCATCAATAAAAAGACTTTTGAAAGAATTACCCGAAGAAATCAGTTTGAAATAGTGCAGGAAAATCTTATCCGTCTAATTTCTGAGGATTTTAATGTTAGAGTAAATTTTATTGTATTAGATAAGCAAAATGAGGAAGATATTATTCCCATCTTAAGTCTGCAAAAGCATTATCCAATAGAAGTAAGGTTTTTAGAAGAGATGCCTTTTAATGGCGGAACCAAACATTTTAATACAATCAAATGGAATTATAAAAAGATATACGAGCATATCAACGAGACTTATCCTGATATTACTAAACTCAATTCACCCACTACATCAACATCCATTAATTATAAAATTAAAGGACACAAGGGTAGTTTTGGGATTATCCCTTCCTTTAGCCGTACTTTCTGTGGTAGCTGTAATAGGTTAAGAATAACAGCTTTAGGAGATGTAATTAGCTGTTTATATGGTCCCCCTAAAACCAATATTCGGGAATTAGTCCGCAATGGAAATTCTGACAAAGAAGTCCAGAATGTAATAGCAGAAGTAATTGGTAGTAGAGCTCCTACAGGTTTTGATGCTCAAAAAGAACATATTGATGTTTTTGAAAATTCGATGACATCTATAGGGGGTTAATTCTAAAAGCCCAAATAAGTAAACTTATATCTGTAATTCTAAAGAACCATGGAAATCGAGGAAAAAGACACACAAATAGAACTATATGGACTGGTACTTTCAGGAGGCAAAAGTACCCGGATGGGTAAGGATAAAGGTGTAATACAATATCATAATCTTCCGCAGAGAGAGCATATTTATAATTTGCTATCCCAGGTTTGTGATAAGACATTTTTAAGTATACGAAAAGAGCAAACTTCTGAGATTTCTAAGGATATAGCATCAATAGTTGACAAGGATGAGTTTAAAGGGCCTTTTAATGGTTTGATTAGTGCGCACAAAGCCTATCCAAAAGTTGCCTGGCTTGTACTGGCCTGTGACCTACCACTAATAGACCTAAATGCAATAAATCAATTGATAGCAGCCAGAGATAAGGAAAAAAATGCAACTGCATTTACCACCCGTAAAAGCGGTTTACCTGAGCCTTTAGCTGCAATATGGGAGCCTCACGGATTAACCAATTCTATAGATTATTTACAACAGGCCACTAGCAGCTGTCCGCGGAAATTTTTGATTAATTCAGCTGTTAAATTAGTCTTTCCCGAGGATGACACTGTATTAATGAACGCTAACTCAGAAGAAGATTATAGAGAAGTATTATCTAAATTAGAATCCAGTTGAATACAAATCGCTACATACGTCAAATTTCGCTAAAAGGTTTTGGTACTAAATCACAGGATTTATTGTTAAAATCGCGTGTTTTAGTTGTAGGAGCAGGTGGCCTTGGCATTCCTGTATTACAGTACTTAAATGCAATGGGGATAGGCACTTTGGGAATAGTGGAAGGAGATAAGGTAGAAATTACCAACTTACAAAGGCAAGTGATCTATTCCGAAAAAGATATTGGAAAGTCTAAACTTGAGGTAATTATTGATAAATTAAAAGCTCAGAATTCAAATACCATACTCATAGGTCATGATACTTTTCTAACTCGCAACAACGCTTTAAGTATTATTAGTAATTATGATATTGTCGTAGATGCAACTGATAATTTTCCATCACGTTATCTAGTTAATGATTCCTGTGTTATTTTAAAAAAGCCATTTGTCTATGGTGCATTACACGGTTTTGAAGGACATATCAGCGTGTTTAATTACAAGGGAGGACCTACTTATAGGTGCTTGTTTCCCGTACCCCCTGAAGATTCATCTATTCCTAATTGCAATGATAATGGAGTGTTAGGAGTTATTCCCGGAATAGTTGGTACTTTACAAGCTTTAGAGGCGGTTAAATGCATAGCTGCCATAGGGGAAGTATTATCAGGAAATCTTTTAATATACAATGGATTAAATCAATCCTTTTATAAATTAGGTTTTCAATCAGAGCCTCAAAATTTAGTACGCTCCAGCCTCGAGAGTTCCTACGAAATTCCTAATTGCGATTTCGTAAGTGAAGTATCTGTAGAGGCATTTCAAAAGATAAAGAACGAGAGCAACACATGGCAACTAATAGATGTCCGAACAAAAGAAGAATTTGCTTTAGATCCGCTAAAGGAAGCTATTAATATCCCTTTGTCGGATTTGGCAATACATATTCATAAACTTAAATCCCGGCAATCACTTTATTTTATTTGTCAATCAGGAATCAGAAGTCTTAAGGCAGTAAGTATTGCAAGAAATCATTTCCCCGATGGTGAATATCATTCAATAATGGGAGGCGTAAACCTATGGAACACCTCAATAAAATCAATATAATCCGTAAGTGCCTTAGTTGAATGTAAAGACGTAGTTTAGGAATAATAGGTACATACACATAATTAGACAGTTTAATTCACCCCTAGTTTAAGGCTAACCAACAGTTTATGATTTCATTTGAAGAAGCTTATAAAATAGTTCTTAATCAATCTCGGGATTATGGCTCAGAGTCTGTTCCTTTGATCAATTCCATGGGAAGAATTTTAGCAGAAGATATCTATGCTGACAGGGATTTTCCACCCTTTAATAAGGCCACCAAAAATGGTGTTGCCATAAATTTTGATGCTATTGAGCGTGGCCGAAGATCATTTGAAATAAAAGGCATCTTAGCTGCCGGAAAACCTACCGTTCCTTTCCTTGAAACTGAAGAATGTATTGAAATTATGTCCGGTGCTATGGTTCCCTTCGAAGCGGATACAGTTGTTAAGTATGAAGATTTAAGTATTGAAAAAGATATTGTAACAGTTAATAATATACCTGTAAGAGGTCAAAATGTATGCCTGCGTGGAAGCAATCAACTCAAAGGGGCTAGATTATTAAATAAAAACACCAAACTTACAGCCGCTGAAATGGGAATACTGGCTAGTGTTGGTAAAAAAAATGTTTGGTTGAAAAAGACACCCCGGGTAGCCGTTATTGCAACGGGAAACGAATTGGTAATGATAGATGAACTGCCATTACAATATCAGATAAGGAGGTCCAATAATTATTCCCTTTTTGGCGCGCTGGAAGTATTAGGTATTAAGCCGATGTTATTGCATTTAGAGGATGATAAGGATTTGATACGTCAAAAGTTGGATTATGCCCTGGAAGCTATGGACGTCCTGATAATAAGTGGCGGAATCTCAATGGGGAAATTTGATTTTATACCCAAGGTATTAGAAGAATTAGGTGTAGAGAAACTGTTCGATAGAGTTAATCAATATCCAGCCAAACCATTTTGGTTTGGAACCCACAATAATAAGGATACAGTTGTTTTTTCTTTTCCCGGAAATCCAGTTTCTAGTTTTTTGAATTTTCATATTTACTTCAGGGATTGGTTGTATAAATCTATTGAGCTTCCTTTAAATGAAATAAATGTTCTATTAGAAGATTCTATGATTGTTGCAGAGGAATTCACTCAATTTCTAGAGGTTCAAATCAAATGGAAAAATGGAAGCATTTTAGCTAAAACTATAGCTAATACAGGCCTTGGTGACCTAATCAGTTTGTCAAAAATACACGGATTCATTCGCCTCTCTTCTGATAAAAAAATATTTCAGAAAGGAGAGCCTGTACCTTTTATCCCAACAAGAAGTATTTATTAAATAAAATATAAAAAATTGCAGAACCCTTTTCAGATGTAAATAGTTCTTATAAAACTTAAAATATCGATTAAGGTTTTCTAAGACCTAGATAACGAAAGAAATACTCAAAGTTACCATTATACCAGATTGCAAAAACAAAACTTGTATACAAAACCCACTCAGGAATAATTTGAATATTAAGGTATGCACTCAATATTAGTAAGACCAAAGCAGTTCCGGAAATAACTATGGCAATTAATGTTTTCCGACCTCTATTGTTTAGAAGAAATATTAAAACTACAATAGCTCCAAAAATTGGCTTTGCATGCTATAAAAAAGGTGCTAATTGGGAATTGTCTATATCAAAGAACATAAGAATTGCCCCGGTATAGGCAATTACACAAAAAGGGCATTTGGGTAGCAGAATTAACAGTAATGTGGAGATAAACGAAATAAAACCCTTTGATCCACCAGCCATTTTACTCGGAGTGTGTACTTTTTTACAACAGGTAGATTTTACGTTTTCCATCTTAGTTTAAAGATTATTTCTATAAGGTACGAAAGGATATACTTCCCCCTTCGTGAAACTTGTTTTATTTTGGGGCAAAATCAAAAAACCATCTGCTTTTACTAAGTTAGCAAAATCTCCTGAACCATTGCCCTTTACGGGAGTTGCAATTAAGGAACCATTGACATTGCTTTCTAATGTTGCTTCTAAAAAATAAATTAAGTTTGGCTCAAACTTCACGTCTTGGTTTAAAATAACATAAAGCCTTGATACTTCTATTCCGAGTGATTGAATCAACCAAAATTTTAAATAAATATAAACGCAAACAAAGGAGGATACCGGATTACCCGGAAGGGCAAAAACCCGTTTATTATTTTTACTAGTTCCAAACCAAAATGGTTTCCCAGGGCGCTGCTGTATTTTATGAAAATGTTTTACCACATCCAGCGAGGTCAATACTTCAGGTAAAAAATCGAACTTTCCTTTAGAGACACCACCGGTAATTACAAGTAAATCATAGTCCTGCAGCAAACTGGCCAAAATGATTTTCATTTCTTCCTTGTTGTCTGGTAAATGTCTGAGTTCTACAGAAAGTCCCCACTCCTTTAAAGTGTTCTGAATACCGTAAACATTAGACCTGCGGATCTGATGGGTAAGCGGGGTTTCGTGAACGTCTACCAGCTCATCTCCACTAGAAATTATAACGGCTTTTGGCATTTTTTTTATAGCCACAGTGAATTTTCCTGTAGCAGCGGCTACATTAATTTCTGCACTTGAAATAAGATTGCCTGCTTTACTTATCACGGAGTCTTTTACAACATCGCTTCCCTTAAAATGGATATTCTGGCGGTGTTTAATTTGCGTTATGTCAATACGGGCTTTTCCATCGGCTATGGTAATGTCTTCATATCTAATTACGGTATCTGATTTGTTCGGTAAAATAGCGCCGGTCATTACCTCTATGCAAGCGTGTTCATCCGAAAGAGTTTGCTGTGGTGATCCTGCTGGAGCAATACCAATAACAGGAAACTCACGTTGCCCATTTCTAAATGAGGAATAGTCAATAGCAATACCATCCATGGTTACACGATCATATGGAGGCAAATCCCGGTCCGCTGTCAAATCTTCTGCAAGAACATAGCCGCCACATTCTTTGATCGGTACTCTGATCGTCGGAAAAGTAGATTTATTTTTTTCTAAAATACTTAGTGCTTCCTCATATGTTATAAATGTCTTCTCCACAGCGTTTATCCTCCTATTGAACTCATACTTTCTTCTCTACCTAATAGATTTTTCTTGTGTTTTTCAGCTTCAAAACCGTTCTTGGGTTTCAATTTTACAAGTTCGATAAACTTGGCTGTCAATTGCTCATCAGAAACCCCGCTACGCATAAAGTCCCTTAGATTAAATACCCCACTATCATAGAGGCAAGTTTTGATTTCACCTTTGGCAGTTATTCGCAATCTATTACAAGTATTACAGAAAGTACGTGAGAAAGCAGGGATTATTCCAATGTCTCCCTTAAAGCCATTTATAGTGTAATTGGTTGCAGTTTCACCATGCTTGCTTGTTTTAGCAGATAGACTGGGATACTCATTTTTAATAATTCGATAGATATCTGTGGCCTTAAATATTTGGATATTTTCTTTGTAGCCTCCATTAAAGGGCATCTCTTCAATAAAACGAATATTTACAGGATGGTTTTGAGAAAATTGCACCAAGGGCAGAATATCCTGGGTGTTTATCCCAAACATCACTACGGCATTTACTTTAAGTTCGAAACCTTCATCTATTAACCTGTGTAAGACCTTAATTACTTTGGCAAAATCATTTCTTCTTGTTATTTTTTTAAAACGCTCTGCATCTAAAGAGTCCAGGCTTAGATTTATTTTTTTTATGCCAAGTTCTTTCAGTTTTGGAATATACTTTTCTAATAATGTACCGTTGCTAGTTATGTGGATAGAGTCATACTTATTTAGGCTATGGGTGCTTTCAAGAAGTTTGATAAAATCTTTTCTCAAAAAAGGTTCTCCTCCCGTAAACCGCACTTTTCTGAACCCAATATTACCCAGGACAGATAAGAGTCTTGTTATCTCCTCATAAGTAAGCAGATGGGCTTTGGGTTCATATTGTATGCCTTCCAACGGCATACAGTAAAAGCATCGCAAGTTGCAGCGGTCAGTAACGGCAATTCTTACATAGTCTATAGTTCTATCGTAACTGTCTTTAAGCTGCATGTTTATAAACGATTTAAATGTAATTAAATGTACTTGAATATTTAACCTAAATTTTGGAACTAAAAACCAAAAAAAAAAATTAATATTGTTCAAGGTAAGATGCTAAAAATACAACAAAAAATAATTCAAAGTATGCAAATTATTTGTTAATAGAAATGGCATCTTTAGAATGAATTTAATAAAACAATAAAAGATGAAGGAAATTAAGTCCATTTTATCTCTATATAATAAAGTAAGCTCTTCCAATGAAAAAGCGGCTATTGCTCAAGTAGTCCGGGTGGAAGAATCATCCTACCGCAGAGAAGGCGCAAGGATGCTAGTATTTGAATCTGGAGTTTTTGAAGGGGGGATAAGCGGCGGTTGCCTGGAAGGGGATGCCCTAAAAAGATCCCAGATGGCAATTTTAAAAGAGAAGCCATCCATTGTGACTTATGACACTTCAAAGGATGATGAAAACCAAATAGGGGTAGGCCTTGGCTGCAACGGAATAATTGATGTATTAATTTCTCCCATAACAGATACCTTATCTACCATACCCTTGTTGGAAAAATGTGTTGCTTCCAGACAGTCACATGTTTTGATTACGCTGACAGCCTGTCCGGCTAATCCGGAGTTATTGGGAACTACCTATTATTTTGATACGAAAGCGAACACTATAGAAGGTGGGAGTTTAGACCCTGAACTTAAAGAACACCTCCTTAAGGATATTACCACAGTGGTGAATAATAAAAAATCAGGTATTTACAATTATCAGATATCGGAAAAGCCGGTAAGGGTATTTATAGAATTGATTCCACCTCAGTTTCATCTTGTCCTCTATGGTGATAATTATGACGTATATCCCATGATTGAATTAGCTAAAGTCCTGGATTGGGAAGTCAGTTTGGTAGGCAATATACAGAAGTTAAAAAAAGAGAAACTGACTTCAGTTAAACATATTTACAGTAAAGAGGATAGAGCGCAACCATTTATTGATGACAGGACTGCCATTATATTAATGGCTCATGATTTTAAGACAGATATAGGCAATCTGAAATTGGCATTAGAAAGTGAAGCGGCTTATATTGCCTCACTAGGACCGAAAAAACGCTTTATTAAAATTGAAAACGAGTTTAAGGAGAAAGGTCAAACGCTTTCTGAGGCTTTTCTGGACAGAATATATGCACCCTGCGGTTTGGAATTAGGAGCAAATACTCCTGAAGAAATCGCAACCAGCATTTTCGCAGAAATATTGGCGGTATTTGCCGGAAAAAAAGGAGGGATGTTACGTGATAAGTCAGGTCCAATACACGAGAGGAGTACATAAACTAACGCCTGTCCCAAAGTAAATTACTCGCACGCTGCTTTGCCACTTCTTTTGTAATGATTTGGATTGCCTGTTGTATATCTTCTTCGGTTGTATATTTTCCTAAACTGATGCGCAAGGTTGAAAGGGCTAGGTTTCTGCCAATCCCCATGGCAGTTAGTACATGAGAGGGATTTATCGCGGCAGAGTTACAGGCAGAGCCGTTGGAAACAGCTATATTTCGGCTGAGGGCAGCCAGCAATTGCTGGCCATCAACATACTCAAAAGATATATTCAGAGTGTTACATAGTCGATCTGATTTTTTGCCATTTATGGAAGCCTCTTCTATTAAAGAAAGTCCTTCTTCCAATTGATTTCTGAGGTTGGACAATCTGTCCCTTTCTGCCTCCAGGTTATCAATTCCAAGAGTAATGGCTTTAGCCATTCCAACTATGGCAGGAGTATTGTAAGTTCCTCCACGCAATTTTCGTTGTTGTCCACCCCCTTGAATAAAACTTTGCAGGCTTGCCTGACTTTCCAATTTCGCAAAAGTAAACCCAATTCCCTTTGGACCATAAATTTTATGGGCTGAAAAACAAGCAAAATCTACCCAGGAAAAGAAATTGTCTAACGGTATTTTTCCAATGGCCTGTGTCGCATCAGAGAAAAGAAGTGTGTTTTTTTGTTTACAGATCTTGGCAATTGCCTCCATGGGTTGAATTACACCCGTCTCATTATTGGCATACATGACCGATACGATAAGAGTATTATCTGAAATTGCAAGCGCAAGTGCATTAAGATCTATAAGCCCATTTCCATCAACATCTAGATAAGTAACATCAGCACCCTCTTCCTGAAGGTATTCACACACATCCAAAGTAGCTTTATGTTCTGTTTTGACAGTTAAAATTTGATTCCCTTTATGTTTTAATTTGCGGTATACACCTTTTAATACTGCATTAATACTCTCTGTAGACCCGGAAGTATAAATAATTTCCTTTTCATCTATTTTCAAAAGAGAAGAAATATGCAGAGTGGCGTTCTCAATTGCTTCTTTGGCCACCCAACCATAAGGGTGATGTTCACTGGATGCATTGCCAAAATCCAAAGTAAAATATGGAAGCATACCTTCTAACACCTTCTTATCACATGGTGTGGTTGCATTATAATCTAAATACAATGGATAATTCATGACACTTATTTAACAGATAAAATCTTTATAAAAATATGAAAATTTATAATCTGTTATTTGCTCATCATAAGGTATAAATATATATACATAAATATTCCTTATTATATATGTGAACTTTTTCGTTAAAGTCCACTTAAATTGCTATATTCAAAATATTATTCTTAATATATTAGCTACTTGCTAATTTAACTTACAAATAATTATGATTCCAGCTAATTTCAACTATCACAAAGCATCTTCTTTGCAAGAAGCATTTGCCTTGTCTGCGGAACTTGGTGAAGAAGCAAAATACATGTCGGGCGGGCATAGTCTGTTGCCGATGATGAAACTTCGCTTTGCCACACCCGAGCACATTATCGATATCAGTAAAATCGAAGGACTGTCTTATATAAAGGAAGATGGAGATTTTTTGAAAATTGGGGCCTTAACAACCCAGACTGAATTAGAACATAATGCAATTTTAAAATCAAAATATCCAATTTTTGGTGATGCGGTATGGTTAACTGCCGACCCATCCGTAAGGAATTTTGGAACTATTGGTGGTAACATTGCGCACGGAGATGCTGCAAATGATCAACCGGCTTTGATGCTTGCACTTCGTGCAACTATTATTGCAGAAGGCGCTGATGGAAAAAAAACCATACCGATAGATGAATTTTTCCATGGTTTTTATATGACTGCTTTGGAACCAGGTGATATTTTGACTGAAATTCAAATCCCGAAATCGAAAAAGAATAGTGGCGGTGCATATCATAAAGTAGAACGTAAGGTTGGTGATTATGCTACGGCTGGAGTTGCTGTTCATATCGAACTAGATGATGATGGTGTTTGTCAAGAAATTGGCATTGGTCTCACCAACGTCAGCGCAGTGCCTATGCGTTTGGAACGAGGCGAAGAAGTATTAAGAGGAAAAAAGGTTACTGATGAATTGATAGGACAAGTAGGTGTTATTGCTGGTGAAGATGCTGAACCTGAATCTGATTTAAGAGGTTCTGAAGCCTATAAAAGATCAATATTGAATACAATTACGAAACGAATGTTGAATAAGGCTTTAGAAAGAGCAAGACAATAAAAATCACTATGGGAAAACACAATGTAACAATGACAATTAATGGCGAAAGCGTTTCTGCGGAAGTTGATTCTCGCCTGCTCTTAGTTCATTTTATTAGAGAAAATTTAGATATGACAGGTACCCATATTGGATGTGATACATCTAGTTGTGGTGCTTGTACCATTTTAATTGATGGTAAATCAGTAAAATCTTGTACGTATTTAACCGTTCGTGCCGATGGTGCTAATATAACTACAATAGAAGGTATTGCTGCTGATGGCACCAATCATCCTTTGCAAAAAGCATTTCACGATCAACATGGTCTGCACTGTGGTTTCTGTACTCCAGGTATGATAATGAGGTCTATAGATATGCTAGAGACAAATCCAAATCCCACGGAGAAAGAAATTCGTTGGGGAATTTCAGGAAATTTATGTCGCTGTACAGGATATAACAATATTGTTAAATCCGTTCAACAGGCCGCAGAAGAAATGTCCAAAGAAAAAGAAGCTTCAGTCTAACCTCTAAACAAAGAAATTATGTTCTCATGTAAAACAACACCAGAGGTAGGCGGAATGGGTCACTCTGTAAAACGAAAAGAAGATGCTCGATTTTTGCACGGCAAAGGTAATTATACCGATGATGTCAAATTACCGGGTATGTTACATATGGTTATTGTGCGCAGTCCTTACGCCTATGCCAAAATATTAAGTATCAATAAAGAAAAAGCATTGGCTATTGAAGGCGTTTTAGCAGTCATTACTGGTGAAGATTTGGCACAATACAATCTGCATTGGATGCCCACTTTACTTTCGGATTCGCAAATGGTTTTACCAACGGATACCGTGATGCACCAGTCGCAAGAAGTTTGTGCTGTTATTGCAACGGACAGATATATCGCTGTAGATGGAGCGGAAGCTGTAGATGTACAATATGAGCCAATGAAAGCATTAGTCGATCCTTTTAAAGCTCGCGATAAAGATGCTCCTTTACTACGACCAGACAAAGAAGGTCAAAAAGACAATCATATTTACCATTGGGAACGCGGTGAGCGTGAAAAAACGGATGCGGCAATTGCTGCTGCTGACGTGGTGGTAAAAGAACGTATTCACCTACCTAGAATTCATGTTGCTTCAATTGAAACATGTGGCGTGGTTGCGTCTTATGATAAGGATACAGAGAAAATGTTGATTTATTTGACATCTCAAGCGCCACATGCGATTCGAACGATTCTAGCTTTAGTTGCAGGTCACGTTGGCTTATCCGAAGAAAAAATTCGAATTATAGCTCCGGATATTGGAGGTGGTTTTGGAGGAAAAGTTCCTGTTTATCCAGGATACGTAATTGCAATTGCCGCTTCTTTCTTAATTGGTAAACCAGTAAAATGGATTGAAGACCGTTCTGAGAATTTGGTGAACGGATTTGCTCGTGATTATCATATGGATTGTGAATTGGCGGCAACTAAAGACGGAAAAATTCAAGCCTTTAAAGTTTCGACATTAGCAGATCATGGGTATACTGATTCTTCAGCGAACCCTTCTAAATATCCTACGGGAATGTTCTCTATCTGTACAGGTTCGTATGATTACGAACATGCTTTTGCAGAATTAGATGCAGTGTATACGAATAAAGCTCCAGGTGGGGTCGCCTATCGTTGTTCTTTTCGTGTTACGGAAGCTGTGCATGCTATCGAACGTATGGTAGATAAATTGGCTGCGGAAATAGGGAAGGATCCGGCGCAATTACGTTTAGAAAACTTTATAAAGAAAGAGGATTTTCCATATGCTTCGCCTTTAGGATGGAGCTATGATAGTGGCGATTATAAAGCTACGCTGGAAAAAGCCATGGAAATGGTGGGCTATGACGATTATAAAAAGGAGCAAGCTGAAAAGCGAGCCCAAGGAAAATTGATGGGCATTGGAATTTGCACTTTTACCGAAGTAGTAGGTGCAGGGCCATCTAAACATTTTGATATTTTAGGCATTAAGATGTTCGATAGTGCAGAGATTCGGGTACATCCAACAGGAAAGGTACTGGCCCGTTTTGGAACCAAGTCACAAGGTCAAGGTCATGAAACTACCTATGCCCAGATTCTAGCAGAAGAATTAGGAATTCCATACACTGATATTGAAATCGATGAAGGGGATACCGATACCGCTCCCTATGGTTTAGGTACTTATGCCAGTAGAAGTACTCCTACAGCTGGAGCAGCAGCTGCAATCGCTTCACGTAAATTACGTGACAAAGGAAAGAAAATCGCAGCCCATTTATTGGAGGTGAGTGAAGAGGATATTGAATGGGAAGTAGGAAAGTATTTTGTAAAAGGAGCTCCCGAAAAATCTAAAACGATACAAGACGTTGCCTTTGCGGCATACACGAATTTCCCACAAGGAATGGAGCCCGGTTTTGAAGAAACTCATTACTATGACCCACCAAATTTAACCTTCCCTAATGGCGCATATATCTGTGTGGTTGAAGTAGACGAAGAAACGGGTGCTATTGATGTGAAACGCTTTGTAGCCATCGATGATTGCGGTAATATAATTAACCCAATGATTGTAGAAGGTCAAGTACATGGCGGATTAACTCAAGGTATCGCTCCTGCAATGTACGAGGGTATTGTATATGACGATGAAGGAAATGTTCTGAACGGAACACTAATGGATTATCTAGTGCCTACGGCGGTAGAATCACCACATTGGGAAACAGGTCATACGATTACGCCATCACCACACCACCCATTAGGTGCGAAGGGTGTTGCTGAATCTCCTACCGTTGGAGCACCTCCGGCAATTGCAAATGCGATTATAGATGCCTTATATCCTTTAGGAATTAAGCATTTGGATATTCCTATTACGCCAGACAAAGTTTGGGATGCGATTCAAGTAGCAAAAGCGAAAGTGTAGTTGCAATAAAGTAATTGGTTAGAAGTATCAAGTACAAAGTACTAAAATCAAATAGATTGGTAAGGCTCCTCCCTCCAGAAAATGGGAGGTGTCCAATACTTTAGACTGGATCGAAGGATTTAAAGCCTAAGTTTTGGGTTTAGATAGTTTGAAATCAGAAAGTTTTAAAACAGTGAATAAAACATTTAGTAAAAACAAATAGACACTTCCCTCTGTTAGAGAGGCTGAAATAAAATTTCATTTTATGAAAACACAATTAGATAAATCATTTGAAGTGCCGCAAGGCACAGATTTAGTCTGGGAACACCTAATCGACCCAGAAAAAATAATGGATTGCGTACCTGGAGTCTCTATAGATGAAAAGGTGGGTGATAATCACTACAAGGGCAAAGTTGGTATGAAATTTGGTCCTATGGGGGTAAAATACGATGCTGACATCCATTATAATGAAATTGATAAAGCGAATCGAAAAATTATTATTACGGGAGAAGGTGTTGATTCCAAAGGTAATGGAAATGCAGAAATGATGATGACCATTGACCTTATTGAACGTGCTGAAGGTGGGGTAAAGTTAGATGCCATTATGGATGTTACCGTAAATGGAAAAATAGCCCAATTCGGTTCTCGTTTAATTACTACGGTTTCCAATCAATTGTTCAAACAGTTCGTTTCCAATTTTTCAAAGAAACTTGCTGAAGCAGAAGCAGCGACATCGGCTTAGATATTCCCGGAATCTATAATCAGAAGCTATGCTCCCAAGCATGGCTTTTTAAAATTTTAGCTATTGAATAAAGAAATCGATGCGCTGATAAAAGACTTTTATGAGCACGACTACATTCTCAACGAAGCATTGGCTACTTCCATTTTCCTTTTAAAGAATTTGGAAAAACCGTTATTATTGGAGGGTAATCCCGGAGTTGGTAAAACTATGCTAGCCAAAACCCTAGCGGAACATTTAGGAACGAATTTAATTCGTTTACAATGTTACGAAGGTTTGGATGTAAGCACTACCATTTACGAATGGAATTACCAAAAGCAGCTGCTCCATATCAAACTTTTTGAACAAGACGAGGATAAGCTGGCGCTCCAAAATCAGATTTTTGGAATGGATTATGTCCTTCAACGCCCTTTGTTACAATCAATAAGCGCTGATAAACCTGTGGTGCTCTTGATTGATGAAATTGATAGGGCTGATGAAGAATTTGAAGCATATCTATTAGAACTACTTTCTGATTTTCAAATCAGTATTCCTGAATTGGGAACGATAAAAGCAAAATCAAAACCTTTGGTGATTTTGACTTCCAATCGAACTAGAGAGCTCAGTGATGCTTTACGACGACGATGTTTGTATCATTGGGTTGACTTTCCATCAAAGATGGGTGAGATTAATATCATTGCAAAAAAACTTCCGAATATTGATGAAGAGTTAGCTACGCAAGTAGTAACGTTTATACATAATTTGAGAAAGTCAAGTTTACACAAACCACCGGGTATTGCAGAATCTCTTGATTGGGCAAAAACCTTGTTGTTGATGAATCAAAAGAATATCACCGATGAGATTGTAAAAACTACCATAGGTAGTGTTCTGAAACATAAAGATGATGTAGAGTTTGTGCGGAACAAGTCCGTTCAAGAATTTTTATATCCTATTGACTAGAATATTATCCTAAGCGGAATGAACTGTAGGAGAGCACCGCTATAAAAAACAACAATTTCATTTCATTTTTAAAACCAAAATTTCTATAATCCGTGCAAGCTGTAGAAAAAATTTTCAAAGAACGCCTCATCGACTTTACCATGTATTGTCGGGAACGGCAGTTTGTTTTGGGCCCACAAGAAACAAGTGATGCTTTTGAAGTTGCAAAGCGTGGTTGGGTATTAGATCGTAAACTATTTCAGTATAGCTTAAAGGCTATTTATTGTAAACGCAAAGAGCATTTTGACCGTTTTGATGAAATGTTCGATCGTTTTTGGAGTCGTTATTACGAAGAGAAATTAGAACAACGCAAAAAGCAAGTCAAGCTGCTTAAAAAGGAAAAAGACACTGCCACCGTTATATTTTTGGGAACGGAATTCAAAGTCCCAAAAAAGGAAGTTAAAGAACAAGAGGCTAAAGAAACTGTTGGGGCAAATGAAAGTATACGCCTAAGACGGACTGATTTTTCTAAGGTAAATGTTAATGATAAGGAAAAACTGGAAGAACTGGCCGAAGAGCTATTTCATCAAATGAGTATGCGTTTTAAACGTAGACTTGAGAATGCGAACAAGGGGAGCATCGATATTCGAAATACGATTCGTCACGGAGTGTCTAAAGGGGGAATAATGTTAGACTTGTCCCATAAAAGAAAACGCAAAGAAAAGCGCAAAGTGGTTTTTATTCTCGATGTGAGTGGTTCAATGGATACGTATAGCTATTATCTTTTGAGATACGTAATGGTGTTAAAGAAGTATTTTAAGAGTCTGGAATTTTTTACCTTTAGTACAACCCTGACTCATGTTACGCCAATGCTTCGACAAAACAATGAACAGGAAGTTTTAAAACAGATTGGCAAGAATGTACATTCTTGGTCGAGTGGTACCAAGATAGGGGAGTCGCTCACGGAATTTCTTTCTGAGTATGGAAGTAAATTTTTGAGCCAAAAACATATTGTAGTGATACTCAGTGACGGACTCGAAACCGGCAGTGTAACAGTGCTTAGGGAGGCCGTAAGAACGATACGTAGAAAATGCAAGACCTTAGTTTGGCTGAATCCGTTGAAAGGAATGGATGGCTATCAGCCTATTCAAAAAGGAATGGTGAATGTGATGCCGCATTTAGATGCATTTGAATCGGCTCACAACTTGGATAGTTTATTAAAATTAGAAAAATTATTGATGGATGTTTAACGAACTAGCTTTACAAATAGAAAAGCATTTGGCCAAAGGCTCAAACTTTGCCATTGCTCAAGTAGTGGACCGTATTGCCCCGAGCTCGGGTAAAGTAGGGGATAAGGCGCTGATTTTGGAAACGGGTGAATTGATTGGCTGGATAGGAGGTGGCTGCGTTCGTGGTATCGTAATAAAAGAAGCCATTGATGTCATCAGAACGAAACGCTATCGACGTATACGTATTTCACCTGAAGGTGGTTCTAGAGAGACCGCTACCTATAAAGAGTACGTAATGTCTTGTCAAAGTAAAGGAACATTAGAAGTTATGATAGAACCTGTAATACCACAACCGGAATTAATTGTAATTGGCAAATCGAATATCGCAAGAAAGTTGGTGCAAATGGCTGCGGCAGCAGATTTTAGGGTATCGGTAATGGCTACTGAAGCAGATGTGCAGATGTTTCCAGATGCCTATAGTATTTCTGATAGAGTAGATTTCAGTGCTTTTAAAGGGCTAACAAATACTTATATTATAGTTACCACACAAGGCGAAAATGACGAACGTTCCGTCAAAGAGGCATTAGAAACCTCCGTAGGTTATGTAGGCTTTGTAGCTAGCGCTAAAAAGGCAGACGATATAAAAATATATTTAAAGAAAGAAGGTATTTCGGAAGCTCGTGTAGCGGAATTGAGAAGTCCCGTTGGTTTGGATATTAATGCGAAGTTGCCAAGTGAGGTGGCTATAAGTATCTTAGCGGAAGTTATTGATCATTTTAGGAATGATAATAAATCTGAGGCCTCGTGCTGTGGTTCCAAAACATCGGAACAAACATCGGCTGTAGAAGAACAAGATAAGTTTTCAGAAGAATCATATATTAATCATGTTTGTCAAGTTCCTGTTTCAAAAAATCCTAAACACATTGTGGAATATCAGGGAGAAAAGGTATATTTCTGCTGTGATGGATGTAAGGTAAGTTTTGATAAAAACCCATCACAATACATAGGAAAGACCGTGTAGAATCTTCCACTCTTAATTTCTTTAAGGTTTCCTTTATTGATGACCCATTCAGAAACAAAAATAGCTATCCTGATATTGAGCGCCGGGGCATCGAACCGCATGGGATCCACTACCAAACAATTATTACCCTGGCGGGATACCACATTGCTGGGCAACGCTATAAGGTCTGCAAAGCAGGCATCCTGTAATACGGTTGCCGTCGTGTTGGGTTCTCATGCCAATACAATTCAAAAACATGTCGAGGACGAAAAAGTTCAAATAGTGTTTAATAAAAACTGGAAATCCGGTTTGGGGTCTTCTATATCCTGTGGTATTAAAGCTTTAGAAAAAAACAAAATGAAGTATGAAGCTGTACTTATACTTCTGGTTGATCAACCTTTCATAGATACTGCCTATTTAAATTTGCTTATTACTAACTACCTTAACAGCAGTAATGGGATAATTGCCACAAACTATTTTGATAAGGCAGGGGTACCTGCTATTTTTGATAAGACTTATTTTTCAGAATTAAAAGAATTAAACACAGACCAGGGTGCCAGGGATTTACTTAAAAAATATGCAAAAGAGGTGATCCTCCTTGATCCGGAAGGAAAAGCTCGGGATATGGACACATTGGATGATTATTATAAAGCGGTAAAATATCTAAAGTAATTATGTAACATATAACTTGTAAAATAATGATATTCAATACTATGAAACTTTATTCTATCGTATTTCTACTAATAACAATTTCTGCTTGTGCCCAGGAAATGAGTTTTGAAGAGTACAATCCGAAATCCACTCTTGTGGTCTCAGAAAATATTATACAGAAGGCAAAGTATCCTTTTATAGATATTCACAGTCATCAGTTTAAGATGGCTACACAGGATCTTTCCGAATTGATTGCCTCTATGGATAATATGAATATGGCCGTAATGGTTAACTTAAGCGGTGGATCTGGTGAAGGTCTTAAAAATATGCTGGACAATGTTAAACAGAATTACCCAAATAGGTTCGTAGTCTTTGCAAATGTAAATTTTGATGGAGTAGGAAGTCCGGATTGGTCAGAAAATGCAGTAAAGCAGCTGGAACAGGATGTTAAAAATGGTGCAAAAGGATTAAAAATATATAAAAGTCTGGGGCTTAGAAATAATGATATTAATGGGAATCGAATAGCAATTGATGACAGCCGTTTAGATCCTATTTGGTCTAAATGCGGGGAATTGGGTATTCCGGTTCTGATACATGCCGCAGATCCAAAGTCCTTCTGGGATCCAATGGATAGTAATAACGAACGTTGGTTAGAATTAAAAACCAGACCTCGAAGGAAACGATCAGCAGATAATCCCGCTCCATGGGAACAAATAATTGGAGAACAACATGCTATGTTTAGGAAGCATCCTGAAACTAAATTCATTAATGCTCATATGGGATGGTATGCCAATGATTTACAAAAGTTGGCCGAACTATTAGAGCAAATGCCAAATATGTATGTGGGTATTGGTGCAATTATAGCAGAGCTGGGAAGACAACCTCGAGCTGCCCATAAGTTCTTTATTACCTATCAGGATCGAATCTTATTTGGCAAAGACAGTTATCAACCAAAGGAATTTCCAACCTATTTCAGAGTTTTGGAAACCGCCGATGAATACTTTCCTTATTATAAAAAGTATCACGCGTTCTGGGCTATGTATGGGTTAGATCTCCCGGACGAAGTATTGAGAAAAGTATATTACAAAAACGCTTTAAAACTACTACCAGGACTGGATCAAAGTTTGTTCGCCAACTAAACTATAAGGTTTTCTGGAGATGTTATTCCATTTAGGCCTAATTAGTTCTACAAATAAATCTTTACTGCTCTTTTATTGGAAATTCAACTTTTGACATGTCCATAAATTACCTATTTTCTTAGCCTCTAAAAATATTTTAAGGAAAGTGTGATTTTTTTTGGTGTTGATTTACTAATTAAGCAGAAGTTGTGAAAATATGGGTAAAGAAGAGTCATTTACCAGGTTAATCAAGGATAATGAAGGTGTGATTTTTAAAATCACCACAATCTACACAGAAAACGGACAGGACCAAAAGATTTATACCAGGAGATTGTATATCAATTATGGAAGTCTTATGATTCTTTTCGAAATGAATCCAAAATTAGTACCTGGATGTATCGTGTTGCATTAAATACCGCAATAGGTCAATTAAAAAAAAGAAAAAAGCAATCCATTACGACTTCCATAGACCAGGTTGTTCTGCGGCAAACTGAAAATTACGACACTGAATTTGAAAACCGCTTAAAAATCGTATATGAACAAATTCATCAATTAAACATACTTGAAAAAGGTTTAATACTCCTTTTATTGGAAGGAAAAAATATGAAGAGATTGCGGAAATCACCGGATTAAGTGAAACAAATGTTGGTACCCGTATTTCCAGAATTAAGCAAAAGTTGAAATCAAGGATATTGAAAAAGTAAATTATGGACTTAGAAGAAATCCAAACGGTTTGGTCAGAAATGACGGATCAATTGGAAAAGCAAAAAAAACTAACCACAGAACTAATCATGAAAATGACACAGGAAAGATATAGGTCTAAGTTTGATAAGCTCTCATTCTATGAAACAATAGGAGCTGTGGTATGTTTCGTAATGGCGCTATATTTATTAGTTAACCTAATAAGTTAGACACCTGGTATCTTATGGCCTGTGGGATATTTACAATAGCTTTATTACTAATTTTACCTGTGATAACTCTGAGGTTACTCGGAAAAATACAGCGTATGAATATTGTAAAAAATAGTTTTAAAGAAACTATTGTAAGTTACACAAAGACAAAGAATCAATTATTGCTTATGCAAAGAGTTGGAATATATTTGAGTTTTGTCTTAATGTTTACCTGCTTACCAGTATTTAGTAAAATCATGAATAACAAGGATCTTTTTCTCCAGGGCAAAATATGGCTAACCTATATTCCCGTCATGGTTATATTCCTGTTTTTATTTACCAGATGGGGCTATAAATGCTACAAGAACATAACTAATTCTGCTGAAAATATTCTAAAGGAATTAGAAACTTAAATTCTTAGAGTTGTACTCATTTTATCAGGCCCCGCTATTCGCGGCTTTTTTAGCGGGTTATTATTTCAGTGTTTAATTTCAGGGTCTTTTTTAATTTTTACTGAACTTTATCATAGTTTTAGAATATACGAACTACGATCTTTAATTTCATTTAATAGTCATTTTATTAAGCGTAAACATCAGTCATACAAGAGTTCAGACCGATTCATTAGAAAAGTAGCATGCAAAAGTTACCATTACATTAGTGCTTTTAACATTGGTACTACAGCTTAATGCCCAAAAAAAGAATGAAGGCTTTCGCTTAAATATTCGAAAGACCAATTTACCTGTAAAAATTGATGGTATTGCCGATGATGAAGCATGGGAAGGAACTGATGTTGCCAAAGACTTTTATATGGTATTACCTATGGACATAGATAAGGCTACGGATAAGTCCGAAATACGGATGACCTATGATGATACCAATATTTATCTAATTGCAACTTTCTATAACAGTATCCCTGGACGCTATTTTGTAGAGTCTCTAAGGCGGGATTTTTCATTTGGAAAAAATGATAATTTCTTATTATTCCTAGATCCCTTTAACAACCAAACTACCGGGTTCTCGTTTGGTTCAAATGCTGCAGGAGCTCAGTGGGATGGTACTATGTTTGCCGGAGGCAACGTTGATCTCAATTGGGATAGCAAATGGGTATCGGAAGTAACTCGTGATGAGGAAAAATGGGTTTTTGAAATGTCTCTTCCTTTTAAATCCATAAGGTATGAAGATGGCGTAAAAGAATGGGGCATTAATTTTAGCAGACTTCACTTGGCAACTAGCGAAAAATCTAGCTGGACACCAATACCAAGACAGTTTCCTACCGCGTCACTTGCATATACCGGAGTATTAGTTTGGGATGAACCTCCTCCTGCACCACGTTTCAATTTTTCCTTAATTCCCTATGCATTAGGCCAAACGACTTATGATATAGATGGAAATACAGACTATGAGACCAAAGTTGGTGGGGACGTTAAAATAAGTCCTGTCCTCCTCTCTTAACCTGGATCTGACGATAAATCCGGATTTCTCTCAGGTTGAAGTTGACCGGCAGGTTACAAATCTTGATAGATTTGAACTCTTTTTTCCGGAAAGAAGGCAATTCTTCCTTGAAAACGCTGATTTGTTTGCCAGCTTCGGTTATGAGACAATAAGGCCTTTTTTTCCAGAAGAATTGGACTCGGTATTCCAATTGATGCAGGATTAAGACTCAGCGGAAACCTAGGTGATAAATGGCGGTTAGGAGTCATGGATATTCAAACAGCAAAAGACGAACAAACAGGACTTCCAAGTCAAAATTTTGGAGTCATTAGCTTGCAGCGACAAGTGTTTAGCAGATCTACAATCGGGCTTCTTTTTGTAAATAAGCAGTCAACTAATTACCCACAGGATAGTGACTCTCTGCGCACAATTTATCCAAAATTTAACCGGAATTTTGGATTGGAATATAATTTGGCATCTCCTGATAATTTGTGGAATGGAAAGGCCTTTTTACTTAAATCATTTACACCCGACAAACAGGGGAATGGGATTACTCAGGCTGCCAATATTGAATACAAGAGCAGAAAATGGAACTGGGGTATAAAAGAAGAATATGTAGATAGCTTATACACTGCAGAAGTCGGCTATGTGCCAAGAAAGGGCTATTTTAATTTCAACACATTTTTAGGCTATTTGTTTTTCCCAAAAGCTGGTCCGGTCGTAAGTCATGGGCCTGTTGGAAAATTGAATTATTATTTTGATGAAAAAATTAAGGAAACAGATCATCAGAATATACTACAATACCTCATAAATTTTCGTAATCGAAGTAGTATAAGCCTGGAAGGACTCAATGAGTATGTTGAATTATTGTCGCCTTTTGATCCTACGGGCACTGGAAAAGATTCCCAGGCTACAGGCACCAAGCATCGATGGAATGCCTTTAGATTTGAATATAATTCAAGACCACAAAGCATGTTTACTTATACTGCAGGCGGAAGAGTTGGGGGATATTACGAAGACGGTACACTAGCAAGCATAACAAGCGAACTGGGCTATCGTTTTCAGCCATATGTAAGTCTAAGCTCAAATATTAGTTACAATAACATCAGATTACCTGAACCATGGAATACCACAGAATTTTGGTTAATAGGATCTGAAGTAGATATAACATTTACCAATAAACTATTTTTTGCCACCTTATTTCAATATAATGAACAATCCAAAAACTTTAATCTAAACTCGAGGCTTCAATGGCGTTATAAACCGGCTTCGGATTTGTTTCTTGTTTATACTAATAATGAATTATTGGCACCATTTGACGGGAGGATATGGTCAATTACTCTTAAACTTACTTACTGGTTTAATAAATAAACCAATAGTTTATGGAGGAATTAAAATATAATATTCAACACTGTAAAAATGCCTTTTTTGTATAAAATATTTAAATTTTTCACGTAATTTAATATCCTATTTCAGCTATCTAACTAACATTAATACTACCCATCATGAAAGGAAAAAAACGAAGTTCTAATCCAAACCAAGGAATTAATGAACTAAATCTTTCGCGCAGGAAATTTATTAGGAATACCGCCTTTACTGTAGGGGCCATTTCAATAATACCGCGCCATGTTTTAGGAAAAGGTTTTATAGCGCCCAGCGACAAGGTGAATCTTGGGTTTATTGGTCTTGGAAAGCAGAGTAGGGGACTTGCTTCTCGTTTTGTTCAGAATACAAATGCGCAAATTATAGCCAGTTGCGATGTCTGGACCACTAAAAATGCCTGGTTTAAAGATCATGTTGAAAAGGTCTATGCAGAACATCGCAACCAGTCAGGTTATAACAGTGTTAATACATATCTGGAATATAAAGAGCTTCTGGATCAAAAAGAAATTGATGCAGTTGTGGTGGCTACTCCGGACCATTGGCATGCCTTACAATCTATTGACGCCATGAAAGCCGGTAAAGATGTTTTTTGTGAAAAACCTCTGACGCATACGCTAAAGGAAGGTAAGGAGATGGTAAAATGGGCCAAAAAGACCGGCAAAATTGTCCAGACCGGAAGTATGCAACGCTCATGGGATAATTTTAGAAAAGCTTGTGAACTGGTAAGGAATGGTTATTTAGGAGATATTCAGAAAATTTTGGTAAATGTTGGTGACCCCGCTAGGCCTTATGATTTAAAGGCTGAGGCCATGCCAGTGGAAGTCAATTGGAATAATTGGTGTGGCCCCGCACCTCTTTTAGGCTATAATAACAGGCTTGCACCTTCAAGTAATGATGTAGATTTCTGGCCGGATTGGCGTTTATATCAGGAAGTCGGAGGGGGTATTTTTTGCGACTGGGGAGCACATATGTTTGATATCGTTCAATGGGCTCTGGGTATGGACAGGACGGGACCTGTGAAATTTGAGCCTCCAGCTGATAAAAATGCGGTGCGAGGTTTAAAGATGTACTACGCAAACGGGATAGAAGTTATTCATGAAGACTTTGAACGCGGATGGGGTGTTCGTTTTATTGGTACGGAAGGTAAAATGGATGTGAGTCGTAGTTTTCTTGAAACCGATCCTGCAGGCATTCTAAATGTGGAGTTAAAAGATACAGATACACGTTTGTACAAAGTAAAGAAGGATCATTATCAGGACTGGATGGATGCTATAAAAAATAGAACCCAACCTATCTGTGATGTAGAAACAGGGCATCGATCGGCTAGTGTTTGCAATATTGCTAATATTGCCTATGATCTTGGTGAAACACTTCACTGGAATCCTGATACGGAAAAGTTTAAAGGTAACAGTTCGGCCAATAAGATGCGACATGTGAAATACCGAAAATTTTAATGTACTCGCTTTGACCTGCTTAATGGTCCATTAAGGGTTATATTATTTAAGTTTGAGGCTGAAAGTTTTAGCAATTTTCCAAGACCAACCTCACAAGTAGGATCATATTTAATATTTCTACTATATTTAAAGGTGGATCATCAAGTTGTACCATATAAAACACAAATAAAAAAAACGATACCAAAGATACTATTGCTTTTAGTGTTTTTGGGATTCCTATTTCATGTCTCAGCACAAACACGGCCTGCTTGCACGATATTGACTACTCCTTCTAATGGTGAAACAGGTGTTTCTGTAAATACCCAACTGCAATGGCAGGCCGTAGCAAATGCCACACAATATTTCCTTTTTATGGGCACCAGTCCAGGTGGTACAGATATATTAAATGGAGTATCAATGGGAAGCAATCTCAGTTATACACCCACCACTAGTCTTATGCCCAATGCAGTTTATTATGTAACAGTGATTCCCAATAATAATAACGGCAATGCCCAAAACTGTGTTGAGGAAAGTTTTACAACGGGACAGGCCAGTTCTACTCCCGGATGCGTTACTTTATCCATTCCGGCTGCAGGTTCTTATGGGGTCCCTCCGGATACTAATATTAGCTGGGATGGCCAGTCAGCAGCCATAGGATATATTCTGAATATTGGCACAAGCACAGGCGCAAGCGATATTTTAAGCAATGAGGATGTAGGAAATATGACTACATATAATCCCCCTGCTGATTTACCACTTTCACAACGCGTTTATATCACCATAACACCTTATAACAGCGCTGGAGAATCTCCTTCCTGTTCCGAAGTTACTTTTAGGACCAGAGGAAATAACCCACCTATGTGTACGGAAATAATAAATCCGAATGACGGAGGAGAATTTGTTTCCGTTACAGCAAACATCACCTGGATAAGAAATTTTAATGCCTCAGGTTACCTTATGACAGTGGAGAAAGCGTCCATTGGTGGGATTAAAATTCTTGACAACTTTGACGTCGGTAACGGGACTAATTATAAACCTCCGGATTTTGAAGGTAATACATTGTATTTTGTCCGTATAACACCTTACAATGACTTGGGAGAAGCTCCAAACTGTCAGCCAATTTCCTTTACAACTGGTGCAGGGCCCATCCCTCCGGAATGCACGAATTTATTAAACCCAAAAAATGGTTCTGGTAATATAAGTGTAAACTCTAATTTGGAATGGGAATCTGTAAATAATATTTTGGGATATTTACTATCCGTAGGGACCTCTGCAGGTGGAACAGATTTGGTGAATACACTTGATTTAGGGAATACAACGACTTACAGCTTTGAACAGCCACTTCCTGAGGCGAGCACTATTTATGTAACGATTATTCCCTATAGCGCAAATTACCTGGCAGAAAATTGCCGGGAGGAATCATTTACCACAACTGGATTCCAACTTACACCTGAGAAATTACCCGTCCCGAGATTTTTTACTCCAAATAATGACGGTTTTAATGACCTGTGGATAGTTAGCTCAACTCCCGAATTCGAAGTAAGTACGGTGCATATCTTTAACAGGTATGGTCAATTGTTGAAACAATTATTTCCGATCAGGGTTGGGATGGTAATTTTAATGGAAAACCCCTGGCCTCTGACTCCTATTGGTACAGAATAGAAACTACGCAGGGTAATTTACAGGTTGGCTATTTTATGTTAAAGCGATAACGTATTTTGCTATTTTTGAACTTCAGTAGTTGTTTTAAAAACCAAGCTTATGAGAACATTTTTAATCAATTTTCAATTATTTGTAATTACTTTTTCTTTAGGTGTCTTTAATACCTATGCGCAGGATGATATATTTGAAAAACTCCAGGAAATTGCAATTATAGATCAGAAAGTAATGATGCCCATGCGAGATGGAATCCGTTTGGCAACCGATATTTATAGTCCCAAAACCTGATGAAAAAGTACCCGTCATATTCTCCAGAACACCCTATAATTTCAATTCCTGGGGGGATGGCGAGGAACAAACCAGAACAGCAGAAAAAGCGTACGAAGTTGTGCAACAGGGTATGCTTATGTTGTGCAAAATGAGCGTGGAAGATATTTCTCAGAAGGGGAATGGGATATATTAGGGATTCCCGCTTACCGATGGTTATGATGCCTTTAGCTGGATGAAGGATCAGCCCTGGTCTAATGGAAAGATTGGAACGCTCGGATGCTCATCTACCGCCGAATGGCAGATGGCTGTCGCAGCCTTAGATCATCCTTCTCACGCGGCCATGGTGCCACAAAGGTCTGGTGCAGGAGTGGGTAGAGTAGGTGACTATTACGAACAGGGTAATTGGTACAGAGGTGGTGCGGAGCAATTGCTGTTTTTTGCATGGTTGTATGGTGTGGAACATGATAAGTATAAACCCAGGATCCCTGCAGGAGCCAGTCAGGAGGACCTTATCCGTATTTCCAGATTCTATGATTTGGCACCGGAAAACCCTACGGTAGATATGTCCGAAGCTTTAGCTCATTTACCAATTCAAGATATTTTACAGAATATTCAGGGGAAACGAGAGGTTTTTGACAAAATGGTGAGGCGTAATCCTAATCATATAGATTGGTATAAAGGTGGGCTCTACCACGACGATATGGAAATAGGGATACCAGGCTTTTGGTTTGCCTCATGGTATGATGTATCTATAAGCCCCAACCTGGCATTATATAATCATGTCAGAAACAATAGTAAGGACCAATTTGTTAAAGATAATCAGTATTTAGTAATCGCACCTACATTGCATTGCAGGTATACCAGAGCTACTGAGAACACAATAGTAGGTGAACGAAATGTGGGGGATGCCAGGCTCAACTATAACGAGCAAATATATTCCTGGTTTGATCTTTGGTTAAAAGGAGAAAATAACAATTTTAAGGACAATACTACAAAAGTTCAGTATTACACCATGGGAAGTAATGTTTGGCAGTCAGCTGAATCCTGGCCTCCGGAAAATTCTGAATTGAAAACCTTTTATTTAACAAGTGGTGGTAAAGCTAATAGCCTATACGGGGATGGAAGGTCTTATACGAAGGAGGCTGACACTGAGAATGCACCCGATTGCTTTAAATACGATCCTATGAATCCCGTGATTTCGCATGGCGGGAATGTTTGTTGTACGGGGAATGCCGTAAAAGGTGGTGCATACGATCAACAGGCAAATGGAGACCAGACAGGATAGTCTTTGGTATACATACTTCAGAACTATTGCAAGAAGGTACTGGAAGTTACTGGGTTCATTGAATGGACACTATATATTTCATCTGACGCGAAAGTCACCGATTTCACAATAAAGCTAGTTGATGTATCCCAGATGGAACGGGCATACAATTTGGACGAAACCATTCAACGTGTTCGTTTCAGAGAAGGTTATGATAAGGAAGTATTTATGGAGAAAGGTAAGGTGTATAAAATTGAACTTAACACCAATGGTAAGTAACTTCTTTCGAAAAAGGGCATAGAATTCGGATTGAAGTCTCCAGCAGTAATTTTCCAAGATTCGCAAGAAATTTAAATACTGGCGGAAAAAATTACGATGAAAAACAAGGAGTAGTTGCACGCAATAGTGGTCATCATTCAAAACAATATCCTTCCCAAATCAGATTGCCCATAGTAAATCGGTAATGGATATAGATTTTAAGATAGTTTTAAGTGCTTTTTATCTTTGAAAATAGTATCTTTTAAAGATGTGTTCCAGAGCAATTAACATAGGCTTTCTTTTAATTTTATTGATCATCCCTGATATGCATAGCCAATATTCAGAGAGTGATTGGAAGGCTCGTGATAAATGGATGAAAGTTGCGGAAATATTCCAAATGGCTGATATACAGCTTGGTAACAGCGTTGCCGATATAGGTTGCCACCAGGGTTATATGAGCATTCGCCTTTCAGATTTTATTGGTGAGACAGGAAAAGTTTATTCGGTAGATGTTCGCGAGGATCGTTTAAACAAACTAAATGATATTGCCTCTAAAAGAGGTATCAGGAACATCCAAACTATTTTAGGAGACTATGACGATCCTAAATTACAGGAGAATAGCATAGATGTCGTTTTAATTATAGATGCCTACCATGAAATGAATGACTATAAGCAAATCCTTCTGAATGTAAAAAAACAGTGAAACAAGATGGACGTATCTTAATTCTGGAAAAGCCCAAACGACAAAAATGATTGGAAAATCCAGACAAGAGCAAACCGAGGCGCATACAATCGCACCAAAAATATGTTGAAAATGAATTGAAAGAGGCCGGTTTTGAGGTGATCGCACAGAAAAAGACCTTGGTTATTGGGAAGAAGACCCGGATAAAAATGATATGGACAATGGTCGGGGTTCTTCTGAATCATGAATGTTTTTACTACATTGTATAAAGGAAAAATATATCGTCTTGCTAAACAATTACTATGAAAAACATACTTATTAACTCAATAATTTTGATGCTGTTCTCAGTTAATTTGATAGCACAAACTAAAGAAGAAAAGAAACAAAAAAAAGAAGACCAAAAAAATGTTGCGTTTGCAGATACCAAAAGCCTTATAGATTCCGGCACCTATATATTCAATGCAAGCTTTGTTAATGGCGGAATGTCGCTTGCAACAAATACAAATCGTTTCATAGTTAAAGAAGGAGAGGTTGATATAGATTTACCATTTTTTGGATCAGCGAGAGGAGATGGTGGATATAATTGTAATCCGCGCATAGCCTATAAAGGGGTTCCGGATAAATATGATGTAGAATATATTGATAAAAAAAGAAGATCAATCATTAAAATAGGTATACGCAGCAGCAATGAGCGCCACGATATTACACTTACTGTGGGATCCAGTGGGCAGACCACTGTAAAAGTAATAAAGTAGCTCCAGGTCTTCTATAAATTATAGTGAGTATTTAAAACCATTAAAGGAGTAAATTATTACATAAAATACCTTTTAATAATTCTGCTAATTACTGTAGATGCCATCTTATCATAATAGAACGCAATGACAATAATACTTAAAAATGCAACGCTATTTAAATCAATTGCTCTTGGTATAATTCATCTGTTTGTCATATTAGCCCATAGCCAAATAGATCATAAACAATTGAGGGACATCATGATAAAGGAGCAGTTGTTGGCAAGAGATATAAGTGATCCGGCTACTATAAAAGCAATGCGGAATGTTCCCAGGCATGATTTTGTACCACCGGATATGCAGCCGTATGCTTATTCGGATAATCCGCCACCCATAGGAATGGACCAAATCATTCACAGCCCTATATAAGTGCTTACATGACTCAGGTCTTAAAACTAAAAGATCACGACCGGGTTTTGGAAGTAGGCACCGGATCCGGATACCAGGCAGCTATATTAGGACAAATCGTAGATACTGTATACACCATAGAAATTGTTGAAGCATTAGCTTTTACAGCAAAAAATAGACTTTCAGGCTTAGGGTATGGCAATATTGAAGTAAAAACCGGCGATGGATACCTTGGCTGGCCGGAGAAAGGACCTTTTGACGCAATAATAGTTACGGCCGGTGCGGAGGAAGTGCCTGAACCACTTATAAAACAGTTAAAAGAAGGAGGGAGGATGATTATTCCTGTTGGACCACACAATGGAATAAGGCAATTGCTTCTAATCACAAAAAAATCTGGTAAGATTAAAACCAAGGAAGTTATGGCTGTAAGATTTGTTCCCCTGACAAGAACGAATAAATAAGCTAAAAAAGGTCATAAAAAAAGGAGGTTAATTTCTATTACCTCCTTGCTTAAATCTCTGCTGGCTTCATCGGGCCAGTTACTCATACTCTTACCGTACATAATTTCTGCTTTCTGTCCAACGTACTCTTTTACTGTCCTTAAAATTAGAGAAGTATGAAAACCTCCTTGAATCTGTTGGTGAATGGTGCAATAAATTTCTCATTTCTTTGATATTAAATATTTTGATTACTTACTATTTTCCTATCTATAATTTTTATACAGTATAGTGCATACTTCTGACAAGCGTACTCTTTTTACTGTTTTTAAAATTGAGAAAAGAACAGCAACTTGTCTTCTGGATTCTGTTGAATTAATTTTGTTTGATAAAATGTCTCATGATTTGTTCGTTTTTGATATTAATATTAATTGATATAGTTCCTTGCTTCTGACCAGCGTACTCTTTTGCTGTTTTTAAAATTGGAAAAGAATGAATACCTTCTTGATTCTGTTGGTGTATGATTGTTAAAATTTCTCATCGTTTAAGTTTTTAAATTGATATTGTTTGTTTTTTGCTTTTTATAAACTGTAATTCTTAAAGACCTACAACTAATAGACGACAATTAAATTCATTTGTTACAGTACTATGTATAAAACAGTACCATTTTATACATTTTTTAACAGATTATGTTTTTACAATTGTTTTTAAAATAGAACTATATGCCTCATATACTGTTGTTTATATAAAAATGATGCTTATGATGTTATTTATCAATAAATTGTCATATTGGAGGAGATTATTGTAAAAAAGACAAAAATCTTAAGGATAAACAATTAAAACTATTGTAGAAAACATTCGCACCAAAACCTAACAAAGTCACTGTATATTTTATATCCATATTAGATTTATGATTTTATTCCCAAAAACAAGGACATATGAAAATATATGATGACAAACACATTAAGAATCGAAAATTATTCGTAGGGGCTCATAATAGTGGCCAAAACAACTCTTTCGGAAACCATGCTCTTCGAGGCCGGTCTTATTAATAGGAGAGGAACTGTAGAAACACAGAATACCGTCTCAGATTATCATGAAATTGAACATGAAGAAGACATCGGTTTGATACCACACCTTTGCACATACCGAATGGCGTAATTACAAAATATCGCTTATAATAGACACTCCCGGGCTCGATGATTTTGTGGGTGAAATTATTTCGTCAATTCCGGGTAGCGGATACAATTGTTAGTTTAAATGCAGCATGGAGTGGAAATTGGAACTGAAATCATTTGGAATTATGTCAGCAACTATTCGAAACCTACTCTTTTTTGTGGTAAATCCAAATAGACCATATTAATAGTAATTTCGAGAACTCTTTTAGGGTATAAAGGCACTCGTTGGTAACAACGCCAGTGAGTATCAATATCCCTAATCATTGATGGCGCTCAGTGTATCATTGATGTTCTTAAGATGAAATGTTATAAATTTTCATCTGAAGGAGGTAAACCTGAAAAATTACCAATTCCTGAAGATCAAAAGGAAAGAGCAGATCAATTACACAATGAACTTGTTGAAAAAGCTGCGGAGAATGATGAAGAATTATTGGAGTTGTTTTTTGAGAAGGGAACTCTAAATGAGGATGAAATGCGGGTAGGTATTAAAGCAGGAATGCTTAATCATGAGCTGTTTCCGGTTTTCTGTGTTTCTGCAATAAATGATATGGGTACCGGCAGGCTCATGGGCTTTATAGATAATGTAGCACCAGCTGCTGCAGATTTAAACCCGGAACAAACTGTTGAAGGAGATGTGTTGGTTCGAAAAAAAGAAGCACCAACAGTTTTGTTTGTTTTTAAAACTGTTTATCAACCCAGTTTGGGTCAGATCTCATTTTTTAAAGTGAAATCAGGTGTTGTTAAGGCAAATGATAAATTGGTTAATTCCAGGACTGGTGATACTGAAATACTGAACCATCTCTATATAATGGATGGTAAAAAACGTGAATCAGTATCAAAATTGGAAGTAGGTGATATTGGAGCCACATTAAAACTTAAAAGTACAGAAACCAATGACACGCTTCATGCGGCAGGGAAGTCAATTACTATTAAACCCATACAATACCCGGAACCCAGAACACGTAAGTCGGTATCAGCGGTCAAGAAGAATGAGGAGGAGAAACTTAGCGATGCTTTAAAGAAGATTCACAATCAGGATCCAACCGTAGTAATTGAATTTTCCAAGGAACTAAAACAACTGATTTTGGGTTGTCAGGGAGAATTACATTTAGCAACGATTAAATGGATATTAACCAATGTTTATGGGGTTGAAGCAAACTTCGAACCCCCAAAAATTGCCTATAGAGAAACCATACAAAGATCATCAAATGCTAATTACAGGCATAAAAAACAATCAGGAGGTGCAGGTCAGTTTGCTCAGGTGAATTTAAAAATAGAACCATGGTACGAGGGTATGCCAGATCCGGAAGGTTTTAACATAAGAGGAAAGGAAGAAGTTGACCTTGACTGGGGAGGTAAATTGGTATTCTATAACTGTATTGTGGGAGGAGTAATAGATATCCGCTATTTACCATCCATTAGAAAAGGAATTTTGGAGGTTATGGAATCGGGACCACTTACAGGCTCATATATCCGGATGTTCGCGTAATGGTATACGATGGTAAAATGCATTCCGTAGACTCCAACGATATTGCCTTTAAGATTGCCGGAGCCCATGCCTTTAGGGAAGCTTTTCTTAAATGCCAAGCCAAAGCTCTTGGAACCAATACAGGAATTAACTGTTAAGGTTCCTGAAGAAATGGTAGGAAGTGTTATGACCGATTTACAATCAAGAAGATCAATCATACAAGGAATAGACAGTATTGATCACTATCAGATTCTGAAGTGTGCAGTGCCACAATCCGAACTTTACGGGTATTCAACCAACTTGAGGTCACTTACGCAAGGAAAGGCCACGTTCAATTCAGCCTTTTCCGCTTTTAAAGCTGTTCCTAATAATATTCAGGCAAACCTGGTTAAAAATTAAACAACACAAGTTTTAAATAAACCATATCGCAATATTTCAGGCGGTATGGTTTTTTTTTAGAATTTCAATTCTAATTTCAGGTTCATAAATGCTTAAATAAAAGGGATATAAAAGTATCTGCCGATCATACACGATATCTGGTCATTGATACATTACTCTTTTGCAATAGATTATAATATAGTATTTTTTAGTAAGTAAATTTTATAGCACCATAATTATAGGCAGAAATGCATTTTAATGATGAGTATATTGATTTTCATTGTCATCCTTCCTTAAAACCATTTGGGAAAAGCTTCAATTATACTCCTACGGGAATTCATATTAGCCATAGGAATAGCAAACGAAGTATCTGGCATTATAACCCTCCATCAATTTTCGATAAATTATTAAACTACGCCACCGGGCTTTACCAAATTTTCCCAGGCAAACTTTACAAGCCTTGTCAAGGGCGGGGTGGGTATTGTATGTGTCTCGCTTTACCCATTAGAAAAATGGTTCGTGAGAAACAAAATGAACAATGAATTATTGCTGGATCTTACAGCCAATTTTGCCTTGGGAGTAGGAGATAAGCGCATAGATTATTTACAGGGAATAACCGATTATTTTAAAGATGTTGAAGCTCAATATGACTTTTACAAGCAATTGGATGGTAAGATAGTACAACTTCCCGAAGGCAAGTTTCGTTACAAATTAGTTACAAATTACAAGGAAATTGAGGCTATTAAGAATCAAAATGCTTCCGGTGGAAAAGTGCATACCATTTGTGTAATATTAAGTATAGAAGGCTTGCATGTGCTCAACACTGGCTTAAAGCAGCCATTTAGCAGTGAAGAAGTATTAGAAAATCTGGAAAAGATTAAAAATTGGGAATTTCGCCCTTTTTTCGTGACCATCGCAAATCACTTTTGGAATCAAATATGTGGACATTCTGAAAGTTTATCAGGGATCATATTGAAATTTGCAGACCAGTCCGAAGGACTCAACAGTGGATTTACCTCCATGGGAAGGAAAGTATTGGAACGTCTTGTTGACGATACTAATGGCAAACGAATTATACCCGATATTAAACATATGAGTATTCAGGCTAGAAAAGAATACTACCAGCTGTTGGATTCTGGAAACCCAAAATTTGCAAATATCCCGGTAATCGCCAGTCACGCGGCCTGTAACGGTCTGAAATCCTTTGACGATCCTGTTATAGCCCATCCCAAACCGCGAACAAACTAAATCCGGTTTCCATAAATTTTTTCGACGAAGAGATCATACGCATTGCAAAAAGTAAAGGCATAATCGGGCTGCAACTGGATGAGCGCAGAATTGTTAATAAAAAAACTCTGAAGAAGACCAAGAATTCCTTGAAGCGAAATAAAATAATGCATTACCGCTCAGAATTATTGTGGAATCAGATACAACATATTGCAGAAGTATTAGATACTGAAGGCCTCTTTGCCTGGGATTGTATGGTAATTGGTTCCGATTTTGACGGTATAATAGATTCACTAAACGGGTTCTGGACTGCTGAAGAATTGCCTTATCTGGCAGATTTCCTGGAGCGCCATGCATATAATTATATGGGGGCTCATAATCTGGAAAACATTAAGAATGTACTGGATGCGGATGAAATTATAGCAAGGCTAATGTCTAAAAATGGGCGAAACTTCTTAAAAAACTATTTTTGACAGTTTTTCTGATATTTTATCAAAAATCCAAAGAATACATTAAAAACTTAAAAAATATGTTTAAACATATGTTAAACATATTAGACAATATAATAGAATTTATAAATTTATTTCTGAAAAATAGCTTCGCAGTAATAATATTATAATAACTTGCTATTATTGTAGTCCTGTTTTGCTTTAAAGATTAATTAAAATACAAAAGGCATAGAGGCTAATTATAGTTTAAGGAATTGCATTTTTTCCTTCTAATAAACAAGAATTTAATTACTATGGATATAATTGACAAAGCGCGTTTGTTTGAAGAACGTAAGTGGAATAAGCTTACGACAAATGACCGCATTGTTGCTTCAAGAGAAGTAAAAGCACTCATATTGGAAATAAATGAGCTCTACAAGCAGACTCAAGACTCATCTTTAATGGAACTAATGAAGCGTTTAACAGTTCTTAAGAAAAAGCTGGAAAAACGACTTAAAGGCAGACCAGAGATTTAGTGTTTTTCATTTTTTAGATCTAACTATCTTTTTTTGATCCTAAAGTCAGATTGAAATTTCAATCCTTGTTAATTTCTTCTATTAACAGCTCATAGGTAATCAAATTAGTATATAGTTTGCCGGCGAGATTTACGATAGGAGTATTCATTGAATCTATTGATGATTCTCTCCCAAATGCTTTTTGTAGTTGCTCCTGCAATTCTGGTTTTTCATCGAGTTTAATAAGGTTGAAAATGTACTTACTTTCACTCAATGGAATTACCAGACTATCACATTGCTCACATATATCAGGGATATAAACGGTTATTTGTTTAGGTGGCTTAATCTTGATTTGTTCAGATTCCTTAAGCAAGGATCTGGTTGAAAGACTGTCGTTGACTTTTAAGTCATAGCTGTAGGAAGGTTGCTTGCCTCTGATCAGGACTATAGTCTTCATTTGTACTTTTGAAGTGGCAGGAACCCTATATAAACCGTGGTTTTGCACTGCTTTGTCTAAAATCAGTTCCGGATAAAGTAAACATCACATCGAGGTCCTGTTCATTTTCATTAATAGCATAAATCGCGATGCGGTTAGGAATATCTTCGCTAATTATTTTTATTGTCTTGTCCTGAGCATACCCATATACCATTGTAAACAGCAAGCCCAGGAAGAGTACTTTTTTATACACAGCATTTTTTTTTGGATAAACAAGATAGACAAATATTCCCGTTCACTTGATATTGCATCAATAGATTTGGTTTTTGGTACTAAGTTCTCCTAACCAATTCCTTTAAAGCACACAGTATTTTTATTAGCACTAGGCATCAACCTTTTGGAGTGAAGTGGGCAATTCAAATAATTCGAGATCAAAATAGGAAACTGCAGCCAACAAATGATCAAAAATATCCGACATTATATATTCATAGTTAGTCCATCGTTTATCACTGCTAAAGACATAGATCTCTATAGGAATACCTTGTGGAGTTGGTGCAAGTTGTCTGGTCATCATTGTCATTTTCATATTCAAAGCGCTGTGATTACTCAGATAAGACTCAATATATTTTCGAAAAACACCAATATTGGTTAGATTCTGACCATTCAAAAGCAGCGTTTTATCAATATTATTTTTCTGGTTATAATTTGTAATATTTTCATTTCTCATATTCAAATAATTACTTATAAGTTGAATTTTTTTAAGCTTTTCAATTTCTTTATCTGTTAAAAATTTTATATTCTTCTGCTTAATAGTCTCTTCCCTTTTTATTCGTCGACCACCGGATTCCTGCATCCCTCTCCAATTTTTGAAAAGTCGATTAGGGCATAGGTGGGTATTGTTATGATTGTCTTATCAAAATTCTTGGAATTTTGACTGTAGCCAGACTAATTTCTATTAGGTCACCATCGGCCCCGTATTTATCGAAAGTGATCCAATCCCCAATCCGGACCATGTCGTTCATCTCACCTTAATACTGGCAACCAGGCCAAGTATAGTGTCTTTGAATAATAATAATAAAACTGCTGAGGCGGCTCCTAAAGCCGTTACAAACTTCCAAATTGTAGTATCGGTAATAATAGCAAAAATAGTCAGTATGGCAAGTATCCAGCCAATAATCATAAAGACTTGTATATAACTATCAATAGGTTTGTCACTATAGCCTGGTCGTTTCTTGAGGTAATCCCGAAACTTCGTAAAATGCTTTCTGCAATGTTCAATATTAGAATAACACCTAAAATAGCTCCAAGTTCCAAAACCATACTACCTAAATATTCAAAGTCGCTAAAACAAGGGAATCAGCTCCAAGGCTAATAGGAGGAAAGATATGTGCTAAACGAGTTGGTGGTTTATTAGTTATGGCAATGTCGTCTAAATTGGTTTTGGTTTTGCGAGCTAAAAAGATGGAGGTTTTTCGGATAACCCTTTTTATAATGAAGTCAAGAATACCTACTAAAAATAGCATCGCCAGAAATAACCCAACGAGATTTAAATATCTTGCAAATGATTCTGAGATTCCCAGTTCAATTAAATAGTCATATAGGAGGTGAACGATATTGTTACTCATAATACTTGAGCATTTGTGCAAAATTACAGCCAAATTTTCATTTAATGTTCTGAATATTCATTCTTTGAACTACTTATTACAGAATACACTTAGTCATGTATGTTGAAAGAAAGGATGCATAGCCTTGTTGCCTGTTAAATATAGAGAAATGAAAGCTTCGACAATGGCTAAAATAATGCTATTGAAGAAGGCAGCATGGAAAAATTGGAATTCTATTAGATTCTCAATACTTTCACTTTTAAATCTAACAACTTACTATGAATCTAAAAGGGCAAAATATTTTGGTCACCGGGGCATCCAAAGGCATAGGGAAGTCAATTGCTATTCATTTACTTAAAGCGAATGCCCAGGTAGGAATCCATTATAATAAAAGCAGTGCTGAGGCAAATAAAATAAAGGCTAAATATCCTCTTTCCGAAACATTTCAAGCAGACCTCGGCCATATAAATCAGGTGCAACAGCTTTTTAAGAATACAATTAGTCAATTTGGAAATTTAGATACTATTATTATGAATGCCGGCGTATTCTTGCCACATCCTATAAACGATCCACAGAGAAATGGCTTGATATCTGGCGAAAAACAATGGCTATTAATCTTGAAGCGGTTGGCCTATTAACCAAATTGGGAATAGAACACTTTAGAGATCAAGGAGGAGGACGATTCGTCTACATCGGCAGCAGGGCTGCATTCCGCGGTGAAACGGAGGAATATCTGGCATATGCAGCCTCTAAAGGCGGACTCACATCCCTTGCGCGAACGGTTGCCCGATCTTTTGGCAAATACAATATCAAATCTTTTGTTATAGCCCCGGGATTCACCCGAACAGAAATGGCGGAAGATGTAATTAGTAAACACGGCGAAGAAAAGATACTTAAGGAACTGGCATTAAAAGAGCTAACCACTCCTGAAGATATAGCCCCTCTGGTAGTGCTTATGTGCAGCGGAAAAATGGACCATGCTACTGGTTCCACAATAGACGTTAATGCGGTAGTTACATTAGATAACTTAAAGAATAGACTATGCGACTTCGTCTTTATTCCAGATCTGCACAACAAAATATATTTACTTATTCCCTGTGATGTCAAAAGCTAAAAATAGTTCTATTCTCTATAGGATTAATCGGAAAACAAATGCAAACAGCTGGATACAGTGATGTTTCCCCAACTTAACGCAGAATATAAAACTTTAAATAATTCACAGGATTTGCAAACAGTACACCTCAATATTGGTTTTTCAGATAACATACAGCTCAGTAGCTAAGCCGGGACTTTCCATTTCAGAAATTGAAGAAATCATTACACAGGCAACACAATATAATGCAGCCCATGACATAACAGGTTGTCTGATATATAATAACAGTATTTCCTGCAGATTCTTGAGGGAGAAAAGCAGCTTGTAATGACCTTACTTAATAAGATTGAGTTGGATGATCGCCATGATCATTTTACTATACTTTCAGAGGGTCAAACGAATTTCCGGACGTTCAATGAATGGGCAATGGCCTATTATCATGATCCCCTGAATGCCCACTTGAATAGCGAAGTCCAAGAAATTAAGAGCTCTCTTTTAGAGATTTCAACTAGTTCAGAAAAATCAAATTTCGCCTTGAAAGTTTTTTGGTATAATGTTAAGAAACTTCTGTCTGAAAAGGGATATTATAAATCCAACTCATAAAATAATTATTCATCACTAATGGATCAGGCGATGTAATTATTTAAAAATACCATTTATGCTGGTTGACCTTAGTTATGCCTTTGATCATCTACAGAAAAAATTGATCTTAAAATTTTTTAAGAGATAGTGCAGTGGAATGATTCAAATCATTGCCAAAAAATACGTTTTGTATTTCCTTTGCATAAACATTAAACGATGCTCTGGGCCTTTTTCGGTATACTTTTATTTTTACTTATACTGTATCTATTATTTGTTCCTCTGGATATTGTTATAAATAGTACTAAAAACCAATACTTTATTCGAATTTGGGGCTTGGCTAAAGTCGCCTTAGAAGGACATGAAAAGAATTCTTGCGAATTAAGTTAAATACGCTATTTATGCGGTTTTACTTCTATCCTTTAAGAAAAAAAGAAAAAGGAACAGAAGAAAAAGGTTGAGGCAAAATCCAGGAAGATGCGAAATTTTAAGTCAAACTTTAAAAGAGGGCTGCAAGTAATAAAATCATTTAAAGTCAAGAAATTGATATTAGATATAGATACCGGTAATTGCATTCAAAACGCAAAATTGTATCCTGCATTTGCTTTATTGAATCACCATGTAGGCACTTTCAAGTAAATTTTGAAGGCAGAGTGAACATGGTTTTACACCTGCAAAGCAGGCCCATAAACATTATTAAATCATTTATTAACTCTTAAAATCAAATATCATGGAATTACATTTTGAAGAATTTTTAGGTAAAATCACAGATTTTATCAAAACTGAAGCAAAAACTGAAACTGTTGTTGGCGAACAATTTCAATTAGGAGAATTTAAATGTGTACCTGTTATAAAAGTAGGTATGGGATTTGGATCAGGAGGAGGAGAAGGTACGGAAGCAAAAGCCAAAAAAAGGTCAGGGAATGGGTGCCGGAGCCGGGGTAGGAATCGAACCAATAGGTTTTTTGGTAACCAAAGGAGATGAAATCTCTTTCCTTGAAGCAGGAAAAGCTCATGGTTTGGCCGCCGCTTTTGAAAAAGTACCGGACTTAATTGACAAGTATGTGGAAACCATAAAAAAGAAAGATGAAGAATTGGTTTAACCTAGTCTAAACAAAGATCAACCAGAACATCTGCTAAGTCTGACTTAGTGCTGAAACTGAGTAGGTTTCAATTATTAAATGAGAATCCTGCTCAGTTTTATTTAATATTAAACCATTCAGCTGTAATAGCCTTTTCTACAGGTTCTTTATCCTTATATATAAATTCATTCTTCAGGCTATTGTACTCATAATCCTTGCTCCATTCGTTATGATGCAATGCAACTTGCTTTATAGCCTCACAAATTAAATCTATTTCCTTATCGGTCATTATCGGGTGTACAGACATGCGCACCCAACCTGGCCTTTCAATGAGGCAACCTTCCAGAATTTTTTTGTTCAATGGCTTTTGAAGTAGACAAGTCAACATTTAATAAACAATGGCCGTATATTCCTGCACAGGAACATCCACCACAGTCTGCACTCCATATCAGTCATTGAGTAATTTAACAATCAAATTATAATGGGCATCATCTATAAAAAAAGAGAAAACCCCTAATCGGTCTTTGTGCCTTTGGGCTAGTATATGTATATTCTGAATATTTGATAATTTTTTAAATATTCGGTCAATGATCTGATGTTCCCTCGCCAATATATTTTCTGTTCCCATTTGTTCCTTTAGCCGTATAGCCATAGCAGTTTTTATGGTCTGCAGAAAACCTGGAGTACCTCCGTCTTCTCTGGTTTCAATATCGTCAATATAGTCATGGTCTCCCCATGGGTTTGTATAGGCCACCGTTCCGCCACCGGGATTATCCGGAATCAGATTTTTATATAATTTTTTATTAAAAATGAGAACCCCTGAAGCTCCTGGGCCGCCTAAAAATTTATGTGGGGAAAAGAAGATAGCATCCAAATAGGCCTCTTTGTCTTTTGTGTGCATATCAATTGATACATAAGGCGCGGAGCAGGCGAAGTCTACAAAACATAAGCCATTATAACTATGAATAAGTTTTGCTTCCTCAGAATAATCTGTAATAATACCGGTCACATTCGAGCAGGCTGTAACAGATGCAATTTTTATTGGATATTGTTCATATTTCACAAGTAGTTTCCGAAGCTATCAAAACAAATAAGAATTTCAGAATTACAAAGTTACCTCTACCTTCGCTATAGTTTCTAACCATGAGAAGTTTGATTTGAATGGTGTTCCATGTGAGAAATAAAAACTACCGGTTTAATGGCTTCAGGGTACATTTTGTATGCGCTTTGAGATTTTCTGCTACCTTTAACCCTAAAATTCTTTGAAATTTATTTATGGCTCCTGTCATTCCTGTCCCAACATTTATTAGGACATCTTCATCTGAAGCGTTGACGTGTTCTTTAATAATGGTACAGGCTTCTTCTGTAGACCAAGTCATAGCAGACCAGGTAACAGAAGTTTCCGTATGTGTAAGTACAAATGGCCCAATTTCATTAAGCAACATTTCTTCAATTGGACAGTATAACCTTCCACTGGCAATCTAATCAGCATAAATTATTTTTGTCCCAAAGGGGATTCAAAAGTTTGATCTATGCCAACAACCTGTTTTCGAAAAGGTAGAAAATAAGATTCTAAGGTATCTGCTGCTATAAGAGTCGCTTTCATTTTAATTTGCAATTACAACACTTTGTGCTCCACTATTACATTCTGAGAATTAAAGATATTAAAACATTACTACTTCAAAGGGTGCTGTTCAACTTTTTAATCTAATCCGACAATTTTCGACTGTAAAACTATAATAGTCACACTTTATAAAAACAATTTTTAAGCATTGAAGTACAATTTCTGGAAAACTTGATCCATGAATATTATAAAAGAATTTTCCTAGTATATTTAAACTTCAAAATTAAACCAAATTATGAAGGTAATTCTTGCTGCGTTGCTGCTATTTTCCTGTATTCTATAATTCTTGGTCAAAAGAAAATTTTAGATCATGTACAGATTTTGAAATCTGGAATTCTATAAAAAACAAGTCTATTTCCCCGGATGGTAATTTTATCATGTATTCCCTTGAAGGGGAGAAGCGGATCAGTTATTTGAAAATAAAGGATAATAAGGCAAATATTGTCTTCCCAATATGACCGGGGTTCAAAAAGGTCGGTTTACCTATGATTCTAACTATGCTGTTTTTACCATTACTGCCTGGAGAGATAGCGTGCTGGCCATGAAAAGCCGTAAAATCAAAAAGGAAGATTTGCCAAAAGACAGTCTGGGGATATTAGATTTAAAAAATAATTCGCTAACTAAAATTGCCCAAGTAAAGTCGTATAAATTACCTGAAAAATGGACTGGTTATCTAGCTTATCAACTTGAGGAAATAAAGAAAGAAAAGGACACTACCGAAGAAAAGAACAAGGATGTTAAGGATAAAAAGAAAAAGGTTGGAAAAAAGAATGGCTATCACCTGCTGGTTCAGGATATACAAACGGGGCAAAGGATACCTTTAAGTTTGTTACAGATTATGTCTTTGCCAAAGAAGGGAAGCAATTAGCTTTCGCCTCTTCAGGAGAAGACAAAAAAGATAATTCCGGGGTTTATATACTGGATTTGGAAAAAGCCAGCCTGAAACAAGTTCATACTGCTAAAAAAGGAAAGTATTATCAGTTGAATTTTAGTGAATCTGGAAATAATCTGGGTTTTATTGTTGATAAGGATACTACAAAAGTTCAGGTAAGACCAACTGAACTATATCTATGGACCAAAGGGCAGGATGAGGCTCAAAAGTAGCTGACGCTTCATGACTCCCAACGCCTACCATCCATCTTCCAGCGCAGAGCTATTATTTTCAGAAGATGAGTCGAAATTGTTTTTTGGCTTATTAAAACCCCCAATTATCAAGGATACACTGCTTACAGAAGACGAAATTGTTAATGTTGAAGTATGGACATATAATGAGCCCAGAGCTATATACTGTACAAGAATTGCAGCTTAAAAGTGATACTATCCAGTCATTCGAATCCGTAGTACACCTTAAAGAAGATCTCAGGATTGTACAACTGGGTTCGGAATCATTTCCGGAAGTCGAGTTGGGAGATGAAGGAAATGCAAATTTTGCTTTGATAAACAGATCAGAGCCCTGTGACCTTGAACGGCAATGGACCGGAAGAAGGGCAAGCGATTATGCTATTATAAATACCCAATACAGGTACGTTCAAAGAAGTACTTACCAAAGTTGCAGGGAAAGGTAAACGTAAGTCCGGGAGGTAAATTTGTGTATATGAATTTATAATTCTGTATGTCGGAAACCTGGTTTGTTTATAATATTGAACGAGATACTCTTTTGAATTTAACCAAGGATAAAGTTTTTTATGAGGAAGTACATGATTCCCCCAGCCCCCCGGAAACATATGGTGCTGCCGGTTGGACTGAAAATGACAACGCTTTACTTCTGTATGACCGATATGATATCTGGAAATTTGACCCTAACACCAGTTTATCGGAGCGTTTAACAAATGGCAGGGAATCTAAAACCAGATTTCGCTATGTATCTCTGGACAAAGAGGTGAGGTTTATAGACACCAATAAAAAATGGTTATTTACTACTTTTAAGGAAACTGATAAGAGTGGAGGCTACGAAGAGTTTAATCCGGCGAATAATAGGTTAAAAACATTACTAAAAGGGCCGTTTCGTTTTACAACTCCGATAAAGGCGGAATTGGATGATGCACTTATCTACACCAGAGAATCATTCAAAGAGTTTCCGGATATTCGTTATTCTGATCTCAGCTTTAAAAATGTAAAGATAGTATCCGATGCAAATCCCCGGCAAAATGAATATAATTGGGGTACGATTGAATTGGTTAACTGGACCTCTTTGGATGGTGAAGCTTTGACAGGAATGTTGGTTAAGCCAGAAAATTTTGACCCTTCAAAAAAATATCCAATGATCGTTAATTTTTATGAAAAAAGTGCCGACAGGTTAAATTATCACAGAGCTCCAATCCCTGGGCGTTCTACAATTAATTATAGCTTTTATGCCAGTCGGGGCTATCTGATTTTTAACCCCGATGTACACTATCGCATTGGGTATCCCGGAGAAAGCGCATATAACTGCGTAATTCCCGGAATTACATCCTTAATAGAAAAAGGTTTTGTGGATAAAGACAACATTGGTGTACAAGGTCATAGTTGGGGTGGATATCAAATAGCATATCTGGTTACCAAAACTGATATTTTTAAAGCAGCTGAAGCAGGAGCTCCGGTCCCTAATATGATAAGTGCTTATGGGGGAATCCGATGGTGGACCGGCTTAAGCAGACAATTTCAATATGAACATACACAGAGTAGAATAGGAGGAACTCCTTGGGAATACCCCATCCGATATATGGAGAACTCGCCCATCTTTAATATTGATAAGATTAATACCCCTCTTTTAATTATGCACAATGACGCGGATGGTCATGTACCATGGTATCAGGGCATAGAATTCTTTTTAAGTTTAAGGCGATTGGGTAAACCTTCATGGTTACTCAATTATAATGGAGAACCACACTGGCCCCTAAAATTGCAAAATCGTAAGGATTTTAATATTCGAATGGCTCAGTTTTTCGATCATTATTTAAAAGGCGCTCCAATACCGGTATGGATGGATCGTGGCGTTCCTGCTATGGAGAAAGGTGTTAATCAGGGATATGAGTTAATGGAAAGTTCTGATGGAAATTAGAAAAGTTAATAGGAGTATTTAAGCAAGTATACTTTCATGTCCGGAATCTTTAACAAAAAGACAGGAACTGTTGGTACTAATAGTCATTTCCTGTACAAATTCGAATCTTAAATTTTCTTCCATACCAAAAATATTAAGATCGGCCGAAGGTGCATTTGCCACCGTATCCTTAAAATTTCCTACCCGAACTTCGGTAAGTGTTTCTGGTAAGCGGGCCAGGTTAATTAACAATTTCAGGAATTTATGGGCATTCTCTCTTTCTTTTTCATCTTTAATAACAATAATCAACCGAATAGTGGCATCCCAATTTTTTTTAAGTTTATATGCAATTAGGATCGACAAATCTAAATTACCAATATCCCATCAATATCCCAGTTGTCAGTACGGTCACTTACCCAAACGTTAATCATATTTCTTCTCCCTAATAATGCCGTTGGGTGGGAAGAGTATAGTAAAACACCAATTTCTAAGCGGATGGATTCTTTTATGACAGGCCTGATTTCTGTCTCGTAATTGTCATGTTGCTGTAGGTTTAAAAAAACAACATTAGGTCTAAAAAAAGCTCCTTTTAAAGCCTGATTACCATAATTAACCCCTTGTGCAAAATCATCTGTATTAATTACCGTCCAGGAAGAGAAAACATCTTTAAGTCTAAATGCTTCCGAAAGAGAAGCAAGTTCCTCAACTAATTTTGTGTTCGCTTTATTAGATTCTATCCCCAGGAGTTTAATCGATCCTTTAGGCTTGGCAATATTCCTTAAAAACTGAAAATTACCTTTAGCACCAACAACATCTCTAACCGGGACCATCAAATTTGGTTTCCATGCCCTTTGCTGCATAGTTTTCATGCCCCATGTATGCTTGGCCGCCCATTCTGCAAAAGAAACAAAAAGGCCTGATCTGACGTCTTCAAAAGGGGTTTCGATATGTTGGCGTGATAAAAACCAATAAACCACAAAAACAATACTTATTGAAATAAGGCTTATCGTTGGGTTAATAATAAACATTGCCAATACTGAAGAAGTCAATCCTATCCATGGCACCCATTTATTAATCTTAAACAGCGGCCGGTAACTTATTAACCCTAAATTTTGTTCAATAATTACCACAACATTGATCATGGCATAAGTAATTAGAAAAAATAGCGTTACGAGAGGTGCTACTGCATTAAGGTCGCGAAGTAACATGGTTATAAAAATCATGACCCCAGTTACTATCATTGCGTTTCTGGGTTGACCGTTAGCACTTTGTCCTGCAAGAAATTTACCATAAGGTAATACCCGATGTTCTCCCATTGCAAAGAGGATACGCGAGGAGCCAACAAGAGAGGCCAGGGCAGAAGAGAAGGTGGCACCAAGGACACCTGCAATTATTAAGGGTCCAAAATAAGCCTTATCAACTATAATATTATAATTGGAAATCAGTTCCTGTTCCGTAGCAGATCGAGCTATCAAAAATGCTAAGGCCATATAAATTACAAAGCTAATCCTAATAGCCCATAAAGTGCCCAAAGGGATACTCTTATTAGGATTCTTTAACTCACCAGACATATTGGCTCCGGCCATTATACCCGTTGAAGCCGGAAAGAATACGGCAAATACAATCCAGAAGGCACTCCCACTAAAATCATTTTCTGGTGAACCTTTAAAATTACCCCATCTTATAGCATCTTCCGTTGGAATAGTCATAGAACCATAATATGCCGCAATAACTATAGATATCAGGGAAAGAATAATAATACCCATAATTAAGAACTGGGTTTTGATAGCCAGATCAGCACTGATGTAAGCTATAGTTAATAAGATTCCAAACACAATGATATCAATCAAAAAAGGGATATGATGAGGGAAAAAATACTAAGCCAGCCTTCTCTAAAACCAAAGATATACATGGTAACAGCCAGACCCTGGGGAAACATAACGTGGAATACCCAGGCTTCCACCAACTTCCAGCCCCAATGCCTGTGAAATTATAGCGTAAGCACCACCCGCACCTCTTCGAATATTCGTTGTAATTGCTGACATAGAGGTACCGTTGTCAAAGTAATTAGAAAAGAAATAATAATTAATAACCAGGCGCCCAAAAGGCCGGCATTGCCCACTGCCCAACCCATTCTCAGGTACATAATTACGCCAAGAATAGTTAAAAGTGTGGGGGTGAATACACCTGCAAATGTTCCAAATTTCTTACTGTTGGTTGGCTGTGTTTCCATAGTACAATAAGTTATGCTTAATTTGTGCAGAAGATAACAATTATGTGCCAATTATAGATGAATTTTTCCATAGGGAATAACAAACTAAATTATTAAAAAACGGGGTCGATTTTTACTTTCGATCAGTAAACTGCCATACTGGGACATAAAATAGGTATGTTCGTCCGTTTTGGGTTGGTGCTCTTAAATGGATTATTTTAATTCGCAGACATTAACCATTTAACAAATAAATATGAAAAATGTATTTTTACTGCCTAATGCTTTTTTGCTGCAATGGGTTATTCTCAAAAGAACAACGGTAAAGTATTTAATGAACATCCGGCAATTGATGTAGTCAATAACGTGCTTGAAGCCTTCTTTGCCGGAGATACCAGTAAGGTGGCATCATACCTCGCTGAAGATTTCAAAGCCTATAATGGCACAGGCATTAATAAAGATAACAAAGGAAACTCCAAAGAACAGTTTGATAGTCAGTCTAATTATTGGAAAGAAAACCTGTCCTATGTTTCATTTAAACCTACAAATGGTGCTTATCCCGACGCTATTGAATATAAAGATGGTCAATTGTTGGTACAGACCTGGAACCATTTAAAGGCTATGCATAATACTACGGGCGTAAAAATTGATATGCCAACTCATAGGAGGTTTAAGTTGAATGATGATAATAAAATACAAACCATGATCAATTATTATAACGAGCGTGTTTTCTGGGAAATCGGGTCAAAGTTTTTGAAGACAGAAAAAACGGCACTATGCACAACCATCATGACAGCACTGCAAATACAGTTCGCAAGATGATGAACGCTTTTGAAAATATGGACCTGAAGTTTGCCTATAGCTTTTTTAAGGAAGAAGCCCGCTTTAATTCTTTGGAGTTGCCGGATGGTGAAACCATGAGCCTTGAGAGAAGTAAAAGCGAGAAGTCGCAGGATCATGGAAGATTTTGAAATTACAAGCATAGACGTTGTAGGTTATCCGGACTACCTTGAATACGATCTGAGTGACGCAAGAGCCGTGCAATCCTGGTGGAAATTCAGAATGACCAGAAAAGCTGATGGAAAGAAAATAATTCTGCCGGCCTTATATATTCACGACTTTGATGAAGATGGAAAAATAGTGAGGTCAGTTCCTATGCAGAAGTTGCCAGGGTTCTCGAGGCAAAGTAAATCAACCAGTCCAAAAAAAACCCTTAAAGAGCGCTATTTGCGCTCTTTTTGGTTTTCTGAACCTCCCTGATAAAATACCCATAAATTTATATGTGATTATCAAGTTTAAAATGCCTATAATCAGCATTATAGATATATTATAGAGGAGTAATTAAAGTAACTTTAAATAAGCTCGATCCGTCATGTATCGATGAAAAATGACCAAAAACATAATTCTTGCTTTTAAAATCAGAAATTAGCACTTTCAAATGATATGGATTAATAGAAAATAATTATATCATAATTCAGCGAACACTAAATGATATCCCCCATGAAAATTAAACTTTTACCCTCTTTTATCATTCTGGCATCACTATTTTTTTCAGGATGTTCTGAAGACTTGAACACCGAGTCAACCATGGGAAGACTTACAGTTCATTTAACAGATGCACCATTTCCCTATGCTCTGATCTCTGAGGCCAATGTTACTATTTTTAAAGTAGATGCACGTTATAAAGGGGATTCAATGGAAGGTGACGAGAATAATGATGATAATGGCAATTCTTTTATCGTTTTAATGGAAGAAGAAAGGGATTTTAATCTGTTAACCCTAACAAATGGAATTACCGAGACATTAGTAGATATTAATGTTCCTACAGGTTCTTATGATCTTATCCGAATTTATGTCAAAGGGATTAATGTTGTTCTTAAAGACGGTAGTACCTTCGACTTAAAGGTCCCCAGCGGAGAACAAACTGGTATAAAAGTGTTTGTAAAACCTTCTATTAATGTAAGCGGGGAGATTAGTTCAGACCTGCTGTTAGACTTTGATGTAGGCAGATCTTTTATACCTAAAGAGAATGTCAAAAACATTTCTGGTATTACCGGGTTTAATTTTAAGCCTGTTATCAAGGCAAGCAATATGTCTTTTGCAGGTACGCTAACAGGATTGGTTTCAACAAAGATGGAGGATAGCGAGATAATTGTGCTGGAGAATGCTATGGTATCTGTCTATGAGGCAGGAACCATAGAAGAAGAACCTATTATGACGGCCGCTACAGATAAAGACGGTAAATATACCGCATGGGCATCTTAATGCAGGTTCATATGATGTAGTGGTAGAACTGGACGGTTATGAAACACAAACTGTAGAAAAAATAACTATTGTGTCGGGGAATAAAATAATTCAAGACTTTGATTTGGTTCCTGTGCCATAAGGAACAGTGGTTAAGTCCGAAAGGCGGAATAGTGATATTCCGCCTTTTTTATTGATGCATTAGTAAGCCTTACCAAAATTATGGTCCATATTTTATATTTGGTAAAAAATCATTGTTACAATATACTGCAATTGATGTATTATATTCTACATTGGAGTCCAACTGACCCTTATCATAGGAGTTTGCTTCATAGTAATTTATCTTTCATAGAACTTTATTTTGATGTGTTCTTCCGAAGGAGCTTCTGCCCTCAAAATTTAGTTAATCGGATCCTAAATCAGCTTGATAGAGATAGAAAGCCGAATGTTCAAATTCAAACACTAATACGATTTATTACTTAATTTAAATATTGTATTTATTAAGGATGGTAATTTTGTTACTATCCTGTGAAAAAAAACTAATTCAGACAGATCCTATTGATCAACAGACCGAGCTTCTTAACCAAAAACTAATTACAGCTCTTTTTAACGAAAGTGATCATTGGAACTCTTCACGGCCTACAACACTGCCAAAAAAAAGCATGTGGTAACAAAAAATTTAAAGTAAGAGCTTCAGGAACAATGGCCATGATTCCTGATTCTCCCGAATGTGATGGCTATATACAGGTTAATATTGAGGAGGAGAATACCTCTCATCTGGGACTTTTTACTGTCGCTCTTGCGTTATTGTAGTGATGGTGTAGATCCTGTAGACCCTATATATGCACTTCAGACAGCTGCTAATGGGGATCAATTATTTTCGGTAGTTGTAGGTGCCGACCCCTCTGTTGGATCCCTTGATTTTTTATACTACGCAGGAACCGGAAGGTTTGTTGGTGCTTCTGGATTCGATAAGCTTATTTTTTACTTTTGATTATCAAAATCAGACCTTTAGTAACTATGGAGAGGGTACGCTAACCTATTAGGCTAATAAATTATCATATACCATGTAAAGATCATCGTGCTGTTAACAAAGTAGTCTAATACACGGTGATCTGGCACTACTAGGAATAAAATCCTTGTCCAAAAAAATTGGATCAAAACAGCTTTCTATTAATACATCAATTAGATGTTAATTTGTATAAATTTGAGAACCAGAACCAATGCACTAGTACACTGGCTTTATTTTTAAATTTTAATATGATGGCTGCCATTTTACAAAGAATTTCAAGGGCCAATTTCAATTACAAGTGTCAATGATCCAAATCCAACAGAGTTTGGTGTAGTTACTAAGGTAGAAGCCAGTGGCTTATGCCTTAGCTGACTAACATGTCTGGATGGGGCATGACCCCGATATTGTATTGCCACACGTTCCCGGGCATGAACTGGCCGGAACCATTATGAGTGTAGGGAAAAAGGTTAAAAACTGGAGAGCAGGTCAAAGGGTCACCGTCCCTTTTGTAGGAGGATGTGGATCCTGTACCTATTGCCTCGAAGGTAATCAACAAGTATACGACTTTCAGTTTCAACCGGGGTTTACAGCACAGGGCGCTTTTGCGGAATATGTCGCCATTGATTATGCTGATATTAATTTGGTAGAATTACCAGCTGATATGAGCTTCCTTGAAGCTGCAGGATTGGGTTGTAGATTTATTACGGCATACCGGGGTGTTAGAGAGCAGGGAAAATTGACTTCAGATCAAACCATTTCAGTACATGGATGTGGTGGAGTAGGGCTTTCAGCCATTCAAATTGCGAAGGGTATTGGAGCCAAAATCATAGCCATAGATATTAACGAGCAAAAATGCAAACTTGCAAAAGATCTGGGTGCCGACTTTACTATTAACGCAACTACAACCGATGTTGTGCAAGCCGTAAAAGAACTTAGCGGTGGCGGTGTACACGTCTCTATAGATGCATTAGGGCATAGTATTACCTGCCTAAATTCTATAATGGGACTTAGAAAACGAGGTAAACATATTCAGATTGGATTAATGACAGAATCACATGCTACACCTTCAATACCTCTGTCGCTAGTTGTAGCCAACGAATTGGAATTACTGGGAAGTCACGGATTGCAAGCCCATAAATATGGGGAAATGTTTAATTTTATAGACAAGGCAGGAATTAATTTAGGGAATATGATTACAGAAACCATTTCCCTGGAAGAAGTACCTGTTCACTTACCAAAGATGCATGAAAATAGTTCATCAGGAATTACAGTAGTCAATTCTTTTTAAGATAATTAATTAGGTGTTTTTTTAATCCATAACAGCACATATGAATAGATTTTGGACATTTTTATTATTCATAATTCTAATAATGGGCTGTAGCCAAAAAAGATTCTTTTAGCCTTTTTAATGGAAAAGATTTGAATGGATGGCATGTTGATGTTCCCGAAATGGATAGTATTCCACAGTCTATAAATCCCTTTATCATTCGGGATGGAATGCTGGTTAGCCTTGGTACTCCTCCAGGGTCATTTGATTACAGATTCTGTATTTCAGAACTATAGGTTGGAAATTGAATACCGTTTCCTCGGAATTCCGGGTAATTGCGGTGTATTGGTACATGCATCCAAACCAAGGGCATTGTATAAAATGTTTCCGAAATCTATAGAAGTGCAAATGATGCATGAAAATGCCGGCGACTTTTGGTGTATTGCTGAAGACATTAAAACCGACAATATGATAGAACGCAGAGGGCCAGAAGAGAAGATTGGGGTATTACAGAAGGTAAGGAGAGGAGAATTAAGAACCTTACCGATGGTTCTGAAAAACCACTTGGAGAATGGAATTCAATGCGTATAGAATGTCTGAAAAATGAGATAAAAGTCTGGGTAAATGGAGATTTGGTTAACTATGGATATAATGCCACAGTTAAAGGCGGACATATTGCCCTACAGGTAGAAGGTTCGGAAGTAGAATTCCGGAAGTTGGAACTAATACCAATTACCAGCCTAAGCATATCAGAAGAGTAGTATTTTATTATTTAATAATACCTTCTCCATAATGCAACCACTTTTAAAAGGCAGCGCCTGATTAATAGGCTTATACCTTTGTAAAGTGCATAAAAATGGATGCTCTAAATATAAATTCTATCTTTGTAAAATCTGGTTTATTGCCACTTTAAAAGCTAACAACTAAAACATATGAAATCATTTACAATTCAGGAAATTAATGCGATTCTCGAAGGAGAACTCGTTGGAAATACAGACCAAAAGATATTGGGCCTGGAAGAAATTGACAAAGCAGGTAATTCACAAATTACCTTCATTGGGAGCAGAAAATATGCACAAAAATGGGATGATTCCAACGCGGCCGCGGCAATTATTAATGAAGGACTCAAGGCTGAACCCGGAGAAAACAGAGCCCTGATTAAAGTCAAAAACGCCGATTTGGCTATGGCCAAATTGTTGGAGGTTTTATTAAAGAACCGCCGCATTTTGATGTAGACATACATCCAACAGCAGTAATTCATGAAACGGCAACAATAGGTGAAGGAACTAAAATAGGAGCAGGATCTTATATTGGAAAGGATGTTGTTTTGGGAGCAGCGGTTATTGTATATCCTAATGTTACTATTCTGGATGAAACTAAAATTGGAGCTCATACAGTTATTTGGTCAGGTACGGTTATTCGGGAGCGAACTGAGATAGGGGCTTACTGTATTTTTCAAAATAACGTTAGTATTGGTGGTGATGGCTTTGGATATCGTCCGAGAGAAGATGGACGAGGCTTATTGAAAATTCCGCATATGAGTAATGTGGTTATTGGTAATGATGTGGAAATTGGAGCAAATTCATCGGTTGACAGAGCAAAATTCAGTTCTACTATAATTGGCGACGGCTGTAAGATTGACAACCAGGTCCAGATTGCGCATAATTGTGTTTTAGGACGTTCTTGTATCATTGGCAGGGGCTAGTGGCTTGGCTGGATCTGTGACCCTGGGCGACGGAGTAGTTATTGGCGGTAGTGCGTCTATAAAAGATCATACCACCATTCATTCCGGTGCCACTGTAGGCGCTGGTTCAGGGGTTTTGGCTGACGTACCGGCCGGGAAAACTGTATTGGGGTATCCTGCTGCGGATGCCCGCGAGAAACTGAAGGAATGGGTAGCTTGCCGTAACTTGATTAAGTAAAAAACTTAGGTAATTTTTGGTAGATATTGAAAACCTGAATAAATTATTTCCGCTAGAATACGTTATACCTTGTTTTTTAATACAATCAATAATAACTTTATTTACAAGGTATTAACTTATTTAAATTCAGGCCAGTACACCGCGATCTTTTTTCTTAGAAAAACTACACTTCGTTCTAACTGATCCATTCCGTCTACGCCGTCTTCTATACTGATCCACCCATCAAAATTTGCTCTTTTCAACTCTGTGAAAATAGCGTCATAGTCATTTAACCCTTTGCCAATTTCTCCATGACCAAGTCTTTTTGCATAACCCAAAACACCGTCTTCCTCTTTTCGAAGATCATCTAAGTTCCCTCAAGAAGATAACGATCACTGGCATGCATGGTCACTACTCTGGAGGAAACTCTTTTTAATAATTCCAGCGGATCTTCGCCTGCCAGAAAGGCATTACTGGGATCATAATTAACTCCAAAATTCGGGTGGTCTATAAAAGACACCAGTTTACAAAAAACTTCCATTTTCTGAGCAAATTCCGGGTAAGCCCAAAAATCGTCTTTATAGTGGTTTTCTATAATTAAGGTAATGCCTAAATCGCTTGCGTAAGGTAGGCAAGCTTTTATACAGGAAGCAGCCAGCTCAATACCTTCTTCTATTGAAAGTTCGGGACGTCTTTGGCCTGAAAGGACCCGGCAATAAGAGCCTCCCAAGGCATCGGTCATTGTAATCCAGTGTTTTTGCTTTTTGATTTCATTTTGTCTGAAAGCATTATCGGGATGCGTAAAATCCGGCGAACAACAAAGCATTGGAATCTCTTTTCCCTGTTCTTCCACTTTTTTTCTGAATAATTCCCAATTAGATTTATCTGCCATTTCCAGGAAACCCGCATACCATTCCAAACCATCAACTTCCAATGAAGTAGCTAAATCAATCCATTCCGCCACTTTCATAGTTCCGGTTTTACAAAGATCTTGCATATACGCTTTTGGGAAAACAGCTAACTTTTGGCACTTCTTATCTGGTGATTATTTGATTATATTTTACTGAATCCCTCCAATTTTTCGGTAAATTTCGGCCAATCATAGGAAATTGTTCCAGCTCTAGTACCTGACCGCTTACAGGGCCACATTCATCTGATAGGAGTAAACAGCTCCGGATGCAATTTCCTGAGGCTCAAAAATACGATGTGCAGGAGCAAACAGGTCTGGCAACTCCTTGAACCAATCATCATTCATCCCTTGCTGGTTCTGGTTTATTTTTTCGTTTTCCGTTAATACCCAACCTGGATTAATTTGATTGACACGAACCCCGTGATCCCGGAATAAGCTATCTCCAAGGTTTCTGCTTAAAGTCATCAAAGCGCCTTTAGATATGCTATAGGCCAATAAATTAGGTTCTCCGCTCCAGGCATTAATAGAGCCAATATTTAGTACACATCCTTTTGTTTTTTTAAGATGAGGCAGGGAGGCTTGAATTATTGCAAAAGGAGCCAGGGTATTAATTGCCAGCATCTTTCTCATAAAAGAAAGATCTGTAGTATTAATATTTGAAGAAACAATCATCGCGGCATTATTGACCACGGCATCCAGTTTGCCAAATTTCTTTACAGCTTCATTTATCAAAATTTCAGGAGCCTCTTCTTTGGTTATATCCATCGTAATTGCAGTGGCACTATTACTTCCTAATTCCTCAACCAATCTCTGTCCCTTTTCATTGCGCAATCCATTTAAAAGGACTTGCGCGCCTTCTTTTACACATGCCCTCGCAATGGCCTGTCCTATGCCGGTATAACCTCCGGTAATTAGAATAACTTTGTTCTTTAAACGCATATGATGTTAATTAGGTTTCAAAATACTCTTTACCACTTTCCCGGAGTGCATGGCTTCAAAAGCCTCATTCCATTGCTCGGGGCCAAATACCCCCAATTATTGGCTCTACATCCAATCGACCTGTTGCTAACAAGGAAAGTACTTTCTCCCAAACGGGCCAGTTATGGCTAAAACTGCCTTGCAAAGTCACATTTTTTTGTACCAGGGCATCCAGCGAGTGATTAAAAGGTTGGGGACCCCAACCAACCTTGGTGATATGCCCATTAGGCCTTACCCATTTTAGTGCCAAATTCAGGGTTTCACTAACCCCTGCTGCATCAATAACACAATCAACTCCAAGACCATCGTGTTCAAGTGCCCATTGTGTAGCATCATCCACTATTATATCACAGCCGTATTGCTTTGCTATCGATAATCTCTCTGCGTCTTTTTTCAGACCAACCAGAGCTACATGGGCCCCACATAATTGAGCCATGGCGGCACACAATATTCCTATTGTTCCCGGACCTAAAACAATGACACGGTCACCAGGCCGAATTTTGAATTCGTTATTACGGCATTATAGGCAACAGAGCAGGGTTCAGTTAAACAAGCCTGTTCAAAAGATAGGTTTTCAGGTACCCTGTGAAGACATCTTGCCGGAACCTTAACATATCTTGTCATTGCCCCGTTAACTCCGTATCCAAACCCCTTTCGATCGGGGTCCAGATTGTAGAGGCCCTGCCTGGATAAAGGACTTTGGGCATTTATAACTGCAGCGGTTTCACTCACCACCGCATCACCTTCTTTCCAATCCTTGATGCCTTTGCCAATTTCAGCGATATGGCCTCCAAATTCATGTCCAAGAACTACAGGATAATTTACAGGCCAGCTATGATCTGCTGTCCACTGGTGCAGATCACTCCCGCAAACTCCAACATTAACCACTTCAAGCAGAACTTCGTCATCACTAATGGCAGGCCTGGTTATTTCTCTGATTTCTACACTACCTTTTTTAGGAGCAAAATTTACAACGGCAATAGAGTTCATATAATTACAGTTTTAAACTTCACTTCACGATAGATTATTTCATTTCCGGATATGCATGTATTCTGTCACATATTAGTTTTAATGATGCTTCAAGATCACCCTCAGCGGTCCTAAAAGAATCGGCATCTATGGTTAAAGGAGCTCCCAGTACAACAAGAGGAGCGCCGTATTCGGGACAACGAATAGCTTGCTCAAGAGAAGCCACCTACCGCCTGCACAGGTACATTCACAGCAGTTACAACCTCTCGCAACTGATCAAGCGGACTTGGCATAGGAAAACCCTGAGCGGCTATCCCACGACGTTCATCATAACCAATGTGATGGATAACATAATCACAACCAAGTTCTTCCAGTCGTTTGGCACCGGCCACCATATCGGGACAGCCCAGATTATCGCCCATTATTTGTATTCCAAAATCTTTTCCGGCTTCAACCACAATCTTAATGGTTTCTTCATGTGCCCTGGCCATAACTACTACATGTGTAGCACCGGCCTTAGCCATCATTTCTGCCTCCAGATAGCCTCCATCCATAGTTTTCAGATCTGCCACAATAGGTACACCCGGAAAATTTTCACGTAATTTTTTTACTCCGTGTAAGCCTTCGGCCAAAAATAAGGGAGTCCACGGCCTCCAGCCAGTCAACACCTGCTCTCATGGCCAATGCGGCAGTTTCCAAAGCTTCATCAATATTTGTAAGGTCCAGGGATATTTGTACTATGGGTTTCATATCTGCTTAGAGTTCTTTTAATTTTATATTTCTGTATTCTACCTTCATAGGTGGACCCACATGCACCTGTAAGCCCAGAAAGCCAGAAGACTTACGGTTAACTGAATCGAGATCCGTTACCTCACTCATTAATATTTCATTAATAAAATGTTGCAGACGATAATCTTTAACTATCAAATGGCAGCTATTCCAATCTTCTGCTTTAATCTTGGATTTTAAACTGTCTGAACTCCCAATTTTTACTACTACCTCTCTGTTTTTCCAGGCATTATTTTGCACATTTGTCCTCAGCGAAACCTGTTCATGTGGGCTGTCTTGCGAATTAACAAAAAGCTTTTTCTCCCCTATAAGCGAGGGTAGTGCGTTTTCTTTCTTCATAATTCTGTCCGGTATATGTGTTTTTCCCATCAATATCAGCCTGATATCCCTTAGGAGCATAAGGAATTGTGTCCAGGCGTTCACTTCTATAATTAATACCACTGTTCCCGGCCTCAGCAATACGAAATTCCAACTTTAGTTCAAAATCTGCCGGCTGCCCGCCTTGCCAAATAATAAGTATTGCTTTCCAAAGGTGTTTCGGGCGTGACTTCTCCAGTCAGAACACCATTAGATGCACGCCAGTATGCTTTGTCTCCTTCCCAGCCTTCTAAGCTGGCTCCATCAAAAATTTGGACAAAATCTTTTTCCACTTGTTGGATAATCCCCGATTCCTTCTCAGTAATCTGGTGTTTTTTATCCTTGCAGGAATGAAAACTTAAAAGAAAAATAACGGACCAGATTATGTACAATGGGATTCGTTTTGATCTTTTAGTCTTGTTCTCATAGGGTTGATCACCTTAATGTATTTACTTATCGGATGCTTAAAATGAATAACCTTAAGGATTAATAGCTGTATTTAAAAATAAGCATTTACAAAACAATATTAGTATCCTCGTTCAAATAACAGCTAGTTTAGGATTTATTGGCAAATTCTAACCGGAATTATCCCTAGAGGTTCTCAAAAATAGCTTTCCAGCCCTTTTAATTGTAAATTAAAATGCAAGGTGTTATCTTTACAGAAGTTTAATAAGATAATTACCGACCTATAGTTACCATCGCTCTGGCTAATTTTTTGGAGTATTCACAGTTCCACACTTACTTTTCCAAGCGCTCATTTCTTAATCATGCTTCTTTTTAAACTAAACTATAATATCCTAATAAAACATTTTAATGGCAAGATCGCAACAAACCTATAGCAAAGGCGAAAAAAGAAAAAAAAAAACGTCTCAAAAAACGAGAGGACAAACAAAAAAAGAAAGAAGCACGTAAGGCAGCCGCCAAAGAAAAAGGTGGTGGTATTGAATTTGCATATGTAGATCATAATGGGAATTTAACAGATACTCCTCCGGATCCTTCTCTGAAAGTGGAAATTGAGGCTGAAGATATTATCCTTGGTATTCCAAAAAGGGAAGAAGGCGATATAGAAGAGGTAGATCCTGTAAGAAAGGGCAAAGTGTCATTTTTTTGATTCCTCTAAGGGGTTTTGGCTTTATCATTGATGCTGAAAACAATGAAAAATATTTCTGCCATGTAAGTGGCTTGATCGATGAGATTGTAGAAAATGATAAGGTGTCTTTTGAACTGGAAAAAGGTATGAAGGGGCTTAATGCCGTTCGGGTAAAGAAAGTATAACTTCAAACTTTCTCCACAAAACATACATTTCCCCATCTATTTTATAATTTTTCTTGATTTGAATGTGATTTTTTGGTGTTTTGCTTTACTAATAGTTAAATAGTTAAATCAAAACAAGATGAAATCAGAGACAATATGTATTCAGATCTAATAGAGTTTATATGTAAAATTTACCAATGCGAGGTTCGCATGTTTAAAAGAATCTTAGGAATAAAATAGGCTTTTAATATTTTACCTAGTTTTTTTGGTAAATTTGGTGTTCTGCTCTTAAGATATAAATTCTTGTATATCAACGAATAACGTCTCTTACTCTTTTGTGTAAACTTAAATAATGGCTCAAAGCCATTGCAATACTATTGCCTAAATTTTAGCAAGACTTTGTAACAAAAATGAAGTGAGTACGTCTTTTAGGTATACATCAATCAAAAAACGAATATCATGAGAACACTAGACATGAACTACATTAAAAGGACCTTAAATTATCATTTGGGATATGGGTGGAGTATGAACAGAAGTCATTCTTCAAAAGGAGCAAAAAGAAATAACATAACTTATTGAATCTAATATATCATGAGAAGGTTATTTCTAATAACATTAACGGCAATAACAATAGCCTCCTGTTCCAAAGATGATTATACAGGATCAGGAAATACAATTTCAGAATTCAGAGAGGTAAATCTATTACTAGAATTAGTGCTGAAGGGACTTTTGTAGTTAATATAACTCAGGGTCCGACACAATCTTTGGAAATTATCGCGGATGACAATATCATTGGCAGAGTTAAAACCACAGTTTCCGATGGACAATTAAAGATATATCTGGAAGATGGAAATTATAAAAACACCTATTTGGAAGCCAATATTACGGTGGCGGATTTAAACGGCATAAAAAACGAAGGCACAGGAGATATTACTGTATTCGAATTACAAAATACCGGGATTATGGAAATTGAAAATATAGGGACTGGAAATATTGCAATTGCCGGTTACACAGATAACTTAACTATTGTCAATGTAGGGTCCGGAACTATTAATTGTGCAGAGTTTATGGCGGCCAATGTAGATTTACGCATTGAAGGCTCAGGAGATAGTGAAGTATATTGCACAGAAAGTTTAAAAGTGAACATTGAAGGCAGTGGTAATGTTTATTACAAAGGTAGTCCCAGTATGATTATAGATATATCCGGCTCAGGACAGGTTATTCCTATGAATTGAATTGTTCGCCTTTACTAGTAAGATTTGTCAACGGTTTTACTTCTCCCGGCGACAAATTTTCTAAAGTTATATCTCCTATGCGTATCCTGATAAGTCGGAGAGTAGGGAAACCAACCGCTGCCGTCATTTTACGAACCTGTCTGAACTTACCTTCTGTAAGTGTAATACTAATCCAACTGGTAGGTCTGTGTCGTCCAATTCGAAGTTTTTTATCGGCCTCAGGAAGTATTGGCAGGAGCATTTAATTTGCATATCTTTTACAGCTTTGTAAAGGTATCTTTTTCCTTCAAAACCAATTGCAACACCCTTTTCTAAAAGTGCTTCTGCCTCATTTGTTATTTCCCCATCCAGTTGAGCATAATACTCTTTTTCGACTCCGGAGCGATTTATATCATCGCTTAGCTTACCATCAGTTGTAAGCAGGAGCAATCCTTCTGATTTTTCATCCAACCGACCTATTGGCATCACACCTTCAGGAAAATCAAAAAGCTCATTTAAAAATTTCTTTTTTCGTAACTCCCTTGAGCAATTAGAATTAAGCTGACTTATTATACCGCAGGGTTTATAAAGCTTAAAGTGACGTGGTATTTTATCCATTTGAGTTGGCAAGGTAACAAAGTCTTTTTGGACTTCTGGCTGCTCTTAACTTATTATTGGTTAAAATAAGTGACTAGGTTATTATGATCTCTGTTGGTCTATTTCCGCCAATGTAATTTCTATCACTTGGGTTTAGTTAGGTTGGTTGGTGAAATAAATCTGTTAAAATTTAATTATTTTTCTTAAATTGTATAAAAACAAAACCGATGCCTTTATACATGGACCGACATGATATCCCTGAAGAAATTACTGCAGAACATGTGGCTTTAATGCACCAGGAAGACCTGAAAGTGGAGCATTTATATGGGTGCAAGGGAATGACTTATTGGTGTGATACTAAACGGCATACTGCATTCTGTTTGATAGAGGCACCTAACAGGGAGGCCATTCAAAATATGCACAACCACGCCCATGGGGATTTCCCTCATGATATCATTGAAGTAGACCCACATTTGGTAGAATCCTTTCTAGGCCGCATTGAAGATCCTCAAAAGGGGGAAAACGAGGACTTAAATATTATTGATGATCCTGCCTTTAGGGTGATCATGGTCTTAGAAACTTCCGATTACCTTCACAGGCTGGATACGCATCAGCTAAGTATGTTCACTCAGAAATTTCATCGTAGTGTTGCGAAATCTGTTAATCATTTTGAAGGAAGTATCGTTCGGGAAAATGACAAATCATACTTAATCTCTTTTAAATCTGTTACCAACGCAGTATTATGTGCTGTAAAGATCCAGGAAAGTTTTAAGTACAGCTATCCCAAATTGGAAAGGGATAATCAGCGCCTCAAAATAGGCATATGCACAGGTGCTCCTGTAACAGCAAAGGATGGTTTCTTTTCGGAATCTATTTTTTTAGCAACGCAGATGTGCGAAATTATCCAGGGTCAAATCGTTATTTCTCCTTCTGTAAAGTCATTGTATGAAAATGAAAATAGAAATGCTGTCATTGACGATCAATTAATCAGAACCTTGACTCCTAAAGAGGTATTATTTGTTACTCAATTGGTTGAATTTTGTGAACTTACCTGGAATAAATCAAATTTCAATATACTCAACCTTAGCAAAGAACTTGGGCATAGTAAATCTCAATTATACAGAAAAGTTAAGAAACTTACCGGTAAATCACCAATCACCTTTATTAGAGAATACCGGTTGCATAAGGCATTGGAGCTAATCCATAACCAACAGGGAAATATTTCTGAAATTGCCTTTGAAAGTGGATTTAATAGTCCCGCTTATTTTTCAAAATCTTTTTTAGAGAAGTTTGGGATCCTCCCCTCAAAATATGCTCAAATGTATCAGAGTTAAAATTTTCTTCTTTTAAGACCACCATGCATTAAAAGTGTAATTTTTTGGATTAAAATTGGTAATCCGGGTGTTTTAGTCTCTTTAACTTTACGATATAACCAAAAACAATTAAGATGACAACAACACTTTTTGAAAGATTAGGAGGAACAAAAGGCATTTCGATGATAGTGGATGATGCTGTTGATGCCCATATGAACAATCCGGCAGTGAATGCCCGGTTTTTACCACTAAAAGAGCAACCCGAACGCCTTGCAGTGATAAAGCAGCATACTATTGAATTTTTTAGTGCTGGTAGTGGTGGACCATCGGTATACAACGGGCAAGATATGGTAACTGCACATAAAGGCATGAATATTAGTCTGGGCGAATATATGCATGTAATTGATGATATTTTTGTGGCCTTAGATAAAAATGGCATTAATGATGAGGCCAAAAAGGATGTACTCTACATTCTCTTTTCCTTAAAGGGAATGATACTTTCCAAATGAAATATAACAACCAATTAATAACTATAACAAATACAAGTACAATGGAAAAAAAACAAACTATTAAAGGTTTAGCAAATTCACTAATCGAAGAATTTAGGACGCATCTTAGGGGAGAAATTATACAGGCCTCGGACCCCGAATACCAGGATGCCAGAAAAGTATATAATGCCATGATTGATAAGCATCCGGGAATGATCGTGCGCTGTGTTGACGTTGCAGACGTGATAGCTTGCGTAAATTTTGGCAGGGAAAATAATCTATTGGTTGCCATCAGGGGAGGTGGTCATAATGGCGGAGGACTTGGGCTTTGCGAAGATGGCCTAGTCATTGACTTATCCGGACTTAAAAAGCGTATGGGTGAACCTCGCAGATCAAACAGTACGAGTTGGAGGTGGAAATCTTTGGGGCGAAGTAGACCATGCAACACACCCATTCGGTTTGGCCGTTCCGGCTGGTATTATTTCAACAACTGGTGTAGGTGGATTAACTCTGGGGGGAGGTGTAGGCCATCTTTCCAGAAAATACGGCCTGACCATTGATAATCTTTTAGAGGCAGATATGGTTTTAGCAGACGGTTCCTTTGTTACCGTTAACAAGAATCAAAATGAAGATCTTTTCTGGGCTATTCGCGGTGGTGGTGGAAATTTTGGGGTGATAACATCCTTTAAATTCCAGGCACATCCTGTAAGTACTGTAATTGGTGGACCTACCTTATGGCCAATAGAAAAAACAGAAGAAATTATGTCCTGGTATCATGATTTTATTTTAAATGCACCCGATGATCTGAATGGTTTTATTGCTACCATGATTATCCCCGGACCACCTTTCCTGAAGAATTGCACAATAAAATGTTTTGTGGCATAGTATGGTGCTATACAGGTGACCCCTCCGAGTTTGATAAACTATTTCAGGAGGTAAGGGACAAAAACCCCTTATTTGAAAATGTAGGGGAGATGCCCTATCCTTCTATACAAACTCTTTTTGACGGATTAATGCCGTCTGGAATGCAATGGTATTGGAGGGCAGACTTTTTTAATGATATTAACGAAGAAGCAAGGGCCGTCCATTTGGAAATACGGTTCCAGCATCCCTATACCCTTGTCGTAAAATGCATCTGTATCCAATTAGTGGTGCAGCCAGTCGAGTTGGTAACGAAGATACGCCATGGGCTTATAGAGATGCGAAATATACAGGCGTAATTGTCGGAGTTGATCCGGATCCTAAAAATGCCGAAAAAATTACCCAGTGGTGCAAAAGGACTTATTGGGAAGCCCTACATCCATATTCTTCAGGTGGTGCTTATTCTAATTTTGCGATGGACGAGGGTCAGGAAAGGGTTCAGGCAAGTTATAAACATAATTACAATCGATTGTCCGAGATTAAAAAAAGGCATGATCCAAATAATTTCTTTAGGGTAAACCAGAATATAAAACCCAAAGCTTAAAACACATTTTTAAAAATAGTTATATACAGATCTACTGAATTGAATAATGGATGTAAGATAATTAGGGGAAGATGAAGTGCACGCCACTTCACTTCCCCATTTTTGCTTTTGACCCACATAAGTTATAAAATAATTAAGAAATTGAATCGTTTTTATTTCACGAGTCAATTCAACTCAAATTTTAACCTGACACCTATTAAAATGCTTAAAAAACTTATTTTATCCGCATTAATTTTATTTAACCTTACAATATTCGCTCAAGCAGAAGAAACATGGACCTCTACGTTTAATAACGAAGTAAATTGGCAGACTGTAAGTGCATTAGGCAACTATGTTGTGCAAACTAATTCTGGCTTGTTCGGCATTGATAATACCAGTGGTGAGGTAATTTGGAGCGACATAACTTTTGGCCGTTTGAATGAAAATTCATTCACGGAACTGGACAGTTCGCCTTTTGCCAAAATTGAAACAGATAAAGGGTTATTTATACTTAATTTGTTTGACGGTACTAAAGTATTTAACTCTTTTGAACATGGAATTAAAAATGTGAAACAGCATTTTATGTACTTTACCAATCTAATAGCATAATTGTAGCGGGGAAATCTGTTTCTGGTGAAGATATGGCACTTTCTATCGATATAGCTTCCGGCAAAGTACTTTCTGGAGCAAAAGAAGGTAGTTTTGGTAAACTCGTAAATTTGGTTGAGTTAAATGAAGATGAATTATTGGGAATAACATTACTTAAAAATGTAAAAATTAACTCCAAATCCGGTGATGTTATTTGGAGCATAGATAATTCCAGTGAGGAAGCGAAACAACTTAGTAATATGGGTGCTTTTGGCAACCTTCTAAAGAATGTAGCCGAAGCAGCCTCTGAAGGCATGGAACTTAAGCTGGATTTTAATATGCACCCATCTGGAGATTGTTTCTTATAGGTTCAGAACAAAGAAACGAAAATCAGTCGATGTCTTCCAATGGTAATAACATTGTAACCTCTCACTTCTACATACAGAGCATATGATGTTACTAATGGAGAAATGATCTGGAAAGATCCAGATGCAAGGTAAAGGACAATTAGGACTGACAGCATGGATAAATAATAATCTACTAGTCTTGCCGCAAGGAAAACAAAATTCTAAGGTAAATCTTTTTTCTATGCTAGATGGTTCCGGGTTGTGGGGCAAAAAAGGAAATGGCATTAGTATAAAAGGTGGCATTTACGACTATACACCAACCAAAAACGGTATGTTGGTGATTACTACTAGAAAATGAGAAACATTTTTTAAATTATCTCGATACCAAAAACGGCCTCTTTACATTTGATAAGACAATCAAAGTGAAAGGTCATGTGGGTTATACGCTTACAACAGAGCTTGGAATACTCTATGCCACAGCAGAAGAAATGAATATAGTAAATACAGGCACCGGAGAGCTTTTATGGGACAAAGATCTAAAAACCCATTATAAGTTAGTAAACCATAATGGGAACCATTTATATACCTATGATTATAAAGAAGCCGGGGCTGTAATAAGTGTTAATCTAGACAATGGGGCAATTGATATGTCTGGTTCAGAACCTGTTAAATTTGAAGAAAATGAATCCCCTACTACTTTGGGAGTTGGCAGAAAAAGGCATCCTCTTGAGTTCAGATCAAAATTTTGCCATGTACGATTATAACGGGGCTCTTTTATTTCTAAAATATTACGCCTCACCAAGAGAAGAAGGATGGAAAAGAGCATTACTTTTCGCAGGTGCAGTATACGCTGGGTATGTATCTGTGCAAGTGCAATGGCTTCTGGTGTTTTGCAGGAAGCAGGAGCTCAACAAGGACTTAATACAGTTGAAGGGCAAACATTTGCACAATTAGGGGATCTGCCTATAATGAAATGGGTAAATCTGCTGGTAGTGCAGCTGGATTGGCTTTTAATGCTACAAATAAAAGATTCAAGGCCACAAAAGAAGCAAGAAATTACTGCATGGTCCTTACTAAAAGTATGAAAATGGAATTGAACTTTTAAAAATTAACAAGGATACCGGTAAAAGCGAAAGCGAAAGTATTCCGCTTGGAAAAAACAGGAAGCCAAATTATGCCATTGATCTGGTTGAGGGAGGAGGTGTATTTAAAGCATGATTCCAATAGGGTAAAGCGGTTTATTTTATAGTTCAATTCTACAAAGTTGTTACCCCTTTCAATTTTTTGTAGCAACTTATTGTTCAAGGGGACAGATCAAATATCTCCAAACTCTTGTTTGGATAATTTAAATTTAGTCATTTTATACTATATTTATTGGAGTTTGAATAATCAACTCAATCAATATAGATGAACCAACCTGCGCTTGAAAAAATAATAAATTCCATATTTGAGACTTTAGAAGAAGAAATGATAGCTACCAAAACAGCCCTGAAGACTGGAATATATCAGATGGTAATGTAGCTATCTGTATAATAACCGAAGATGGAAGGGTTTAGGGAAACTATTTGGAACCGATAAATTAAAAGGACGGCATTTTTTTAGCGTCGCCTATAAAAAGGCAAGTCAGTTTGGATTACGGACAAAGAACAGGCGACTATGAAAAAATAGTTTTTGGAGGAGAAATGGACTCCTGAAGATTCACCCATAGAACTCCCGGACCTTATTGGATGGGTAGGAGGGCAGCCCATTAAAATTGAGGACAGGACAATTATCTGTTGGATTTGGCGGTTTTAGGGGATTTAACGATATCGATATTGTTCAAACGGCGGTGGAAAAAGTTATGCTTACTTACTAACCCGCAGATGACACAAAATGTTGCTTCTCTTACTAATATTTTTGCTTTAATTTTAATCATTGTTTCTTCATGTAAAAATTTACCAAGGAGGAATTAAATTCAGCCTACTCTGATGATAAATACAAGCAGAGTATTCAAACCATCCCAGGCAAATTACACTGTGAATATTACGATCTGGGAGGAGAAGGAATTGCTTATCACGATGCAGACTCTGTCAACAATGGGAGCGGAAAGCTAAATAAAGGAAATGATTATCTAAGCGCCTTCAGAAAAGGGGAAGCTGTAGATATTTCTTATACAAAAATTTCCCAATAACGCTGATAATTCAAATTCAATCTTGTGCAACCTCAGAATGGGCAGTTATATATTGGCTGGACGGAATCCAGGCGAATGGACAAGATATATGGTAGAGGTGTATGCTACAGGGACCTACCAAATTGGGTTAATGTACACCGCCAATCAAGACGGAAAAATTGAAAGATCAACAACAAATACCGGAGGAAGCATCTGGTCCCTGGAAATTAAATCTACCTATGACCCTAAAGATACAATCGCCTGGCGTCAATGGCACCATTGGAACTATGCCGAAGAACTTGGGGAGATTGGCTTAAAAGTGGCACGCAAGTGCTCACTTTACACACCCTTGAAACAGGACAGATGAATTATGATTATCTCTCCCTTTGAACTTATAAATAACAACTAACAAGAATGTTGATAATATTAAAATTCTGATTTATGGACATACAAACAATTAAAAGAAGGGATTTTGTCAAATCTCAGGGTCTTATCTCAGCAGGAACATATGCAGCAGGTCTGGGAGCTTTTAGGGGATCCTGCGAATCTGCACCTGTATTTAATAAAAGGGAAGCAGTTTTAAATCTGTTGACATCAACCCGAAAGCAGGACTATATTCCAAGTGGTTTTTTCGTACATTTTGGCGAAGGGTATCAATGGGGTGATGTCGCGGTAGCCAGGCATCTAGAATATTTTAAGAGCTATTGATATGGATTTTATCAAAATCCAGTATGAAGCACTGTTTCCGGCTATCGGGATACCCATAAAAAAACCGGAAGACTGGGCCAATATGCCATTTTACGGGAAAGACTATTACGAAAAGCAGCTTTATGTGGTTAAGGAACTTGTAAAACAGGGTAAAAAGTTAGCTCCTGTCATTGCCACTTTTTATTCTCCTTTTATGTGCGCCGGTCACAGTGTTACTAGTCAATTGGTTACAGAACATTTAAAACAAGATCCTGACAGTGTTAAAAAGGGCCTTGAAATTATCACTGACAGTGTAATGATCTTTTTGAAAGAATGTATAAAATTAGGGGTCGATGGTTTCTTAGCTCCAACACAGGGCAATGAAGCTTTTAGGTTTCAGGATCCCAATATTTTTTGATTATATTAAGCCTACGGATATGGTTGTACAAAACGAAATTAATAATAACTGTATTCGCAATGTTTTGCATATTTGTGACTATGAAGGCCCTTATGACGATTTAAGCCCATTTATTGATTATCTCTCGTTCACAGCGTAAATTTGAGTGATATCGTTGCTGATAAAAAGTACCCTTAAAAGAATTGTATACCATGTTTGGCGAACGGCCTATAATGGGTGGCCTGAGAAAAGAGGGAGACCTATCCTAACCGGTACCGATCAGGAGATACGACAACAGGTAACGGCAGTTCTTGAAGAAGCTCCGGATCGTTTTATTTTAGGCGCGGAATGTGCTTTATTAGGCGAGGTGGATTGGAAGAAAGTACGAAACCGCTGTAGACGTGGGTCATGCTATTACCAATTAGTGAATATTCTACCAGTTTTCGAATTACTTTAGAATTTAAGTCAAAAATTACAACAATAACAGCTTTCTACATATGAAATATACAGCCAATAATAAAAGGTATGACAAAATGAAATATAATCGTTGCGGAAACAGTGGTTTTGCTGCTACCCGCAATATCCCTGGGATTATGGCACAACTTCGGAGGAATAGATGTATATGAAAATGGCAGAAATATGGTACGGAGGGCATTTGACCTGGGGATAACACATTTTGATCTGGCCAATAATTACGGGCCTCCGTATGGCTCTGCAGAAGAGACTTTGGAAGAATTTTAAAGATCTGATTTAAAATCTTACGAGATGAATTGACTATCACGTCCAAAGCAGGTTATGATATGTGGCCCGGACCTTATGGTGAGTGGGGCTCCAGAAAATATTTAATCGCCAGTTGTGATCAAAGCCTGAAGCGAATGGGACTGGAGTATGTAGATATTTTTTATAGTCACAGACCGGATCCAAACACGCCTTTAGAAGAAACGATGATGGCGCTTGATCAAATAGTTAGATCGGGTAAGGCTTTGTACGCAGGTATATCTTCCTATAATCCTGAGCAGTCTCAGCAGGCAATAAATATATTAAAAGACCTGGGTACGCCTTGTCTGGTGCATCAGCCGTCTTACAGCATGTTCAACAGATGGGTAGAGGATGGATTATTGGATGTGCTCGAAAAAAATGGGGTGGGTTCTGTAGTATTCAGTCCCTTATTCCAGGGGCTCTTGACAAATAAGTACCTTAAGGGGATTCCTGAAGGCTCCAGGGCATCAAAAGCGGATAGCTACCTGCAATCTACAGATATCACACCAGAAAAGATAGCCAAAGTTAAAAGGCTAAATGAAATCGCTGAATCCAGAGGGCAAAAAATGGCTCAACTGGCGCTTGCCTGGGTTTTAAGAGATAAAAGAGTTACTTCGGTAATAATAGGTGCCAGCAAAGTATCGCAAATAGAAGATGCTGTTGGGATACTTGATAAAATGGAATTTACAACGGAAGAATTACAATTAATCGAAGAAATATTATAGGGATTAGTGAGATTTACCTCCTTTTTTTAATTTTTCCTTTCTTTTTTTTTTTCTCTTTCTCCTTCTTTTTCCTCCCTTCTTTTTCTTCCCCTTCTTCTCCTTCCTTTTTCTTTCTTTTTCCTTTTTTTCTCTTTTTTTCCTTTTTTTCTTTTTTCTTTCTTTTTTTTTCCTTCCTCTTCTTTTTTTCCTTTTCTGCTCTAAAATTCGAAAGTGTGCAAGAATCCCAATGTCACCGTATTCCAGGTTCTGTTTTCTAATTGTATTCCGGTATAGGACAGGTTAATTTCAGTCATAGGCCCCATTAAATAACCAATTATAGGTCTGTAATAAATTCCGCCATCATTCCCTTTATTTAATCCAAGGCCATAACCGCCGTCCACACCAAAGGAGAACGAATTAGAAGGCCAAATTCTTAATGAAGCGGCAAGTGGTACAAATTGTACATCAGTTAGTCCAGATACAATTTCATCTGATTGAAAAGAATCTTTAAATCCATAAATAAGTCCAGTACTTATACCGAGGTCCACTACTTCTCCCAGAGCCCACATATATCCCAGGTCCAAACCTGCCATAAGGCTTATTTCATCATTAAAATCATCAATAGGCAAACCTGCGTGAATTCCTAACTTTAATCCTTCTTGCGCATACAATCCCATTACTGTAAATGTGAAAGCAAATGCCAAAATTATATTTTTCATTTGTACTGACATTTCATTATATAACGCCAAAACTAGCAGCTTCTTCAAAGTAGCTGTCATTTTTGTTGCCAAACAGACCTATATGGTTGTGAAAATCGAATAATATTCCTTGTAGACCAGCTCAATTGCTCTAATTGTAATTATATAACCGAGTTAAATACTGCTAACTCTAATAGTTTATATATGAAAATACTCGTGAGAGTTTTGATATGATATGTGCAGTATTAAAAAAAATAACATATTTTCATGGATTGTTAAGAACTGAATTTTATATCCACCGTTTTACCAACTTATATTATGCCAAACTGTTTACCGGAATACACAAATATGGAAATAGATAGTTCAGTTTTTTAATAAACCCTTAAATTTACAGACCAAGACTAAAAACACAATACGCGAATAAACCACCAACGAATATGAGAATAGGCATATTGAAGGAAACTCAAAAAGGCGAAAAGCGTGTTTCAATTTCTCCAACAATTACAAAACAATTAATTGATAAGGGTTTCAAATTAATTGTGGAAGAAGATGCAGGCACTTATTCATCTTATAAGAATTCAGACTACAGGGAAGCAGGCGCAACGGTAGAAAAGAGAGGTGTTGTTTTTAAAGATGCGGAAGTACTTATAAAAATCAATCCATTTAATGAAGAAGATTTAAAATTGGTCAGCAAGGGCCAGGTTTAATTGGTCAGTTGTTTCATAAATCAAACCCAATTGATTCAAAAAATTGCAGATAAAGGAGCATCAGTTTCTCTATGGATGCTATTCCCCGTATTTCAAGAGCTCAGGATATGGATGTATTAAGTTCACAAAGCAATTTGGCAGGTTACAAAGCAGTAATTCTCGGGGCCTATGAAATGAAAAAAATATTTCCATTAA
>CALOAJ010000007.1:0-167639 GCA_942491255.1 uncultured Flavobacteriaceae bacterium | reverse complement strand
CCATTTATGAAGAACTAAAAAAAAAAGATATAAGGTAGAAGTGGATATTACCCCCTCTGAAATTATTACAGACACCTTTCTAATCGAATTACAAAACCAGCTGAATACTTACTAAGGATGTCAAGATTATTTAGAATATTCTACCTTATAATGCTCGTATTTCCAATATTCAGTTTGGAAGCACATGAGATACGTCCCGGTTATTTACAGATTCAGCAGGTTAGTGAAGAAGCATATCATGTATTTTGGAAGATTCCCAGGATGGGCGATGCTGTACCTAAGATCTATGTCGATTTTCCGGAGAGCTTTGAAGTAGAAGAATTAAGGCAGCCCAATCCTATCCCCGGTTTTGTAGTTTATGCTTATAAAATTACTTCAAATGGGCCACTTTTTGGCAAAGTGATAGGGATAGAAGGACTAAATAAAACGCTGATAGATGTTTTGGTAAATATAGAGTTCTTAAATGGGGAACGTATTCCATTTATGCTACAACCCGATAAGACGCACCGGATAATTCCCGAAAAGGAAACCTTGTGGGGGACCGTAAAAACCTATTTTACCCTGGGTGTAGAACATATTTTATTGGGAATAGATCATTTGTTATTTGTGTTAGCCTTAGTCCTCATTACCTCAGGATTCTGGAAATTATTTAAAACCATCACGGCCTTTACCATTGCCCATAGTATTACCTTGTCGTTGGCATCCTTGGGCTTTGTTGGCCTGCCCGGACCCCCTGTTGAAGCGGTGATTGCCTTAAGTATTGTATTTCTAGCGGTAGAACTCATTAAATATAAGAAAGGGGAACCAACACTTACCGCCAAATACCCATGGATTGTGGCCTTTACTTTTGGACTCTTACACGGTTTTGGCTTTGCCGGGGCCTTAACGGAAATCGGCTTACCGCAAACCACTATACCTGCCGCCTTATTGTTTTTTAATGTGGGGGTGGAAGTCGGCCAGATTGTCTTTGTGTTTTTTATTCTTTTATGTCTGAAAGTTCTTAAGAAAATAGACTTAAAACTACCCCAATGGGCGCCCCTTGTTCCCGTTTATGCCATTGGAGGAATGGCTTCTTTTTGGTTGATTGAAAGAGTGATTTCTTTTTGGGGGTAAGCTGTAATAAGAAAGTGTAATTAAAAGACTTAGCCTTGATTATTTTCGGAGCCGTAACCATAGCCATGCCCGTAATTATAGTGCCTCGCTTTCCCAAAGCCAACATCATTCAGGGCATAAGCCATATTCTGTAATTTTTTGGATTTGTCCAGGTTTTTGGAATACTCCAGTAATTTCTTATCTGTAAACCCGGCGCGGATTACGAAGAGTGTAAGGTCTGCATACTTAGAGATAAGCATGGTATCTGTTACCAATAAAGTGGGGGCCGTGTCTACGATGATATAGTCAAACTCCTCTTTGACATTGATAAATTTTTCAAAGCCATCTCCTGCCGAAAGCAGTTCTGGGGCATTTGGAGGGATTTGACTGCTATAACAGACCTTTATATTAAAATCATTACTAAATCCTTCATTAATAACATTCTCCCAGGTCATGGAAGGCGTTGAAAGATATTCAGAAAGCCCTTTAGATTTTTTAAGGATGTCCAGATGCATATGCAATTGAGGGTTCCTGAGGTCGGCCCCAACCAGCAAGACTCGTTTTTTTAAACTGGCATAGGCCATAGCGAGATTGAAGGCCACCAATGTTTTTCCCTCTCCTTTTATAGAAGAGGTGACATAAAGTACCTGCCCTTTATCCTTTTCTTTCTCTGGTAAGTGATGATTAATACTGGTACTTAACATCCGGAACGATTCTGCCAGAATAGAACGGTCATGCAGACCGCTAATAATTTTATTCCTTTTAAAGAGAATGGAATTTCTGCCAGGTACAGGGATATCCGGACTTATCTTTTCCAGATCGGTACGGTCGTGTATTTTGGTATCTAGTGAAAAACGGATAAACAGTACCAAAAAAGGCAAAAATAACCCTAGCACCAAAGAAAAGGGGTATACTATTATTTTTTTAGGTGATAAAGGTTTGCTGCTGGTTAAACCATAATCTACCACCTTAATGGATGGCGTAGTCGTTGCCATGTTAATAGCCGCCTCTTCACGTTTTTGCAACAATAAAAGAAAGAGTTGTTCTTTAATGCTTTGCTGTCGCTCTATGCCCCGGAGCATTTTTTCCTGCTCCGGCAGTTCAGAGAATACGGCACCTGCCCGACTGCTCTCAAGTCTTAATTGATTCAGGGAAGTTCTTAATTGTGCCTGGTAGATATTCACCGATTTAATAATATTTACCTTCCCCCGTTCTAACTGCCCGGAAATTGATCTTAAGAGTAGGATGGTTTACCCCTACATTGGGCAAAAGCTTGTCCCGCTCCAGGGCTAATTCATTATAATCTGCCACCAAACTATTCAAACTTAAATTCTCTAAACCAATATCGGCCGGCAATAAACTGTATTCCGCCTGGTTAATTACGGTCTCTTTTAATAATTTGGAGAGAGATAGCTGGTTTTCCAATAAGGCCACCTCATCCTCCGCCTCCGATTTTCGCTGAAGAGTTACTCCAGCATCTGCTTCTATATAGGAAAGTCTATTGGTCTGCTTAAAATCTTGTTTTCCTACTTCTATAGAATCGAGTTCCGAGGCAAGGTCTACGAAGCGTTTATCAATAACCTCCATGGTACGTCTGGAAACCAACTGCCGGTCTAGAATCCCATCCTCATTAAATTTGGCAATAAGGGTATTTAAGATAGCCTCAGAACGTTCTACACTCTCCCCTTTAATGGACAGGTTAAGGACTGGCTTCTTTTTTTAGCTTCTCTTATTCCCAATGCAATTGCAGTTGTAAAACTGCACTTTTAACGGATTAATTACTACTTCATAGGTAAGGCCTTCATATTTCTTTATTTCAATTCCATCTGGTATATCTAAAGCAAATGGTAAGCCTTGTATGAATCACTTACTGAATTTAAATTTATTATTCTGCTAAAATCATTTTCATCTGTAATTATCAAGTTTGGGTTTTCCACCGTAATTCTTAATACTTTCTTGATTTTTAGACTATCCTCTTCAATAGTTTTTATTGCCGTAAATGGGGCATTCCAGACCTGCGCGGTTTTAATATTACCCACTTCAAAATATCCAATATCTAACTGTAGATCTTCAACTACCTGACTAAGTAGCCGATAAGATTTTAAAAAGCTTCAATCTCATTATCCAGATTAATTTTGGAAGTACCATTTAATAGAGCCATGGCATCCGAAGCAACGTTTAACTCGCCTTTTCTAGTCACTAATATCTTAATCTTAGCAACGGACAGATATGTAGTTGGTGCATATCTCATATAAGCCAACCCTAACAATAATGAAATAATGATTGAAATCAAAAAAAACGGCCAAAATCTTAAATATTTAGTAAGCATTTCCGTTAAAGTCCGAGGGCTCATCAATTTCTTGTAAACTTGATAAAACAGATGAATTTTCCATATAACAAAATAGGTCTAAAAGTATTTCTACTTTTATTAATTCTTGTATTTATATAATACTTTTAAAGCCGTTAATTGACCAAAGAATCAGTAGATAAAAGGATTGTAAAATACTCAATTTTTTCAACATCCCGATATACTTTCCAAACATAAGGAATTAGTTTTAATTTACTTCTTGAAACTGAATCCTTTCGCATTCTATAAATGGCCAAAGGCTCTTCAATACCATATGCATAGTCTACTTTTTTCAAAACAGCCAGCCACAACCCCCAATCTTGTCTTTTAACTAGATTTGGCATATACAATTTACCTATACATAGGATATCTATAAACGCTGTTAAACAGGAAATTGGGCAAGTTTTTAAAACACTTTCATAGTTGACTTTCTTAGAACTTTAAAATCACTAATTAAAGGGTTCAATTCTTCATCAAATCTCCTATAAGACATAAAAACAAATTCATAATTATTATTTAAACAGGTTTGTAAGGAAGTTTCTAAAAATAAAAACCAACCATAGATCGTCACTATCTAAAAAGGTAATAAACTCTCCTTTACTTGCTAAAATACCCTTGTTCAGAGATACTCCAGGGCCCGAATTATCCGAATTATTAAAAAACTTTATCCTACTATCCTTTTTCTGAAATTCTTTAATAATACTAACTGATTTATCATGTGAACAGTCATCTACCAAGATCATCTCCCAATTGGAATAACTTTGCTCTTGAACGGAACGAGTAGTTTCAGAAATATATTTCTCGAATTAAAAACCGGAGTCACAATAGAAATAAGAGGTCTTTTCATCAATTAATGAATGATTTAGAATTCAATAAAAGGTCTAATAGTCTTTATATGGTATAAGAAAAAAGTTAATTATTGAGACAAAAAAGACCATCCTTAAATGTTTCCCATACTTGCTCCCGGCTATAATCCCTACTTTTCAAAAATGCACCATTCCTTAAAGAGACTAATTTATTGGGGTTCCGTATAAGATCAATGACATTTTCTACGAAATCTTGTTCATTATCAAAGTCTGTAATAACACCAGAGGTATTATCTATAAATTCAGATAGCATTACATCCGCCTACTCGCAATAACAGGGAGACCTGAAATATAAGCATCAAGTATAGAACCAGGAAAGCCTTCGGTATAATACTGGGTAGGAAAAAGCATAAGATCATACTCAGATAAGACTTGATAGATTTCATCAGGCTGTAATACGCCCTTATAGTTTAAGTTCTCTGAAGAATTCTGACATTCTTCTTCAAATTCCGTAAGATACTCATTGTAAATAGGTCCATAAATATCTATTATGACCTGTTCCAATTTTAGTTCAATTATTTTTTTGACTAAGCCTAAAAAATCGTACTTATTCCCTTTAATGGGTGTACACGTGCCATAAAAACTAATCTTATATTTTTACTTTGTGATCTTTTTTAGGTAAAAAGCGAATATTTCGAAAGTTATTTAAGCGTTTGACGTTGTCAAAACCAAAATCATTCTTCAAAATCGTACTTAAATAGTCGGTCTCGGGATAAATTCGATGAATACCCGATAACATAAATGCGTATAATTAGTTTTGCGTTTTAAATAGTCCCCAAACCAACCGCCTATAACCACAAAGCTGAATCTTTTGAGAAAACACTTTTGAGAACATATATAAGAAAGGGAAAATGACATTAAGACTTCGTGTTGCCGGAAGATGACCCATACGTCCACTTTTATTGACTTAATGAATGTTTTAAACGACCCGAATTTCTCTCAGGCTAAGAATTTCAGAATCCAAGTAATCTACTTTGAAAAAAATATCCTCTTTTCTTTTAAGTAGTTCATAAACATTTCTAGTTTTTATTGTCTGTCCACATACCTTATTGCTATGATAATTAAATTCCAAATACAATTACTTTAAGTCTATCCATTTTATCCTTCTCATTTAAATCAATTAAATAATGACCTTAAATTAGTTCTATGCCTGTATAATTATCTCCTGTTATTATTTGTTCCACTTTTGAAGTGCCGCATCAATAACAAAATAATCTTCAATTTGATGTAAATGGTGCATTGACATAAGACCATTCTGGAAATCAGGCTCGAAAACAATAGCACTCTCTTCTATAAAAGAATCAATTGTCAGTTCGCGAATCCTATTAATATTTAGAGCCTTGCCATATACACCGTCGATATTTCTTTGTGACGGTCTGAATATCTCATTTTTTGGCAAAAATGCCCCCATTCTTTTCTCTTGAATCAATATGCACAGGATTCTCGGTATGTAGTAATAAAACATTTAATTTTGGACCATCAGTCTTATAAATATATAGCTCACTATTAATTGGCAAATAATCGGTTTTCTTTTTGTTAATAAATAACCAATTTTGATTCATTTTATCATGCAAAAAAGCATCCGCTTACCATTTCTTCAAAACGATTAAATAAGTTCCCATTTATTTGGGAATTGCACACATCTATAGACTTCTAATCTCTTGTTTCTAAAGTTTCTGGCATCAAATATATCTCGCCATCCTCTTCAAATATATAAGGATATGATAAATGATAGTCTAAATTCAGAACATCTACTAAGTTTGTAATATTGCCATCATCTAATACCCCACATGATATCTTTCCTTTTTTTGTATGATACTCATAAGTTTCATAAAAAACATAAGTCATCCCTTTATACATGAAAAGAAATGGATCAGCCCAAAATTCATTCTTAGGCGGTATGAGGCTTCAACTCTTTGAGGTCTGAATTCAGGAAATTACCTTTTTCAAAAGAACAAAATCCAGTGTTGGTATCTATTTCCAAAAAGAATCCCAGTTATAATCTTCCAAACCTTATCATAGAGTAATATAAGAAGAAAAATAAATACTTTAGTAGATAACTAAAATGAAGACAACTGTCTACAGGAGTATGTATGCTTGGTGCGCTTTTTTTAATGTTGATTCTACCACTTAGTTTCCTTAAGTTCTTAATTCATAAGGTGACCGAACCCTCTAAAAGATATGTTTGTTCGGGCTAATGACCAATGCGGATTAAAATGCTGTTTCTACTGTTTCGTAGGCGTTATTTTTAATTCCAAATTGGACTAAACTGACTTCAATAACAGATTTATTATTACATATTTCCCACAAACCCACAATATCATTATTTCCCTTATAATTACAATTAGTTAAAATAGACCATAAGCCATACTTAGTTATTCCGACTAGGTTAAAATTATATATACAGACTTCTAGATGAAGGATAATATCTCTAAGTAGTAACTTTGAATTCTACTTTCTTCGTCATCCTTTAAGATTACTACTTCCGTCCAATATTGATGGATGTATCACTAAAGAAGGTGCCTCATTTGCATAACTTTAAGGACTAACGATTTATCAACTGACTGAGGTTTTTTAAAAAAAGAATTTTCCTCTCAATAAAAATTTGTAATTGTAGAAGAAATTTGATTAATTAATCCAATTATTCTCCTTCTTTGTATTTAGAATTCTTCTTTCTTTTGAATTTTTTCGATAATGACAAGAGATAATGTGAGATTTGGATCAGCAATAATCGATTGAATTATTCTAACTTGCCAATTTTCTAAACCCTTAAGGCTATTAACCCATATCCCAATCTTCATAGTACCATGTAAGTGTAAAACGTAATTACGTCAACGATCAAAACTGTGTAATAATAGCTCATATCATTTAAGATTCTTTCTAAGGATTTAGTTTATTCTTTCATACTCAATTTATCAAATACTTTTTGGCCAGAAAAAAAAGAAGGCCAATACAGTTCTAAATCAAACACTATATATCTGAAGTACAGAGAAACCATGTTGGCATCTATTTTATTCTTCTTGTATAAGGTTCTTAATTAAGATTATGAAAAAAATATAAACGTGTTGATAGTACGGATTTTTTAGATGGATTGCTAAAAAAATCAACCCTAAAAGAGAAAACATTGTCACCTCACGAATTAAGAGTCGATACATATATTTGTTGTGGATATGGCTCCTCGTGTAACAAGTTGCCTTATAATATAAAAAATCACCCTTTAATACATCTACCCAAAATCTATCCTTACTATTATAGGATTCTGTATGGTGTAATGCTAGAACCTCCTTTACACGATACATTCTATTATCTTCGAAAGCCATTCTCAATCCTAAATCCCAATCCTCTGAGATTCTAAAATGGCACTTCATACCACCTATACGATCCCATAACTTTCTGGTAATTAAAAACAATCCACCAGTCGTAGTTTCGTAAACATTCTCTTGTAGGTTATAACCTGCAACCTCCTATTTATAAATTTTCCATTTTGGAATAACATTGATTTTCAAAATCCCCTGAAGTAAAGTTTTTGAGTAATCCGTACTTTTTATTATATAAAAATTCCCACAGTTTCAGCTATTATTTCCATAATACCATCTATAAAAAAAGCACCTCCTTTTAAGACTCCTTGGCTCCATTATTTCTCGCAATCGCAGCATTTGTTTTATTTATAATTGAATATATTTTGACTTCCTTGTATTTTTTAACTCTTTCTATACTATCGTCATTTGATTGAGAGTCTACATATATAATTTCATAATTAGAAATTTTATTTTTCTCAATACAAGAATATATACTCCCCAAACATTTGGAGATCTTCCAACCTTCATTTTTACCAATTACTATAAACGAAATTCCAGTATTCATGACTTAAAACGTTGCAAAGAGGTATAAGGCGAACAACCATTCTCCCAACATAAATTCCATAACAAAACAACATTATAAAAAATTGTCCAAAACAGAATTAGCAGAGTAGTAATTGATTGGAAACAAACAAATAACGGATTATAAAAGCCAATGCAAAGGTGCTAAAAGTAAAAGTAATAATTAACCCTCGTCATGAACAGGATATGTGAGAATGAATTATATAATATAATACTAATTAATGCAAGCGTGAAATATGGTAAACTTGAAGGCTCAACCTTTATTAACTTCGAATAAAAAGACAATATAAAAAAGCCAATTCCCACTCTTATTAGATATGCCCAATGTAAGGCTCCCAGCTTCATTGGCATTTTCCGTTAGTCCCATTGCAAAATTTCCGTAGTCCACTTGTGTATCAGACAATATTTCTGAAAGTAAATATAAGTCGACTAAATTATCAAATGGAACAAAATGAAGTAACAGACTTATTCAAAAAGCCAAATACCAAAAAAGACTTGAAAATCGTATTTGATTTATTACAAAATATAGGGAATAAATAAAAAAAGACTTTTATGCATTAAGCCTCCCAAGAGAATAACAAATAAGTATAAGACTATTTTGCGTTCCTGGGCAAACATAACAGCTACTGATAAAGCACTTCATTGCAATAGCTTGCCTTACACCATTAAATGAATAAAAATAAAATCCGTAGGTAATATAAAAGAAAATACCTAAATAGAGAATTGACTTGTAGTTTTTAAAACTATAAAAAAATAATATATAGGTCAGAAAAGCAGAAATGATAAAAAAAGACCAAACTTCAAGATTTAGATTATTTAAAATTTCTTACAAGTACCGTATATCCAATTTCCATGTCTAATTCAGCAGTATTATCCATAAACTGTACTTCTTCATACGCTAAAAATAAGCATAATTTTGATAATCCTCTGCCTGTATCATAACGAAGACCCGAAACCAACACTAAAACAACTAGACTACAGCCAACAATAAAATAATTACCCCTATCATATTTTAGTCTATTTAAATCAAAACCATATTTCTAGCTAATAATACACTAGAAAAAAGTGTTGTTAAATAAACAAAGAAAGTATGGAAATCTGTCATGCTCGATGAGTTGATATGTGACTTATTCTATCGATCATTTTATTATTATCACTTGAAATATTCATCCAAGACACGAAAAGGAGCCACCCTTATAAGGTCCTGTTGAATTTTTGAAAGATCATTCTTAATTATGGTAACCTCTTCATATAATTCAAATTGTTTTATGGTCCTATCTATTTGAAAATCCCGTATAGACAATTCAAAAGGCTCATACTCGTCTATCCCCACAGACGAAAAATAGTCGTAAAATTTAATACTATCTCCAGTTAATGGTTTTTCTAAAATCCTATACCAAAGACTTGGAATATTATGGGCCTGTGAAACAATAATTCCGTGTAATGAAGTCGAAATTGTAAATTCGTACATGATAGAATTTGATTGAGAACTTTCTCTATTGGATCTAACAAATTAACAATTAAAACAGAACTTGAATTAATCCCATTCTTAATCCTATCATAGTGAATATAATGGGGTATTATCCCTAGTTTAAATTTGGACCTGCTTTTAACTCTTAGAAGTGGTAGTAATAACGCTGGATCCCCAATTACTTCTGGTGAATTCCTGCCAAGTTCTTTCAATCTATTTTGCGTATGAACTCTGAATCTAACTGCTAGGAATTCTGCTTCTGTTATCAGATCATCTTTTCTAATGATTCCGCTCCCCCAAACTTTTCGTACTAGAATTTTTATTAAGTGCAATTGCACTTCCTATTCCGATTATAACATCCTTCGTAAAAAATTGTTCAATCAAAATTGGAATCTCTCTCGGGGATATATTCCTATGATAAAATCCACTCAGACATTTATAAATAAAATCAATTCCCGAAGAAGGAATCAATATTCTATTAATTTCTGCACCTATCAATCTGGACACAGTCAAATGATTTAATTCATCACCGAAATTGCCATTCCCAGTTGAAGTCTTAAACCAATATAAATTTATCCTTTGCATTATATTTCTGATAGTAGTCTTAAACAATTAGTAATCTATTCCAGTTACTTTTTCTTAAGATTTATTTACTCAATACGCATTATGAAACACTCTAATCCAAACCCATTATTCACTTTAAAAATATTACTATAAAGCTTCTTCAGTTATTTTTTTGTGCAAAAATACAATCGCTAAGAACAAAAATATTAGTAGAAAAGTCGTTATAAAAAATTCTATAAAAATAATCAATGAATGTCACTTGATTGACAATAATTAAGGTAAAAATTATACCCCAAACTATCCACACCCATCGATTATAAAATATATGTGATGATATTTTCTTTTGAATAAAAAAGGGGTAAAAACAGGACGTAATTTGTAACAAATCCAATTAAAAATGAAATAGCCAATCCAATAGCTCCATAGTCCTTAAGAAAGTAAAATACAATTAGAATAGTCAAATAACACTGGCCCATACTTAATACGCTTAACCACATCTTGTTTTTTATTATTAGATCCCTACTTATACCTCCTTTGCTTGAAGTTATTAAAGTATACAAAATACAAATTGATAAAATAGCGGTTACTAATCCGTCATCATATTTACTTCCTAAAATTAACAGAATTATCTCTGGGTAAATAATTAGTGGCAGCGACAATATTATTGAAATAATCCAAGGACCATAATAATTAAAAAACTCGGCTTTAACACTCAATTTTCAGTTCTAGACAAAAATAAAGGTAATAATACTTCATTAATAGACCCATTAAACATTTGAATCGCAAGTATAAAAATAAGCACCGCATTAAACAACCCTAGCTCCTCATATCCATTAGTTTGATTTACTAGAATTGTATTTAAAGTCCAAATTGATGGTGCTATAATAATAGAACTTAACGAGGCTGGCAAAGCGAACTTGTATATTTTTTGTACGCTGGATTTCCAATTCTCTAAATTTATGAATACATCTATTTTTTTTGCCTCTGATAGCAATAAAGCTTGTAATACAATGGTCACCAAAACAAGCGCAATTAAATTACCCGTTAACGCACCTGTGACACCATGTAAATAGCCCCCGATACATAACTAAAAAACATTAATAACACCTCGAATAAGATTTGATATTGAGGTTTGTTTATAAGACTGCATCCCTAATAATGCTCCCATTTGTGTACTATTGATAGCAATAAAGACTAAACTAAAACTACCAATAATTAACGGAATCTGAATTGAGCTATTATTTAATAATCTGATAGCAATATCCTTAGAAAATACAATAACCACAGTCGCAATAAGTATACTTAAGATAAAAACCAAAGAAATTGCAGCACCAATTAACGATGAGGTGTTTTTTTTATCAAAATCTTTCAATTCTGATATATACTTTGTAGTGGTCAATCCGATTCCCATTATAGGCAAAAACTAAAAAGCTATCAATTGTAGACTTCACCATACTGTATTCCCCATACTCAATGATGCTTAATATTCTAGCTAAAATAGATAGAGGCAAAAAAAGTAAGCCTTTGGACAATATGGAACCTATTGAAATCCAAATTGTACCTTGAATTACCTTTTTAAAAAAATCGGAAGTGCTGCAAAATTAAATAGTGTCAACATTATATATAAATTGTAAATTTTAAAAAGACGATTTATCCTTTAAGATTTCTTGTCAGATCGTTTATGAGAAATTAATTGTTTTATTTGTCTATCTGTACAAATCTGCTTCCAGTGTTTCCTAAATAAACAAAATTAATATTATAAAAACAAAATTTAGCAACTATTTTCCATACATGGACTAATTCAAATTCTGTCTAAACCATTCTTCAAGAACAATTAAGCTCCATAAAAAAAGTGACCGATCTCTCTTCCCAGAACTATGCTCTTTTAATAGCTCTGAGACAAACTCAAAATTCATCCCTCTGCTTTCTACACTTTCTTTAGATAAATAAGAGGAGACTAATCCTTGTAAATCATTTTTTAACCACATTCCACTAGGTGGATTTAGTCCTAATTTGGGTTTATTGATAATTTCATCTGGGACTTTACCATTCAAAAGTTTTTTCATCAAATACTTTGTCTGTCCGGATTGAATACGATAGTTTGAAGAAATTGAAGTCATAAATTCTACAAGTCGATGATCAATTAAGGGAGTTCTCACCTCGAAACTATTTGCCATACTCATAGCATCTCCGTAGCACAAGAGATTATTAACCAAATAAGTCTTCAAATCTGTAGTAGACTGTTTTAACAATAAGATTTTTCGAGGGCAGGGAATTAAATACTTCGGTAACTGCCTTATCAAAATCCAATCGAGTCTGCAACAATAAGTTTATTTCTTTAAAAGAAAAATGAGCCACCCAATCCTCGTACATTTCATCTACAGGTTTCGACAATGAACTTACAAAAGTCTTTACTCTTCTGAATCTGTGATTCCCTGAAGTATCTTCCGAAATCAATTTTAGTACAGGATTCAATACCTTCCAAAAAATCGTGGTACAAATTTTTATTTTTATCAAATAATAGAGTGGTGCCTCATATCTAGGATAGCCTCCAAAAATCTCATCTCCCCCATCTCCTGCCATTAAAGCTACAGATGGCGATACTTTTTCGTTTCTTGGTAAGTTCATGAATTAGTATTGCCGTCGGATTACCAAAAGGCTCGTCAGAAATGATGAACCATTTTGGGTAACAAATTTGCCACGTTGGGATGAATATACTATTTCAAGATGATTTGTATTAAAGTAATTGGCAATCATCTTTGCATCTCTAGTTTCATCATACTTTTCGGCACCTTCAAAACCAAGCGGTACATTTATTGGTTTATTAGAATTTTTTGCCATAGTACAATATGGTTGACGAATCAATACCACCGGAAAGAAAGGATCCCAACTCAACATCAGCAATCATTCTATACTTAATTGCATCATTCAAAAGAAAATCTAATTGTTCTAAAACTGCGCTCTCTTTTAAGTGTAAATTTAACCCAATGTATTTGTCATGATCCTAATACTTACTTATTTTAAGAAAACCTTCTTATTGTACTTTAAAATAGTGTCTTGCTGTAGTTTACTTATTTCTTTATAAATAGAGTCAGGTGAGGGGATGTATAAATATCTTAGATACTGCCCAATAGCTGGAGAACTAAGTGATAAAGAACTTATCAATTCCTTTATTACTTTGATTTCAGAAGCAAAAGCAAAATTGTTCCCTTGATATAATAGACAAAGGGTTTAATTCCTAATCTATCTCGGGCACCAAAAAGTATATCATTTTTAATATCAGGCAATAGTGAACGCAAACATGCCTATAAAGTCATCTAAACATTTTTCCCCTTTCTCAATATAATTGTAAAGAATCACTTCAGTATCAGAAGTTGTTCAAAAAAATATTTGGTTTCTAATCGTTTCCTTATTTCTTTATAATTATATACTTCTCCATTATAAACAATTACAAAATTGCCACAATGCGATACGAGGGTTGATGAGCTGCTTCCGATAAATCAATTATTGAAAGTCGATTATGTCCTAAAGTAAATTTACCAAAGCATTTCGATTATGAATTTCAGGTCGGTAGCTAACCCACTTCTAAATAGTTAAATCAATCTCAGTATTGAAATTAAAACCACCAATTAATTCTTAACCACTTAATTTCAACTATGATTCAACTTACACTATTTTTATTTTTAAAATGGTGACCTTAACGTGTCTAACTTTAAATGTTTTTGTGAAAAACTATACTCTAATTTTATAAATGTGATAAGAATTTATCGAAAATAAAATCCTAATTCTCCGTCTTCATAGACTTACGTCCCTGTATTTTTTTCTTCTTTTACCTAGATATCGTTCTTTGGACTTTAGTAGCTCTTTGATACGCTTATCCCCTACGAGCCAGGTCTTGACTTTATCGGTATTTAATACCACTACACTGTTTTTTTTTTTTGTATTAATTTCAGGAAGGAGGTATTTAATCCCTCTGGCTTTAAACTATCCTGAAGTCTTAAGTTTATATAACTTTCCCCGATTACTATTTTATTCGTCGTCAGTATACAGCTCTATAGGAACGCTTCTGCCGGCTGTATTTGGATATCTATAAAGCAAGGTATAGAATAAAGAACCCAGTACTACGGTGATGACTAGTTGAAGGTTTATTTCCAAATCTTTCAGTAGAATCGGCCAGCTCTATCACCAAAACATTCACAATAGCCAAAATTACAGTAGCCTGTTTATGAGGTAAACCCCTGTCAATAAGGATATGATGAATATGATTCCTATCCGGGCTAAATGGACTGCGGCCTTCTCTTATCCTTATTACGAAAACTCTTAAGGTATCTAATAAGGGAAATGATAAAATTGCTAAAAGTAAAATGGGTGCATTTGGTAATTTAAGTGAACCAGCACTTTCATTTAGTAATAAAAAGCTAATTCCCTGATAGGCTAATAAGAATCCCAGAAACAAGGAACCAGAATCGCCCATAAAAAGTTTATTGGTCTTAGAAAAATTAAAAAATAAAAATCCTATGATAGAACCAATAATACTAAAAGCAATTAAGGCCAATAAATAGTCGCTATTTACCAAAGCAAAGATTCCAAAGGAAAGACTGGAAATAAGGGCTATTGTACCTCCCAATCCATCAATTCCATCGATTAAATTGAAGGCATTGATTACCAAAATAAAAACAAAAAGCGTAAAGAAAACAGAAACCAAATATGGCAAGGCTCCTACCCCTAAAAGTCCTTCCAGACTAACAATCCTAATATCGGACAAAAAGATCACTAAGCCCGACACAAAAAGTTGTCCCAAAAACTTTTTTTTGGGAGCCAAGGCAATCAAGTCGTCCTTAATGCCAAGAAATAAGAGAATGATGGTAGCTAAGGCTAAAGTCAATAATTTAATTAAGTCAGGTCTTTCTAACTCGCTTAAAACTCCGAAAAACACTAAGGCTACAAAAAAGGCTATAAATAAACCTACACCACCGAGAGTGGCCGTTTTGAGCGCATGACTACTCCTGTTCTCAGGTTCATCCATGAGATTTTTGGCGCGCACGGTATAAATAATTACCGGGTAAATTCTAACCGCCAGTACAAAAGCCAAAATAGCCGTCAGGAAAGAAAGCAGGTATAGGTTGGTTACTAAAGCGTTAATCAAGATTACTTAAAATTTAAGGCAAAATTCTAAATCACGAGTGGACTGTTACATCCTTTCAAACATTTTATTCTAAAACAATCATTCTATGCCCGGGGGAGTTAAAAGCGAAAAATAACCCATTTACTTCCAATACTTTAGATTTTTTCGACAACTCGGAAGGTAATTCCGATTAGTTGTTTCAAAAATTATTGAGTGAATCTTGGATCATATGCACAGTTAACAACACTTAAATGATGTGATCTGATAATTCAAAAACATTTCTGCTCTTGACATTATACGTGTAAAACTATTAAATAGTTGCTTTTTAATATTATATCAGAACCACTCTTTTATACACAATTTATCAAAAGAATGGTTTATCTCTATTTTGGTTTTTAAAATGATAATTTATAAGTCTCAAAATTATAAATCTACCAATGTCCTTCGGAGATAGTACTGCAAAAAATCAAAAATTAGTTTATTGTTAAAAGTCTATTTACACAATTTTCCATTCCGTTTATACAATTCTAATGGCTCTAAGTAACATATCAACTTACCTTAATGCCATCTACAATATTTCAACCATAAATAACAAGCATGAAAACTAATGTTCTAAGCTATTTACTTATTCTCTTTACTTTTTATCTCCACTCCCAAACGGCTATTAGTGGTAATATCAAGGAATGGAACGACCCAGCGGCCGATATCGTGGCAGGGATGAATCAACCTATTACCATTGGTTCCATAGATGATAAAGGAGATTTTATCATAGAATTAAATAAGGAATTGGTCCAAAGTATTTTATCAGATATTGACGGTTTTAATGAAAATTCCGACGAGTGGAAAACAAGTCTTAACAGCATTGACAAAGCTTTTTCCTGTCATTCTGAAACAGTAACTATAAGTAATGGAGAACAGCCCATTATTAGTTTAACAACTTTTGGCAGTTTTAGTATAGCGAATATCTTGATAAAAAAAATGTATGGCTCCTTTATGATGGTGAATACTAAAGATTTTGCTGAAGGTGTAAGAGCTTTTGGTAAATATCAAAACAAAGAAGGCTACTATCTGGATATGTACTATTTTGAAGAGGCGGCCTCGGTTAAAGGGGAATGTAGTATGGATTCCTATGCGGTAAATCAGGAAGAAATGTACTCCGCTAAAAATATTTATGAGCTCGACTTTCAACCAGGATGGAATATTGTCCAATACCAGGTCATAGAACTCTTTGAAGATAAAGATGGAAAGACCTACGAGAAAACCGTTGTCTGGAAAACATTGGACAAGCTACCAAAAGATTTGCAGTATGTCTTCTTTCCTAGATAAGGTGGTTCGGTAAATCGCTCACTTTTGTACAGCCCAATTGTTCCATCACTTGTTGCAATTGTGTCTGTAATAAGGAAATGGTGTGATCGCCTCCCTTTTTACCCAAAGCAGAAACTCCGTACATAAAGGACCTTCCCATAAATGTAAATTCGGCCCCGCTTGCCAATGATCTTGCAATATCCGGTCCTGAACGAATACCACTGTCCATCATAACTTTTATGTCCTTTCCATATTTTTTTGCGATGCGTGTCAGAGGTTTTATGGTCGATTCCCCCGCATCCAGTTGTCGGCCTCCGTGGTTGGAGACTATAATTCCATCCAGACCTAGCTTAACTGCTTTTTCAGCATCTGCCTCTGTAGCAACTCCTTTTAAAACTATTTTCCCTTTCCAGCGATCTCTGATGGGGGCTATTTTTTCCTCATTCATCCTCTTTGAGAAAATGGCGTCCATAAAGAGCCCCAAATGTTTTAAATTGAGATTCTTGGGCATATAAGGCCTTAAAGTCTCAAAATTCGGCTGTCCATTTAATAAGGTCTTCCACGCCCAATGGGGGCGTCCAAAAATTTGAATAAAATTGGAGGCTGTCATTTTCGGGGGCATCGATAAACCATTCTGAATTTCCTTCGCCCTAAATCCAAAAGTAGGAACATCACAGAGCAATACTAACACAGGACATCCGGCTGCCTCTGCCCTATTTATAATATCATCTCTTACGGCATCATCGCTGGGATGATATAATTGAAACCATGCCCTCCCCTCTGTTATTTCTGAGGCACGCTCGATGCTCATGGTCGTGACCGTACTAAGAATGAATGGAAGGTTATAAGTTAAAGAGGACTTCGCCAATATTTCCGAGGCTTTGGGCCACATAAGACCCTGTAGTCCTACCGGGGCAATTCCAAAAGGGGCGTCATAGGTATGTCCAAAAAGTTCTGTCTCCAGGGAAAGTCCGGCGTAAGCTGAAAGATAATCCGGTCTTAACTCTACCTGCCTTATCTCTTCCGTATTCTTTTTTATATTCACTTCTTCGTTACATCCGCCGTCCAGATAGTCAAAAGCAAAACCGGGAATACGTTTTTTTGCGCGGGCTCTTAGCGTTTCAATAGAAGGATATCTCGAATCAAATTTAATATGGTTAGCGTTTCTCATAGTTCTTACTTATCACTCACAATTTATCAAATAATATTTCCTTCTTTTCTACTAATTTATAAATCCTCTTTTATTTTTTCAACCCCAAAATTTATAGATGTTCTATATCCGTACAAAGCGACTATCAAAAAACAAACCAAGGGTAGAATAAAAGAAAAATTAACTTCCGGAACTCCTAGTATCCTGGCATCAGCATAATCTGGACCTCCTATATCCAAAATAAGTCCTTGCAAAATAGGCATAAAGGCGCCTCCTACTATTGCCATGACCAAAAAAGCGGAGGCGGGTTTCGCATCATCCCCAAGACCTTTTAAGGCGATTCCATATATAGTCGGAAACATCAATGACATACAAAAAGAGATCATCACCAAACTATAAAGGCCTATTTCGCCTTCAATAAAGATAGTCCCCAAGGCAAAAAATACCGCACCAAAAGATAAGAACATCAGCAATTTCCCTGAATCTATATAATTAAGAAGGTAAGTACATAAAAATCGACCCAATAGAAAAATTCCCAAAGCAACATAAGCATAGTTAACCGCCTCCTGATTACTTATTCCCAAATTTTCAGCATACTGATAAATATACGTCCAGCACATAATTTGAGCTCCCACATAAAAAAGCTGTGCCAGGACTCCTCCAAAAAATCGCTCTTTTTTAAAAATACGCCGAATAGATTCGCTCATAGAGGGCCCATCTGTTTCCTTATTTTCAGGCATTTTTACCATCGCTATAAGGATCAGCATAAGAAGTACAAAAAACCCAAGGGCCACATAGGGGTTTCTTATAACCAATAAATCAGAGGTTTTGATAGTCGCCTTAGCCGTTTCCGACAGGGTTTCATATATTCCATTCCCCTGTGCATCCAAATCATCCGATTGCAGGGCCCCCAAAATAAAAGTTTGTGCCACAAACAATCCGGTAAGGGCTCCGAGTGGATTAAAAGCTTGCGCCAGGTTTAACCTCTGGGTGGCTGTTTCCTCTGCCCCCATAGAGAGAATAAAAGGATTGGCGGTAGTTTCTAAAAAAGCCAATCCAAAAGTCAAGATATATAGAGCCAGCAAAAAAAAGATATAACTTTCCATGGAGGCGGCCGGATAAAACAATAAAGCGCCTAAGGCATAAAGAGATAGCCCTACCAAGATCCCTACTTTGTAAGAGTATTTTTTTACTACAAATGCTGCCGGTAGAGCCATGGTGAAATAACCTCCATAAAAGGCTGCCTGCACCCAGGAAGCCTGAGGTGTTATTTAATTCCAATATTTTTTTAAAGGCCGATACCATGGGGTTTGTAATATCGTTTGCAAAGCCCCAAAGTGCAAAAAGAGAAGTGATTAAAATGAATGGCAAGAGTACTTCCTTGGAAACAATAGGTGGTTTGGTTGGTTTCTTCATATAGTTTAAATTGACTTATTACAAGGCCCTATCCAGATGTGAATAACCTCCATCCACATAAACAATTTGTCCGGTGGTATGGCTAGATCTTGATGAAAGCAAAAAGGCTACGGTATTCCCTATTTCAGTAGCCGTTGTCATTCTATTTTCAAGTGGTATTTTTTTGCAAATTTCTGCAAGTTTTTTTTCAGGTTCCTCAAAGGTTTTGATCCACTTCTGATATAATGGGGTATAACACTCAGCCACGATTACGGCATTAACCCGGACGCTATATGGCAACAACTCCACCGCCCATTCTCTTGTTAGTGCATTTCTACCTCCATTGGCAGCGGCATAACCCGATGTTCCTCCTTGTCCGGTTTCAGCTGTTTTAGAGCCAATATTAACTATGGCCCCTTTGTTTTTTTTCAACTCCGGTAAAGCATAATGAGCCATCATATAATAGTGCGTAAGATTTCGATTTATGGATCTTACAAAATCCTCGTAGTTTCCTTTTTCTAAACTTACTCCATCATTTACCCCGGCATTGTTAACCAAGCCATCAATCCTTCCGACATACTTTATAACTTGTTCTATTGCCGTCTTGCACTGTTGGGGATCGGTGAGTTCTGCAATGGCATAATATACCTGTGATCCATTAGATTGAAGCTTCTTTTGTGCCTTTAGAATATCCTCCTTAGTTCTGCCAATTATTACGGGAATAGCACCTTCTCTACAAAGTACTTCACAAATTCCATAGCCAATTCCTTTGGAGCCCCCTGTTACGACTATTACTTTATTTTCAAGTTCCAAATTCATTATTTATGTTTTAATTTAAAACTGCCTTTATTTTTATCACTTATCTTTTCTATATGAGAAAATATTTTGTCTTTATAACCTTAAAGTGCGTAAAACTGTTGCGCATTTAACCCCATGATTTTTTCTTGCTCATTGGGAGTTAAGGAGGCTACAAAATTCTTAACGATCTCATAGACCTCAGCATAGGTGCCTCCCAAAAGACATACCGGCCAATCAGAGCCAAACATAAGCCGATCAGTACCGAAAGCTTCTAAAACGGTTTCCATAAAGGGGGTAAATTCATTCTCTTTCCAACTAAAATTCTCTGTCTCCGTGACCATCCCTGAAAGTTTACAACTAACATTTTCACAGCGGCTTAATTCCTTTATCAAAGAGCTCCATGTCTCACTAACCCCTTTAGAGATTCTCGGTTTTCCTATATGATCCAGGACAAATTTTTGATCAGGAAAAGCTCTTGCCAAAAGTACCGCAGAGGGTAACTGAAAATCGTATACTAAAATATCATAAGTGAGATTGTATTTAGAAAGGCATCCAATTCCATTTTGGAATTCCTTTCCAAGCATAAACTCCGGATTGGGTTCTTCTTGTACAATATGCCTAATTCCTTTAAGGGTTTTATTTTTAGAAAAATATGCCAGTCTTTCATCTCTGTTGGCAGCTTGTAAATCAACCCAACCTACCACTCCCTTTATGAAGGGATAATTCGCAGCACAGTCTAATAAAAAGGAGGTCTCCTTCTCGGACTGGTCGGCTTGTACCGCTACGCAGCCATCAATACCATTTGCTTTAAGCAGCGGAAAAATATTCTCCGGTAGAAAATCTTTCTTTAGAACCCCCATATCTTCGTTTATCCAGGGATAGGTTTCGGGATCATATTTCCATAAATGATGATGGCTATCGATTGTCATTTTAAGTGCTTTTTATGCCGTATTATCTTCTTTAAACAGTATTTCAAAAATAGGATACAAATCCAGTTGATCTCCCATTTCTTGTTGTAATTCCATTAAATCAAGAAACATATTCTTTATAAGAGGCGCGTTTAGTGGATCTAGCGATAAATCTTCTAATTCCAAGGGGTCCTTTTCCAGATCAAAAAGTAGCACTTTGGAAATTTTTGGATAAACGATGAGTTTAAACTGATCTTTCCTGATCATTCTTTGAGAGGCTTGTTCGTAGCAACCATATATGGCATCATAATACCCTTTTTTTGTTTTGCCGAGAGCCAGATCCAAGACGCTATTAAATTCTATATACGCCGGTTTTTTAGCACCAGCCAGTTCTAAAGAAGTGGCCACTATATCCTGCAGGTATATATCATTATTAATTTTTTTATTCTTTGGGATATTGGGCCCAATCATTACAAAAGGTACACGGACACTGTGATCAAACATACTTTGCTTCCCCAGAAGGCCATGTTCTCCAATGGCCAAACCATGATCAGAGGTAAAAAAGATATAAGTGTTTTCACGGAGATTATAGGTTTCTAAGGCCTCCAATATCTGCTTAATCTGTTCATCTAAATGGGTTACTAAGGCGTAATACTCTTGTCGGTTGACCTTAACCGCATACTCCGTCCTAGGAAAAGGCGCAAGCATTTCATCACGTAATTCCCTGCCGGAACCCATCGCCTCAGCATAAGGGTACTCAGGCACAAAAGACTTTGGAAGTGCAATACTATCTAATTGATAGGCATCTACATAGCTCTTGGGTGTTTGCCTTGGATCATGAGGTGCATTAAAGGCTACGTACATAAAAAAAGGATTGGGACTTCTTGAAGCCTGTGAAATAAAACTCAAGGCATCGTCTCTGACAAGTTCACTCCAATGTTGTCCGCCTTCCCAATAACCTCCATATTCTTTTTTCCAGGGTTGCCATAAGGTGTCATTTTTGCTTAGAGGCCTATTGTAGCCTTCCGGGGAATCTTTCGGCATCCCGGGAAGCACACTTTTTACATGATTAAAAAGACTGTCAGGCGGAATAGAAATATGCCATTTCCCGGTCATATAGGTTTCATATCCCTGATTCTCCATTAATTTAGGCCATGTTTTTTCAGTTTCCCGGTTTTCTGATAAGCGTTCTGAAAACTCCTGGGCCCGCCAAATATGTCTTCCACTTATCATCATGGCCCTGGAGGCAAGACAAATGGCACCATTCCATCCTCCCATATTATAGGCATGCGTAAAGGTGGTCCCCTCGGCCACCAGTTGATCCATGGTTGGGGTATGAATTTCAGAATTCCCTAAAGCCTGTAAAGCCATAAAACTTTGATCATCCGTATAAATAAGCAAAATATTAGGTTGATCATTTAAGGGAAGGTCTAAGCTTTCTTGCTGCTTTTTTTGTTTACATCCAAATAAAAAAAGTACTAAAAGGCAGATGAAAAGACTTGAACTCGATAGGGTTCTCATTTTATTTTCTTCAGATTAGCCGTTAAGTCGAATAAACCCTCCATCTATTGGAAAGTCGGTCCCCGTAATAAAAGAAGCCTCATCCGAAGATAAATAGACTACCAAATTTGCTATTTCTTCCGGTCTTCCCATTCTGCCAATTGGTTGGGTTTTTGACAAGGCCTCGAACATTTCTTCTTCCCTGCCCGGATAGGTCTTTTTAAGATAGCCATCTACGAAGGGGGTATGCACTCTTGCGGGAGAAATACTATTACATCGTATCCCTGAGTCCAAATAATCTTTAGCCACAGAATAGGTCATTGTTAATACCGCTCCCTTGGTCATGGAATAGGCAAATCTATCAGAGATCCCTACCGAAGCCGCCACAGAAGCCATATTAATAATAACTCCGCCTTTTTCCTTCATACCTCCTATGCAGGCGTTTATACAATTATAGACACCCTTAATATTGACCTCATACACCCGATCCAAATCTTTTTCTTCGGTGGTTTCTACATTTCCAATATGGGCAATCCCCGCATTATTCACCAGAATATCCAGTGGTTTGTCTTTGGTAATTTCTTTAATAACTTTTAAAACCTCTTGCTGTTTTGAAACATCGCAGGCATGTGCCTCTGCCTTGCCTTTATTTTTATGTATTTCTTTGGCAGTCTCCAGTGCAGGAGTTTCATTTAATTCCAATATATGGACCATGGCTCCCTGCTCCGCTAAAGCAATTGCAATGGCTCGACCAATACCACTTCCTCCTCCGGTAATTACGGCCTTCTTTCCTTCTAAACTAAATTTCAAAATTTCTCTTTTTATATTATTAATTATTTCTCAGGAACTAACACATAGGTTCCTTCTAACATCTCGATAGTGTTAATGAGTGCCCTGATATTGTGGTAGTTTACTTTCCAGATATGCGCTTTGGGCTCCAATCTAATTTGCTCATTCCCTTCTACCCCTTCGCCATACCATCCACCGTAGGTCTGATCCATAAGTTCTTTTTTAATATAGGACCATTGCGCTTCAAACAGTTTCCGATACCGCTTCTCCTCAGGATAAAGACTTGCCATCAGCATAAGAGCATTTAGACCCTCGGCCTGGGTCCACCATATTTTGGCCCGATTTAAAATAGTGCACTCATCAGAATCATCCAAATAATACCCCCCATCATAGAAACCACCCAATTTTAAATCCCATCCTTTGTCGATCCCATGATCAATCATTTTTTTTGCTTTTAGGGGAGTAATAGAATCGTGCTGTAACTTTAAAGCATGGGAAGCTTCGAGCAATAAAAAGCCTGTCTCCACATCATGTCCAAAAGATACATGATCTAATGCAAAGTTTTCTTGCCTATAAGTCTCGCTAGAATCTTTCAATATCACAGGGGTCCAATCCCTTTCTAAGTGCAGATATAGATAACCTTTTGAAGAAGTAATGGTATCTCTGATAAGCAACTGTAATTCTGTGAGTCTTTCACCCAAGTGCTTATCAGGCCAAACTTCATAAAGTGCAGAAAAGGCCTCCATCAAATGAATGGATGAGTTTTGATCTTTCCAATTTCTTCTTATCCAATTATCGTAATCCTTATCATTTTCTTCCAGTAGAAGCATATTGGTTCCATCTAACTGTAAGACATCAAAATAACCTTTATAAAGAGGGTCATAGGCTTTTTGATCTATCCACTGAAACGTTTTTTTTGCCAAGTTTAAGGCAGCCGTATCACCGGAAACCTTATAATAATTCGCTAAGCCGTAAATAGCAAAAGCATTGGCGTAAGTGCTTTTGGTACTCCCTTGTGGTGTATAAATACCCTCCACAGGTTTTAAAAAAGTATGAAAACCCCCATGATTGGTATCCCACATTTTGGTAATCAAATACTCAAAACCATGCTTGGCCATTTTTAGGTAGCTCGGGTCTTTGTAATAGGCATATAATGAAGAGGTAGTCCAAAGATGACGCGCCTGAGTAACCAACATTTTCGTCTGTTCGCCTTCAAGCTCCCATCGATAATTAAAATCGGGATAGAAACCACCTTCAATGGTATCCATTGTTCTTGGATACCAAATTTGGCTTAAACTTTCTAAAGAAGCTTTTAACTCGAATAATATAGGATCTGCTTTCTTGATTTCCGGAGTACCATTTCTACAAGTTACTAAGACCAAAAAAATAATCAAGAAAAAGCTAATTCTCCTATTCCTTATAAAAAAAGCAGTTCTCATCATTTTATTTTACCATGTCTTTCTAAATGTAATAATAATTTAGCTTTAATCTTTTATTTCCACCCTCAGAAACAATTTGAAATAAGCCTGACCTTTGAGAACTGATATTTCTTAGTAACTTTCGGGATAAATAATTAGAATCATATCCTTGTACGCAATAGTTGACATAGAAACCACGGGAAATGGCATAAAGGGTAATAAGATTACAGAAATTTCCATCTTTATTTTTGATGGTAAGAAAGTAATCAAAGAATATACTTCTTTAGTAAACCCCAAATCTGAAATCCCATATTTTATAACCGGACTTACGGGGATCGATAATGATATGGTAAGGAATGCCCCTGTTTTTGAAGAAATTGCCCCGAAGATTTTGGCACTTTTAGAAGATATGATTTTTGTAGCCCATAGCGTAAATTTTGATTACAACGTGATCAAAGAAGAACTTAAAAACATTGGACTTCCGTTTTCATTAAAAAAATTGTGTACCGTTCGTTTATCCAGAAGGTTACTCCCCGGATATTCTTCCTATAGTCTTGGAAAACTTTGTTCTTCTTTAAATATTCCTCTTACGGACAGACATAGGGCCAGAGGAGATGCCGAGGCAACGGTATTGCTATTTAAAAAACTTTTAGAAACGCCAAATGCCGAAACAGTATTTAAAACCTTTTTAAACGCACGTTCACAAGAAATCACCCTTCCGGCCGCACTTCCCAAATCTAGTTATGACGCGCTCCCAGCGGAGGCAGGCGTTTATTATTTTAAAAATGTAAAAGCTCAGATTATATATGTTGGAAAGGCAAAAAATATTAAAAAAAGAGTCCTTAGTCATTTCTATGATAAGTCCACCAAAGAGCTAAAATTATGCGAGGATACCGCGAGTATTGATTTTGAATTATCCGGTAATGAGTTATTAGCGCTTCTAATGGAATCTAATGCCATCAAACAACATTATCCACTCTATAATAGAGCACAAAAAAGAAATGTTGTACCCTATGCGGTTTTTTGCTATGAGGACCGTCAAGGGATTCTGCACCTTGCTTTTAACAAACAAAAGTTGGTGCCAAAACCTTTAATTACTTTTTACAATACAACAGATTGCAGATTGTTTATAGAGCAGCTATGTAAAACCTTTAAGCTTTGTCCCAAATACTGTCATTTACAGGATACCGCCGGACCATGTTCTCATTTTAGAATTACGGACTGTCAGGGGATATGCCGAGGAGAAGAATCTGCTCAAAGTTACAATACAAGGGTTAATGAAGCGATTCAGCATACACTAAATGAAAATGTGTCTTATCTTATTAAAGAAAAAGGAAGAACCAGAGAAGAAGATGCCCTTGTATTGATAAAAGAAGGCATCTATGCAGGGTATGGGTTTGTCCCAAAAAGTTTAGAATTACCTAACATTGAAGATGTTCTGGCCTATTTAACACCTCAGAAGGACACTATAGAAACAACGCGATTAATTAGGATACATACCCTTAAATTTCCAAAATCTATTATCCCAATAAATATTTAATGGAAATCTGATAGTTCCATTTTACGGATCAATACTATAAAAACAGAGGAAAAAGCCCTTATTTGTCGAGCTGATTATACATACGAATAACAAACCACATCCAAATAACGAAGATGATGGCTACTATAATAGAATAGGTAAGTATTAGCTCGTTCACTTCTTATACTTAAGATAGTTCATAAAACCCAAGATGGTTGGTGCCCAAAAAGCAATAAAAATAGCCTCTAACTTATTTCCTGACAAAAACATAACTTCAGATACAATAATAATAGAAAGTACTACCAAGAGCATGATGACGTTCATTACGCCCAATTTCTGAATAAACTGCTTTATCATATTTTTGTTAATTGCAGGGGAAAGATAGTAAATAAAATAGAGGTAACCATCTTAAAATTCTTGAGAACCTTAAAAGTTGGAGAGTAAAAAAATAGCGCTTGAAAGAAATTATTTCTTATCGCTATTCATAAGATTTATAAGAATGGCCACCAGTGCAATTACTACAGCTCCAAAAACAGCTATCATAACAATTCCGTTGCTCCAGTTAACTAAGGGGATAGTCACAGAAATCATAATCAAAAAAATAAAAGATGAATATTAGGTTTTTTTTACTTTACAAGTATTAAGTCCAACAAGCCCATAGAGCGGGCAAAAACTTATTAAACTAGTAAGGACAAATACCGCTGCTACGGCGAGAAGTACGTAAGCCAAAGTCCCTTGAACTACATTAAAATAAACCAACAAGGCCGCGATTACGGCAAGGGATACCCTTACAAACTTATCAATTCTACCCATATTACGTTTCATAAAACCAAGTTTTTAATTAGTAAAATTCCCAAAAAGCCTTTTTTGGGTCTTGAAAGAATACCACTTTCCAGATATATTGTCAAAAATAATTCCGTTAGATTTAATAATTCATGACATTCATCATATTATAAAGTACTCGGGCATACATAATTAGTAACCTCTGCACCTTCTTTTTTAAGGGCCCCAAACCCTCCGGCCAAATCTATTAAATTATGAATTCCTCTACTTTTAAGTATGGAAGCCGCAATAACAGATCGATAACCGCCTGCACAGTGCACATAAAAAGGTTCTTCTTCCGGTAACTCATAGATATAATCATTTAGTTGATCCAGGGGAGTATTTTTTGCATTTGCAAGATGTTCCGCCTTGAATTCACTTTCTTTACGCACATCAAAAACAGCAACGCCATCTTTATCTATTAATTCTTTGGCTGTGACAGGATCAATTGAAGTAATATAATCAATCTCTTTTCCGGCATCTTTCCAGGCCTTAAAACCTCCTTCTAAAATCCCTACTGTATTATCAAAACCTACTCTGGATAATCTTGTTACTGCTTCTTCTTCCTTGCCAACCGGACTTACCAAAAGAATGGGTTGTTTAACATCTGCAATTAAGGCTCCTACCCAAGGAGCAAAATCTCCATTAAGACCAATAAAAATTGATCTGGGAATATGTCCTTTTATAAACTCCTCTTGCGGCCTTACATCTAAAACAAGGGCAGCGGTGTCGTTGGCAATCCTCTCAAATTCGTCAGGAGATAAAGCGTTGGTTCCCCTTTCTAAAACAGTTGCAATATCCTCATATCCTTCTTTGTTCATCTTAACATTCAATGGAAAGTATTTAGGTGGAGGTAGCAAACCATCTGTTACTTCGGTCACAAACTCTTCTTTGGTCATGTTTGCTCTCAAAGCGTAGTTCATACTTTTTTGATTACCAAGGGTATCTACTGTTTCCTTCATCATATTCTTGCCGCAGGCAGATCCGGCTCCGTGAGCAGGATAAACAATTACCTCATCGCCCAATGGCATTATCTTGGTTCGCAAGCTATCATATAACAAACCTGCCAGATCTTCTTTTGTCATCTCCGCAGATTTTTGAGCCAGGTCAGGGCGTCCAACGTCTCCAAGAAACAAGGTGTCTCCTGAAAAGATAGCGTGATCTTTTCCTTGCTCATCTTTTAAAAGGTAGGTGGTACTTTCCATGGTATGTCCTGGCGTATGCAAGACCTTGATAGTAATATTCCCCAATGGAAACTCTTGACCGTCTTTGGCTATTATTGCATCAAAAGAAGGGTTAGCATTAGGTCCGAAAATGATTGGTGCCCCTGTCGCTTTTGCCAAGGTAACATGGCCACTTACGAAGTCGGCATGAAAATGTGTTTCAAAAATATATTTTATTTTGGCTCCATCTTTTTTTGCTCGTTCCAAATAAGGAGCTATTTCTCTCAATGGATCGATGATGGCCGCTTCTCCCTCACTGACAATATAATAGGCCCCTTGGGCAAGACAACCGGTGTATATTTGTTCTATTTTCATTACAACAAGCTTTGATGTTATTTAGCAAAAATAAAGATAATGATTAAAAGACTAAGTAACTTTAGTTACCTCCCTTATTGCGCTGGTGGGCCACCTTTCCATAGGAATCTGTTCTGTCTTCCAGTTTATCGAAATAGGCCACCGCTTCTTTAATTTTAACAAAAAGGAACTCTTTAGGTAATACCTTGGCAATATCACTGCGAAAAATGATATCCCTCGTAGGCCCAATAGCTCCAACAATATGAAATTGTATTCCTTTCTGTTGAATTTGAGTGATCGTTTTTACGAGCATTCTCGTAGCAGTAGAATCTATATAATTGATAGCCTCAGCATTCAGGATAACTCCTTTTAAAGAAGGTCCTTTCTGCTCTATATATCTATTGAGTTCTTTTTTAAAGTAGTTGGCATTTGCAAAATACAATTGCGAATCAAATCGTACAATAAGCAAATCTTCCCGGATAATTACCTCATCACCAAAGCGGTTAATATTCTTATAATAATCCGTACCTCTTATAGTCCCTAATTCAGGAAAATGAGGTTTAGAAGTTCTGTACACCATAAGTAACAAGCTAGCCAAAACTCCTACTAGAATCCCCTGGGGAATACCAATGAAAATGGTGATTAAAAAAGTCAAAATTAAGACTACAAATTCGTCCCGTCTGTATTTCCAAAGTCGTCTGGGATAATCAACATCGATTAACTTAAAGACTGAAACCACAATAATACTTGCCAAAATACTTTTGGGTAAATAGTAGAAAAGAGGCGTAAGAAAAAGCAGTGTTAACACCACCAATAAGGCACTAAAACCAGAAGAAAGATTGGTTTGCATTCCGGAATCCTCTTTAATGGCAGAACGAGAAAAGCTTGCTGAAACCGGATAAGATTGAAAGAGAGAACCCAGCAGGTTCGCAGAACCTAAAGCCATTAATTCCCTATTGGCATCTAAGTTGTCTTCTTCACTTCTTTCTTCAAAACCCTTGGCTATTGAAATAGCTTCTAAGAAGCCAATAAGTGAGAGGGCAAGTGCAATGGGCCACAACTTTATAAAATTTTCCGAAGACAAGGAAGGCCAATGAAAACCGGGCAAACCATTAGGTACTGCTCCCACCACATCCAATCCATAAGATTCCAATCTCAAAAAATAAGCAAATAAGGTCCCCAAGACTACCACCAAGAGAATACCAGGAATCTTTTTACTCCATTTTTTAAAGCCAATCAATAAAAATATACCAATTGCACCTACTATTAAAGTAACCCAATTAATACTCTCAATAGCCGTAAAAAAATTAAGAACCAAAAGATGAAATTTATTACTTCCCTCCATCGACAAGCCAAACAAATGTTTTAATTGGCTAAAAATTATTATCACGGCTGCGGCTGAAGTAAAACCACTTATAACGGGCTTCGATAAAAAGTTAACTAAATAACCCATACGCAATACTCCTAATAAAAACTGTATCGCGCCAACCATAAAAGCCAAGACCATTGCCATCGCTATATAGTTTTCCAAACCAATTATTCCCAAGGCCCCCAAACCTACCGCCACCAGCAAAGAATCCATGGCCACCGGACCAACGGAAAGAGGCTTAGAAGTCCCTAAAAACATATAAACAAGTACAGGAATAACGGAGGCATATAAGCCATACACCGGGGGCAAGCCAGCAATCAAAGCATAAGCCAAACCTTGCGGAATAAGAACTATACCAACAGTGAAACCGGAAAGAAGATCCCTTCCAAGCGCCTTTCTATTATAACCTTTTAGACTCTTAAGAAGAGGAAAAATAGTCCGCATTGTTCAAAAGTACTATTATTAAAAATATGATGCCAATTATGTAGGGGGTTCGCTAAACTGCCTGGTGGACTTAAAGTGCCAAAACTTTTATATTATTTCTCCCTAGCACAATCTTTCCCTCATTTTCGAGACTTTTCAGCAGTCTGGAGACTACCACTCGTGAGGTATGCAAATCGTGTGCTACTTCTAGATGTGTGGTAGTAATTAGATCATTGTTAGTTACCATCGCTCTATCTTTTAAATACTTCATAAGACGTTCATCCATTTTCATAAAAGCCAGGGTATCTACGGTTTCCATCAATTCTGATAATCTTGTATGATAGCTATCTAAAATAAAGGCTCTCCAGCTTTTATATTTTGTCATCCATTCATCCATTTTTTGAACAGGCAGCATTAAAAGTTCTGAATCAGATTCCGCTATAGCCCTGATATCACTAGTTCCAGCTCCCATACAGCAAGAAAAGGACATGGCACAAGTATCCCCCCTTTCTATAAAATAAAGCAGTAGCTCCTCCCCTTCCGAATCTTCGCGCAAGACTTTTATGGCGCCACTAAAGAGTAAGGGCATTCCTTTTATTTCTTGTCCTAATTCCATGAGCTTTTCCCCCTGTTTAATCAGCTTGTATTTGCCGACCTCCTCAATCTCTTTTAGCAAAGCCGGTTCAAAAAGATAGCCATAATGAAGTTCTAATAGTGCCTTTATATTCATGTCTGTTTATTTTAAAAATACAAAAGAAGAGCTTATAAATCGTTTTTATCTTTCAAAGTAATTGCAACTTTAAAAACGACATCGTCTCCATTAAGATAATCAAAGCCCTCATGCAATTGTGCCTGTGGCAAAGCATAGGGGTAAAAACTAATAGGTTCAATACAAATCATATTAGGGACTTCTGTCCATAGCATAAAGTGCCTAAACCCTTCTGTGGTTAGTGTTATTTCATACTTATCAAGTAGTGATATTTCCTGAGAATTAGGGATCTCCATTGCCCTACTACCAACAGCAATTACTTCAGATAAAGATATCCTATTCCCATTTTCAACTAATACGGGGTCCTTTGTATGAATTTTAAATGCCGGGTGATAGCCTAACATATATGGCATATCTCTATCTCCTTTAATAGTAAATTTTATTTCTAATCTATTTTCTTCGAGTGAAAAACTCTTTTCAAATGTAAAGTTATAGGGCCATATTAATAAGGGTGATTCCGATTTGTCAGGAAACTTGGAGTTATTAATTACCGTTCCGGCTTTATAGGTCTTGAAGTAAGTGGCTTTGGTATTTGATTTGTCTTTTAAAGAATAATCCAATTCACGTAAAAGGCCATGCTGATCCTGAATAGCATTCCCTTTAGGAACCTGTACTCTATTATGTGGCTGGGAGGTTGGTCCAATAACAGGAAACATTTCTGTATCGGAATTTCTCCATCCCGGACTACCTTTTTGATGAATAATTTCAAACTGATTCACCTGAAAACTTACCAATTCTCCGGCATCAATTACTACTTTAGATTCTCCCAACAAAAGTGTTTCCATTCACTATTCGTTTATAAGTCTGTAAATGAACAATGCCGTTCTTTTAGTAAGTGCTTCTATGGTATTTAGATTAACTGTTTCCTCAGGGGTATGCGCTCCGTTGCCCATGGTTCCTAAACCATCCAGACAGGCAACATATTCTGCAACAAATGAAGTATCTGCTGCTCCCCTTTTCCCCGGGTCATATGCCAATACTTCTCCCTGACCCAAATCCAGACTCACGGTATTTAGTTTACTCAATAATTCATTATTTCCTGCTGAAGGTGGCATAGCCGGATAACTATCTGTAAAACTAATTTCAGCGGAAGTATGGGGTAGATTCTCCTCAACAATTAATCTCATTTTGGCTCTTGCAGCTTCCTTCTGGGCTTCTGATATAAAACGCAAACCTCCTTTTACAATAGCCGTTTGTGCCACAACATTACTTTTACCAAAAACCTCCGCTTTACTTGTAGCCACATCATAATCTACAAAAGTTCCGCCAGCAAGAACTCCCGGATTAAAAGTAAGATATTCCTCGCCTTTAACCTGCTCGTAAAAAGCATTCAAAATTCGGGACATTTCAAAAATGGCACCTGCACCAACCCGTTCATTAAAAATACCTGAAGAATGAGCTCTTTTTCCAGAAACTTTAAGCTCCCATCCGGAAGCACCCCTGCGGGCAACCGTTGCATAATTAAACCCTGTAGATGTTTCAAATCCAAGTGCGATGTCAGAACGTTGTGCTGCTTCTATAAGATCCTTTCGGCTCGTAGTCAATGGTTTTCCAGTACTTTCCTCATCCCCTGTAAAGGCGACAATAATCTGAGCATCTTTTAATAAGCCTTGCTCATGTAAGGCCTTTAGAGCGTAAAGTACAATTACGTCACCTCCTTTCATATCATTGCCTCCCGGTGCATGAGCAGTACTATCGTTAACTCTTTCAAATTTTTGAAAAGGACTGTCCTCTTCAAAAACAGTATCTAAATGACCTATTAATAACAATTTTTTTCCTTTCTTCCCCGATGTTTCAGCAAAGAGATGACCTGCCCTATTCATTTCAGCCGGCATATCAATCCATTGGGTACTAAAACCAATTTGATCGAAACCCTTTTTAAAAACTTCTCCTACCTCCTTTACTCCTTCTGCGTTTAAAGTACCACTATTGATATTGACAACTTCTTCTAAAAAAGTTATGGCTTCCGTATTATTAGCTTCAACCGTTTTAATTAGTTTTTTCTCTACTCCTGATAGCTTTTGAGACATTAGAGAAACGCTAAAACATAAACTTATTAAAAGGGTGGTGTAAATCTTAATTTTCATCATTGTGTTATTTATTATTTAAAACCTTGTTTTTTCATCCACTCGTCATTGTATATTTTACCAACATACCTACTCCCATGGTCGTGAAAAAGAACCACGACCACATCGTCTTTCTTAAAATGCTCTTTTAATTGAAGGACCCCTTTAATAGCCGCCCCTGCAGAATTTCCCAAAAACATTCCCTCTTCCTTTGCCAAACGCTGCGTAAAAACAGCTGCATCTTTATCTGTGACTTTGGTGAAACCATCTATGATTTCAAAGTTGACATTTTTTGGAAGTATATCCTCTCCGATCCCTTCTGTGATATAAGGATAAATTTCGTTCTCATCAAAAATACCTGTTTCATGATATTTTTTAAAAACAGAGCCATAAGTGTCCACTCCCCAAACTTTTATGTTAGGATTTTGAGATTTTAAAAAACCTCCAACTCCGGAAATAGTACCCCCTGTGCCTACTCCCACTACAAAATGCGTAACCTTCCCATCAGTTTGTTCCCATATTTCCGGTCCTGTACTTAAGAAATGTGCTTTGGTATTAGAGGGATTATCGTATTGGTTTACATACCAGGAATTGGGAATTTCCGTAGACAAACGCCTCGCGGTAGAATAATAACTTCTCGGATCATCCGGAGCCACATCCGTTGGACAAACATGAACCTCACTGCCCATAGCCTTGAGAATATCTACTTTCTCTTTTGACTGTTTATCACTGATAACACAAATCATTTTGTATCCTTTTACCACGGCTACTAATGCCAGACCCATCCCGGTATTACCAGAAGTCCCTTCAATTATAGTTCCACCGGGCTTTAAAAGTCCGGCGGCTTCTGCATCTTCTACCATTTGGACAGCCATCCTATCCTTTACAGAATTACCCGGATTAAAAGTTTCATATTTGGCAAGAACCAAACAGGGTAACTCTGCTGTTAATTTATTTAGTTTAACCATTGGGGTTTGTCCAATAGTTTCCAATATATTTTTTGAGTATTTCATAGGCCTTACAAAGATACTATTTTCATTTCGCAGAAAAAGGAGGCTTGCCCTACTAATGAGCCTATTTTATTCAAACTTGATAGCCTTTACAGGAGAAATCTTTGTAATGATATAGGATGGTATTAACAACATCAATAAACATAATACTAATACTCCAATATTTAGACCCAGTATAGCTGTGGCACTAATATGCACTGGAATGTAATCAATGTAATACTCCTTAGGGTTAGGAAAACGAAAGACCTTATACTTGTCCTGAATCCAAATAAAACCAAGGCCAATAAGATTGCCCCACAAAAGGCCAATACCTATTAAATAAGCTGCATTATACAAGAATATCTTTCGGATTCGCCAATTAGACAATCCCAGGGCTTTTAAAACCCCTATCATCTGCGTCCTTTCCAAAATAAGAACCAAGAGGGCTGTTATCATATTAATCCCTCCTACAAAAATCATGATTCCGATAATTAAGGCAATATTAAAGTCGAACAAACCAATCCACTCAAAAATCTTATAATACTTATTCTTTATGTTTTGGGTATCCAAATCGCTTAAGGTGGTACCGTAGATTTCTGCTGTTTTAGCTTCTATTGCATCAAAATCTTCTAAAAATATTTCAAAATTACCTACCTGATTTTCATCCCATTTGTTCATGCGTTGCAAATGTCTAATATCGGTAAAGACGTATTTGGCATCAAACTCTTCAAAACCGCTGTCATAGAGTCCAACAATTTCAAACCTCCTTTGATTTGGTGTTTTGGCAGGATCCTCTTCTTTAAGGAAGAAGGTAAAAAAAACATCTCCTACCTTCTTTTTTAACCTATTGGCCATGTAAGATGACATTAATACTTCTGTATTTAATTCGCCGTCATAATTGGGGAGCCTTCCTTCCTGTATATATTCCCGAAAGGCATCCCAGTTGTAATCCTGCCCTACCCCTTTGGCGATAAATCCCTCAAAAGTATCCTCTGTTCTGATTATTCCCGCCTTGCTGGCCACGGCTTGAACATGATCAATTCCTTTTACTGAAGAAAATTCCGGATAAAAGTCCTGTTCAATAGAAACGGGGACAACGGAGACCTCGGAAACATTGTTATCGTAATTATATATTTGAATATGTCCGTTAAACGCCGCTACTTTTTCACGAATCTTTTCCTTTAAACCCACCCCAGTTGCGATGGCTATTAACATCATGAGAATTCCCAGGGCAATAGCGGAAATCGCTATTTTTATTATTGGCGCGGAAATACTAATTTTATGTTCCTTACCACGTATCAGGCGCTTTGCTATAAAAAATTCAAAATTCAATAGATGTACGATTTAATCGGTTTCAAAAATACATTTTTCTGCTGGCTTTTATTATTATTAAGTTGCGGAAACCATCATCAAAAAGAAAAGCTTACACAATTAAGTGGTTCTGCTGAAGAGTTATCTTCATTAAACACCAACATAATTATTGCAGCCAATAAGACATCCTCCTATTTACCTATGCTAATGGATAAAACCGTTGCCGTGGTAGCCAACCAGACTTCCGTAATATTTAAATCGAAAAGTAATTCTGACACCTCCTTAGAATTTACGCACCTTATAGATAGTATGTTGTCATCTGAAGTGAAAATAGAAAAAGTCTTTGCTCCTGAGCATGGTTTTAGAGGGAAGGCAGATGCCGGAGAACATGTGATGGATGGCATAGATACCAAAACAAAATTACCGGTAATCTCACTTTATGGAAAAAACAGAAAACCTTCCAAAGAACAATTGGCGGGAATCGATGTTGTACTGTTCGACATTCAGGATGTTGGAGTTCGATTTTACACTTATATCGCTACTTTACAATTGGTAATGGAGGCCTGCGCTTCTAATGGCACCCCTGTAATTGTCTTAGATAGACCTAACCCCAATGCCAATTATATTGACGGACCAACCATGGAAAAAGAGCATAGGGGATTTTTGGGTCTTACTCCTATACCCCTCGTATATGGAATGACTATAGGAGAATATGCAAACATGATAAACAACGAAGGATGGCTAGAAGGCCAGGAGAAAGCAGATTTAACGGTTATCACACTTGAGAATTATACCCATAATTCAAATTATGATCCTCCTATTAGACCCTCTCCGAATTTACCGAATCTACAATCAATTAAACTATACCCTAGTTTGGGACTTTTTGAAGGTACTAATATCAATGCCGGACGAGGTACTGAAAATCAGTTTCAGCGTTTTGGCGCTCCATTTTTAGACAGTACTTTTTTTGATTTCAACTATACTCCCATCCCCAATTTTGGATCAAAAACGCCCAAGCAATTAGACAAAATCTGTTATGGAAGAGATCTTTCAGAAATAGCATATCCCAATGAAGTAAGTTTAAAATGGATACTAGAGGCTTATAACCAAAGCAGTGATAAAAGTTTGTTCTTTAATAAAAGTGGTTTTACCAAACATGCGGGAACTGAAAAGCTACAAGAACAAATAGAAGCAGGATGGACCGAAGAAAGAATTAAGAGTGAATGGGCTTCTGATTTGGAAACTTTTAAACAAATTCGGAAAAAATACTTACTCTATCCTTAATAGTTTAATCCGAAGATTCCATGGCGGTAGGTTTCCTGTACTTGTGAAAAGGCTGTTTTAAAAGACCACTTACGCTGCCGTTTTCAACTTTATTTGGGAAAGTATCTACCCCATAAACAATCCGATCTCTATCAAACTTCATAAAAGTACCAAAAAGTCGATCCCAAACAGAGAATATATTCCCGTAATTGGAGTCTGTATAGGGCAATTTATAATGATGATGTACCTTATGCATATCTGGCGAAACTAAAACCCAGCTTATTGTTTCATCTACTTTTCTGGGTAGCTTTATATTGGCATGACTAAACTGAGTTGCCACCAAAGACAGTGATTGGTATAACATTACTATTCCGATGGGAGTTCCTACAATAAAAACCCCAAATAGAGTGAAAAAAAACCGAATGAGACTTTCAAGCGGATGATGTCTGTTTGCGGTAGTAGTATCCACTTCATGGTCAGTGTGGTGAACAAGGTGAATCATCCACAGGGGTTTTACCTTATGTTCTACATAATGAGCCAGATAAGCCCCAAAAAAATCGAGCAACATAATACCCATAACCACATAAAGCCATAGGGGCAGATTGGGAATCCAATTAATTATTCCAAAGTTATTTGCCTGGACCCAATCGCTAGTTTTTAAGAGTAAAAAAGCTAGTGAAAAATTTATAATAATGGTAGTTAGCGTAAAGAAAAAATTTGGCAAGGCATGTCGCCACTTTTTATATTTAAAATTAAAGAGCGGTAAAGCCCCTTCCAAAAGCCAAAAAAAAGTAATTCCTGAGACTAAAATTAAACTCCTGTGGCTGGAGGGTATATTTTCAAAGTAAGTTAAAATCGTATCCATAAATTAAAGTTACTAATTTTTTAAACACAGCCCTCCGATAGCCGCTATCAGAATAATTCAAAGCTTAATTTGCTTCTTCATTTCTTCTACGATATTATAGGCAGCCGGACAAATACTCACATTTTTAAGTGTAAGTTGAGATATCTGCTGAAATTTTTTCCTGTCAGTGTGGGGAAACTCACGACACGCTTTAGGTCTGACCTCATAAATACTACAATAATTATCAGGCCCCAAAAAAGAGCAAGGAACAGTCTGAAGTACGTAATCTTGGTCCTCATCAATCCTTAAATATTGTTCGATAAAAATCTGAGGCTTTAGTCTTAAATGTTTAGATATCCTGACAATATCATTATTAGTAAAAAGAGGTCCGGTAGTTCTACAACAATTACCGCAACTTAAACAATCCGTCCTTTGGAATTCGTCATTATGCAATTCCTGCATTATATAGTCTAAATTCTTTGGAGGCTTTTTTCTTAATTTGCCAAAGAATTTTTTATTTTCACTATGTTTTTCCTTTGCCTTTTGAGGCAAGTCTTTAAGTACTTCCTTCATTAAATTGAAAACCATTATATGCGTCTAATAAGTTTTACTAAGGATGATCCCTGAAACTTTATTAAGAGACTAAAATTACAAATAATATGAGTGACGATATAATAGGTACTGCGCTACTTGATTTTTATTACGATAAAGATCCGGAAAACATCCGCACCTATTCTTCTCTTGAGGAGGAAGATGAATTACCAATCGCCTATCTATTCCGAGATGCTAAGGAAATGCCCATTCTTGAAAAGAAAGCACTTAAATTATGCAATGGTAGAATTCTAGATATTGGTTGTGGCTCGGGAAGTCATAGTTTATACCTACAAAAAAAGGGGATGGAAGTGACTGCCCTAGATAGCTCTTCAGGAGCAATAGAGGTCTGCAAAGCACGTGGAATTGAAAATGTGATTTGTAAAAGCATATTAGACTATTCTGGCCCAAAATTTGATACCCTTCTTTTATTAATGAATGGAATTGGCCTGGCCAATAATATGAATGGTTTGGGAAGTTTTTTAAATCATTTAAAAAGCTTGCTTACTGATAAAGGACAAATACTCTTAGACTCTAGTGATATTATCTATATGTTTGAACAAGATGATGATGGAGGCTTTTGGGTTCCAAATACGGGAGATTACTATGGGGAAGTTGTTTTTACTATGAGTTATAAGGGTAAAACCAGTGAATCCTTTCCATGGTTATATATAGATTATAATAGTCTTAACGAAATAGCTTCTTTGTTTGGCTTAAATTGCGAATTATTAGCCAAAGGTGAGCATTATGATTACTTGGCCAGATTAAGTTTAAAACATACTATATAAATAATTTGGCCGTTTAATTTTTAATCTTTGGATAAAAAGACCTTATGAAATATTATAAAAAAATATACTTCTTGCTTTTTATGGGATTGGTATTGAGTTGTGCAAATGATGATAATACGAACCCTGAAGAAGTTATAAAATCAGCAAATTTACTGGCCACTGGTGCCTCGGCCAACGATATTCTTTCCAATACTAGTTTCACTAAACTTCATGTTGAATTGGCTTATGTGGTAGGCTTTAGGCCAACAGATCAAACAATAAGTAATCTGGAGACGTTTTTAAACGAACGCACTTTTAAAAATGAAATTGAAATTAACTTAAGACCGTTGAACTCTCCGGAAGAAGAAAGTCTAACCATAACACAAATCGTTGAGTTAGAAAGTGAAAATAGAACAGAATATAATTTTGACGACACTTTGGCTATCTATATATATTTTGCAGATGCCCCTTCTGATGGTGATGAACCTGATGAAGGTGTGGTAACTCTCGGCGCCAGTTATAGGAATACTTCTATGGTAATTCATGAAGTAACACTAAGAGAATTTGCAACTAGAAGCAGCCTGATTTCCTTAACAGATATTGAATCGGCCACGCTTATGCACGAATTTGGTCATCTTTTTGGTTTGGTAGATTTAGGGACAACCCCTGTAAATAATCATGTAGACCCCGATTCCCCCAGCCATTGCAATGAAGAAGTGTGTTTAATGAGAGCGGAACTGGAATTTGGAATAGGGATGATGGGACTTTTAGAAAAAAGTAGGCAAGCCAAAGGAGCGCCCATTCCCGGTTTAGATGCAGAATGCATCCTAGACCTCCAAAATAACGGTGGTAAATAAGTCTTTTTATCAGTGCTTAATAGCGAAATATCAGATTTTACAATCCGGCAGATAAAATAATTCCTTAAGGAATATTAAGGTATTTATGGGTCTGTAAAGATACTTTCCATTTGGGATGCTTCATAACATATTCAACAATCATAGGAGTAACTTTTTCTCTAACACTCCACTCAGGCTGCAAGTAAAGTATACAGTTCTCTGAGACCTTAACTGCTTGTTCTTCAGCAAAAATAAGATCGTGTTTATTGTAGACAATCACTTTTAATTCGTGAGCCCCTCTGTAGACTTCCTCCATGGGAAGTTTATTCTTTTTTGGTGATAGGCAAATCCAATCCCAAACACCGGTTAAAGGATATGCTCCAGAAGTTTCGATATGTGTTTTTAACCCTTTTTCTTTCAATGCCTGAGTAATAGGAAACATATTCCAAGTAAGAGGTTCTCCCCCTGTTATCACAATGGTGTCAGAATATTTTGCGGCATTTGCCACAATTTGATCTATAGAGGTTGGAGGGTGCGTAGCAGCATTCCAACTCTCTTTAACATCACACCAATGGCAACCAACATCACAACCCCCTACTCTAATAAAATAAGCAGCTGTGCCTTTATGAAAGCCCTCTCCTTGAATGGTATAAAACTCCTCCATTAAGGGCAACATAACACCCTTATCTACAAGAGTCATAATCTCGTTTTCAGACATTTGGCAAAGATACGGTTTCCTAGTACGGATTTACAACAGAATTGGACAACAATAATCAGCAGAAAGCCCGTTAAAAGAAAAACCTATCACTCCTGAGCCTTTTTTAAATTATTAAGTCAGCATTTATTTGGCGGCTATGACATCTATTTCCACTTTTGCATTTCTGGCTAATCCTTTTGCTGCAAAAGTAGTTCGGGCCGGTTTTTTAGTAAAATATTGAGAATACACCTCATTAAAAGCAGAAAAATCCTCCATTGAACTTAAAACTACCGTACATTTTACTACATGATCAAGGGTTAGCCCGTGTTGTTTTAAAACCTCTTTAATATTTTTAATTGCCTGTTCCGTTTCAGTCTTTATGCCAGGAGCCACCATAGTTCGGGTAGTATGATCCATACCAATTTGCCCGGCCAAAAAGAAGAAATTGCCCACCTCAACAGCGTCGCTATAAGGAGCAGATTGCTTTTTAACCTCATGGGAGGGATGAAATACTATTTTGGAATTCTCTTGAGCTTGGACCAGGATATTGGAAAGAACTAATATACAAAAGCCAATAAAGAGATTCTTTTTCATAAGTTTTAGTTTTTATTGTTGAATAAAATTACCCTATTTTTATCAAAAATAGAAGGAATGAGTAGCAAAGATGAATTCTATGCGCATATTGAAAGTGGCTATACCACCAAGGGTGACGCTATCACTATGGGAGCGGCTATGCTAGATGGGGAGGCTATTACGGATGCTTTGGTTAAAATTCCTTTAAAAACACTTAATAGACACGGGCTTATTGCCGGTGCCACCGGCACAGGTAAAACAAAAACCTTGCAAATTCTTGCCGAAAATTTATCTGATAAAGGTATACCTGTTCTATTAATGGATCTAAAAGGAGACTTAAGTGGTCTGGCTCAGCCAAGTCCGGGACACCCTAAAATTGATGAGAGACATGCCAAAATTGGTATTCCTTTTTCAGCAAAAAGTTTTCCTATTGAAATTCTTTCTTTATCTGAACAAGGTGGGGTAAAAATGAGGGCTACCGTATCAGAATTTGGTCCGGTCTTATTATCCCGTATTTTAAATCTTTCTAATGTGCAAGAAGGTATTGTTGCGGTTATTTTTAAATACTGTGATGACCATAGCCTCCCATTATTGGATTTAAAAGACTTTAAGAAAGTTTTGCAATATGCTACGGGAGAAGGAAAAAATGAATTTTCTAAAGAATATGGCAGAATTTCTACCAGCTCAACCGGGGCCATTTTAAGAAAAGTCATTGAATTAGAGCAACAAGGTGCCGATCTTTTTTTTGGTGAAAAGTCTTTTGAAGTAGATGATCTGACCCGTATTGATGAAAATGGCAGGGGAATAATTAATATAGTTCGTCTAACAGATATACAAGACAGGCCTAAGTTATTTAGTACTTTTATGCTTAGTCTCCTGGCAGAAATTTACGCTTCTTTTCCGGAGCAAGGTGATAGTGACCAACCAGAACTTGTATTTTTTGTAGATGAAGCCCACCTTATTTTTAAGGAAGCTTCAGATGCCTTATTGGATCAAATTGAAAGTATCGTAAAACTAATAAGGTCTAAAGGCATTGGCCTTTATTTTGTAACGCAAAATCCAACTGATATCCCGGATGCTGTATTAGCACAGTTAGGGTTAAAAATACAACATGCCCTAAGGGCTTTTACTGCAAAAGACAGAAAAGCCATTAAACTCGCCAGTGAAAATTATCCAATATCCGAATATTATGATACCAAGGAAATTCTGACTTCCCTGGGTATTGGTGAAGCTTTAATTACAGCCTTAGACGAAAAAGGAAGACCTACTCCCCTTGCTGCCACACTTCTAAGAGCTCCTATGAGTAGAATGGATATTTTAACAGATGATGAACTAGAAGAGGTATTGAATAAATCAATTTTAAGTAAAAAGTACAACGAGATTATTGATCGTGAAAGTGCTTATGAATTATTGAATAAAAAAATAGCCCTGGCTGAAAAAGAAGCGGAAGAAATACAGAAAAAAGAAGCCTCCACAAGTCGAAGAACAACTAGCAGTAGCAAGCGAAAAAGTACGCGTATGAACCCGGTTGTTAAAGTGCTTACCAGTGCCACATTTATAAGAGGAGTGATGGGCGTATTAAACAAAATGATGCGATAAATACTTATGAAAAAAATACATTTTATTTTTGTCCTGGCTTTTAGCCTACTTCTTACTTTTTGTAAGGAAGAAAAAGACACTACTTTCCTTATTAATTCTGATCGCGTTGGCAATTTGCAACGTACAACTAAGGTTATAGAAGTGGATTCTATCTTTCAGGCAGATTCTATTATTAAAGAGGAAAACAGAATTGCCATTGGTTCATTTCCTACGCGCTTTAATATTTATGAAAAAGGAGGGAAACACTTACTTACTTTAACTCCTAATAATGATAGTATTGCCACTATTTCATTGGTTCGTATTTATGATCCTCGCTATCTGACCAAAGAGGGAGTTGGACTCTCGAGTACTTTTAAGGATATTAAAAAGAACTATGTTATTAAAAAAATAGTGACCTCTTTAAATAATGTGGTCATTTTCATTGAGAATAGTGACCTATATTTTACGATAGACAAAGAAGAACTCCCGGCTAGTCTTCGTTATGACACCTCCATAAATATTGAAGAAGTTCAGATCCCTGATGATGCCAAGATCAAGTATTTAATGGTAGGCTGGGATTAATCTTAGGATGATTAAATGAATAAAATTATTTTCTTTGTCCTTGCCAGACTATATGGTCTATATTTTAATATATTGGCCCTCTTCTCCAAAAAATTAGCTGCCGAACAGGCCTTTACAGTGTATTGCAGTCCTAGAAAGGGAAGGGTAATAGATCTTCAGGCTGACTTTCTTAATGAGGCCAAGGACCAGCTGATTAGTATTGGAGGAATCAAGATTCAGGTTTATAGATGGAAGGGATCTAAAGAGACCGTACTTCTTATGCATGGTTGGGAAAGCAATTCCTTTCGATGGAAAAATCTAATAGACTATTTACAGAAAGAGGATTATAATGTGATAGCCTTTGATGCTCCCGCCCATGGAAACTCCTCAAATAAATCATGGAATGTTCCCATTTATGCCGACTGTGCTCATAGGATAGTAACCCTATTTGAACCTCAATTTCTTATTGGTCATTCCTTGGGTGGCATGGCCGCATTATTTATGCAATATAGCTATCCCAATACCAGTATTTCCAAGATAATTACTATTGGCGCTCCCTCAGAATTCACCCAATTGATGGGCTATTATAAAAATTTATTAGGCTTGAGCAAAAGGGTCATGAATGGGTTAAATGACTATTTTAAATTTCATTTTGGCCTTGAAATAAAAGAATTCTCTACGGCCATTTTAGCAAAAGAAATAAAGATTGAAGGCCTTTTGTTTCATGATAGAATAGATCCGATAACTCCCTATATTTCTTCTGAAAAAGTACATCAAAATTGGAAAAATAGTACTTTAATCAGTACTTCAGGGTTTGGGCATTCTATGCATCAAGAGGAAGTAAACTTAAAGATTCTAGATTTTTTGAATTCATCAAAATAATTTAATTTTATAAAAAATATTATATGTCATCTATTGCCCCTTTCCACATAGCCATTCCAGTCCATAATCTGGCAGAATGCAGAGAATTTTATAGAAACGTATTAAACTGCGAAGAAGGAAGAAGCAGTGATCATTGGGTGGACTTCAATCTTTTTGGGCACCAATTGGTAATTCATTACAAGCCTAAATCGGAAGAAGCCATACACACAAATCCAGTGGATGGTAAAAATGTGCCTGTACCCCACTATGGAGTGGTTTTACCTTGGGATGTTTTTGATTCCTTTTCCAAAGAGCTTAAGCAAAAAGGGGTGGAATTTGTTATTGAACCTTATATTCGATTTCAGGGAGAAGTAGGGGAACAAGCAACCATGTTTTTTCTTGATCCTGCTGGTAATGCCCTAGAATTTAAAGCTTTTAAGGATATTGATCAGCTCTTCGCCTCTTAGGAACCTTTTTTCTCTTTATACTTATACAAACCCCAGCTAATAATACCGTATAAGACCCCAAAGCCAATTCCCATAATACCTTTATTTATAAGCGTATCCATGGAAAAATCTCTTTCCAGGATACATGAAAAGAGTGTAAACAAAATGATAGCGGCAATACTTCTGGAAATTATAATTTTTGTATTCATATACCTATTTTATTGAGACCAAGAGGTGGGCTTTCTATCCCAGCGATGATTTTTTAATTCGTTAAACAATTCCTCATTTAAGGGCTTTCCATCACTTGTAGCAGTATTGGCCAAGACGTTTTTGGCTTTTCTCATTCCAGGAATGGTGGTACTGACATCCTCATTCATTAAAATAAACCTCAAGGCCATCTCAGCCATAGTCATCTCATCGGGAACAAGGGATCTCAATAAATCTGCCCTTTCTGCACTCGCAATTAAGTTTTCAGGCACAAAATAACTAGCTCTCCAATCTCCTTCTGGAAAAGTTGTCTCCTTCGTAATATTTCCGGTAAGCGTACCTTCATCAAAGGGAACTCTTGCTATGACAGCAATATCTAAGGCCTTGCACAAAGGAAATAATACATCTTCCGGGGCTTGATCAAAAATATTATAAATCACTTGTACTGCATCTATAAGACCTGTCTTTATAGCTTTGACACCATTCTCCGGCTCCCACCTATTGAGGCTTAATCCTATTGCCGCAATTTTACCGCTTGTTTTAAGATCTTCAATTGCTCTTTGCCATTCCTCCTCCTGAGTCCAGCCATCATCCCATGTATGAAATTGCATTAGATCTATTTGCTCAAGATTAAGATTTTTTAGGGTTTTATGGGTATATTCCATGATATGATCCGTTGGATATGAATCTTGAAGGCGATAGTTAGGTAAGGCGGGCCATTTAAAATTTTTAGGAGGAATTTTACTTGCCGTATATAATTTAATTGAAGGATGCCTTTTTACCAATCGTCCCAGCAATTTTTCACTATGTCCCTCGCCATATCCCCAGGCAGTATCAAAAAAGTTGACTCCCTGTTCGACGGCCAGATCTAAGGACTTTTCTGACTGTTTATCATCAGATTCGGTCCAACCTGCCATACCCCACATGCCATAACCTACTTCACTAACAGCCCACTTTGTTCTTCCAAATAATCTTTTTTCCATAGAAAATATTGATTTTAAATGCTGAATTAATCTTTTAATTATTGATAGCGCCAACTTTTTAAATCGGCCCCTGAAGGAGCACTTTCCGCAATCCGCTTCATGATTTTGGGAACATACATACTATTATAACGTAATCTTGAGATATGATTCGGTTGTTCAGGGTCTCCATTCCAACAGTGCTCCGCTCTATCTCCGTACGTAACTTCGCCGTCATAATAAGGATCGGTAGTACTTTCAAGAAAATCTTCCATTTTATAGACAGCATTGTTGAGATAGTAATTATCCATATCCCCGCAATATATATGAATCTTACCTTTTAACTTGTCTCCCAGACTACTCCAATCTCTTTCCAAGATATATCTTAGGTCGTAGTTTTCTTTCCAGTAATCTGCCACTTTATGATCAATATCACCTGTCTTTTTATCCCATATCCGCTGTGGATATCCCTCTGAGCTTTGAGGAGAATAGGTGGCCTCCCAGATATCCCATTGCTGCCCGGATCTGGACTTATCGCCCAAAACCAATTCTAAATGATTTTCTTCTCTAATGGTGCTTTGAATATTTCCTAAATAATCACGATGTGCCGGCACTTCCAAGGTCTTGTGATCACTATTATAATAGTAAGCATTCTCATCTTCATAAATATTTGTGAGACAGTAAGCACTAAAATCTATGGGGTCCGGACAGGCAGCAAAGCAACCGTTGTATTCATCGGGATATTTCACTTGTACAGCCAAAGCTTCCCATCCACCCGTTGAGCCACCATATAGAAAACGTGCCCAACCTTCACCTAAACCTCTAAACTCTTTTTCAATATGCGGAATTAGTTCATAGGTAATGGCATCACCGTAGGGTCCTTGACTAGCAGAATTTACGGCATAAGAATCATCATAATAAGGTGTTGGGTGCTGTATCTCAATAATTAAAAATCTTGGATAGTCTGGCTCATTCCAACGTTTGTAAAAATCATATGCTTCTTGCTGCTGTATTATATTATAACCTTCCACCTGAAATCTTTCAGCATAATCAGGTTCCAAATTGGGATCCGGAGGAGTAGTTCTAAAACCTCCAAAATCGCTTGGAAAATGACCCTGAAAAACCATAAGCGGGTATTTGGCTTCCGGATGTTCCTTAAATCCTTTTGGCAGTAAAATATGTGCTCCCAGGTACATATCTCGTCCCCAAAATTCAGATAATTTTTCTGAACGTATCTTTATGTGTTTTATCCATTCTGTATCTTCCGGCTCCGCTATAGGCGGTATTACTTGATCTAACACAAGTTCAAAAGATTCTGTAGCGTTTGAAGGGATGGTTATTTTAACGGGTTTACTGTAAAGATTTCCGGGGGACTTGTTCCATTGTTGTCCTTCGCCGTTGTCCATTGGCAATTTAACCGTATGACCTGTACTTAAATTAAACGTTTCATAGACGTGAAGTAGCGCCTGAACCCAATATTCTCCGGGAGGTATTTCTGATAAACTTGGGTAAGGAAATCCCAGTGATTCCTTTTCGAAAGATAAGAAGGTGTTGGGCTCCATAGCCTCCACGTTTTGTCCAAATACAAGTTGGGTATTTAAGCCTGAATTAATTTGAAATCGGGGTTCACTTTCATCATTGGTTGATAACAAGAGTAATAACCGTCCATCCTTTGCTGTGGTGCTCGCTTCATTAGAAAAGGAAATACTAAATTGTGGTCCGGAATTCTTGTTTACCTTGTCCTGGCAGCCCATAATGGTGCCTATCAGAAAGAGTAGTAAATAGTGCTTTAAATTCATGGAATAGTGTTTTGTGATAAAAGGTAGCCATTTCCCTTAAGCCATCAAAAACTCTTTGTAAATATTCTCATGCTGCTCCCAATTATTAGCTCTTAGAACCGAGCTTTCTCTTGCGGGCAATTAGGGTATTTTTAAGAAGCATGGCGATGGTCATTGGACCAACCCCACCTGGCACCGGTGTAATAAATGAAGCTTTTTTAGAGACATTCTCAAAATCAACATCGCCGGTAATATAATAGCCTCTTTCTCTAGAAGCATCCGGTACTCTGGTAATTCCAACATCTACAATCACTGCACCTTCACGTACCATATCTTCCTTAAGAAATCCGGGAACTCCAAGAGCAGAAACAATAATGTCTGCTTGCAAGGTCATCGATTTAATATCTTTTGTTCGACTGTGCGTTAGCGTAACTGTTGCGTTGGCACCTTTGCCTTTCCGGCTCAATAAAATACTCATAGGTCTTCCTACAATATTACTTCTGCCAATAACCACAGCGTGTTTACCTTCGGTTTCAACATTATAGCGCTTTAATAATTCCATGATACCATAAGGGGTTGCAGGAATAAAAGACTCCATATTTAATGCCATTTTACCGAAGTTGGTCGGATGAAAACCATCTACGTCCTTATCGGGATCAACGGCCATAAGTACTTTTTGTTCATCTATATGCTTGGGCAACGGAAGCTGAACTATATAACCGTCAATTTCGGGATCATTATTTAACTCGGCTACAAGGTCCAAAAGTGCTTCTTCCGTAGTATCTTCAGGCAGATGTTTTAGTGTAGATTCAAAACCTATTCGATTACAGGATCTTACCTTACTCCCGACATAAGTTAGACTAGCTCCATCATTACCTACCAGAACTGCCGCTAAATGAGGGACCTTTTCTCCCCTTGCTTTTATCTCGGCTACTTCGGCAGCTATCTCTTCTTTGATTTTATTTGCAGTCTCTTTTCCGTTTAATAAGGTCATTTGTTACTAAATTAAGTTTTGGTTTGGTTTACTTCATATTTTGCATCATCTGCATCATCTTCTTACCTCCACCCCCTTGCATCATTTTCATCATTTTGCTCATTTGGTCAAATTGTTTCAGCAACTGATTAACTTCTACTATGGTGCGGCCACTACCTTTTGCAATACGTTTTTTTCTACTGGCATTAAGTACAGCGGGGTTAGCTCTTTCATCAGGAGTCATAGAATGAATAATAGCCTCTACATGTTTAAAGGCATCATCGTCAATATCCAAACCTTTTAAGGCTTTACCAGCTCCGGGAATCATGCCCATAAGGTCTTTCATGCTCCCCATTTTTTTAATTTGCTGAATCTGCTTTAGAAAATCATCAAACCCAAATTTATTCTTGGCAATTTTCTTCTGGATTTTTCTGGCTTCTTCTTCATCGAATTGCTCTTGTGCTCTTTCTACTAAAGATATCACATCACCCATTCCGAGAATTCTATCTGCCATTCTTGAAGGGTAAAACACATCAATGGCATCCATTTTTTCTCCGGTACCAATAAACTTTATAGGCTTATCAACAACAGATTTTATAGAAATGGCTGCTCCTCCACGAGTATCTCCATCCAGTTTTGTAAGGATTACTCCATCAAAATTAAGAATATCGTTAAAGGCTTTTGCAGTGTTCACCGCATCCTGCCCTGTCATGGAATCTACTACAAAAAGGATTTCTTCCGGACTAATAGCATCACGGATATTAGCAATCTCTGTCATCATCTCCTCATCTACAGCTAGTCGTCCCGCCGTATCTATGATCACTACATCAAGTCCCTTTTCTTTGGCAAAGGCAATACCTGCCTCAGCTATCGCAACAGGATTACTATTCTCTTTATCAGAATAAACCTCAACTCCAATCTGTTCGCCCACAATATGCAACTGATCAATCGCTGCAGGTCTATAAACATCACAAGCTACCAAAAGTGGTTTTTTAGCTTTCTTCGTCTTTAAATAATTCGCTAGTTTTCCAGAAAAAGTTGTTTTACCAGAACCTTGGAGGCCCGACATCAAAATAACAGAGGGATTCCCTGAGAGTCTTATACCTTCAGCATCGCCGCCCATTAGCTGCGTAAGTTCATCCTTTACTATTTTGATCATTAATTGACCAGGTTGCAAGGAAGTCAAAACATTCTGACCTAATGCTTTCTCTTTTACACGGTTTGTAAACTCCTTAGCAATTTTAAAATTAACATCAGCATCCAAAAGGGCTCTTCGAACTTCCTTAGTGGTTTCCGCGACATTAATCTCTGTTATCTGCCCATGACCTTTAAGGACATGTAATGCTTTATCTAACTTTTCACTTAAATTATCGAACATCTTACCTATTTCTTACTTGTATAGAAATGCAAATTTAACAATATCAATGGGAAGTTAGAAGGTCTTGGGAAGAAATATAAAAAAGGAAAAGGGCAACCTCCGGTGGAAGTTACCCTTTTCGAAAAAATGTGGGGCAAATACTTACATAATTTGTTCCAAAGTCAGGTAGTCATATCCACCACCGTCATTTTCATGTTTTAATTCTATTACCATCTGGTCTACTTCCAAAATGGTATAATCATTTGCAAGGGGATAGAAATTGCTGCCTTCTTCAAAAGCAATAATAAGTTCTAACTTATTGTTGGCGTTTCTGAAAAGAAACCATCTTCCGGAGCTAATCACTGCAGCGTTCATGTCTCTCACCTCAATAGTTCCATTGGAATTCATAAATAAGGTAACATCATCATATGCAGAAGTGGTTTCATCCTCATTTTCAGCAAAGTAGGAAATCGCCCATTCGGTATCACCGAATATATCTCTTATAAAACTTATGTCTTGATCGTCGTCATAGTCACCTTCACAGTTTCTTACAAGTACTAACTCATAAAAAGTACCTTCCACATTAAACTTAAGGTATCTATCTTTCAGATCAGAAAGCAACCATTCAAAACTTACTCCCGGTTCATCACCCATAGTGATAGCTAAAACAGCTCTCCCGGCATTGTTTAACTCAACAGCCCAAGTACCTTCTATTACGTTCTCCTCGTTGCTTAAAAGAACCACTCCTCCCTCATTAAATTCAAAAGAATATCCAAGAAGTCTATTTAAATGATCTCCGTTGTTCTTCACTCGCTTAATGATCCAATTACATTCGCTTAAAATGGACCTTAAGGTATCCGGATCTGCTTCAAAAAGATCACAAGCACTGATCATTATTATTTTATTACCACCTTCTGCAAAGAGCTTAATCTTACCTTCTTCCAATTCATAAACCAACCATTCCAGATTAAAGTCAACCAGGACATCAAATTCTAGATTAATCAAAACTCCATGGTCAGTAGCTCTTGTAGACCACTCGCCTACTAAATCATTACCAATTCTATCTTTTACAGTTACAGATCCATCTTCTTTAAAATTCATAACATATTCGAAGTATTGATCTGATTGATTTACCTCATCTCTTATAACTTCTTTGATCAACCAAGGACATTCAACCAAAAGTTCTTCCAAACGTTCCTGTGTAAAATCATCATCATTATAATCATCATCATCATCTTCATCACATGCTTCTTTTGTAGTTTCTATAGCATTAGCTAACTCAGCATTAGAATTAACCTCCATCTTAGAGCCATCATAAAGTTCTAAAGTCACAGGGAAGTCAATACTGATAAGATCATTTTCATCAAGATTGGCAAAGAACAATCTAAGATCTTTATCAGATTCAACAGTTACAGATCCTGTTTCAACCTCATTTATATCAAAAGTGTAAAGTGTAATTGGATAAACAAAGTCGATACATTCAATATCATCATCGTCACCTCCTTCTATACATTCTTTAGCCAAGTCTTTCAAGGCTTCCGCGTCTTTTATTTCTATTTCAGTAAAATCAGCAAGGGTAATGACAATAGGAAAGATAATTTCCAGAATATCATCATCACTTTCTAATTCTTCAAAGATTTCTTCAATGAGATCTAGCCCTTCTTCAGTTTCTACAGTTATTTCAACACCATTAGCTCGCACTGAATAGGGAAATTCAATAGCAAGACAGCTAGCGCCATCAACGATGTTATCAAAGGACCCATCTCTAGAGGCTGTCTTTTCAATTAGCTTAGCCGTAGAGGAATTGGCCACAATAGTCTGAGCTTCGTCAGCTTGTGGAAGTTCTTCAAATTCATCCTGACAGGCCGTAAAAGACAAAGCCATAATTAGAATGAAAGCTTGTAGGAAATTTTTAAAATAATTTTTCATAACGATTTGGATTATTTGTTGTTCATACCTAAAACAATTCTGTTTCGAGAAACCCTACCCCATTTTTAATTTTTTTAAAATATCTTTGATAAAAACCACCCCCTATTAATAATATTAATTATGGATAATGTCTGTGAGGATGAAGTATTTAGCAAGCTGTTTTCTACTCATTCTAAAACGGTGTATAACTATATATATTATAAGTTTGGAAATGAAGAGAAAGCATACGATGCGGTACAAGAGGCCTTTATTAAGCTTTGGGAGAACTGTGCAAAGGTAGTACCGGAAAAGGCCAAGTCTTATGTATATACGGTGGCAAATAATTTATATCTTAATGTAATCAAGGCAGAAAAGGTACGTTTAAAATATGCTAAGCCATCTCTGGAAACTTCATATGAAACCCCTGAATTTTTATTAGAAGAACAAGAATATAAAGCGAAATTAGATCGCGCCCTAAATAGTTTGCCAGAAAACCAGCGGGCAACTTTTCTTTTAAATCGAATTGATGGAAAGAAATATGCAGAAATAGCGGAAATGGAGGGTGTAAGTATTAAGGCTATTGAAAAAAGAATGCATTTGGCCTTAAAAAGCCTACGAGAACAAATTAGTGGTATCTAAGAAGTAAAGGCCCATTCCTTCATTCCATTAATTATATTTAGTAGATGAAAGTAGGGTTTTTTTAAAAGGAGTTGTTATAAGGATATAAAGCTAGAAATCATGCAAGAAAATTACTTAGCAAAATGGCTTACTGATGAACTTACAGAGGAAGAGTTGGCTCTTTTTATGAAGTCACCGGAATATGCTTCCTATGAGAAACTAAAGAATACAGCCGCTTCCTTACAAGCACCTGAATTTGATAGTAATAGGGCGTTAGAAGCTATTGAGGCTAAGAAAAAGAAATCGGAAGTGAAGGTAGTTTCACTAAATCCTTATAGAAAATTATACCGCTATGCCGCTGCGATAATAGTTCTATTTGCCGCTTCTTATTTCTATATAAATACTTTGGATGATACGGTCTCTACGCAATATGCAGAAAGAGAGCATGTGTTTCTTCCAGATGCATCGGAAGTAATTTTGAATGCTGCTACTGAGATTAGCTACAGCGAAAAAAATTGGGAGAAGGAAAGGAAGATAAATTTAAAAGGAGAGGCTTTCTTTAAAGTGGCAAAAGGAAGAAAGTTCACTGTAAACACTACTCAAGGTCAGGTAATGGTTCTTGGTACTCAGTTTAATGTAGAAAACAGAGGGGATTTCTTTGAGGTTAGCTGTTATGAAGGGCTTGTTCAGGTGATGTTCAAGGATCAAACTATTAAACTCCCTGCAGGTAGTTCTTTTTTAGTGATGGATGGAAATATTACTCATACAGAGGTGCCAAAAAATACAACCCCCTCTTGGATGATGGATGAGAGTTCTTTTAAAAGTATTCCTTTACGCTTTGTCCTTGCTGAATTAGAAAGACAATACAATCTTGAGATAAGCACAGAAAATATTGACCTAAATCAATCATTTACAGGGTCTTTTAGCAACACAAATTTAAATTTAGCGTTACAGAGTATTAGTACTCCCTATCAAATAGCCTATACAAAACAGGGGGATAAAGTGCTATTCTATGTTGAAAGCGCCTCAAAATAACATACTCCTTTTTTGTTTTCTGCTGTTATTTCCAATCTTCTTTGGAAATGCTCAAAATACAGTATCCGATGAGTATGTCCTGCTTAAAACCTACTTATTGGAAATTGAAGAAGAGTTTGATGTCAAATTCTCCTATGTCGACAGTGATCTGAACAGTCTTCAAATACGTGTTCCCATTGATGGAAATTTGCAAGAGATCTTAACGGCAATAAAGGATCAGACACAGTTAGAAATAAAAAAGCTGAGTGATCGCTATTACACCCTTACCAAAAACAGTACGATATCTATATGTGGATTTGTCTTAGATAATTTTAGTCAGAAAACTACCTCAGCTGCCTCTATTGAAGTTCTAAATAGCAATATAAGTACCCTAACGGATGAGAACGGTCAATTTTTTCTGAATGAAATTCCCCGAGAAAGCACCCTTAGAATTCGTTATTTAGGTTTTAAAACTAAATATATTTCTGCAGAAAGCCTTGTAGATAAAAATCCCTGTAGCACTATTTTATTAAGTCTAAAATATCAGCAGTTAGAAGAAGTAATTGTCTATAAGTTTTTAACTACCGGATTGGCCAAAGAACAGGATGGGAGTATCAGTCTAAACACCGAGGAGTTTGGAATTATACCGGGGCTCATAGAACCGGATGTTCTCCAGACCATTCAGGCACTCCCTGGTATTAAGAGTATTGATGAAAGAGTTTCGGACATTAATATTCGTGGTGGAACAAATGATCAAAACCTCATATTATGGGACAACATAAAAATGTACCAATCTGGGCATTTTTTTGGCCTCATCTCGGCCTTTAATCCCTATTTAACTGAACAAGTAAGTATTACTAAAAGTGGCACCAGTGCCGCTTATGGTGATGGAGTAAGTGGTATTATTAATATGAAATCAAAAGATAGTATCAGTGATCAGCTATTTGGTGGTGCTGGGATAAATCTTATAAACGCAGATGCTTATGTTCAAATTCCCTTAAATCAAAAACTAGCCCTTCAATTTTCCGCTAGACGTGCGGTAACTGATTTCCTAAATACCCCCACTTACAATCAATTCTCTAAAAGAGTATTTCAAGATACCAAAGTCGACGAGAGTATCAATTTATCAAATCCGGAAGAGATCAGCAGGGATGAGACTTTTTATTTCTATGATTTTACCGCAAAGGTTTTATATGATGTGTCAAAAGATCACAAGGCCCGATTTAGTTTTATGGCAATCAATAATGATCTAGAATATTTAGAAACCCAAACGGAAACTAACAGGACAGATCAAAGCAATCTCAATCAGACCAACCTTTCCTTTGGCGGCAATTTAGACAGTCATTGGTCAGATCGGTTCACAACCAATATAAATGCTTACTACAGCCGATATAACTTAGATTCAGAAAATGTAATAAACAATGGAGAGCAGATTCTAGATCAAAAGAATGAGGTTATAGAGACTTCCATTAAATTAAACACCAATTACAGCATTAGTCCATCTGTAAATTGGTTAAATGGTTATCAATTTACAGAAACAGGCATCACTAATTTCACCGATGTTACCCAGCCTCCTTTTGAAAGTAATATAAAAGGGGTGGTAAGATCTAATGCTCTTTACAGTGAAATCACTCATTTGTCTAAAAATAACCGCCTTTTTATAAGAGCGGGCGGGCGATTAAATTACTTGATAAACCTTCGATACTTTAAAGAGGTCTTGTTAGAACCACGTCTAAATATAAGTTATAGTCCATTACCTAACATAAAAATAGAATCGACGGGAGAGTTTAAAAATCAGACCACTAATCAAATAATTGATTTGGAACAGAACTTCTTAGGAATAGAAAAAAGAAGATGGATTCTCTCTAACAACAAGCAGGATACTGTCCCTGGAAATCCCAATCTTCCTATTGTTACAAGCAAGCAAGCCTCTTTAGGATTGAATTATGACAAGAATCAGTGGTTTGTTGGTCTGGAAGGTTATATTAAAAAAGTAGATGGAATAAGTACCTTAACACAAGGTTTTCAGAATCAGGATCAATTTAACGGGGAAATAGGAAACTATGAAGTGAAGGGTTTAGAATTCTTAATTAATCATAAAAATAGATTTTTTAGTACATGGTTAAGTTATACCTATGCTGTAAATAATTATACTTTTCCAGATATCATTCCGAATAGCTTCCCCAATAATTTGGATATAAGGCATATAATAACTTTTGCCAGCACCTACACCTTCAATCATCTCAAACTTGGTATAGGTATCAACTATAGAACAGGGAAACCTTTTACGGAACCTGAAGAAGGAGATAATGGGTTAGATCTAAGCACTTTTCCAATATCTATTAATTATCAAGAACCAAATAGCAGCAGATTACCGGACTATTTACGGGCTGATGTCTCAGCGATATATGATTTTAAGCTTTCAAAAAGAGTTAAAGCTCAGGCCGGCTTTTCTATTTTAAATATTTTTAATAAAGAAAATATCTTGAACACTTTTTATCGTGTAAACAATCAGGATCAAATAGAAAAGGTAGATAACATATCACTTGGTTTTACACCAAACATAAGCTTCAGGGTCTTCTTTTAAACCAAAGCTATACTGTAATCTACATTTAAAAAATAAGTGCTGAAGGCTTTCATTACGATTTGGCGGTTGTAACAAATAACAAAAGTGCTTTATTATTTTAATAGTGACTAATCTAAAAGACCCTCAATAGGCGATCTTTTACATTCTGGAGGGCACTTCTATTCCCAACAAAAGAAAGGAGGCTTTTATTATTTCCCCAACGGTTTTAGCCAATTGAATCCTAAATATTCTTATTTCCTTATCCGTTTCTCCAAGTATAGGTACTTGCTGATAAAAAGAATTAAACTCTTTAACCAGATCATAAGTATAGTTGGCAAGGAGTGCCGGACTTAAATTCTCTCCTGCCATTTCTATTACCAAGGGATAGGTTTCAAGTAATTTCAGCAATTCTTTCTCCTTGGCATCGAGCCTTAAAGAAGATGAAAACTCCAGATTAAAATCGATATCGTTCAGTTGAGATTTTCTCAAAATAGACTGTATCCTTGCGTAAGTATATTGGATAAAAGGACCCGTATTCCCCTGAAAGTCTACCGACTCTTCAGGATTAAACAAAATGCGTTTCTTTGGGTCTACTTTAAGTATGTAATATTTTAAAGCTCCTAGTCCAATAGTTCTGTATAATGACCGTTTATCCTCTTCTGAATAGGCATCAAGTTTTCCTAGTTCTTCAGAAATCTGAGCCGCTGTATTTTCCATTTGGACCATTAGATCGTCTGCATCCACAACGGTACCCTCTCTACTTTTCATTTTTCCCTGTGGCAAATCTACCATTCCATAACTAAGGTGATATAAATGTTGTGCCCAGGCAAAACCCAACTTTTTCAAAATAAGAAAGAGCACTTTAAAGTGGTAATCTTGCTCATTTCCTACTGTATAAACCATCCCATCAATATCCGGAAAGTCTTTCACTCTTTGAATAGCAGTGCCAATATCCTGTGTCATATAAACCGCCGTGCCATCTGCTCTTAGTACAATTTTCTCATCCAAACCTTCGTCCGTAAGATCAATCCAAACACTGCCGTCTTCTTTCTTAAAAAAAACACCTTTCTCTAAGCCTTCTGCCACAACATCCTTTCCTAGTAAATAGGTGTCACTTTCGTAATAAAGCTTGTCAAAATTAACTCCCAAAGCTTCATAAGTTGCATCGAAGCCTTTATAAACCCAGGAGTTCATTTTCTTCCATAAAGCGACCGTATCCTGATCACCCGACTCCCACTTTAGAAGCATAGCTTGTGCTTCTTTCAAAATGGGCGCTATCTTCTCAGCCTCCTGTTTTTCTATACCTTGTTCAACTAAATTAGCTACTTCTTCTTTATACTTTTGATCGAACATCACATAGTATTTTCCAGCCAATTTATCTCCCTTTATTTTACTGTTCTCAGGAGTTTCCCCATTGCCATATTTAGACCAAGCCAGCATACTTTTACAAATATGTATTCCGCGGTCATTGATAATTTGGGTTTTGTAAACCTTTCTGCCATTCGCTTTTAAAATTTCAGCTACAGAATAACCTAAAAGATTATTTCTTATATGTCCTAAGTGCAAAGGTTTGTTAGTATTTGGGGAAGAATATTCTACTAAAACAGCCTTATCATCAACCAGTTCTTTTCTTCCATAATTAGGCAACCCTTTTACAGAATTAAAAAAATTGATATAATAACTATCCGAGATGGTAAGATTTAAAAATCCCTTTATGACATTGAAAGTATCAATCTCTTCCAATTCAGAAACTAAGTAATTTCCAATTTTTTGCCCAATTTGCACAGGATTACCCTTAATTTGGCGAAGCATAGGAAAAATAACCACCGTAACATCGCCTTCAAAATCCTTCCGGGTGGGTTGAAATTCGACGGTAGTCAATTGTACATCAAACATACTCTCAGCCGCCTCTATAACCTTTGATCGAATTACCTCTTGAATATTCATAAAATTTACCCAATTAAGGCTGCAAAACTAATGAATTTTTAGACTTTTATAGGGTGATATGTAAGGTGTTTACAAAATAATATAAGTTAATGTTACTCAATGTAAGCTATAATAACCCAACGATCAAGAGAAAGATTGATGAAGAGGTGGGTCCTGTTTTTTCCTTAAGAGAGCGATGGGCGTTAAAAGGGATAGGATCTCCCAAACTGTTTATTACAGATGCCAGCATCCAAATAGGTAATTTATTGATCTTAGATCAAAATTTAAATACCTGCCAAATTGAACTTAGGCCCAAAGGAATAATACTAAGTTTTAGATCCTTATTAGAAACCTATGCCCTGATTATTCCTTATTACAAATTACGCATATATAAGGGCGATTTTGCTGTCTACTCCGTTTATAAGGATGAGTATTTTATTAAGGTAAAATCAGACACAAAGGCAATTCAAAAGTTTTTTAAAAAAATATTAGATTACCGGGCTGATAATAGTCCAACCAGCATTGAAGACCTATAGGATATGAAAATTCTTCTTACCGGAGCAAATGGATATATTGGAATGCGACTTTTACCCTTACTACTTAACAAAGGGCATGAGATTGTTTGCGTTGTTAGAAGCGAACAGCGATTATCCATTGATAAGGATATCAAGGCTAAAATAGATATTTTGGAGATTGATTATTTGAAGCCGATTCCTCAAGGTCTTATTCCGGAAGATATTGAAGCTGCCTATTTCCTTATTCACTCTATGAGTTCTTCTACGAGCGACTTTGATGAGATGGAAGCGCAAACGGCAAAAGCTTTCAATGATTCTCTGAAACACACTCAAGTGAAACAAGTAATTTACTTAAGTGGAATTGTGAATGAAGAAAATCTTTCCAAACACCTAAGATCACGCAAAAACGTTGAAGACATCTTATCTGAAGGACCTTTTAATTTAACTGTCTTACGAGCGGGTATTATTGTAGGTTCTGGAAGTTCTTCCTTTGAAATTATCAGAGATCTTTGCGAAAAACTTCCCGTAATGATTACCCCTAAATGGGTATTAACAAAAACGCAACCTATAGCCATAAGGGATGTTTTGACATTTCTAACCCTCGTACTTGGCAATGAAAAAACGTATAATGATTCTTTTGATATAGCAGGACCTGACATACTCACTTACAAACAAATGATGCAGCAATATGCAAGTGTAAGAGGTTTTAAAAACTGGATTATTACCGTTCCTATTATGACACCGAAGCTATCTTCCTATTGGCTCTATTTTGTTACCTCAACCTCCTACAAACTCGCTCTAAACCTTGTAGACAGTATGAAAATTGAGGTAATAGCTCAAGACAAGAGATTACAGAATATGTTAGGGATAAAAATGCATAGCTATAAAGAAGCCATCAAAATGGCGTTTAAAAAGATAGAACAAAACCAAGTAATCAGTAGTTGGAAAGATAGTATGGTTAGTGGTCGTTTTAAAAAGAATTTAGGTAAGTACATACAGGTTCCAAAATACGGCGTATTAAGTGATCACAAATCCTTAGTTATTTCTGATCCCGAAGCAGTATTAAATAATATTTGGAAGATCGGAGGAGCTCAAGGATGGTATTATGCCAATTGGTTATGGAAGATAAGAGGTATTATTGATAAATTTTCAGGGGGTGTAGGTTTAAGAAGAGGTCGTACCCATCCTGATAAAATTTTTCCGGGGGATGCCTTAGATTTTTGGAGAGTTCTTTTAGCGGATAAAGAAAATAAAAGACTATTGTTATTTGCAGAAATGAAATTACCAGGAGAGGCCTGGTTAGAATTTAGAATTGAAAACAACACATTATTTCAAACAGCAACTTTTAGACCTAAGGGACTTAAAGGACGTTTATATTGGTATTCTGTTCTTCCCTTCCACTACTTTATCTTTGGTGGAATGATAAGAAATTTATCAAAAACGTAAAAAATAAAAGGTAATATGTAACTTTTTAAGGTGCATTCTCGTCTTTCATATATACACTAAAAAAAATCAATGAAAAGAAGCCTGATCTTAATAAGTCTTTGTAGTTTTTTACTATCCATCATTAGTTTACAAGCACAAAGTATTACTGCCCGTGTAGTCGATAAAAAAACAGGAATTGGTGTTCCTTATGCTACTATCGAATATCAAGCTAACCGTGGAGTAATCACCAATGAAGAAGGCAGGTTTAGTATCAAGAAACCTTCGAACCCAAGCATAAATGATTCTATTTACATCTCCAGCCTGGGGTATGAAAAAACTGCCATCCCCCTTTTACCCCAAATGGATAGTATCCTATTTATTGAAGCCAAGGCCATAGAATTAAACGAAGTCTACCTTTTTGACAAGGAGCTAACGGTAGAGGAAATTATTGAAAAGGTTAAAGAGAATCTTTCTAAAAACTACCAAGATGACCCTATAAAACAACGCTTATTCTATAGGCAATCGAGTTTTAATACATTGACCAAACTAGATATTGTATTTGAAGAATCGACTATTGAAGAGCTAAACAAGAAATTTCTGGACAGTGTTGTGTCTATCCTACCCCGGAACGCGGCTTATTATACGGAGAGCCTAGCTGATTATTTTCAGAAACCGGAAGAGGATAAGCTACAACTCACCAAAGCGGCCGAGCTTTATGATAAAAATAATGAGGGTTCTATGGAGGCTTTATCTGCCAAATTAGAGAAAATATTTAAGGACAATGTAAAGCCCGATTCTTTTCTTAAAATTAAGTCGGGTTGGTTTGGACAAAAGGTACAGGTAGATTCAATTCTTAACGAATCAATAAAAGATTCCTTGACAAAGGCCCGGGAAGAGGCAGACGGAGAATATCCTTTTCTGGGCTCTCGGAAAAGACAACTAAACAGTTTATACACGGGGCTCTTTTACAAAAAAGACTCGAAACTAAATTTTCTCGACAAATCTAACCGCTATGAATTTGACCTTAAAGGCTATAGCGCTATAGGCGATGATGGAGTTTATATTGTTGACTTTCTTCCAAAAAGAGCGGAAGACTTTAAAGGAACCCTCTACATTAATATACAAGATTTTGCCATTATGAGAATTGATTATGAAAATGTAAAATCCTTGAAAAAAATTAAACTCTTAGGATTTTCTTATGAAGAAATCAATTATGAAGGCACCAGTATTTTCACCAAAGATCAAAATAGTAGTTACAAGTTGCGTTTTTTAGATAAAACTTTAGGGAGAAAAATGGGAGTTAGAAGGCCCTTAAGTGTCATAGAGAAAAATAAATATGTAAAAGGAAAAAGGAAACAAAACGAGTTATCAATGGAAATTGACCTTATTAATTTCAATACGGAAAAGTATGAAGTAATTGTTTTTGAAACGGAGAATATTAGTGTAAGTGCCTTTGATAAGGCTGAAGAAAATCCTTCCATAAAAGCAACCTATTTATCTGAATACGATCCAGAATTCTGGGAAGGATATGATATCATGGAACCAAATAAGGCCATTCGTGAATTTAGTGCTTCTAAATAGCTGTTTTTAAGAGCGTTTTATGGAGTCTGGAAATCGTTATCTTTAAACTTCAATAAACCGTTATCAGAAAGACATTTACAAATAATAAGCTCCTTTTTCTTTCTTTAGGATTGCTTATTGCTATGGCGATAGTGGTAGCGACCTTTACACTTCAAAGCTATATTTTAATTGAAAAAGTCTCTCTTTGGGTTAGAAATTATTTCGGCTATTTTTATCTCTACCTGGGTTTAGGAGCGGTCCTTTTCGTGCTAATCCTTTCCATTTCGCCTTGGGGAAAAATTAAGCTAGGTAAAGTTTCAGAAGCGCCGGCCCATAATCTTTGGAGTTGGATCGCTATGTTGTACAGTGCAGGAATGGGTGCCGGTATTCTTCTTAGAGCAGTACAAGAACCTGTTTTTATGTACCAAAACCCACCTTATACCTCCCAATTGAGTCCTGAAATTTTAGCGCTGGAATATACTTTCTATCAATGGGGATTTACCCCATGGGCCTTTTATGGTTTGTTTGCTGTTGTAGTTGGTTATGCACTTTTTGTCCAAGGAGCAAAAGTAAATGTCAGCTCTTCTTTGGAGGGAATTATCAAGAATAAATTTGCATTAAACACCCTTGATATAATAACTATTTTAACGACTGTATTTGGCTTAATAGCTGCTATAGGTCTGGGTACAACACAAGTTACCGGAGGCCTAAATTATTTGAGCGATCAAGATTTTGGTTTAGGAAGCACCTTAATACTTACCCTGATAATTTCTCTTCTAGCCTTCATTTCTGTTTGGAAAGGGGTTAACAAAGGCATCAAGGTTCTTTCAAAAATCAATATTTGGATGACCCTTGGTTTACTGGCTTTCATTTTTGTATTCAGTGATACACTATTGATTATACAATCCTTTTTTCAAGCCTTGGGAAACTATTTAAGGGACTTCATACCAATGAGTCTTGCTTTGAGAAATTATGATCCCGGAATAGAATTTTTAACAGATTGGACCTTTTATTATTGGGCGTTTTGGCTCTCTTGGGCACCATTTACCGGTATTTTTATAGCGAGAATTTCCAAAGGCAGAACACTTAGAGAGATCCTTTTGGGAGTAATGATTATACCTTCAGTTGGAACATTTTTTTGGTTCTCCACTTTTGGCACCTCTGTTTTTAAAATAATTAATTCATTTGATGATTATTTCAATAAGTTCGACAACGTTTTTAGTTCCATCTTCGTCTTTTTAGAATTTTATCCTATGGGGTTTTTTCTTTGTATAATTACCTTAATGCTATTGGTGAGCTTTTTGGTTACCTCGGTAGATTCAGCTGTTTTTGTCTTAAGTATGTTTACAGATAAAGGAAAAAAACTTCCAAAAAAATCACATAAAATATTATGGTCCCTCGTGATTTTTATCAGCACCTCAGCTTTAATTATTTTAGGAAATGTCAAAACAGATATAGATGTCTTAACAGCCGTTCAAAAGTTACTTATTATTACATCGCTCCCTTTTGCAATCTTACTTGTGATAATACTAATTGCTTTTATAGTGAGATTGAGCAGACAACCATTAAATAGTAAATAGTCGGGAAATCAATTAATTTCTAGGAAGAAAAACTTCGGCCATCATACAGCGAGCACTTCCTCCTCCACAGGTTTCAATGGTATCCAAGGAACTGTGCAATATAGGATTGTATTTTTCTAAAGTTGAGAGTTGTTCTGCTGTAAGGCTATTATAGGCAGCGGAACTCATCACTAAATATCTCTGTTCATTACTATCCGCTACTTGTAACATATTCCCTGCAAAATGATGCATTTGTTCTTCTGTAATAGTAATGATCTCTTTACCATCTTTTTTCAGATGGTTTAAAACATTCTTTTTCTCCTTTTTATCATCAATAGAGTCTAAGCATATAACGGCATACTGTTCTCCTAAACACATCATCACATTGGTGTGATAAATAGGTAATCTCTTATCTTCAACTGTTTGATAAGCACTAAAAATAACCGGAGTACATTCAAAATCCTCACAAAACTCTATCACCAATTCTTCATGAGCCCTGGCAGACAATGCACAATATACCTTTTCATTAAACCGATCCATAAGGATGCTACCAGTACCCTCCAAAAAAATTCCTTCTTTCTCTGCAGAAGTATAGTCTACTATTTGTTCTATATGAAAACCCCTATTTTCCAGCGTATCTAAGATATCTTCCCGTCTTTCTTTACGTCTGTTCTCTGCGAACATTGGGTATAAAACTACCGTTCCATTTGCATGAAAAGAAATCCAATTATTTGGAAATATAGAGTCCGGAGTATCATTCTTCAAGTTGTCATCAATTACAATTACTTCAATATTATGAGATCGCAATACTTCCACAAAAGAATCAAACTCCTTTTGAGCAGCTTGGTTAATAGCCTGGTTCTTCATGGCTAAATCCTCCATAAAATAATTATTAACAGCTGTCTGCTCATTCATTCTGAATGCCACGGGCCTAATCATCAAAATAGTGTTTGTAATCTGTTTCATTGGCGTAAAAAATAATGGCGCAAATTAGTCAATTCCCCCATCATTTAATCATAATTTTCAGCACAAGAAATAGAACTTTTTTTAGTGCTAAAATAAACTTTAAAGAAATCGGCATCTGTTTGTTGACTATAAAGAATATTCCTTACTTATATTTCAAATAAAAGTGACAAGAAACAAACTGTGTTCTTGCCTTTTTGGGCATATTACATCCATAAAAAAAATCGTGATTACAGTAAAAGTTCTTAGAGGAAGGCTCTTTTCTTATAATAGAAATTTTTCCAAAGCCTTTATTCTCTTACTAAAGGCATTGTACTGCATCTTAATAAGCCCCCTTGTTTAGAAACTTCAGCATAGGGAATTTCTTCAACGGTGAGGCCTTGTGAGCGCAGCCAATTATTCAATCTGGTAAAATTTCTTTCAGAAACCACTACCTCAGGGCTAATTGAAAATACATTGCTGAACATATGATACATTTCGTCTCCGCTAATCTCGAACACGTTCTCTCTCCCAAAATGGTCAATTAGCCATTGATACTCTTCCTCTATGAGAAAACCATTTTTATGAATTATGGCTTTGTCTTTTCCAACCGGTTGAAAGCAACAGTCTAAATGCAAAGCATTTTCTCTGGGATGGGTAATAGATTTACGCAACTCAAAAGACTTTACCTTTTTATGAGGAAACATTTTCCTAATATATTCCACGCCCTCCCAGTTTGTTCTCGCTGTAATATAATCAGGATAGTCATGTCCTGTATAGGTGCCAATAAAAATATAATCTTTCCAAGGCATAACATCTCCTCCTTCTATATGCACTTCTTCTGGGGGATAAAGAATTTTATTAGGATCAATGTATTCTAATACGTGTAAAATAGCTTCAAACTCTTCTTCGCGATCTGGCAGGATGTTTGCCTTAACTAACTTATCTTCTATTACAAATGCAATATCCCTAGAAAAAATCTGATTACAATCGGGAATTATTTCAGGTCGGTGGACCTCCACATTATATTTTTCAAAAACGGCAGCAAAAGCTTCCATCTCGTTTACCATATCCTCTTCTTTTGGATAGGTGCCCGCCAGGATATGTTCCAAGGACTTAGGATCATAGGCGTCTTCAGGTTTTGGAATTGGACCGTTTTCTTTGGCTGTTCCCAAAACCACGACTTTTAGTCTTGATGTTTCATCAAAGACATTTAAATTTAGCATATTAAAATAACGAACTAATTAGCGGTTTATAAGATCGATGAATGATCTTTCATTTTCTCCTATATATACCTGTCTTGGTCTCCCTATAGGTTCCCCTCTTAGTCGCATTTCTCTCCATTGAGCAATCCAACCCGGAAGTCTCCCTAAGGCAAACATAACTGTAAACATATCGGAAGGAATACCTAAGGCACGATAAATTATTCCAGAATAAAAATCAACATTAGGATACAGTTTACGATCTACAAAATATGGATCTTCTAAAGCCTCTTTTTCCAAGCCTTTTGCAATATCCAAAATAGGATCTTCCATTCCCAAATTTTCCAGAACCTCATCCGCGGCCTTTTTAATAATTTTAGCCCTTGGATCAAAATTTTTGTAGACTCTATGTCCAAAGCCCATCAATCTAAAAGGATCATTTTTATCTTTTGCTTTGGCCATATACTTCCTTGTATCGCCTCCATCGGCTTCAATGGCTTCGAGCATTTCCAAAACAGCCTGATTAGCGCCTCCATGCAAGGGACCCCACAGAGCTGAAATACCGGCAGAAAGAGAAGCAAACAGACCGGCATGAGAAGAACCAACAATTCTTACTGTTGAAGTAGAACAATTTTGTTCATGATCTGCATGAAGGATTAATAGTTTGTCAAGTGCCTCAATTACCACTTCATTTTTCTCATATTCCTCATCCGGCATTCGGAACATCATTTTATGGATATTCTCAACATAACCCAATGAACTACTACCATATTCTAAAGGAAGTCCTTTTTTCTTGCGAAGTGTCCAAGCCACCAGTACCGGAAATTTAGCGAGGATACGCACAATAGCATGATACATATCCTTTTCAGATGAAATGTTCACAGAGATAGGATTAAAAGCAATTAATGCACTTGTAAGAGAAGACAGAACACCCATTGGATGTGCTGATTTTGGAAAACCATCCAATATCTTTTTCATCTCCTCATCTACTCTGGATTCAGCTTTAATATCTTTATGAAATTTTAAAAGTTGTTCTTCATTAGGAAGTTCTCCAAAAATCAATAAATAAGCCACTTCTAAAAAATCTGCCTTCTCAGCCAGTTCTTCAATAGAGTATCCACGATATCTCAAGATTCCTTTTTCACCATCTAAAAAAGTAATAGCACTTTCACATGAACCTGTGTTTTTGTAGCCTGGATCTAAGGTGATTATCTTTGCAGTATCCCGCAAGGTCTTTATATCGATGGCAAGTTCATTTTCAGTTCCCTTAACTATTGGAAAGTCATATGTTTCCCCATTAACGTTTAGTGTTGCTTTTTCTGACATAGATCGATTTTACTTTTTTAAATAGATAACTGTAAATTTACGAAAAAGCAGGCACCTTAACAATTAGAAAATAGAAATTGAAGCGATCATTTGAAACAAATAAATGGAAAGAATCATATCAACAGGAAAATGAAAGGGTTAGAGCCTATATAATTTGAGGTAATACTCGTCAACAGATTTTTTCCAGGTAAATCTCATCTTTTTAGCAGCCAATTGAATCCTACTCCATTGCTCCTGATCATTACAAAAAACATCTATCGCAGTATCCATCCCCTCTAACATATGTTTAATTTTCTCACCATAGGAATTCCCATCAAATGAAAACCCAGTATGCATATGCTCTACAGTATCTTTTAACCCCCCGGTATGGTGCACATAACAAGGATTACCATTGCGCATGGCCAACATCTGACTAATACCGCAAGGTTCAAACAGACTTGGCATAAAATAAAGATCTGATTCTAAATATATCGAATCTATCAAATCTTCGGACTGCCCATTGGTAAATATAAAGTTCTTGTGTTTATAACTCAGGCCTCGAAATAGTTCCTCATATTCCGGAGCTCCGGTGCCTAATAGCATAAAGACTCCATTAATCTTTAAAAGTTTTTCAAGAATCTGCTCAAATGCCTCTGGAGAACGTTTAAAAAAATAGAATTTTTGTTCGGTTAGTCTGGCAACACTAGAGCAAAGAAAGGTGGGTCTCTTTTCTAATATGTCTATGACCTTTTCACCAGTATGGGCTAAAAAGTCGGCTTTATACTTTTTTGATTCCTGTTGCAACCACTGAAAGATGGCTCTTATAGTATTTTTATAAATATGACCCTTTTCAGCGACTCTTATATTTTTATAATTACAGCCATTTAAAATCCCAAACAATCGATCCTCTTGGTCAGCCAGTTGCAAGTCCTTTTCCAAACCTTCACCTCCAATAAACTCCGGAGGTTTACTAGGTTTTAAGACATCATCCTTATAGGAAGGAGATACCGTATGAACCGCATCGGCCAATCGAATGCCCACTGCCATTAGATTTATACAATCTTCATATCGGGGATCTTTTAACTTCTCATAATCTATGGGAATATTAGGAAACCAGTTTTGTAAAGAGGAATAATTATTATGAAATGGTCTAATCCCCTGAATAGCCAGATTATGAATAGTGTAAACAAATCGCGTCTTCTCCAACATGGAATATGCCGGATGATACGCTCTTAAAAAGAGTAATAAGCTAGTATGCCAATCATGTAAATGAACTACATCAAGTTTTCCAAAAGCACCTTTTTTAATGGCCTCAGCAACTGAGGCACAAAAAATAATAAACTTTAAGGCATCATTAAAAAAAGGTTCTTTGGGGTCGTTATGATATATATGAGCAATATCTCCTGCTTCAATTTCAGGATGATGAATAACATAATGATGAATGTTAGCAAACTCTTTTTTCGGAATTACTTCATATAATTCTGCGGTATATATAATTCCTCTTAATTCAAAATTCAATTTGGTTCTTAAAGTGCCTCCATTGCGATGCAGCCTACTATAAGATGGAGTTATTACATGGACCTTATCTCCTTTCTCAGCAATATTTCTAGGCACATCTCTTACAACATCACCCATTCCCCCTGCTTTACAATCAGGAATGGCGTCATTTTCGGCTGAAACGAAAAGAAAATTATTCATTGTTGTTTTAAATTTGTTGTCTGATACACTATAGAAATCACTCTGCTATCTTTTCAAAAAAAAGCCTTTCGGATAAGAAAGGCTTTTTTGAAATGATTTATTTTTTAATTAGCCAATTTTAAAAGCTTTCTCTTGAGGGTAATAAGCCACTTCCCCAAGTTCTTCTTCTATTCTTAATAATTGATTGTATTTAGCCATTCTATCACTTCTTGAAGCGGAACCGGTTTTAATCTGTCCCGTATTCAGTGCCACGGCCAAATCAGCAATAGTATTATCTTCTGTCTCTCCGGATCTATGGGACATTACAGAGGTATATCCTGCATTCTTAGCCATATTTACGGCGGCAATAGTTTCGGTTAACGTTCCTATTTGATTTACTTTAATCAAAATAGAATTAGCAATGCCATTTTCAATGCCCTTACCAAGACGTTCAACATTGGTAACAAATAAGTCGTCTCCAACTAATTGCACTCGGTCACCTACCATTTCTGTCAATACTTTCCAACCATCCCAATCATTTTCATCCATTCCATCCTCAATAGAAATAATAGGATACTTATCACACAATTCTGTTAAATAAGCAGCTTGTTCCGCTGAAGTCCTGATAGCCCCAGAATCTCCTTCAAACTTGGTATAATCATACTTTCCATCTACATAAAACTCTGCAGCCGCACAATCCAAAGCAATCATTACCTCATCTCCAAAAGCGTATCCAGCATTTTTAACAGCCTTTCCAATGGTTTCAAGAGCATCTTCTGTTCCGTCTAGTGTTGGGGCGAACCCACCTTCATCACCTACAGCCGTACTTAAACCTCGATCGTGTAATACTTTCTTAAGATGGTGAAAAATCTCCGTTCCCATTTGCATAGCATGTGAGAAATTTTTTGCTTTTATAGGCATAATCATAAATTCCTGGAAAGCAATAGGAGCATCTGAATGAGATCCCCCATTAATTATATTCATCATGGGAACTGGAAGAGTGTTTGCACTAACGCCTCCAACATATCTATATAAAGACATCCCCATTTCATTAGCAGCTGCTTTAGCCACCGCCAATGAAACGCCTAAGATTGCATTGGCACCTAATTTTGATTTATTAGGGGTTCCATCTAATTCAATCATGGTTTGGTCAATAAGGTTTTGATCAAAAACCATCATTCCTCTTATTTTATCAGCTAATATGGTATTTACATTAGAGACAGCTGTAGTCACTCCTTTTCCCATAAATGCACTTCCGCCATCACGTAGTTCTACAGCCTCATGCTCTCCTGTAGAAGCTCCAGAAGGAACAGCAGCCCTTCCCAAAACACCATTTTCGGTAATAACATCTACTTCAACAGTAGGATTTCCTCTTGAATCTAAAATTTGTCTTGCATGTACATCAATTATGGTACTCATAAATTATTTTTTAATGGTTGAAATTAGTTTACAAAGATACAAAAGGACTGGAAAGCATGCAGCTTTTAACCCTCCATATTAGCTTAAAATAACAATTCCTTAAACTAAAGCATCCTTATCTACAGAAGAAGCAATATTCTCAAAAAACTGGTCAAATAAATAACTTGCATCGTGAGGACCGGGACTTGCCTCCGGGTGATACTGAACAGAAAAAACATTTTTAGATTTCATTTTAATTCCAGCCACAGTATTATCATTTAAATGCTCGTGGGTTATTTCTATTTCCGGATGAGCTTCTGTTTCTTTTTTGTTTATGGCAAACCCATGATTTTGAGAGGTAATTTCACCCTTTCCACTTATTAAATTTAGTACCGGATGATTTATTCCTCTATGCCCATTGTGCATTTTATAAGTAGAAATTCCATTAGCTAAAGCAATAACCTGATGCCCAAGACAAATCCCAAAAAGAGGTTTGTTATTTGAGATTATTTCCTTAGCTGCTGAAATAGCATCTTCTAAGGGCTTAGGATCTCCGGGACCATTGGAAATAAAGTATCCGTCAGGGTTCCAGGCTTCCATTTCCTGATAAGAAGTATTATAAGGAAAGACCTTGACATAGGCACCTCTTTTCGCCAAATTGCGAAGTATATTCTTTTTAATTCCTATATCCAAGGCGGCTATTCGATAAGTGGCATTTGCATCTCCGTAAAAATAGGGTTCCGTGGTGGACACTTTAGAGGCCAATTCCAAACCTTCCATATTGGGAACCTCTTTTAAGGCCTCTTTCAACTTACTTAGATTATCTACTTCTGTGGAGATAACTGCATTCATGGCTCCTGCCTCCCTTATATGACAAACCAGCGCCCTCGTATCAACATCAGATATCGCAAACAATTTATTATCCTCTAAAAAAATTTCTAAACTTTTATCCGCGTCAATCCTGGAGTATTCATAACTAAAGTTCTTACAAATAAGACCTGAAATTTTTACGGAATCAGATTCCACCTCATCGTTATTCGTACCATAATTACCTATATGAGCATTTGTGGTCACCATTAATTGTCCAAAATAAGAAGGATCTGTAAATATCTCCTGATAACCTGTCATCCCTGTATTAAAACAGACCTCTCCGAAGGCTGTCCCTTCCTTATTGCCTACGGCTTTCCCAAAAAATATAGTGCCATCGGCCAATAAAATAAATGCTTTCTTCTTTGTTTGATACTTCATATTGTGCGCTCGTTTAGTTTAACAAATAAACATAAAAAAAGGATAGACTTTTAGGTCTATCCTTGAATAAATATTAAAGATTTTATAAACAATTTATGCTTCTGAATCATTTTTCTTTTCCTCTGAATCTTCTCCTTCTGATTCTTTCACCTCTTCTGAAGATGTTTCAGGCTCTTTAACTTCTTCTTCGGGAACCTCTGTCGCCTCAGCTGCCGCAGTTTCTACTTCTTTAACTTCAGCTACTATTTCTTCCTTAGTATCTTCAGCAACTTCAGTTTCTTTGATTTCCTCTACCGCTACTTTGTCTTCAGCTTTTTTTCCTCTTCGACTTCTACGAGTTGTTTTCTTCTTAGCTGGTTTACCAGCGTTATAAACCTCATTAAAATCTACTAACTCTATCATAGCCATATCCGCATTATCACCAAGTCTATTACCTAGTTTAATAATTCTTGTATAGCCACCAGCCCTTTCACCAACCTTATCAGAAACATTACTGAATAACTCAGTAACTGCGTATTTGTCCCTTAAGTTTTTAAAAACAACACGTCTGTTGTGTGTTCCCTTTTCAATCGTTTGGTTATTTTCTGCCTTTGATTTTGTAATAAGCGGTTCAACGAATTGCTTTAAAGCTTTCGCTTTGGCCACCGTTGTATTAATTCTTTTATGCTCAATCAATGAACAGGCCATGTTTGCTAACATAGCTTTTCTATGTGCTGTTTGCCTTCCTAAATGATTGACTTTTTTACCGTGTCTCATCTCTATTTTTATATATGCTTTCTAAAATTGACATTTGTCAATTTATAGCTCAATTAATCTTTATCTAATTTGTACTTTGATAAATCCATTCCAAAGTTTAGGCCTTTATTGATCACTAACTCTTCCAATTCAGTTAATGACTTCTTTCCAAAATTTCTAAACTTCATAAGGTCATTCTTATTAAAAGACACTAAATCTCCCAGTGTATCAACCTCTGCTGCTTTTAAGCAATTAAGTGCTCTGACAGATAAATCCATATCTACCAGTTTCGTCTTAAGAAGTTGACGCATGTGAAGTGATTCTTCATCATAAGTTTCTGTCTGTGCGATTTCATCTGCCTCAAGTGTAATACGTTCATCAGAGAATAACATAAAATGATGAATCAATACTTTAGCAGCTTCCGTCAGCGCATCTTTTGGATGAATAGAACCATCCGTAACAATTTCGAAAATCAATTTCTCATAATCGGTCTTTTGCTCTACTCTGAAGTTTTCAATGCTGTACTTTACATTTTTAACGGGTGTAAAAATAGAATCAACAGCGATACTTCCAAGGGCAGCATTAGACTTTTTATTTTCCTCTGCCGGTACATATCCACGTCCCTTTTCAATAATGATTTCCATATTGATGGTAACCTTTGGATCCATATTACAGATTACCAAATCGGGATTCAATACTTGGTAACCGGAAATGAATTTTTGGAAATCTCCAGCAGTAAGCTGATCTTTCCCTCCAACAGAAATCGAAACAGTTTCCTCATTTACATCTTCTATTTGTCTCTTAAATCTAACTTGTTTAAGATTCAAAATGATCTCAGTTACGTCTTCAACAACTCCATCGATAACCGAAAACTCATGCTCTACTTTATCAATTCTTACAGTAGTAATAGCAAAACCTTCCAAAGAAGAAAGTAATACTCTGCGCAAGGCGTTCCCGACAGTTAAACCATAACCAGGTTCCAAAGGACGAAATTCAAATTTCCCTTCGAAATCTGAGGAATCTATCATTATAACTTTATCGGGTTTCTGAAAATTTAATAATGCCATAGTCGGATCTGTGTTGTATTATTTAGAGTATAACTCCACGATTAATTGTTCCTTAATATTCTCAGGAATTTGAAGACGTTCTGGTACGGAAACAAAACTTCCTTCCAATTTTTCTGAATTCCAGGTAAGCCATTCATAAACACTACTATTTGCACTTAATGCATCTTGAATAGTCTGTAATGATTTTGATTTTTCACGTACTCCAACTACGTCACCAGCATTTAAACTGTAAGAAGGAATATTAACTAATTCTCCATTCACAGTTATGTGCCTGTGTGAAACTAGTTGTCGTGCTCCGCTACGCGTATTTGATATACCCATTCTGTAAACCACGTTATCTAAACGCGCTTCACATAACTGAAGTAATACTTCCCCGGTAACACCTTTGCTGCGATTTGCTTTTGCGAATAAGTTTCTAAACTGACGCTCTAAAATACCATAAGTATATTTAGCTTTCTGTTTTTCCATTAGCTGAATAGCGTATTCAGACTTTTTCCCGCGACGTCTGTTATTACCATGTTGTCCGGGAGGATAATTTTTTTTCTCGAATGACTTATCGTCTCCGAAAATAGCTTCGCCAAATTTACGTGCTATTTTTGATTTAGGTCCTGTGTATCTTGCCATCTTCTTTAAATTTAGGAGTGCGACTATGAATTAAGGCTTATCCTTCGATAATCGTAATTGCACTTCCTAGTGAATTAACCTTTTATAATGATTTAATTAAACTCTTCTTCTTTTTGGAGGTCTGCATCCATTGTGTGGTAATGGAGTTACATCAATAATCTCAGTAACTTCTATTCCAGAATTGTGAATAGATCGTATGGCAGATTCTCTACCATTTCCCGGACCTTTAACGTAAACTTTTACCTTACGCAAACCTGCCTCGTGAGCTACCTTAGCACACTCTTCTGATGCTACCTGAGCCGCATAAGGTGTATTTTTCTTAGAACCTCTAAAACCCATTTTCCCTGCAGATGACCAAGAAATAACATCTCCTTTCTTATTAGTCAAAGAAATGATGATATTATTAAAGGAAGCCGTGATATGTGCTTCACCGGTTGATTCAACGATTACCTTACGCTTTTTGGCGGCTTTGGTGTTTGTCTTTGCCATACTATGCTAATTATTTAGTTGCCTTTTTCTTGTTGGCCACTGTTTTTCTTTTACCTTTCCTAGTTCTAGAATTGTTTTTGGTACGCTGTCCTCTTAAAGGAAGTCCAGATCTATGACGAATACCTCTGTAACAACCTATATCCATAAGTCGCTTAATATTCAACTGATTTTCAGAACGAAGCTCACCTTCAATTTTGTAAGAAGCTACCGCATCTCTAATACGCCCGATTTCATCATCGTTCCAATCAGATACTTTAGTGTCAGCATTTACCTGAGCTTTCTCTAATATCTCTTGTGCTCTACTTTTACCAATACCAAATATATAGGTAAGTGCTATAACACCTCGTTTTTGTTTTGGTATATCTACACCTGCAATTCTTGCCATAATTACCCTTGTCTTTGTTTGAATCTAGGATTCTTTTTATTAATTACGTACAATGTGCCCTTTCTGCGAACTATTTTGCAGTCGGCACTTCTTTTCTTTATGGATGCTCTAACTTTCATTCTTTTCTTGTTAGTATCTATATGTGATTCTCGCCTTACTTAAATCATAAGGACTCATTTCTAATTTTACTTTATCCCCCGGTAACAATTTAATATAATGCATCCGCATTTTACCTGATATATGAGCAGTAACTACATGCCCATTTTCCAGTTCCACTCGGAACATAGCATTGGACAATGCTTCTATTATACTACCATCTTGTTCTATAGGTGCCTGTTTAGCCATATTTTATGCTACTTTTCTATTTTTACCAGATTTCATCAAACCGTCATAATGCCTGTTCAGTAGGTAAGAATTTACTTGTTGTACTGTATCAATAGCAACACCTACCATAATAAGTAAAGAGGTACCTCCATAAAATAAAGCCCATCCGGCCTGTATATCCAAAAGCTTTACCACTAAGGCCGGTAATACAGCCAAAAGTGCCAAAAATACAGATCCAGGAAGCGTAATGAGTGACATTATCTTATCTAGAAAATCTCCTGTTTCTTTACCGGGTCTTATTCCAGGGATAAAACCTCCACTTCGCTTTAAATCGTCAGCCATTTTATTGGTAGGAACTGTAATAGCGGTATAGAAATAAGTAAATATTATTATTAGAACACCAAATAATATATTATAAGCCAAGCCAAATATGTCTTGAAACTGAACCTCCATCCATTGTCCTACGGCCGTATTGTTAAATGTCCTTCCCAATAGTCCGGGAGCAAACATAATAGCCTGAGCAAATATAATGGGCATAACACCCGAAGCATTTAACTTCAAAGGAATATATTGTCTTGATCCCACAACATTCTTTTCATAACCACCGGAAGCGGTTCTTCTTGCATATTGTACGGGAATTCTTCTGGTAGCCATGACCAATAAAACACTGGCAAGAATAACCAAAAACCACAAAATTACTTCAATTAACATAAACATCAACCCACCGGTATTGTTGGCAGTTCTGGATATGAATTCCTGAACAAATGACTGTGGCATAGTAGCAATAATACCTATCATAATTAATAGAGATATCCCGTTCCCAATACCTTTGTCAGTAATTTTTTCTCCCAACCACATGGCAAAAACACAACCAGTTACCAATATTATTACAGAAGGCACGATAAAACCTAATCCCTTTCCCTAAAAGAAATGCACTATCCGGTACTCCTAAAGCTCCCAAACTATACAAGTAAGCAGGTGCCTGTACAATACAAATACCAATAGTAAGCCATCTAGTAATCTGGTTCTTAGTTTTTCTTCCGCTTTCACCTTCTTTATCTAGTTTTTGAAGATAAGGAACAGCGATTCCCATCAACTGAACAACAATAGAAGCAGAAATATAGGGCATAATACCCAATGCAAATACCGAAGCATTCGCAAATGCCCCACCTGTAAACGCATTTAAAAGTCCCAAAATACCAGATTCGGTGCTTGATGAAAGCTCAGCCAATTGAGTGGTATCAATACCGGGAAGAACAACTTGTGCTCCAAAACGATAAACTAAAAGCAAGCCAAGAGTGACTATTATTCTAGTTCTTAGTTCTTCTATCTTCCAAATATTTGATATGACCTCAAAAAATTTCTTCATAGTATAATTCTTATAAATCTATTGCTTCTCCTCCAGCCGCTTCAATGGCCGCTTTAGCTGTTGCAGTAAATTTATGAACGGTTACTTTAAGGGAAGCCTTTAACTCGCCTCCTCCTAATATTTTAATTAAATCGTTCTTGTGAGCCAATCCATTATTTACAAGATCTTCTCGTGTAACAGTGGTTTTGACAACCCCATTATCTACAAGCTCTTGTAATTTGTCAAGATTAATTCCTTGATAATCCTTTCTATTTATATTGGTAAAACCAAATTTGGGTACACGTCGTTGCAAAGGCATTTGACCTCCTTCAAAACCAACTTTTCTAGAATACCCAGATCTTGATTTAGCTCCTTTATGTCCTCTGGTAGCTGTACCACCTTTACCAGAACCCTGACCTCGGCCAATGGTTTTTCCGGCTTTGTGTACAGATCCTTTCGCTGGCTTTAAATTCCCTAAATTCATTACTAATATTTTTTAAGCTTCTTCTGTAGAAACTAAGTGTTTAACTTTATTGATCATTCCAACGATAGCTGCGGTATCATCATGAACCACAACCTGTCCGATCTTACGCAGACCTAGAGCCTCCAAAGTTCTTTTTTGGTTTTGTGGCCTTTTAATACTGCTTCTTACCTGCTTTACTTTAATCTTTGCCATACGATTACTTCTTATCCTTTAAAGACTTTTTCCATAGAAACACCTCTCTGTTTCGCAACAGTCCTGGCATCTCTTAATTGTAAAAGAGCATCAAATGTAGCTTTAACCACATTATGAGGGTTAGATGATCCTTGTGATTTAGACAAAACATCATGAACACCAACTGCCTCTAGCACCGCTCTTACGGCTCCACCAGCAATTACCCCAGTACCATGTGAGGCCGGTTGTACATAAACTCTTGCTCCGCCATATTTACCTTTTTGTTCATGAGGCAGTGTTCCTTTGTTAAGAGGAATTCTGATTAGGTTTTTCTTAGCATCCTCTATTGCCTTTGCAATAGCTGTGGCTACTTCCTTTGATTTTCCCAAACCATGACCTACTACACCATTCTCATCACCAACTACCACAATAGCGGAAAAACCAAAAGCTCTACCACCTTTTGTTACTTTGGTAACTCTTTGAACACCTACCAATCTGTCCTTTAATTCAAGGCCACTTGGCTTCACTGTTTCTACATTTTTATACTTCCCGAACATATTCTATTAAAATTTAAGACCAGCTTCTCTTGCTCCCTCAGCCAATGATTTTACTCTTCCGTGATATAAATTTCCACCGCGATCAAAAGCCACTGCTTCAATTCCTGCCTTCTTAGCCTTTTCAGCAAGAGCCTTACCTACTAAATTCGCAATTTCTGTCTTTGTCCCTTTTTCTTTACTCAGATCTTTGTCTCTCGAAGAAGCGGCCACTAAAGTTGTACCACTATTGTCGTCAATTACTTGGGCATAAATTTCTTTATTACTTCTGTAAACAGACAATCTTGGTCGTTCAGCAGTACCGAAAGATATTTTTCTTATCCTTCGTCTAATTCTTTCTCTTCTTTCAGTTTTTGATAATCCCATGACTAAATTATTAAGCTGATTTACCTGCTTTTCTTCTTAATTGTTCTCCTACAAACTTGATACCTTTTCCTTTGTAAGGTTCTGGCTTGCGGAAAGATCTTATTTTTGCTGCGATCTGTCCTACCAGTTGCTTGTCGTGAGACGTTAACTTTATGATTGGGTTTTTACCCTTTTCAGAAATCGTTTCCACTTTTACTTCTGGAGCCAAATCCATTACTATATTATGAGAAAAGCCTAAAGCTAATTCCAATTTTTGACCCTGATTACTGGCTCGGTATCCAACACCAACTAGTTCAAGTTCCTTTGACCATCCCTTACTTACTCCCAAAATCATATTTGAAACCAAAGACCTGTATAAACCATGCATTGCTTTGTGCTCCTTAGAATCTGAGGGTCTGGTAATCAGAACTTCTCCATTTTCAGAAGTGACGTTTACTGCAGCATACTCCTGAGTAAGTTCTCCTAATTTACCTTTAACCGTAATTACATTATCCTGGACCTCTACTGAAGTACCATCTGGAATTACAACTGGATTATTACCTATTCTAGACATTTTCCTTTCTCTTTATATCTTAATATACGTAGCACAAAACTTCACCGCCCACATTGTCTTTTCTGGCTTGCTTACTTGTCATTACACCATGAGATGTAGATACAATGGCAACTCCTAAACCATTCAGAACTCTGGGCATATCACCAGAATTCGCATATTTACGAAGACCTGGTTTGCTAATACGCTGAATTTTTTTGATGACAGGTTCTTTTGTTAACCTATCATATTTAAGGGCTATTTTGATAGTTCCCTGAACTTCACTTTCTTCAAATTTGTAACTTAATATATATCCTTGATCGAATAATATTTTGGTTACTTCTTTTTTCAAATTAGAAGCGGGTATATCTACCACACGATGCCCTGCTCTGCTGGCATTTCTAATTCTTGTTAAATAATCTGCTAATGGATCTGTAAACATCTTTTACCTTTTATTGGATTACCAACTTGCCTTTTTTACTCCAGGGATTAATCCCTTATTAGCCATTTCTCTAAACATTACTCGAGAAAGGCCAAATGTTCTCATATACCCCTTTGGTCTCCCGGTTAATTTACATCTGTTGTGCATTCGCACGGGAGAAGCATTTTTAGGTAATTTTTGTAAAGCCTCATAGTCGCCTGCTTCTTTTAAAGCCTTGCGTTTTTCAGCATATTTTGCAACAGCTTTTGCCCTTTTTCTTTCACGGGCTTTCATTGATTCTTTAGCCATACTAGTTCTTTTTAAAAGGGAGTCCCAATTCTGTTAACAATGATTTTGCTTCTTTATCTGTTGGTGCAGAAGTCACAAAAGTGATATCCATCCCATTTATTCTATTGATCTTGTCAATATTTATTTCTGGAAAAATAATTTGTTCTGTAATACCTAAATTATAATTTCCTCTGCCGTCAAAACCGGTTGCTCTTATTCCTTGGAAATCTCTTTCTCGCGGAAGAGCTGTAGTAACTAACCTATCTAAGAACTCATACATACGTTCTCCTCTAAGGGTTACCTTGGCTCCAATAGGCATTCCTTTTCTTAATTTAAAAGCCGCTACATCTTTTTTAGAAATGGTAGATATAGCCTTCTGTCCAGTAATTAGAGTAAGTTCATCCAAAGCATGATCTACTAACTTCTTGTCTGCTACTGCAGCTCCAACTCCTCTACTGAGCACTATTTTTTTCAATTTAGGCACCTGCATAACATTGCTATACCCAAACTCTTCTTTTAAAGAAGCAACTATGCGCTCCTTATATTCTTGTTTTAATCTTGGTACGTAAGACATAACTAAATTACTTCGTTAGATTTCTTAGAAAAACGCACTTTATTACCATCCCTCAATTCATATCCAACCCTAGTCGTTTCGCTCGATTTAGGATCTATTAAAGAAAGATTAGACAAATGAATCGGAGCTTCTTTTTTAACAATTCCACCCTGAGGATTCTGTGCACTTGGCTTTTCGTGTTTTGAAACCATATTGGCTCCTTCCACAATTGCCTTATTCTTTTCACGATCAACCATAACAACCTTACCTTCAGTCCCTTTGTGGTCTCCGGCAATAATTCTAACGGTATCTCCTGTTTTAATTCTTAATTTCATCGTTCTATTTTTTAAAGCACCTCTGGGGCTAAAGAAACTATTTTCATAAACTGCTTATCACGCAATTCTCTAGCTACAGGTCCAAAAACCCTGGTTCCTCTCATTTCACCAGTCGGATTTAACAAAACACAAGCGTTATCATCAAAGCGTATGTATGAACCATCAGGTCTTCTAACCTCCTTTTTAGTTCTTACTACAACAGCCGTTGAAACAGCTCCTTTTTTGATACCTCCATTCGGAGTGGCCTCTTTTACGGTAACAACAATCTTGTCACCTACAGAAGCATATCTTCTTTTTGTTCCTCCTAACACACGGATAGTTAGTACCTCTTTGGCTCCTGTATTGTCCGCTACTTTTAATCTAGATTCCTGCTGTAACATAATTATTTGGCTCTTTCTAGGACTTCAACCAATCTCCAACATTTGGTTTTACTCAATGGACGTGTCTCCATTATTTTTACAGTATCTCCAATATTGCAATCATTGGTTTCATCGTGTGCAACATACTTTTTTGTCCGCAATACGAACTTACCATACATAGGATGTTTTACGCGTTTTACTTCCGCAACAACAATAGACTTCTCCATTCTATTACTAGTAACTACGCCTATTCTTTCCTTTCTTAAATTTCTATTTTCCATAAAGCAGAACCAATTATTGGTTATCCCTTTTAGTTAATTCAGTAGCCAATTGAGCCACAGTTCTTCTTGCCTTCCTTATTTGGAGTGGGTTTTCCAGTGGAGTAACTGAATGAGCTACCTTTAGATCGGCATGTTGCTTCTTAAACTCAGCAATCTGTTCTTTCAATTCTTCTACTGTGAATTCTTTTATCTCTGATTGTTTCATGATCACAATTCTATATATTAAGCCGCTTCGTAATCTCTGGCTACAATAAACTTGGTTTTTACAGGTAATTTCTGAGCCGCAAGTCTTAATGCTTCCTTGGCTACATCCATTGGGACTCCAGCAACTTCAAACATTACTCTTCCCGGCTTAACAACTGCCACGAAATATTCGGGAGCTCCTTTACCTTTACCCATCCTTACCTCTAAAGGTTTCTTAGTGATAGGCTTGTCTGGAAATATTTTAATCCATAACTGTCCTTGTCTTTTCATGTATCTTGTAGCTGCTATACGTGCCGCTTCAATCTGACGTGACGTAATAAAACAAGAATCCAAAGACTTTATACCAAACATTCCATTAGAAAGCTGATGACCTCTTCCGGAATTACCCTTCATACGTCCCTTTTGCGCTTTGCGAAATTTTGTTCTTTTCGGCTGTAACATAACTCTGCGTTCTTCTTAAATTATTACTTTCTACGTCGCTTTTTACCTGCGTCTTGTTTACCTCCTTTAGACTGTCCTTTAGACATTCCTACTAAAGGCGACAACTCTCTTTTTCCAAATACTTCACCCTTCATGATCCAAACCTTGATCCCCAGTCTTCCATAAGTGGTGTGAGCTTCATGCAAAGCATAATCAATATCAGCCCTAAAAGTAGATAAAGGAATTCTTCCATCTTTATAAGACTCTGAACGTGCCATTTCTGCACCATTCAACCTTCCTGATATTTGAATTTTGATTCCTTCAGCATTCATTCTCATCGCCGCTGCAATTGCCATTTTAATTGCTCTACGGTAAGAAATTCTACTCTCAATCTGACGAGCCACACTAGCTGCTACTAAATTAGCATCTACTTCAGGTCTCTTTATCTCAAAAATATTGATCTGAACTTCCTTATCTGTAATCTTTTTCAGCTCTTCCTTCAATTTATCAACTTCCTGTCCACCTTTTCCAATAATAATACCTGGTCTGGCAGTAGTAATTGTAACTGTAATCAGCTTTAGAGTTCTCTCAATTATTACTCTGGACACACTAGCCTTGGCTAAACGTGCATGAATATATTTTCTGATCTTATCGTCTTCGGCTAGTTTATCTCCATAATCGTTACCACCGTACCAGTTAGATTCCCATCCTCTGATAATTCCTAGACGAATTCCGATTGGATTTGTTTTTTGTCCCATACTAAACTCTAGCTTTGTGTATTATTATTAGATCCCAGGACCAATGTTACATGGTTGGAACGTTTTCTGATCCTATGAGCCCTACCCTGAGGTGCAGGTCTTAATCTCTTTAACATTCTCCCGCTATCAACTTTAATCTCTTTTACAAAAAGTGCAGCCTCTTCAATATTTTCATCCTCATTTTTGGCTTGCCAGTTAGCTATAGCAGAAAGAAGTAATTTTTCCATCTTCCTAGAGGCTTCTTTTGGACTAAATCTTAGAATAGCTAAAGCCTTCTCTACTTCCGCTCCTCTTACCAAGTCTGCTACTAAACGCATTTTTCTTGGTGAAGTCGGACAGTTATTCAACTTTGCAAAAGCAATTTTTTGCTTTTCTTCCTTTAGTCTTTCGGCCATTTGTTTTTTACGAACTCCCATAGCTTAGTTACTTTTTACCTTTATTTTTTGCACCTGCATGTCCTCGGAAGGATCTGGTTGGTGAAAATTCTCCTAATTTATGCCCTACCATATTCTCTGTTACATATACAGGTACAAACTGTCTCCCGTTATGAACCGCTATGGTCTGACCTACAAAATCAGGTGTTATTGTCGATGCTCTGGACCAAGTCTTGATAACCGACTTTTTTCCAGCTGATACATTCTGCTGGACTTTTTTATCCAAGCTATAATGAACGTATGGTCCTTTTTTTAGTGAACGTGCCATTTCTTTCTACTTTTTATTTCTTTCTACGTTCTATTATATATCTATTAGTATCCTTGGTCTTAGATCTTGTTCTAAATCCTTTAGCAGGAATACCATTTTTGGATCTTGGATGTCCACCGGACGCTCTACCTTCACCACCACCCATCGGATGATCTACCGGGTTCATCGCTACAGGCCTTGTTCTTGGTCTTCTTCCTAACCATCTGCTTCTACCTGCTTTACCACCTACTAAAAGTTGCTGATCAGAATTGGAAACTGCTCCAATGGTACCTAAACAGGTTACTAGTACTAATCGTGTTTCACCGGAAGGCATCTTAACTGTTGCATATTTTCCTTCTCTTGCCATCAACTGAGCAAAGGTACCGGCACTTCTTGCCATAATTGCACCCTGACCCGGACGTAGCTCGATACAGGAAATAATAGTTCCTAAAGGTATGTTACTTAAGGGTAAAGCATTTCCAATCTCTGGAGCAGCGTTTTCACCTGATATAAGCTTTTGACCTACTTTCAAACCGTTTTGAGCTATGATATACCTCTTTTCACCATCTTTATATTGCAAAAGAGCAATAAAAGCAGTTCGGTTTGGATCGTACTGTATAGACAAAACTTCCGCCTCTACTCCGTGCTTATCGCGTTTAAAGTCGATAATACGATACCTTCTTTTGTGACCTCCACCACGATGACGGATGGTCATTTTTCCTTGACTGTTTCTACCTCCAGACTTTTTTATCGGAGCAAGCAAGCTTTTCTCCGGCTTATCAGTAGTAATCGCGTCAAATCCGTTTACTACTTTAAAACGCTGTCCTGGAGTGATCGGTTTTAATTTTCTAACTGACATTTCTTGTCTTTATAGATTACTGTAAAAATCGATTACTTCCCCTTCTTCTACATCTACAATAGCCTTCTTATAGGCATTGCTTTTTCCATGCTGAACTCCGGTCTTCGTGAAACGCGTTTTGCGTTCCGGTCCGTAATTCATCGTGCGAACTTTCTTTACTGAAACTCCATAAGCAGCTTCAACGGCATCTTTGATTTGCAGTTTGTTCGCCTTTGGATCAACAACAAATCCATAGCGATTATACAACTCGCTATCTGCTGTCATTTTTTCCGTTATTATTGGCTTTATCAACACACTCATGATTACCCTATTTAGTTAAGTTCGCTTCGATTCCCTCCAGAGATCCCTCTAAGAGAACGATTTGATTTGCATTAAGAATTTTGTAAGTGCTTAATTCTGAATTAGTTACAACTTCGTAACCTTTCAAATTACGCGACGACAAATATACGTTATTATTTGAATCACCCAACACAAACAAAGACTTTTTGTTTTCCAATCCAAGAGATTTTAATACTTGAATAAACTCTTGGGTCTTTGGTGATTCAAAAGTGAAGTCCTCGACGACCATAATTGCCTTGTCTTGAGTTTTTAAACTCAGGGCAGATTTTCTAGCCAATCGCTTCACATTTTTATTAAGTTTTTGGGTGTAATCTTTTGGTCTTGGACCAAAGATTCTACCACCACCTCTAAAAATAGGTGACTTAATACTTCCTGCACGAGCTGTACCGGTACCTTTTTGCTTTTTAATCTTTCTGGTACTACCAACAATCTCTGCTCTTTCCTTAGCCTTATGCGTTCCCTGTCTCTGATGCGCCATATATTGCTTAACATCAAGATAAACAGCATGTTTGTTAGGCTCTATCTTATAAACGCTATCCGAAAGGTCTACCTTTCTTCCCGTTTCTTTTCCTTTGATATCTAAAACTGCTACCTTCATTACTTTTCTATAGTTATATAAGCGTTTTTATGACCTGGAACACAACCTTTTAAAACAATAAGGTTCTTTTCAGGAACTACTTTTAAAACTCTTAAGTTCTGCACAGTTACACGTGTACCTCCCATTCTTCCGGCCATTTTCATGCCCTTAAAAACTCTTGCAGGATAAGAAGCCGCTCCGATGGAACCCGGTGCACGAAGTCTATTGTGCTGCCCGTGTGTAGCTTGTCCTACCCCAGCAAAACCGTGACGCTTAACAACTCCTTGGAAACCCTTTCCTTTAGAGGTTGCTGAAACATCAACAAATTCGCCTTCTTTAAAGACATCTACATTTACTGTATCACCTAATTTGTGTTCACCTTCAAAATCTCGGAATTCAACGACTTTCTTTTTGGTGGAAGAACCTGCCTTTTTAAAATGACCAACTTCGGCCTTATTTGCACGTTTTTCTGCCTTGTCATCGAAACCAAGTTGAAGGGCATTATACCCGTCTACCTCTTCGGTTCTGACTTGGGTAACTACGCATGGTCCAGCTTCTATGACAGTACAAGGAATGTTTTTCCCGTTCTCGTCGAAAATACTGGTCATGCCTACTTTTTTTCCTATTAACCCAGACATACTCTATTTATTAATTAATTTAAAATTTCAATTTTTATTCAAAAAAAACAGGATCAAAAATAATTCGATCCCGAATACATTTTTGTTACCGTTTTTCCCTTGCGAAACGCTCAGGACATGTCTTCGCTTCTAACAGAAACGAATAATACTATCAAACTTTTATCTCCACTTCAACGCCACTAGGAAGCTCTAACTTCATAAGGGCATCAATTGTTTTTGAAGATGAACTATATATATCCAAGAGTCTTTTGTAAGAACTCAATTGGAATTGTTCTCTCGATTTTTTATTCACGTGTGGTGAACGTAAAACCGTAAAAATCTTTTTGTGCGTTGGCAAAGGAATTGGCCCTGTTACAATAGCACCAGTCGTTTTAACTGTCTTAACAATCTTTTCTGCAGATTTATCTACTAGATTATGATCGTATGATTTTAATTTTATTCTAATTTTTTGACTCATGATGCTATATTTTAAGCCGTTACACCTGTTGCTGCTTTTACTACTTCTTCTGCCAAATTACTTGGAGTTTCTGCATAGTGCGAAAATTCCATGGTGGAGGTTGCTCTACCTGATGAAAGCGTTCTTAAAGAAGTTACATATCCGAACATTTCTGAAAGAGGAACTTCTGCCTTGATTACTTTAGCTCCTGCTCTATCATCCATATTATTCACCTGTCCTCTTCTTCTGTTTAAATCTCCTACTATATCACCCATATTCTCTTCTGGAGTAAGAACTTCTAACTTCATAATAGGCTCCATCAATACCGCTCTAGCTGCTTTGGCAGCATCTTTATATCCAATTTTAGCGGCAAGTTCAAATGAAAGTGAATCTGAATCTACAGGGTGAAAAGAACCATCTTTTAAGGTGATTTTCATACTATCCATTTCAAAGCCGGCAAGAGGTCCGTTTTTCATTGCCTCTCTAAAACCTTTTTCAACAGAAGGAATATATTCTCTTGGGATATTACCACCTTTTATAACATTTACAAACTCCAATCCTGGCTTACCATCTTCTGCCGGCTCCATAGTAAACACTATATCGGCAAACTTACCTCTACCACCGGTTTGTTTCTTGTAAACTTCACGGTGATCAGCGCTTCTTGTAAGTGCTTCTTTATACTCAACCTGAGGTTGTCCCTGATTTACATCAACCTTGAATTCTCTTCTTAGTCGATCTACAATAATATCTAAGTGCAACTCTCCCATTCCAGAAATAATAGTCTGTCCTGAGGCTTCATCTGTTTTTACAACAAACGTAGGATCCTCTTCAGCTAATTTAGCCAATGACATTCCTAGCTTATCAACATCTGCCTTTGTTTTTGGTTCTACTGCGATACCAATAACCGGATCAGGAAAATTCATACTCTCCAGAATAATTGGATGTTTCTCATCCGAAAGGGTATCACCTGTCTTTATATCTTTAAACCCAACAGCTGCTCCAATATCACCTGCTGCAATAGAATCTACGGCATTTTGCTTATTGGAATGCATTTGATAGATACGTGAAATACGTTCTTTATTTCCAGAACGATTATTTAAGACGTAAGATCCTGCGTTTAATTTACCTGAATAGGCTCTAAAAAATGCCAAACGTCCTACAAAAGGATCGGTAGCAATTTTAAAAGCTAAAGCTGCAAATGGCTCATTTATATCTGGTTTTCTTTTTATTTCCTCTCCGGTATCAGGATCTGTTCCAACAATAGCCTCTTTGTCCATTGGTGAAGGCAAGTACCTGCAAACCGCATCTAATAAAAATTGTACACCTTTATTTTTAAAGGAAGATCCACATATCATAGGAATGATACTCATATCCATAACGGCTGCTCTTAAAGCGGCATGTACCTCATCTTCCGTAATAGAATCCTCATCCTCAAAGAATTTTTCCATGAGCGTTTCATCGTATTCAGCTACTGCTTCTATCAAAGCCGCGCGATACTCATGAACCTCTTCTTTCATATCTTCCGGAATGTCTATGACATCAAAAGTAGCCCCCATGTCTTCGTCATGCCAGACTATAGCTCTATTCTTAACAAGGTCTACTATTCCTTTAAAATCTTGCTCCTCTCCAATTGGCAATACAATAGGCACAGCATTAGATTTCAACATATCCTTAACCTGCTTAGATACCATAAGGAAGTTAGAACCTTGTCTGTCCATTTTATTTACAAAGCCTATTCTTGGGACCTTGTAATTATCAGCCAATCTCCAGTTTGTCTCAGATTGTGGTTCCACACCATCAACAGCACTAAAAAGAAAGACCAAACCATCTAAAACCCTTAAGGAACGGTTAACTTCTACGGTAAAATCTACGTGTCCGGGAGTATCAATTATATTAAAGTGATATGGCTTTGTTTCTGGAAGTACTTTTCCATTTTGAGTTGGAAAATTCCAACTACAAGTGGTTGCCGCAGAAGTAATAGTAATACCTCTTTCCTGCTCCTGCTCCATCCAGTCCATGGTGGCTGCACCATCATGTACTTCACCTATTTTGTGACTCACCCCAGTGTAATACAAAATTCTTTCTGTGGTGGTGGTTTTCCCTGCGTCAATGTGAGCAGCGATACCTATATTTCTCGTATATTTTAAATCTCTTGCCATTATCTTTTAGAATCTAAAGTGGGAAAATGCTTTATTTGCTTCCGCCATTTTATGGGTATCCACTCGTCTTTTAACGGCAGCTCCTTCTTCTTTCGAAGCAGCTAAGACCTCACCGGCTAATTTTTGTGCCATTGACTTCTCATTACGCTTTCTCGCAAAGAGTATAAGCCATTTCATTGCCGTAGAAATCTTTCTATCGGGTCTAATTTGCATAGGAATTTGAAAGGTAGCCCCTCCAACTCTTCTACTTCTCACTTCAACATGAGGCATGACATTTGACAATGCTTCTTTCCAAAGTTCTAATGAAGACTTTTCCTCATCTGTCTTTTTGGCTTCAACAATATCCATTGCATCGTAAAAAACTTTAAATGCAACTGACTTCTTACCATCCCACATTAACATATTTACAAATCTAGTTACCAGCTGGTCATTAAACCTTGGATCTGGTAATAGTGGCCTTTTTTTCGCCTGTTTTTTTCTCATCTCTTCTACTTAAAAGTTTTGATTACTTTTTTGGGCGTTTTGCACCGTACTTAGATCTCCTTTGAGTCCTTCCAGCAACACCTGCTGTATCTAAGGCTCCTCTTACAATGTGGTATCTAACACCAGGCAAATCTTTCACCCTTCCGCCTCTAACCAATACTATCGAATGCTCTTGGAGGTTGTGCCCTTCGCCAGGAATGTATGCGTTTACCTCTTTTCCATTGGTTAACCTAACTCTGGCAACTTTACGCATTGCAGAATTTGGTTTCTTAGGCGTTGTGGTATAAACACGCGTACAAACCCCTCTTCTTTGGGGACAAGAATCCAAAGCAGCCGATTTACTCTTCTTGGTAATTGTGGCCCTTCCTTTTCTTACTAATTGTGAAATTGTTGGCATATTCTAATATATGTATATAAACTACCCTCGTTTAAGGGCTGGCAAATGTAGTAAATATTCATAATAATTCAAACGGTATTGAATTAATTTTAAAGTTTTTTTTTACCCTCTAAAATTTGTCGCTCCACGAGCCCTAAATTCATCGCTTTATACTTTTATATGTATTCCCTTATAAATTACCTTTTACTCCTTACCTCTTTATTTTTTTTCTTATTTGGATCCTTATTAGACTACAATGTCACTTTTATGATTGTCAGAAAATCCATTAAGCATAATTCAAATGGCGTTCAATTAATCATGAAGTTTCTTGGCTTTTTAAAATTTGACGCTCCGCAAGTCCAAATTCCATCACTTTATACCTTAATATATATGCCTTCACAAATTCCTATTTACGCTTCACTTCTGTATTCCGTCCATATTTGAATCCATAATTGCAATAATCTTAGGTTTAAGGTTGTCAGAATATCCTTAAAGCAAAGAATTGCCAACTTCCTAATATATTTTGATTCTTCTTTAGCAATCAATAACAAAAACATCCTATTGGTGTTTATAACCTATTTTTTTAACAGTATTTTTAGTTTATACTGTAACAAAACACCGTTAAAATGTTTTTTTATCAGCCTTTTCCCTTAAAGTTTTATTAAAATAAGTTTGGATTATTAACATGAAATTAGGATTTTCGCAGTTAGCTAATTCAAATAATTAAAAAATGAGAACAAATTTAAATGGAATCTTGACGCTTTTATTGGCGTTTGTTGTGCATTTATCATTTGCGCAAGACAAGACGATTTCAGGTACGGTAACCGATTTTGAAGGTTTACCGCTCCCTGGTGTTAACATCTTGATTGATGGTACTACTACAGGTACCCAAACTGATTTTGATGGAAATTTCGAAATTAGAGGACAACAAGGTCAAACATTAATTTTCACTTACATTGGTCAAAAAAGTGTAAGAGTCGTCATTGGTCTAGGCTCAAATTATTCTGTACAAATGGAAGAAGATGCGCAAGCTCTTGAAGAGGTTGTTGTAACTGCCCAGGGTATTGAAAGAGAAGAAAGATCTTTGGGTTATGCGGTATCAACCGTTGATGAGAGTTCAATTGAATCAAGACCAGAAGCTGATATAGGTCGGGTACTTCAAGGAAAAGTAGCCGGGGTAAATATCACGGCCAGTAATGGTCTATCCGGTTCTGGTACTAACATTATCATTAGAGGTTATTCTTCTGTAACGCAGTCTAACCAACCTTTATTCGTGGTAGATGGAGTGCCAATTGATTCTGGAACAAATAATCAAGGATCAATATTAGATGGTAATACAGCTTCTAGTAGATTTTTGGATCTTGATCCAAACACTATTAAAGAAATTAACGTTCTTAAAGGTTTAAGTGCTACCGTTCTTTATGGTAACAGAGGTAGAAACGGGGTAATCCTTGTGACTACTAAGAGTTCTACTACTGGAGATGCTCCAAGTAAAATGGAGGTGAGCGTTAATACTTCTGTGTTTGTCGCAGACGCCATCCTTCCTAAGTATCAGGATAATTACGGTGGTGGTTTCCACCAAGGCTTTGGATTCTTCTTTAGTAACTGGGGACCTAGATTTGACAGAACAGATGATGATGCTGTTTCACTTGCCGGACAATGGTTAGGAAACCCATCTGGTTTTGCTCAATTAAGTTCGCCTTTGAACTTCTTGGCAGATCAATCTTTAGTTGCCGGTTATGAAGATATCGCAGCACAACCTTATGATTACAGACCTTACAATGGTGTAGAGGAATTTTTTAGAACTGGTTATGTAAATACTCTTTCTGTTAACCTTAGAGGTGGAAACGAAAACGCCAGTTTTAATTTCAACTACGGTAGAACGGAAGATCAGGGTATTACTCCTGGAAACAGAATATTACGAAATAACTTTTCTTTAGGTGGTAATGCCAGATTAAATAACAAATTTACAATTCAAGGATCTTTCCAGTTTATTAAAACTGACTTCAATTCGCCACCAGTTGCACCTTCTTTAGGTAGTGGATCGGCATTTAACGGAGGATCTGTTTTTGGAGATGTATTGTATACACCTCGCTCTACTGATTTATCAGGGCTTCCATTCCAGGCAATTGATGGCAGAAGTATGTATTACCGATCTGGTAACGATATTCAGAACCCATACTGGACTGTTGAAAATGTAAAAACATCTCAGGACACAGATCGTTTTATTGGAAATACATCTATTTCTTATGAGATCAATGACTTTATGAACTTGTCATACCGACTTGGTTTAGATACCTATACAGAGTTAAACTCTTACGGACAAAACAAGGGTGGTGTTGATGGACAGCCATTAGGACTTTTAAGAACACGTACCGTAAGAAACACTATTTGGAACCATGATTTAATTTTAAGTGCAGATAAAAATCTTACTGAAAGCTTAAACTTAAAAGCGATTCTTGGGGTTAATGCCAGACGAGATGTATTTAACTCAGATGGTATAGAGAGTCAAGGGCAATTAGTGTTTGGGGTATTAGAACACTTTAACTTTACAACACCTTCTCCTCAAAACTCTTTTGTTAGAACTGGTAATGCCAATCTTGCACAAACATTTGAAGAGAATTTATTGGGTGCCTATTTGGATTTAACCTTTGGTTATGAAGATTGGATTTATCTGAACCTTGTTGGTAGAAATGACTGGTCTTCAACTTTAGAACGAGAGAATAACTCTTTATTCTATCCTGGAGCTAGTGTATCTTTTGTACCTACTTCTCTATGGGATTCTTGGCAAGGTAATGCCTTAACGTACCTGAAGCTTCGTTTTGGATTTGGATCCTCTGCAGGTTTCCCAACGCCATATAATACTAGAAACGTATTAGGTCTTGATGCACGTGCATATGTTGCTACAGATGGAACGGTAGTTTCTTCCAATGATGTAAATACTACCTTGGGTAACCCAGCACTTAAGCCAGAAAGAGTTTCGGAACTAGAATTAGGTATTGATACTAGGTTGTTTAATATCTGGAATTTAAATGTGAGTTTATTCGATAAGAAAACAACTGATTTGATTACCAACAGACCGTTAGATACTTCAACAGGCTTTCTTTCAACAACAGTTAATATTGGGGAAATCAGATCAAAAGGTATAGAAATAGATACGAATATTGATATCTTAAAAGAATACGAACATGGAGTTGGGTTCAATATAGCTGCTAACTTTGCAGCCATTGAAACTACTGTTACAGATTTGGCTGAAGGAACTAATAACATCCTTCTTACTTCTGCTATTGCAGGGGAAGCAGCCAACTATGCTGTAGAAGGAAGACCATTTGGTGTGTTTTTAGGAACTACTATTTTAACAGATGATGCCGGTAACAGATTAGTTAACGATGCCGGTCGTTACTTAGTAAACAACACCATTTCTGAGATTGGAGATCCAAACCCAGATTGGAATACAGCTATTATTCCATCGCTCTCTTATAAGAATTTCACCCTATCGGCTAACTTACAATACCGACATGGTGGAGATATCTATTCTACAACAGCTACGACACTTATTGCTCGTGGTGTAGTGGATGATGATACTCCAATCCAAAGAGAGGCTCAATACGTGTTACCTGGAATAAGACAAGCAGATGGACTACCAAATCAAACAGCAATCAGTGCTACGCAACTTGGTTTTAACACTTATTTTGCCGATGGTATTAATACTTACACCGTATATGATGGTAGTACTTTTAGAATACAAGAAGCTTCATTGACCTACGCTTTACCAACTAAAGCGTTGGACAAGACACCATTTGGAACTTTATCATTTACATTATCTGGTCAAAACCTATGGTTTAAGGCGGTTAACATGCCAGACAATGTAAGATATGACACAAACGCTTCTAGTACAGGTGTTGGTAATGGACAAGGGATTGACTTCTTTACGGGTCCTTCTTCAAGAAGATATGGATTTACTGTAAGAGCTTCCTTTTAATAGATAAGAGAAATGAAAAATATAACGAATATTATGAAAAACAGGTTTAAGTTTATTGGTTTGGCCTTTGTCGCCACATCAATGTTACTCATAAATGGATGCGAAACCACGAATTTAGATGTGCAGCCGAATCCAAACTTTTTAAGCCCAGAGTCCGCGGATATTGACTTCTTCTTGAATTCTATTCAATTAACTTCTGGCAATTTACATTCAGGTACTGAAGGCCGTGGCGAAAATGGCTTTGCTCAGTTCGGGATGGAACCCGTGAGAATACAACACGGATTTGGTCCAACCTACAGGGATTTTTACGATCCGGGAGATTTTGATCAGGTATGGGATGATACCTATTCTGAATTGCTGATCGATATCAGAACTATGACTCCTTTAGCAGAAGAAGCCGAATTGTATACACATGTTGCGATTGGACAGATTCTGGAAGCTTACGCAATGATGAACATGGTAGATTTATTTGGCGATGTGCCTTACTCTGAAGCCGCTAGAGGTGAAGAAGGAATTTTTAATCCAATTATTGACTCAGGTGCGGATATTTACGCAGCATTGGATGCTCTTTTGCAAGATGCGGTTGCCAATCTTGGAAGAAACGAATTGGCTCTTCCATCAAATGATTTATTCTACGATGGAGATGAAAGTAAATGGGTCAAAGCGGCTAACACCCTAAGATTGCGTTTGGCAGTGCAAAGCAGGCTGGTTAATACAGCTGCATCTACTGCTACTATCAATAGTATTGTTGCAGGAGGCCAGTTTATTGCTTCCTCAGCAGATGATTTACAATTCCAGTGGAGTACTAATAACGCTGCGCCAGATAGCAGACATCCTTATTTTGATGCATTATATGATGGTCAAGGACCTAGCGCAGATTTCTATACTTGTAACTACTTTATGGATTTAATGGCAAATCAATATTCTGCGATAGATCCTAGAATTCGTTACTATATGTACAGACAACAAAGTAATTATGACGGGGCAGATAATATCACTAAGGAATGTGTAAATGAGCCTCTAGTACCTAGCTGGTGGGCAGATTTTGATGTTTATTGCCTAGTGCCAGCAACCAATCAATATGGTGGTCTTTGGGGAAGAAATCATATGGATGATGATGGTATTCCTCCGGATGATGCTTTTAGAACTATCCACGGAGTTTATCCAATAGGTGGCCCGTTTGATGCTGATGATTTCAGAAATGTATCCGGTTCTACAGCTGTTAGTGAAGGATTAGCCGGTGCCGGAATTTCACCGATGCTTTTGGCTGCCAACACACATTTAATGTTAGCGGAGTCTGCTCTTGAACTGGGTACTGTAGGAGATGCCAGAGTTTATTTAGAAACAGGTGTTAGAGAATCTATGACTAAAGTTGCAGCCTTTGGAGCTTCCTTGGCAACCGGAACTGGTTTTGAAGCTACTCCGGCCCTTATCGACGCCCATATTGCGGATATATTAGCCGCATATGATGCAGCTGATAATACAGGAAAGCTAAGGATCATTGCGGAGCAAGTATTTATTGCTTCCTGGTGTGATGGAATGAGTGCCTATAACACCTATAGAAGAACTGGACAGCCAGACAATGTAACACCTGCGTTTGTAGTTGAGAATCCTGGTCCTTTCTTACGATCTATGTGGTATCCACAAACGGCTTCTGATAACAATACCAATATTACCCAGAAGGCGAATCCGGATACTCCAGTATTCTGGGATACCAATCCACCAGATTTTGTTAACTAAAAATATATATTAAAAATGAGCAATATGAAAAATATTAGTAAATTCATTTTAGGGATTCTTGCCGTTGCGTTAACGATAGCTTCCTGCGAAGATGAAGACAAGAAACCATTAAATATTAATTTTGATGAAGCCAATAAAGCGGCTTATGTCCGTGCGGTTCTTAATCAAAACATCTATCTTGTGGAAGAAGTTCCAGATGCTACTTTTGAAGTAGTAATCGATGTCCCTGTGGACAATGTTGCCTCTTATGACCTAAGCTTTACTTTGCTTAGCGGTAGCGGTGATTATGAAACCATACCATTAAATACCGTTACTACTTTTCCAACTACAATCACGTATAGCTACGTAGAATTAGCTGGTTTTCTAGGTCTTACCATCGACGATATTGGTGGTGGAGATATTTTCCAATTTACTGGAACTTGTACCGGAAAAGATGGTAGATTTTGGACAATAGATAATTATACAGGAGACATTACAGGACAAGCTGCTCAGCGTAATGCTTTTGCCTTCAATGTTTTAGTTGATTGCGCACCTATTACAGATGTTGAGACCGCCGGTACCTGGAGAATTGATATGCAGGATAGTTACGGTGATGGATGGAATGGGGCAACCTTAGTATTCAGTATTGATGGCTCTACTACCGCATACACGGTACCTGATGGCTTTGAGGCCACTCATGCACCGGAAGTACCATCAGGTGCTGTATTAGAGATATTTTACACCAATGGAGATTTTGATGGGGAAAACACTTTCCAACTTTTCACTCCAGACGGGGCTCAATATGGCGACTATGGCCCGGCTCCCGGAAAATGTGTTAATTAATTCTATGGATATTAGTTTAGCTCTTTAACTAAAGATCTCATCTAAGATTCTAAATAATAAAAACACCGTTACTGATGTAACGGTGTTTTTTTGTTTAATCCAGTACACCCTTAAAAGCGTATTCATTTTTGGCTTAAGAGAACATCTGTCCATAAGCTAAACCATAATAATTCTATGCAAATTCTATTTGTCTGTAAAGAAGCTGCTGTGTTTAAAGGAACTTCTACGCTTCTGATTACAAATTTTTCTCATACTTTTGCCCTTACTAAAGACTAATACCGCCTATGATCTTGTTTGATTTTAATAGACTTACATTATTTCTTACTTTTTGTGGTTTAATGATCGTTGGATGCAGTAATTCGGAGGATGTATCTATCAAGGAAGAAGAAACAGAAACTTCTATAACAGAAGAGGAATCAACAAATACTGTAAAGGATAAAGAACCCCAAGGCGAAGTTTCTTTTTTTAATTCAGACTTAGTCTATGACGGATATATATTGGTAAGTGGTGCTACTAGTAATCGCGTTTATTTGATGGATAAAGAATCTAATTTACTTTTCGATTGGCCCTTAAATAATACTAATCTTGGTAAGGATGCCACTTTGTTACCTTCCGGGAAGCTGCTGGCTATGTTAGAAGATAACAACGCCCAAATAAAGTTTGGTGGGTTTGGTGGAAAAATTCAACTCCTGGATAAAGAAGGGAATATAGAGTGGGAGTTCATCTATTCGACACAGGACTACGTATTGCATCATGATGCTGAAATGCTTCCAAATGGCAATATTCTAATACAAACTTGGGAACGCAAGACTGTGGCACAGGCTAGTGAGGCCGGCTCTAATATGAATATTGAATTATTCCCTGACGGAATAATTGAAGTCAATCCTGTAACTAATGAAATTGTATGGGAATGGCATGCCTGGGATCACCTCATACAAGATTTTGATCCAACCAAAAACAACTACGGCTCAATAGCTCAGAATCCTCACAGAATTGATATTAACTACACTCAATTAGAGGATGGAGATATGACTCATGCAAATGGCCTTACTTACGATAAAGAAAAGGATCTTATTTATTTAAGTGTTAATTTCTTCAGTGAGATTTGGGTAATCGATCACAGTACTACTACTGCCGAGGCAGCTACGTCCCAAGGTGGAAATTACAACTTGGGTGGAGATCTTATTTATCGCTTTGGAAACCCGGAAGCCTATAAAAACACCACAGGCACCAGACGTTTCTTTAATAACCACCACCCTAATCTGGACTTCCAAAACAACCCAAAAAGTATCTTTGTATTTTCTAACGGTCAGGATTTAGAGCAATCTACTGTTTATGAATTAGAGATTCCATCAGTTTTCTCTTTACTTCCTAATGAAGACAATGAACCGAAAGAAATTTGGAGTTTTACAGATTCAGAACTCTATTCCCCAAAAGTTTCCGGAGCTGTTCCTTTACCCAATGGCAATGTCCTTATAACTGAGGGAGATTTTGGTTTATGGGAAGTGACGAGAGCAGGAGAAGTAGTTTGGAAGTTCAATAAACCCGGCTTCTATTGGAGAGGATATCACTTCGATAAGGATTCTCCGGAAATTAAGGCCCTAAACCTCTAACTAATAATCACGAATCGCTAATATAACTGCCTCCTACCCTCTTGAGATAGCCAATATTTTGACCATTGGAATGTTCAGTATAGAAATATTTTAAAGTCTCATCGATGGTTAGGCATAGCCTCCCTTTTTTCATACCTTTAAAGCATGCAAAAAACCGAACTTATTTATGGAATCAGAGCCGTTATAGAAGCTATAAACGCTGACAATTCTGTTGATAAAATTTTTATTCAAAAGGGGCTTGGCGGTAATCTCTATAAAGAACTCGAAGCCCTTATAAAGGAAAAAGGCATAGCTTGTTCTTATGTTCCTATAGAAAAATTAAACCGTCTAACAAGAAATAATCATCAAGGCGTAGTAGGGCATATTTCTCCTATAGAATTCCATGTATTTGAAGAATTGGTTGAGAACACGGTAGAATCTAAAAAAGACTGTTTATTCCTTCTTTTAGATCAATTGTCTGACGTTCGTAATTTTGGGGCCATTATTCGGACCTCTGAATGCACTAATGTTGACGGGATAATAATTCAAAAGAAGGGGGCAGCACCTGTTACTGAAGATACTATTAAAACATCCGCCGGAGCAGCTTTTAAAGTCCCTATTGCTAAAGTTGATCATCTTAGAGACGCCATTTTCTATATGCAAGCTGCAGGCATTAGAGTTATTGCAGCTACTGAAAAAACAGGAAAGAGTTTATATGAGATAGATTTTAAAGGTCCGACTGCAATTGTTATGGGATCGGAACAAAGTGGAATATCTCCTGCTATTTTAAAAACAGTTGATGATAAAGGCAAAATTCCTCTTTTGGGAGAAATAGAAAGTCTTAATGTATCTGTTGCCTGCGCAGTTTTTCTATATGAAGCAGTAAGACAAAGAATGTCTTAAAAAATTAATCCTCCTTGGTTTTCTTTTTAAAATGATAGATCACCTTTAAAGGCTCATTTTCTTGATCCTCTGGTTCAACTCTTTCAATAAAATTTCCTTCTTCGTCAAAATGCTTTAAAAATTCATCTTCTTCTTCCTTATAATCCTCTTTCTCCCAGACGTACTTCTTTGGTTCAGGCACCTTAGTTTTTAAAACAATTGCTAAAAATAATCCTGTAAGAAAACCGGCTAAATGACCTTCCCAGGAAATCTCATCTTTTAGAGGAAAAATAAACCAAACCAAACTCCCGTAAACAAAGACTACAATTAAGGAAAGAGCAATTAGACGATAATATTTGGTAAAAATTCCCTTAAAAAAAATAAAACTCACCAAGAGGTAAATCAGACCACTGGCTCCTATATGATAAGAACTCCGCCCAATGAGCCAGGTTAATAAGCCGGTAAATAATATCCCATAGAGTAAGACCTTCCATGAAATATCTCTGTAGAAATAAACTAAAGCCGCGCTAAGTACCGCTAGTGGGATAGTGTTGTTATAAAGATGTTTTATGGAGCCATGAAGAAAGGGACTAAAAAGAATGCCTCTTAGACCTTTTAATGTTCTTGGGTAAACTCCAAAATTATTCAGATTTATCTGATACTTAATTTCAAACCAATATACCGTCCATATAGCCAGGACAGCCACCATGGGGACTAAGAGCACCCGGTTTGAAAACCTATAATGATTATCTTCACTCATATCTATTAAAACACTTAGTCTATCTTCAAATCCTTCGCCAAGTTTCTTAATTCTGCTAAATTGTCATATAAGAATGGTTGACCCTTGCACACGCCTCTATCTTCTATTTAAAATGGACAGAATCCTCTAATTCCTATTCTAAGGTACAAACGTATTTATTACATTTATCATATGAATGAACCTTTAGCAGAGAGAATAAGACCTAAAACCCTGGAAGAATATATAAGTCAGGCTCATCTGGTAGGCACAAATGGCTCTCTAACCACCCAAATCAAAAAAGGAATAATTCCCTCCTTAATTCTATGGGGACCCCCGGGTACCGGTAAAACCACTTTAGCCAATATTATCGCCAACGAAAGTGAAAGACCCTTTTATAGTCTTAGTGCCATAAATAGTGGTGTTAAGGATATCAGGGATGTAATTGAAAGAGCCAAAGACAGTGGTGGTCTTTTCACTTCTAAAAATCCCATTCTCTTTATTGATGAAATTCACCGATTTAGTAAATCACAACAGGATTCATTATTAGGTGCCGTAGAGAAAGGTTGGGTGACCCTGATAGGAGCTACCACTGAAAACCCCAGTTTTGAAGTAATCCCTGCTCTATTATCCAGATGTCAGGTTTATGTTTTAAATTCTTTTGGCAAGGACGACTTAGAAACGCTTTTAAAAAGGGCCATTAGAGAGGATTCTTTTTTAAAAACCAAAAACATCACCCTAAAAGAAACCGAGGCACTACTGCGTTTATCGGGAGGAGATGGCAGAAAACTTCTGAATATTTTTGAATTAGTTATTAACTCGGAAGAAGGAGATAAAATTATCATAACAAATGACCTAATTCTCAATAAGCTCCAGAAAAATACCGTTTTATACGACAAAACAGGTGAACAACATTATGATATCGTCTCAGCCTTTATTAAATCGATCAGAGGGAGTGACCCCAATGCTGCTGTCTATTGGTTAGCAAGAATGATAGAAGGGGGTGAAGACGTGAAGTTCATTGCAAGACGATTATTAATCTCGGCATCTGAAGATATTGGGATGGCTAATCCCACAGCCTTAGTTATTGCTAATTCTACTTTCCAGGCAGTTAGTACCATAGGATATCCCGAGGCGCGAATACTACTAAGTCAGTGTGCTGTGTATTTGGCAACCTCAGCCAAGAGTAATTCTAGTTATATGGCCATTAAAAAGGCCCAAGAAATAGTTCAAAAAACAGGCGACCTTTCAGTGCCCTTACCTCTGAGGAACGCCCCTACTAATTTGATGAAAGATTTAGGTTATGGCGCTGATTATAGATATGCACATGATTTTGAAGGAAATTTCGTCAGTCATGAATTTTTACCGGAATCAATCTCCGGGACTTCTTTTTATTCTCCCGGGGATAATAAAAGGGAAAAAGCAATAAAAGCACACTTAGATGGCTTATGGCAAGGTAAATATTAGAACTTTATATTCAATTCTTGCACTTTACTTTCACCAGATTTAATGTATTCGAAGAACCATTTGGTGTCCCGTTTGTATACAACACCGTTTACCTCATCACTTTCTGCAATAAACATATCTGGAGTATCTGTTTTGTAAATCTTTAATCGAACCTTGGGAGTATTGTCTACCAGTTGAAAACCATTAGGTATCTCCTGAGCGTACCAGACTTCTTCTTTAGCCTCATTTGAAGTACTAACAACAGCGGCCGTGCTTTCAGTAACGGCAGCTACCTCAACTACTTTTTCCGGATTCGATATGGAAGAAGCCGCTATAGGATCATATGCAGGTTCTGCTGGAGGAGCCGGTGCTTTTTGTTCCATTATAGACGAAGATTTATCAGCGGTCACCGCTGCAGCCGCAGGAACTGCTCCTGCACTATTATTCTCTTCGAGACTTGGTTTATAGGTATATGGTAAGGCTTTAATAGAAATAAAAGCCTCTTGTATAGCTTCTTTATAACTCTTTACTTGATCCTTATCCTTACTTATTCCTTCGGCAGAAGTATAGATTTCTTTAGAGGAACAGTCTTTCAAAACAAGGGTAGCAACTGTATTAAACATACTTGAATTATGCAATAGGTCTACCGTTAAAGCCGCACATCTATTCGCATATAATTCCAAAGGCAACTCATCTTCATAGTATGTTTCGAAGCCTTTCTGAGTAAAAAGATATTTTATTAAAGTGCTGGTATTATATTGATTTTCCTTTTTAAAACCATCTAAACTTTTTGGTACAATTACATATTTATAATCATTTAATTGAGCACTTAAACCAAAACTAAATCCAAGCACAAAAACTACCCCCAAAAAAAAACTTCTCATTGTATTTATCTATAAATTAGGGGTCCAAGATATGATATTTAATCCTAACTGAAAAGAAGCAAAATTACTGTCAGCCAGATTTCCATAAGATAAAATATTGCTGCCCATAATATAAAAATTAACCGGACCCGCCTGAAGGCTAAGACCTAAACCAATATTAGAAGCAGAAAACTTATCCACCGTATAGGTGGTCTTTAAAGCTAAAACATTTCCAAATCTCCTCTGATAAAACGCTGTAATGGCAGCTTGCGGGCCTCTCGGTCTATTTATGGCAAAAATCTGAATCCCGGCACTGTTCAAATAGTTCAAATTTCTAGGATTAGCCTCCGGATTTAATTCGCAATCACATGTCTGCCTTGGTTTTGTTTGTTTACCAAAATTATATCTAAACGAGGAATATAATTTAATGGGTCTAAGAGTTACATAATTATCATCCGTTTCTTCAAACGGAATTAATTCTTCAATACTATCAACCAAGTCTTCCCATAAATCAGCTCCGGGATCACTGAGGGCATCGGGTAAAATAACTTCTATACCCTCTACTGAAGCGGCACCTTGTAAACTATAATTTATTACATCTGTGGTATGATAAATCATGCCTAAATCTAGTAGGCTTCCGGTTATTAGCATTTGTTTATTTAAGTGGTATGTAACGCCCACATCAATCCCAAGTCCAATATCTCCCCCAAAAAAGCCTCTTTGTGTATAAAGATTGGTTAATGAACTTCCATTTTCGTCTACATTAAAAAGTTGATTAAACCCAGAGCTTCTAAGTCTCATATTAGCATCAAGGGTATTGACCAATAAATTATTCTGCCCAACATCGGTCAAAAAATATCCACTATTGTTAGGGGAGTTAAAATCAACTATGGCTGAATACAATTTAAGTCGGCCTCCTAAAGTAAAATTATTATTCATTTGCCTGTTCACTCCAAAATGAAAGACATTTAGCATTTGTCCGCTTGCGTTAAGATGATTTAAATCAAAACGACGTCCTAATTGATCAGCATTGCCGTCAAAACCTAGAAAAGCCAAATCCTCAGGCCAATAATTAATGGCGTAGCCTTCTGCATATAAACCAAATGAGTAAAAATTTCTAGGATTATTTCTCCCTCGAAAACCTCCACTGAGAATATCAATTTGAAATATTCCATTTACTTCATCTCTTTTTGACAAGTTATTGAGGGCCCGTTCTCTTACCTTCTGATTGATATCTATCCCATCATCCGCAAACAAATCATTGACAACTATTCCACTAGAAGCACCACTGACATAAACTCCAGAAACGAAAGGAACCCCTGCAAACCATTCATAGGACATCTCTCTCCCCGGGTTTAATAAAAGTGATTGTGGTATTTCAAGAAAATCATATAAGACCTCCTTATTCTGGCCTCTGGCTAAAATGAGGCCAAATAAAGTAGCCATAAAAATCAAGCCCCAACGCTTCATTTAAGGTTGATAGAAAATTGTGCACTAGAGCGCAGGAAAACCGCAGGGTTTGGAAGTGCGGATATACTGGTATTATCGCCCCGATTAATAGCCGACACTCTTATTGCGGAAGTATTTCTAATAATATCCATACTACGCCCTGTTGGGCCATAGGCGATTTCTCTTGTTAAGACAGCGGTAGGCGCCGCTTCAATAGAAAAAAATTCAAGGTCCAATGAATTACCAAATTCATCAAGAAACTCAAATGAAATATCTAAAGGTTTGGAAGTTGTATTTTCTATCTCATAGGTAATAATCCCCTCGATTATATTTTCTTCTACAAAGGGTTCATTAAAAGCATCGAAATTAAAGGATTGAGAGAAAAAGTTTAAACCGTTTACTTCATTAATTATTTGCTCGGGTGTTTCTACATAAAGCAAACTAGACTCCGCAACAGGTATAATCTCTAGGTCTTCAAATTGGTCAAAGTCCTGCTTTTCAGCACATGAATGGAAAAGGCCTAGCACACTGATGAAGTAAAACAAAAAAATAAAAACTCTTTTCATCTCTTTATCGTTTCCAAGACCTGTTTAGTTGCAGAAGTCTTGTGGAAATCAAAGAATACATTATTCTATAAAGTATAACTCTATAAATAATTTTTTATTTCCTTCAGATCATAAATCATTTCACAATAATCGTGAATAGGATCATTATGAGCATTTAAATGTATGGCATGGAACCCGGCAGCCTGAGCTCCAAGGATATCCGCCTCAATATTATCACCTATCATAAGCGCACTATTTGATTGGACTCCTGCTCTATCTAAAGCCAATTTAAAAATATTAGGATGTGGTTTTTTAACCCCTGCCATTTCGGAATTAATCACCTGATCAAAATATTCCGAAATACTAGCATTTTGCAACTTTTTATTCTGAATTTCTTCAAATCCATTGGTAATAATGTGGAGTCTGTATTTAGGCTTTAAGTAATCTAAAATCTCCATGGTATTTGGAAGAAGATAATTATAGTTGCTCAGCTTAAGAATATAAGCCTCGGATAATTCATTGATCAACGAATCTTCAATAGCATAAGAGAGGGAATCAAAAGTGGTTTTCAACCTTTCATATCGCAATTCGCCTTTTGTAACTCTTTCTTCTCTATACAACTTCCAATAGGCCAAATTAACAGGGACATATATTTCCAGGAAAGCAGGTAATGCAACCCCAATGTCTTTCTGCCTAAATATTTCTTCAAATGTTAAAGCAGAATTTCGCTCAAAATCCCATAGGGTATGGTCCAAATCAAAAAATATATCTGATACTAAATTACTAAGCATGGTATTTCTCTATTACTTTCTTATACAATTCTAACCAATTAAAACTATGTTCTTGTCCCAACAATTCATTTGAAAAAATAGTTATAAAATGACCATTTACTTTTTTTACTTCCTGGTAAACCCCCTCCAAAAGTTCTAAGGCCTCTTCTTCAGATGTTACCTTGGCCAACGCATAATCATGTACCGCAAAAGGATGGATTTTAATTGGTTGCTGAACATCAATTGCGACATCATAGAAGTAAAAAGGGGTACAGGTTCCTGCCTTAAATCCAATCTCATGAGTGTAACCCATGGTATAGTCGTCCGTAAACTCGGCTTCCACTAAATTTCGATAAGTTCCCGGGGCATCTATCCGATTATAACGCAAACGCACATGATTTACAGGTTTATTAATAACATTTGCAAGTCTATTTTTTTCCTCCTTTAGTAAGTCAACATTATTAAATGAACTAAATGAGGCCGACAAGGATACTTCACTGTAATCGGATACAGCTTTGATGAGATATTTGAAGCTATTATTCTCTGGAGATACATTTTTGTCGTAAGTAGAATATTCGGCGAATTGAAAAAAGAACATACTTTTGATGTCGAGCTCCTTATGCCAATCTATAAGCTCAAAATAGTTATCATAAGGATCTTTAATTAGTTTCAAAACCACTGAAAGGCGCTGTAACACTCTTTTAATCTTAAATCTTCCTATGTCAAGGAAGAATCCGGCTAAACCCCTTACAACTCCTCTGTGCGCGAAACAATGAGATGTAGTGACATCTATAATAGAAGTGTATTTAAATTTTCTTTCTTTACTCTCTATAGTCGGAAAACGCTCTTTCAACTTTTTAAGAAAAGCAAAGGCCCAAATATCAATTAATGGATATTTGAGAACCTCGTTCTGGAAAGCAAAACTTTCGGAGGGTGGAAAGCGACCGTGATGGTCTTTGAGATAAGGCAAATATTCCTCATACCTAGTAAGCAAATAGAAACTGGCAGCAAATATATCATAGGGAATTGCTGAAATGTCGTTGGTGTTAAAGAAGCACGGGATTCCGTCCCATTCTTCAAGCTGAATCTGGAAATCACGAATACCATGTTCAAACAACAAATCACTAGAACGGATAAAAAATTCATTTTGCAGAGGGAGTTTACTATAGGTTATCTTAGGTCCGCTATGTTTTATAAAATCCTCGACTTTTGTTGTAAATATTATATCGATCCCCAATATCCTGGTAAAGATTTGTTTCATAATATAAGTGAAACGAGGGGCAATCTTAAAGGTATAGATTAGGAGCATATTTAAATCATATTGTTATCTGCAAAACTAAAGTATTTGTCTTTAGAAATAATGACATGGTCTAATACCTTTATATCAAGAGCATTTCCTGCTTTACATAATTTTGATGTAACATTCTTGTCAGCTTCACTTGGTTTTAAACTTCCCGAAGGATGATTATGTGAAAGAATAATAGCCACCGCATTCCACTCCAAGGCTTTTTTCAATACTAATCTGGCATCTACCAAGGTTCCTGTAATTCCACCCTTACTCAACAGTTCCTTATGTAATACTTGGTTAGAATTATTTAAGTATAAAATCCAAAACTCTTCATGCTGTAAATCAGAAAGAAAAGGCCTGAGAAAATCAAAAACGTCCTCGCTTTTGCCAATCTTTGAAATAGTAGGTTTTTGGTCATAACGCCTCCGTCTGCCAACTTCTAAAGCAGCTGCAATAACAACAGCCTTGGCACATCCAATTCCCTTGAACTTCATGAGATACTCTACAGATGCTTTCCCTAAAACATCTAGATTATTATTTGATGCAGCGAGAATTCTTTTAGCCAGATCTACAGCTGTTTCTCGAGGAGTGCCTGAACCAATTAGGATAGCAATGAGTTCCGCATTTGAAAGAGCCAATCTCCCTTTAGATAGAAATTTTTCTCTTGGTTTGTCGTCAGCCGACCACTGTTTTATAGGAAAAGATTCTGTTTTGGCTTGCATAGGCTAAAGATAGTCAACAAAAAAAATTAATATAATTTTCAGGATATAAATTCTACTTATCGCTTGTAAATTCAATTTTCCAAGATGCCGGTTTTACGGAAATAATTAATTGACCAAAGAATTTAATGCTTCAATCTAAAAGACTTTGCAGCAAAAAGAGTGCAGCCCGGATGCTCCGGAATAAAAAAAATTTGAAAGGGAATTAGAAAAATTAAAGCTTAGTTGCAACAATATTTATCAACTTAAGGATGGTAAAAAATAGGAAATAACCTGGTGATTTTTGGAGTTTCCTTCGAAACCACAGAAGCAATTCCCGGAATAAATATTTAGATCATCATTTTAGACAATTTGGCGTTTAATATTAGTCGATTAAGTCAATAATCTCCTGCATATTCAAACCCCCATAGTTTCCGGAGCTCATAAACAAAAGGACAGCATTGTTGAAATCTTGTGCCACTAAAAAGTCCTTAAATTTATGACTATCGCCAAAAATTTGTTTGCTATCTATTTGAAAGGCATTTGCAATCTGTTCTATCGTTATGGGCTCCAATCCTTTTATTGCCAAAGATTCTGAGATATAGAAAACAGCTGCTATATCGGCATCTTTTAAGCTTCCTTTATATTCCTTTAAAAAAGTACTATTGAGACTGCTATAGGTGTGCAATTCTAAACAAGCAATAATCTTTCTATCCGGATATTGTTCTTTTACTGCCTTAGTAGTAGCGGTAACCTTACTGGGAGAGTGCGCATAATCTTTAAAAATAATTGTATTATTCTTTTCGGCGATTTTCTCCAACCTTTTAGAAGCTCCTTTAAAAGAGGCTATCGCTTCATAAAAGTCTTCCTCATCCACACCCATATTTTGACAAATCCACTTAGCTCCTGCCAAATTATTTAAATTATGTCGCCCAAAAACATTAATCGGCATAGGTCCCTCCGGACTCTCTATATAGGTCTGTTCATTTTTTACAAAAAAATCCGGCGTGTTATATGGAAACTTTCTAATGGAATTCTGTGATTCTTCTACTACTTGTTTTACGTTTATATCTTCTTCATTATAGGTTATACTACCTCCGCTAACGATACTATCTACAAATATTTTAAACTGCTCAAGATAATTTTCAAAAGTGGGGAATACATTGATATGATCCCATGCTATTCCACTCAACAAGGCTATATTAGGTTTGTACAAATGAAACTTAGGCCTTCTATCTATTGGAGAGGAAAGATATTCATCCCCTTCCAGTACAATAAAATCGTTACTGTCAGTAAGGTGGACCATTCTATCAAAACCTTCAAGTTGAGCACCCACCATATAATCGACCTGAATATTATGATACTGCATCACGTGTAAAATCATAGAGGTAATAGTGGTTTTACCATGGCTCCCTCCTATGACAACTCTTGTCTTATTTTTGGATTGCTCAAATAAAAACTCGGGGTAGGAAAATATTTCTATTCCCAGCTCTTTGGCTTTTAGTAACTCCGGGTTGTCTTCTTTAGCATGCATACCCAAAATAACAGCATCAATTTCCTTGGTAATTCTTGAGGGGTACCATCCAATTTCCTTTGGCAAAAGGCCTTTAGCCGCCAACCTACTTTTTGAAGGTTCAAAAATAACGTCATCGCTTCCTGTTATGATATCACCTTTGTGATGCAAAGCCAATGCAAGATTGTGCATAGCACTGCCTCCTATTGCAATAAAGTGTAAACGCATGCATTTTAAGTTTAAGGGATAAAGATAGCAATTGAAAAGAGCATCTCAAACCTTATCTAAAGATGTATTCTTCATATCTTAGTAATGAAATCCAACTTAATTTGTTAATTTAAATCAGAAGATATGCATATTAAAATATCAGAGGTAGTTCCCATTGAAATCATGCCGGGGTATCATGGCAGAATGATTCATACTGAGCACATGACCGTGGCCTTTTGGGAAGTTGATGAAGGAGCCAGTGTTCCCGAACACTCACATCAAAACGAACAAATTATGCAAGTATTAGAGGGATCCTTTGAGTTTACGGTAGATGGATTAACGGCAATCTATGGTCCTGATGATATGGTCGTTATCCCTCCCCATGCAAAGCATAGTGGCATAGCCTTAACTTCTTGCAAATTGATGGATATATTTAGTCCTGTACGAGAGGATTATAAAAAATAAATGATCTATAAACTAAAGAATAATGCTCATATCCCTAAAAGATAAAAAAGCTCTTATTGGTGGCAGCAGCGGTGGTATTGGAAAAGCCATTGCTATAGAACTTGCCAAAAGCGGAGCAAAAGTAACCCTGATGGCCAGAAATGAGGAAAAATTGAAAAATGTCCTGGAAGAGTTAAGAGCTTTCGGGGATCAAAACCACGATTATATCCTGGTTGATTTCAATAATTTTCAGGCTTTTAAAGCGACCATAGAAAAATATTTTAAGCAAAATAAGATTGACATTCTTGTCAATAATACACAAGGTCCACCCCCAGGAAATTCTCTTGAAGTTCGCACAGAGGACTATCAAAATGCTTTTGATCTGTTATTTAAAACAGTTGTTTTAACCACCCAGTTAGCCTTAGATCATATGACAAAAAATAAGTGGGGACGAATTATAAATGTAGCTTCCGTTTCAGTTAAAGAACCACTTTCCTATTTAGCCCTATCAAATAGCATACGTGCAGCCGTTGTTACCTGGGGGAAGTCTTTAGCCACTGATGTAGCCAAGGAGGGAATTACTGTAAACAATATTCTAACAGGTTATTTCGATACAGAGAGAATTGCCCAACTCAATCAAAAAAAGGCCGAACAAATGGCGATTTCGGTAGAAGAAGTAAGACAAGCCATGGAACAGATGGTGCCCATAAAAAGAATAGGTGATCCTAAGGAATATGGATATTTAGTTGCTTTTCTTGCCTCGGATAAAGCTTCTTACATCACGGGAACGAATATCCCTATCGATGGTGGACTTTTAAAATCTTTCTAAAATAGAAAATGGAATTATGTAAACAGCTTACTTGTTTTTTGATTTGATCACTGGAGGGTACTTGGAAAACACTTTGGCAACAAGAGCTTGTATACGCGCTTCTTTTTTAGAGGGCGTTTCATTTTCTTTTAAATTTCCTTTACTAATAGCCTGCCAAAGAAGAACATCTCTTTGACTGTCAATCAAATCAAAAATAATTTCTCGCTCCAAGCTGGCTCCACCTATAGGCACTCCAACGGATACTCCTCCTCCAACATTGCCTCCGCCTCCACCGAGACCCACTCCCACCGAGCTGTTTGAGGGGGCGGAATAGTAATTACTCTGAATATTAATATAGAAATCAGGTTCCTCAGAAAGCTGTATCCCCTTGGACCTTAGGGTGGAATCAATAGCATTATATAATCTTCTGGCATCCAAATTATTAAGTCCCGGATCAATTTCGGGGTAATAATTATAGGTGCTGTAGGCAGAGAAATCTGCTGCCTTATCATAGTCGTAAATTACATTTACAGAAGAGCAAGCTGCTAATAGTAATAGATAAAAAAGTATCGTTAATCTTTTCATTGCTGTGGTTATACAAAAATAACGAAAAATTAAAGGAGATGTTATATTAGTCTTTAGGAAGGTTAAGAAGCTTCCATAACTCATCTTTTAAGGACGTAATTCCAATACCGGAAACTGAAGAAATAAAAATGTATGGTGTTTCCGGAATTTGTTCGTTTAATTCCTGACTCATTTCAGCCATTAACTCCTCATCAAGCATGTCTGACTTACTAATGGCAAGTAGTCGGTTTTTATCTAATAATTCCGGATTGTATTTTCTGAGTTCATGTAATAATATCTCATATTCCTTGACAATATCTTTACTATCGGCAGGGACCATAAACAGTAGTGTTGCGTTTCGTTCTATATGCCTTAAGAAATAATGTCCTAATCCCTTCCCTTCTGCCGCTCCCTCAATTATTCCCGGAATATCTGCTATTACAAAACTTTGAAAATCCCGATATTGCACAATCCCCAAGTTGGGTTTTAGGGTAGTAAACTCATAATCGGCGATCTTTGGTTTAGCAGCTGTTAAGACCGACAATAAAGTTGATTTACCTGCATTGGGAAAACCAACTAGACCAACATCCGCCAGAACTTTTAGCTCCAAAATAAGTTGTTTCTCCTCACCAGGAATACCTGGCTGAGCATATCTTGGGGTTTGTTGTGTAGGAGATTTAAAATGCCAATTTCCTCGACCCCCTTGGCCACCTTTGGCTATAATTTGCTCTTCATCATGTGTAGTTATCTCAAAAAGAACTTCATTGGTTTCAGGATCCTTAACAATGGTACCCAGTGGTACATCTAAAAAAACATCTGCTCCGTCAGCTCCTGTACTTCGATTTTTACTGCCGTGTTCGCCATGCTCTGATTTAAAATGTCTTTTAAACTTAAAACCTAGAAGCGTCCAAAGATTCTTATTTCCCTTTACAATTATATGACCTCCTCTACCTCCATCCCCACCATCGGGTCCTCCCTTGGGGATATACTTTTCACGGCGGAGATGTACAGAACCTTTCCCACCATTTCCTGAGGTAACATTAATCTTAACGTAGTCAACAAAATTCCCTTCGGTCATCGGCTTTCATTTTATACCTTAAACAGCGCTTTTAAGCCTATCATTTAAAGGAATTATTTAGTTATAAAGTCTGTAATCTCAAGAGTTTTGATAACCTTTCTTAGTCGCTCGGTTATTTCTTCTATTTCACCTATACCATCTACACTGAAAAACTTTCCCTGAGCTTCATAAAATGATCTAAGCGGAGCGGTTTTTTGGTTGTATTCTTCAAAGCGATTTCTTATTTTATCTTCGTCCTGATCATCAGCGCGACCACTTTCCTTACCTCTTGCCAATAAGCGCTCTATAAGTATCTCATCATTAGCATCTAAAGCAATAGTGGCATTAATTTGCATATCTTTAGTTTCCAAAAAATTGTCCAGCGCCTCTGCCTGAGCTACTGTGCGTGGAAAACCGTCAAAAATAAAGCCCTTTGCCTCCGGATTTTTTTCAACTTCATCCCGAAGCATTTTTATAGTAACCTCATCCGGAACAAGGTCTCCATTGTCCATATACTCTTGGGCAAGTTTCCCTAAGGATGTCTTATTTTTTATGTTATATCTGAAAACATCTCCTGTAGAGATATGCTTTAAATTATATTCACTCTTTAAAAATGCCGCCTGTGTTCCTTTTCCTGCGCCAGGCTTGCCAAATAGTACAATATTTATCATATTCATATGGTTTAGTTGGTATACATCTCTTAAGTTACGTCCTTGCTCATTATAATCTAGCCCATAACCTACAATAAACTTATTGGGTATTTCCAAGCCAACATAATCAATCGGATATTCACCATTATATACCTCATGTTTATAAAAAAGACTTGCCACCTTAAATTCCTTAACATTGGTATTAGAGAATAGATGCACTAGTTCCTTTAACGTTCTTCCGGTATCAATGATATCTTCCACAATAATTACACTTCTCCCTTCAATATGCTCCGGTACTTCTAATAAGGTCTCTACAATCCCGGTTGACGTGAGACCTCTGTAAGAAGCAAGTTTCACAAAAGACACTTCAGAAGGATAGGGATAATGCTTTAAAAGATCTGCAATAAACATAAAAGCACCATTTAATACCCCAACAAATATGGGAACCTCATCCTTAAAATCGACAGCAATTTCCTCTGCAACACGTTTGATTGCTTTCTGAATTTCTGCCTCCTTTAAATAAGGTTTAAATTCTTTATCATGTAGTTTTATCAAGGACATAAATTTAATGCGAAGGCAAAGATAAGGTTTTGGTTTTTCTTTTTTGAATTGGCTGTCTTTGATTCTCACAATTAGATGTATTTTTGTAGGACAAAAAAAATACTTGTTTAGATTTTAAGGTAGAAGTGAATGGAATACTTCTCTTCGGATTTTAAATTAGGAATATTAGGCGGTGGTCAATTGGGGAAGATGCTCCTATATGAAACCCGAAAATTTGATATTTACACAAAAGTACTCGACGCCTCATCAGAGGCCCCGTGCCGTATTAGTTGTAATGAATTTGTTCAAGGAAGCTTGATGGATTACGATACCGTCATGACTTTTGGCAAAAATGTTGATGTCTTAACAATTGAAATTGAAAATGTCAACATAGATGCCTTAGAACAGCTGGAAGATGACGGGATAAAGGTATTTCCTACCCCGAGAGCCCTTAGAATTATCCAAAATAAGGCTAAGCAAAAACTTTTTTATATTGATAATAATATTCCAACAGCTCCGTTCTCGCGATTTGCCTATACCAGTGAAATAAAAGAAAGTGTTGCAAATGGTGGTCTAAATCTTCCTTTTGTATGGAAAAGTGCACAATTTGGTTATGACGGCCAAGGGGTCAAAATAGTACGAAATTTAACGGATTTGACAAGGTCTTCCGAATGTAGAATGCATTGCTGAAAATTTGGTTCCCTTTAAAAACGAATTAGCCGTAATTGTAGCCAGAAATGTAAAAGGCGATGAAATAACCTATCCGGTTGTTGAGATGGAATTTCATCCAGAGGCCAATCAGGTAGAATATGTTCTATGTCCGGCAAGAATAGATTCTACAGTAGCTGAGAAGGCCAGGAATATAGCCATAGGTCTGGCAGAGAAATTAGGGCATGTAGGTCTTTTGGCAGTAGAAATGTTTCAGACTAAAGAAGATGAGATACTTGTCAATGAAGTAGCTCCAAGACCTCATAATAGTGGGCACTATAGTATTGAAGCTAGTTATACCAATCAATTTGAACAACACTTAAGAGCCATCTTAGATTTACCACTGGGTAAAACCGATAGCAAGTTAGCCGGGGTCATGGTAAATTTGGTAGGGGAAGATCCTTATCAAGGACCTGTGCACTATGAAAATATTGACAAAATTTTGAAGCTACAAGGCGTTACTCCCCATATTTATGGCAAGCGAGAAACAAGGCCTTTTAGAAAAATGGGGCATGTTACTATTGTAGATCAAGATATTGCCAAGGCTAGGGAAGTCGCACAGGAAGTAAAAAAAACAATTAAAGTAATAAGTAAATCTTAATCAAATGAGCAAAGTAGCTGTCATCATGGGTAGTACGAGTGATCTTCCAGTAATGCAAGAGGCTATAGATATTTTAGCGGGTTTTGACATTGAAGTTGAAGTCGATATTGTCTCGGCACACAGAACTCCCGAAAAATTATTTGAATTTGGAAAACTTGCCCACAAAAATGGTTTTACCGTTATCATCGCCGGCGCAGGAGGTGCAGCACATCTCCCTGGTATGGTAGCTTCTTTATCTCCCTTACCTGTCATTGGAGTCCCTGTTAAAAGCAGTAATTCTATAGATGGCTGGGATTCTGTATTGTCTATCTTACAGATGCCAGGAGGCGTTCCGGTTGCAACTGTTGCCTTAAACGGTGCGAAAAATGCAGGTATTCTTGCAGCCCAGATTATTGGGTGCCAGGATAGTTGTGTGATGGATAAAATCATCTTGTACAAAGAAGGCCTTAAAGAAAAAGTCATCAAAGGGGCAGAAGATATCAAAAAGAAATAACTGTCGTTTTTACTTTCCCATTACTATTCAAACTTCAAATTCTATCAAAAAAATGAATCCTTTATTAGAACCTTTTGATATTCCTCCTTTTTCATCTGTAAGTAATGAGCATTACAAACCTGCCTTTCTAAATGCTCTGGAAAAGGCTCATAAAGAAATTGATGCCATAGCCGACGCTGAAGAAGAAGCTACCTTTGAAAATACTATAGAAACACTAGAATTTTCAGGACAGCAGTTAGATAGAGTCGCCAGTCTTTTTTTTAACCTAAATTCAGCTGAAACAAATGATACCATCCAGGAAATTGCAAAAGAAATTTCTCCCTTACTCGCCAAGTTTAGCAATGATATAATACTCAATGAAAAACTATTTGAAAGAGTAAAATATGTCTTTAATAATACGGATAAAAACAAGCTCTCCGTTGAAGAACAGATGTTGTTAGAAAAAAAGTATAAAAACTTTAGTAGAAACGGCGCCAACTTAAATCCAAAACAAAAAGAAAAACTCCGAGAAATAGATGCCGCTCTTGCTCCTTTAAAATTGCAATTTGGCGAAAATGTTCTAAAGGAAACACAACAAGTTTGAAATGCACCTAACGAACGAGAATGATATAGACGGGCTTGCCGGAAAGTGCAAAAGACAAGCCGCCGCAGAAACCGCAGAAAATAAAGGTAAAAAAGGATGGCTTATTACCTTAGATTATCCAAGTTATATCCCATTTATGAAATATGCCAGCAATAGGGAATTAAGAAAAAAACTTTCAACAGCTTTTGGCTCAAAAGCTTTTCATAATGATGAGTACGACAACCAAAACAATGTTTTAACCATCACAAAACTGAGATATGAGCGCGCACAATTATTGGGCTATAAGACCCATGCACATTTTGTATTGGAAGAGCGCATGGCTGAAACTCCTGAGAAAGTATATGATTTTTTGCAAGACTTGCTTGTGAAAGCAAAGCCAGCTGCTCAAAGGGAATTAAAAGAGTTATCTGAATTTGCAAAGCAAATGGATGGAATAGAGAAGCTAGAAGCCTGGGATGCTTCTTATTATTCAGAAAAATTAAAACAGCACCTTTTTCAAATTGATGATGAAAAATTAAAACCTTATTTCGAATTAGAGAAAGTCATAGATGGTGTATTTAAAGTAACTGAATCTCTTTTTGGGCTTAAATTCGAAGAAGTATCTGATATGGAGACTTACCATAATGAGGTTAAAACGTACCGTATTTATGACACAGATGGAGCTTTGATTTCTACTTTTTTTGCTGATTTTCATCCTAGAGAAGGGAAAAGAGCCGGGGCTTGGATGACTTCATTTAAATCACAGTATATCTTTGAAGGAAAAAATGAAAGGCCCCTTATATCCAACGTTTGTAATTTTACAAAGCCAACAAAAGACGAACCCTCCTTACTTACTTTTAACGAGGTTACAACCCTTTTTCATGAGTTTGGACATGCCCTACACGGGATATTGGCAAATACTACCTATCCAAGTTTATCAGGCACTTCTGTTTATTGGGATTTTGTGGAATTGCCAAGTCAAATATTAGAGAATTGGTGTTATGAAGAAGAAGCTTTAAATTTATTTGCCAGACATTATAAGACAGATGAACCCCTTCCAATGGAGCTTGTTAAAAAAATAAAAGAGGCTGCAAAATTTCAGGAGGGTATGGCAACCCTAAGACAAATAAGTTTTGGCTTACTAGATATGGCTTGGCACGCGCAGGATCCCTCGGATATAAAAAGTGTTAAGAATTTTGAATTGGAGGCATTTCGTGAAACTACTCTTTATCCGGATAATCCAAAGACTTGTATGAGTACTTCATTCTCACATATTTTCCAAGGAGGATACTCTGCAGGCTATTATAGCTATAAATGGGCAGAAGTTTTAGATGCAGATGCCTTTGATTATTTTAAGTCTAAAGGAATCTTTGACAAAGAAATTGCATCTAAGTTTAAAGAACATATACTTTCTAAAGGCGGAACCGAAAAGCCCATGGTTTTATACAAGCGTTTTAGAGGCAGAGAACCTAAAATTGATGCCTTATTAGAACGAGCAGGGCTTAGCAACAATTCTGTCTAATTATCTTTGCTGGTCCAGGCGTCATAACCCCCAGTGAGGTTTATTACTTGAGAATAACCTAAGGAAGATAATAATTCCTGAGCTTCGGAGCTTCGGCCACCTTTTTTACAATAGAGGTAAATAGTTTTGTCCTTTGGGATATCCGTAAAGTTATCCGCAAATCCCTCACCATACCAATCTATGTTAGTGGCGCCTTGTATATGACCTTGAGAAAACTCTTCTGCTGTTCTCACATCAACCAGGGCCGCATTTTGTAAGTCCTTAGCATTCCAGGTAGAAATTGGTTTACTAAGACTTTGAGAAAAAGTGGAAGTAAATACAAATAAAAACATCAAGACACTTAAGCTTCTGATCATAACTACATTAAATTTATAATTGAATAATTCCTTAAATTTAATTTATTTTTGGTTTCCACAAGCACCAAAATGAGTTCTAATAAAATAAATTCTAATAATTGGGTAGATCTGTACGCAGATTATTTGTTTAATTATGCGGTGGTAAGAGTTAGTGATCCTGAGATTGCCAAAGATTTGGTGCAGGAAACTTTTCTTGCGGGTTTAAAATCTGCCGTCAATTATCAAGGGATCGCCTCAGAGCGCACCTGGTTGATTGCCATTTTAAAGCGAAAGGTTATAGATCATTATCGAAAAACCAATTCTAAAAAAGGTAAAGCGGAGGTTAGAATGAGTTATAGTAAGCAAAGTGATGCAGAAGGTGATTGGCTAGAGGAGCAAGTGGCTGACCCCCTTAGCCTTTTGGAAAATGACGAAATAGAAAATGAGGAATTAGGTCTTGCTATTCAAGATTGCATTTCCACCCTCCCTAAAAAACAATCTGAAGTATTTATAATGAAAACTATTCGTGGATTAAGTACTGAAGATATTTGTAATGAATTAAGCATTAATCCGTCTAATTTGTGGGTGATGATACACAGAGCAAGAACCACTCTTAATGGGTTGCCTTAATGAAAATTGGTTTAAATTATGATTAATTGTGAAGAAGCAAGTACAATTTGCAATAAATTGCAATATCAAGAAGCTGGTACTTCTTGAACAAATTCAATTGAGATTTCATCTTTTATATGCAAAGCCTGTGCTTCATTTTCTAAAAAGAACAAAGAACTAACAGTATTTGTAATAAAAAAGCTCCATTTACATTGTCTTTCTGAAGAAGAAAAGGCAAAAATGAAAGAAACGATTGAAAACTGAACTTCTAAATTAATTTTCCAGGATATATTAACATCCCCAACCAACAAAATGGAATACTTTCTACAAAAAAGGAGGCAAAATATTTAGATTGATTTCTATGCGTCAATAGCAGCATAACATTTAACATCAAAAAAAGATATTGTCTTTGAAATAATTTCAACCGACTTAAAGTCGTCTTTAAAAAAAGTTATCATAAGAAAATAAATGACAAAAGTACCTCCAAGAGTTTTGGTTTCTGAAACCCCAATCCGCTTTGCGGTATTGTTTTTAAATTCAATTCATCAAATTCAAGGTCTCTTATCTCAAATGGAATTAAAATGATTAAAACTATAAATTATTTGCTGTAGCAGAAGACCAAAATCCCATGAAAATGAAATAGCCGAAGCAACTACAGGAATAAGAATTGTAGTCCTGTCCAAACCAAGAGCAACCAACAATACTTTTAATGATGCCAAGACTTCTTAAATTTTGATGCTTTTTAGAAACCGGCCAATGCATACAGTGCTATTAAGAGGGCAATAAAAAACATACGAGCCATACCTCATATTTCAAAAAAATGAAATGATATGCACTTACAAGAAGCCGATATAATATTAAACTAAAAAATTTGTATTTGCCTGTGATAGCTATTATTGACAATGATATATTTTTTGGATTGAGCTCCGTATTTTATAAAATTATAACTTGGTACTGTTCCAAAGAAAACAAAAAGAATCAGATGTTGTTCTGGTAAAATGTTTAAGAAAATATTAGTTACCATTAGCAGACTAATCACCGCAAACGCAACGTGAATACTGGCATCCAGATAAAAATTAAAAATACGGTTCAACCACCCCATTAAACAAAAATAACCAAACTGTTCATAACGTTTCTTTTTCGTTAAAAACTTTAGGTTACTGCGCTTTGAAATAGGGAATTTTACAAGAATTAATCCCTAATTTTGTTCACTATTATTTTAGCTATAAAATTCGGTATTATGAGCACAGACCTATTTGCTTCCAGACATATAGGTATTAAGAAAAGATGATCTGCCCAAAATGCTTGAAGACCATTGGATCTAGAAAGTATAGATCAGTTAATAGATGAAACGATTCCAAGTGATATTAAGACTTAAAAAACCTTTAGATCTTAGCAAGGAAATGAGTGAACATGAATTCTTGTCACATATGAATTCGCTTTCTGCCAAAAAAATAAAATATACAAAACCTATATTGGTCTGGGATACAACGAATGTATTACTCCATCTGTTATTCAAAGGAACATTCTTGAAAATCCAGGATGGTATACCGCCTATACCCCATATCAGGCAGAAATTGCACAAGGAAGATTAGAAGCCTTGTTAAATTTCCAAACTATGATTATTGATTTAACAGGTATGGAAATTGCAAATGCATCACTTTTGGATGAAAGTACAGCAGCTGCTGAAGCAATGACCATGCTTTTTGATGTCAGGCCCAGGGAACAAAAGAAGAATGAGGTTGTAAAATTTTTTGTGTCCAATGAGGTCATGCCGCAGACCTTGTCTGTTCTCCAGACCAGATCAAAACCCCTTGGAATTCAATTGGTAATCGGAGATCATGAAACCTTTGATTTTGACGAGGCTTTTTACGGAGCCTTGCTACAATACCCAGGGAAATATGGTCAGGTATATGATTATAAAAGTTTTGTACAAAAAGCGCAGGCTAAAGAGATAAAAGTAGCTGTAGCTGCAGATATACTCAGTTTGGTTTTATTAACCCCACCTGGTGAAATTGGTGTGGATGTAGTTATTGGAACAACTCAACGATTTGGAATTCCTTTGGGCTATGGTGGCCCACATGCCGCTTTTTTTGCAACCCGGGAAGCTTATAAAAGAAATGATCCCGGAAGAATTATAGGGCTTACAAGAGATACTGAAGGGAAACCCGCATTGCGTATGGCTTTGCAAACCAGAGAACAGCATATTAAAAGAGATAAAGCCACATCTAATATTTGTACAGCACAGGTGTTGCTTGCAGTTATGGCAGGTGCTTATGCAGTTTACCATGGCCCAGAAGGATTAAAAAAGATTGCGAATAAAGCATTCATGAAGAATACCAAGATATTAAGTCAGCTATTGGAAAATCAGGGATTTAAACAATTGAATACCGCCTATTTTGACACCATCAAAGTACTGGTTCCGGATACGAACTCCTTAAAATCTATTGCTGAAAAAAATGGTATAAATTTCAATTATATTGATAATAATACGGTTTCAATATCCGTCAATGAGGCAACAAGCGAAGACGATATTAAAGCTAATTTATCAATTGCTTTAATGAATTAACTGAATCGAACCAAGACTGAATTCGCTGGATGGAAAACAAAGAATGTTATTCCAAATGAATTAATACGAGACTCTTTTTTAGAAAATCGAGGTCTTTAATTCATATCATTCGGAGACAGAATTGATGCGTTATCTTAAACAATTAGAACGAAAGGATTTGGCTCTAAATCAGTCTATGATCTCATTAGGTTCTTGTACTATGAAATTGAATGCTGCCAGTCAAATGCTCCCTTTGAGCATGCCAGCCTGGGGTAATATTCATCCATTTGTTCCTGTTGAGCAGGCAGAAGGTTATCAAATTATCCTACGGGAATTAGAAAAAGATTTAACGGAAATCACGGGTTTCGCTGGCACTTCTCTTCAACCCAATTCCGGTGCGCAAGGTGAATATTCCGGATTAATGACCATAAGAGCATATCATGAATCCAGAGGCGAAACTCATAGAAATATTTGTATAATCCCGGCATCGGCACATGGTACTAATCCGGCTTCGGCGGTAATGGCCGGAATGAAGGTTGTTGTAACTAAAACAGATGACCGGGGAAATATAGATATGGGGGACCTGCAGGAGAAAGTAGAAATACATTCTGATAATTTGGCTGCATTAATGATTACCTATCCTTCTACCCATGGCGTTTTTGAATCATCCATTAAAAAAATAACACAGTTAATTCACGATCATGGAGGCCAGGTTTATATGGATGGCGCCAATATGAATGCACAGGTAGGATTGACAAATCCGGCAACTATTGGAGCTGATGTTTGCCACCTTAACCTTCATAAAACTTTTGCCATCCCACATGGCGGCGGTGGACCAGGTGTAGGTCCAATTTGTGTTGCAGAACAATTGGTTCCTTTCCTTCCTGGTAATCCGGTAATAAAAACAGGTGGTGAAAAAGCCATTACGGCAATTTCAGGGGCTCCCTGGGGTAGTTCGTTGGTATGTTTAATTTCTTATGGTTATATAAAGATGCTTGGAGAAGCCGGCTTAACCGAATCTACAAAGATTGCCATTCTTAATGCAAATTATATAAAGAACAGGTTAAGTGGAAAATTTGATGTTCTTTACACTGGGGAAAAAGGGCGGGCAGCTCATGAAATGATTATAGATTGCAGGCCTTTTAAAGAGAATGGAGTAGAAGTAACGGATATTGCCAAACGCCTAATGGACTATGGCTTTCATGCTCCAACAGTTTCCTTTCCTGTAGCCGGGACCCTTATGATAGAACCTACGGAAAGTGAAAATCTTGATGAACTAGATCGCTTTTGCGATGCTATGATATCGATCCGAGTAGAAATTGATCAGTCCTCTGCAAAAGATGTCAGTAATCTATTAAAAAATGCCCCACATACACTTCATATGGTTACCAATGATTCATGGGAATTTCCTTATTCCAGAAAGAAAGCAGCATTCCCATTGCCTTATGTTGTTGAAAATAAATTCTGGCCTAGTGTTAGAAGAGTTGATGATGCCTATGGAGATCGTAATTTAATTTGTACCTGCACACCAATTGAAGCATATATTGAAGCATAACTTACTACTTAAAAAAAGGGATTTGAAAGGCTACTTAAGTGCCGAAGAATAAGTTTTATTCTTGTTTATTTCTACTGAACATCGTAATTATTTGTTACGAACACATAGCACGGTATTTTTTTTTATTAGTTTGTAAAAAACTTACACAAGGCTATTAAATATGAGTATTGGAATTAGCGGCACAGGATGTTATATCCCGTCAATCACTACTCAAAATAAAGATTTTGAGCAACACAATTTTCTTACCAGATGAAGGCACTCCTTTTGATTATACCAATGAGGTTATTATCGAAAAATTTAAGGCAATAACCGGGATTGATGAAAGACGCTACGCAATAAAGAACTAAATACTTCAGATTTGGATTTCTTTGCAGCCTGGAGGCTATTGAAGATGCCGGAATTGATCCAGAAGAACTGGATTATATCATTTTTGCCCATAATTTTGGAGATGTAAAGCATGGTCAATCACAAAGCGATACGGTCCCAAGTTTAGCTACAAGGGTAAAGCATCTCCTAAAAATTAAGAACCCCAATTGTGTTGCTTATGATATGCTTTTTGGCTGTCCCGGCTGGTTAGAAGGGATTATACAGGCCAATGCTTTTATTAAAAGTGGTATTGCAAAAAAATGTCTTGTAATTGGAGCGGAAACACTTTCCAGGGTAATTGATCAACACGATCGGGATTCCATGATTTATTCAGATGGTGCGGGGGCATGTATTATTGAAGATTCGGAAGATTCTGGTGAGATTCTTGCGCATACTTCTGCTACCTATGCCAACGAAGAAGCCTATTATTTGTTTTTCGGTGAATCACATAATAAATCTTGCCCAAGCAAAACCCAATACATAAAAATGTATGGTCGTAAAATTTATGAATTTGCTCTTAAACATGTTCCAAATGCCATGAGAAATTGTTTGAATAATAGTGGTGTCCCTATTGAAAATGTAAAAAAAATATTTATTCATCAGGCAAATGAAAAAATGGATGAGGCCATTGTAAAACGATTTTATAAATCTTATAATTTGAAAATGCCCGTTCCTAGGAGTTATGCCAATGAATATTCATGAATTAGGGAATAGCTCCGTAGCCACCGTTCCAACCTTGTTTGATATGGTAAAGAATGGAAAAATTGAAAATCATCATATAGAAAAAGGTGACGTTGTTATCTTTGCAAGTGTTGGTGCAGGCATGAATATCAACGCCATAGTTTATAGATGCTGAAAATATGTATGAAAAAACTTTTCCAGGTAAAAGGTATAAGAATACACTTGCCTTTCTTCAAAAACACATAACTACACAAGAAACCATTTTGATTTAGGGGTTAGCAATCCATTTTCTGAAATAATGAAGCAACATGGTTATAAGGTTGAAAATACCAGCGGTGAAGACTTGGATTTGGAGTTTAGACTTAGTATCAGAACTCGAAAGCCAATGTTGTTACTGCATTTGAAATCTTTGAGCATTTGCTCGCACCTTATAATGTTTTAAGAGCAATAAAGGCAGATAAAATTGTAGCCAGTGTTCCATTAAAACTTTGGTTTGCCCCTGCATACAGAAGTAAAACTGATCCATGGGACAGACACTATCACGAATTTGAAACCTGGCAGTTTAATTGGTTGCTTGAAAAAGCCGGATGGGAGATAAAGGATTCATTTAGCTGGGCTAATCCTGTCAGGAAACTGGGGATTAGGCCTTTATTACGGATTTTTACACCACGATATTATATTGTTTATGCTGAGCGAAAAAGGTAATCCGAAAGTACTGCTTTTATTGCATCACGATAATTATACCATACTAGAGTGAATTATTATATCGTAATCTGTGCACATAATGAAGAATTATACCTGGCTGATACACTCCAATCTGTGCTAATGCAAACCATGCAACCTAAGAAAATTGTGGTTGTGAATGATAATTCTTCGGACAATACAGAAGCCATTATTGATAAGGTTATCTCCGAAAACACTCATGTTTTTAAGGTAAACAGATCTTCCTCTACCCTTCATATGCCCGGAGCCAAAGTTGTGGAAGCATTTAATGAAGGTTGTCAATTGTTGGATGACCAATACGATTTTATTGTAAAACTCGATGCTGATATCATCCTACCTGTAAACTACTTTGAAAAAATCTCACAACTCATTAATTGAAATTCAAAGGCGGGTATTTTAGGTGGATTTGCTTATGAACAGGGATGCAAAAGGAGCGTGGAAACTAAATCATCCAATGAACAAAGATCATGTCCGTGGTGCTTTTAAAAGTTATACAAAAAAGTGTTTTAAAGCTATAGGTGGATTAAAAAATTCTATAGGCTGGGATACTGTTGATGAGTTCTTGGCCAGTATAATGATTTCAAAGTAATTACAGATAATTCATTAAAAATAAAGCATTTAAGACCCTCTGGGGAGCTTCCTATCAAAAACAGGCACGTTTTCTGCAAGGAGAAGCTATGTATAGAATGCGTTATGGTCTATTTGATTAGTGTCATTGCTTCGCTAAAAATTGCCTTATGCCAGAAAAAAATGTGGTTATTTTTAGATACCATAAAAGGGATATGTTCAGGCTAAAAAAGAGGAAACTTCCTTTTTTAGTTTCTGAAAAAAGAAGGTGAATTTATCCGAAACTATCGATGGCGGAATATTTAAAAAAAAATTATTCTAATACCTCATGTGATAGGTCTTCCCGTAGTCCCATTAGGAAATGCAATCCCAAGTAAGGCTGAAATAGTAGGTGCGATATCTGAAATTTCTGTCCTAAGAGTTGTTGATCCCGGTTTAATATACCTTTTCCATAAAACAAGAATGGCATATGCGTATCATAAATCTGGGCTGAGCCGTGAGTGGAACCAGTTTTATCTATAATCTATAAAACTGACATTAGGGCACCACCATAAGATCCCCAGAACGCAATCATATTATATCCGTTTTGAAGAAAATAAGGGATTCCCCACTATATTCAGTGTTTTGCAACTGGTATGCTGTATAAACATTAAGATAATCTCCTTGTTTTAGTAATTCTTGGGCTAATGTTTCTTGTACTTCGCGAAGCGACAAATCAAGGTTTTGAATTACTTTATGATCTAAGAATATCTGATTATTAGAAACATTCTTTATAAGCGCCGCATTGCCATATTTGTATTTTATATTCTCCTTTAGACTAACTATGGCCCCATCTTTATCCAAATAACCCGCAGGTATTTTATTATCTTTTAAATAAGCTGGAACATTAACTGCCCCATGATCTGCAGTCAGAAAAACAGTATAATTTCCTGGGCCAACTTCATCATCTAGAGCTTCAAAAAGACGTTTTAATTCTCCATCGAGGCGCATATAAGTGTCCTGTATTTCTTTAGAGTTAACCCCAAATTTATGTCCAACATAGTCCGTACTTGAATAAGAGATAGCCAAAAAATCAGTAGTTTCATCTTGCCCCAGGGCCTCGGCTTCAAGTGCAGCTAAGGCAAAATCTGTTGTTATACTATTTCCAAAGGGGGTACTTCTAAGAAGATCATAGTCTCCATTTGAAGTCCAGATCTCAGGTAAATCATGCGGAAATATTGGTGCTTGCTCTCCTTTAAAAACACTTTCATAAGGTGTATTATCCGCTCCGCTTTCTATATAGGACTGCAAATCTTCTAGTGGCGCCCATACTTTCTTATACTTGCTAACGCTTTTATTGTTATTAAATTCACTGACCCAATTGGGAAGTACATTCATGTAGTAATCACTGCTAATCCAATTACCATTTATGCCCCCTTCAAACCAATAGGCCGCATTAGCTGTGTGGCCTCCTGGCAAAATCGCCCCTCGATCTTTAAGAGCAATGGATATCACTTTCGATCGCATTTGGTTGTGCAGGCGTAATTGATCTGTCATAGTAGTTACCGACCATTCTATTTAGGTGACATCTTTCCCGCTTCTGAGGTAGTTCCAACGGATTCGTATATAATTTCATCTCACGCACAGTATACCGAGCTCTCTGAAGTTCTTTATCATACCAGTTATTTCCAATTATACCATGTGTAGATGGAGTTGTACCCGTATAAATGGAAGCATGTCCGGGGCCGGTGCTGGTGGGAGCATAATTATAATGGTTATTCTTGCAGTTAAAGCCGTTATTCACAAATCGTTTAAAACCCCCTTCTCCAAAGCGGTTCCAAAAACGACTTAAGTAATCGTAGCGCATTTGATCTACAACAATTCCCACAACCAGATTAGGAGTAGTTTTTAGAGTAGGTTGCTCAATACGTATTGTAGTGTTTTTTGATTTTCGCTGGCCTTGAACACCAAGGTGTAAAAAAAGAAACGCAATTAAACAGAATTAGAATTGAAAAAGCTTTATAAACATCATAAATCGTTTATGAGAACTTCAAAAATACTTAATTAAAGTTTTTAAAATATGAAATGATCGTCAAATCAATCCTAATATTACTATTTTTACGATTAGAATTGCAGAACAATACATGGGTTATTTAGCATCAATTGGGAATTACTCTATAATGGTCAAAGAGGTTTTTAAAAAACCTACCAAGTGGTCGATCATGAAGAATTTGATCCTTAAAGAGATTGATGAATTGATATATGGTTCCTTGGGAATTATCATATTCATTTCCTTTTTTATAGGTGGGGTTGTAGCCATACAAACCGCCTTAAATATGACTAATCCACTTATTCCTAAAAATCTGATTGGATTTGCAACGCGACAATCAGTAATTCTAGAATTTGCCCCCACCTTTACTTCTATCATTATGGCAGGTAAGGTCGGCTCTTATATCACCTCAAGCATTGGAACCATGCGGGTTACTGAACAAATAGACGCTTTGGAGGTCATGGGAGTTAATTCTTTAAATTACCTGGTATTCCCTAAAATAATAGCCATGCTTTTTTACCCCTTTGCTATAGCCATTGCCATGTATCTGGGGATTTTGGGCGGATTAGTTGCGAATGTACTAGGAGAACATAGTACTACTTCAGAATTTATTGAAGGGATACAGATAGACTTCATCCCATTTCATATTACTTATTCCTTTGTAAAGACATTAGTTTTTGCTTTCATAATTGCTACTATTCCTTCATTTCATGGTTATTATATGAGGGGTGGCGCCCTAGACGTAGGAAAAGCAAGTACTACTTCGTTTGTTTGGACTAGTGTAGTAATCATTATAACCAATTTTGTTCTCACACAACTTTTACTAGGCTGATGATAGAAGTAAACAACTTACATAAATCGTTTGGGGAAGCCCATGTTTTAAAAGGGATTACTACCAGTTTTGAAAAAGGTAAGACAAATTTAATAATAGGACAGAGTGGATCAGGAAAAACAGTATTTTTAAAATGTCTCTTAGGACTAATTGTGCCGGATGAAGGGGAAATAATATATGATGGTCGTTTTCTTTCCAAACTTTCAATTACAGAAAAGAGAGGTCTTAGACAAGAAATAGGGATGGTTTTTCAGGGAAGTGCACTTTTTGATTCTATGACTGTTGAAGAAAATGTGATGTTCCCCATTGATATGTTTACCAAACAGTCAAAGTCTGAAATGGAAGATCGGGTAGATGAATGTTTTAAAACGCGTTAATTTAGAAGAAGCACAACAAAAATATCCTTCAGAAATATCAGGGGGCATGCAAAAACGTGTAGCTATTGCAAGGGCCATTGTCATGAGGCCTAAATATTTGTTTTGCGATGAACCTAACTCCGGGTTAGACCCCAAAACGGCTATTCTTATTGATAATCTCATTCAGGAGATCACCAGAGAAAATGAAATCATCACTGTAATAAATAGTCACGACATGAATTCCGTAATGGAAATTGGCGAAAAAATTATCTTCTTAAAAAACGGTATTAAAGAATGGGAGGGTACGAATAAAGAAATTTTTAAAACAGATAATGAGGCGGTGACCAATTTCGTTTATTCATCAGAATTATTTAAAAAAGTACGACAAATGTATATTGAAGAGCGCAATTAGGATTGCCCAAGTTTCACCTGCGCTTTTTGATCATTAATTCGTAATTTCAACCATTCCGTTAGCTTTTCAGTATCTTCTTTAATTTCTTTGTTTTTTGCTTTCTTTTTCCATACAACTTCAAATACAGGGATTGTATCCATTTTATTAAAATCAGTAATCAAGGTATAGGCAAATCCTAAACTTTGTAAATTTACATAGTTGGCTCTTGCCTCTGCACTTATTTGACTAAAGGGAACCTGTCTGGTTGTTAACTTACTGAGTTTAGCTACTTCCTCTTCTAAGAACTGGATTCTTTCATCCTTATTTTTTATTTCCACCTTTTTGGACTCATAAAGCTCTGTGATATAATTAAACTTTTCCGTAGAATCATCCTTTCCACCTTGAACAATTTTCAGCTCTGCATTTTTAAGTCTACCATAGGTATTTTTTTGTTGCAATCCATGTATCTATTACATTACTGGGAATTTCTTCATCGCCCATACAGACTATCTCAATATTGGAAATCCCATTTTTACTATAATTAATTTGCGTTAAATTATCCAAAAACCTCCCTTGTCCCTTAAACTTATATTCGCCAATTGTGGTTTTTACCAAGTCTTGGGCTTGTATCATAAATCGGGATTCTTGAAAGACATTATAAAACGTAATGGTCGCAGGCACCATAACCAAAATGGCGACTAGGGAGGCCATTCTTGCAAAAAATCTTCTTTTTTTAGAGTTTATATAACGAACCATTGGGAAACGTAGAAGTTTCAAAACTATTACGGTGGCCAAAGCAATAAAAATGGTATTAATAGTAAAAAGATAAATTGCTCCTAAGGCATATTCCATATTTCCAATGGCCAATCCAAAACCAACTGTGCATAAAGGAGGCATCAAAGCCGTAGCAATGGCCACACCAAAAATAACTGTAGCAACCGTACCCCTTTTAGCCCTCGCTATAACCAAAGCAAATCCACCAAAAAATGCGATGAGGACATCTCTTATGTCCGGTGCAGTCCTCGCCAATAATTCCGAAGATTCGTCGCGTAAGGGAAAGAAGGTAAAAAACAAGTAAGCCGTTAGAATACTTATAAAGACCATAACAAAAAAATTCTTAAGAGATCTTCTCAAAGTATCAATGTCATTTATGGCAATAGACATTCCGATTCCAAGAATCGGGCCCATAAGGGGGGAAATAAGCATCGCTCCAATGACCACCGCTGTAGAATTAGCATTTAATCCCACCGAAGCAATAAATATGGAGCAAATTAAAATCCATACAGTATGGCCCTTAAAATGTATATCGGCTATTATGGCTTCCTTGGTGGCTTCCTGGTCTGTATCTTTCCTAATATTAAGTAATTCCCTTAAAAATTTCTTAGCACTACCTAAAAAGCCTTGAAAATCTTTTTGAACTTTTTCCCGGCTTTCCTTGGTTTCCTCTGTACTTAAATCCTTTCCTTTATCCTCAATCATAACTAAATATATTTTTTGCCAAATGAGGCTTTTACTTTTGTCAAAATCTTTTTTATGTCCTGTTCCTTGGACTTAGGATAGATCATAAGAACATTTTCTTTATCAACGATTATATAATCCTTTAAACCGTCAATAACAGCTATTTTATTTTTTGATAAACGCACCATATTACCAGTGGCTTCCTCTGCTAATATCCGACCATTGACTACAGCATTATTATGTACATCCTTCTCTAATTTATCATATAAAGACCCCCAGGTACCCAAATCGTTCCAATCAAAAGTAGCAGGAATAACGTAAATTGCTTTTGCCCTTTCTAAAATAGCGTAATCAATAGAAATATCCTCCGCTTTATGATAATTATCTGTTATAAAAGCCTCTTCATCAACTGTGTTATATCTTTCTAAGCCTTGAATAAATAGCTCGTATAACCCAGGTTGAAATTGGCTAAAAGCTTCCAAAATTGTCTTAACGCTCCAAATAAAAATACCTGCATTCCACAAAAAATTACCTTGCTCCAGAAATGATTTTGCGGTATCATAGTCCGGTTTTTCTCTAAATCTTTGAACTGGATAGAAACCACTTTCTAATTCATCTTGAATATATTCTATATAGCCAAATCCGGTATTTGGAAAGGTGGGTCTAATACCTAGTGTACAAATTGCACCTTCTTTGGAAGCCTGTTGAAAACTCCGTAATATATCCTTTTCGAAAGCCACCTCATCTTCTATCCAATGATCACAAGGTGCAACCACCATAACGGCGTTCTCATTCATTTTCTGAATCTTAAGCGCTGCATAAAGAATACAAGGAGCTGTATTTCTCATTACGGGTTCTAAAACCACCTGAGAAGCATTAATTTCAGGCAATTGCTCCAGGCATAAGTCTTTATATCGCTCATTCGTGAGAATAAGTATATTCTCTGCAGGTACAAAACGATTAAGACGTGCGAAGGTTTTTTGAATTAAGGTATCGCCGGTTCCCAACATATCATGAAACTGCTTAGGATAGTCAGTTGTACTAATAGGCCAGAATCTTGAACCAACTCCCCCAGCCATTAAAACCGCATAAAAATTTCTATTGTTCATCTATTCTTTTATTAATTCTACTTCGGCATGAGGCTGAAAAAGATACCTTCTGCCCGATTCTAATTCTACGCATTCAATTCGCTTTACCTTCCTGGATCCCTTCTTAAAAAGCTTCCCATTATAAAGTCTAAAAATACTTCCATAAGGTAGCTCAAAAACAGGCACTAAATCTGATGGTAAATCATATTTATTTAAAGCGAGAGCCAGCTGTGTATCAGTACTGCTACTTGCCTTTGGATTCTTAAAATGTCTGGCAACGAGGGGTAATAGATTATTTGGAAAGATTTCTGGCCTTATAAAAGGCAACATCAGATGTTGGAAAGTCCTCTTCCATTCTAAGCCATGTGGTTTAATGGTCCTGCCATATTTTTCAAAAGCCATTAAATGAGCCACCTCATGTACTAAGGTAATCAGAAATCTATATGGATTGGGACTGGCATTAATAGTGATTTGATGAGATCCATCGGGCATCCTTCTGTAATCTCCATGCCTGGTAACCCTCTTATTTACTATTTTTAAATGAACCCCATTCAGCTTTATGAGTTCTAAACAAGAGTTAACTGCTTGGTCTGGCAAATATGATTGTAAAACATTACTCATATATATTAAAAATAGCCTTTATCAACTTTATTATGAATTAAAGAATTTTTATCACAAAATATAATCCCTATTTTTTACTTATTCATGAAGTCATTAACCTTATCTATGTTTAATTAGATATTCCTGACTTGTTATCTAAAATAATAAACAGCGTATAAAATACCCTAGAAAACTAGGGAGTACTTTTGCTTACCTGCATAAGTTTCCCATTGTATAACTTTTGACCATTTAAGGCAAAATACCTAATATATTCTGCCATTTCTTCAGCAGTTAACGGGGCTTTGTATCCTGGAAATGCCTCTTCCAACATCTCGGTTTGAACCGCTCCTAGGGCTAAAACATTAAAAGATGGTCCGGTCGTTTTAAACTCTTCGGCCCACAACTCGGTTAGAGTTATTACAGCTGCTTTACTAGAACTATAAGCGGCAAGTCCCGGAAATTTAGCACTTCCCTGTACACCTCCCATAGAACTTACTGTAACTACATGACCACTCGAAGACATAAAAGGAAGAACCCTTCTTGTTAATTCGGCAACCCCAAAAACATTCACTTTATAAATCTCTTCAAAGTCAGAAACAGTGGTTTCTAAAAATGGTTTATTAAGGAGTTTCCCAGCATTATTGATTAAAATATCAACTGATTTCCATTCTCTTTTTAAAAAATCAACTAAAAAGTCGATATTCTTAGCATCACAAATATCAAATGGAAAAGTGACTATGTTTGGATTATTTAAAGCTTTAATAGGTTTTTCATTTCTTGAAAGAGCCAACACCCTATTTCCTTCAAAAGCAAACTTTTGAGCAAGCTCATATCCTATCCCTCTGCTGCAGCCCGTAATAATAATATTGCTCATCTAATTATATTTAATTACTCTTTCTTCGGTATTGGCAATTTCTTCAATAACGGGTATCATTTTATTTATAACCTTCACCATATGATTAAAATCCATCAACTCCACTTCGTCTCCTGGCTTGTGATAATAATCAAAATTGGTGAAATCAAAAGAGGAAAATGTCTGTGCCGGTAAATTAAAAACCTTGTGGAATGGAAAATTATCCGATCTCTGAAACAAACTAAACTCCTTTGCTTTGGGCAAAAAACCAATAAGTTCTTCCCCGGCCATTAAGTTTATTGTTGCTGCCATATTAGATCTTTCATAACCGGATAGATAAAGAAGATAATCCTTATCTACCATCGGGACGCCAATCATTTCGAAATTTAGCATTACATATAAATCTAAATTTTGATTCTTTAATCGCTTCGCTAAATGCTCTGAACCCAGCAGGCCCTTTTCCTCTGCACTAAAAAGCACAAAAAGGATACTCCTTTTATTGCTCTTGGCACTACTAAAATATTTGGCTATTTCCAATACCGCTGTAGTTCCTGAGGCATTATCATTAGCTCCATTGGCAATACTATCTCCCTGGGAGGCATTTTCTATGCCTATATGATCATAATGGGCACCAATTATAATGAATTCCTTACTTAACTCTTTATCTCTCCCTTTTAAGTAACCCACTATATTGTAAGCTGGTTTTTCATAATTCGACAAGCTGTCTTTAAAACTATCAAAAAAGGGTTTAATCTTATTTGATTCGAAAACATTTTCAATAAAAGTAGCTGCTGCTTCGATACCCCCTGTACCTGTATCTCTTCCTTCTAACTCATCAGAGGCTAAAAAATTCATATCCTTTTCAACTTTTTCGGAGGTGGTGAAATAGGCTGTCTTATTTTTTTTTAAGGAACCACAAGCGGCAAATAAGAAAAAGATTAAAAAATACTTTATAAACTTCATTGGGTAATTTTAAAAATGAAAGGCATCCAAGTTATTTCTGGATGCCTACTTTGTGATTTTATTATTTAAAAATTCAAGGAACTCTTAGGCCAACATGGTTACGGGGTTTTCCAAATAGGCTCTTAAGGTCTGCAAGAACTGGGCCCCTGTTGCCCCATCTACTGTCCGATGATCGCAAGCAAGACTAACTTTCATAGTGCTACCAACAACAATTTCACCATTTTTAACTACCGGTTTCTCTACGATAGCACCCACCGATAAGATGGCCGAATTGGGCTGGTTGATAATAGAGGTAAACTCTAGAATTCCAAACATTCCTAAATTGGAAACAGTAAAAGTACTTCCTTCCATTTCTGCCGGAGTTAGTTTTTTAACTCTCGCTCTTCCCGCTAAATCCTTAACCTGAGCCCCTATTTGGGTTAAACTTAACTGATCTGTAAATTTTAATACCGGAACTACCAAACCATCATCAACTGCGACAGCCACCCCTACGTGTATATGCTGATTAAACCTCGTTGTATCTCCTTTCCAACTAGTATTTACCTGAGGATGCTTTTTAAGAGCCATTGCACATGCCTTTACAACCATATCATTAAAGGATATTTTAGTGTCCGGCAGACTATTTATCTGAACTCTAGAAGCTTTAGCATTATCCATATCTACCTCAATTATAAGGTAATAATGAGGTGCAGTAAACTTTGATTCACTCAGTCTCTTGGCTATAACCTTACGCATTTGAGAATTCTTAACCTCCTCAAAATGTTCTTCCCCTGAAGCAAGGATTGGCTGCGTAGAGACCTTTGATACTTCTGCAGCAACATTTGCAGTAGGCTCGGGTGCAACCGATTGAGCAGGTGTAAAGTTCTCAACGTCACGTTTCACAATCCGTCCATGGTCTCCACTTCCCTTCACATCTTTAAGGTTAATACCTTTTTCCTCCGCTATTTTTCTGGCTAAAGGAGAAACAAATATTCTTTGTCCATCCTCCACTGCCTTAGTCTCTTGAGCAACCTCCTTTGGTTCTGATTTATCAACTTCAACATCCGGCGCACCGTCAGAAGAAGCTGACTTAGCCGTTGGTTTAGCATTAAGAACAGCATCTACATCGGTACCTTCAGGCCCTATGATAGCCAAAACTTCATCAACGGGTGCCGATTCGCCTTCTTGAATACCTATATAGAGAAGTTTTCCAGAATAAAACGATTCAAATTCCATCGTAGCCTTATCTGTTTCAATTTCAGCAAGAATATCTCCTTCTTCTACCTGGTCCCCTACCTTTTTCAACCAAGTGGCTACAGTACCTTCTTCCATGGTATCACTTAACCTAGGCATTTTCACAACTTCTACTCCTTCAGGAATAGAGGAAGCCGTACTATCTGCACTTTCTTCAACCGGGCTCGTTTCCTCAGTCTTTTCTTCTTTTGCTGGAGGAGGCGTTTTAGAAGTATCAGAAATTAAAGAAGAAATATCCTCACCCTCATCTCCGATGATAGCCAATAGCGTATCAACGGGCGCTCCATCACCTTCAGGAATTCCTATATGCAGTAAGGTACCCTCATGAAAGGATTCAAACTCCATAGTAGCCTTATCTGTTTCAATTTCAGCTAGAATGTCTCCCTCTTCAATTTTATCTCCAACATTTTTTAACCATTTTGCTACGGTACCTTCTTCCATGGTATCGCTTAGTCTTGGCATATTAATAACTTCGGCCATTTAATTATATTTTGTGTTCTGTAAAAGGGTAGTCCTTTTGTTCGTATACCATATCATAAAGTTGCTCAACCGGCGGGTAGGCAGATTCTTCCGCAAACTTCTCACATTCTTTGACCAAGTCCTTTACACGCGTATTAATTTCCTTTAGCTGCTCATCTGTGGCGTATTTATTGTCTTTTATAATTTCAAGAACCTGTGTTATGGGATCAATTTTTTTATACTCCTCTACTTCATCTTTCGTTCTATAATGTTGAGCATCCGACATAGAATGACCTCTATAGCGATATGTTTTCATTTCTAAGAAAGTAGGACCGCCACCACTCCTAGCTCTTTCTATGGCTTTACTCATAGCTTCTGCAACAATGGTCGGATCCATACCGTCTACCGGAGCACATGGCATTTCATAACCCAAACCTAATTTCCAGATTTCTGTAGTATGCGCCGTACGGGCCACAGATGTTCCCATAGCGTACCCATTGTTTTCGCAAATAAAAACAACCGGTAATTGCCAAAGCATTGCTAAATTAAAAGTCTCGTGCAGAGACCCTTGTCTTACGGCTCCGTCACCCATATAACAAAGCGTTACAGAATCTCGTTTAAAATATTTATCCGCGAATGCAAGTCCCGCTCCTAAAGGTATTTGTCCTCCCACAATTCCATGTCCCCCATAAAACCTGTGCTCTTTAGAAAAAATATGCATAGAGCCTCCCATTCCTTTTGAGGTGCCGGTAACTTTTCCATAAAGTTCCGCCATGACTCTTTTAGGATCTTCTCCCATTCCTATAGGTTGAACGTGATTTCGGTATGCCGTAATCATTCTGTCTTTCGTTAGATCCATTGCATGCAATGCCCCTGCCAAAACGGCTTCCTGACCGTTGTACAAATGCAAAAACCCTCTGACTTTTTGTTGAATATAGACCGCGGCAAGCTTGTCTTCAAACTTTCTCCAAAACAGCATGTCCTCATACCATTTTAAATATACCTCTTTCGTGACTTTTTTCATTAAATATGTTTCTTTTTACAATGCCCTTTTCTCATGATAAAAACTTCAACTAACCGTTAAGTTTTTAGAAGGGAAAACAAAAATACACATTAAATCAATAGTGTAAAAAAAATGACCAAAAAGGTATAAAAGTAGTTAGACTAAAAAGCAGTATTTATTAATAGCCAGAAATAACTATTTAAGATAACTTGCTTCAAAGCCTAAAGGTAGTATGTCTGCTATGGAGTTCGTTTTATAAATTTCACCCACGCTTCCCATCATTATAATAGCAATTGGAGATTGCTGTTTTTGCTCGTACTCAGCAATTGATTGTCTACAATTCCCACAAGGTCCGGCAGGCCTATCCAGTTCATATTTTTCTGAAGTCGCACTTATGGCAATTGTTTTTATTTTAACTCCGGGGTATATTGCTCCTGCCTGAAAAATTGCCACCCTTTCTGCACACAACCCAGATGGGTAGGAGGCATTTTCCTGATTATTACCAAGAACTACCTCTCCATTTTCTAATAAAACAGCCGCTCCAACTTTAAATTTAGAATAAGGAGCATAGGCATTTTCTCTGCTTTTAATTGCCATTTTAAGCAATTTCTGATCCCCTACGGATAAAGCAGTTAATGATTCAAATACAAAAAGGTCAAAAGAAATATTTACTTTTTTCATAATTGACTAAGCTAAAATCGTTTTGTAAATATAATTACTATTCCTTTCCGTGGAGATTTATAGGGGTATCATAAATAAAAAACCCGCCATAAGACGGGGATATAAAAATAAAAAAGATCTAAATCTTAGTCGTTATAAAACTCTTCTCCTAAACTAAAGGTAAGAGAAAACCTCAAAGTATTCTCCAAAGGATTCTGCACCTGTGAGGTCGCAAAGAGGTATGACAAGTCTACCTGAGCCGATTTAAATTTGAAGCCCGCACCTAAGGTGAAAAATTGTCTTGAACCTTTATTTGGGCTTTCATGAAAATACCCCGTCCTAAAAAAGAAGGCATTTTGAAAGGCATATTCAGCACTCAAGGCCCATGTAACTTCTTGTAATTCCTCACTTAAACCATCAGGAGCATCCCCAAAAGATTTAAAAACACCTTCAAACCAACCAATTTGTTGATAAATATCATTGTCTTCAGAATCAATTACCCCATCGCCATTAAAATCTTGCGGGGTTGGCACTAATAATTTATTAAATTCAAGACCCAAGGTTAAAACATTATCCATGTCGAATATAAAATCAAATCCCCCACCTATTCCTAAGATTGGAAGGCAAGAAATTCTGTTGCCCACCCGCTTCATATTGTATTTTACCTCCTAGGTTAGAAATATTAAACCCAGCTTTCCATCTTCCATCAAAGCTGTTATAGGCAATCTCCCTTGATCTAAAGTAACCGGCTATATCAACTGCAAAAGAACTGGCCGATTGCGAATCTACACTTCCATCATCCGGGAGTCTTAAATTTGAATTAATATACCTTCCCGCTACTGCCATAGAAAACTTATCACTTAACTTTAAAGAGTAAGATCCGTCTATAGCTAATTCATTTGGTTTAACAATGGTTCCAGGATCTCCTGCAAACTGTCTAAGCTCAATTTCTCCCAGGGTAAAGTAGCGAATTCCCTATGCAAAAGCACTTCTATCATTAAGTTTATTGTAATAGCTCCCATTTAAAAGAGATATATCTGTAATTATACTTTCTAAATAAGGAGTATATCCAATACCGATTCCCATTTTCCTTTCGGCGAAAGCAAATTTTGCTGGATTCCATTGCTGCGAAAAAACATCAATAGAAGTAGCAACACCCATATCACCTAAACCTCCGGCTCTAGCATCTGCAGCTATCCTAAGAAAAGGAACAGCAGTGGTAATAACCCTATCCTGATCCTGAGCAGCAACTTTGCATAAGCCTGCCAGTAGAATAATAATGGTTAATTTTTTCATGTTTTTCATAAAAATAGAATTAGTGCAAAAATGTATATTATTCTGTAATAATTACTATAAAATTCGTCGAATACTTGATAAGTAACGATGATTTAAAAAATATCTTGCCTAAACATCGACTTTATTTTCACATTTTGGCCTTAAATTTAAGATGCCAAAAAGAAATTTGTTTTTAATACCTTATTTAACATCCTTAATATTAAGGTATCGACAAAGCTTATATAATTCTTACCAAAAAACATATTCAGACATACTATATAGCTTTTTATGTCGTTATGTTCATGAATATTTATCGTCAAAATGCACATAGTATGAGATGAAGAAAATATTTATTAGGCTATAAAATATTATGTTTAAAACATCGTTTTATAAGCCGAAGAAACACATTTTTGTTTAAATATCTTATCAAATTAATCCTAAGGGTTGGTTTGATTTGGAACCTAAGTCCTAAATACAGATGAAAAAACAGTTGATCAAAGTTGTACTTTCTTGTGCCGTGGTAGCGGGAAGTTTTACAATTACTAGTTGTAATAAATCTTCCTCCTCCTCTTCAAAGAATGTTTCAAGAGCAACAGGATGGAAAATAAATGCCAAAGAAGGCGGTTTTCAGTACAATTCTGACTTTAAAGAACAAGAAACCGCACCGGGCCTTGTTTTTGTTGAAGGAGGAACCTTTACAAAAGGAAAAGTACAGGATGATGTTATGCACGACTGGAATAATACTCCTTCCGCACAACATGTGCAGTCTTTTTACATGGATGAAACAGAAGTAACAAATGTTATGTATCTGGAATATCTTGATTATTTAAAGGCTGTTTACCCTCCGGAAAATCCTAAATTTGAGAATATCTATAAAGGCGCCTTACCAGATACCTTGGTATGGAGAAACCGTCTTGGTTTTAATGAAACCATGACGAACAACTACCTGAGACATCCGGCTTATGCAGAATATCCAGTAGTAGGTGTCAATTGGATTCAGGCAGTACAATTTGCTGAATGGAGAACTGACAGAGTGAATGAGGCTATGTTGGAAAGAGAAGGCTATTTAGCTCAAGATGCAAAATACAAAGCTCTAAATGGTGAACTAGAAGGCACCTTTAGTACGGAGGCTTATTTAAATAAACCAGAATCTGTTTATAATGGGCAGATTGATTCTCTTCAAGGGAAAAAGAAACAAGACTCTGTCTCTACTTTTGCCAAAAGAAGCACCGGTATTATTATGCCGGAGTACAGACTTCCTACGGAAACTGAATGGGAATATGCAGCCGCTGCCTTACAGGGTACTAGAGAGTATAATAATTATAGAGGAAGAAAAAAATATCCTTGGGAAGGTGATTATACCAGAAACGGACAACGTGTTGGCCGTGGAGATCAACTTGCCAATTTTAAACAAGGAAAAGGAGATTATGGCGGAATTGCCGGGTGGTCTGATGATGGAGCGGATATTACAGCCGAGGTTAAGTCTTATAAACCAAATGATTTAGGATTATATGATATGGCTGGTAATGTGGCCGAATGGGTAGCTGATGTTTACCGTCCTATAGTTGACGATGAAATAAGTGACTTCAACTATTACCGAGGTAATATCTACATGAAAAACGCGATTGGGGAAGATGGAAAAGTTACGGTCATAAGAGATAGTATTCTTTTTGACACCTTACCAAACGGAAAAGTAGTAGCAGTAAATCTACCCGGAGAACTGAAAATGGTTCCAGTAGATGAAGAAGAAACCTATTTGAGAACAAACTTCTCGGGTAGTGATAACAGAGGCTATAGAGATGGGGATCCTGGGTCTTCCAGATTCTTTGATCGCTTCGCTTCTGATGATGATGAATCTGAAGCAAGAAAAATGTATAATTCTCCTGATCATATGGTTGAAAAAGATTCTGCCGGGATCGTTCAAAGACAGTATGATAAAAACAATAACCGAACTAGTTTAATAAACGATGAGGTTCGCGTTTACAAAGGTGGATCCTGGAGAGATAGAGCTTATTGGTTAGATCCCGCACAGCGTAGATTCTTACCCCAATATATGGCTACAGATTATATCGGTTTTAGATGTGCTATGTCCAGAGTTGGTTCTAAATCTAAAACAAAAAATAAAACGGTTAGAGGCAAAAAAGCCAAGTAACCTAAAAACACAAACAACCTAACAGCCCCGGTGATTTTCATCGGGGCTTTTTTATATATTTGATCTATGAAGATCGAAGCATTACACAAACTTTTTCTTGAGTATCCTCTTGTATCCACTGACACCCGTCATATTAAATCAGGGAGTATTTTCTTTGCGCTAAAAGGGGCCAATTTTGATGGCAATACCTACGCCAAGGAGGCCCTTAAGAAAGGTGCTGCTTTTGCCGTTATAGATAACCCAAAAAACAATACGAAAGAAAAAACCATTATAGTTGATGATGTTTTAAAGACTCTTCAAGAACTAGCCACTTATCATCGGAAGTATTGCAAGGCAAAAATAATTGCCCTAACCGGTAGTAATGGAAAGACAACCACCAAGGCTCTAATAAACCAAGTGTTATCGCAAAAGTATAAGACTATTGCTACTCAGGGCAACCTAAACAACCATATTGGCGTGCCTCTAAGCCTATTGCAACTTCAGGAGGATACAGAAATCGGAATTATAGAAATGGGTGCCAATCATCAAAAGGAAATAGAATTTTTAAGTGCTATTGCACAACCAGATTTTGGGTATATCACTAATTTTGGAAAAGCACACTTAGAAGGGTTCGGTGGGGTAGAAGGAGTAATTAAAGGCAAGAGTGAATTATATACGCATATCTTTAAAACTGGCGGTTTGATCTTCTACAATGCAGATGATCCCATACAACTGGAAAAATTAAGTCAGTATCCTTCCAAATTTGGATATAGTACCACAGACAAAGCAGATTTGCAGATTAAACTAACCGAAGCCAATCCTTTTGTAAGTCTCAAAACTGATGGGGTCACCATCAACACTCATCTAATAGGCTCCTATAATTTTCCCAATTGTTGCGCATCTATTTTAATGGGTCACTACTTTAAAGTCCCAACATTAGCCATCAAAAAAGGTATAGAGGACTTTATACCTGCGGACAATAGGTCTCAATTGATAGAAAAAAACGGCCATAAAATAATACTGGATGCCTATAATGCCAATCCGAGTAGCATGGAAGTGGCCCTACAGTATTTTAAAAATCTACAGGCAGAGCATAAAACTATTTTCCTTGGGGATATGTTCGAATTAGGAGTTGATGCCGAAATAGAACATCAAAAGATAGCATCTCTGGCTAAATCAATGAAGTTTGACAAGGTGTTTCTTGTTGGGGAGCACTTCTATAAAACTGCAATTGATCTTCCAAAATATTCGTCTTTTGATGAACTGGCTAATCATCTTAAAAGCAATCAACTTGCTGCTTCAACCCTACTGATAAAAGGCTCCAGAGGGATGGCTCTGGAGAGGATCCTGGATTATTTGTAAGTAAATACGAAGATGCGTTTATCAAAAAAAACCCTTGCAAAAAAATTGCAAGGGTTTTAAGTGGAGCGTATTGGATTCGAACCAACGACCCCCGCCCTGTCAAGGCGATGCTCTAAACCAACTGAGCTAACACTCCAATAAATATAGATTCTAAAGAATAGAAACCTCTTCGTGAACCAGCCTGCAATATCGGAAAATAAAAGTATTCTAGCCAAGAGAAAAGCAAAGTGTCTTATAAATAATTTAGAAGCCCTTATAACTTATAGAAAAAATGAAATGCGATCTCTTTAAAACAATATCCTTTGTATTTTGCAGCTCTTTATAACCATCATTTAAGTACTTATGAGAATCATATCCTGGAATGTTAATGGCATTAGGGCCATTCTAAAAAAAGATTTCCAACAATCACTGGAAGCCCTGAATTATGACATAGTTTGTTTGCAAGAAACCAAAGCTCAGGACGAGGAAGTTAAAAAAGCCCTGTCTGTATTTCCAGACCTACATCTTTACATAAACTCTGCAGAGAAAAAGGGCTATTCGGGTACTGCCATCCTCAGTAAAGAAAAACCGCTTGCTGTTTCTTATGGCATGGGAAAGGAGAATCATGATAATGAAGGTAGGATACTCTGTGCCGAATATGAATCTTTTTTTTTAATAAATGTCTATGTCCCCAATTCAGGACAAAAACTAGATCGTCTCCCTTATAGAAAGAAATGGGATGCAGATTTTCTTAGCTATCTTAAAGAAAAAGAAAAGTCAAAACCCGTAATAGTCTGCGGGGATTTAAATGTGGCCCATAGAGCCATCGACTTAAAAAATGATAAATCGAATTATAACAAGACTGCCGGCTATACCCAGATAGAAATAGACGGCATGGATAATTTTTTAAACAACGGCCTTGTGGATACCTTTAGAGCATTATATCCCGATGAGATTTTATATAGTTATTGGAGCTATCGCTTTAAAGCCAGAGAGCGAAATACCGGTTGGCGAATTGATTATTTTTTGGTTAGCGAGTCCCTCTTTAAAAAGGTAAAAGATTCTAAAATTCTAAAGGATTATCTAGGTTCTGATCATTGTCCAATAGTATTAGACCTGAAATAATAAGCATAGGATATTCCTAAATAAGCATAGTCCGTTTATCGCAGTTTATTTACCAATTTACCTACCGTAAGTCCTTGGACAATTATTGAAAAAATGACCACAACGTAAGTCATTACCAAAAAGAGATCCCTTTGCATTTCCATTGTTAATCCTAAGGCCAGGGCAATTGAAATGGCTCCTCTTAAACCGCCCCAGGTCATAATTAAACTAGTATAGGGCACAAAATCCAATTTCTTCTTAAAGACATTAACAGGTATTAAAAGAGAAGTATATCGACAAATCAAGGCTATGGGTATAGTAATAAGACCGGCTACTATAAACTCAGATTCCAAATCCAGGACTAGTAATTCCATTCCAATTAGCACAAACAAAATGGTATTTAAGAGAATATCTATCAATTCCCAAAACTTATCGACATAATTCTGTGTTTGTTCTGACATAGCGTGTTTCCGTACTTTCTGTCCGCCTATTGCCAAGCCGGCCACTACCATTGCCAAAGGAGCTGAGACATGCAAATAGGTCGCAATAGCAGAACCTGTCATAACCGTAGAAAGGGTTAGAATCACTTCAATGTTATAATCATTTATGGACTTCATTAGTTTGTAAGTAAGCCAACCCAAAAAGGCCCCTAGCAATACTCCACCACCAACTTCAATAACAAATAATTCAAGAACACTCAGCAATGAAAATTCTGGGTTACTCCCATTTGCTAATCCATATATTGTCAAAAATATCACCACGCCCACCCCATCATTAAAGAGGGACTCTCCTACTATCTTCATTTCTAACTTCTCCGGAACCTTTGCCTTTTTTAAAATCCCCAAAACCGCAATGGGGTCCGTAGGAGAAATGAGCGCTCCAAAGAGAAAGCAATAAATCAGGTCTACTTCCAAACCTATTAGGGGAAGCATCAAAAAAACAGCCCCTCCTATAAGAAAAGTGGAAACCAATACACCAAAAGTTGCAAAAAGCAAAACCGGCCAACGCAAGGCCTTTAGCTGCTGTAAATCGGTGTGCAACGCCCCGGCAAAAAGCAAGAAACTGAGCATAACATCCAAAAGAACCGTCCTAAAATCAATTTGGGTAATTATATAGCGCTCTGCATTTAAAAGAGTGTCATCAAAGTAGCTGAGTCCAAAAATAAAAAAGGTAAATACAATAGTTATTACCGTAAGACCAATGGTACTTGGAAGTTTAATAAATCTAGCATTTATATAGCCGAAGGTAGCCGAAAAAAAGACTAAGACCGTTACAATAAGATAATAATCCATAGTCTGCGAATATATCTAAAATAGTAGTAAATAGAAATAAAGGAAACATCAAAAAGATGCCAGAAAAAAATATAGATCTTAAAAACAAATTATAAATAAGTGCAAAAATGACACCTTGTTTAATCTTCCAAGGCCTGATCTAAATCATTTCAAGAATTGTAGCTTACCCTTACTTTTAAGTATTAAAATATGTTTAACCCAAAATATAAATACTATGTCACTTGTAAAAATGAACAAAAAAAGAATGCCTTTTGTTACGGATTTAATCACTTCTGATTTTTTTGATATGGAAGATTTTTTTGACAATCGATTTTTGAGTAATAAATGGTTAAATGACAACTTCTGGAATGGAAGAAAAGGAGAACCCGCTCTTAATATTAAAGAGATGGATGATAAATTTGAAATTGAACTCGCAGCTCCAGGTTTCGATAAAAAAGACTTTAAAGTCACTATTGAGGAAGGCTATCTAAAAATTAAAGCAGAAAAGTCTATGACCGATGAGGAAAAAGAGGAAAATTTTACACGGAAAGAATTCAGTTATAAAGCTTTTGAAAGAATGCTATTATTACCAGAAAATGTGAAAGAGGAAGAAATCAAAGCGATTTATGAGCAGGGTATTTTGCGCTTCTATCTCATGAAAGGAGAAGAAATTGAAAAAGCAAAACCCACCATCGTTGAAATTAACTAAATCGATTTGATTTTAAGGATGTCCTTCTAAAAACCAAGCTTATCAATGTAGTAAGGTTGTGAAGGACATCCCTTTTTCTTAAAGTAATTATCATCTCAATTGCTTTAATAAACTAGGTCTTTATCCTTTTCTAATGACTCTTTGGCCGCTTTATAACCTAATTCAAAAACAGCATCCATATCTTTTACTGTAAATGTTCCATGATTCACTAAGTCTTCCGGAGAAATTAATAAGTCACAGTCTTTAAATTTTTCTACAGACGACTTGGCTGCTCTTATATGATAGGCTCTTTCTAGAACATTATAAGAATATTTTAAATCATCCATTGTGACCTTTGTAAAAGGATTCACATAGGCCCCAATGATTTGATCACACTGCTCCTTTATTAAGTCAACCGGAAAATTATTAAGAACCCCACCATCAACATAATGGTTCTTGTCAATTATGACAGGGGTAAACATCCCGGGGAAAGCTGCAGATGCTAATAAGGGTTTAATTAAAGGGCCACTTGAAAAAATGCGCAAGCTACCCTCCAAAATATTGGTTGCGGTTATATATAAAGGTATTTTCAACGATTCAAAACTGTCTTCTGTAAAAAGCTCTGCAAACTCCTCATAAAATTTTTCTGTATCTACCCATCCGGGTTTATTAAGAGCAAACTTTCGAAAACTAAAAATATCAACCTTTTTAAAAAAACTGAGAATTTCATTCCATTTTAAACCCGAGGCAAAGAGAGCTCCCACAATGGCTCCCGCACTGGTACCCGCAATATATGATGGAGTAATACCTCGCTCGTCTAATGCCTTGAGAATACCAACATGAGCTAAGCCCCTAAAGCCACCTCCTGATAATACCAGTCCTGTTTTCATTGTTTAAATCTATTTTAATTGAGCAAAGGGTGATTTCAGTATATAATTAGTCCTCCTTTAACAATTCATAGGCTTGTTTAGCAATTTCTAATTCCTCATTAGTAGGTACTACCAGGATTTTAACCTTAGAAGAATCACTCTGAATTTCTCTAATTCCTGAATTGTTCAAATCATTCTTCTGGGTATCCAGTACAATCCCTAAAAATGTTAAATCACTACATATCATCTCCCTTAGCATAGAAGAATTCTCTCCAATTCCTGCGGTGAAAATAAGGGTATCTAAACCATTTAAAATGGCTGTATAGCTTCCAATATACTTTTTAATTCGATAGGCATTCATCTCCAAAGCCATCATGCAGTGGGCATCTCCTTCCAGAGCTGCCATTTGAATATCTCGTAAATCACTATAACCACTTAAACCCAGCATGCCACTCTTACTATTTAATAGTTTCTCGACCTCATCTAATTCATAACCTAAGGTACGAACCATATAAAAGATTATCGAATGGTCTATATCCCCACTTCTTGTGCCCATTATAAGTCCGTTTGAAGGAGCGAATCCCAAACTATGGTCTACGCTTTTGCCATTTTTTACTGCCGTTATACTGCAACCGTTTCCCAGGTGAATAGAAATGACATTTTCAATAATCTCACCAAAATATTTATTGGTCCTTTGGGTCACATACTTATGACTGGTACCGTGAAATCCATAAAGCTGTATTCTTTTTTCCTCAAAAAAAGCATTTGGAATACCATATTTCCTGGCTTTTGTAGGAATAGTTTGATGAAAAGCAGTATCAAAAACCGCCACTTGTTTAGCTTTGGGAAATAGTTTTTCTGCTACTTCAATCCCGGCAAGATTATGTGGATTATGCAAGGGGGCCAAAACATTTAGTTTCTTTATAGTTTCTTTTACCTCGGGGGTTATTAAAGTAGTATCACTAAAAGAATTCCCACCATGCACCACTCTATGTCCTATAGCAAATATTTCTTCGGCCTTTGTTATATTTCCTTTAACGGGATCTAGCAGAAGCTTAGCAATCATTTCAAGTCCAGCAAGATGTGTTTCTACCTGCCTTTCTTCATCAATCTTTGCGCTATCATTTTGATACTTGAATTTAGAATTCTCGGCCCCAATACGTTCAATCAAACCAGAAGAAAGCATTTTTTCATCGGGCATTTGCATCAACTGAAATTTAATAGACGAGCTTCCTGAATTTAAAATTAAGATCAGCATAATTTTAGTTTTTTACAATTGCCTGAGCCTGTATGGCCGTTATAATAACAGTATTAAAAATATCATTGATGGTACTTCCTCTACTGAGATCGTTTACCGGTTTATTAAGCCCCTGAAGAATAGGGCCAATCGCTAAGGCACCTGTCTCTCTCTGTACGGCTTTGTACGTGTTATTTCCGGTATTGAGGTCAGGGAAAATAAAGACACTGGCCTCTCCTGCAACTTCGGAGTCTGGGATTTTAGACTTCCCTACTTTTTTATCAACGGCAGCATCATATTGTATGGGACCTTCAATTTTTAAATGGGGGGCTTTATTTTTGACCAAAGCCGTCGCTTCCCTAACCTTATCAACATCTTCTCCTGTCCCTGAAGCGCCTGAGGAATAGGATAACATGGCAATTTTTGGTTCTATGTCAAAGGCCAAACTGGTTTCAGCAGAAGTAATGGCAATCTCTGAAAGTTGCTCTGCCGTTGGATTTGGATTAATAGCACAATCCCCATAAACACTGACTCTATCTTCCAAACACATAAAAAAGACAGAAGATACAATAGAGACGTCTGGTCTGGTTTTAATAAACTGTAGAGCAGGTCTAATAGTATGTTGCGTGGTATGAATAGCTCCGGAAACCATCCCATCAGCATCTCCTTTATAGACCATCATTGTTCCATAGTAAGAAATATCAGCCATAAGATCTCTGGCCATGGATAAGTCTACGTTTTTATTTTTTCTTAATTGATAGAGTGTATTGGCATACTCATCAAATTGTGGGGAGTTTACAGGATCCACTAAGGAAATAATACTATAATCAAGTTTTAAATCTAACTGCTTGGCCCGTTCCTTAATTTGTTCGGGATTTCCCAAAAGAGTTAATTTAACAGCATTGGTATTAGCTAGTTCATTGGCAGCCTTAAGCACTCGGTCGTCCAAACCTTCCGGAAGTACTATATGTTTTCTGTTTTTTTGAGCCCTTTTCAACAAATTATATTGAAACATTCTCGGAGTAATCCCATTGGCCTGAAAAGTAATAAGACGTTCTGCTAAATCCCCAACCGGCACAAACTGTGTAAAATCGTTTATGGAAGTTTCTATCTTCTGCTTATTCTCGGCATAAATCTTAGATCTGATGGCCCCTATTTTATTAGCTACCGCAAAAGTGCCTCCCTTTACACAAACAATAGGTACCACATCAGATAGACCTTCAATAAGCTTAATTACCGGTTCTTCAGGGATGAGGCCTCCGGTTAAAACCATACCGGATGCAGTGGGGTAATTAGAAGAAAGATTGGCCTGTAAGGCGCCTAAAACAATATCTGATCGATCTCCGGGGGTTATAATAAGTCCATTTTCTTTAAAATGAGTAAGATAGTTACGTAATTGCATTGCCCCCACGCTAAAGTTACTAACCTGATTGTTTAAATATTGTGCTCCAAAAAGTATTTCCCCTTCTAGTTCGTTTACAATTTCTTTCATTGTGGGATTTCCCAAAATAGGATTCAAAGGGATAACTCCAATCAAAACATTAGACTTTAAGGATTTAAAAAGACCTTGCTTCACTAAATCAATATTTTGCGGTTGTACTTTGTTGGCTATGACCATCAATACTTCCACCCCCTTCTCAATAAAAGAATCATATGCCAAATAAAGGTTATCCACCAACTCTTCGAGTGTTTTACCTACACCAGTATTAATGATTACTGTTGGAATACCAAGATTTTTGGCTGTTAATACATTAATATCCCACTCAATAATAGACCCTTCCCCAGAAAAATCAGTACCCTCAACAAGTATAAAATCGAAATTCGATTCAATGGCTTTATACTTTTCAATGATTTTATCAACTACTTCGTCACTCCTATCCTGATTGTGTTTTTGAATTACTTCAGACCTAGTGCATGCATAAGTCTCTGAATAATCCATTTTAATATCAAAATAGGTGAGAATGGTATTTATATGGTTATCCTTTTCTCCTTCAGGATAGTCATTAATAATGGGTCTAAAATATCCTACTTTGGCAGCCTTCCCCAAAAGCATATGCATTAAACCAATGGATATGAGAGATTTTCCGGAGTTAGATTCTGTAGTGGCAATATAAATGGCTTTACTCATAGTGTAGAATACTTTAAAAATGCAAATTTATAGTATTCCATTTGTTTTATGAATAGCATTAAAGTATAAATAGCTCTTAACTTAATCCAGATTCTATTTTGGTAAGAATAAGTTTAATCTTTAGATAACTATTCGATCCGCTATGGCTAATAGTGTATCTCACCCCGGATTCAGAAACAGCCGCCTTTTTGGGAACGTTAAAAAGTAAAAAAAACTACATCCCTACTCTTTAAACAAAGAGAAGTTAAAATCGATAGTATTTTTTGCATTCCGGGAAAATCTATGATAATAAGACTATCGGAAAATTTAAAAAAACAAAACGAATTTTAAAATACTGTATTTCAAAACACTAGAGCTGACTAAGGTCATTGCGCAAGAAGTAGTATTCTGATACTTTTGGATCATAATCTAATTTTAAAGTAAAAACCATGAAAAAGCTCGTTTTACTTATTTCGGCCTTCTTACTCCCGATATTACTTTTGGGACAAAATATTACAGGAATTGATCAAATTACTCCTTTTAATGAAGGCTTGGCAGCCATTAAAAAAGGAGACTCTTGGGGCTTTATAAACCCTGAAGGAGAACTCGTTATAGACTTTAGAAATGACTTGGTATGGAATGAAGAAGTCAATAAGTCAGAAACCGATGTGAGCAGTATTGCCTATCCCAGGTTTGTTGATGGTCGCTGTATGATTAAAAGCACCCTTGAAGAAGAAGGCATTATTACTTATGGATTTATTGATAAAAGTGGCAGTCTTGTGATTGAGCCGGAATATTTAAACCTTACAGAGTTTAAAGATGGTTATGCTGTGGGTATTTTAGTTACTAAATCTTTTAGAGGTAAAAATAATTTTCAATTGAATATCTACGATTTTAAATTTAGTGAGGTCTTAATTGATTCAAAAGGAGATATAATGCTATTAATAAATAAAAGGGATGGTATTTCTATGTCAACAAGGCGCTATGAAAGACCTTCCTTAATGGCTAAGTATCTATCTCGCCATAGCTTGGCTGTTAAATCAACAGAAAATACCTGGGAAATAAAACCCTTAAATTTATAGGTAGTTTCTTTATTGCGGTATATCAAGAGGATTCATCAAAATTTGATTAAATCAAGTTTTCGGTGGGTCTTCTTTTTTTATATGATGCAGCACCTCCTCTGGAAAGGGAAATATGATGGTCGAGTTCTTTTCTGCAGCTATATTTGACAAGGTCTGATAGAGTCTGAGCTTAATAGCCGAAGGTGACTTGTCTATCTGCAAACCTGCCTCCAAAAGCTTTCCGGCCGCTTGTTCTTCTGCCTGAGCTAAAATAATTCGCGCTCTTCTGGAACGTTCAGCCTCTGCCTGATTGGCCATCATTCTGCGCATATTTTCCGGTAACTGAATATCTTTAATTTTTACATCCATAATTTGTATTCCCCACTCATGAGTCTCTTTCTCCACAATAGCCTTTATATTTTTACCCATTTCCTCTCTCTTGGATAAAATGGTATCCAATTCTACCTTTCCACAAACATCGCGCAGAGCGGCCTGAGCAAGTTGAGTGATGGCAAATGAAAATTCCTCCACTTCTAAAACAGCCTTTTCCGGATTATTAATTTTAAAAAACACAACCCCATCTATACTACAAGGCACATTGTCTTCTGTCATTACCTCCTGCGAAATAATATTAATGGTAATAACCCTTATATCGACTGTCTGTATAGTTTCTACAATAGGAATAATCCACCTAAAACCAGGCTGTAAGATTTTTATATACTTTCCAAATCGAAATTTTAAGGCTCTTTTATACTCAAAAACAATTCGTATTCCAGAAAACAGGAATACGACAAATACAATGGTAAAAATAAAAAGTGGATTCATTTTTTCTAATTTAAGTTCCTATTATATAAAAATTGATGACTGAAATACTATTGTTGACTGATCGTAAGATTATCCATATTAACATGAAATGAGATCTTACAAATAAGAAGATGGCATTCTCTTAAAAATACAAAATAAAACAACCGTTTCAAAATGAAACATACTGAAATACAGGCGGTTTAATATTCATGTCGATTAAAATCTTTTCTTTTCTAAGCATTAAGTTTTATCCAAAGACTCTTTTCTGAAACTTAACAAAGGAAGAATTTTCTCCAATTTCATCCTTTCAACCATGTCCAGCTGCCAAAGACTTGCTAATTTGACGCTGTTTTCACGTTCTAGCATCACCAAGATAGCATTATCAACATTCCTCAAATACAATTTTAATGCGTCATGAATGTCATTTGAAAGAACTAACTCAAAACTAATATTGGAATAGGTAACTACCTCCTTCAACATTTCTTCAAACCACTCCATTTGCTGTTGCCCGGCATACTCTTTTTCAGTAGAAATATGAACTAGTTTGATTGGAATCTTTAATACCTGGGCGATCTCAGCAACTATTTTAATTGCCTTTAAATCGGTTTCTTCAAAATCTGTGGCATAAACAAAAGATTTAAGTTCTTCCAACCTAAACTCCTCAGGTATCGCCAAGACAGGATAGGGCGATTTTTTTATAAGATTGGTAGCGGTACTCCCCACAAAAAATTCCCTAAACCTATTTCCCTTATGCATTCCTACGATAATAATTTCAGCATTAACCTCATCTGCTACCTTTAAGATCCCCGCAGATGCAATACTGCTCTCCTCCAAGTGTAAATTTGAAGTGGCTACAGTAATGCCGGCAGTTTTATATTCGTCACAAAATCTTTTTAATTTATCCCGATTTTCAACTACCAGCTTTGTCTCTTTTTGTGCATAAGACAAACTTAAAGTGCTCATATAAGAGACCGTCATTTCAAACACATGTAGAACATGTAATTCGGCTTTTAGTTTAGAACCTAGTAAACTGGCTGTTCTAAAAGCTGCCACCGCCGATTCCGAATAGTCCGTAGCAAATAGTATTTTTTTCATTCTTTTATATATTGAAATTCCGAGGCTTAATTTAATAAGAGCAGATACAAACAACTATGATATAGGTCATATTCAATAAGGTTTAGAGAAGACTGCGATTTATTAAATTAGTCTTCTTCAAAATTCCTATTAATAAGGAAATAGTTACTTCGGAAAAGCATATCAACCTACTTTAAATTTTAAGGTCCATAAGGGCTAAAGATACTTTTGCTTAGGCCAGTTCTGATGGTTTCCCTCCATTGGATTTAGTGGCAGTAATATAAACAGCTGATCATTGATACACGGATTTCCAAAGTGTAAATTGATAGTAATCTGTTTATTCAAGCTATAACTATTCTTTTAAATAGTCAAATAGGTTTTGATTTTCTCTTGCTGAATAGTAGATATTACTCTACCTCCGGAAGGACCAAAAAAGGGATCTTGGATTTAAAAGCAACTTTTTTAACCACAGGTTCGCGAGTCAAGCCTTTAAAAAAACTATGTTGAGAATTTAGCATGGCTATCAACCCGGCGTTTTTCTTTTCTGTTACATCGTTAATCTTTAAAGCAATGTTGGGGTGATAATCATATTCTTCAAAAACAGTATTCTTCTCTCCTAATAAATTGTGAAGTAGTTTCTTTAATTGTAATTGTTCCTCGTCCAATTCCTCTTCCACATTGATGTGAATAACGTTAATTCTCGCTTTGCGAAGTTTGGCAAGATCTAGCAAGGGTTGCAATTCCACTCGTTGATATAAGTGTTTAAAATTTGCAGCAAACAAAATTTCATTGAAAGCACTAAAATTATAAGAATCTGGAACTGCAATAATCGGACAAAAGTTAATATTCTTTATAACACTAACCGTATTACTGCCCAGAAAAATTTCGCTTAAACCAGAAGCTCCCTGGGTTCCCATAATAATATAGTCTGCATCCTTATCTATTACTTCACGTCCTATAGCATTTAATAGAGAATCGGCGACCATTACACCTTCAAATTTGTGTCCCTGAACCTTGTTTATTCTATTTAAGTGTTTTACTATTTTATTGAGTATTCTTTCAGATTCCTTAATCGTAATCTCATGAAGTCTGGTATCATGTTCTTTGCTCATTGCACTTATTAATCCAGATGGACTAACCTGGTGTGCGTGAATTATACTGAAAGTACAAGGCGATTGTTCAAAAAGAAATGTTGCATATTTTATTGCGTGCCATGCATTCTTAGAAAAATCTGTAGGTAATACTATTCGAATCATAATAATAGATTATTTTTTGATCATTTTGTATCTGACGCTATTTTATCCTGCTCGTGCGGCAATACCAGTAACGGTATTTGCGCATGAAAGCCAACTTTTTTTACAACGGCTTCACGGCTTAGTTTCTCTATAAAGGTGTGCTCGTACTTAATTAAAACAATTAAATCTGCCCTGCTCTCTTTCGCAAACCTGCTAATTGAATCCGCTACACTAAGCTGCATCTCCACCTTGTGAATGGAATACTCTATTTTACCCAATCTTTTTATAAGTTCTTCTTTATTATAAATTTGATCTTTGCTTAACATAAATTCCTGAGCTATAAGACTTATTAATATTTCGGAGTTCCATGTTGTCGCCAGTTCTATAAGGGGATTCAATTCATATTTTGTATAGGGTTTTGTAAACTCTGTAGGAAACAGAATCTTATGTAAGCCTTTAAAATCATGAGTATTTGGAACTGCTAGTATGGGACAGCTGTTTATCATTTTAATAAGTTCTACGGTATTGCTTCCCATAAAAATTTCTTTGGCACCGGTAGCTCCCTTAGTACCCATTACAATTAGATCAATATCTTTTTCTTTACAAATATCCTTTACGGCATTTACTATATCATTTGATACAGAACATTTTTGAAAAACATGGTTTTTGTTTGTATGATTTATATCTAAATAATGTAAAATTTTATCAAGTTCAATGGAAGAATTTTTTGCAAGAGAATCGTAGATTACCCCCAATCTTTCTTTACTCTTAGCTCCAAAAATATTTACAAAACTGGGTTCATAGGTATTTAATAGATAAAAATTACAAGCTGTGTGCTCATGCATTTTCAAAGCTGCGAAAATGGCATTCCACGCATTATTTGAAAAATCGGTAAGTAGTAAAACATTTTTCATCTCCAGCTCTTATTTACTAAGCTTGGCCGTATCTCTAATCACCAGGAACGGTATTTTTATATGAAAACCTATTTGATCTATATTTTGTCGCACTAAAAGTCGTTCAAAAAATGAATGTTTCCTGTTCATCATCATAAGGAAATCAATCTCATTATTTTGGACATAATCTAAAACTGCATTTGGCATTGAACTCCCTTTTAGTTCTTTAAAGGTAATAGGCAAACCATCTAAGCGGCGATATAAGGCCATCTTATTTTCCTCCTGAATAGCAGTAAGATTATGCTCCTCTTTAACATGTAACACAATAAGTTTTGCTTTATTCATTTTGACCATTTTTATAGCAGTACTCAATTCGTTCTCCTTATAATTTGTCAAATAGTCTGATGGAAGTAATATTTTTTGAATATTTTGGAAAGTATAATTTTCCGGTATTACCAAAACCGGTGCAATAGCCTTTCGGAGAACATAAACCGTATTTGTCCCAAGAAATATCTCTTTGGCACCTGTTGCGCCCTGAGTTCCCATAACAACCATATCAATTTCCTTTTCTGTTGTTACTTCATTAATCTCATCTGTAAGTGTATTAAAGGCTGAAATGATACTATAGGTATGTTTTGGGTTATTATACGTTTTCTTAACATCTTCCAGGGTTTTTTCTAAACCGGCTAGCGAGATATCAACGTCTGAATCGGGAATAGCGCTAAACGAAGGTCCTCCAAGCATATAATCCATGCGATAAAATGAAGGGGTATACGTATGCAGGAAGAAAAATTTACATTTTTCATTTTTAAACAACTCCATCGCATAAGCTATGGCATTTCTGGAATTTTTAGAAAAATCGATGGGAAGAAGTATGTTCATAATAATGCTATTTATACCTCAAATTTACTTCGCATAAAAGATGATACCAATGATATTAATCAGTAGTATCATTTGGAAAAGATCTATTTGTTATTTGTTGAGGAAAAATTCAATAATCATGTTTCAAGTGACTAAGATCATTTGTAATGTAAACACTACTTCTCAACTTTAGAGTTTACTTCTAAAAGCTATAATTATGGAACGAATTAAAAATAAAGTCGCCATTATTACAGGCGGGGCTGCCGGAATAGGAAAAAGCACCGCTGCATTGTTTCTTAAAGAAGGGGCAAGCGTTATGCTCGTAGATATAAGTAAAGAAAAGCTGGAATCGACCTATAAAGAACTAAATTCTTCTCAATTATCTTATTGCGTTGCCGATGTATCTAATCCGGCGGATGTAAAAAGATATACTGCCGAAACCCTGGCAAAATTTGGCAAAATAAATCTGTTTTTCAATAATGCAGGAATCGAAGGTGTATCCAGTTCTATAGAAGACTATCCCAACGACGTATTCGACAAAGTTATAGCTGTTAATCTCAAGGGGGTTTGGAATGGGTGTAAATACGTAATACCTAAGATGGATGAAGGCGGTTCTGTGATTATTACATCCTCGGTAGCCGGACTAAAAGGATTTAAGGGTTTAGGAGCTTATGTAACCAGCAAACATGGTGTTATTGGAATAATGAGAGTGTCTGCCTTAGAATTTGCCGATAGAAAAATACGCGTAAATTCTATACATCCGGGACCTGTAAACACCGAAATGATGCGAAGAATAGAAACAGATATTTCTCCTGAAAATTCTGCTGAGGTTCAAAAAGGTTTTGAAGCCATCGTCCCTTATGGCAGGTATGCAGAGGTCTCAGAGATCTCCAATCTGGTGCTTTATCTCGCTTCAGATGAAAGCAAATATGTAAATGGCAGTACTTATGTAATAGATGGCGGATTAATGGCCGGTTAAAATTAACGAAATGAATACACTTCTAAAAAATAGCGGGATCAATTTTATATTTTTACTACTAATTGGTATCATTTGGAATTGTAAGGAAAAGCGTGAGCTGGAGTTGCCTCCTCAAGAAACTTCTGTGACAAAACAAATTTCCCCTGCTATAAAAGAGTTACTGCAATTTGCAAATATCAATTTTACAGATACCACTGATATTTCCAATTTGTTGGTTTTTAAGCTTATTGATAAAAATGGTGAAGTACTTATTTCCGACTTGGAAAAAAACACAAAGACTTATAAAAACCTAATAAAGGGCAAGTCTACTTCTGAGCTGCCCATTTTTGAAATTATTGAATCAGATGAGGCCATTCTGGTTATACAAAGCAGAGGAAGTGTCGGAGCCATCTGGGCGAAAATTATAATTGATAATAATAGAAAAAAAATTCTGAAACTGCAGTTTGAACATATGGCGGAATCGGAAGGATATGGTGACGCAATCATACAGAGCTCTTTTGAAAATCAATTTGTTGGAATAGTCCTAGCAACTGATTTAAGGGACTTCGGGTTAAAACAGAACGGGATGGTATTAATTGAAGGTGCTAACATGATTGATGGCATCTCCGGAGCAACTATAACCAGTAAAGCCGCCGTAGAAATGATCAATAATGGATTATTAAAATTACGAAATATGTAAGCCGGAACAAAACATTTAAGCTTTTAAAAACAATGGCAAGGCCTTTCTTCTAAATACCCGAAACGACTTGATATTTAAACCCTCATTGGTGACTCATCCTAATTTTATCATTCTTTATTTTCACTAATTTATAGAAGGAAATATCCAAAAAAGCAAACCACAGAATAAAGGAAATAAAGGTGACCTTTTGGATAACAGGAAGGCTTCGTATAAAAGTCCCCGTTTCATAGATATAATAATTAACCAAAAAGATCAACAGACATGCAATACCAAAATAAAAGAGTGCAAAATAATTAGCTCTATATAATTCTATAAAGCAACTGATAAAGGCTATCACTCCAAAAATCCCGGCTATACGCAATGTAATATCATGAGTCCCCGATGTGAGGGACATTGTAACCAGCAATGACAATATGCCTGCCAGCCACATAACAAAAACATTCATGCCTCTCTTTGAAAATAATCCCGGCAGGTAATACCACAACAATAATAAGCTTATACATAGCACAGCCAGAGAGCCTCTGGCATAAAAACGTGCCGGATTTAGTTCCCCGTTTATGGCATTCCGGTCTAATAAATCACAGAGATAATTGTTCCAAAAATTGAATCCCTCCTGATCCAATACGATCCAAGAACCTCCGGGATAATTTAAGGCCGCCAAAATATAAAGTACAACAAACAGAACCAATCCGGCAAGAGGTAAAAGCAATACAAAAGGTTTAGAAACTACAGGGAGTATATCTATTTTCATAAGCCTATGGTATTCAGCATTAATAAAGTACTTAAGTGGGTGAATGTCTATTGTAGCTTAGTCCTGTATAAATTCTCTGCTCTTCTTTTTATCCCGTAACACATTTTTCGGTCCATAGCAAATACAATAGGTTCGCCCAGGAGTCCAAAAAGTAAACTGTTTTTAAAGGAAGGACTGAAATCGACTCTATTTCTCGAGATAAACATTGATCTATTTTCATCAATTGATTCAACCATCCACAACCAACTAAGATGTAAATAATTTATTGGGGATTCCAAAGCCTGATTGTAAACTGAATTTTTATTTAAATCATACCAATTTTCAATAGCCATATATTTTCCTGGTTCACAAATTACAATGGGATAAGCATCCTTAGGACCAAAAGATATTAAATCTCCTATTTGGGGTTGTTGAAATTCTGCTAAGATTTTATCGGTATTATAGATCTTTAAACCCACTATATTTTCCAATGCCTCATAACTATAAAAACCTCCCTTACCCTGCCCTATTTGCGCAATCCATGGCCACACAAAACTTGCAGGGGCATTTATTTCTATGGCGTGAACAAACTCTGAGCGCGGTTGTGGCACTAAATGATCTCCCGGAAATAATGAGCTTGCCTCTTTCCGACTCATACCCCATCGGTCCCTTAAAGGTTTTAAAAAAAAGGTTAAATAGGCTGTTAAAATAATAAGAAGTCCCTCTAACCCTTCCAGAATTTGAAGAAATGTGAAGCCTGTCCTTTGTTGGTCATTAATTGAAACTGTGCCCATTGATATCTGCTCTTTGCTATTTCTCTGGGTGTTTGACTTTATTTGATTTTCGCCATCTCCAAAGTGAAGGAATTACATTAGTCGCTAAATTTGATGCATCAACTTTTGACATGCCCATTTTAACGGCTATTCGAATATTCTTTGCCATTTTTTCTTCAAGGCTAATCTCCTTATCCGTAAACTCCCCCTCGTCATAACAATAATGGCAATAATCCGTATTTATACATCCATCTTTATATGTTCCAAAATCGGTCATATTTTTCATTGGCATTCCACAACTTTGACATATGTTTTTTTCTGAAGTCACCATGACTAAAATGATTTTATTTTCATATCAAAGATAAAACTCATGGGCTTAATAAAGAATGATACTTATCAGTCTTAGGACTTATTCTCCATAAACACTTCATTTTCCGGATAATGAAAAACCGGTTGTTGATGACAGCACTTTCATCAACTCTTCTGTAGTTGAAGAATCAATTAAATTTAGTGCCTTAACATTACAGAGTTTTTTAACCATATTAACTCCTGCCAGCGTATTGGACGTAATCCCGGTTACTATATCCGGAACTATATCAAAAGCTGTCATTAGTCCGTATACGGCATATGGATCAGAAGCACTAAGAATGGTGCATTTAATATGTTCTCGCAAAGCGTTAATAGCCAGATCACCATTATAAGGTTCCAAAGGCGAGGCGCCTATTTCAATAACGGCTACATCGGCATTTTGATGCTCAATTCTGCTCAATAGCTGGTCTAACTTAGTTTTGTAAATATCTGCCGGACAAATTGAAGATGGCAACCCAACATCCACAAAGTCCATTACCGCATCTGCCCCAACATCTTTAATGGCCAGAATATCCTTATAACGTCCTGCACCGGACAGCTTGGCACCCACTACCTTGAATCCGGCAGCTTTGAAAAGATTGGTCACAATTCTTGCTGATGTTGTTTTGCCAGCAGACATAGAGGTACCCACAAAAAGAACTACAGCTGTGTTAAATGGGATTGACTTTACAGTTTCTACAAAATCGTTCATTGTAAGTTTTTTACCATTTCTGAATACATGGCCTGTATAATTAACTTCCATCATATTTGGTAAAAAAACAGATTTTGAGGTTAATTTCCCCATCAGACCGCCACCCGTTAAAACATTCATTTTAAGGTCGGCTTTAACTTTGCGCCAGGTCCCTGTAGCTTCAAGAGTTGCAAAGCGCTCCCCCAGTGCCCCAATAATGGACTCCCCTCCAATTACTCCCCTCATTCTGCCGGTGGTAAGCTCTAAATTTAGGGTGTTACTTCCCGGATCAATAATTTTACTGACCACATAATCCCCGGTCTCCCAATCAGCCCTATCAAGTTTCTCAACATAGAATTCGATTTCAGCTAAATCAGAAATTCTGGTTAGTGATGTATAAATATATTGATGATTCATACTTAACCATTTAAAGGTTCCAATAATAACAAGAGTGTCAAAAGAGCAGTTCTTTCAATAAGCTTGTTTTGTAATATATACTCATGTGCCGCATGAGCTCCGTCTCCGGGGGTTCCAAGGCCATCCAGGGTAGCCGTATATAAGCTGGTTGTATTGCCATCAGAACCTCCCCCGGCAGTTGCTTCTTCCAGTTCCAGTCCCAAATGTTGTCCCTGTCTTTTTGCCATGTTCCATAAAAGCTGATTACGAGGAGTTTTTTCCATTGGGGGCCTTCCAATACCTCCCTCAATTTCCATTACAACATCCTTATGTATTGGCTTTAAGGATTTTATTTTCTTTGTTATTGCAACCCCATCTGCTTCCTTAAGTACCCTTACATCAATTACTGCTTTGCTAAAAGGTGCTATAACATTGGGTGAGATTCCCCCTTCGATCATACCAATATTAACAGAAATTCCTTTTTCCAGATCATTCATGGCATAAAGTCTTTGTACCTGTTGAGATAGCTCTACTATGGCATTCACCCCTTTAGAAGGGTCTAATCCGGCATGTGCTGCCTTGCCACGAACGGTTACCGTAAAACGGCCCAAGCCCTTTCTGGCAGTTTTTAATTTCCCACTCAATCCTAAGGGAGGTTCCAAAACATAGGCCCGGTTTGCAAGTATTGCTAATCTTCTAAGCGCGTTCGTAGACTCTCTGCTACCTATTTCTTCGTCGGAGTTTATAAATACAACAGGTTCCACCGATAGAGGTATGTTCATATGCCTGATGGCCATAAGAGAAAAAACCATCTGGGTAATACCAGCTTTCATATCATAAACACCAGGTCCTTTTATCTTACCTTTTATGTAGGTTAGTGGCATTTTTTCTAGTGTTCCTAAAGGCCAAACGGTATCGCAATGACCAATCATGAGCTGTATGGGTAGATGTTTCTTTCTATTTTTAGGTCTTGCATACAAGTATCCGCCAGTATTTTTCCCGGATACATGAATCACATAATAACCCATCGCACTAAATCTATCATTTAAAAAATTCAGTATTTGGTGCTGAGAATTAATCTTGTCAGAGGGAGTTTCAATTTCAACCAATTCCTTTAAAAAGAGAATCATTTTCTCTTTGTTAGCCATGAGATATTCTTTAGCAGAAGCCACTATTTTATCGTGGTTTTTCATCGCTTAAAATTTTTTGGAAAAGGGAAGTCAAATGTTTCTGTAATCTTAGCAAACCTACCCGGGGCAATATATACAAGTAAGGGGTTGTTTAAAATTTGTTCCTGTTCATCCATTTCGGAAGCTTTCATATAATTTCTATGCGCATAAGCAGCCCTAATTGTTCCCGTTATAATGCTATAATCATCAAAACCCTCAATAATCTTATATAAAACACACTCCAAATAAAAATAGGCATCAGCGATTACAGGCGCATCCATTGAAGGGGCGTTTAAAATGGGTAATGCCTTAACTATCCCATCTGATTTTGAAATACCATCCTTTCGCGGAGACGCACTCAAAGAAGTTGTGATTATTTGGTCAGGTAAGGGAAAACTAACGGTGAATTCGCCTGTGGCCGATACATTAGTAAACGTATTGTGCCTTGGGGTGCAGACAAATCCAAAATAATTACCAAAGCCTAAAGGCATAGCCATATGTTTTGGCGCAAGATCATAACCCCTTTTTTCCTTTGTCCCAATTATAACCATAGGTGCAACTGTAAAAACTTGATCCCAGATGGATGTTAAATTGTCCAGTTTGACATATTTATCTCTCTGAATTGTATTCATAAGTGATGATTTGAAGAGTATTATCCCTAAAATTACAATTCAAATAATAGGCAAAGAATGACTATGGTCATGGCAAAAATTCCGCCATATAAACAATTCAGTGAAAACAAAAAGATGAAAATTTTATTAAGACTGGGAAAATTGCTGCAATTATAATTAAGGTGCTTTGAACCTTAACCTTTTTATTAATATGGGTAAGTATTTCTTGACATAGAACCTAGCGAAACGGCTTATAAGGCCTATACGCTTTGATGAATATCAATTTCATCTTATTAGCCTTCTTTTGACTAATAATGCATGAATCGGAATATTTACTTGCTGCGAAGCGGTTTAGTTCTGAAATCTCAGCTTGAAAGACATTTTGTAGAGGAAGGACTTATATGACAATTGTCATACTCGCTGCTACTCAAAAGAACTAATTTTATATAAATCGAAAAAATTCCTATTATGGGCGAAATAGCTACTTCAGACAGGCAAATAACTATTTTCTATAACTCAAATTCAAAAAGAGCGAAACAAACCTTGGCTTATGCAAAAACCGAAGGTTGGCCTATACAAGAGATAGATATTTTAAAAACACCTCTTACAGGAACTCAAATAGCAGAATTGTCTGATAGACTGGGCATCTTAGTCAAGGATCTTGTGAACCAGAAACATCCTTCCTATACAGATAAGTTTGGTCCTATGGAACTGTCTTCGGACGATTGGATAAAAATGATAAGACATAATCCGGAAATAATGAAACAGCCTATAGCGATCCGTGGAAATATCAGCATCTTAATTGAAACACCTACTGATATTTTAAAAATATAAAGGTTTTTATACCTGCTAAAAAACTTAAGATAAGTCTATTGAAAAAAAGTATATTAAAGATATAAAGAACAAGTTATTTATTAATAAATGTCAATATTTAAAAACTTTAATATCGCAGATTGGTTTTCGTTTTACCGCATAGCCGCCGTTCCTTTTCTTCTTGCTTTAATTTATTGGAATCAGCGTGAGATATTTACCTGGCTTTTACTGGTTAGCTATTCCACCGATGCCATTGATGGATTTTTAGCAAGATCTCTTAAGATTACCAGCGCCCGTGGCTCCCAATTAGATTCCTATGGCGATCAGGTGACCCTTATAGTTGGTTTAATAGGGCTGATAAACTTTGAAACCAATTTTATGAAGGAGAACTATGTTCTAATTTTAATTGCCTTTGTCCCATACATCTTGCAAATGATAATTGCTTTTAGAAAATATGGAAAAGCCACGGCATTTCACACCTATCTTGCTAAATTATCAGCGGTCACACAAGGGGTATTCATACTTTGGCTATTATTCTTTGGCCCTGTTTACTGGTTATTTTATATCATGATTATTTTAGGGGTATTAGAAACAATTGAAGAAATTATCTTGATATTTTTATATGACAAATGGGTTGAGGGCGTAAAAGGTATCTATTGGGCCTTAAAAGATAAAAGACGGCTGAATATTGAATAAAATAATTCTTATACCTGAATTGTATCAAAGAGTTTCTTCTTTGAAAAAAGACGATTACATAAATTCTATTTAGTTATTTTTCTGTTCCTTTTTGGCTTTTTTTTGTTCCTCTTTAGCCATTTTTTTAAAATATCCCCGGGTTAGGAAGTTGTGCTTAAGCGCTTCCATATTCTCATTAAACCTGGCGGTTCCTTCTTCTATATTTATCATGGTAGCCTCAAGCCTTTGGACTAAAATGGTGTCATTAGCTAAGTAATTGAGGGTCCCTTTACCTTCAGAAATACCGGTTACCACACTATCCAAATTAACCGTTAAATTCTGCATCCGGTCGCTGGCTGATTCAAGATTGTGTACAATTTGCTTTATTTCAAGCCCGGCCAGGGAATCGCGCAATAAAACGCCAACCACAGAATTCTCAGAGTTGGCTTCTTTTACAAAGCTGTTAACCTCCTCCAACGTTTTATTGGCTCCGGCACTAACCAGTTTCAGATTCAAAATTGTCTGTTCCAGATTTTTGGCCATTAGGGTATCATTCAAAAGACGGCCTAATGTCCCCTTTCCCTTTGTAAGAGCTGCTGTTACTTTAAGTAAATCGGCTGTAAGAAGTGCGGCATTTTCAGAAGTTACATTTAAGGTACTCATCATATCTTCGGCTCCAATTCGGCTATAAGAAACAATCTGATCTCCAGATTCTATTTTTGATCCCGATCCGTTTCCGGGAACAATATTTATAATCATGCTACCCACTAAGCCATCTGAGCCTATGGTAGCTATAGCGTCTTTTTTAATATGGGCTAACATCTTATCCTGAATGATCATTACTACATCTATAGTAGAATCATTCTCCATTACTATATCCTTTACAGTACCGACGCCTATTCCTGAGTAACGAACATTGTTACCTTCTTGCAGGCCATTGACATTTTTAAAAATGGCGTGGATGGTAAAAGTATTACCAAACATATTTTGTCTGTTTCCTATTACATAAGCCCCGATTACAAGCAATGCTGTTCCTATAATCACAAAAATGCCCAATCTCAATTTTTCCAAGCTTGTTTTTTCCATATCGTTATTTTTTAAAAAATGCTTCTACCTTAGGATCATTAGATTTAACAAGTTCATCATAAGTGCCTTGGGCATAATTGATGCCATCCACAAGTAGAATCATACGTTCCGAAATCACACGTGCACAGTCAACATCATGCGTAATGATCAAGGAAGATGTACCATATTTTTTTTGAATGCTCCGCATTAATTCAATAATCTCTTTGGCAGTTATGGGATCCAAACCACTGGTTGGCTCATCATACAAAATAATTTTAGGTCTAAGAATCAGGGTGCGAGCCAAAGCCACTCGTCTTTTCATTCCACCGGAAAGTTCTTCTGGCATTAGATCAATAGCATCTACAAGACCTACACTTTCTAAAGCCTCAAGGACCAAAGGTGTTGTATCCGAAATATTACCTAGTTTCTTCTTATGGCGTCGCATAGGAAACTCCAAATTTTCCCTTACGGTCATAGAATCATACAAAGCGCTTCCCTGAAACAAAAATCCAATTTCAGAACGCAGAATATCAAGAGTTGGCCTATCCATCATTTTTATCTCATTTCCCATAACAGATATATAACCACTATCGGGCTGTATTAATCCTACAAGGCATTTGATCATTACGGATTTTCCTGAACCCGATTTCCCCATGACCACTAAATTTTCCCCCTTGTACAATTTCATATTAAAGCCATTGAGTACATGATTCTTTCCAAAGCTCTTATAAAGATCTTTGATATGAATTATGACTTCACTTTCGTCGGCCATGGTATTCTTAAAACTGTCTTTTTCTTGTATCATCACAGGTCGTAAAAAATATCAGAAATAAATACGGCAATAAAATCAATTACAAACAAAAGCATGGAGGTAAACACCACCGCTGTGTTAGCCGCTAAACCCACCCCGGCAGTTCCCTTTTTACTGTAATAGCCCTTAAAACATCCCACAAGTCCAATAGCAAAACCAAAAAAGAATGACTTTACGGTTGCGGGAATCAAATCTCTATAGTCCAGAGCATCAAAAACACGATTAAAATAAAGCTGGAAAGAAACCTCACCTTTAAAATTTTCAACCAAGGCAGATCCGTACAAAGCAATGGCGTCTCCCATAATTACAAGTAATGGCAGCATAAGGGTAGCAGCCAATATACGTGTTACAACCAAATACTTAAAAGGATTTGTTCCTGATACTTCCATAGCATCTATTTGTTCGGTAACGCGCATAGAACCTAACTCGGCTCCAATACCTGAAGCAATTCGTCCTGCACAAACCAATGCGGTAATTACGGGACCCAATTCACGAACAATAGAAATCCCCACCATATTAGGCATCCAAGATTCTGCACCAAATTCGATAAGGGTAGGCCTGGATTGTAGGGTAAGTACCAAGCCAATAATAAACCCGGTAACCAATACCAGAATCAGGGAACGGTTACCCATATTATAACATTGCCTGAGCAACTCCTTTAACTCAAAAGGAGGCTTAAACAATTCTTTAAAAAAACGACCGGCAAAATAAGCCAGTTCTCCTATTTCTATAAAGAATTGTTTTATTCCACCTAATATAGGTTTTGCCGTATTCATAGGTGTTATGTGTCTTTTGTACAGTTATCTCAAATATAACCTTATTAAGGCCCGATATAAATGATATAAGTCATAAGAACAGACTGATCTTGCTCATGGTCTGCCAAGGAAGTGAGGGCTAATTTTATACTGTCTTAGAAGAGCAAAGTCAATATTAAATAATATCAAGAACTATTCCAATGACACTAAAGTTTATATCCCTTTTATGGATTTGTGAATTGTATGCACAAGTGCTTCCTATAAGCTATACATGCACTTGACTGATCCTTAGGATTGTAAAGCGTCTTGCGATGTCAATGGAATTCAACCTAAAAACTCATTCCAATAGGTCTGTATTTCATGATATTCCAATAGATCAGTATTGGATTCCATGACTCCATAGTATTGCATATGACTCTTTGGTTCCTTATACCTTATCGAAACACTTATTGGTGCTTGCCCATCCTTGGAGAATTGACAACCTCACTAATACAAATTACTATAGAAGGACATTAATAAGGAAAAATTTCTTGAAGACTGTTTCAAGGAGATTATAGAAAAATTAAAGGCGTTAGCAGAAAAATAGATCAGGCCTAATCAGACTAAACAAATAGTATTTGGAATCCTATATTAATCCTTTAAAAATTAGCGGTAACTCCAAAAGAAGGCCCGGTAAATCGCATACTATAACTACCCTTCCAATCGCTTTGTTTTAAATTGGCATAATAGTCTAAATAATGATAAGCGACACCTACACCTATATTGTCTAAGATCTGAAAGGTAACTCCCGGACTAATATTCCATAAGCCTCCGGAAATTTCCCCAAGATTAATAAAAAGCCAATCCACTTTGGCAGAAAAAGACCATCTTGGAGATGGAGCCCAGTAATACCAGGCACCTATATTGGGCAAAGGAAGTAGGATATCTACCTGTTGTCTTTGAAACCCTATCTCTTCTCCATTAATAGTGGCATTACCTTCAATAAAAGCATCGGGTCTTGCCCCATGAACACCCAAGCCCGCACCCAACTCATGCTTTTGTCCCGTGCTTATAACTCGCCCAAAGAAAATTCTGAATAAAGAAAAACCAAAACCACCATTCACACCGCTACCGGCTTCAAAAGTAATATCCTCCCAAGTTATGTCCTCCTCTAAAACAGCACTCCTCTTAGCTGAAAGTCTAAAATACTGCCCGCTTACCGACCACAATTTAGATTTGGAAAAGCGCCAGGTAAAATCTAAGTTAAAGGTAGTCTGTGCTCCTTTTAAACCAAAAGTCTCATCGAAGCTAATATCACCAACTTCTTGTGTGGGTAAAGTAGCATTAACTCCTACCTCAATTTTTCTATCCGGAACAAAAACACCTGCTCTAACTAAAAAACGATCAGTGAGAATTCTGTTTTTCTCAGGCTGGGTCTGTCCTACAGTATTAAAAAAAGATATTAAAAATATAAATAAAGGCAGGGCAAATTTTATTTTAGTATAAATTTTCATCTATCTAAGTCTTTTTGATTAACAATATGAGGTTGTTTGTAGACAAGACATTAAATGTCAATTTATTGAAAATCACACTATTGTATCGCAGTGTTATCTTTATATTAATCTACTGTTCTAAGATCTAAGATACAATAATATAAAATATCATTAGGTGCGAAGTCTTTAAAAAATGAACACCAATAAATGGGTTAATTCTGACTAAAAAACTTCCTTACCTTGAGATTACTTTTGGTTCGTCCGATACAAATTCTATCAAGCTAAATGTTTTTTGTTATAATTGTTTAAAATGCTTATTATTCCTAAAGAATTGTTAATTTAACCGACTGATTTAATTCAAATTCAAAAAGCACAAATCCAGCCATTGACTTAATTCAAAATCCTTTAATTAGAAGAATTTTTAATGTATTTTAGCTCACTTCTTATTTGAAGTATAATTATACCATCTATTATATGAAAATCAACTATTTTTTTCAAATTTCAATAATAGTCCTGGGAGGTTTACTGTTTTTACATCCTGTAAAGAAAAGACCTCAGAAACCGGGCCTCTTCAAGAGATACAAGTTATTAAAGCCATTAAAAAAGATGTCCCGTTAAAAAAAGATTTTTGTGGGACTGGTTTATGGTTTCAGGATATTCCCATACGGGCAAGGGTTGAAGGGTTTTTAGAAGGAGTGCACTTTGATGAAGGATATCCAGTAAAAAAAGGGCAATTACTTTATACCATAGATTCACAGCCATTCGCTGCAGCAGTTGCTTCCATGGAAAGTACGGTTGCAGAAGCTCAGACATATCTGGTCAATGCTGAAAATGAATTAGCCAGATATAAACCACTGGCTGAAATTAATGCGGTAAGTAAAAGTGATCTGGATGCAGCGCAGGCGAGCAGGGATGCAGCGATTTCTTCAGTAGAAGCCGCTAAAGCAAATTTAAGAATGACTCAAATAAATCTGAGTTATACGAGAATCTTATCACCAATTAATGGCCTTATAGGTAAAACGGAGGCGCGAACCGGGGAATTTGTAGGGCGCGAACCTAACCCAGTGATTCTAAATGTTGTATCAGACATTAGTAAAATGCGAGTTGAATTTTTTCTTACTGAAGCAGAGTATTTAATACTAGCCCGAGATTTTAATAAATCTAAAACTGATGATGGAAAAATAAATCGCCAAAGTCAAAAAAATAAAAACAATCTGACTTTGATCCTTGGGGATGGCACTTTATATGAAGAGACAGGAAGTATTGAATTCCTGGGCAGAGATATTGATGTAAATACCGGATCGATTTTAGTACAGGCAACATTTGACAATCAGAAAGGACTACTAAGACCCGGAATGTATGCAAAAGTACGTGTAGAATTTGAAGTAGCCAAAGGTGCAATTCTTGTACCCCAAAAATGCGTTACTGAACTGCAGGGTCAATATTCTGTATATGTTGTAGGTGAAGACAATATTGTAAAATCAAGACCGGTTAAAACAGGTGGAAGGATTGACGACCTTTGGCTAATTACTGAAGGATTAAAGGAAAATGAACAAGTGGTAATTGATGGTTTACAAAAAGTTTCAACTGGCATGGAAATTAAACCAATACTTACAGAGTTTAAAAGTCAATCTACTGAAAATTAATTAAACTATGACTGAAAACTCAGGCAACTTCTTTGTTCGCAGACCTATTGTGGCTATGGTAATAGCTATAGTAATCATTATTGTTGGAGCGGTCTCATTAAGTGATCTTCCAATAGAACAATACCCAAGTCTAACACCCCCAATTGTGGAGGTAAGAGCAAATTACACTGGAGCCAATGCTATTACGGTAGAAGAATCTGTTGCAACGCCATTGGAGCAGGAGATCAATGGCGTGGACAACATGCTTTATATGAAATCGAGCAATGCAAATGACGGCATATGGTCATTCAAATATTATTTGACGTAGGTACCGATCCGGACATGAATACAGTTCTCTCTCAAAACAGGTTTCAGCCGCCTCGGCTATGAGTTGCATGGGTTAGCATTTAACTTTGCAACTACTAATATAACAAGCCACTAGTAATTTTGATCCGTCCAAAATAAAGGCTACATAATTTTAAACATTATGTGCAAAAATGATAAAGTAATGAAACCGAACCTAGTTTTCCTTTATGGCTCAAAATGAATAAAATAGGATTTAAAAAATAATTTTAGAGGTCAGAAGTTTAGCTACATATAATTTTCACTTTGATATATTTTATCACTATTGACTTCTAAAATAATTTTTTTGATAGTTTTATTTAAATAACTAGATTTATTTGCTTTAATTTCCAAGAAACCTGAAACATAAGATATGAAAGAAAAAACCATTATAAAATATTTGAACAGAGTGCTGTCTATGTCATCTATCGCACTTTTTTTAACGCTTTCAGGTTGTACAAACAGACAACCTGAATTTGTTAAAGAATACGATGTTGTTTACACAAACTACCAACCGGATTTTAACTTTTCGAGTAATTACACCTATTCGTACTAGATGGGGTTTTAATAATAAATGATAGAGATCACAGAGCCAGAACCTGCAATTCCTCGATCCTGTGTTTCCGGAAGATGTTATTCTTAATAATATTCGTCAGAACCTGGATACAGGGTTGGCAAGAGGTGACGTTAATCAAAATCCAGATGTAGATGTATTACCTACTTCTTTTGATACCGATTTTCTGCATTTCATGATCCTGGCTACTGGTGTTGGTATTATCCTTGCTGGGGATGGGGTTACCCGGGTTATTCTCCTGGTTACGTGGGTGGTTATAGCACTGGCACGGGTACTCATTCAAATGACCTTTCAAATGGTGTGGAAAACGATGAGGTGCCTGTTATCTGGTTGGGTTCCTTTAATGGACTGCTTCAAGGTAGTGACTCTAACCTCGTTAACCGTATTGACAATAAACTTAACCAAGCTCTTTTCCCATCCACCATTTGATTAATCCTATAAAAAACTTTTTTATGCGAAAATTAGTTATAAACACTGTACTTCTATTGTTTTTTGGGCAGTACATTTTTGGCCAACACAAAACCGCTATTACTTATAGTATAGGTTTTCCAATGGCAGAAACTTCTGACTATTTTGGATCTACCAGTTGGCTTGGTATAAATTTAGATTATCACTATTTTGTTAAAGAAAACTGACTATTGGTTTTAGTACAGGTTGGCAGGTATTTAACGACAACCGTGGATATTTAACCGAGACCATTGGTACCGAAACTGTGTCTCGATTACCTCGTTATAATTACCTAAACAGTCTTCCAGTTTTAGTTACAGGTAGCTATTTCTTTAGTCCATCTGAGACTTTCAGCCCGTATGTATCGCTCCGAATGGGATTGGTCTATAATAGGCTAAACGAAGACGTAGGTTTATATACATAAAAATCAACCGGATGGCCATTAAGTATTAGACCTGAAATTGGAATGGACTTTGAAATTAATTATAATGTAGGTGTTAGAGCTGCCCCTTTAAGACAACTATGTGGCCTCTGGCAATGACCTTCAAGCTTCTCTTATTTGCACTAAACCTTGGTTTCGTTTTCGGATATTAACTGTTAAAAATCTTTGAATATACAGCAATGTCGGTTTAAAGAAGTGCATTCAGACTTTTATGATGCGCGAAGCCTTTCTAGGCTTAACACCAAATGGAGAGCAAAATTTGTGCATCTCTCAGGTTGAATATGTCAACTACAGGAAATTTCTTCAATTCACCTGTCAATCCATTAAGAGTATCAATATGGCTCGATTTAGATTACGAAAGAAATTAAATGTCGAAAGAGATGAGATTTCAGAATATCATTTTTAACACAATTATAGAACCTATACTGTTCTTTTTTTCGTCCTTATTGGACAATCCTTCCTTTTTTATTATCCACTTAGCAAAAAACTGTAAAACAGGCTTTTAACACACACTGTAGTAATAATATTCTCTCTTTTTTCCTGATGTAGAGTTTTTGGTGATTTCCTTATTAGTATTTCTATTGAAGGCGAATTTATATTTACCCAAAGTCAATTAAATTTTTTATCAGTAGTGTCTCGATAAGATTATTGAAGTATATTACAGATTCCAGCTATGACTGCGTTTAAAGCGCGATTTAAAACTAAGACA